>BNBH01000023.1 GCA_014655195.1 Streptomyces cellulosae | reverse complement strand
AGGGCGGCGAGCCCACCGTCATCGCCAACGCGGAAGGCGCCCGCACCACACCCTCGGTCGTGGCCTTCGCCAAGAACGGCGAGGTGCTCGTCGGAGAGGTCGCCAAGCGGCAGGCCGTCACCAACGTCGACCGCACCGCCCGCTCGGTCAAACGGCACATGGGCGACGCCCAGTGGCGGTTCCCCGAGCAGGGCTCCGTCGACGGCACCCGCTACCGGGCGCAGGAACTGTCCTCCCGTGTGCTGCAGAAGCTGCGCCGGGACGCCGAGGCCTACCTCGGCGAGGACGTCACCGACGCCGTCATCACCGTGCCGGCGTACTTCGACGACACCCAGCGGCAGGCCACCAAGGAGGCCGGTGAGATCGCCGGGCTCAACGTGCTGCGCATCATCAACGAGCCCACGGCCGCGGCGCTCGCCTACGGCCTCGACAAGGAGAACGACCAGACGGTCCTGGTCTTCGACCTCGGCGGCGGCACCTTCGACGTGTCGCTCCTCGAGATGGGCGAGGGCGTCATCGAGGTGAAGGCCACCAACGGCGACACCCACCTCGGCGGCGACGACTGGGACCAGCGGATCGTGGACTGGCTCGCCAAGCGCTTCAAGGACCAGTACGGCATCGACCTGGCGCAGGACAGGATGGCCGTGCAGCGTCTGCGGGAGGCCGCCGAGAAGGCGAAGATCGAACTGTCGTCGTCCAGCGAGACCACGATCAACCTGCCCTACATCACCGCCTCCGCGGAGGGCCCGCTGCACCTGGACGAGAAGCTCACCCGGGCCCAGTTCCAGGAGCTCACCGAGGACCTGCTCGAACGCTGCAAGAAGCCCTTCCACCAGGCGGTCGAGGATGCCGGGGTGCGGCTGTCCGACATCGACCACGTCATCCTCGTCGGCGGTTCCACCCGGATGCCCGCCGTGACCGACCTGGTCCGCGAACTCACCGGCAAGGAGCCGCACAAGGGCGTCAACCCCGACGAGGTGGTGGCCCTCGGCGCCGCCCTCCAGGCCGGTGTCATCCGCGGCGACGTGAAGGACGTGCTGCTGCTCGACGTCACCCCGCTGTCCCTCGGCATCGAGACCAAGGGCGGCATCATGACGAAGCTGATCGAGCGCAACACCACGATCCCCACCCGGCGTTCGGAGATCTTCACCACCGCCGTCGACAACCAGCCGTCGGTGCAGATCCAGGTCTACCAGGGCGAACGGGAGATCGCGGCGTACAACAAGAAGCTCGGCACATTCGACCTGACCGGCCTGCCCCCGGCGCCGCGCGGGGTGCCGCAGATCGAGGTGACGTTCGACATCGACGCCAACGGCATCATGCACGTCTCCGCGAAGGACCTGGGCACCGGCAAGGAACAGAAGATGACCGTCACCGGCGGCTCGGCCCTCCCCAAGGACGAGATCGACCGCATGATGCGGGAGGCCGAGCAGTACGCGGAGGAGGACCGCAGGCGCCGGGAGGCGGCCGAGACCCGCAACCAGGCCGAGCAACTCGTCTACCAGACGGAGAAGTTCCTCACCGAGAACGGCGACAAGGTGCCCGCCGAGGCCAAGTCCGAGGTGGAGTCGGCGGTCGCCGACGTCAGGCGGCTGCTGGAGCAGGAGTCGCCCGACACGGCCGAGCTGCGCGCCGCCGTGGAGAAGGTCGCCTCGGTCAGCCAGCGCATGGGCCAGGCGATGTACGCCCAGACCGGCGCGCAGGCCACCGGCGCGGACGGAACGGCCGGATCCGCCGCGGACGGCGGGGCGTCCCAGGACGACGACGTCGTGGACGCGGAGATCGTCGACGACGACAAGGGCACCGGAACCCGCCAGGACGGAGCGGCCTGAGCCCGCGGGCGCCTCACAGGCGCTCGCGGCACTCCCGCAGCAGCTTCTCGGTGCGCCGGGCGGAGGCCGCGCCGGCCGTCATGTGGTCGAGCACCTCCAGGTGCACCGAGACCTCCTTGCGGGAGTCCAGGTACAGCGCGCCGGTCAGGTACTCGGTGAACACCATGTCCGGCAGTTCCGGCTCGGCGAACCGGAACAGCGAGAACGGCGCGTACGTCCCCGGGTGCGGCCCGTCGGCGAACTCGGCGATCTGCAGCGTGACCCGGTCCCGCGCGGCGAACTCCAGCAGCTTGTCGAGCTGGTCGCGCATCACCCGGCCGTCCCCGCTCACCGGGCGCCGCAGCACCGTCTCCTCCATCAGCACCCACAGGTGCGGCGGGTCCGGGCGCTCCAGCAGCTTCTGCCGCTCCATGCGCAGCGCCACGTGCCGCTCGACCGTCTCCGGGCCCGCCGTGCCGATCGTGCCGGCCTCCAGCACGGCGCGCGCGTAGTCCTCCGTCTGGAGCAGCCCGGGGACGAAGTGCGGCTCGTAGGAGCGGATGATGCGGGCGGCGCCCTCCAGGCTGACGTACAGGCTGAACCACTCGGGCAGCACGTCGTGGTACCGCTGCCACCAGCCCGGGCGGTTGGCGTCCTCGGCGAGCGTGACGAACGTGTCCGCCTCGTGCTCGGGCACCCCGTAGGCGGTCAGCAGCATCTGGACGTACGGGATCTTCAGCGAGACCTCGGCGGTCTCCATCCGGCGGACGGTGGCCGGCGCCACCCGCAGTATGCGGGCCGCCTCCTCCCGTGAGAGGCCCGCGGCCTCGCGCAATTCGTACAGCCGCCGTCCCAGGACCACCTGGCCCACCGTGGGTGCGGCCCGCCGCTCACTCAACGCCACGCCTCCCCAACGTGCTCGGGCATGCGCTCATCCTGTCATGTCCCTCAGAGACTCTCACGAGCCGCGGGTGACCGCCCCCGTCTCCCCTCCGCCCGCCCCATTACCCCGGACGTAATCGACCCGTACGCCGCCCCGGGGGATCGTGGACGCACCGACTCCCGCACCGCTCCCGACGGAGGATGACGCCCCATGTCCACGACCCCGCTCGCCGTGCCCGCCCGGACCGGAGACCCGCTGCGCCGTCTGCTGGCCCTCGACGCCGTGGTGACCGGCGCCAACGCCCTCGCCTACCTCGCCCTGTCCGGACCGCTCGGCCGGTTCCTCGGGATCGGCTCCGGGCTGCTGCTCGGACTGGGTGCGTTCCTCGCCGTGTACGCGGCCGGCGTGGGCCTGCTGGCCGCCCGGCCGCACCCGCCGACGGCCGGCGTGACGGCGGTCGTCGAGGCCAACCTCGCCTGGACGGCGGCGAGTTTCCTCGCGCTCGCGTTGTGGCTCTCGCCGACCACGGCGGGCGCGGTGTGGGTCGTGCTCCAGGCGCTCTCCGTGGGCGGCCTCACCCTGCTGCAGCACAGGGCGCTGAGGGCACGTCAGTCCAGCCAGGTCTGAAGGTAGGCGGCCGTCGCCGGGTCCGCCGGGAGCAGCGTCTCCACGGCGAGCTCGGCGACGGTCACGTCCATCGGGGTGTTGAACGTGGCGATGGACGACACGAACGACAGAGTCCGCCCCCGGTGCTCCACCACCATCGGCAGCGCGAAGTACGCCACCGGCTCGGCCGGTTCCTCCGGGTGTCCGGCGGTGTCCGGCACGGGGTACGCCGCCACCTCGTCGTACAGCGCGCGCAGCCGGTCCGAGCGGCGCAGGGCGATGTTCCGCCGCATCTGCTCCAGCAGGTGCCCGCGCCACTCCCGCAGGTTCCGGATCCGCGGCGCCAGCCCCCGCGGGTGCAGGGTGAGCCGCACCGCGTTCAGCGGCGGCGTCAGCAGCGTCTCGGGGATGCCGTCGAACAGCGCCAGCACCCCCCGGTTGGCCGCCACCACGTCGTACCCCGCGTCCACCACCAGCGCCGGATACGGCTCGAACCCGCCGATCAGCCGCTCGATGCCGGTGCGGACGACCTCCAGCGCGGGGTCGTCCAGCGGGGTCTCCGGATAGCGGGGCGCGTAACCGGCCGCGAGCAGCAGCGCGTTGCGCTCCCGCATCGGCACGTCCAGGTGCTCGGCCAGCCGCAGCACCATCTCCTCGCTGGGCCGGGACCGGCCGGTCTCGACGAAGCTGATGTGCCGGGCGGAGGAGCCGGCGCGCAGGGCCAGCTCCAGCTGGCTGACCCGCCGCCGCTGCCTCCAGGCGCGCAGCAGCGGGCCCACGCCCTCGGTGCGGGAAGCGGTCTCGGAGGGGGCAGTGGTCTCGGAGGGGGCAGTGGTCATGGCGGGACCGTAGTCGAGGAACCGCCGGCCGGGGGAGCCGCGCGGCCTCCGGCCAGGGCACGGGCGGGGCTTCTGTGGCAGCCTGGACGCGGCACGAGAGCCGACCCGGCGAAGGAGTACCGCGCATGCCCGTCGAACCGCTGTCCCGGACGGAGATCGAGTCCCGGCTCGCCGAGCTGCCGGGCTGGACGCTCGACGGCGACCGCCTCACCCGCGCCTACCGGCTGGACTCGCACATCGCCGCCGCCGCCATGGTCGTCCACGTCGCCCGGGTGCAGGACGAACTGGACCACCACTCCGATCTCACCCTCGGCTACCACACGGTGTCCCTGTCCGTGCACACGCACAGCGCGGGCGGCGCCGTCACCGAGAAGGACCTCGAGCTCGCCCGCAGGGTGGAGGACCTGGCACCCGCCCACGGGGCACACTGAGGCGCGTGCTGGACTACGACGAGGAAGCGGAGCGCTACGACGCCCTGCGCGGCGGTGAACCCCGCGCGGCGGCCGCCGCCGAGGCCGTCCTGGGTCTCGTCCCGCGACAGGCGAGCCGCCTGCTGGACGTGGCCTGCGGCACCGGCATCGTGACCCGGAGATTTCCCGCCGCCCGCCCCGGACTGCGGGTCACCGGCGTGGACCTGTCCACGTCGATGACCCTGCGGGCCGCCGTCCGGCTCCCGGGCGCCGTGGTGCGCGCCGACAGCCGCCGGCTGCCCTTCCGCGACGCGAGCTTCGACGCGGTGGCCGGCGTGTGGCTGCTGCATCTGCTGACCGACCCCGCCGACGTGCGGGCCGTCGTCGCCGAGTGCGCGCGGGTGCTGCGGCCGGGCGGGGTGTACGTCACCACCGTGCACAAGGGGCTGTCGCACAACGTGGGCAGCGACATCGACGCCGTGCTGGCCGAGCGGCCGCCGAGCCCTGTGCCCGACGACCCGGAGACGGTCGCGGCGCTGGCGGCCGGGCACGGACTGGTCCCGGCGGGGGAAGCCCGCTTCCGGGGCCACGGCCAGGGCCGCAGCCCCCGCCGCACGGTGGACGACCTGCGGCGCGGCTGGTTCGTCACCCTGCCGCCCGGCGGGCCGCTCACGGAGGAGTTCGCCGCCCGTCTGGCGGCCCTCCCCGACCAGGACCGCCCCCGCCCGGACCCGGTCTTCACGCTGAGGGCGTTCCGCAGGCCGGCGTAGCATCACCCGCCGAGCAGCCGGCAGTCCACGGCCTCCTCGACGGTCCCCGCCTCCCCGCCCGCCCGCACCCGGTACAGACGGGCTTCCGGCAGTCGCGTCACCGCCTCGGCGAGCCGCCCGTCCGTGAAGAGGGCGGCCGCGCCGTCCTCCACCGCCCACCCGTCGGCCAGGTCGCCGCGCGCCACGGCGGCCCGGTAGGAGGACCGGCGCCCGGGCTCGCTGTCGTAGTGCGGGCACACCGACCCGGGCAGCAGCCCGAGCCCGTCCGGGAGGTGGGTCAGCGGGCCGAAGGAGTCGGTGTGCGACCCCTCGGCCCAGCAGTTGGCCCCGGCGCTGATCCCGCACAGCAGCGTCCCGCGGGCGTACGCCTCCCGCAGCAGCCGGTCGACTCCGTGTACGCGCCAGACGGCCAGCAGGTTGGCGGTGTTGCCGCCGCCGACGTACACGACGTCCTGCGCGAGCAGGAACTCACGCAGGGCGATGTCGTCCAACTCCCGCCGGAACAAGGGAAGTACGGACGGCTCACAGTCTTTGGCGCGAAAGGCGTCGAAGAACTTCTCGATGTACCCGGGCGCGTCCCCACTGGCCGTGGGCACGAAGCACACCGTGGGCCGCGGGGCGCGCGCCTGCCCCAGCACCCAGTCGTCCAGCACCCCGTCCTCGTCGGTGGAGAAGCCGCCCCCGATCAGTGCGATCCGGCCCCTCACGCGTTCACCTCCATGGTGGTGCGAAGCCGCTCGAAGGCGGTGGGGGAGGGGCGGTGGGACAGGAAGGCGGCGATGGCGCGGGCGCAGTCCGCCGGGCTGGTCGCGGTGGTGTCGCACTCGACGTCGTACTCACCGTGCGCGTGCACCCGCTCGTACTGCCGTGCCGCGAGCCCCGCCTGCCGGTCCCCGCGCTCCCGCTCACGCCGCTCGGTCTCCTCCAGCGAGCACCGTACGCCCACCAGGACGACCTCCCGCGGCTCGAACAGGGCAAGACAGTCGGCCAGCCGCCACTTCTCGCTCAGCACATGGTCGACGACCACGTTGTTCCCCGCAGCGGCCATCCCCGCGACGGCCCGGTGGTACCCGCGCCAGGTCCGGTGCAGCACGTCGGGCAGCCGGTCGGCCCCGATCTCGCGGCTCGACCGCATCCGGTGGAAGGCGTCCACGGGCATGTGGAAGTACGGCTCCTCCAGCACGTCCAGCAACTCCCGCGCGATGCTGGACTTCCCCGAACTGGACGTGCCGTTGAGGAAGATGATCCGTCCGTGCATCGGGGCTCCTTCGGGGTCGCCGGCGGGGGCGGAGCCATCATCCCCCACCGGCGATCTTCACCGCGTCGCGCACTCCTTCCCGCCCAACGCGAACGCCTTCGGGCCGGTGTCCGCCGGCTCCCCGCTCGCCGTGAAGCCGAAGGCCGCCGATGCTCCCGGTGCCACCGTGCGGTTCCAGTCGGCGTTGTGGACCGTCACGGTGGAACCCGACTGGGTGTGGGCGCCGTTCCACAGCTGAGCGATCCGTTCGCCTGCAGGGAAGGTCCAGGTCAGGGACCACCCGTCCCACGGTGTCGTGCCCGTGTTGGTCAGGCGGACGTCCGCCTGGAAGCCGTCACCCCATGTGCTCGTGACGCGGTACGTCACCTCACATGAGCTCGACGGCCCCGGGTCCGTGCCGCCCCCGTCCACCGGGTCCCCGTAGATCACGCCCCGCCCGTTCGTCGCCACGTACACCCGGCCGAACACCCGCGGGTCACCGGTGATGGCCGCACCCGTCCAACCCCACTGGTGCGCGTCGTCGTTGACGCGCACCCAGCTCGCGCCCGCGTCCGTGGAGCGGTAGATGCCGCGTACCCCGTCGATCCGCGCGCCGGTGAACAGCGTCTGGTACGAGGCACCGGGCGCCGCCTTGCCGAAGCCGACCGTGTCCGCCTCCTCGACGCCCGGCAGCTTGGTGAACGTCTGCCCGAAGTCGGTGGAGTGCCACAGCCCGTACGGCCCGTCGGGCTCCCCGCCCGCCAGCCAGATCTCGCCCGCCGTGCCCGGCAGCGCCTTGAACCGCACGCTGTCCCCGGCCGGCAGCCCGGCGGCCGGTGACGCCTCGAAGGTCGCCCCGCCGTCCCTGCTGACGTAGAAGCGCCCGGACGTGAAGCCGTAGAAGGTGTCCGGGTCCTCCCGGTCCGACTCCACGACCGCCCCCGCGGGGATGCCCTGCGACGCCGACCAGGAGGCGCCGAAGCCGGTGGTGTGGTGCACGCCCGCGCCCTCCGGGCTCCACACGAAGCGGGCGCCGTCCGCCGACGCGGCGACCGTCCCGCCGCTGCTCACCCCTGAAGGGTCGGTCCCCGCGAACCAGTTGGCGCCGTTGTCCGTCGAGAACGCCACGTGCGGACCGGAGTCGACGTGGCCCACGCGGACCACCGTGTCCGTGTCCGACTCCGCGAAGTCCAGGCTGGTCGTGGAGGTGAAGTTCGGCTGGGTGAACATCATCGACGGCACCTTCGTCAGGTCCGTGTGCCGGAACCCGCCGATGTCGCCGAGCGCACTGAGCAGCGGGGCGCCCGACGGGGGAGAGGCCAGGTCGAGGACCGCCGTCTCCTCCAGCCCGCGTACCATCGGCCGGATGGTGAACGGCGTGTCGTCGTCCCAGTTCGTCAGTTCCTCCGTGCCGTAGATCGTCGCGCCCGTGCCGTACATCATGCGGTCCGAATCGAACGGGTCGATCTCCAGCGCCTCCGTCATCCACCCCAGCTTCGGCGTCTGTTCGGGCGGCGACGGGTTGGCGCCCCAGGTCAGCCACGGCGACGAGGAGACGTCCATGACGTAGCGGTTCTCGCGCTCCGGGTAGGAGGTGTAGCGCCACGCCTGGGTCCAGGTGGCGCCGCTGTCCGTGGAGCGGAAGATCTGTGTGTCCGGCCACCACGAGCTGTACGCGGTCGCCATCACCGTGCCCGGGTTCTGCCGGTCCACCGTGAGGCCGCTGAAGCCGAAGTAGGTGTCCGCCTCCGCGACCGGGCTGATGTCGGTCCAGACGCCGGTCGCCGTGGCGTACCGGTACAGCCGCCCCTCGCCCCCGTCGTAGGGACCGCCGGTGTCGCTGTAAGCCAGATAGAGGTGGCCGTTCTCCGCGTCGAGGACGCCCTTGTGCGCGAGGTAGCCCGTGGGCTGCCCGGCCAGCCGCTCCCAGGTCGCGCCCGCGTCGGTCGAGCGGTACACGGCGTTCTCCTTGTCGGCGACGCCGACGTACACGGTCCGCGTCGGCGACCCCGCGGTGCCCGTGGACTCGTCGAACGTCACCCAGACGATCCCCTGGGTGTCCGAGGCGTACCCGCTCTCGTCGTCCGGATCCTGCGCGTAGTTGCCCGGGTTGGGGAAGGACGTCACCTCCGACCAGGTGACGCCGGCGTCCGTGGACCGCCAGAGCCCGTGGCCGCTGGGCGCGCCCAGGTACAGCACGTCGTTGTCGTGCGGGTCGATGGCGAGCCGTTCGCCCATGCCCCGCCCCGGCATGTTGCCGCCCAGCTTGAACGGCAGCGCGGTCTTCCGCCAGCTCGCGCCCCGGTCGGCGGAACGCATCACCGCGCCGTTCCCGGGGTCCCAGTCGTTGGTGTACGTGCCGACCGCCGCGTACACCCGGTCGGGGTCGGCGGAGTCGGAGGCGATGCTGACCACGCCGGTGTGACCCCAGTCGTCCCAGCCGACCGAGTCCAGCAGGGGCGTCCAGCTCTTGGTCGGCTCCTGCCAGCGGTAGGCGCCGCCGATGTCGGTGCGGGCGTACGCCAGGTCAGGCTCGCTGCGGTTGAAGACGATGCCGGGCACGAAACCGCCGCCGTCGATACGGGCGTTGCGCCAGGTGTAGGTGTCGGCGGCCTGGGAGTTGGCGGCAGGAGCGGGGCCGGGGGCGTCGGCTGCCAGCGCGGGGGGACCGCCGGCGAGCAGTCCGGCCGCCAGGGCGAGCACGGCCGTGAGGACGCGGGTTCTTCGCACGGTGGGGGTGTCCTTCCTCGTGGGGGAGAAGAAACGGGAGCGTGCGAGGACCGGGCGGCCCCCCGTGCGCGAGGGGACCGCCCGGCCCGCCGGCCCCGGCGTCAGGTGCCGGGACCGGTACACGGAGCGTCGGCGGGGACTATTCGAGAAGCTCCGCGTACGCGCCCATGGCCGTGGCGATGTCCGCCTGGGCCCAGAACCGGTGGTACGTGAAGACCGGCGCGGCGCCGCCCTTCAGATAGCTCTCGATCTTCGACCAGGCCGGGTCGTCCTTGTAGAAGGAGCGGATCGAGACGAACGTCGACGAGGAGTCGATCCGGTCGCCGTTCGGCATGGCGCCCGTCCAGCCGGACGGGACGTACACCGGGTCGTCGAAGCGCTCGTAGTCGGCGCGGGTCTCCGGGACGGCGATGCCGAGGTCGTCCTGGTGGTTCTCCCACATGCCGTCCAGCAGTGCCTTCGCCGTCTCCGCCGCCTCGGTGTCACCGGAGCGCGCGGCGTAGTACGTCAGGATCTTGGCGTAGGCGCCGGCCACACCGACGTCGTTGGTGTAGTCGACGACCTCGACGTGCAGCCCGCTGTTGGCGCCCGGCGACGACGGGTTCCAGGTGTCGGGCTTGCCGGACCACTTCAGCGTGGACGGGAAGAGGAACGAACCGTCCGGGTTGACCGTGGTCTCGGACAGCGCCCAGTCGACCCACTTGTCGAGGACCGCCTTGGCCTGCGCGTTGCCCGTCTGCTGGTACACCTCGGCCACCCGCTCCAGCGACCACGCCTGGAAGCCGAACCACTGGTTCGACGGCGGGTCGTGGTACACCGGCTTCTCGTCGTAGTACATGCCGTAGAAGGTCGGCGTGCCGGACGGCGGGGTGGTGTAGCGGCCCGCCCAGCTGTTGGTGGCGCCGCCCGCGATGGCGCCCTCGTCGGACTGCAGCCAGCGGTAGAACTCCAGCTGCCGCTCGTAGGACTCGGCCCAGTCCGCCGCGCCCGTCGCCGACTTCGGCTTCAGCGGCGCGTAGTTGGCGAGCGCGTACGCGGCGAGCGGGTTCTGGTACCCGCCGTGCGCGTGGCTGGAGCCGATGCGCCAGGACCAGCCCGCCGAGGTGTCGGTGGCGCCGCCCCAGGCGTAGTACCAGGAGAGCAGGTAGTGCGAGGCGTCCTTGCCGGTGCCGGCCGGGCAGGACGTGCTGGTGCAGTTGCCGATCTTCTTGAAGTACTTGTCGTACATCGCGTAGCGCAGGTAGTCGCCCATCTTGGCCGCCTTGGCGACGGTCCCGGCGACCTGACTGCCCTTGCCCTGCTCCTTCGCCCACAGGTCGGCCCAGTACGCCGCCTGCACCGCGCGCGCGTCGGCGTCGGGGGCGTTGGTGAACTTCCACTGCTTGGCGTAGGACGCGTCCTTGGTGAACAGGTCCAGGTAGCCGTTGGTGCCGCCGTACTTGAAGGCGTCACAGGTGGGCTGGGTGACCGTCTCCCACACCGACTCCTGCGGGCCGCGCTGGAAGGTGTTGATGTAGGACGGGCCGGTGTCGGACGGTCCGGCCTCGCACTTGCCGGGCGAGTTGCCGTAGCCGTAGACGTTGTCCACGTCCTGGATCCAGTGCATGCCGTACACGTTGTCCGTGCCGTACGCCGACTTCAGCTCGGCCGCGATCGGGTCACGGCCGACGGACACATTCGAGTCGAGCTGCGACGGGTACTCGTTCGGGGTGTCGTGCTCGGGCGCGTACGTCGCCGGCTTCGAGGGGTCGTAGAAGGAGGTGGTCGGCTGGTCCGCCGCGGTCGGGATGGCGTACTGCTCCATCGTCTCCCAGGCGTCGTTGAACCGTGTCCAGTCCCCGCTGATCCTGCCGTACATGGCCTGCAGCCACAGCAGGTAGCTGTACGCCTCCGAGGTGGTCTCGTGACCGTGGTCGGGCGCCTCGACGATCAGCGTCTCGACCGAGTGGTACGGGATGCCCTCGGGGGAGAAGTAGCCGTTCGCCGGGTCGGTGATCTTGTCGTACAGCTCGAGGAAGCGGGCCTCGTACGACTTGGTCGCGCCCAGCTGGGTCACGGTGACCGAGGCCTGGGCGTGGCCGGCCGCCGTGGACTCGAAGACCGCCGAGCCGGTGCCCGCGGAGTCCGCGGCGACGGTCACGCGCTGCGCGGTGCTCCAGTTGGACGGTGTGAAGGTGAGGGTCGCGCCGGAGGACACCGACAGCCCCGTGTTGCCGCTCGCCCGCGCCGTCGTGACGGTGACGTTGGCGCTCGGCTGCTTGGACAGCTTCACCTCGAACGTGCCCGACTCACCCTGCTTCACGCCCAGTTGGGACGGGCTCGCAACCACGGCGGGACCCGAGGCGACCGTGATGCCGACCGGGGTGGAGGAGCCGGAGGCGCCCAGGCTGTCGTACGCCTTGGCGACCAGCGAGTGGGCGCCGACGGCGAGCCCGCCGACCGACAGCGTGAACGGCGCGGAGGTGTCCGTGCCGAGCAGTTCGGTGTCGTCGTAGAACTCCACCTTGGTGACGGTGGCCTGGTCGGCGGCGGCGGCCGTGGCCTCGAGCGGCACGGTCTCGCCCTGCGAGTAGACCGATCCGGCCTCCGGGCTGGTCAGCACGGCGATGGGCGGCTGGTGGGCGCCCACGCAGGCGGTGCCGTTGACCGAGAAGGAGGAGGGCGCGGTGTTGGTGCCGCTGTAGGAGAACTGGGCGCCGGTGGTGACGGCGGCGCCGGCGGCGATCCGGCCGTTGTGCGCGGCGTTCCTCACGGTGACGGTGGAGCCGGACTGGGACCAGCTGCCGTTCCAGCCGTTCACCAGGCGCTGGTTGCCCGCGTAGCCGTACGTCAGGGTCCAGCCGTCGATGACGTCCGAACCGCGGTTGGTGACCGTCAGGTCGGCGGTGAAGCCCGACCCCCAGTCGTTCGTCCTGTAGTCCACGCTGCACTGGACGGCCGCCGCCCGGGCGGGGGTGGTACCCGTCGACAGCATCGTCAGCGGCAGTGCGAGAGCGGTCACGGCGACCGCTAAGAGACGGCGCACGCCACCGCGTCTGCGGGGTGGGGGATGCATGGTGCTGGTCCTTCCTGCGACTCGTACGTGTCAAGGCTTGAACCAGTGGGAGCGCTCCCATAGTGGGGACGGGGCAGTGACCGGTCAACCCTTGGTGCGAATCGAAAACATTCGACGCATCGAGAAACGCCAAACTCCGCACACCCTCTGTTCTTCACCGTCACTTGGCGCTAGCTTCATGTGCACCAGTGGGAGCGGTTCCATCAGTCGACGCGTCGGTCACGACGCGTCCGAGCTGCAAGGAGTCGCTCGATGAGCCACCCCCCGCGTTCAGTACTTTTAGCCACCCCCGTACACGTGCGGAGTACCTGACGCGGGGGCGCTCGTCACCGTGGGATCCCTGTGCCGTCGTGCTGCCCGGACTCCTCCGGCCGGCATCACGGACCCGCCCGTGCGGTTCCGGGACGGCATCCCCCACCCCGTAAGGCACCAGGCCGCGCGAACGCCTGCGCGCGCCCACAAGGAACGCCCCCTACGGATAAGGAAACCCGCACCATGAGTCGCACCAGAACCGCGCTCCTCGCCGCCATGGCGCTGGTCGCCGGCGCCACCGGGTCGGCGATCGCCGCCGTCCCGGGCGACGCCGGCGCGGCCGCCGTCCCCTGCACCGTGGACTACACCGTGCAGAACCAGTGGGACACCGGCTTCACCGCGTCCGTGACGGTCACCAACCACGGCGCCGCGAAGTCGTCGTGGGCGGTGAACTGGACCTACGCCGGCAACCAGAGGGTGACCAGCGGCTGGAACGCCAGGATCACCCAGTCCGGCGCGAACGTCACGGCGGCCAACGAGTCGTACAACGCCACGCTCGCCAGCGGAGGCTCCGCCACCTTCGGCTTCCAGGGCAGCTACAGCGGCACCAACGCCGTGCCCGGCACCTTCACCCTCGACGGCGTGACCTGCAACGTCGACGACGGCGGCACCGACCCGACGGACCCGACCGACCCGACGGACCCGCCCACCCAGGGCGACCGGGTGGACAACCCGTACGACGGCGCCAAGGTGTACGTGAACCCGGAGTGGTCCGCGAACGCCGCCGCCGAGCCGGGCGGCGACGCCGTCGCCGACCAGCCGACCGGTGTGTGGATGGACCGCATCGCCGCCATCGACGGGGCGAACGGCAAGATGGGCCTGCGCGATCACCTCGACGAGGCGCTGCGCCAGCAGGGCTCCGACGAGCTCGTCTTCCAGGTGGTCATCTACAACCTCCCCGGCCGCGACTGCGCCGCCCTCGCCTCCAACGGCGAGCTGGGCCCGACGGAGATCGACCGCTACAAGACCGAGTACATCGACCCGATCGCGGAGATCCTCTCCGACCCGAAGTACGCCTCGCTGCGGATCGTCACCACAGTCGAGATCGACTCGCTGCCCAACCTGGTCACCAACGTGTCGCCGCGGGCCACCGCCACCCAGAACTGCGACACGATGAAGGCCAACGGCAACTACGTCAAGGGCGTCGGGTACGCACTGAACAAGCTGGGTGACGCGCCCAACGTCTACAACTACATCGACGCGGGCCACCACGGCTGGCTGGGCTGGGACGACAACTTCGGCCCCTCCGCCGAGCTGTTCAAGCAGGCCGCGACCGCCGAAGGCGCGACCGTGGCCGACGTGCACGGCTTCATCGCCAACACGGCCAACTACAGCGCGCTGAAGGAGGACCACTTCTCCGTCAACGACACCGTGGGCGGCAAGTCCGTGCGCGAGTCGAAGTGGGTCAGCTGGAACCGCTACGTCGACGAGCTGTCGTACGCCCAGGCCCTGCGCGACAAGCTGGTCTCGCTCGGCTTCGACTCGAGGATCGGCATGCTGATCGACACGTCCCGCAACGGCTGGGGCGGTGCGAACCGGCCCACCGGGCCCGGCGCCACCACCGACGTGGACACCTACGTCGACGGCGGCCGCTACGACCGCCGGTACAACACGGGCAACTGGTGCAACCAGTCCGGAGCCGGTCTGGGCGAACGGCCCCAGGCGTCCCCGGAGCCCGGTGTCGACGCCTACGTGTGGATGAAGCCCCCGGGCGAGTCCGACGGTGCGAGCGAGGAGATCGACAACGACGAGGGCAAGGGCTTCGACCGGATGTGCGACCCCACCTACGAGGGCAACCCGCGCAACGACAACAACAAGTCGGGGGCGCTGGCGAACGCCCCGGTCTCCGGGCACTGGTTCTCCGCCCAGTTCCAGGAGCTGCTGAAGAACGCCTACCCGCCGGTGTCCTGACCGGCTGACCCGCGTCCGCCGGACCCGGACCCCCCACGGTCCCGGTCCGGCGGACCACCGGTGTTTTGCCGTACCCGCAACATGGTTTGCCCGTCCCCGGTGCGTCGTCGCACGCTGACCGCATCCGAGCGGAGAGGCTGACCACCATGGCGCACCACCACCACGCACCCGGCCACGGCGACCACCGTCACGAGCAGGGACGGCACGGGCACGACCACGAGCACCTGGACTGGGCCGAGCTGGCGCCCCTGCTGGAGAGCCAGGCGGAACTGTTCACCCCGCTGTACGAGCACGCCCTGGCCTGGCTGGCCAAGGAGGTCACCGAGCCCGGCCTGATCGTGGACGCCGGCAGCGGACCCGGTGTGATCTCGGGGCTGTTCGCCGAGACCTTCCCGGGCGCCCGGATCGTGGCCGTCGACGGTTCCGAACCGCTGCTGGAGCGGGCCCGCGCCCGCGCCGAACGTCTCGGCGCCGCCGACCGCTTCGCCACCCTGACCGGCGACATGCCCGGTGTGCTGGCCGAGCTGGACTACCCGGCCGACCTGCTGTGGGCCAGCCGCAGCATCCACCACCTCGGCGACCAGGGCGCCGCGCTCGCGGCCTGCGTCGAACGGCTCGCGCGCGGCGGCACCCTGGCCGTGATGGAAGGGGGACTGTCCTCCCGCTTCCTGCCCCGCGACATCGGCTTCGGCCGCCCCGGCCTCCAGGCCCGCATCGACGCCGTGGAGGCGGACCGGTTCACCCGCATGCGCGAGGAACTGCCCGGCTCGGTGGCGGTGGTGGAGGACTGGCCCGCCATGCTCACCGCGGCCGGCCTGCACCACACCCGCTCGCGCACCTTCCTCCTCGACATCCCCGCCCCTGTCCCCGACCGCGCCCGCGCCTACGTCGCCGACTCCCTCACCCGCACCCGGGAGGTGCTCGGCGAGTACCTGGACCCCGACGACCGCGTCACCCTGGACCGGCTCGTCGACCCGGACGACCCGGCGAGCGTCCACCACCGTCCGGACGTCTTCGTCCTGGCGGCCCACACGGTCCATTCGGGGGTACGGCCGGTGTGACCCCTTGACCTGAAGAGCGCTCCAAGTGATGGACTCCCCGGCACGCGACGAGACGACAGGGGAGTTCCCATGACCGACGACCTGCGGGTCACGCTCATCACCGGAGGCGGGACCGGGATCGGCGCCGCCGTGGCGCGGCGGCTGCTGGAGGCGGGGGAGGCGGTCGCCGTCACCGGCCGGCGGGAGGAGCGGCTGCACGCCTTCGCCAAGGAACTCGGGGAGCCGGAACGGCTGTTGACGCTCCCTGGGAACGCGGCCGACTACGCCGACGTGAGCGGCGCCGTGGACGCCGTGCTGGCGCGGTTCGGGCGGCTCGACGCCGTCGTCGCCAACGCCGGGTTCGCCACGCACGACACCGTCGCCGACGGCGACCCAGCCGAGTGGACCGACATGGTGCTCACCAACGTGCTGGGCCCCGCCCTGCTGATCCGGGCCTCCGTCGACGCGCTCCGGCGCAGCCGCGGACGGATCGTGCTGGTGGGCAGCGTCGCCGGGTTCGTGCCCACGCCCGGCAACCTGTACGGGGCCACCAAGTACGCGGTGACCGGGCTCGCCGAGAACACCCGGCGGCAGGTCACCGAGTGGGGCGTCGGGGTGACGCTGATCGCGCCGGGCCGGGTGGAGACCCCGTTCTGGGACGGCGGCGACGGACTGCCGCCGGGCCACCTGCTGACCGCCGGCCAGATCGCCGGGTCGGTGGTGTGGGCGCTGGGCCGGCCCGAGGGGGTGGACGTCAACACGGTGGTCGTACGGCCGCTGGGTCAGCCCAACTGACCTGCGGAGGAACGACGGTGGCCGGCCACCCGTCTCCACGGGGGCCGGCCACCGGTGTGCGTGCCGTCAGGCCTGGTTGAACTCCGCGGGGTGCGGACCGGTCCGCCGGTCCTCGTTGAGCGCGCTGATCGCCGCCAGGTCCTCGTCGTCCAGGGTGAACCCGAAGACGTCGATGTTCTCCTGGATGCGGGACGGCGTCACCGACTTGGGGATGACGATGTTGCCCAGCTGAAGGTGCCAGCGCAGCACCACCTGGGCGGGCGTGCGGCCGTGCTTCTGCGCGATGGCCACGATGGCGGGGATCTCGAGGATGCCCTTGCCGGAGCCGAGCGGGGACCAGGCCTCGGTGGCGATGCCCTGCTCCGCGTGGTACTCCCGGGCGGCGGCCTGCTGCAGGTGCGGGTGCAGCTCGATCTGGTTGACCGCCGGGACCACCGAGGTCTCCCCGATCAGCCGCTCCAGGTGCTCCGGCAGGAAGTTGGACACGCCGATCGCGCGCACCCGCCCGTCCGACAGCAGCTTCTCGAACGCCTTGTACGTGTCGACGTAGAGGTCGCGGGCCGGGGTGGGCCAGTGGATGAGGTACAGGTCGACGTAGTCGAGGCCGAGCTTGGCCAGCGAGGTGTCGAAGGCCTTCAGGGTGGAGTCGTAACCCTGGTCGCTGTTCCACAGCTTGGTGGTGACGAAGACGTTCTCACGGGGGATGCCCGACCGGGCGATGGCCTTGCCGGTGCCCTCCTCGTTGCCGTAGATCGCGGCCGTGTCGATGCTGCGGTAGCCGGCCTCCAGCGCCGCCGCCACGGCCGTCTCGGCCTCCGCGTCCGGTACCTGCCAGACGCCGAACCCGAGCTGGGGCATCTCGACGCCGTTGTTCAGGGTGATCGGGGGGACCTTGCTCACGAGCTCTCGATCCTTAGGTTGTGGTCAGATGTACCCCCATGGTCAACGATCACGGCCCGCGCCGCATTCCTGACCGCGGAATTCACGCCCGGTACAGCGCCTCGACCTCTTGGGTGTACGCCTTCTCGATGGCCTTGCGCTTCAGCTTCAGCGACGGGGTGAGCAGCCCGTGCTCCTCGGTGAACGGCTGCGCCAGGATGCGGAAGGTGCGGATCGACTCGGCCTGCGAGACCAGCGTGTTGGCCGCGACCACCGCGCGCCGCACCTCTGTCTCCAGATCCGGGTCGCGCACCAGTTCGGCCAGGGAGAGCCGCGGCTTCCCCCGCATCGCCAGCCAGTGCTCGACCGCCTCCTGGTCCAGGGTGACCAGCGCGGCTACGTACGGCCGGTCGTTGCCGACCACGATGCACTGGTTGACCAGCGGATGGTCGCGCACCCGCTCCTCCAGCACGCCCGGCGAGACGCTCTTGCCGCCGGACGTCACCAGGATCTCCTTCTTGCGCCCGGTGATGGTGAGGAAGCCGTCCTCGTCCAGGGAGCCCAGGTCGCCGGTGGCCAGCCAGCCGTCGTGCAGCGTCTCGTCCGTTGCCTTCGGGTTGTTGAGGTAGCCCTGGAAGATGTTCTCGCCGTGCAGCCAGATCTCCCCGTCGTCCGCGATGTGCACGCTCACCCCGGGGATCGGCTGCCCGACCGTGCCGTAGCGGGTGCGCTCGGGCGGGTTGGCGGTGGCCGCCGCGGTCGACTCCGTCAGCCCGTACCCCTCGTAGATGTGCACGCCGGCGCCCGCGAAGAACAGGCCGAGGCGGCGGTCCATCGCCGAGCCGCCCGACATCGCGTGCCGGATCCTGCCGCCCATCGCGGTGCGGATCTTGGAGTACACGAGCTTTTCGAACAGCTGGTGCTGCATCCGCAGCCCCGCGGACGGGCCGGGACCGGTGCCCCAGGCTCTCGCCTCCATCGCGTCGGCGTACCGCACGGCCACGTCGACCGCCTTCTCGAACGGCCCCGCGCGCCCCTCCCGCTCGGCCTTGCGCCGCGCCGCGTTGAACACCTTCTCGAAGATGTACGGCACGGCCAGGATGAACGTCGGCCGGAACGCGGCCAGGTCGGGCATCAGCGCGGCCGCGTTGAGCTGCGGCTGGTGGCCGAACTTCACCTTGCCGCGGATCGCCGCGACCTCCACCATCCGCCCGAAGACGTGCGCCAGCGGCAGGAACAGCAGCGTCGACGCCTCGTCGCCCCGCTTGGAGTGGAACACCGGCTCCCAGCGCTCGATGACGGTGTCCGACTCGTACATGAAGTTGCCGTGCGACAGGACGCAGCCCTTGGGGCGGCCGGTGGTGCCCGAGGTGTAGATGACCGTCGCCACCGAGTCAGGGGTGACCGCCCGGCGGTGCCGGTGCACCACGTCGTCCTCGAGGTGCGCGCCCGCGTCGTACAGCTCCTGCACCGCGCCCGCGTCGAGCTGCCACAGCCGGCGCATCCGCGGCAGCCGGTCGATGACCGTCGCGATGGTCATCGCGTGGTCCTCGTGCTCCACGATCGCCGCCGTCACCTCCGCGTCGTGCAGCATCCACGAGCACTGCTCCGCCGACGACGTCGGGTAGACGGGGACGACCTGCGCGCCGACGGACCACAGCGCGAAGTCGAACAGGGTCCACTCGTAGCGGGTGCGCGACATGATCGCGACGCGGTCGCCGAACCGGATGCCGCTCGCCAGCAGGCCCTTCGCCAGGGCGAGCACCTCGTCACGGAACTCGGCGCAGGTCACGTCGCGCCAGTGGCCGTCGTCGTCCTTGCGGCCGAGCGCCACGCGCAGCGGCTCCTCCTCGGCGTACTGGAACACCACGTCGGCCAGACCGCCCACCGCGGGCGCCTGTGACAACGGAGGGTTGGTGAACTCGCGCAATCCCACTCCCCGCTTCCTGGCGCTCGGACCGGTGCGGCAACACCGTCGTCCCGCACAGCGCGGTGAAAGCTACCCCACGGATTCGGGGGGCGGGAGGGGGTGGAAAACCACGCGAAGGGCGCGAGGGCGCCGACCGGTGAAGAAGAAAGCTCGCAAGTGGGTAGGGTCCGGGCACATTCCTGACGGCGGAGTAAGTTTCGGTGCCGCAATCTCCACGGAATCTGTACGACCGCGTGACCCGCCCATGGGCGGGGGAACGGCCCTCACCCAGCTCAGCGCACGGGCGGCCCGGACCGTCACTCCCTTCCGGCCGTCACCCCTGACCGCCGCGGTGCAGCCGGTCGCCGCCGGCCAGGATCGCCGCCGCGAGCGCGTCCGCCGCGCCCTGCGCCGAGGGCCGCCGCCGGCCGTGCACCACCACGAAGTCCACCGACCCCGGCTCCGGCAGCCCGGCCCGCTCCGGCATCCGCACCAGCCCCGGCGGGATCAGCCCCCGCGCGTGCACCATCACCCCGAGCCCCGCCCGCGCCGCCGCGAGCAGGCCGTTGAGGCTGCCGCTGCTGCACACGATCCGCCACTGCCGGCCCTCCCGCTCCAGCGCCCGCAGCGCCAGGTCCCGGGTGATGCCCGGCGGCGGATAGACGATCAGGGGCACCGGGCGGTGCGGGTCGAGCCGCAGACCCGGAGCGCCGATCCACACCAGCTCGTCCTGCCACACCAGCCGGTGCGGGTCCGGACGCGGGTCCTCCGGGCGCCGCTTGGCCAGCACCAGGTCGAGGCGGCCCGCCGCGAGCTGCTCGTGCAGGGTGCCCGACAGCTCGACCGTCAGCTCCAGGTCGACCTCGGGGTGCTCGTGCCGGAACCGTTCGAGGATCTCCGGCAGCCGGGTCAGCACGAAGTCCTCGGACGCCCCGAACCGCAGCCGCCCGCGCAGCCGGGTGCCGGTGAAGAACTGTGCCGCCTGCTCGTGCACGTCGAGGATGCGGCGTGCGAAGCCGAGCATCGCCTCGCCGTCCTCGGTCAGCTCCACGGAGTGGGTGTCCCGCGTGAACAGCTGCCGCCCGGTGGCCTCCTCCAGCCGCCGCACGTGCTGGCTCACCGTCGACTGGCGCAGCCCCAGCCGCCGCGCCGCCTGCGTGAAGCTCAGCGTCTGCGCCACGGACAGGAAGGTCCGCAGGTGGGTGGGCTCGTACATGCCCGGCAGCCTACACCGGTCATCACGGAACACGATCACAGTGAGAGCGGTGTACGGGATTCCCGATCACGAAACGGAGGAGCAGGATGGAGCGGGGGCCCCTTGTCCCCATGAAGCGGGGATTCCTTTGGCCCCCGCCTCCCCGTGGCACCCGCACCGGGGGACCGCACCGCCGAGTACACACACCCGAGCACGTGGAGCACCGTGAATCGCCTGCACTGGCCGCGCTGGATGCCGATCGACCCGTACATCACGCTCCTGCTCGGCACGGTGGGCGTGGCCGCGCTGCTGCCCGCCCGGGGCGCCGGCGCCGACGTCGCGTCCGGCGCCTCCACCGCCGCGATCGCGTTCCTGTTCTTCCTCTACGGCGCCCGCCTCTCCACCCGTGAGGCGCTGGACGGGCTCAAGCACTGGCGGCTCCACGTCACCGTCCTGGCCTGCACGTTCGTCGTCTTCCCGCTGCTGGGCCTGGCCTCCCGCGGACTCGTCCCGGTGTTCCTCAACGACCCCCTCCACCAGGGCCTGCTCTTCTGCACCCTGGTCCCGTCCACCATCCAGTCGTCGATCGCGTTCACCTCGATCGCCCGCGGCAACGTGCCCGCCGCGATCTGCGCCGGGTCGTTCTCCTCGCTGGCCGGCATCGTCGTCACCCCGCTGCTCGCGGCGGCGCTGCTCGGCGGAAGCGCGGGCGGCTTCTCCGGCGACTCGGTGGTGAAGATCGTGCTCCAGCTGCTGGTGCCGTTCCTCGCCGGGCAGTTCACCCGCCGCTGGATCGGCGGCTTCGTCGCCCGCCACCGCAAGGTGCTGGGTCTGGTGGACCGCGGCTCCATCCTGCTCGTCGTCTACACCGCGTTCAGCGAGGGTATGGTGCAGGGCGTCTGGAGCCAGGTGAGCCCCGGCCGGCTCGGCGGACTGCTCGTCGTCGAGGCCGTGCTGCTCGCGGTGATGCTCGCGCTCACCTGGTACGGCGCCAAGGGCCTCGGCTTCAACCGGGAGGACCGCATCGCCATCCAGTTCGCCGGGTCGAAGAAGTCGCTGGCCGCCGGACTGCCCATGGCGTCCGTGCTGTTCGGGGCGCACGCCTCGCTGGCCGTGCTGCCGCTGATGCTCTTCCACCAGATGCAGCTCATGGTGTGCGCGGTCATCGCCAAGCGCCGCTCCAAGGACCCCCTCCCGGAGGTCGTCGCGGAGGACCGAGCCGCACCGTCACGAACCGAGGCCGGTACAGCGACACGTTCCGGCTGAGCATCGCCGCCGCCGCGGACGTCTCCAGCCAGTTCACGTCGTGGCTGAGCACCAGCCGTCCGTCCCGGCTCAGCGCGGGGTGCGCCTGCGGGTTGTAGGCGGCGGTGCCGGGTGCGGGCAGCGCGGGGGTGAACGCGCCCAGGGGACCGTGCCACGGCCCGGCCGGGGAGCACGCCCAGTACGCCGTCACCGTGGCCAGCCCTTCCGCGCCCGCCGCCATGGTGAAGAGCACGTACGTCCCGTCGTCCCGCGTCACCGTGAAGGCGCTGCCCACCCCGGTGCGCCTCCCGTCGCCCAGCACCGGCGCGGGACGCGCGCGCGACCGCCAGCCCGAGCCGTCCCAGTACTCCCAGGCGGCCGGGTCGGCGAGACCGCCCTCGGGCACCCGGGCCACGTAGGCGTGCGAGGCCGGGCGGGACGCGGGGCGCCCGTCGTCACCGCCGAACACGTACGTCCGGCCGTCCTCCTCGACCAGGGTGGTGCCGAACAGGACGCGGCGGGAGAGGTCGCCGACGTGCCGCTGGTCCAGCACCGTGGTCACGGACTCCAGACGCAGGGAGGGCAGGGAGAGCGTGGCGACCTCGGTGGCGAGGGGCTCCCCGTAGATCCACGGGGGCGCGCCGTTCTGCCGCACCCACAGCAGCACCCGCAGCACCCGCTCCGAGGCGCCTGGGGAGCGCGGTTCGACCCGCGCGGCGACCGGCCAGCGCCAGGTTCCGGGGGCCGGGTCGGGGAAGAGCGGGGCGGGGAGGGTGGCCACGGGCCGGCCGCCGTGCGTCACCACCGCGGAGTTGCGCACCAGGGGTGCGGTGCCGTCCCGCCAGGCGTACGCCTCGCCGGCCGGGTTGGGCGGCCGGTGCACCCGGCCCAGGAAGGTGTCGGAGAACAGCCACAGCAGCCGTCCGTCCGGCAGCCGCACGGAATGCGTGCCGTCCCCGCCGGTCCAGTCGTCGGTGCGGGTGTCGTCGTCGCCGTAGCGGGCGAACGCGGAGGTGAGCCGGGGCTCGGGCGCCCAGGAGACGACGGTGCGGGGCGGGCACCCCTCGCCGCTGCCGCCGTCACCGTCCGACCTACCCGTGACCAGCACGGCCCCGAGGACCAGGACCAGCACCACGGCGATCCCGGCCCCCGTCCGCCGCCGTGGTCGCACGGTGTCGCCGGGCATGCCGGGTGACGTTAGCGGCCGCGCGGGCGCCGGTCCACGGGGCCTCGATTGAGGCGGGGCCCCGCGGCGCAGGGGGCGCTCCCCGCCGGGTGGGGCCCCGCCGCCGTGCAGCGAGGGGGTGCGTCAGGCCCGGACGGCCGCGGCCCGCAGGGCGATCCGCTCCTCACCCGCGTACACGTTCATGGAACTGCCCCGCAGGAAGCCCACCAGGGTCATGCCGGTCTCCGCCGCCAGGTCCACGGCCAGCGAGGACGGCGCCGAGACCGCCGCCAGCACCGGGATGCCGGCCATGACCGCCTTCTGCGCCAGCTCGAAGGAGGCCCGCCCCGACACCATGAGGACCGTGCGGGACAGCGGCAGGTTCCCGCTCTGCAGGGCGCGGCCGACCAGCTTGTCGACCGCGTTGTGCCGGCCCACGTCCTCCCGGACGTCGAGGAGTTCGCCGTGCTCGTCGAACAGGGCCGCCGCGTGCAGCCCGCCGGTGCGGTCGAAGACCCGCTGGGCCGCCCGCAGCCGGTCCGGCAGCTCCGCCAGCAGCTCCGGTGTCACCCGCAGCGGCGGGGTGTCCGCGATCGGGTGACGGGTCGTGGTGCGCACCGCGTCCAGGCTGGCCTTGCCGCACAGCCCGCAGGACGAGGTGGTGTAGACGTTGCGCTCCAGGGTGATGTCGGGGAGGGCCACCCCGGGCGCGGTCGAGACGTCGACCACGTTGTACGTGTTCGACCCGTCGGCGGTGGCCCCGGCGCAGTACACGATGTTGCGCAGGTCCGAGGCGGTCGCCAGGACCCCCTCGCTGACCAGGAAGCCGGCCGCCAGCGCGAAGTCGTCGCCCGGGGTGCGCATGGTGATCGCCAGGGGTTTGCCGTTGAGCCGGATCTCCAGGGGTTCCTCGGCGACGAGCGTGTCCGGGCGGGTGGAGACCGCCCCGTCCCGGATGCGGATCACCTTGCGTCGTTCCGTGACTCGTCCCATGTTCCGTTCCGTTCCGTTCAGTCCCGGCTCTGCACGTGCTGGTAGCCGAACCGGCCCTTGATGCACAGGTTGCCGTGGGTCACCGGGTTGTCGTGCGGCGACGTGACCTTCACGATCTCATTGTCCTGCACATGGAGCGTCAGGTTGCAGCCCACGCCGCAGTAGGCGCACACGGTCGTCGTGCGCGTCTGCCGCGACTCGTCCCACGTACCCGCGGCACGCATGTCGAACTCCGATTTGAACGACAGCGCCCCCGTGGGGCACACCTCGATGCAGTTGCCGCAGTACACGCACGCCGAGTCGGTGAGCGGCGCGTCGTGCTCCACGGCGATCCGGGCGTCGAAGCCGCGCCCGGCGACGGAGATCGCGAAGGAGTTCTGCCACTGGTCGCCGCAGGCGTCCACGCACTTGTAGCAGAGGATGCATTTGCCGTAGTCGCGCACGTAGAGGTCGTTGTCGACACGGGGCTCCTCGTTCAGCCGGGCCGCGTCCGGGCCGAAGCGGTCCGGCTTCGCCTCGTACTCCTTCAGCCACTCGGCGACCCGGGGTGTCGTCGACAGGTCGACCGAGGAGGCGAGCAGTTCCAGCACCACCTTGCGGCTGTGCCGGGCCCGCTCGGTGCCGGTGCGCACCTCCATGCCCGCCTCGGCCTTGCGCGAGCAGGCCGGCACCAGGGTGCGCGAGCCCTCGACCTCGACCACGCAGACCCGGCAGGCGTTCTTCGGGGTGAGGGTGTCGCCCTCGCACAGCGTCGGGATGTCCTTCCCCGCGGCCCGGCAGGCGTCCAGGATCGTCGACCCCTCGGGCGCCCGCACCGGCTCCCCGTCCAGGGTGAACTCCAGCAGACGGCGGGGGATCCCCAGCGGTGTCACGGTCATTCGTACGCCCCCAGACGGTCGATGGCGGATTCCACGGCGTTCCACGCGGTCTGGCCCAGACCGCAGATCGAGGCGTCCCGCATCGCGCGCCCCACCTCGCGCAGCAGGGTGATGTCGGCGGCGGCGTCCGCGCCGGTGCGCTCGGCGATCCGGTGCAGCGCCTCCTCCTGGCGCACGGTGCCGACCCGGCACGGCACGCACTGCCCGCAGGACTCGTCGCGGAAGAACTCCGCGATGCGCAGCAGCAGACGGGGGAGCGGGACGGTGTCGTCGAGGGCCATGACCACACCGGAGCCGAGGGTGGCGCCGGCCGCACGGGTGCCCTCGAAGGTGAGCGGGATGTCCAGCTCGTCGGGGCGGACGAACCCGCCGGCGGCCCCGCCCAGCAGCACCGCCCTCAGCCCGTCGCGCACCCCGGCCAGCTCCAGCAGCTCGCCGAGCGTCGCGCCGAACGGCAGCTCGTAGATCCCCGGGCGGTCCACGCTGCCCGACACGCAGAACAGCTTGGGGCCGGTGGACGCGCCGGTGCCGATCGCCGCGTACGCCTGTGCGCCCAGCGTGAGCACCGGCAGCACGTTGACCAGGGTCTCCACGTTGTTCGCGACCGTCGGCTTGCCGAACAGGCCCTTCTCCACCGGGAACGGCGGCTTGGAGCGCGGCTCGCCCCGGTAGCCCTCGATGGAGTTGAACAGGGCCGTCTCCTCGCCGCAGATGTAGGCGCCCGCGCCGCGCCGGATCTCGATGTCGAAGGAGAACCCCTGGCCCAGGATGTCGTCGCCGAGCAGACCCCGGGCGCGGGCCTGCGCGATCGCGTGCCCCATGCGCTCCAGGGCGCGCGGGTACTCGCCGCGCAGATAGAGGTGGCCGTGCCGGGCGCCGGTCGCGTACGCCGCGATCGTCATGGCCTCGACCAGCGCGTACGGGTCGCCCTCCATCAGCACGCGGTCCTTGAAGGTGCCCGGCTCGGACTCGTCGGCGTTGCACACCAGGTAGTGCGGGTGGTCCGGCTGGGAGGCGGTGGCCTGCCACTTGCGGCCGGTGGGGAAGGCCGCGCCGCCCCGGCCCAGCAGCCCGGAGTCGGTCACCTCCCGGATCACCCCGGCGGGCCCGAGCGCGAAGGCGCGGCGCAGCGCGGTGTACCCGCCGTGCGCCCGGTAGTCGTCCAGGTCGGCGGGGTCCACCGTGCCGACGCGGCCCAGCAGGAGCAGGTCCGGGTCGGGCGCCTGGGGGACCGCCACGGCGGCGGCGGGCTCCTCGGGGGCGTTCTCCGGCGCGAGCGCCGCGTCGACCACGGCGTCGGGGGTGGCGGGGGCGGACACCGCGGTCGCCCGTGGCGTCCCGCCGCCGGCCGTCGCACGGGCCGCGTCCTCCCCGGCCCGTACCACCAGCGCCGCCGGGGCCCGCTCGCACAGGCCCAGACAGGGACTGCGCTCCACCTTCACCCCCGACTCCGGGCCCAGGCGCGCCTCCACCGCCTCGCACAGCCTCGGCGCGCCCGCCGCCGCGCACGCCAGGTCCGTGCACACGTGCAGCACGGTGGCCGGGCGCGGGCGGACGGCGAACATGGCGTAGAACGTCGCCACGCCGTACGCCTCGGACGGCGGGACCGTCAGCCGGCGGCACAGGTAGCCGAGACCGCCCTCGCTGATCCAGCCGACCCGGTCGTTCAGCGCGTGCAGCCCCGGCAGCAGCAGGTCGCGGCGGTCACGCGCGGCCCGTCCGCCGCGCGCCCACCTCAGGTCCGCGTCGGAGCGGTCGGCGCCCTCCCAGGACGACTCGGGCGGCCCGAGCAGGGCGTCGACGGCGGCGCGCTCCTCGTCGGTCGGTTTGCTGTCGCCGAAACGCAGGTCCACGCTTGCTCACCTCACGTGTGTCGGGGCCGGGAGTTTCTCGATCCGGATCGCCGACGCCTTGAACTCCGCCGTCCCCGCGATCGGGCAGTTCGCCTCGATCGTCAGCTGGTTGGTGTCCACCTCGTCGGGAAAGTGGAACGTCATGAACGCGAGCCCCGGCCGCAGCGCGGGGTCCACCCACACCGGCGCCCGCACGGACCCGCGCCGCGAGGTCACCAGCACCTCCTCGCCCACCACGACGCCGTACCGCTCGGCGTCCTCGGGGCTCAGCTCGACGTATTCGCCGCGCCGCAGCGGGGAGGCGAAACTGCCGCTCTGCACCCCGGTGTTGTAGGAGTCCAGGCGCCGTCCCGTGGTGAGCCGGACCGGGTACCGCTCGTCGGTGAGGTCCACCGGCGGGTCGTGCTGCACGATCCCGAACGGCGCGGGACGGCCCCGGCGTCCGGGGTCCTTCTCCCACAAGCGGCCGTGCAGGTACGGCGGTTCGATGCGGTCGGTGCTCGGGCACGGCCACTGGATGCCCTGGTGCTCCTCGAGCCGCTCGTACGTCATGCCGTGGTGGTCGGGGGAGACCGCGCGCAGCTCGTCCCACACGGCCTCGGCGCCGTCGTACTTCCAGTCGTGGCCGAGGCGTCCGGCGAGGTCGCAGAGGATGTCGATGTCCTCGCGGGCCTCCCCGGGCGGGGTCACGGCCCGGCGGACGCGCTGCACCCGGCGTTCGCTGTTGGTGGTGGTGCCCTCGGTCTCGGCCCAGCCGGCGGTCGCGGGGAGGACGACGTCGGCCAGTTCGGCGGTCTTCGTCAGGAAGATGTCCTGCACCACCAGGAAGTCCAGCTCCTTGAGCCGGCGCACGGCCTGGTCGGTGTCCGCCTCCGACTGGGCCGGGTTCTCGCCGATGCAGTAGACGGCGCGCAGCGTCCCGTCGTCCATCGCCTCGAACATCTCCGTCAGCGTCATCCCGTACCGGGGCTGGATGACGGTGTCCCAGGCGGCCTCGAACTTGGCGCGCACGCCCGCGTCGAGGGGGTCCTGGAAGCCGGGCAGCCGGTTGGGGATCGCGCCCATGTCGCCGCCGCCCTGCACGTTGTTCTGCCCGCGCAGCGGCTGGAGCCCCGAGCCGTAGCGGCCGACGTGGCCGGTGAGCAGCGCGAGGTTGATCAGGGCGCGCACGTTGTCGGTGCCGTTGTGGTGCTCGGTGATACCCAAGGTCCAGCACAGCTGGGCGCGTTCGGCGCGGGCGTAGGCGTGCGCCAGCTCCCGTATCGCCGCGGCCGGGACGCCGGTCACCTTCGAGGCGAGGGACAGCGTCCACGGCTCGACGAGTTCCTTGTACTCCTCGAAGCCGGTGGTGGCGCGCCGCACGAACGCCTCGTTGACCAGGCCCGCGTGGATGATCTCACGGCCGATCGCGTGGGCCATCGCGATGTCCGTGCCGACGTTCGGCCCGAGCCAGCTCTCCGCCCACTCCGCGGTGGACGTCCGGCGCGGGTCGACCGCGTACATCCGGGCGCCGTTGCGGATGCCCTTGAGCACGTGCTGGAAGAAGATCGGGTGCGCGAAGCGGGCGTTGGAGCCCCACATCACGATGACGTCGGTGTGCTCCACCTCCTCGTACGACGAGGTGCCGCCGCCCGAGCCGAACGCGGCCGACAGCCCGGCGACCGAGGGCGCGTGGCAGGTGCGGTTGCAGGAGTCGACGTTGTTGGTGCCCATGACGACCCGGGCGAACTTCTGCGCCACGTAGTTCATCTCGTTGGTGGCGCGGGAGCAGGAGAACATGCCGAACGCGCCGCGCGCCGCCCCCAGTGCGCGCGCGGTGCGGTCCAGCGCCTCGTCCCAGGTGGCCCGGCGGAACGGTTCGTCCCGTGAGTCGCGGACGAGGGGATGGGTGAGACGGGTGTAGGTCTTCGGGGTCCGGTCGCGTTTCCTCATGCGGCGCTCCTCAGCGCGAGCAGGTCGGACAGGGCGTGCACGGTGCGCAGGGTGGGCACGGGGACGCCGGTGATCTCCGCCAGCTCGACCACGGCCGCGAGCAGCACGTCGAGCTCCAGCGGCTTGCCGCGTTCCAGGTCCTGCAGCGTGGAGGTGCGGTGGTCGCCGACCCGTTCGGCGCCGGCCAGCCGCCGTTCGATGGAGACGCCGACCTCGCAGCCGAGCGCCCGGGCGACGGCCAGGGTCTCGGACATCATCGTCTCGATGACCTGGCGGGTGCCGCCGTGCAGGCACATCTGCCGCATGGTGGCCCGCACCAGGGCGCTGATCGGGTTGAAGGAGATGTTGCCCAGCAGCTTGAGCCAGATGTCGCCCCGCAGGTCCGGCTCGACCGGGCACTTCAGGCCGCCCGCCCGCATCGCCTCGCTCAGGGCGAGACAGCGCGCGGAGACGCTGCGGTCGGGCTCGCCGATGGAGAAGCGGGTGCCTTCCACATGCCGTACGACACCGGGCTGTTCGAGTTCGGTGGCCGCGTACACCACACAGCCGACGGCCCGTTCCGGCGCGAGCACCGCGCTGACCGAGCCGCCGGGGTCCACGCTCTCCAGCCGGCGTCCGTCGTACGGGCCGCCGTGCCGGTGGAAGTACCACCAGGGGATGCCGTTCTGGGCGGCCACCACGGCCGTCGTGTCGTGCAGCAGCGGCTCGATCAGCGGCCCGCACGCCGCGTACGAGTTGGCCTTGAGACCCAGGAACACGTAGTCGGCGGGGCCGACCTCGGCGGGGTCGTCGGTGGCGTGGGGTCGCGCGGTGAAGTCGCCGCGCGGGCTGCGCACCCGTACTCCGTCGTGCCTCATGGCCGCGAGATGCGGTCCACGGGCGATGAGATGCACGTCGGCGCCCGCGCGGTGGAGCGCGGCGCCCACGTAGGCGCCGATCGCACCGGCGCCGAGGACTGCGACTTTCATGGCGAAGGGAGCTCCGTCCGGTCGAGGGATACCGAAGAACCGGGAGAATCGCCGAATCTCTGTCGACGAAATATTGTCTACAGTATGGAGAGGAGGCCGACAAGGCTTTGTGCAGTACCGGTGGTTGTCCGCTCAACAGTCTTCTCAAGGAGCTGATCGCTCCCTACGGTTGGGGACTCATGAGTCCCCCCGTCGCACCGCCGGGCTGGAGCCGCTGGCTCGTGCCGC
Organism: Streptomyces cellulosae; assembly: GCA_014655195.1. GTDB lineage: Bacteria > Actinomycetota > Actinomycetes > Streptomycetales > Streptomycetaceae > Streptomyces > Streptomyces cellulosae. The sequence continues at coordinate 94,315 of BNBH01000023.1, read as the reverse complement.
CCGCCGCGCTCGCCGTACACCTCTCCATCGGCCAGGCCTACGCCTGGAGCGTGTTCAAACCGCCGCTGGAGTCCGCGCTCGGCCTCAGCGGCACCCAGAGCGCGCTGCCCTTCCAGCTCGGCATCGTCATGCTCGGCCTGTCCGCGGCCTTCGGCGGCACCCTCGTCGAACGCCGGGGCCCGCGCTGGGCGATGACGGTCGCCCTGATCTGTTTCTCCTCCGGCTTCCTGCTCTCCGCGCTGGGCGCGGCCACCGAGCAGTACTGGCTGATCGTGTTCGGCTACGGCTTCGTCGGCGGCATCGGTCTGGGCATCGGCTACATCTCGCCCGTCTCCACGCTCATCAAGTGGTTCCCCGACCGGCCCGGCATGGCCACCGGCATCGCCATCATGGGCTTCGGCGGCGGCGCGCTGATCGCCTCGCCCTGGTCGGCGCAGATGCTCGAGTCCTTCGGCACCGACAACGTTGGCATCGCGTACGCCTTCCTCGTGCACGGCCTGACGTACGCGGTGTTCATGATGCTCGGCGTGCTGCTGGTGCGCGTGCCGCCCAGCGTGCGGCCGAAGGCCGACGCTCCCGCCGTCACCGCCGGCCCGCAGGTCTCGGCCCGGTCCGCCGTGCGCACCCCGCAGTTCTGGCTGCTGTGGATCGTGCTCTGCATGAACGTGACCGCCGGCATCGGCATCCTGGAGAAGGCCGCGCCGATGATCACGGACTTCTTCGCGGACAGCTCCGCGCCGGTGTCCGCCACGGCCGCCGCCGGCTTCGTCGCCCTGCTGTCCGCCGCCAACATGGCGGGCCGTATCGGCTGGTCCACCACCTCCGACCTCATCGGCCGGAAGAACATCTACCGCGTCTACCTCGGCGTCGGCGCGCTGATGTACGCCCTCATCTGGTCGCTGGGCGACTCCTCCAAGCCGCTGTTCGTGCTGGCCGCGCTCGTCATCCTCTCCTTCTACGGAGGCGGTTTCGCGACCGTCCCGGCGTACCTCAAGGACCTGTTCGGCACCTACCAGGTGGGCGCCATCCACGGCCGGCTGCTCACCGCCTGGTCCACCGCCGGCGTCCTCGGACCGCTCATCGTCAACTGGGTCGCCGACCGGCAGGAGGAGGCCGGCAAGCACGGCCCGTCCCTGTACGGCGTCTCCCTGGTCGTCATGATCGGGCTGCTGGCCGTCGGCTTCGTCGCCAACGAACTGGTCCGCCCCGTCCACCCGCGTCACCACGAGCCGGCCGCCGACGCGCCGGTTCCTACGTCCGAGGAGGCCGCCGATGACCGGCGAGAGCAGCACGAGTCCGCCTGAGCCCTCGCGCCGCGCGCTGATCGCCTTCTCCTGGGTGTGGGTGGGCCTCCCGCTCGCCTACGGCCTGTACGAGCTGGTGCGGAAGGCTACGCAGCTGTTCACCGGGTGATCCGGCGCTTTCTGCGGGTGATCGCGGACAGGACGGGCGCGGGGACGCCTGACGCGGCCTTTCGAGGGCTGACGGAAGGCGACAAGCCTCGCGCCCGTTTCCTGTCGCTTCACCTGCACTCGTACCCGTGAGTCACTGATCAGACTGGTGCATCCCGCAACCGGATCACGAGGGGATCACCATGAGCGGCTCACGCATCACCGCCGTCGGCCACTACCAGCCCGCCCGGGTCCTGACCAACGAGGACCTGGCGGGCATGGTCGACACCAGCGACGCGTGGATCACCAGCCGCGTGGGCATCCGCACCCGGCACATCGCCGGACCCGACGAGCCCGTCGACGAACTGGCCGCGCACGCCGCCGCCAAGGCGCTCGCCGCGGCAGGACGTACGCCCGACGAGATCGACCTGGTCCTGGTCGCCACCTCCACCGCGATCGACCGCTCGCCCAACATGGCGGCCCGCGTCGCCGCCCGCCTCGGCATGCCCGGCCCCGCCGTGATGGACGTCAACGTGGTGTGCGCCGGCTTCACCCACGCCCTCGCCACCGCCGACCACGCCGTGCGGGCCGGCGGGGCGGAGCGGGTGCTGGTGATCGGCGCCGACAAGATGTCCGACGTCACCGACTGGACCGACCGCACCACCTGCGTCCTCGTGGGCGACGGGGCGGGCGCGGCCGTCGTGGAGGCGGGCGCGCCGGGCGCCGAGAACGGCATCGGTCCCGTGCTGTGGGGCTCGGTGCCGGAGATGGGGAACGCGGTGCGGATCGAGGGGACCCCGCCGCGGTTCGCGCAGGAGGGGCAGAGCGTCTACCGGTGGGCGACCACCCGGCTGCCGGAGTTCGCCCGCCGCGCCTGCGAGAAGGCGGGGCTGACGCCGGAGGACCTCGCCGCGGTCGTGCTGCACCAGGCCAACCTGCGGATCGTGGAGCCGCTCGCGCGGCGGATCGGCGCCGTCAACGCCGTCGTCGCGCGGGACGTCGTCGACTCCGGCAACACCTCGGCCGCGAGCATCCCGCTCGCCTTCTCCAAGCTCGTCGAGCAGGGCGCGGTGACGAGCGGGGACCCGGTGCTGCTGTTCGGCTTCGGCGGCAACCTGTCGTACGCGGGACAGGTCGTGCGCTGCCCGTAGGCGCGCGTCCCGTGGCACGGGTGTGACGAGGGCAACCCGAACGTGGTGCGGCCGTGCGCCGTAGACTGTAGACGAAAGACAATCACCCAGGACGTCTGCGGCGTCACCGGCGTTCACGACGGACGCGCGGCGCCGCCGAAGAGGGGGACCGATGTTGTCGACAGGACTGCCCCACGGGGCGGTGCCCCGGCTCGAGCGGCCCGGCCCGCTGCGCGACCGCGTCTACGAGGCACTGCTCGAACTCATCACCACCCGCGCCCTCCAGCCGGGCCAGCACCTCGTCGAGAGCGAACTCGCCGGCCACCTCGGCGTCTCCCGTCAGCCGGTGCGCGAGGCGCTCCAGCGTCTCAACACCGAGGGGTGGGTCGATCTGCGGCCCGCGCAGGGCGCGTTCGTGCACGAGCCGACGGAGGAGGAGGCCGACCAGCTCCTCACCGTGCGCACGCTGCTGGAGGCGGAGGCGGCCCGGCTCGCCGCGAGCAACGCGGACAGCAAGGGCGTCCAGGCGCTGGAGGAGATCCTCGCCGAGGGACTGAAGGCCGTCGAGGCGGACGACGTGGACGCCGCGGTGGTGCTCAACGCCCGTTTCCACGCCAAGGTGATGGAGCTCGCGGGCAACGCGGTCCTCGCCGAGCTGGCCGCGCAGGTGGACCGGCGGGTGCGCTGGTACTACACCCCGGTCGCCCGGCAGCGCGGCGAACAGTCCTGGATCGAGCACCGCGAGCTGATCGCCGCGATCGCCGCGCGGGACGAGCAGTCGGCCACGCGGCTGATGCGCGAACACACCGAGCACACACGGCGGTCGTACCACGCGCGGGGAGACTCCTGATCCGGTTCGTCCCGACCTGAGCGGGGTTCTCCGGGGCCCCGCACCCCCTCCTTTGTCCTGAGAGTGGAAAAAGTAGGGGTCAATTCCTGCGCGACTTCTTCCCACCTCCGGCAGGCGCTGCTACTTTCGCATCCGAAAGCACGCCACGCACGTGGCCGGAATCCGGCGCGCACAGCCGATGAGGCGGGGAGGGGCTCGTGAGACGCATGACAGCGCGACCCGCGAACGCCCATCAGGCACGACTGCTACGGCTGTTGCGCGACGGAGGGCCCAACTCCCGCGCACAGCTGGGCGACCAGGTCGACCTGTCCCGGTCCAAACTGGCCGTGGAGGTGGACCGGCTGCTGGAGACGGAACTCGTCGTGGCCGACGGACTCGCCGCCTCGCGCGGCGGGCGCCGCTCCCACAACATCCGTCTCAACCCGCACCTGCGCTTCCTCGGCGTCGACATCGGCGCGACCTCGGTCGACGTCGCCGTCACCAACGCCGAGCTGGAGATCCTCGGGCACATCAACCAGCCGATGGACGTGCGCGAGGGACCGGTCGCGGTCTTCGAGCAGGTGCTGTCCATGGCCGCCAAGCTGAAGGCCACCGGGCTCGCGGAAGGGTTCGACGGCGCCGGCATCGGCGTCCCCGGGCCGGTCCGCTTCCCCGAGGGCATCCCGGTCGCACCGCCGATCATGCCCGGCTGGGACGGCTTCCCCGTGCGGGAGGCGCTCAGCCAGGAGCTCGGCTGCCCGGTCATGGTCGACAACGACGTGAACCTCATGGCGTTGGGGGAGCAGCACGCGGGCGTCGCCCGCACCGTCGCCGACTTCCTCTGCGTCAAGATCGGCACGGGCATCGGCTGCGGCATCGTCGTCGGCGGTGAGGTGTACCGCGGTACGACGGGCAGCGCGGGCGACATCGGGCACATCCAGGCCGTCCCCGACGGACGCCCCTGCGCCTGCGGCAACCGCGGCTGCCTCGAGGCGCACTTCTCCGGCGCGGCGCTCGCGCGGGACGCCACGGAGGCCGCCGAGCAGCAGCACTCACCCGAACTCGCCGCCCGGCTGGAGGCGAACGGCACGCTCAGCGCCGTCGACGTCGCCGCCGCGGCCGCCGCCGGTGACGCCACCGCCCTCGACCTGATCCGCGAGGGCGGCAACCGCACCGGGCAGGTCATCGCCGGCCTGGTCAGCTTCTTCAACCCGGGCCTGGTGGTGATCGGCGGCGGGGTGACCGGCCTCGGCCACACCCTGCTCGCCGCGATCCGCACCCAGGTCTACCGAGGCTCGCTCCCCCTGGCGACGGGCAACCTCCCCATCGTCCTGGGCGAGCTGGGCCCCGCCGCCGGAGTCATCGGCGCGGCCCGCCTCATCAGCGACCACCTGTTCTCACCCGCCTGACCCGACGCCGGTACGGCACCCGCCGCACCGGCGCCCAGCACCACCCGCCGGCCCGTCCGGCACGCGAGTTCACCCTGCCGGTGCGACCGCCAGCCGCACCGGCACGGAGCACGACCCGCCGGTGCGGAAGCCACCCGTGCCGGCCACGTCCCCGGTACGACGGCCAGCCGTACCGGTGTGCACGGCACCACCGTGCCGCTGCGACGGCCACCAGCGCCGACGCGCAGCGCACGGCACGCCGGGGCGGAAGCCGCCCGCCCCGGCAGGCAAGGCACCACCCGCCGGAGCGGACGCCACCCCGCTCCCGGCGGTCGAGGCACCACCGTGCAGATGCGGTTTCGCCACCCGCGCCGGCACGCAGACCGCACGACCCGCCGGGTCGGAAGCCGCCCGACCCGGCAGGAAGCCGCACCGTCGTGAACGTGGGGCCCTGCCCCCGAGCCGCACACCCGTTCCGAACACCACCCACACCGCCGCTCCGCTTCGCCCTGCCCGAAAACTCTTGCCCCGCGAGGGGCCGTCGGCCCACGCACGCCGAGGGGAATCCGCATGGCACCAGAACCACCGCTGCTCAGCATGTCCGGCATCACCAAGTCGTTCCCGGGAGTCCGGGCCCTGGACGGCGTCGACCTCGACGTCCAGGCCGGCGAGGTGCACTGTCTGCTCGGCCAGAACGGCGCCGGGAAGTCCACGCTCATCAAGGTGCTGGCCGGCGCCCACCAGCCCGACACGGGCACGATCCGCTGGCGCGGCGACGACGTCACCCTGCGCTCGCCGATCGCCGCCATGCGCCTCGGCATCGCCACCATCTACCAGGAACTCGACCTGGTGGAGCACCTGTCGGTCGCCGAGAACGTCCACCTCGGCCATGAACCCACCGCCGCCGGGTTCGTCGTCCGGGGCAGGGCGGCCCGCGCGTCAACCGCCGATCTGCTCAAGCGACTTGGACACCCCGAGATCGACCCCGGCCGTCTGGTCGGCGACCTCTCCGCCGCGCACCAGCAGATCGTCTCCATGGCCCGCGCCCTCTCCCACGACGTACGGCTCATCGTGATGGACGAGCCGTCCGCCGCCCTGGACCCGGACGAGGTCGACAACCTCTTCCGCATCGTCGGCGACCTGACCGCCGCCGGCGTCGCCGTCGTCTACATCTCCCACCGGCTGGAGGAGATCCGCCGCATCGGCGACCGCGTGACCGTGCTGAAGGACGGCCGGGCGGTGGCCCGCGGACTGCCCGCCAAGTCCACGCCCACCAGCGAGGTGGTGTCGCTGATGACGGGCCGCAACGTCGAGTACGTCTTCCCGCCCCGCCCCGACACCTCGCCGGCCAAGGACGCCGCACCGGTCCTCACCGTCGAAAACCTGTCGCGGCGCGGGGAGTTCGCCCCGCTCGACCTCCAGGTGCGCCCCGGCGAGATCGTCGGTCTCGCCGGACTCGTCGGGTCCGGGCGCTCCGAGATCCTCGAGACCGTCTACGGCGCCCGCAAGCCCGACACCGGCCGCGTCCTCGTCGACGGAAAACCCCTGCGCCCCGGCAGCGTCCGCGCCGCCGTCCGCGCGGGCCTCGGCCTCGCCCCCGAGGAACGCAAGGCGCAGGCCCTGCTGATGCTGGAGTCGGTCACCCGCAACGTGTCCGTCTCCTCCATGTCCCGCTTCGCGCGGGCCGGATGGATCGACCGCGGCGCCGAACTGGGGGCGGCGCGCGCGGCGGTCCGGGAGCTGTCCCTGCGGCCCGACAACCCCGACGTGCCCGTCCGCACCCTCTCCGGCGGCAACCAGCAGAAGGCGGTCCTCGCCCGCTGGCTGCTCCGCGGCTGCCGGGTGCTGCTGCTCGACGAACCCACCCGCGGCGTCGACGTCGGCGCGCGGGCCGAACTGTACGCCGTCGTACGGCGCCTGGCGGACGAAGGGCTCGCCGTGCTGCTGGTCTCCAGCGAGGTGCCCGAGGTCCTCGGCCTCGCCGACCGCGTCCTGGTGCTGCGCGAGGGGTCCGTCGTCCACACGGCGCCCGCCCGCGAACTCGACGAACACCGTGTACTCGACCTGGTCATGGAAGGAAGCCCGGCGTCATGACGCAGAACGTCTCCCCGCCGCGGGACAGCACCTCCAAGGTGCCACCGGCCGGCGAACAGCCCGCCTGGCGGGCCGTGTTGTTCCGCGCCGACGTGCGCACCCTGTCCCTGCTCGGCGTGCTCGCCGTACTCATCCTCATCGGCGGCCTCACCAAGCCGGACCAGTTCCTGGACACCCGCAACCTCCAGCTGGTCCTCACCCAGGCGTCCGTCATCGGCGTCGTCACCGTCGGCATGACCTTCGTCATCATCTCCGGCGGCATCGACCTGTCGGTCGGCGCGATCGTCGCCCTCGCCTCGGTGTGGGCGACCACCGTCGCCACCCAGGAGTACGGCTTCGCGGGCATCCTCTTCACCGCCGTCCTGGTCGGCCTCGGCTGCGGCCTCGTCAACGGGGTGCTCATCGCGTACGGCGGGATGGTGCCGTTCATCGCCACCCTCGCCATGCTCGCCTCCGCCCGCGGCCTCGCCCTGCAGATCACCGACGGACGCACGCAGATCGTCACGGTCGACAGCGTCCTCGACCTCGGCGAGCGCGACGCCTACGTGCTGGGCGTCCCCCCGCTGGTGCTGGTGTTCGCCGCGGTCACCGTCGTCGGCTGGCTGGTGCTCAACCGCACCACCTTCGGCCGCCGTTCGGTCGCCGTCGGCGGCAACGCGGAGGCCGCCCGCCTCGCCGGCATCGACGTACGCCGCCAGCGCCTCTACCTGTACCTGCTGTCCGGGCTGTGCTGCGGCATCGCCGCCTTCCTGCTGATCGTTCTGTCCGGCTCCGGACAGAACACCAACGGCAACCTCTACGAACTCGACGCCATCGCCGCCGCGATCATCGGCGGCACCCTGCTCACCGGCGGCCGCGGCACCATCGTCGGCTCCGTCCTCGGCGTCCTGATCTTCACCACCATCACCAACATCTTCGCCCTGAACAACCTGCAGACCGACGTCCAGCAGATCGCCAAGGGCGCGATCATCGTCGCCGCCGTGCTGGTCCAGCGGCGTACCGCGAGCACGACCTGACGGAAGGGTTCACCGCCATGCCAGAGCCGACGTTCACCAGCCGCAGAGGGCTCCTCTTCGGAGCCGCCGCCGTCTCCGCCGGCGCCCTCGTCACCGGCTGCACCAGCAACGAGCCCAGCGGCGGCGACGAGCCGGCCGCGAACAACCAGCCGGCCGCCGACGACAAGCCGGGCAAGCAGGTCACCATCGGCTTCGCCGGACCGCAGGCCGACCACGGCTGGCTCAACGCCATCAACGACAACGCCAAGAAGCGCGCCGAGAAGTACTCCGACGTCACCCTGGAGATCACCGAGGGCTCCAACGACACCGCCCAGCAGATCGGCCAGATCGAGACCCTCATCAACAAGAAGGTCGACGTCCTGGTGATCCTGCCGGCCGACGGCAAGGCCCTCACCCAGGTCGGCCTGAAGGCGATGCGCGCCGGAATCCCCGTGGTGAACCTCGACCGCGTCTTCAACACCCCGCAGGCGTACCGCTGCTGGGTCGGCGGCGACAACTACGGCATGGGCCTCAACGCCGGCCACTACATCGGCGAGAAGCTCAAGGACAAGCCCGACGCCAAGGTGATCGAACTGGCCGGCCTGGACAACCTGGAGCTGACCAAGCAGCGCACCCAGGGCTTCGACGACGCCCTCAAGAACTACCCGAACATCCGCAAGGTGGCCCGCCAGGCGGCCGAGTTCACCGTCGAGTCCGGCCAGGCCAAGATGGCGCAGCTGCTCCAGGCCCAGTCGCAGTTCGACGCGCTGTGGAACCACGACGACGACCAGGGCGTGGGCGCGCTGCGCGCCATCGAGCAGGCCGGCCGCGACGACTTCCTGATGGTCGGCGGCGCCGGCGCGCTCTCCGCGTTCGAGGCCATCAAGGCCGACAACGGTGTCCTGAAGGCCACGGTGCTGTACCCGCCGACGATGGCCGCCTCCGCGATCGACCTCGCCCGCGCCCTCGGCCAGGGCAAGGGAATCGGCGGCCTGGCCGAGTTCGAGATCCCCTCCTCGGTGACCTGCTACTCGGCCGTCGTCGACAAGGACAACGTCGACCAGTACATGCCCACCGGCTTCAGGTGAGGAGCCCCGCCCCACGGGCCTGACCAGCCCACCGGGCGGGGACCGCCCCGCCCGACACGACGACGAGGAGGACATCCGAATGGCACAGCCGCAAGCGTCCGAAGGGGCGGAAACGGGGAAGCCACCACTGCGCATCGGCATGGTCGGTTACGCCTTCATGGGCGCCGCCCACTCCCAGGGCTGGCGCACCGTGGGACGCGTCTTCGACCTGCCGCTCCGCCCCGAGATGGCCGTGATCTGCGGCCGGGACGCCGACGCCGTGCGCACGGCGGCCGGCCGGCACGGCTGGGCGGAGGCCGAGACGGACTGGCAGGCCCTGGTGGAGCGCGACGACATCGACCTCGTCGACATCTGCACCCCCGGGGACAGCCACGCCGAGATCGCGCTGGCCGCGCTCGCCGCGGGCAAGCACGTGCTGTGCGAGAAGCCCCTCGCCAACACCGTCGCCGAGGCCGAGGCGATGGCCCGTGCCGCCCAGGAGGCGCGGGACCGCGGCCAGGCCGCCATGGTCGGCTTCAACTACCGCCGGGTGCCCGCCACCGCGCTGGCCCGGCGGATGGTGGAGGAGGGCCGCATCGGCACACTGCGGCACGTGCGGGTCGCGTACCTCCAGGACTGGCTGGTGGACCCGCAGTTCCCGCTCACCTGGCGGCTGCGCCGGGAGCAGGCGGGCTCCGGCTCGCTCGGCGACCTCGGCGCACACATCGTCGACCTCGCCCAGTACCTGGCGGGGGAGCCGCTCGCGGGCGTCTCCGCGCTCACCGAGACGTTCGTCCGCGAGCGGCCGCTGCCGACCGCGCCGAGCAGCGGCCTGGCCGCCGTCTCCGCCGCCGGCACCGGACCGGTCACCGTCGACGACGCCGCCGTGTTCACCGGCCGGTTCACCTCCGGCGCACTGGCGTCCTTCGAGGCCACCCGGTACGCCACCGGACGCAAGAACGCCCTGAGGATCGAACTCAACGGCGAGCGCGGCTCGCTCGCCTTCGACCTGGAGCGGCTCAACGAACTCGGGTACCACGACGGCACCGGGGACGCCACGCACGGCGGCTTCCGCCGCATCCTCGTCACCGAGCCCGACCACCCCTACCTGGACGCCTGGTGGCCGCCGGGCCACGGGCTCGGCTACGAGCACACCTTCGCGCACCAGGCCCGCGACCTGGTCCACGCCATCGCCGAGGGCCGCAGCCCGGAACCGTCCTTCACGGACGGGCTCCAGGTGCAGCGCGTCCTCGCCGCGGTGGAGGAGAGCGCCGAGAAGAACGCCGTCTACACCCCGATCGCCGCCTGAGGAGGACGGATACGGATGCCGCGCAACTTCACCCTGTTCACCGGCCAGTGGGCCGACCTTCCGCTCGAGGAGGTCTGTCGGCTCGCCCGTGACTTCGGCTACGACGGCCTCGAACTCGCCTGCTGGGGCGACCACTTCGAGGTGGACAAGGCCCTCGCCGACCCCTCCTACGTGGCCGGCCGCCACCAGCTCCTCGACAAGTACGGCCTGAAGTGCTGGGCGATCTCCAACCACCTGGTCGGCCAGGCCGTCTGCGACGCCATCATCGACGAACGCCACCGGAACATCCTGCCCGCCCGCATCTGGGGCGACGGCGACCCCGAGGGCGTACGGCAGCGTGCCGCCGCCGAGATCAAGGACACGGCGCGCGCCGCGGCCCTGCTCGGCGTCGACACGGTGATCGGGTTCACCGGCTCCGCCATCTGGCACCTGGTCGCCATGTTCCCGCCCGCCCCCGAGTCGATGATCGAGCGCGGCTACGAGGACTTCGCCGAACGCTGGAACCCGATCCTCGACGTCTTCGACGCGGAGGGCGTGCGCTTCGCCCACGAGGTCCACCCCAGCGAGATCGCGTACGACTACTGGACCACCGTGCGCGCCCTCGACGCGGTGGACCGGCGCCCGGCGTTCGGGCTGAACTTCGACCCGTCGCACTTCGTCTGGCAGGACCTCGACCCGGTCGGCTTCCTGTGGGACTTCCGCGACCGGATCTACCACGTCGACTGCAAGGAGGCCCGCAAGCGCCTCGACGGCCGCAACGGCCGCCTCGGCTCCCACCTGCCCTGGGGCGACCCCCGGCGCGGCTGGGACTTCGTCTCCGCCGGCCACGGGGACGTGCCCTGGGAGGACGTCTTCCGCATGCTGCGCTCCATCGACTACCGGGGCCCGGTCTCGGTGGAGTGGGAGGACGCCGGCATGGACCGCCTCCAGGGCGCCCCCGAGGCCCTGAAGCGCCTCAAGTCCTTCGACTTCGAACCCCCGAGCGCGTCCTTCGACGCGGCGTTCAACAGCTGAGGACAGGCCCCGGCCGCAGGTCGGGACGGGGGCCGGCGTTCCCGCCGGTCCCCGGTCAGGGCTGCCCGCGATCCCCTTTGTCCTCTGTTGGGAAAAAGTTCAACCAGACGCGGTCCAAGGGGTGTTCCGTCAGGAAGAAGGCGGTTACCGTCCCTGAGTGTTCAGGGCACCCACGCCTCCGGGGTGACGGCGCACCCCGGCGCCCGCACGCACCGCACGATCAGCACCTGTTCCGTACGGCCCCATTCCGTTCCCGGAGGGACTTCGTGCACAGAAGAAGACTCAAATCCATCCGCACCGCCAAGCGTCCCGCCTTCCGCACCACGCTCGCCCTCGTCACCGGCCTGCTGCTGGCCGTGGGCACCCCGGCCACCGTCGCCGGCGCCCACCCCGGACACGCGGAGCTCGACGAACCGGCCGCGGCCGAGGGGCAGTTCCAGCAGGTGCCGCTCGCCAAGGGCGAACCCGAGATGGGCGAGCCCATGTCGCTCGCCGTGCTGCCGGACCGCAGCGTCCTGCACACCTCGCGGGACGGCACCCTGCGCCTCACCGACGCGGGCGGCACCACCAAGGTGGCCGGACGTCTCGACGTCTACAGCCACGACGAGGAGGGCCTCCAGGGCGTCGGGGTGGACCCCGACTTCGAGACCAACCGGGCCATCTACCTCTACTACGCCCCGCCGCTCGACACGCCCGCCGGGGACGCCCCGGAGACCGGCACCGCCGAGGACTTCGCCAAGTTCGACGGCGTCAACCGCCTCTCCCGGTTCACCCTGAACCCCAACGGCACCCTGGACCTGTCCAGCGAGAAGAAGATCCTGGACGTCGCGGCCTCCCGCGGCATCTGCTGCCACGTCGGCGGCGACATCGACTTCGACGCCGAGGGCAACCTCTACCTGTCCACCGGCGACGACACCAACCCCTTCGCCTCCGACGGCTACACGCCGATCGACGAGCGCGACAACCGCAACCCGGCCTTCGACGCCCGCCGCAGCTCCGGCAACACCAACGACCTGCGCGGCAAGATCCTGCGCATCAAGGTGAACGAGGACGGGTCGTACGACATCCCGGAGGGCAACCTCTTCCCGCCGGGAACCGAGAAGACCCGTCCCGAGATCTACGCGATGGGCTTCCGCAACCCGTTCCGGATCAGCGTCGACGAGAAGACCGGCGTCGTCTACGTCGGCGACTACGGCCCCGACGCCGGCGCCGCCTCCCCGACCCGCGGCCCCGGCGGCCAGGTCGAGTTCGCCAAGGTGACGAAGGCCGCCAACTTCGGCTGGCCGTTCTGCACCGGCGACAACGACGCCTACGTCGACTACGACTTCGCCACCGGCGAGTCGGGTGAGAAGTTCGACTGCGCCGCGCCGAAGAACACCTCCCGGCACAACACCGGCCTGGTCGACCTGCCGCCCGCCCAGCCCGCCTGGATCCCCTACGACGGCGGCTCCCTGCCGGAGTTCGGCAGCGGCTCCGAGTCCCCGATGGCGGGCCCGGTCTACCGCTACGACCCGGACCTGGAGTCCTCGGTCAAGTTCCCCGAGGAGTTCGACGGCGACTTCTTCGCCGGCGAGTTCGGGCGCCGCTGGATCAAGCGCATCGAGCAGAACGAGGACGGCTCGGTCGCGAAGATCAACGACTTCCCGTGGACCGGCACGCAGATCATGGACATGGACTTCGGCCCCGACGGCGCGCTCTACGTCCTCGACTACGGCCTGTCCTGGTTCCAGGGCGACGAGCACTCCGCGCTCTACCGGATCGAGAACGCCGAGGACGGTTTCTCGCCGATCGTCGGGGTGAGCGCCGACCGCACGTCCGGCGCGGCCGGCCTGAAGGTCACGTTCACCGGCACGGCGGAGGACGCCGACTCCCCGGACCTCACCTATGCCTGGGACTTCGGCGACGGCACCAAGGGCGAAGGGCTCAACCCCACGCACACGTACAAGAAGGTCGGCACCTACACGGCGACCTTCACCGCGAAGGACCCCGAGGGCAACACCGGTAACGCCAGCGTCCGGATCGTCGTCGGCAACACCGAGCCCAAGGTGCGGATCGACGTCCCGGGCAACGGCAGCCTGGCCGCCTTCGGCGAGCCCGTGCCGTTCAAGGTGACCGTCACCGACCCCGAGGAGACGATCGACTGCTCCAAGGTCAAGGTCTCCTACAGCCTCGGCCACGACAACCACGCCCACGAGCTCACCAGCGAGACGGGCTGTGAGGGCACCCTCACGCCGCCTCCCGGCGACGGCGGTCACGACCCCAACGCCAACATCTACGGTGTCGTCGGCGCCAGTTACACCGACGGCGGCGCCAACGGCCAGGAGGCGCTGACCGGCACCGCCCGCACCGTGCTTCAGCCGCTGCACCGCCAGGGCGAGCACTTCACCTCGCAGTCCGGCGTCAGCGTCATCGACAAGTCCCAGGCCAACGGCGGCAAGACGGTCGGCGACATCAACGACGGCGACTGGATCTCCTTCAGCCCCTACCGCTTCGACGGGCAGAAGAAGATGACCGTACGGGCCTCCTCCGGCGGCTCCGGCGGCTTCGTCGAGCTGCGCACCGGCTCCCCCGAGGGCCCGCTGCACGGCTCGGCGTACATCCCGCCGACCGGCGGCTGGGAGACGTTCCAGGACGTCGACGTCCCGCTGCGGGCACTGCCGAAGAAGACCACCGAGATCTACCTGGTCTTCCGCGGCGGCGAGGGCGCGCTGTACGACGTGGACGACTTCGAGTTCTCCAAGGAGCCGTTCAAGCAGGGCAAGAAGGTGCTGGTCTTCTCCAAGACCGCCGGCTTCCGGCACGACTCCATCGGGGACGGCGTCAACGCCCTGAAGGAACTCGGCGCCCCGGCCGGCATCTCGGTCACCGCGACCGAGGAGGCGGGCCAGTTCACCACCGCCAACCTCGCCAAGTACGACGCGGTCGCCTTCCTGTCCACCACCGGTGACGTCCTCGACGCCGACCAGCAGAAGGCGTTCGAGAACTACGTCAAGAACGGCGGCGGCTACATGGGCATCCACGCCGCCGCCGACACCGAGTACGACTGGGAGTTCTACGGCGGTCTCGTCGGCGCCTACTTCGCCTCGCACCCGGCCATCCAGAAGGCCACCGTGCGCGTCGAGGACCACGACCACCCGGCCACCGCGCACCTGGACGACACCTGGGAGCGCACCGACGAGTGGTACAACTACCGCACCAACCCGCGGGACAAGGCCAAGGTCCTCGCCACCCTGGACGAGACCACCTACCAGGGCGGCACCATGAAGGGCGACCACCCGATCGCCTGGTGCCAGAGCTACGGCGGCGGCCGCTCCTTCTACACCGGCGGCGGCCACACCAAGGAGTCGTACGCCGACGAGGCCTTCCGCGCCCACCTGCTCGGCGGACTGCAGTACGCCACCGGCCAGGTGAAGGCGGACTGCAAGCCGGACAAGGGCTACCGGAAGATCTTCAACGGCCGGACCCTGGACGGCTGGAAGCAGGCCGGCCCCGGCAGGTTCGTCGTCAAGGACGGCGGGGTCATGGAGTCCGAGGGCGGCATGGGTCTGCTCTGGTACCAGGCCAAGGAGCTCAAGTCGTACTCGCTGAAGCTCGACTGGAAGATGCGCGGCGACGACAACTCCGGTGTCTTCGTGGGCTTCCCGGCCTCCGACGACCCGTGGTCGGCGGTCGACCGGGGCTACGAGATCCAGATCGACGCGACGGACGCGGCGGACCGCACCACGGGTGCGATCTACACGTTCAAGGCGGCGAACATCAAGGCCCGTGACCAGGTCCTGCGCCCGCCCGGGCAGTGGAACTCCTACGAGATCAGGGTCAAGGGCGAGCGGCTCCAGGTGTTCCTGAACGGGGTGAAGATCAACGACTTCACCAACAAGGACCCGCAGCGGAGCCTGACCGACGGCTACATCGGTCTGCAGAACCACGGTCCTGACGACAAGGTCTCCTTCCGCAACATCCAGCTGAAGGAACTGCCCTCCTAGGGGCCCCGAGAACGGCGGCGGGCGGACGGACGCCGGACCCCCGCCCGCCGCCTCCCCGGGCCACCGGGCCACCGGGCCCGGAACCTTCTCTCCGATCTCCGGCACCCGGTTCCACCCGGAGGCTGAGCACCCGACTCGTGCCTTCGGGCCGGCCGGCGCACGGCCCACCGGCCGGTGCCCTGCCCGGCCCGCCGGCCAGGGCACCGGCCCGGACCGCGAGGACGGTCCCTGCCGGGGCCTGAGCACGGTGCGGCGCCCGGGGCCTCGGGCCGGTGCCCGCACCAGGCCCGGTGGTCCTGCCACAGGGGCGGGGCGCGGTCACGCGTTCGGTCCCGCACGACGTACCACCCGGCTCCCGGGTGCGGGCCACGGCCCGGGCCCGGGGGACCGGGCCCGCCCGGCCCACGCCGGGCACGCGCCGGGCCCATGCCCGGCGCACCGCACGGCTCCCCGGCCCGGCAGGGCGACGGGCCCGCGGACCGGGTGCGTGCCCGGGTCACCGACCCGGTCGCGTCCGGCTCCCGGACCCGGGCCGCTGCCGGGTCCGGGGCGAGCAACACCGTCCGGCCCGGCCGGACGGCACACCACCCCGTCCGGGGTCCGGCGCACCGTCGGCCGCAGGGCCGGCGGTGGGCCGGCGCACCGCCACATTCGGTTCGCGTTCGACAAGGAGGCTGCCCATGTCCGCCGAACCGTCCTCCGTCCCCACCACCCCTTCCCCCGCCCCCCGTTACGGCGTCTGGCTCGTCGGAGCCCGTGGGTCCGTCGCGACCACCGCCGTCGTGGGATGCGCGGCCGTCGCCGCCGGGCTCCATCCGCCCACCGGCATGGTCACCGAGACTCCCGACTTCGCCGCGAGCGGCCTGCCCCCGCTGTCGTCGCTCGTCTTCGGCGGGCACGACACCGTCGACTGCCCGCTGCCCAAACGCGCCGAGCACCTCGCCGAAGGCGGCGTCCTCCCGCACGGCCTCCCGACCGCCGTGCACGCCGAACTCGTCGCCGCCGAGCGGGAGATCAGGCCCGGCGGACCCACCCACGGTGACGCCGACACGGGCCCCGCCCGCACCGACGACGACTGGATCGACGTCTTCGCCGCCGACATCCGCGACTTCACCGAACGGAACCACCTCGCCGGCGCCGTCGTGGTGAACGTCGCCTCCACCGAGCCCGCCCCCGCGGACGGCGCCCTCCCGCCCAGCTCCCTCTACGCGGCCGCCGCCCTGCGTGCCGGCTGCGGCTACGTCAACTTCACCCCGTCGACCGGCCTGCACCACCCCGCGCTGTCCGAGCTCGCCGCGGAGGCGGGCGTTCCGTACGCGGGCCGGGACGGCAAGACCGGGCAGACCCTGCTGCGGTCCGTGCTGGGCCCGATGTTCCAGCAGCGCGCCCTCGCCGTGCGCGCCTGGTCCGGCACCAACCTCCTCGGCGGCGGCGACGGCGCCGCCCTCGCCGACCCCGCCGCGGCCGCCGCGAAGAACGCCGGCAAGGAACGCGTCCTCGCCGACACCCTCGGCGCGGCTCCGGAAGGCGAGGTGCACATCGACGACGTGCCCGCGCTCGGCGACTGGAAGACCGCCTGGGACCACATCGCCTTCGACGGCTTCCTCGGCTCCCGCATGGTCCTCCAGACCATCTGGCAGGGCTGCGACTCCGCCCTCGCCGCACCCCTCGTCCTCGACCTGGCCCGGCTGCTGCTCCGCGCGGGACAGAAGGGCATCACCGGCCCGCTGGGCGAACTCGGCTTCTACTTCAAGGACCCGGTCGGCGACGGCCCGGCCTCCCTGGGGGAGCAGTACACGGAGCTGAAACGCTTCGCCGCGCGCCTGAGCGACGACGCGCCCGTGGGGGATGGCACGCGCGTGGGCGACGACGCAGACCCGCACCAGGACCCGGGGAACAGCGGGGTGCGCCGATGACCCGAGCCGCGGCCCCGCTCCTCACGCTCGTGGGCCGGGACACCACGCCCGCGCCCCCGGCCACCACCGAGAAACCCTCCGCCCCCAACCGCGCCGCCGCCTGGGCGGAACTCCTCCGCCTGCCCGCCCTGTTCACCGTCCCCGGCGACACCCTCGCCGGCGTCGCCGCGGCCGGCGGCCGGCCGGACCCCCGCGCCCTGCTCCCCATCGGCTCCTCCCTGTGCCTGTACGCGGCCGGCATGGTCCTCAACGACTGGGCCGACCGCGCCGAGGACGCCGTGGAGCGCCCCCACCGCCCCCTCCCGTCCGGACGCGTCCGCCCCGCCGCCGCCCTCACCGCCGCCTGCGGACTCACCGGCGCGGGACTGCTGCTCGCCGCCCGCGCCGGCCGCCCCGCCCTCGCGGTGGCCGCCCCGCTGGCGGCGACGGTCTGGGCGTACGACCTGGCACTGAAGCACACGCCCGCGGGCCCGGCCGCCATGGCCGCCGCCCGCGGACTGGACCTCCTGATGGGCGCGGCGGCCGCCGGTTCCGTCCGCGCGGCGGCGCCCTCCGCCGCGCTCCTCGGCTGTCACACCCTCGCCGTCACCGCCGTCTCCCGGCGCGAGACCACTGGCGGTTCGGTGGCGGCCCCGCTCGCCGCCCTCGCGGCGACGGGCGCACTGACCCGGCTGGTCACGCACCGCCGTGTCCGACTCCCGGCAGGCCGGCGGGCAGCAGCCGCCCCCGGCCTGCCGGGTTCCACCCCGGGCGGCGGCGCCCGGACCACGCCCGCCGGCGCCGTCACCGCCGCGCTGGCCGCCGCCTACGCGGCCACGGCCGCCCGGCCGTACTTCCACGCCGCGCTCAACCCCTCGCCCCCGCTCACCCAGCGCGCGGTCGGCGGCGGCATCCGCGCCACCGTCCCACTCCAGGCGGCGCTCGCCGCCCGGTCCGGGGCGACCGCCACGTCCCTGCTGATCGCGGCGCTGGCCCCGGCGGGACGGCTGTTCGCCCGCCGGCGCGCCATGAGGAAGGTGAGCATCACATGACCGCGCACGAGCCCCCCGCGCTGCCGCTGCGCTTCGGCTACGGCACCAACGGCCTCACCGACCTCCGCCTCGACGACGCCCTCGGCCTGCTCGCCGACCTCGGCTACGAGGGCGTAGGACTGACCCTCGACCACATGCACCTCGACCCGCTCGCCCCCGACCTCGCGGCCCGCACCCGGCACGTCGCCCGCCGCCTGGACGCACTGGGGCTCGGCGTCACCGTGGAGACCGGCGCCCGCTACGTCCTGGACCCCCGGCGCAAGCACGGCCCGTCCCTGCTCGACCCCGACCCCGACGACCGGGCGCGCCGCGTGGACCTGCTGGTACGGGCGGTCCAGGTCGCGGCCGACCTCGGGGCGCACGCCGTGCACTGCTTCAGCGGCACCGTCCCCGACCACACCGACGAGGACACCGCCTGGAAGCGCCTCACCGAGGCGTTCGGACCGGTGCTGGACGCCGCGTCCGCCGCCGGCGTCCCGCTCGCCGTCGAACCCGAACCCGGTCACCTCCTCGCCACCCTCGCCGACTTCCACCACCTGCGCCGCGCCCTCGGCGACCCCGAGCCGCTCGGCCTCACCCTGGACATCGGCCACTGCCAGTGCCTGGAACGCCTCGCGCCCGCCGACTGCGTCCGCGAGGCCGCGCCCTGGCTGCGCCACGTGCAGATCGAGGACATGCGCCGCGGCGTCCACGAGCATCTGCCGTTCGGCGACGGGGAGATCGACTTCCCGCCCGTCCTCGCCGCGCTCGCCGCCACCGGATACCGCGGCCTGACCGTCGTCGAACTGCCCCGGCACTCCCACGCGGGACCCCGCTTCGCCGCCCACTCGCTGCCGTACCTGCGCCGCGCCGCCCACCTCGCGGCCGAGCGCACCGCCGGCACGTCCGCCGTCCCCTCCCACGGCGATCCCTCCGCCACCCCCGAAGGGAGCAGCACCCCATGACCCGCCCGCACGCAGCACCGGCCGGTCCGGACGCCGACACCACCGGCAGACCGGCCGCCCCCGGCGACGGCACCACCCCCGCCGTCATGCCGCCCGCCGAACTGCGCCGCGACCTCGCGGCCCGGCTCGACGGCGCCGCCCGCGCCTGGTTCGACCAGGCACTGGACGAGGCCACCGCCCACCCCGGCACCCACGGGCCGATCTCGGTGTGGGAGCTGCGCCTCGCCGAGGCGGGCCGCCGCTGCGGACCCGAACACGCCGACGCCGCCCGCGTCCTCATCCTCCACGCGGCCCGCGCCGACGCCGAGGCCCTGACCCGCGTCTACCACCAGGGCACCGCCGACGAACGCCGCGCCGTCCTGCACGCCCTGCCCCACCTGGTGCCCGGGCCCGAGGCGCTCCCGCTCGTCGAGGACGCCCTGCGCGCCAACGACACCCGGCTGGTCGCCGCCGCCCTCGGCCCTTACGGCGCCCGCCACCTCGACGCCCACGCCTGGCGGCACGCCGTACTGAAGTGCCTGTTCACCGGCGTCGCCCTCGACCTGGTCACGGACCTCGCCCGGCGCGCCCGCGGCGACGCCGAACTCGCCCGCATGCTCGGCGACTACGCCGCCGAACGCACCGCCGCCGGCCGCACCGTCCCGGAGGACCTGCACCGCGTCCTGGCCCTGGCCGAAGCCGCCCCGGCGCGGGGCGGGGACGGCCCGGACGTCCCCCACGGCAAGGAGTCCTGATGCGCATCTTCGACCCCCACATCCACATGACGTCGCGCACCACCGACGACTACGAGGCCATGTACGCCGCAGGCGTCCGCGCCGTCGTCGAACCCTCCTTCTGGCTCGGCCAGCCCCGCACCTCCCCGGCCTCCTTCTTCGACTACTTCGACTCCCTCCTCGGCTGGGAACCCTTCCGCGCCGCCCAGTACGGCATCGCCCACCACTGCACCCTCGCCCTCAATCCCAAGGAGGCGGGCGACCCCCGCTGCACCCCCGTCCTCGACGCGCTGCCCCGCTATCTGGTCAAGGACAACGTCGTCGCCGTCGGCGAGATCGGCTACGACTCCATGACCCCCGCCGAGGACACCGCGCTCGCCGCCCAGCTCCAGATGGCAGCCGACCACGGGCTGCCCGCGCTGGTGCACACCCCGCACCGCGACAAGCTCGCCGGACTGCGCCGCACCCTCGACGTGGTCCGCGAGTCCGCGCTGCCGGTGGAGCGGGTGCTGATCGACCACCTCAACGAGACCACCGTCAAGGAGGCCAAGGACAGCGGCGCCTGGCTCGGCTTCTCCGTCTATCCCGACACCAAGATGGACGAGGAGCGGATGGTCGCCATCCTGCGCGCCTACGGCCCCGAGCAGGTGCTGGTGAACTCCGCCGCCGACTGGGGGAGGAGCGACCCGCTGAAGACCCGCAAGGTCGCGGACCTGATGCTCGCCGAAGGCTTCAGCGAGGACGACGTCGACCGCGTGCTGTGGCGCAACCCGGTCGCCTTCTACGGCCTCAGCGGCCGCCTCACCCTCGACGTGACCGCCCCCGAGGCCACCCACGAGGGCAACTCCATCCTGCGCGGCCAGCCCAGAGACGAACCGGCACCGGACACCGCCGACGCCACGGGGGCGTGAGCCATGCGCTTCCGCCACCCCGACGGCTCCACCGTCCACCTCGCCTACTGCACCAACGTCCACCCCGCCGAGACCCTCGACGGCGTCCTGGCCCAGCTCCGCGACCACTGCGAACCCGTCCGCCGGCGCCTCGGCCGGGACCGGCTCGGCATCGGCCTGTGGCTGGCCAAGGACGCCGCCCGCGCCCTCGTCACCGACCCCGCCGCCCTCCGCGGCCTGCGCTGCGAACTGGAGCGGCGCGGCCTGGAGGTCGTCACCCTCAACGGCTTCCCCTACGAGGGCTTCGGCGCCGAGGAGGTCAAGTACCGCGTCTACAAGCCGGACTGGGCCGACCCCGAGCGTCTGGAGCACACCGCCGCCCTCGCCCGGGTGCTCGCCGGACTGCTCCCCGACGACGTCACCGAGGGCAGCATCTCCACCCTGCCGCTCGCCTGGCGCACCGCCTACGACGACGAGCGTGCCGGGACCGCCCGCACCGCGCTGCGCACCCTCGCCGAACGCCTCGACGCGCTCGAGGAGCTCACCGGACGCTCCATCCGCGTCGCCCTCGAACCCGAACCGGGCTGCGTCGTCGAGACCACCCGCGACGCCATCGCCCCGCTCACCGAGGTCGGCCACGACCGTATCGGCATCTGCGTCGACACCTGCCACCTCGCCACCTCCTTCGAAGATCCCGGCACCGCCCTGGACGACCTCGCCCGGGCCGGCGTCCCCGTCGTCAAGTCCCAGCTGTCCGCCGCCCTGCACGCCGAACAGCCCCACCTCCCCGAGGTCCGCGAGGCCCTCGCCGCCTTCGCCGAACCCCGCTTCCTGCACCAGACCCGCACCCACACGGCCGCCGGGCTGCGCGGCACCGACGACCTCGACGAGGCACTCGCCGGCGACGCCCTGCCCGACGCGGGCCCCTGGCGCTCCCACTTCCACGTCCCGCTGCACGCGGCCCCCGCCGCGCCCCTCACCTCCACGCTGCCCGTCCTCACCTCCGTGCTGACCCGGCTCGTCGGCGGTCCGCACCCGCTCACCCGCCACCTCGAGGTGGAGACCTACACCTGGCAGGCGCTCCCGCCCGAGCTGCGCCCCCGCGGCCGCGCCCAGCTCGCCGACGGCATCGCCGCCGAACTCACCCTGGCCCGCGACCTGCTGACGGACCTCGGCCTGAAGGAACTCCCATGACCGACCCCACCCCGCTGCTCGTCCTGGACGTCGTGGGCCTCACCCCCCGTCTGCTCGACCACATGCCCCACCTCAAGACCCTCGGGCAGTCCGGCTCCCGCGCCCCGCTCGGCACCGTGCTGCCCGCCGTCACCTGCGCCGCCCAGTCCACCTTCCTCACCGGCGCCATGCCCTCCGAGCACGGCATCGTCGGCAACGGCTGGTACTTCCGGGAACTCGGCGACGTCCTGCTGTGGCGGCAGCACAACGGTCTCGTCTCCGGCGACAAGCTCTGGGACGCCGCCCGCCGCGCGCACCCCGGCTACACCGTCGCCAACATCTGCTGGTGGTACGCCATGGGCGCGGACACCGACATCACCGTCACCCCCCGTCCCGTCTACTACGCCGACGGCCGCAAGGAACCCGACTGCTACACCCGGCCGCCCGCACTGCACGACGAACTCACCGAGAAGTTCGGCACGTTCCCCCTGTTCCACTTCTGGGGACCCGGCGCCGGCCTGGTGTCCAGCCGGTGGATCATCGACGCCACCCGCCACATCATGAGCACCCGGCGCCCCGACCTGACCCTCTGCTACCTCCCCCACCTCGACTACGACCTGCAGCGCTTCGGCCCCGACGACCCGCGCTCCCTGAAGGCCGCCGCCGACCTCGACGCGGCCCTCGCCCCGCTGCTGGACGACGCCCGCGCCGAGGGGCGCACCGTCGTCGCCCTCTCCGAGTACGGCATCACCCGCGTGAACCGGTCCGTGGACATCAACCGCGCCCTGCGCCGCGCCGGCCTGCTGGAGGTCCACACCCAGGACGGCATGGAGTACCTCGACCCGATGGCCTCCCGCGCCTTCGCCGTCGCCGACCACCAGATCGCCCACGTCTACGTGCGCCGCCCCGAGGACCTCGAGGCCACCCGGGAGGCACTCGACGGACTGCCCGGCATCGAGCAGCTCCTCGACGACGAGGGCAAGAAGGCCCACCACCTCGACCACCCGCGCGCCGGCGAACTCGTCGCCGTCGCCGAACCCGACGCCTGGTTCACGTACTACTACTGGCTCGACGACGACCGCGCGCCCGACTTCGCGCAGCTCGTCGAGATCCACCGCAAACCCGGCTACGACCCGGTCGAGCTGTTCATGGACCCCCACGACCCCTACGTCAAGGTCAAGGCGGCCGGCGCGCTGGCGCGCAAGAAGCTCGGCATGCGCTACCGCATGGCGGTCGTGCCCCTGGACGCCTCACCTATTCGCGGCAGCCACGGCCGCCTTCCCGCGAGCGACGACGACGGTCCGCTCCTCATCTGCTCCACCCCCCGCGCTGTCGGTGACCGCGTCGCGGCCACCGACGTCAAGCAACTCCTGCTCCGGCTCGCCGGACTCGGCTGACACCGCACGGCACCACGCCCGCCGACATCCGACTACCGAGAGTGAAACACACGGCACTGACAACGGCCGGTCCCGCAGCCGCCGGGACCGGCCACGACCGAGAAGGCAGGCACCCGTGACCTCGTACTCCGACCCTTCCCACTCCACCGGCGCGGACGCCACCGCGCTCACCGACGCCCCGGACGAGGCGCTGCGCCGCAGCCTCGGCGTGGGCCGGCGCCGCTTCCTCAGCACCTGCACCGCCGTGGCGGCCGGCGCCGTCGCCGCCCCCGTCTTCGGCGCCTCCCCGGCCCTGGCGCACGGCAGAGACCACGACCACGGGAACGACCACGGCCGCGGCCAGGTGCTCGTCCCGCCGCACAAGCGCGGCATCATCCTCTACACCGTCCGCGACGCCACCGCCCGCGACCCGCTCGCCGGCGACCTGCCGTCCGGCTTCCGCGAGGTGTTCAAGCAGCTCGCCCGGCACGGCTACCGCCAGGTCGAGTTCGCCGGCTACCGCCAGCACGCCAACGCGCCCGGCGGCGACAACCTGGAGACCGTGGAGGGCGCCAGGCTGCTGCGCCGCTGGCTCGACGAGTACGGGCTGCGCGCCCAGGGCAACCACGGCTTCATCCCGTCCTCCTGGCCGCTGACCGCCGCCGACAAGGACACCTTCAAGAAGCACCTGGAGATCGCCAACATCCTCGGCATGGACCACATGGGCACCGGCGGCGACCCCACCGGCAGCTCCTACCGCGCCGACTGGGACGTGGCCGCCGACAAGTGGAACGCGCTCGGCGAGATCGCCCGCCGCGAGGGCATCAAGCTCTACACCCACAACCACGACAGCGCGTACGGCTTCCTGCTCGACCGGGGCCCGCTGGACGACCAGGGCCGGCCGACCCGCAGCTCCGGCATCCGGAAGCTGGAGTACTTCCTGAAGATCACCGACCCCAAGCTGGTCTGGCTGGAGATGGACATCTTCTGGGCGCACGTCGCCCAGTACAAGTTCCACACCTACACCGCCGCCGACGGCTCCACCCGCAGGAACGTCTTCGACCCGGCGGGCCTGGTCAAGCGCCACAACAAGCGCTACCCGCTGTTCCACGCCAAGGACGGCGTCGTCGACACCACCAACGGCATGGGCTGGGACATGGTGCCGTTCGGCACCGGCGACATCGACTACACGACGTTCTTCTCCCGCGTCGGGCTGAGCAACTACCGCAACCCGATGGTGGAGGACGACAACTCCCCGAGCGCCACCGACCCCGCGCAGTCGCTGCGCGAGGCCAAGATCAGCTACGACGGCATGGCGGCCCTGCGCCGGCGCCGCTGACCGCGTGACGACGGACCGGGCGGCCCTTCCCCCTCGGGAAGGGCCGCCCGGTCCGTGCCGTACGGGGCGGGTCCGTCAACCCTCCCCGAGCGGCCGCGGGTTGGGCGTCACCTTCTTGTTCTTCGGGCGCCCCGGCGGGGTCAGGAACAGCGCCACGAACCCGGCGAACAGCGAGATGCTGCCCGCCAGCGAGAACGCGCCGTTGTAGCCCCACGCGGCCACGACCATGGACCCCATGCCCGCGCCGAGACCGGAGACCAGCTTGGAGCTGTAGACCATCCCGTAGTTGGTGGCGTTGTTGTTCTCCCCGAAGTAGTCCGCCGTCAGCGCCGCGAACATCGGGAAGATGGCCCCGCCGCCGAAGCCGGAGATGGCGGAGAACAGCAGGAACAGCGGCAGGTTCTTGATCTCCGCCGACCAGATGATGCCGAACTGGGCCAGGCCCAGGATCACGCACACGTACAGCAGACACCGCTTGCGGCCGTACAGGTCGGACAGCCAGCCGATCACGCCGCGCCCGGTGCCGTTGACGATCGCCTTCAGCGACATCGCGGTCGCCACGATGCCGGCCGCGAAGCCCGCGTCCTCACCGATGTCGACCTGGAACGCGATGCCGAAGATGTTCACGCCCGAGGTGCAGGCGAGACAGAACCACATCAGCGCCACCCGGCCGGTCCGCCACGCCTCCATCGGGGAGTACTGTTTCACGGCGGGCGGGTTCTTCTCGAGCGAACGCCGGGCGCGCGGGTCCTCCGGCGGGTTCAGCGGGTCGACCGAGTCCGGCCACCAGTTCTTCGGCGGGTCCCGGAAGTAGAAGCCGGCCACCGCCACCACACCGGCGAGGAACACACCGGAGGCGACCAGCACCCAGCGGAAGTTGGAGCCGTCCATGTAGCCGTGGAAGATGAAGACGAACGGCACCGAACCGTACGCGAAACCGCCGTTGACGAAGCCGGTCTTGCCGCCCCTGCGCTCCGGGTACCACTTGCCGACCATGTTGACGCAGGTCGCGTACACCATGCCCGCGCCCATGCCGCTGAACACGCCGAACCCGATGAACGCCAGGGCGACGTGCGGCGCGTACGCCAGGGAGAGGTAGCCGAGCAGCGTGCCGGCCGAGCCGAGCATCATCGCCCACCGCGCGGGCAGCTTGCCGTTCTCCCGCAGCCGTCCCGCCGGGAAGGCCACCGCGGCCTGGCAGAACACCCAGGCGGTCATCATCCAGTAGATGCTGCCGCTGGACCACTGGTGGGCCTCGTGGAGCGTGTCCTCCGCGGAAGCGAACGCGTACTCGGCGGAGGAGATGCCCATCATGCCGACCCAGGGCAGGATCACCATCCACTTGCGTTTGCGGCCCATGATGTCGATGTCGGTCTCACCGACGCGGTAGACCCGCCCGTTCCTGTCGGTCACCTCCCGGTAGGGGACGACCCGTGTGACATCCGTGGTTGTCATGGAAAATGCACCCCTTGCGTCGAAAGAACTGGCCAGCGCCCCCTGTCCCGTGCCTTTCGTGCGCGCCCGGGTCCCGGGGCCGGCCGGCGCGCACCCGCCGGCCGGCCCCCCGGTCCAGTCACCTCATGAGCCGCCCCCCATCAGCCCGGCGGCCCGCGCCCAGCGGTACTTGGCGCCGAGCACGGCCACCGGCTTCTCGGTCGTGTACGGGTAGGCCACGACCCCGTGCTCGAAGAGGTACTGGCAGGCCTCCTCCACCTCGACGTCCCCGGCGAGGGAGGCCACCACGGGCTTGGAGACCCCCCGCTCGCGGAACTCCGCCACCACCCGCGCGGTGAGTTCGGCGAACACCATGGGCGGCGTGACGATCGTGTGCCAGTAGCCCAGCACCAGCGCGTGGATGCGCGGGTCCTCGAGCCCCAGCCGGATCGTCGCCTCGTACGTCGACGGCGGCTCGCCCCCGGTGATGTCCACCGGGTTGCCGGCCGCGCCGAACGGCGGGATGAACTCCCGGAAGGCGGCGTCCAGATCGGGCGGGATCTCCATCAGCGACAGCCCGTTGTCCGTCACCGCGTCCGACAGCAGCACCCCGCTGCCGCCCGCCCCGGTGATGATCACGACGTTGTCGCCCCGCGGGGTGGGCAGCACGGGCAGCGCCCGCGCGTACTCCAGCATGTCGTTCAGCCCCGGCGCCCGGATCACGCCGGCCTGCCGCAGGATGTCGTCGTACACGGCGTCGTCGCCCGCGAGCGCGCCCGTGTGCGAGCCCGCGGCCTTCGCGCCCGCCGCCGTACGCCCCGCCTTCAGCACCACGACCGGCTTCTTCGGCACGGTCGCCCGCGCGGCCTCGACGAACGCGCGCCCGTCCTTCAGGTCCTCCAGGTGCATCGCGATGCACTCGGTGTGCGGGTCCTCCCCGAACCAGGTCAGCAGGTCGTCCTCGTCCAGGTCCGACTTGTTGCCGAGCCCCACGATCGCCGACACACCGGTCTTGGTGGTCCGCGCGAACCCGAGGATCGCCATGCCGATGCCGCCGGACTGACTGGTCAGCGCCACCCCGCCCTTGACGTCGTACGGCGTGCAGAACGTGGCGCACAGGTCCTGCCAGGTGGAGTAGTAGCCGTAGATGTTCGGCCCGAGGAGCCGGACGCCGTGCCGTTCGGCGATCGCCACGATCTCCGCCTGGAGTTCGTGCTCACCGGTCTCCGCGAACCCGGACGGGATGAGGACGGCGTTGGGAATCCCCTTGCGCCCCACCTCCTCCAGTGCCGCTGCCACGAACTTGGCGGGTATCGCGAAGACCGCCACATCCACCTCGCCGGGAACGTCCGTGACACTCTTGTACGCCTTGCGGCCCACGATGTCATCGGCCTTGGGGTTCACCGGGTGGATCTCCCCGGCGAAACCTCCGTCGACGAGGTTGCGCATCACCGAGTTGCCGATCTTCCCGGCCTCGTTGGACGCGCCGATCACCGCCACCGACCGCGGCTGCATCAGCCGGCGCATGGAGGTGAGGATCTCCTCCCGCGAGTACCGGCGGCGCCCCTTGGGCGCCTCGGTGGAGAGGATCACCCGGATGTCCGCGGCGACCGCGCCCTCCGGCGTCGCGATCACCGGGTTGAGGTCCACCTCGGCGATCTCCGGGAAGTCCGTGACCAGTTCGGACACCCGCCGGATCTGCTCGGCGACCGCCCACCGGTCCACGCCCGCCCGACCGCGCACCCCGTTGAGGATCTCCGCCGACCGGATGGAGTCCAGCATCGACAGCGCCTCGTCGGCGTCCACCGGCGCCAGCCGGAACGTCACGTCCTTCAGCACCTCGACGAGCACCCCGCCGAGCCCGAACGCCACCACCTTCCCGAACGTCGGGTCGGTGACCGCGCCGACGATGACCTCCTGCCCCTGCGGCAGCAGCTCCTGCACCTGTACGCCCTCGATTCGCGCCCGAGGGTCGTACGCCCGCGCGTTCTCCACGATCCGGCAGAACGCCGCCCGCACGTCCGCCGCGCCCTCCACTCCGACGACCACACCGCCGGCGTCGGTCTTGTGCAGGATGTCCGGCGACACGATCTTCATCACCACGGGCCCGCCGAACCGGGCCGCCGCGGCCACCGCCTCGTCGACGTCCCGCGCCAGCTCCTCGCCGGGCACGGCGATGCCGTACGCGTCGGCGATCACCTTGCCCTCGGGCGCGGTCAGCGAGGTCCGTCCCCCGGCGCGCACCGCGTCCAGCAGCGCCCGCACCTTCACCGTGCGGTCCTCGGCCATCACGTCAGATCACCCCGTTCGACTTGAGCAGGCGCAACTCCTCGTCGCCGAGACCGAGTTCGCCGACGTAGACCTCTTCGTTGTGCTCGCCCAGCAGCGGGGAGGCGACGACCTCCACGGGGGAGTCGGACAGCTTCAGCGGGCTGCCGACGGTGACGAACTCGCCGCGCTGGGGGTGCGGGACGGTCACCACCATCTCGTTGGCGACCAGCGAGTCGTCCTCGATGATCTCCTTGGTGGACAGGATCGGCCCGCACGGAATGTTGTGCGCGTTGAGCTTTTCCAGCACCTCCCACTTGGGCAGCGTCGAGGACCACTCCTCGATCAGCTGGAACATCTTGCCCAGCTTCGGCAGCCGCGCCTCCGGCGTCGCCCACTCGGGGTCGTCGGCCAGCTCCGGCCGGCCGATCAGCTCGCTGACCGGCTTCCAGCCGACCGGCTGCACGATCACGTACACGTAGTCGTTCGGGCCGCCCGGCGCGCACCTCACCGCCCAGCCGGGCTGCCCGCCGCCGGACGCGTTGCCGGAGCGGGGCACCTCGTCGCCGAAGTCCTCGTTCGGGTACTCGGCGAGCGGGCCGTGCGCCAGACGCTGCTGGTCGCGCAGCTTCACCCGGCACAGGTTCAGCACCGCGTGCTGCATCGCCACGTTCACCCGCTGCCCACGCCCGGTGCGCTCCCGTTGGAACAGCGCGGCGAGGATGCCGGCCACCGCGTGCACACCCGTGCCCGAGTCTCCGATCTGCGCGCCCGTCGCGAGCGGCGGACCGTCCTCGAAACCGGTCGTCGACATCGACCCGCCCATCGCCTGCGCGACGACCTCGTACGCCTTGAAGTTGGTGTACGGGCCCTCGCCGAACCCCTTGATGGAGGCGTAGACGAGCCGCGGGTTGATCTCCTTGATGCGGTCCCAGGTGAATCCCATCCGGTCGACGGCGCCCGGCCCGAAGTTCTCGACCATGACGTCCGAACGCCGGATCAGCTCGGTGAGGATCTCCTTGCCGCGCTCGGTCTTGGTGTTCAGGGTGATGCTCCGCTTGTTGCAGTTGAGCATCGTGAAGTAGAGGGAGTCGACGTCCGGCAGGTCGCGCAGCTGCCTGCGCGTGATGTCACCGGCGGGCGCCTCCAGCTTGACGACGTCCGCGCCGAGCCAGGCCAGCAGCTGGGTCGCGGAGGGGCCCGACTGGACGTGGGTCATGTCCAGGACGCGGATGCCCTCGAGTGCCTTCGCGGTCATGGGCGTGCACCTCACTTGTACATGGTCTGGTTCATCGTTCCGGGGGCGTACGCGTCCGGGTCCACCCAGACGTTGATCAGCGACGGCTTGCCCGACTCGCGGGCGCGGCGCAGCGCGGGGCCGATGTCGGCCGGGTCGCGGACCTCCTCGCCGTAGCCTCCGAGCATCCGCGCGAACTCGTCGTAGCGGACGTCCCCGAGGGTGTTGCCGACCCGCTCCCGGTCCTTGCCGTACTTGACGGCCTGGCCGTAACGGATCTGGTTCATCGAGGAGTTGTTGCCGACGATGCCGACGAACGGCAGGTCGTAGCGGACCAGCGTCTCGAAGTCCCAGCCGGTGAGGGAGAACGCGCCGTCGCCGAACAGCGCGACGACCTCCTTGTCCGGCCGCGCCTGCTTGGCGGCCAGCACGAACGGCACGCCCACGCCGAGCGTCCCGAGCGGCCCCGGGTCCATCCAGTGGCCGGGCGACTTGGGCTGCACGACCTGACCGGAGAAGGTGACGATGTCGCCGCCGTCGCCGATGTAGATAGAGTCCTCGGTGAGGAAGTCGTTGATCTCGCTCACCAGCCGGTACGGGTGGATCGGCGAGGCGTCCGAGCGCAGCTGCGGCAGCCGCTTCTCCAGGGCGGTCTGCTCGGCCGCGCGCAGCTCGTCCAGCCACTCCTTCCGCTTGGACGCGCCACCGTTGACCCGCCCGGAGGCCGCCTCGGTGACCGCCTTCAGCACCAGCCCCGCGTCCCCGACGATCCCGAGGTCGATGTCGCGGTTCTTGCCGACAGTCCGGTAGTCGAGGTCGATCTGCACGACCGTCGCCGCGGGGGAGAGCCGCTTGCCGTAACCCATCCGGAAGTCGAAGGGCGTGCCGACGATGACGATGACGTCGGCGCCCGAGAACGCGTACCGGCGTGAGAGCTGGAAGTGGTGCGGGTCCCCGGGCGGCAGGGTGCCGCGGCCCGCGCCGTTCATGTACGCGGGGACGTTGAGGGTGCGCACCAGCTCGGTGGCGGCCTCGGTGGCGCGGGTCGTCCACACCTGGCTGCCCAGCAGGATGGCCGGCTTCTCGGCGTGCACCAGCAGGTCGGCCAGCTTCTCGACCGCCTCCGGGTCGCCGGGGGAGCGGGTCGAGGCGCGGTAGGCCCCCGGCTTCGGCACCCGCGCCTTGTCCGCGGGCACCTTGGCGTCCAGCACGTCGCGCGGGATCTCCAGGAAGGAGGGGCCCGGCGCGCCGTGGTAGCACTCGCGGAAGGCCATCGACACCATGTCCGCCGCGCGCGCCGTGTCCGGCACGGTCGCCGCGAACTTGGTGATGGGGTTCATCATGTCGACGTGCGGGAGGTCCTGCAGCGACCCCATCTTGTGCTGCGTCAGGGCGCCTTGGCCGCCTATCAGCAGCATGGGCGACTCCGCGCGGAAGGCGTTGGCGACCCCGGTGACGGCGTCGGTGGTGCCCGGTCCGGCCGTGACCACGGCGCAGCCGGGCTTGCCGGTGATGCGCGCGTAGCCGTCGGCGGCGTGGGCGGCGACCTGCTCGTGCCGTACGTCGACGACCTCGATGCCCTCGTCGACGCAGCCGTCGTAGATGTCGATGATGTGGCCGCCGCACAGCGTGTAGATGCGGTCGACGCCCTCGGCCTTGAGGGCCTTGGCGACGAGGTGACCGCCGGAGATGACGTCCTGGGTGTCGTCGGGCATGGCGAAGTCCTTGTCCCTTTCCTAGGGGGCGGGGAACGCTCTCGCGGTACATTGCATACAGTCGACGAATACTGTATGAACCTTGTTATCCCGCATCCGATGGGTGGTGTCCAGGGGGTGCGCGGCACTTTTCGGTCGCCGGTTCCCGGCCCTCACCGGAGCCTCCGGCGACGTCACAGACAGGAGCCGAGATGGACCTGTACGAACACCAGGCAAGGGAACTCTTCGCAGACCACGGCATCGTGGTGCCGCGGGCCGAGGTCACCGGCTCGCCCAAACAGGCTCGCGAGATCGCCCGCAGGCTCGGCGGCCGCGTGGTCGTCAAGGCCCAGGTCAAGACCGGCGGACGCGGCAAGGCGGGCGGCGTCAAGCTCGCCGCCGACCCGGCCGCCGCCGAACTCACCGCACGCCAGATCCTCGGCATGCACATCAAGGGCCACATCGTGGAGACGGTGATGCTGGCCCAGCCCGTCGACATCGAGAGCGAGTTCTACGTCTCCTACGTCCTCGACCGCGCCGACGGCCGCTTCCTCGCGATCGCCTCCGCCGAAGGGGGCATGGAGATCGAGGAGGTCGCCGCGACCCGCCCCGAGGCCGTCGCCCGCGTCCCCGTCGACCCCGCCGAGGGCGTCACCCCCGCGGTCGCCGCCCGCATCGCCGACGCGGCCGGCCTGCCCGCCCGCACCGTCGACGTCCTGGTCCGCCTCTGGGACGTCCTGGTCCGCGAGGACGCCCTCCTCGTCGAGGTCAACCCGCTCGTCAGCACCCGCGACGGACAGATCATGGCGCTCGACGGCAAGGTCACCCTCGACGACAACGCCCGCTTCCGTCAGGCCCGTTGGGGCGACGAGGCCGACGCGGGCCACGACCCGCTGGAGGCCGCCGCGGCCGCCAAGGGCCTCAACTACGTCAAGCTCGACGGCGAGGTCGGCATCATCGGCAACGGCGCCGGACTCGTCATGTCCACCCTCGACGTGGTCGCCGGCTGCGGCGCCCGCCCCGCCAACTTCCTCGACATCGGCGGCGGCGCCTCCGCCCAGGTCATGGCCGACGGCCTCTCCGTCGTCCTCTCCGACCCGGCGGTCAAGTCCGTCTTCGTCAACGTCTTCGGCGGCATCACCGCCTGCGACGCCGTCGCCGACGGCATCGTCCGCGCGCTGGACACCGTACGGCTCACCAAGCCGCTCGTCGTGCGCCTCGACGGCAACAACGCCGAGCGCGGACGCGCCCTCCTCGACGAGCACGCCCACCCGCTCGTCGAACAGGTCACCACCATGGACGGCGCCGCGAGCCGGGCCGCCCACCTCGCCACCACACCCTGAGGAGACGGACGACATGGCGATCCACCTCACCAAGGAGAGCAAGATCCTCGTCCAGGGCATGACCGGCGGCGAGGGCATGAAGCACACCCGCCGGATGCTCGCCGCCGGCACGAACGTCGTGGGCGGCGTCAACCCGCGCAAGGCCGGCCGCACCGTCGATTTCGACGACCGTCAGGTCCCCGTCTTCGGCTCGGTCGCCGAGGGCATGGACGCGACCGGCGCCGACGTCACCGTGGTCTTCGTGCCGCCCGCCTTCACCAAGGCCGCGGTGACCGAGGCCGCCGACGCCGGCATCGGCCTCGCCGTCGTCATCACCGAGGGCGTCCCCGTCCACGACTCCGTCGCCTTCCTCGCCCACGCCCGCCGGCGCGGCACCCGCGTCATCGGCCCCAACTGCCCCGGCCTGATCAGCCCCGGCCAGTCCAACGCGGGCATCATCCCCGCCGACATCACCAAGCCGGGACGCATCGGCCTGGTCTCCAAGTCCGGCACCCTCACCTACCAGCTGATGTACGAACTGCGCGACATCGGCTTCTCCACCTGCGTCGGCATCGGCGGCGACCCCGTCGTCGGCACCACCCACATCGACTGCCTCGCCGCCTTCCAGGACGACCCCGACACCGACCTGATCGTCCTCATCGGCGAGATCGGCGGCGACGCGGAGGAACGCGCGGCCGCCTACATCCGCGACCACGTCACCAAGCCCGTCGTCGGCTACATCGCCGGCTTCACCGCCCCCGAGGGCCGCACCATGGGCCACGCCGGCGCGATCGTCTCCGGCTCCTCGGGCACGGCCCGCGCCAAGCAGCAGGCGCTGGAGGCGGCGGGCGTGCGGGTCGGCCGCACCCCGACGGAGACGGCGCGGCAGGTGCTGGCGGTGCTGGACGCCTGACCCGTACGCGCCCTCGGCCCGTCCACAGGCCCCCGGCACCTGATCTTTCGCCGGCCCCCGATCTCCTGCAGCCCCCTGATCTCTCGACCGTGCACCGAGAGCGGAGCGAACCGTATGCCACCCACCCTCACCCTCAAGTCCGGCACCTCATGGGAAGACGCCTGGCAGCGCTGCCTGACCGTCGCCCCGGAGGCCTTCCGCGACGACCGCGTCCTCAACCTCTGGAACGCCGCCTGGCAGCCCGACGGCCGGGCCCTGCCCGCCGTCAGCCCCGTCGACGGCACCCCCGTCGCGGGCCCGCCCCGCCTGGACCGGGCCACCGCCCGGCAGGCCGTACGCGCGGCCCTGGACCAGCACCGCGCCTGGCGCCACGTCCCGCTCCCGGAACGCCGGGCCCGCGTGGCCGCCACCCTCGACGCCCTCGCCGAGCACCGCGACCTGCTCGCCCTCCTGCTCGTCTGGGAGATCGGCAAGCCCTGGCGCCTGGCATGCGCGGACGTCGACCGGGCCATCGACGGCGTGCGCTGGTACGTCGACGGCATCGACACCATGCTGGAGGGCCGCGCCCCGCTCGACGGGCCCGTCTCCAACATCGCCAGCTGGAACTACCCGATGAGCGTGCTGGTCCACGCCCTGCTGGTGCAGGCGCTGGCCGGCAACGCGGTCGTCGCCAAGACCCCGACCGACGGAGGCGTCGCCTGCCTCACCCTGGCGACGGCGCTCGCCGCCCGCGAGGGCATCCCGGTGACGCTGGTCAGCGGCAGCGGGGGAGAGCTGTCCGAGGCGCTGGTGCGGGCGCCGGAGATCGGCTGCGTCTCGTTCGTGGGGGGCCGCGACACGGGCGCCGCGGTCGCCACAGCCGTGGCTGACCTGGGCAAACGGCACATCCTCGAACAGGAGGGCCTGAACACCTGGGGCATCTGGAACTACTCGGGCTGGGACGCCCTCGGCGCGCTGATCCCCAAGCTCTTCGACTACGGAAAGCAGCGCTGCACGGCCTACCCGCGCTTCGTCGTCCAGCGCAGCCTCTTCGACGCGTTCCTCGCCGCGTACCTCCCCGCGGTCCGCACGCTGCGGATCGGCCATCCCCTCGCCGTCGAGCACCCGGACGACCCGTACCCGGCGCTCGACTTCGGCCCCGTGATCAACGCGGCCAAGGCGAAGGAACTGGACGACCAGGTAGCCGAGGCGATCGACCGGGGCGCGGTCCCGCTGCACCGGGGCACCCCGTCCGACGCGCGCTTCCTGCCCGGACAGGACACGTCGGCGTACGTCCAGCCGGTCACGCTGCTGAACCCGCCCCGCTCCTCCCCGCTGCACCACGCGGAACCGTTCGGCCCGGTCGACACGATCGTCCTGGTCGACACGGAGGCGGAACTGCTGGCCGCCATGAACGCGTCCAACGGCGCGCTGGTGGCGACGCTCTCCACGGACGAGCGGGCCACCTTCGACCGGCTCGCCCCGCACATCCGCGCGTTCAAGATCGGCCACGGGGTGCCGCGCTCGCGCGGAGACCGGGACGAGCTGTTCGGCGGGTTCGGCGCGTCGTGGCGCGGCGCCTTCGTAGGCGGCGAGCTGCTCGTCCGGGCGGTCACCCGGGGCCCGGCGGATGAGAGGCTCCCGGGCAACTTCCCGGACCGCCGGCTGACCCCCTGAGCTGATCACCCGGGCCGTGCGCGACACCTCCCCGGGACGACGGAAACGCAGGTGAAAGGCACTCCGAAACCTTGGTATGGTTGTCCATGTCGCCGCCGGGGGAACACCCCCGAAAGCGACAGACACCTTGTCCGGGTGGCGGAATGGCAGACGCGCTAGCTTGAGGTGCTAGTGCCCTTTATCGGGCGTGGGGGTTCAAGTCCCCCCTCGGACACTTGCTCCTTCGAGGGCCCCGACCGGAAGGTCGGGGCCCTCGAGGCGTTTCCGGGAGTGCCGCGCCCGCGCCCGCCGGTCCCGGGCGGAACAGGGCGGAGCCCCGGGGCCTCTTCGGTCCCCGGGGCTCCGCCCTGTTCCATCCGGTCTGTGTCACATACGACGCCTACCGTGCCTGCGCGCCGAACCGCACGCCGACGTTGGGCAGACCGCCCGTCCCCGGCTTGTAGGCGGTCACCGGGGCGACGGCGCCGCCGACGACCGTGTTCGACATGGGCAGGGCGTACAGGGCGCCGAGGCCGGGGCCGTACGGCATGCCCACGTAGAGGTGGGTGGCGGTGTAGTGGATGTTGCGGCCCAGGTACTGGTTGGCGCCGGGAGAACCCGGGATGCCGTCCCCGTCACCGGCCTCGATCCACCTGTCGTTGGCGCCGGCCGCCGCGACCAGGGAGAACGTGTGGACGGCTCCCGCATTGGCGACGGCGCCGAGGGCCTCACCGGGGGCGCCGACGGCGAGGCGCATGGTGGCCGCGGTGGAGACGGCGCGCGGGTCGGTGTTGACGGCGGTCAGGCTCTCGCCCATACGGTCGCCCGTTTCGGCGGTGCCGGAGACGTCGTCGTCCGCGGTGCCCTGCCAGAGCTGGCGGGACTCCTGCCAGGTGCCCGCCGCGGTGACGCGGCCGACGACCACACGGCCCGCAGCCGCTCTGGAGGAGGTGCCGATGGTCATGGCCTCACCGGGCGAACCGATCGCGAGGATCGACTCGTCGGCCGTCGCGGCCCCGGAGGGCCGGTAGTCGGTGAGGGTCAGCGCGTAGCCGAACTCGTCGCCGGCTTCCGCGGCGCCGGAGACGTTGTCGAGGTCCTGGTCGAGGCCGAACAGCGGCTTGGGGTGGCCGTCGGAGTGGAGGGTGTGGGAGAAGACGGCGAGGTTGCCGGACGCGTCGTCGCCGCCGATGTTCTCGTTGGGCGCGCCGACGGCGATGTGGTTGGCGTCGGCCGCCACGGCCGCGCCGAAGCCGTCATCGGCCTCGACGGCACCGGGCACGTCCGTCGAGTCCTGGTGGACGGCGACGTTGGTGCCGCCGCGCAGGTAGAAGGCCATACCGGCCTTGGCCTTCCCGTTCACGGTCTCACCGGGCACACCGATCACCAGGTAGGGCTCGCCCGCGGCGGTGGTGCCGGCGGCGACGGCGTCGCCCATCCGTTCGCCGGCGCCGGGGGCCGTGGCCTTGATCGCACCGGTTCCCGCGCCCTGTTCGAAGTGGGTGTTCTTCAGGGTCCCGGTGCCCAGGCCGCCGGGGGCGCCGTAGAGCACGTCGACGAAACCGGCGTCGGCGACGCTGCCGACGTCCTCCAGGGTGCTGCCGACGACGAGGTCGGTGTAACCGTCCTCGTTGTAGTCGACGGTGTCGATCGCGTCACCGAACCAGTCACCCTGCTCGGCCCCGCCGGCCACCCAGTCCAGGTCCTGGTTGATCTCGGCGGTGCCCTTGCCGCCGCCGTACACGATCCGCACGAGACCCGCATTGGTGTCGCCCCCGACCGTGGCGGCCGGGTCGGCGATGGCGATGTCCTCGGTCCCGTCGCCGTTGAAGTCGGTGATGCGGGGGGCGCGGACCTTGGAGCTCACCCAGGAGGCCAGGTCGTCCACCCGGGAGATCACACCGCCGGTGCCGGTCTGCGCGGCGTCCGTGCCGTGGCAACCGCCCTGCTGCGACCGGCTGCTGAGGCCGATCAGCGTGCCCGCGACGACGACCGGGCCTCCGGCGTCGCCCATACAGGCGGCCGCGCCGTTCACGCCGGTCACGTCCGCGGAGGTGGCGGCGACCGAGTCGACGGTGTACGTCCCGGTGTGCAGACGGAGCGGGGCCCATGCGTCGGCGGTACGGCCGTACCCGGCGAACTTCGCTTCCTGGCCGGCCGTGGGCGCGGTGGTCGCGAGGGCGGCGGGCGCCACGTTGGTGACCGGCCGGTTCAGCCTGGCCAGGACCACGTCACGGTCCGTGCGCGGCACGAGCTCGACGACACGGCGCTCGGCGCCCTGCGAGTTGGAGAGGTCGGTGCGTCCGACGACGGCGGTGACCGTCTTCGCCGGGGCGCCGGGAGCGACCTCGAGCGAGACGGCCGGGTCGGCGGCGAAGCAACTGGCGGCCGTGAGCAGCCATTCGGTGTCCACGAGGACCGCGGAACAGCCGCGGTCGTGCCCGCCGACGATGACCTGGGCGGTGTAGGCGTAGGTGGTGTCCGCGTCGGCGACCGGGGTTCCGCCGGTGACGGCGGCCGCGAGGACCGCGGACAAGGCCAGCGATCCGGTGGCCAGGACGGCGCCGAGCGCGGCGACGCGGGAGAGTCTGCTGGGATGCATGGGAGTGGTTACCTCAATCACAAGGCTGAGCGACATGGCCGGGGGAGCGGATCCGGGCGCGATGGCGCCCCGGACTCGGCTACTTGACCGTCCGGATCTCCACGAGCATGTGGTCGCGGCCCTGCGGGTCCGCGGTCTCGCCCACCGGGGTCCAGGTGTTCTTGTCGATCTCGAAGGTCTTCTCCTCGGTGCCGACGGTCATGTCGACGGTGGTGGAGTAGTCGTTGCCCTTCACGGAGTAGACGGCCGGGAGCTCCAGGGTCAGCCAGCCATCGTCACCGACGGTGTTGAAGCAGATCTTGTCGTTCCTGTCCCGGGCCAGGACTTCGAGCTGACCGGTGCCGGCCGCGCAGTCGGCCAGGGTGATGTGGCCGTCGCCGCGCTTCAGGACAATGCCCTTCTCAGCCAGAATCTCGTCGGCAAGCGGATAGTTGAAATCCTCAACGGCATAACCGGGGGCTTCGTCCACGACAAGTTCGGGAGACGCCCCGTGGGTGGACGATTCAGGGAGAGCGGCGGTTACCGCGAGGATCGCGAGGGCGCCGGTCGCCGCGGCGCCGAGAATCCTCGCCGCAAGCCGATCTCTCCGCTTCCGCAGGGTCATTGTGCTGTTTCTCCTCATCGCTTCCTCAGTTCGAAACGGCATCGCAGGCATGCGAAACAGACCCCGCATCAGAGGGGTGTCTCTCTGGCTTGAAATGACTCAACTTCCCCCGTGAGCCATAAGTGTGACGGGTGATCAACCCCGTGGACCTCGCCAAGTCAACACGAAGCGGGGGGATGATCCAGCACCTCATTTGTGAAGATTCTGTGAGCGACGCACGGTGACCGGGGTGAATTGTCCGGACAGCGGAGGCTAAATGTTCGCATTGCGGTCGAGATCAATGGACGGGAAATAACTCGGCCTGGGATTCCGCGAGTTGCTAGGGTCGGCGGAATCCAGTGACGACTATCCGCCGCATTCCGTGGTCAGCCCGGCTCGCAGGATCGCTGCGAGCCTCATCCAGCTTTCGCGAGGAATTCCACATGCAGACAATGTTCTGGAGCAGACGCCGTGTGCTCGGCGCGCTCGCGGCCGCGACCGCCGTCGCCGCCACCCCCTCGGTACTGCTGCCGGCCACCGCCGCGGCCGCCGAGGGAACCACGCCCGAGCCGGTGCCGCTGCCGGACACCGACCGGGCCAAGGTCGTCCGCGCGTGGCTGACCGGCGGCAGGGGGGTCAAGGCGGCCGCCGCCACGGCCCTCTACGGGTCGGACACCGACATCTCGACCTTCCTCGCCGAGACGCTGCCGAAGCAGACCGTGCAGGACAACCGGGTCGCGATCATCAGCAGCCTGGACCGCGCGGGCAAGGGCCTGCGCCGCGAGGCAGTCGCCGCCCTGGAGGCCGGTGACGAAGCGATCGCCGCGTTCCTCGCCAGCGGTTTCAAGCCGGCCATGCGGGAGGACTTCCAGGTCGCCACCAGCATCGTCGCGTCCACCGGCGACAGGGCCGTGAAGCGGGAGGCCAACGCCGCCCTGGACGCCGGCACCGAGGGGGCGCTCGTCACCTTCCTCACCGACAAGCAGTACGACGGGCGGCTGGAGGACACCCGGGTGCAGGTCAGCACCATGCTGATGACCGGTGGGCCGGAGGTGCAGAAGTACGCGGACCGCGCGCTGAGCGGTACCGCGGCCGACATCGAGTGGTTCATCGAGACCGGTCAGCACATCGCCCGTGCCCGTGACCAGGAGGCGGCGACCATCGAGGAACTGGTGGCCGTCGTCGAACGCGAGGGCAAGCGCGCCGAGAAGGAGACCAACCTGGCGGTGGAGGCCGGGGCCCGCGCCGAGACCGCCGCCGCCAAGGCCAAGGAGGCCGCGGAGAAGGCCGCCGCCGAGGCCTCCGCCGCCCAGAACGACGTGCAGAGGGCAGGGGCCGCGGCCCGCAAGGCGGCGAGCGCGGCGAAGGGCGCGGCGGACGCCGCCCGCAACGCCATCAACGCCTCCAACGCGGCGGTGCAGGCGTCACGCCGCGCTTCCTGGGCGGCCGCGGGTGCCGCGCAGGCCGCCTCGAAGGCGGGCAGTGCCGCGAGCGCCGCCTACAACGCCGCGATAGCCGCGTCCAAGGACGCCGGCAAGGCCAAGGCCGCCAAGGACGCGGCGGTCGCCGCCAAGAACGCCGCCGCCAAGGCCCGCAGCGCCGCCGCCGCAGCCGACAAGGCCGCCGTCGCCGGCGAGGCGGCCAGTTCGGCGGGCGCCTCGGCCGCTTCCGCCGCCCGCAACTCGGCAGCGGCCGCCGCGGCCGCTGCCCAGGCCGCGGTGTCGGCCGGTGTCGCCCAGGCGGAGGCCGCCGAGGCCAAGCGCCAGGCCGCCATCGCCAACAGCGCCGCCAACCGAGCCACCAACGCCGCCTCCGCCGCCCAGGCCCTGGCGAGCGCCGCCGCCAAGGCCGCCCGCACCGCGCGGGACGCCGCCAACTCCGCCGCGGCGCACGCGGACAAGGCCGCCGAGGCCGCCGAGGAGGCCGTCCTCAACGCGGGCAAGGCCATCGACTACGCCAACAAGTCGACCGCTCACGCCGACGCGGCCGTGAAGGCCGCCAACGTCGCCTCCCAGGCCGTCGCCGACGCCATCGAGGTGGAGAAGAACGCCCGCGCCGCCGAGGCGCAGACCCTGGAGCAGGACAAGCAGCAGGCCGTCGAGGAGGCGCAGCAGCTCGCCGAGATCGAGGAGAACGAGCTGTCCGACGTCCGCGACAAGCGGCTCATGGCGGAGCGCACCGCTCAGGACACCCTGGACACGATCGCGAGGGCCGAACAGGCCCTGTACTCGGGCGACATGGCGTTGGCAGCCACCCTGGGCCGCAAGGCAGCGGTCGCCCTGATCGACTCCCGCGGGGCCCACACCCGGCAGGCCGCCCAGCACGCCCTCGCCGGTTCCGACGACGACGTGTACTTCTGGATCGACCTCGACCGGGCCCTCGCCCAGGAACAGGACGACCGCGAGACCACCCTCCACGTGACGGCGGTCGCCGGCCCGAAGGTCGCCGCGGCCGCCGCCGCCGCGCTGGAGAGCTCCGACTCCAAGGCCGTCGGCGACTTCCTCACCATCGGCATGAAGCGCGCCTCGGACGAGGACCTGCGCGTCGCCATCAACAAGATCCTCGCCGAAGGCGCGGGCAGGGCCGTCACCGAGGCCGCCAACAAGGCGCTCGACGAGAACACCACCGAGTCGCTCAACTACTTCTTCGACGAGGCCTACCCCCGGGCGCAGAAGGAGGACGACCGGGTCCGGGCCAGCGAACTCATCGCCACCGCGGGCCCCTACACCAAGGCGTACGCGGAGGTGGCGCTCGAGGGGCCGGCGTGGATGCTGCGCAACTTCATCACCGTCATCCAGTACCGCACGGCCCAGCTCGACCACGACACCGCCACCCACGTGGCCGCGATCCGCGGCGGCCCGATCTCCGCCGCCGCGAAGATCGCGGAGAAGGCGCAGGAGAACGCGGCCCTCGCCTCGAAGGCCGCCGCCGACGCGCGGAAGGCCGCCGCCGAGGCGCAGGAGTGGGCGCAGAAGGCACTCGACTCCGCGGCCAAGGCCGAGGACTTCGCCCAGCAGGCCCGGGACCATGCCGCGGCTGCCGACCAGTCGGCCGCCGCCGCCCAGGCCTCCGCCAACACCGCCAAGAACGCCGCCGCCAAGGCCCGCAGCGCCGCCCGGTCGGCCAACTACTCGGCCAACAAGGCCGTCGACTCCGCACGCGCGGCCGTCGCCTCCTCCGCCGCCGCGCAGCGCTCCGCCGCCGCGGCCCGCGCCGCCGAACTCGCGGCCTCCGCCGACGCGAGGGCCGCCGCCCAGGCGTACGCCCAGGCCAAGAGGATCGTCGCTGAGAAGCAGGCGGCCGAGGACCTCGCCGCGGCCAAGGAGAACGCCCGCATAGCCCAGGAACAGCGCGACGAGCACCAAAACCCGGCCGACAACGGCAAGAACGACCAGGTCAACCCGAACGGCACCGGGGACGGCGACGCCGACGAGTGGTGGAACGACGCCCAGTTCTACGCGGACGCCGCCAATGTGATCAGCATCGGCGCCGGTTTCCTCGCGGCGGGTTGCGGCCTCGCCTCCTTCGTCTTCCCGCCGGCCCTCGCCGCGGCCGGCTTCTTCGCCGGAGTCTCCGCGGGCGCGGGCGCCCTCGGCACCCTCTTCACCGGCATCGAGCACGGCTTCTCCAGCGGCGCCTTCTGGGAGTCCGCCGTCGGCACCGGTCTGAGCCTCGTGACGTTCGGCGCCTACAAGTGGGTGGGCGCGGCCGACAAGGCGCTCGGCGGGGCTCTCGTCAAGCCCGTCGTGGGCAAGATCACGGAGGTCGGCGAGGACCTGGTCTCGCCCATCACCAAGGGCCTCAGCAAGCTCTACGACCTGGCGGCCTGATCCCCTTCGGCCCGCCCGGGGGCGCCGCGACCAGGCGGCGCCCCCTCCTTGTGCGGACCCCTCCACGAGCCGGCGCAGGCCCTTGGCCCCTGCCCGGAATCCACCGACACCAGAGAGAAGACATGTCCTCACGACGTACGAGACGTGTACTGCCCGTCCTCGCGCTCTCCCTCACGCTGAGCCTCACGGCCGTCGGCACGACGAACGCCGGCGAAGCCCCGGACCGCACCACGCCCGGCTCGGCGACCGCGACACCCGCCTCCGGCCCCGCTCCGGTCGACCCCGCTGCCCCGGCGGCGCTCCTGCGGACCGCACCCTTCACCGGCGCGAGGTCCTGCACCCCTGTGCCCGCCGGTACGCACCCGTCGGTGCCCGAGGCCGCCACGGCGTGCGTGAGCGTGAAGAGCGGCACCGCCGAGGCGGGCACCATGTCCCGCGCCAAGACGATGTCCGCGCCGGACACCACCACTTCCGCGGGTGACCCGGCCTCTCACGCCGGTGAAGGCACCGCGGGCGCCCGCAG
Organism: Streptomyces cellulosae; assembly: GCA_014655195.1. GTDB lineage: Bacteria > Actinomycetota > Actinomycetes > Streptomycetales > Streptomycetaceae > Streptomyces > Streptomyces cellulosae. The sequence continues at coordinate 51,692 of BNBH01000023.1, read as the reverse complement.
CCTGGCCGCCGCGGCGGACGACGCCGACGACCCGGCCGGCGACGGCCTCGGCACCGAGTTCGAACCCGACGCCGACGACCCCGAACCCCCGGCTCCCACCTGCCAGGTCACCAATCCCGGCACCTGGACCTGGAGCCGCACCGGCGGCATGTGCCTGAACGGCGCCGAGGTCACGTACAAGCTCCTCGACGCGAAGGGCGTGGAGATCGGGTCCGGCCTGATAGCCGTCAACTCCACCCTCAGCACCTCCTACAAGTCCCTCAACCTCACCGAGACGATCACCGCCAAGCTGATCCGCGTCACCGGTGACGTGCACAGCCTCACCCTGCGCATGCAGGTCGGCTGCGGCACCGGCTGCACGCCGGTGACCAAGCAGCCCTGGTACGCCACCACGCTGGCGTACGGCCAGGAGGTCACCGGAAGGACCAAGTACCTCGGCGACCCCCTCGCCACGGGCACGACCCGCGTCTCCTTCCGGACCAACTACGCGATGTACGTGACGATGCCGGGCGCCACCCCGATCGACTCCACCGCGAGCTGGTCCAGTCCCACGGGCGGCGAGATCCGCTGCGACGCCGAGCAGCCCCGGCTGCGCGGCTGCGTCATCCCCACCAACGACCTGCCCGTCCTCAGCTATTCGCGCTCGCACGCGAAGTACGGGATCGTCGTCCCGATCTACGAGGAGATCATGCGGCGCCGCGGCACCGACGTCCTGCACGCCGTCGACCTGGCCCAGGCGACGACCAACCGCGCCGCCACCTGCACCCCGTTCACCAACCTGTACCCGAGCACCCGCGGGGCGGACAGCTGCGACGAGTTCCCGCCGGCCAGCACCCGCGAGGGCGGTCAGGACGGCACCCTGTGCGCCGAACTGACCCCGCAGGTCGTCAACAACGTGTGGTCCGCACCCGCCACCTGGGCCAACCGCCCGGCCACCGGTACGGAGACCTGCCTGCGGCTGCACATCACCCAGCGCGCCAACAGCTCCGCAGGCGGTGTCCTCGGCTCCCTGCGCAAGTACCAGCGTCTGGTGACGGACGACCCGTTCCGCATCGAGTTCACCGCCTGAACAGGGCACGATGAACCGGGCCCCCGCGCAGTGCCGCGCGGGGGCCCGGCAGACACGATCCGGCGGACGGCGCCGGTTCGCAGATCGGAGGCAACATGACGACGGACGCGTTCGACTGGGCGGCCGACCAGATGTGCGTCACCTTCACCCGGGACCTGGACCCCGCCGAGGTGTTCACCCGCTACGGCGCCGACCCGGCCCGTTCCCGCCCGCTCGACGCGGACGCCGCGTCCGACCTGCCCACAGGTCAGTTCGCCGACGGAGCGGTGTCGCTCCTGCGGTCCGGGAGGCTCGGCGACTGGACGTTCTGCGTCGAGGAGGACGGCGTCATCGGCTCATGGCCCGAGCTCCTCACCGCACTGTCCCGCGGCACCGAGACCTACAGCGTCCTGTCCACCGAGGGCCTCGCCGTCTTCCAGTACTGGCGCGACGGCCGGTGCGTGGAGAACTTCGAACCCGACCTGGACCAACCTCCGTCCGCGGACCCGGGCCCTTGGCGGGAAAGGGTTCGGGAAGCCATGGCCGAGCGCGAGGGCCCCGGAATGGCCCCCGTGGTGGCCCTCGTCCTCGACCACCTCGGCCTCACCCTGGACGACGCGACCCTGGCCGCCCCCTGGCCCACCCTGACCGTCGCGGAGGACGACGCCCCGACCGCACCACGAGGCGACTCCTACGCGGGCGAGGGCCCGGTCCCGCCGGGGGCCGTCGAGATCCTGTAGGCCCCGGGCCGGCCCTCACCGATGAGGTCCCTTACGAGACCGCTCGCTGCGGCACCGTGATGTCGGTGATCAGCGGCCGCCCGTACAGGGCGAGGATCTCGTTGGCGAGGGCGATCGTCCGCAGCGGGTCGTCCCGCCGGCCGTGGGTGATGATGCCCGCGGCGAGGAGTCCCTTGGGCACGGCCCCGGCGTCGAGGAGGACACACCACTCAGCGGGCGGCAGCTCCAGGTGTCGAGGTGGATGAGCTGGACTGTCTCACGAGGATCGGCGAGCGTGCCGGGGTGGACGGCGAGGGTTCGCAGGCGCGGTCCCCGGCGCGCCTCGGCCGCCGTGATCTCCTCCTCCGTCGCCCCTGTGGCGTCCGGGAGCCGCTCGCTCAGCGTGCGCCGCAGCAGAGCCGCGTCCGCGGACGCGGCCGGTACCGCGTCCGGCGTCGGATCGGGCAGGCGGCGCACCGGTTCGGGCAGCGCCCCGTCGGCGAGGAGGAGCGATCCCGGGGTGTGCGGTGGCGATGCCCTGCTCCGTGGAAGAGCCGGCGCCGATGAGGTGCAGCCGGACGTCACCGGGGCGGCGGACGCCTCCACGACGAAGGAGACACCGCCGCGCCCGTCCTCCTCGAGCGCCTCGACGATCAGGCCGACGGGGTCGAACTGCTCCTGGTTGTCGGAGATCAGTGAGGCGCGCCCCGGCTGCGGATGACGGAACGACAGCGGAACGCTCCATCCGCCGCGACCGATCTGCCCCGCCACATGCCCGTCGGGTGCGGCGAGCGTCTCCGCGTGCTCGGCGTGGAGGAGGCGCGGCAGGGGCTGCCGGATGGCGAAGTCGTGCAGCGAGGGCCAGGGAGGACCTCCGAGAGATGTGATCGCCGGTCGAGGCTAGAGCAGGACGAGGAGCCGGGTCCCCGGGACCAGCTTCCTGTTCACGGAGGTCGACTGGACGAACACCGTGTAGGCGTCGTTGCTGCCCGGCGCCACCGTGACCTCGGTCGCGGGCAGGCCGAGGAGCTGGCGGGCGGCCGGGCCGGTGAAGACCTTGCCGGTCATGCGGCCGGTCGCCGGGTCCTTCTCCGCCACGGCTATCTGCTTGTTCGCCTGCACCTTCTCCCGCTTGGACAGCTCGTAGAAGGCGCAGCCCGTCCTGTACGGATGTCCGGCGCTGGTGACGAAGTCGCGGATCGACGTGCGCTGGTCGACCGGGATCAGCACGTACTTGCCGGCGTCCAGGGCCTGGAGGTTCGACGTCACGTCCGTCGCGCTCAGGTCCTGGCCCATCGCGAAGAGGTTCCGCGTGCCGCGCACGCCCTGCTCGCGGTCGCGCAGGAACCTGGTCGCCGCCGTCTTGACGGCGCCGATCGCCTCCTCGACGCCCTGGTCGGAGTCGGCGTCCCAGATCGAGATGTTGCCCGTCGGGAAGCCGTACTGCTGGGCAGTGCGCTTGGCCAGGGAGTTCGGCACCATGATGGCCGACGTCCAGTGGTCGGGCAGGGTGTTCATCTTGTCGGCGATCCGGCTCCGCCACTCGTCGAGGACGGCACGCCCGTCGGGCATGAGGTCGTGCCGCGCACCCGTCCTGTCGGCGCCGGAGGCGTTCTCCTCGCCGTCGGTGACGACGACCTGGAGGAAGCTGTGCTCGCCGTACTCCTCCCAGATGTGACCGAGGTCGTCGAGCGCCTTGACCGACGCCTGGATCAGCGCCGTCGCGCCGTTCTCCACGGTGTACAGGCCCCGCATGGACGGCAGATGCTTCACGTCCATGTCCCACACCAGGTTCTCGACGAGGTGGTCGAAGGCGTAGAGGCTGATCCGGGTCTCGTGCCCGAGCCGGTCCGACTCCTCCGCCAGCCCCTTCACGAACTCGTCCACGACGCGCACGAGCTGCTCCGAGTGGCCCCGCATCGAACCGGACTTGTCGATGACGAGAGCGACGTGGTTCACGAAGTGCTTCTTCAGCCGGTCCTTCACCGTGGCGCTCATCGCGTCCATCCCTTTCCCCCTCGGGCCGCCGGGGGAGCTCCCCAACGCCCTTTTCCGCAGGCGGACGTGTCCACCCACGGCGCGAACGCCGGGATGGATTCTGGTCCGTCCAGATGATGGCTTCACCTTAGGGCGGGGCACTGACAAAGGCGTTGAGCTGCGGGTTCGTCACCCCTGGCACGGAGTACGAGCACGAAAAGGCCCTCCGCGTCCGATCGACGGACGCGGAGGGCCTCAGCGGTTCGAGGGCCTCGGAGGGCCTCGGCGAGTCCCGGTGGGCCTCAGGAGGCGGCGGTCACCGTGGCCTTCTCAGCGGCCAGAGGCTCCGCAGCCTCCCCTTCCTCCAGCCCCACATCCTTCGTCTCCCGCCCGATCAGCAGCGCCACCAGCGTCAGCAGGGCCATCGAGGACAGGTAGACGCCGACCAGCCACGGGGAGCCGTCGCCGGCCTCCCACAGGGCCACCGCGATGAACGGGGCCACGGCCGCGCCGAGGATCGAGCTGACGTTGTAGGAGATGCCGGAGCCCGTGTAGCGCACGCTCGTCGGGAACAGTTCCGGCAGCAGCGCGCCCATCGGGCCGAACGTCATGCCCATCAGGGTGAAGCCGAACACCAGCCACAGCACCACACCCACCGTGCCCAGGCCGATCAGCGGCACCCAGACCAGGCCGAAGACCAGGATCCCGGCCGTGACCGCGATCAGCGTGGCGCGCCGGCCGTAGCGGTCCGCCAGCGGGCCGGAGATCAGGGTGAACGCCGCGAAGAACAGCACACCGAAGATCATCATCAGCACGAACGTCGTGTACTCGTAGCCCAGACCCGGCACCGCCGCGTCCTCCGCCGTGCGGCCGTAGCTCAGCGAGAACGTGGTCATCAGGTAGAAGAGCACATACGTCGCCAGCATGAAGAACGTGCCGAGGATCAGCTGCTTCCAGTGGTTACGGAAGACCGTGGCCAGCGGCAGCTTCCGCACCAGGCCCGCCTCCCGCGTCTTCGCGAACACCGGCGCCTCGACCAGGCGCATCCGCACCCACAGGCCGATCGCGACCATCACCGCCGAGAACAGGAACGGGATGCGCCAGCCCCAGTTCAGGAAGGCGTCGGACGGCTGTGACGGGTCGGCGCCGGCCGCGGACGGCAGCAGCGCGCCGATGACCAGGAACAGGCCGTTGCCGATGATGAAGCCCAGCGGGGCGCCGAGCTGCGGGAAGGTGCCGTACAGGGCGCGTTTGCCCTTCGGTGCGTTCTCGGTCGCGACCAGGGCCGCGCCGCTCCACTCGCCGCCGAGCGCGAAGCCCTGCGCCAGCCGCATCAGCACCAGCAGCGCGGTCGCCACCCAGCCGGCCTGCGCGTAGGTCGGCAGTACGCCGATGAGGAACGTGGCGATGCCCATGGTGAGCAGGGACGCCACGAGCGTTCCCTTGCGGCCGAGGCGGTCGCCGAGGTGGCCGAAGACCACCGCGCCGATCGGCCGGGCGACCATCGCTGCGCCGAACACCGCGAAGGACGAGAGCAGCGCCGTGGTGGGGTCGCTGCTCGGGAAGAAGAGCGTGGGGAAGACCAGTACGGCGGCGGTCGCGTAGATGTAGAAGTCGTAGAACTCGATCGTCGTGCCGATGAGGCTGGCGATGAGGACGCGCGACCGCGAGTTGACGGGGGTCGGGGCCGGACTGGTGCTTGGTGCGGGCATTTCACGGTCTTTCCACGGGGAACGATCACTCCACATTCTCAGAAGGTCTCACGTCTCAGGAATAGCGTTCCAGGATGTGAGACGACTTCGCTGTGACCTGCTGGGGANTTCGCTGTGACCTGCTGGGGAAAATACGTCGCCGTGCGCCTGCCCGGCTCCCTACACTCGCCGGGCAGGCGCCCGCCGCCCCCTGTCGGCGGTGCGCGCCGTCAAGATCCGACCTGGGAGGGAGTCCGGCCGTGCGTGTCCACACCGCTGTCGCCGTCGCTCCCCGTTCCCGGTCCCGCCGGTCCGTGGTGATCCTGGTGTCTCCGGCCGCCCGGTGCCCGCTGCGCGGCCGGCACCAGAGGCCCTGACGCACGTCCGACCACCTCTCCTCGCGGGGAGTGCCCGGCGCCGTGCGCCGGGGGGAATCGCGCTGCCCTTTTCCGGTTCCATCCGAAAGGCCACGGGCCATGCGCACCACCGACACCCTCGCCGTCGTCCGCAACCTCGGCATCCTCGCCCACGTCGACGCCGGCAAGACCACCGTCACCGAGCGGATCCTCTACGCCACCGGCACCACCCACAAGCGCGGCGAGGTGCACGACGGCACCACCGTCACCGACTTCGACCCGCAGGAGCGCGACCGGGGGATCACCATCTTCTCCGCCGCCGTGACCTGCTCCTGGGACGGTCGCCGCATCAACCTGATCGACACCCCGGGGCACGTCGACTTCGCCGACGAGGTCGAGCGCTCCCTGCGGGTCCTCGACGGGGCGGTCGCCGTGTTCGACGCGGTCGCCGGGGTGGAGCCGCAGAGCGAGTCGGTGTGGCGGCAGGCCGACCGGCACGGTGTCCCGCGCATCGCGTTCGTCAACAAGATGGACCGGGCCGGCGCCGACCTCGACGCCGCCGTCGCCTCCATCCGGGAGCGGCTGCACCCGGCGCCGCTGGCCGCGCAGCTCCCGATCGGGGCCGAGGACGCCTTCACCGGCGTCGTCGACCTGCTCGGCATGCGCGCCCTCACCTGGGACGACGACGGCGAGGCCCGCAATCCGGCACCCGTGCCGGACGCCCTGCGCGAGGAGGCGCTACGGCGGCGCCGCCTGCTGGAGGAGGCCGTGGCGGAACTGCACCCGGGGGCGCTGGAGGAGTTCTGCGACACCGGCGCGCTCGGCATCGGAACGCTCACGGCGGCCCTGCGGGACCTGACCGCACGCGGTGAGGCCGTGGTCGTGCTGTGCGGCTCCGCCTACCGCAACCGCGGGATCGAGCCGCTGCTGGACGCCGTCCTCGCCTACCTGCCGTCGCCCCTGGACGTGCCGCCGGTGCGCGGCACGCACGACGGCGCCGAACAGGAACGGCCCGCCGACCCGGCGGCGCCGCTCGCCGCCCTCGCGTTCAAGGTGAACGCCACCGCCACCGGGCGCCTCACCTACCTGCGCGTCTATTCCGGAACGATCGAACAGGGGGACACAGTGTGGGACGCCACCGCCGGCCGCGCCGAGCGCGTCGGACGCATCCTGCGCGTCACCGCCGACCGGCACGCGCGCCTGGACCGTGCTGTCGCCGGTGACATCGTCGCCGTGGTCGGGCTGAAGGGCGCCCGCGCGGGCGCCACGCTGTGCGCGCCGGACGCCCCGCTGCTGCTCGAGCCGCCCGGCACCGCCGAACCCGTCGTCTCGGTCGCCGTCGAGGCGCTGCGCGGCACCGACACCGGCCGTCTGGCGTCGGCGCTGGCCCGGCTCGCCGAGGAGGACCCCTCGCTGGTCGTGCGCACCGACGCCGAGACGGGCCAGACGGTGCTGTCCGGCATGGGCGAACTGCACCTGGAGGTCGCGGTGGTACGCATCCGGCGTGACCACGGGTTGGGCGTCAACGTCGGCCGTCCGAGGGTGAGTTACCGGGAGACCGTCGGCCGGGGCGTGTCCGGGTTCGTGTACCGGCACGTCAAACAGGACGGCGGGGCCGGGCAGTTCGCCCACGTGGTGCTCGACGTGGAACCGCTGGACGACCCCGAGCGTGGCTTCGAGTTCCGCTCGGCCGTCGTCGGCGGCCGGGTGCCGCAGGAGTACGTCCGTGCCGTCGAGGCCGGCTGCCGGGACGCGCTCGCAGAGGGCCCCCTCGGCGGGCACCCGGTGACGGGCCTGCGGGTGACGCTGACCGACGGTGCGACGCACGTGAAGGACTCCTCCGACACCGCGTTCCGCACCGCGGGCCGGTTCGGTCTGCGGGACGCCCTGCGGGCGTGCGGGATGGTGCTGCTCGAGCCGGTCGCCGAGGTCACGGTGACCGTGCCGCAGGACGCGGTCGGGACCGTACTCGGTGACCTGGCCGCACGCCGCGGCCGGGTGAGCGGCTCGGCCACCCGGGCGGGCGCGGCGGTCGTCACGGCTACCGTGCCACTGGCCGAACTCTTCGGCTACGCGACCCGGTTGCGCAGCCGCACCCAGGGCCGCGGGACGTTCACCAGCCGGCCGACGGGGTACGCACCGGCACCGGTCGAGGCGCCTGTGCGGTGACCCGCTGACACGGTTGCCGCGGCGGTCCCTCCCCGGCTCAGTGGGGGAGGGACCGCCACCGGCCCCGCGCCTCAGCGCGCCCCGGCACGTACGCGCTCAGGGGTACGACACCACCACCGACGGCACGGTGTTCGTCCCCGACGTAGGCGCCCCCGTGTCGTTGATGACGCACTCGTACTGCCCGTGCCCGCTCAGCGAGATGACCATGATGTGGTGGAAGCGCACCCCGGGCCGTTCGGGGGCGGCGAAGCCGTGGTGCTGGACGATGGTCGGGTCGACGTTGTAGTAGCAGTAGCTGCCCATGCCCCAGCCCTCGTGGGCGGTGACGTGGTCGCCGACGTTGTAGGCGGCGTAGCCCTTGAGCGAGCCGTTCTGGATCGCGGCCTGGTTCGGGGCGTCGTAGGCCTTCTCGTTCTGGAAGAAGATCGTGCGGCCGCGTTCGCCGTTCCACTGCACGTCGTACTTGTTGAAGTGCTCGACGAACAGGCCGGTGGCGAGGACGTCGTGGCCGTTGACGACGACGCCGTAGTCGCAGCGGTTGGTCTCCCAGCCCACGCCTTCGCCGTGGTCGGCGCGCCAGACCCAGGTGTGGTCGACGATCGTGTGCCGGGCGTTGATCACCATGCTGGTGGTCGCCCGGCCGGGGCCCACGCCGCCGATGCGGATGAAGACGTCCTGGACGGTGATGGGGTTGGCGGCGTGGTTCCGGCAGGCGCCGCGCGGACCGACCTCCAGCAGCACCGGCGAGTTGACCGTACCGGCGTCGATCAGGAAGCCGGCCAGCCGTACGCCGTCGACGTCGGCGACCTTCAGGGCGGTGACGCCGTTGTCGGGGACGAGCGTGGCGTAGCCGAGACCCAGGACCACCGTGTCCGGCCGGTTCACCCGGACCGGCTGGTCGACGTGGTAGACGCCGGGTGTGAGCAGCAGGTGCAGGCCCTGCTCGAGCGCCCGGTTGAGGGTGGCCGCCGAGTCGCCCGGCCTGGCGACGTAGAAGCGCTCCAGCGGCAGCGAGGTGCCGCGCGGCGTGCCGTTGCCCCAGGTGACGCCGCGCGCGTTCCTCCGCAGCGCGGGCAGGAAGACGCGGTACCGCTCCCCGTCGAGGTACAGGAAGGGCTTCTCGCGGGAGACCGGCGTCGTGTCGAGCGTGGTGTAGGGAGGGTCGGGGAAGCTCTGCGCGGGGGCGCCCTCGACACCGGAGAACACCATGTTCCACACGGCGTTGGTCCAGCCGCCGACCGCGCTCTCCCGGGTGTACCACTGCTGCTGCGAGTAGGGGCCGACCGTGCCGTCGATCCGGCTGTCCGCGATGTAGCCGCCGCTCGCCCAGCCGTACGTCGACGAGGCGAGGTTGAGGTCGCCGCGTACGTGCATCCGGCGGAACGGCGCGGCCTGGGCGACCGCCCAGCGGTTGGTGCCGTTGGCCGGGACGAGGGCCAGGTTCTCCGCCGAACGCCAGAAGTTCTGCGTGGCGTTGCCGTCGAACCAGCCGGCGTCGACCGTCACGTCACCGTGGATGGTGGTGTCGTCGGGGGACAGGCCCAGGCCGGAGACGGACATGTAGAAGCCCAACTGGGCGTTCAGACCCTGGTAGGTGCCGGGCTTGAAGAAGAACTGGTAGCGGCCGGGGCCGAACTGGTCCTCCTCCTGCCGGGTGAACACCTCGTCCAGCGTGGTCTGGATGCCCGGCGTGGACGGGTCGAAGACGATCACGTTGGGGCCGAGGTCGCCACCCCCCTTGAGACGCGGGGGCTTTCTGCGCGCGGCCGGCGCGGCGGACGCCGTACCGGACAGGCCGGCCAGCACGGGCACGGCCGCCGCGGCGCCGAGCACGGCCCGGCGGCCGACGGCGGAGGGCGGTGTGGAGGAGGGGACGGACGGTGACGTCATGGGGCGGCTCTCCCGGTTCAGGAAGTGAAAGCGGCAGGGGAGGTGAGAGCGCTCTCTCGCGCCGAATGGTTCATCTCCGCAACGGATGAGTCAAGACGTGCGGCAAGAGTCGAGCGAGTCCGTCGGAACCCTTGACGCGGGTTCGGCCAGAGGTTTAACTCACGTCCTAAATTAAGCCGTGAGGCGCTGCCCCGGGTCCTCCCCGGGACATTCGACCTTCCCGGAAAGGGACCAGGAGCCATGCGCAGCATCCGAGCCGCGGCCACAGGCGCCGTCATGCTGTCTCTCGCACTCGCCGCCACGGCCTGCGGAGGCGGTTCGAGCACCGGTGGCGGGTCCAACGACTCGCCGAAGGAACTGACCTACTGGGCGTCGAACCAGGGGGCCAGCATCGAGGTCGACAAGAAGGTCCTCCAGCCGGAGCTCGACAAGTTCGAGAAGCAGACCGGCATCAAGGTCAAGCTGGAGGTCGTGCCCTGGTCCGACCTGCTCAACCGGATCCTCACCGCCACCACGTCCGGCCAGGGCCCGGACGTGCTGAACATCGGCAACACCTGGTCCGCCTCCCTCCAGGCGACCGGCGGTCTCCTGCCGTGGGACGACGCGCAGTTCGAGAAGATCGGCGGCAAGGACCGCTTCGTCGACTCGGCGCTCGGCTCCACCGGCGCCGAGGGACAGCCCCCGGCCGCCGTCCCTCTCTACTCCATGGCGTACGCGCTCTACTACAACAAGCAGATGTTCGCCGACGCCGGCATCGACGCCCCGCCCGCCACCTGGGACGACTTCGTCGCCGCGGGCAAGAAGCTGTCCAAGGACGGCAAGTGGGGCACAGCCATGGAGGGTTCGAACCCTTCCGAGAACGTCCACCACGCCTACGTCTTCGCCAAGCAGCACGGCGCCGGCTTCTTCACCGCCGACGGCACGCCCGACTTCACCAGCGACGGCGCCGTCGCCGCGGTCAAGCAGTACGTCGACCTGATGGCCAAGGACAAGATCACCGCCCCGGGCAACGCCGAGTACGCCCAGAACCAGTCGGTCAGCGACTTCGCCAAGGGCAGGACCGGCATGCTGCTGTGGCAGTCCGCCTCCGCCAACCTCACGTCCCAGGGCATGAGCGAGGACGCCTACGGCATCGCCCCCGTGCCCGTGCAGTCCGGCACCCCCGGCACCGGCCGGCAGGTCAACTCGATGGTCGCCGGCATCAACCTCGCCGTCTTCAAGAACACCGACAACCTCGACGGCGCCACCGAGTTCGTGAAGTTCATGACCAGCGACGCCGAGCAGAAGATCCTCAACACCGCCTACAGCTCCATACCGCCGGTCAAGGCCGCCCAAGCCGATGCCGCCTTCAACACCCCCGCCAACGCGGTGCTGAAGGACACCCTCGCCAAGAGCGCCGTCGCCCTGCCGCAGGTGCCCGACGAGTCCCAGTTCGAGACCGCCGTCGGCACCGCCGTCAAGGAACTGTTCGCCGACGCCGCCGCCGGACGCCCGGTCACCATCGACTCGGTGAAGGCCGCGCTCACCAAGGCGCAGCAGCAGATGCCCACGAAGTGAGTCCCCACACCGCCATGACCGCCACCGCCCCCGCAGCGGAGGCCACCGTGCGGAAGAGCTCCCCCGGTACGGCGCGCGGCCCCCGCCGCCGCACCGGGCGGCTCCGCCGCGTCGGACTGCCCTACCTGCTGCTCCTGCCCGCGCTGCTCCTCGAACTCCTCGTTCACCTGGTGCCGATGGTCATCGGCATCGTGATGAGCTTCAAGGAACTCACCCAGTTCTACATCCGTGACTGGAGCACCGCCCCCTGGGCCGGCCTCGACAACTACACCGTGTCCGTCGACTTCGACGCCCCCGTCGGCAAGGCCCTTCTCCACTCCTTCCTCGTCACGGTCGCCTTCACCGTGCTGTCCGTCGGCCTGTGCTGGCTGATCGGCACCGCCGCCGCCGTGTTCATGCAGGACACCTTCCGCGGCCGCGGCCTGCTGCGCGCCCTGTTCCTGGTGCCGTACGCGCTGCCCGTCTACGCGGCCGTCATCACCTGGGTGTTCATGTTCCAGCACGACAACGGCCTGGTGAACCACGTCCTGCACGACCAGCTCGGCCTCACCGACAAGCCCTCCTTCTGGCTCATCGGCGACAACAGCTTCGTCGCCCTGCTCACCGTGTCGGTGTGGAAGGGCTGGCCGTTCGCCTTCCTCATCGTCATGGCCGGCCTGCAGAACATCCCCCGCGAGCTGTACGAGGCCGCCGCCCTCGACGGCGCCGGCATGGTCCAGCAGCTCCGCCGCATCACCCTGCCGTCGCTCCGCCCGGTCAACCAGGTGCTGGTCCTCGTCCTGTTCCTGTGGACGTTCAACGACTTCAACACTCCGTACGTCCTCTTCGGCAAGAGCGCGCCCGAGGCCGCCGACCTGATCTCCGTGCACATCTACCAGGCGTCCTTCGTCACCTGGAACTTCGGCACGGGCTCCGCGATGTCGGTGCTGCTCCTGCTGTTCCTGCTCGTCGTCACGGGCGTCCACCTCGCCCTCACCTCTCGCGGACGGAGGACCGCCCAGTGAGCACGCCCCGGTCCCCGATGGCTCCGCCCCGCACGTTCCTGTGGTCACGGCGGATCTTCCTGACCCTCCTCACCGGCTTCGTGCTGATCCCGGTGTACGTCATGCTGTCCAGCTCGCTGAAGCCGCTCGCCGACGTCACCGGCTCGTTCCGCTGGCTGCCGACCGAGCTGACGATCCGCCCGTACATCGACATCTGGTCCACCGTGCCGCTCGGCCGCTACTTCGTGAACTCGCTGATCGTGGCGGGCGCCGCCACCGTCTGCTCGGTCGTCATCGCCGTCTTCTCCGCGTACGCCGTCAGCCGCTACGCGTTCCGCGGCAAGCGCGTCTTCACGGTGACCGTCCTGTCGACGCAGATGTTCCCCGGCATCCTGTTCCTGCTCCCGCTGTTCCTCATCTACGTCAACATCGGCAACGCCATCGGCATCGCCCTGTTCGGCTCCCGCGGCGGCCTGATCCTGACGTACCTGACCTTCTCGCTGCCGTTCTCCATCTGGATGCTGATCGGCTACTTCGACTCCGTGCCGCGCGACCTGGACGAGGCCGCGCTCGTGGACGGCTGCGGCCCGCTCGGCGCGCTGTTCCGCGTCGTCGTCCCGGCTGCCGTGCCCGGCATCGTCGCCGTCGCCGTCTACGCCTTCATGACCGCCTGGGGCGAGGTCCTCTTCGCCTCGGTGATGACCAACGACACCACGCGCACCCTGGCGGTCGGCCTCCAGGGTTACTCCACCCTCAACGACGTGTACTGGAACCAGATCATGGCCGCCTCCCTCGTGGTGAGCGTCCCCGTGGTCGCCGGGTTCCTGCTCCTCCAGCGCTACCTCGTCGCCGGCCTGACGGCAGGCGCCGTCAAGTGACCGCCCCCCGCCCCGAAAGGACCTCCGTGACCATCGACTACGCCGCCCTCCCCGACGACTTCCTGTGGGGCACGGCCACCTCGGCCTACCAGATCGAGGGCGCCGTGGCGGAGGACGGCCGTTCTCCGTCGATCTGGGACACCTTCTCGCACACCCCCGGCCGCATCGACAACGACGACCACGGCGACGTGGCCTGCGACCACTACCACCGCTGGCGCGAGGACATCGCCCTGATGAGCCGCCTCGGCGCCAACGCCTACCGGCTGTCCGCCGCCTGGCCGCGTGTCGTGCCCGGCGGCGACGGCCCGGTCAACGCCAAGGGCCTCGCCTTCTACGACCGGCTCGTCGACGGGCTTCTCGAAGCCGGCATCACCCCGTCCGTCACTCTCTACCACTGGGACCTGCCCCAGACCCTCCAGGACCGCGGCGGCTGGCCCGAGCGCGACACCGCCGAGCACTTCGCCGCCTACGCCTCCGCCGTCGCCGAACGCCTCGGCGACCGCGTTCACCACTGGGCCACCCTCAACGAACCCCTGTGCTCCGCCTGGATCGGTCACCTCGAGGGCAAGATGGCCCCCGGCCGGACCGACCTGACGGCCGCCGTCCGCGCCTCCTACCACCTGCTCCTCGCCCACGGCCTCGCCGCCCGCGCCATCCGCGCCGCCGCCCCCGACGCCCAGGTCGGCATCGTCAACAACCTCTCCACCATCCACCCGGCGAGCGACAGCGCCCAGGACCGCGCCGCCGCCGTCCGCATGGACGGCCACACCAACCGCTGGTGGCTCGACCCGATCCACGGCCGCGGCTTTCCCGCCGACATGCGCGAGGTCTACGGCGTCGACCTCCCCGAACGGCCCGGCGACCTCGAGACCATCGCGGCCCCGCTCGACTGGCTCGGCCTGAACTATTACTTCCCGCAGGTGGTCGCCACCGACCCGGACGGACCCGCCCCCTACGCCGCGGCCGTCCGCCGCGACGGCGTGCCGCGCACCGGCATGGACTGGGAGATCGACCCGACCGGCATCGAGGACCTCCTGTTGCGTCTCACCGACGAGTACGGCGCCCGCAGGCTCTACGTCACCGAGAACGGCTCCGCGTTCCCCGACGTTGTCCGTCCCGACGGCACGGTCGACGACCCCGAGCGCCAGGACTACCTGACCCGGCACATCGCCGCCTGCGCCTCCGCCGCCCGCAAGGGCGCGCCGCTGGCCGGCTACTTCGCCTGGTCCCTGCTCGACAACTTCGAGTGGGCGTACGGCTACGACAAGCGCTTCGGGCTGGTCCACGTCGACTACGCCACGCAGGCGCGCACGATCAAGGGGTCGGGGCACCGGTACGCGGACATCATCCGGGGGCATGGGGAGCGGGTGCGCAGGGCGGCGTGACAGGACGGGGTGCCCTTCGATTGTGAACAACGGGTGACAGCAGTGCCGTTGACGGGCTCCCGCTGCCTCATCCCGCCCTTACGCTGGGCCGATGCGCACGGTGACGGGGCTCAGGGAGGTGGCGGAGCGGGCCGGGGTGTCCATCCGGACCGTCTCCAATGTGGTGCGGGGCACCGGGCGCTTCTCGGAGGCGACGCGGCAGCGGGTGGAGCGGGCGGTGGAGGAGCTGGGCTACCGGCCCAACTCGGCAGCGCGCAGGCTCCGTACGGGCCGCAGCGGGGTCCTGCTCCTTGCCGTGCCCGAACTGACCATGCCGTACTGGGCGGAGCTGGCCGAGCACGTGCTGCGGGAGGCGGCGGCCCGTGACTGCACCTTGCTGGTGGAGGTGACGGGCGGCCGCCCCGAGGCCGAGCTGGAGATAGCGCTCGGCCATACGGACCCGATGGTCGACGGCATCATCCTGAGCCCACTCGCCCTGGACGACCGGGCGGCCGCCCGGGCAGCCGATCCCGCCCCGCTGGTATTGCTGGGCGAACGCGTCCACGACCTGCCCTGCCCCCACGTCACCGTCGACAACACGGCGGCGGCTCGCGAGGCGACGGAGCATCTGCTGGCCCGGGGCCGCCGCAGGATCGGCGTGGTCGGCCGCCAACCGGCTCCGAACGCCGCGACGTCGGCGACCCGGCTGGCCGGCTACCGCGAGGCCCTCGAAGCGGCAGGCCTCACCTACGACGAGACACTCGCCCCACCGGTCACGGCCTACCACCGATCCGACGGCGCGACCGCAGCAGACGCCTTGCTGGACCTCCCCGACCCGCCGGACGCGGTCTTCTGCTTCGCGGACACGCTGGCGGAGGGAGTCCTGCACGCGGCGCGGGACCGAGGCCTGTCGATACCGGCCGACCTGGCGGTGATCGGCTTCGACGACATAGAAGCGTCCCGCTATATGGCCCCACCCCTGACAACGGTCGCCCCGGACAAACGAGAACTGGCCCACCTGGCGGTGACGGCGCTGCTGGAGGACGTGAACGGCACGAGGCAGAGACACCAGAAGGTGCTGAGAGCAGCCCACCGCTTCGTGAAACGAGCGAGCACCTGAAACGCCCCGGACGGGGCGCGGGGCACGGACCCGCACGGATGCCAGCCACGGAGAACGAACGAGCCTGAAGGGGCGCGAGGAACCGCGCGCTCAACCCCCACACGCACGGCCACCTGTGGGTTGCCGCGCCCTTCACCCCGCCCTGTAACCCGCAGGGACTCGGCGCGCCTGAAGGGCGCGGGGAACTGCGCGACCAGCCCCCACCCACCCGCACACTCAGCCCCGAACCGCCCCCGCCGTCAACCCCGCCACAAACTGTCGCTGCAGCAGCACATAGACCACGACCACCGGCGCCGAGGCGATCACGACGCCGGCGAAGAGCAACGGGTAACGGGTGAGGAACTCGCCTTGGAAATCCAGCAACGCGAGCGGCAGCGTCCGATTCTCCTGCGACCGCACGAACAGCAACGGATACAACAAATCATTCCAGTCCATGACGAACAGGAAGATCCCGGTGGTCGCGAGCGCCGGCCGAATCAGCGGCAACGCCAGCGACCGGAACGCCCGCAGCGGTGACGCCCCGTCCAACTCGGCCGCCTCGTACAGCTCATCCGGCACCGTCCGCAGAAACCCACCCAGAATGAACACAGCGGTAGGCAACGTCGTCACCGTGTCGACGAGGACGAGTCCAAGCAGGGAGTCGGTCAGGCCGAGCCTGTCGAACAGCACGTACTGCGGAACAATCGCCGCCTGAGCAGGCACCGCCAACCCAGCCACCAGCACCCCGAAGACAGCCCACCCCACCCGCCCGGGCATACGCGCGCAGAAGAACGCGGCAAGGCTCGCCACAGCGAGCGTCAACAGCACCGCCCCCGCGGTGACGATCGCACTGTTGAGGAACGCCGCGCCCAGCCCCCCGTCCTCCACGGCCGCCCGGTAGTTGTCCAGCGTGGGCGACGACGGCGGAGCCAACGGCGCGTCGAACAGCTCCGGCAGCGTCTTGAACGTACCGAACACCACGACCAGCAACGGCAGAACGACCACACAGGCGGCCACCGCCATGAACAGCGGACGGGTGAGCTTGACAGTCCGGCTGGTCCGGTTCATCGGGTCGCCCTCCCTATCGCCCGCCGCTGCACCCGGGTGACCAGCGCGATGAGCGCCATGAACACCAGGGACTGGGCGGCCGCGTAGCCGAACTGGTTGTTGGAGAAGGTGGTGTAGATACGGGTGGAGAGGATGTCCAGCGCCGGGTTCGGCGGATTGCCCGAGAGGCCGAGCACGAGGTCGAACGCCTTGAACGACTGCACCGTGGTGTACGCGACGACGATGGCGGTGGCCGGCGCGACCAGCGGCCACGTCACGTACCGGAAGCGCGCGAAGCGCCCCGCGCCGTCCAGCTCGGCCGCCTCGTACAGCTCCTTGGGTATCGCCTGGAGCCCCGCGATGAACACCACCATCATCTGACCCGCGTGGAACCACACCTGCGTCAGCGCCAGCCAGAACACGGCGGTGTCCGGGTTGCCGAGGTACACCGACTGCAGCGAGTCCAACCCCACTGCGCGCAGCACGGAGTTGAGCAGCCCGCCGTCGGGGTCGTAGACGAACCGCCACACGAACGCGACCGACACCGACGACAGCACCGTAGGCAGGAAGAACACGGCGCGCAGCAGCGTCGACGCCCGCGTGGTACGGACGAGCCACAGTGCCAGCAGCAGCCCCAGCGCGGTCTGCGCGAGGACGACGGTGACGGTCAGCTTCAGGTTGTTGCCGACCGCGTTGGCGAACGTGTCGTCGCCGGTGGCGAGCCGGGTGAAGTTGCGCAGCCCGACGTCGGCGTAGTCCGCGCTGTAGCCGTCCCAGTCGGTGAGCGAGTACTGCACCGCCTGGAGAACCGGGTAGACGAAGAAGAACAGGTAGAGGGCGAGGGCGGGCACCGGGAAGAACCACAGTGCCCGCGCCGTACGCCGTCTACGACCGCTTCTGGTCGATGACACGCTGGGCCTCCTCGGCCGCCTGCGCCGGCTTCTTGCCGCCGACGACGGCCACCGTGGCGTTCTCCACGGCCGTGCGGATGTCGAGGTCGAGGAACTGGAAACGCGGCGCGAGCAGCGTCTTCCGGGTCAGCCAGGGCTCGACCGCCTTGAGGTCGGCGTTGGTGTACTCGACGCCCTCGACGGTCAGGTGCTGCCCGGTGCCGTTGGCGTAGGCGCCCGCGTGCTCGGGGTCGCTGAGGAACTCCAGGAACGCGTGGGCGGCCGGCTGTACCTCGGTGGCGGTGTTGACGCCGAGGATGAAGGTGGTGTTGAAGACGCCCTCGTACTTCGCCTTCGCCGCGGTCGTGGTGACGGGCGCGACGAGGTCGAAGGGGAACTTCGCGCCCAGCGCGCGCACGCTCGCCATCTGGAAGGAACCGGTGGCGAGCAGCCCCGCGCGGCCGGACGCGAACAGCTGGGCGGTGGCGTCGGTGCTGGAGCCGGTGGCCCGCTCCTGGAAGTAGGGCCGCAGCTGCGCGTACTGCTCCAGCGTGGTGAGGAACCAGTCGTCGGTGACCTTGTAGTCGCCGGACTCGATGCGGGCGAACGCGTCGTCGGTGGGCGCGTTGTTCATCACCATCGGG
This sequence comes from Streptomyces cellulosae, assembly GCA_014655195.1. Lineage (GTDB taxonomy): Bacteria > Actinomycetota > Actinomycetes > Streptomycetales > Streptomycetaceae > Streptomyces > Streptomyces cellulosae. The sequence goes on along the minus strand of BNBH01000023.1, from coordinate 33,380 downwards.
TTGAGCAGCTGACCCGCGTTGGCCGAGTCGCCGCCCGGCCAGGCGATCGGCGTGTAGCCCTTGGCGGCGAGGTCGTCGAGGAGCTGGAGGAAGCCGTCCCAGTCCTTGGGCGCACTCGTGTGACCGGCCTTGTCGAGGGCGTCGGTGTTGGCGAGCGGCATGTTGAAGACGAGCTGGTAGGGCAGCCCGTACTGGGTGCCGCCCTGCGCGCCGGGGCCTATGAGGTTCTTCTGGTAGCGGTCCAGCAGCTCGGTCCCGGTCAGCGGCGCGTACACGCGGGCCTTCACCATCTGCTCGAACTGCGCGCCCCGGAAGGCGGTGAAGACGTCACCGGTCTTGGAGCCCTGGATGCGGCGCAGGGCGGTCGACTGGTAGTCGGCGGAGGGCGCGATGTCCTGCTCGACGCCCGCGTCGGGGTACTTCTTCGCGAACGCCTTGATCAGGTCGGCGAACACCGCCTTGTCCTCGGCCCGCCAGTGCGCGAAGGAGACGGTGCCCTTCACGGGGCCGGAGGTGGCGAGCGCGGAAGGGGAGGCGCCGCCCGAGGCGCCGGAGGAACCCCCGCCGGGTCCGGCGCAGGCGGCGAGTCCCAGGCCGACTCCGGCGGCGCCGAACAGGCGGAAGGCTGATCTTCTGTCGAGGGAACGGTTCATCGCTGGAGTCCTTGTGAGGCGAGAGGGCTACGGTCGGACGAGGGCGGGTTCGCGGGTCAGCAGTGGCCGGACGCACTCGCCGAACCGGATGGCCTCCTCCAGGTGCGGCTGCCCGGAGAGGATGAAGTGCTCGATGCCGAGGGACGCGTACTCCTCGATCCGCTCGGCGACCTGCTCGTGACTGCCGACGAGCGCGGTGCCCGCACCGGGCCGGACCAGACCGAACCCGGCCCACAGGTTGGGGTGGATCTCGAGCCGGTCGGTACGCCCGCCGCTCAGCGCGGCCATGGCGCGCTGCCCCGCCGAATCCGACCGGCTGAAGCGCTCGTGGGCGGCCTTGATCGCCGCCGGGTCGAGGGATTCGAGGACGCGGTCTGCCTCCGCCCACGCCTCGGCGGCGGTGTCCCGGCTGATCACATGCAGCCGGATGCCGTACGACAGCTCACGCCCCTCGGCGGCGGCGAGCTCACGCACCCGGTCGATCTTCCGCTTGACGGCGGCCGGCGGCTCACCCCAGGTGAGGTAGGTGTCGGCGTACCGCGCGGCGACCGGCAGGGCGGCCTCGGAGGAACCGCCGAAGAACACCGGGGGCCGAGCCTCCGGCGGCCTCCGCAGCCGCCCGCCCGCGACCCGGTAGTGGTCACCTTCGAAGTCGTACGACTCGCCCTGCCAGGCGGTGTGCAGCAGGTGCAGGAACTCGCCGGTACGGCCGTACCGCTCGTCGTGGCCGAGGAAGTCACCGTACGACCGCTGCTCGTCGGCGTCGGACCCGGTGACGATGTTCAGCAACAGCCGCCCACCGGACAGCCGTTGGTAGGTCGCTGTCATCTGGGCAGCCAGCGGAGGAGCGATGACGCCCGGCCGGAAGGCGACGAGGAACTTCAGCCGGCTGGTCTGCGGGATGAGGGCGGCGGTGGTCAGCCAGGAGTCCTCGCAGTCACTGCCGGTCGGTGTCAGCACGGCCTCGAACCCGGCGGACTCGGCGGCCCGGGCGACCTGCGCGAGGTAGTCGAGGGTGGGAGGCCGGCTGGTGGCACGGGACTGGAGCGAGTCACGGGCGGTCACGCCCACCACGTTCCGGTCGTCACCGGTGGTGGGCAGGAACCAGTGCAGACGCACGGTCATGGGGTCTCCAAGGACGTTCCGGGAAGCGGCAGAGGCGTGCCGGGGACCGGAGGGGAGGGTGAGAGGTACGACGGGGCGGGCCCCGGTGGTCACGGACGCGGACACCATGGGCCGCCGGCGGCCGGACGGTCACGGCACTGGGGTGCAACGTTGAACCACGCCGACCGCGGACGGCACGCGGACGTGACCGGGCGAAGCGGGGAGAAAGGGCGCTCGAGGGCGCGCGGAATCAGCTACAGAGCGCGGTGGCGACCCTGAGCAGGTCGATGTGGGCCCGCTTGACGAGCTCGACTCCGGATTCCATGGGGCGGGACTATACACACGTCGGGCGGCGCGTCCGAGACCGGTTCCACAGGATGGACAGCGGGGCTGGACGTCGGAGGCGGATACCTCGGACATCGGGTCTTGCCGCGCATCCGGGGCGCGTGATCGGATGGGACCAGCATCGCGTGCCGGTGACGGACAGCGTCAGGCGTGGAGGTGCCGAACCGAAGGGACCGCCACGCGTGGCCTCCCACAGCAACGACCGTACGGCTGCTCTCAGCCTGCAACTCTCCCGAGCTCACCAGGAACTGCGTCGTCGGCTGAATGACGTCAGGACGGGACTCGGACGCCGTCAGGTGAGCGACGACACACTTGCCACGCACTGCCTGGCCTTCTGCGACGCGTTGACCACCCACCACGAGGGTGAGGACGACGGGATGTTCGCCCAACTGCTGCGCGAACGCCCCGATCTCGCCGAGACCGTCACCAAGCTCGTGCAAGACCGCGGACTCATCGCCTCGATCCTGACCCAGGTGCGCGGACTCGCCGACCGGGCCCTCGGGACCCGTGGTCCGGATCTGGAGGCGATCGGCCGTGAGCTCGACGGACTCGCGGCCATCATGGAAAGCCACTTCGGATACGAGGAACGGGCGGTCGGCGAGGCGTTGGACGACGGTGATGACGACGGCACGGACTGGGCCGACACCGTCTTCCGGTTCGACGGACAGGTGAGGCCGGCCCCCTGAGAGGAGCCGGCCTCACCTCGCCGTCACGCGCCGGCGAGCAGCGCCTCCAGGGCCTCGGCCGCAGCCGGGTGCCTGGCTGCCAGGACTGCTCCCGGCGTACCGGCATCGTCGGTCATTGCCCAGCCCTCGTCGCAGCCCAGCAGCCCCGCCACCGCGTCGCACGCCGCCGGGTGCGCGGTCAGCAGGGCCGCGCCCGCGCCGCCCGGCGGCAGGGCTGAGGTGCCGTCCTGCTGCCAGCCGTCCTCGCAGCCCAGCAGCCCCGCCACCGCGTCGCACGCCGCCGGATGCGCGGCGAGCAGCGCGGCGCCCCGGGGCGCCTGGGCGGCGGTGGCCGTTCGCCGGGCGCGGGAGGCCGCGAAGGGGTCCTCCAGCTGCGGCTGTCGCCACGGCGGCACCCACGCGTCCAGCGCCGGAAGCCGGCCGGGGAAGATGCGCCCCGCCTCGCGTATCAGCAGCGGCGCCAGGTCCGCCGCGCCCTTGCGCAGGGTGGTGATCAGCAGCGGCAGCCACGGCAGCAGCACCGTGTCCGGCAGGCGGCCGAACGCGTTCGACACCGCCTCCACCACCAGGTCCGCCAGCCCCGGCACCGGCTCCAGCGCGTGCACGAAGCCGCTGAGGTAGCGCGGGTAGGAGGGCACCACCAGCGGGTTGTCCAGCAACGCGTCGCACCGCGCGCGCAGTTCGGCGCGCGTCAACGTGCCGAGCTGCACCTGCGCCGCCCACAGCAGAGCCGTCTTCGACGGGTCCTCCGGGTGCGACTGCGCCACCGCCAGCTCAAGCTGCGTACGATCGCAGCCCAGGGACAGCGCCAGGCTCTCCATGCTGAACAGGAAGCCCAGCATCGCCGCGACCTGCCCCGCCGTCGCGTCCTCGTCGCGGAACGCCGTCGGCAGCAACGTGCAGTAGTGCGCGTATCCCGTCTTCACGAACGACTCGATCCACGCCGGGAGTTCGGGTCGGCTCGTGCGGTAGTACGCCAGCAGCGTCCGCGCCCTGCGCAGCACCTCCGGCGCCCCGTCGACCGTACGTTCCGCGGCCAGCACCTTCAGCGCGTGCGTGCCCAGCTCGTCCGCCAGACGCCCGCTGCGCAGGTACAGCAGGCTGTCCTCGACGGCCGCCAGCACGCCCGCCGTGGTCGCCCGCGGCCCGTACGCCTCCCGCCGCAGCCGCTGCTCCAGCACCTGCTCGATGCTGACGCCCTCGTAGCCGAGCTCGATGAGCGCACGCTGATGGGTGCCGAGGGCCAGATCCCAGGACTCCTGGATCGACCGCTCACCGAGACGCCGCTCACCCATGATCGGGCGCGCCGCTGCTGCCGGCATCAGCCGCCGCAGCATCCACAGCACGTCCGAGCACGCCCCCAGCTCCGGCCGGCCGGCCATGTCCAGCAACGCCCGCTGCACACCACGCTGCTGCAGCTTCAGCCCCAGCGGCTCCAGCCGGTCGTACACGTCCCGGGCGAGCGGCGGCAGCGCCTCGTAACCCACCTGGCCGATCCGGTCGCCGCCCATCATGATCTCGACGAGCCGCCGCACGTCCCGCCGTCCGGGCACCCGGTCCTTCTCGATGCAGGTGACCGCCGCGTCCTGGAAGTCGTACGGTGTCGGCCTGGCCCGGTCCCGCATCCCCGCGAGCAGGATCGACGTCTCGAAGACGGCGATGGCGTCCGCGGTGGAGGCCAGATAGCCGTTGCGGCGGGCCGCCCGCACGATGTCCACGGACCAGCCGAGCAGCTCCGCCTCGTCCAGGCCGTCCAGCACGGGCGGCTGCTGGAGGAACCCGGACAGGCGGTCCGCCGCCGGCACCGGTACGGCTGGTGCGGCGGCCGGCAGCGCCTTCTTCGCTCGGGACTTGTTCGCCCCCGCCTGCCCCTCCAGCCGGTACGGCTGCACCCGCGTCCGTTTCAGGCTCTTCTGCCACTGCGTCGCCGCGATCGACACCGAGCCGGGCGCCAGGCCGAACTGCGCCTCGATCGCCGCGTGGCTCGACGGGATCAGCCCGTACTGCCAGGTGGTCGCCGTGCGCGGCGAGATGGTGAACGAGTCCGAGCGCCCGGCCACGCCGAACTCCTCCACCCGGCTCGCCGCGTGGAACGCCCCGCACACGTACAGGCAGTCCTCCGGGTCCGTGCCCGTCGCCGCCATGTGCTCGCGCATCCGCGTCCACATGTAGCGCTCGCGGTCCTCGTCGACCCGGACCCGGTCGCCGGCGCCCGGTGCGAGCCGCCGGAACAGGCTGCCGATGAGGAACATCACCTGGCGGTAGGTGTCGTGGTCGCTGTCCCCGAGCGGGACCTCGACGTACTGGTGCCACCACTCCGACCAGTGCCGCACCTTCCCGTGGCGCAGGAGATGCTCCTCCAGCTCGGCGAAGCGCGGGCGCAGGTCCCCGATCTCGACGCCGACCGCCTCGCCGTGCAGCGCCGCCTCCTCGGACTTCGGCGCCTCCTCCGCCTCGGCCGAAGTTCCCTCCGCACGAGCGGTGTCGTTCCACTGGAAGACGTGATCGGAGGAGCGGTCCACCAGGACGAGTTCCACGCCCGGCGTGTCCAGGGCGTAGGCGATCGCCTGGTACTCGGCGGACGCCTCCGTGATCGGCGCGACCACCGACAGCGGCGCCCACTCCTGCGGGAACCCGTCGATGTCGCCGGCGAACGCCTGCACCGCCACGGGCAGCCGGCAGTTGCGCAGCTCGGTCAGCAGCGGCGCCATGTCCTCGCACAGCTCCAGGTAGACCACCTTGGGCTGTTTCGCCCGCAGGCGGCGGGCCATGGCCAGGGCGGAGGCGGGGGAGTGGTGGCAGACCGGGAAGATCTCCAGCGGCTCCCGCACCGCCCGGTCGACGTCGTCGACCATGCCCAGGAGAATGCCCTCCAGTGCGTCGGGACCACCCGCGAACTCGGTCGCCGCCTCCTGCAGTTGTGTACGCAGCGCGGTGAACACACCGCCCGCCTGGGGCCCGCTCACGACAGGGTGGCGATCGCGTCGCGGCCGCCCTCGAGGAACTCGGGCCAGGCCCCGCCCTCTTCCTTGCTGCGCGGCTCGACGACCCCGTGCAGATACTTGTTGAGTATGGCCAGGTCCTCCGGCTCCCGTCGGGTCAGCGAGCCGACCAGCGAGGACGCCAGCGTGCGGGCGGTCAGCGCGCGCTCACCGAAGAAGTTGCTGTGCAGCACCGCGTCCTCGAGGACGCCGATCTGCTCGGCCGTCGACAGCGCGGACTCCAGCTTCTCGTCGTCGCTGCCGGCCGCCGCGGCCGAGGCGCGCAGATCGGCGAAGCTCTGCAGCAGCACGTCGAGCAGTGTGGGCGGCACGTCCAGGTCGATCGAGTGCCGGCGCAGCAGCTCCTCGGTGCGGAAGCGGACGATCTCCGCCTCGCTCTTCTTGTTCGTCACCACCGGGATGCGGACGAAGTTGAAGCGGCGCTTCAGCGCGGACGACAGGTCGTTGACGCCCCGGTCGCGGCTGTTGGCGGTCGCGATGACGGAGAAACCCGGCTTGGCGAACACGATGTTGTCGTCGCCGCTCCCGCTCTTCAGCTCGGGCACGGAGATGTACTTCTCCGACAGGATCGAGATCAGCGCGTCCTGCACGTCGCTCGTGGACCGGGTCAGCTCCTCGAAGCGGCCGATGGCGCCGGTCTCCATCGCGGTCATGATCGGGGACGGGATCATCGACTCCCGCGACTGGCCCTTGGCGATCACCATCGACACGTTCCACGAGTACTTGATGTGGTCCTCGGTGGTGCCGGCCGTGCCCTGGACGACCAGGGTGGAGTTGCGGCAGATCGCCGCCGACAGCAGCTCGGCCAGCCAGCTCTTGCCCGTGCCGGGGTCGCCGATGAGCAGCAGGCCTCGGTCGGAGGCGAGGGTGACGATCGACCGCTCCACGAAGCTGCGGTCGCCGAACCACTTCTGTGAGATCTCACGGTCCAGCCCGTCGGCCCGCTCGGACCCGAGGATGAACAGCCGCACCATCTTCGGCGACAGGCGCCACGAGAACGGCTTGGGGCTGTCGTCGATCGACTCCAGCCAGTCGAGCTCCTCGGCGTACTTGATCTCGGCGGGGGCGCGCAGCAGTTCGGACATGAGGGATGAGCCTTTCGAGGAATGAAGTGAGTCGCGTGATCGCGAAGTCGGGAGATCGGTGAGCCGGGTGAGCCGGTGAGTGGGGCAGCCGACGCTCACGTCAGGAACGTCTTGAGCTCGTGCACGAGCTTCTTGATGTGGCCGGATATCACCGGCGTGCCCAGGTCCTTGAACTTCTCCCGGAACCAGGGGTTGACGCTGCCGCGGCCGGAGCTGGTCACCGAGCCGACCGGAATGAACTTCGCCCCGGAACGGTGGATGGCGGCCATGCTTTCGAACAGCTCGTCGGTGCGCCATTCGTAGAAGTCGGAGATCCACACCACCACGGTGTTGCGCGGCTCGGCGATCTTGGGCTGGGCGAGCGCCATCGCGACCGTGCCGTCCGTGCCGCCGCCGAGCTGGGTGCGCAGCAGCGTCTCGAACGGGTCGTGTGCCCACGGCGTCAGGTCCAGCGCCTGCGTGTCGTACGCGATCAGATGCACGTCCACCTTGGGCAGGCCCGCGAAGATCGACGCCAGGATGGTGCAGTTGACCATCGAGTCGACCATGGATCCCGACTGGTCCACCACGACGATCAGCCGTTGCGGCGTCGTCTTGCGGCTGGTGTGCCGGTAGTAGAGCCGGTCGACGTAGAGCCGCTCCTCCTCCGGGTCCCAGTTGGTGAGGTTCTTCCAGATGGTGCGGTCCAGGTCGAGGTTGCGGAAGACACGCTTGGGCGGCACGGACCGGTCCAGCTCGCCGACGGACGCCTTCTCCACCTGCGTGCGCAGCACCTCGGTGACCTCGTCGACGTAGCGCCGGATCAGCGCCTTGGCGTTGGCGAGGGCGACCCCGGAGAGGTTGTTCTTGTCCCGCAGCAGCTGCTCGATCAGCGACATGCTGGGCGTCAGCCGCGAGGCGAGCGCCGGGTCGGCCAGCACCTCCCGCAGATGCATCCGCCGCACCAGACCGGCCTCGATCGATCCCAGTTCGGGACCGATTTCGGGGATCAGCCTGCTCAGGTCGGGCGCGGGCGTGCCGACACCGGTGCCGGTCGGGCTGACGCCTCCGCCGGCACCCGCCCGGCCGGTGCCGCCCCGCCCCCCGCGCAGGTCACCGGGCCGGCAGCCCAGGGCCCGCTCCAGCCAGCCGGCGTCGGACTGCCAGCGGGCGAGCTGCTCGGCGGTGACCGTGCCGTTGCCGGTCGAGAAGACGTTGAGCAGCACCTTCGACGCCAGCGCCGCCCGCCGCACCTCGGCGGCCCGGTCCCGCTCGCCGTCCGCGTCCGGCTCGGGCGTCATCAGCCCGTCGAACTCGGCCGTCAGCTCGGGATGCCGCTGCACCACGGAGTCGACCGACGCGGCCGGGTCGAGCAGCGCCACCGGCAGCCCGATGTCCTCGACCACGGCGACACTCGCCGACTCCAACGACGCCTGCTCCTCAGAGTCGAAGAGACGGGCCAGCAGCCGCCAGTACAGGACCTGCCGCCGGTTCTCGTCGGAGTCCGGCACGGGCGCCCCGTCCTCGGCCCCTCCCTCGACGACACTCACCTCGCTCATTTCCGCAGCAGCCTTCCCGCGCGCTCACGCAGCACAGTGACGGCGTCGGTGGCGGCCTTCTCCGCCCGCACGCCCGCCTTGTCGGCCGTACCGCCCGCCCAGGCCCCCGCGTGCACGGCGACGGGCTTCTTCCGCACGGTCCGCTCCACCGCGAGCGGCTGGACCAGGAACTCCCCGGCGTCCCAGCGCAGCAGACCGAGACACGCGGCGGACGAGGCGACGGCGTCCGCGGTCAGCGGCCCGGCGGCGGGCACCCGGCCGGCGTCGACGGCCAGACGCTCCCCGGCGACCCGGAAGGCCACGGCTTCACCCTCGTCCTCCACGCCGTAACCCTCCAGCAGCACGGGCACGGCGATCCGCGCCGGATGCCGGTCCACCGGCGCCACAGGAGAGGCGGCTGCGGTGGGCAGCGCCACCCGAGCGGTGGTGAAGGGTTCCGCCGGCTCGCCCAGTGTGGCGCGGGCGTCGTCCCAGATCAGGTCGCCCTCGGCGGTGACCGGCATGGCCTCGAGCTCCATGGCACGCCCCTCGCTGACAGCGGCCAGCAGCGACATGTGCGGCCGCAGCAGCTGCCACAGCCCCGCGCCGACGACCGTGTCCGGCTTGGGCGCGGACACACTGGCCCGCACCAGACGGGGCATCCCTCCGTCCGCCGGCTCGAACACCGCGTGCACCTGCGCCTGCACCGCCGTGGCGTGCTCGTGCAGGTCGACGCCGAGCGGCAGCAGACGGCCGGTGGCCTCCGTGACGGCGGTCGCCCGGTCCGCGCCGGGCAGCGTCAGCATCATCGCCCGCGACCACAGATCGGCCCACCGCCGTACGGGGATCCGCTCCTGCGTGGCGCCGGGGCAGGACGCGGCGAGCTCCGCGGCGAACCCGTCGAGCAGCGTGGCGAGCCGCCGCAGCCCCGGCTCGGGCAGCATCGCGGTCACCACGGGAGCCGCGCCGCCGACCAGCTCGTGGTCGATGCCCTGCCAGCCGGCCCGCGCCAGGTCGCACAGCCAGCCACGCGCCGCCACCAGCAGATTCACCGGAGGCTCGGCCCCGGCTGCCCCCGCGGCCTCGGCGGCCGGTTCCTCGGCGCACGTCCGCCCCACCGCCTCCTCGCCCCGCGCGATGAGCGCATCATGCACGGACCCCAGCAGCGCCGTACGCGCGGCGGCCAGCGCCAGGTAGTGGTCCTCGTCCGCGGCCCCCGCAGCGGTCTTTTCCGCCGCCTCGGCGACCCGCCCGGCCAGCGGCGACCCGGCGACGGCGTCCGCCAGCCCGGCCAGCCCGATCGCCTGGGCCGGCTGCGGACGCAGCAGCCCGCCCACGAGCACCCCGTCGAACCCGTCCACGGCGGCCAGTGCCTCGTCCAGCCCCTCGACGGCGTCGGTCAGCAGATCCGCACGCATCACGCCACCGCCCCGGTCGTCGGGAACCAGTGCATCTCCGGCACCGGCGCGGTCGTCGGCGTGAACTCCAGGTAGGCCAGATGGCGCAGGAACCGGCTGAACACCTGGGCCGCGGCCGACCTGTCGCCCTGAGCGGGACGCGTCGACGTCATGGCCGAGGTAAGGCCCTGTGTGTCCGCCTGCTCACCGGGCACGTCCACCTTCAGGTAGCGGGCGACGCGCTCCGCGCCGTACTGCAGCACGGCCTCGCCGATCAGCGCTCGTATGTGGTTGCAGAACCCGCCACGCGCCCCGCCGCACGGTCGGTTGTTGTTGGTGCTGCACGAGAACGCGTACGTCCCCGCCTCCACCGACGACACGTACACCCGACCGATGTCGGAGCCGCTGGACACCACACCCTGCAACCGCCCGTCCGCCAGCTCCACGAACGGCACCTTGGCGAGCTTCCGCGGCCGCGCGGACGGCACCACCCGCACCGTGCTCGACCTCTCCCAGACCGACAACGCGCACCTCATCCCATGCACACGAAAGGGGATGTCCTCGCCGGACCGGCGGGACGCGAAAAAATCTATCCGCGGCCACTGACAACGGCTCAGGGCTGTGGACAACCCCGGGCACGCGGCCATCGCCGTCACCCGACGGTGTGATGCGGCGCCCGCCGAACCATGCCGCTCGCACCTCTCAGCCCCGCGATTGGCCGCCACATCTCTCGACTGCCGCACCGTCACGCCTTCTTGACGCACGTTCCCACAGGTCGATACTTGTCCAGCGTGCGTTAAGTGACTGTTCGTGACGCCGTCAGCACAAGGCGAGAAAGTGACGCATGTTCCCAACCGGGGCTTCGCTCCACCAGTGACGCGGGCAGGCTCGACGTGCGAGAGGGCGGTCAACGATGAAGAAGAGAAGACTCGGCGGGGCGGCCGTGGCCCTCGGTGTCGTGTTGGCGGTGACCGGCCTCCCGGCCCAGGCGTCCGCCGACCCCGCCGCCGACGCCCGCACCGCCGACGCCCGCGCGGCCCTCCCGCTGGGCCCGGCCGGCCTCGCCGAAACCCGCACCACACAGACCCTGCGGCCCGGTCTCACCCTCACCCGCATCGTGCGCGGCGCCGTGAACCCGGCACACCACTGGACGGTCGAGGCGACCATCCCCGGCGGCGACACCTCACCCGACCCCGACGCACCGCCGACCACCCTCAAGGACAAGGCGAGCGCCGACGAACTCGTCGCCGGCATGCGAGCCGACGGCTTCGACGCACGGGCCGAACAGGTGACGACACCGAGCACGACGGACTACACGGGCGGAACGCTCGGCTGGCGCGTCCGTATCGGCAGCTTCACCTCCCAGTCCGCCGCGGCGACGGAACGCATCCGCATCATCAACGCCGGTTACAGCGGCTCGGTCACCTACACCGGCTGGGACGGCGCGACCACCGACCGCGGCCCCTGGCGCATCGATGTCCTCACCGTCGACCCGCGCGCGTTCCGCGGCACCTTGGACGCCACCCACGGCCCCGACATCGAGAACCGCGAGACCGTCAGCACCCTCGCCACCGACTCCGGCGCCGTCGCCGCGGTCAACGCGGGCTTCTTCGTCCTCGACCCCCGCTCCGGCGCACCCGGCGACCCGGCGGGCATCGGCGTCTACGACGGACGCCTCCTCAGCGAACCCGTCAGCGGACGCCCCGGCCTCGTCCTCCGCGACGGCGGCCGCAGCGCCCAGATCACCCGCCTCACCTGGGAGGGACGGGTCACCGCGCACGGCACCACCCTGACCCTCAACGGCGTCAACCGCGTACCGGGCCTGATCCGCAACTGCGGCGGCAGTGAGGACGACACCCCCACCTCGCTGCCCCTGCACGACGTGACATGCACCAACCCCGACCAACTCATCGCGTTCACCCAGGAGTACGGCGCGAGCACCCCGCAGGGCGTGGGCGTGGAAGCCGTCCTGGACAGCCGGGGCCGCGTGCTGGAGCTGCGCTCCGTCCGAGGCGGCCCGCTCCCGCCCGGCGGCAGTTCGATCCAGGCGACCGGCCGGCACATGGACGCGCTGACGGCGCTGGCCCGCCCCGGCGAGCGCCTGCGCGTCGAGACGACCCTCCGCGACGACCAGGGCCGCCGCGTGACGCCGTCACCGGGGACGGACATCGTCAACGCGGGCCCCGAACTGGTCCGGGACGGACGCCTTCACGTCACCCCCGCCACCGACGGGATGGTGCACCAGGGCGACCCCAGCTGGTACTACGGCTGGGTCCACAAGCGCAATCCCCGCACCCTCGCCGGCACCGACGCGGCAGGCCGCACCGTCCTGGTCACGGCCGACGGCCGCAGCACGGCCTCCCTGGGGCTGAGCATCACCGAAAGCGCGAAGGTGGCCCGTTCCCTCGGCCTGCGGGACGCCGTCAACCTCGACGGGGGCGGTTCGACGACGATGGTGGCGAACGGCCAGGTGATCAACGACCCGTCGGACGCGGCCGGCGAACGGCCGGTTGGAGACGCGTTGTTGCTCCTGCCGCGCAGGAGCTGACGAGCGGCATCGGACGACGGCCGGCCCCGGCTCGTTCCGCGAGTGTCCACGCGAGCCGGGCTCCGGTGCGGGCCGGACCACCGGTCGACCTGACGCGCCACGAACTACCCCGCCCCAGGCGGGCATGGGCGCAGCCGAGCGGGGGATTGTTCTCGCGCGGGCCATGTACAGGCCGACCGCGGTCTGTCGCCGATCGCCTCAAGTGGTGGATGCTTCCCCAGGGCACATCAGCTCTTCGCCTCGTACGACCGTCCACCGCAGCGACGAACAGCACCGCAAGGAGCCGCCGTGACCGCCGCCGTCACCTTCCGAGGCCGTGTACGTCTCGTCCTCGCCGTCCTGATCCTCGCCCTCGTGCCGACCACACCGACGCTCGTCGCCCCGACCCCCGCAGACGCCGCCGACACGCGCTCCGCGCAGGGTGAGACGGGGAGACGCGGCGCCGAGGTCGTGGCGGTCACACAGGTCGCGGAGCGCCAGGTGGACCTGTCGGTCCGCTCGACGGCGCTCGGCGGCCGCACCGTCAAGGTCCGCCTGCTGACCCCCGACGGCTGGGACCCCGCCGACCGACGCCAACACTGGCCCACCTTCTGGCTGTTGCACGGCTGCTGCGGCAACTACACGTCATGGACCTCGATGACGGACGTCGCCGAGACGGACAGCCTGCGCAACGTGCTCGTGGTCATGCCGGAGGCGGGCTGGAACGGCTGGTACAGCGACTGGTGGAACTACGGCGAGGGCGGTGACCCCGCCTGGGAGACCTTCCACACCGTCGAACTGCGCCACCTCCTCGAACGCGACTGGGGCGCCAGTCCCAACCGTGTTGTCGCCGGGCTGTCGATGGGCGGCCAGGGCGCCCTGCTGTACGCCGCCCGGCACCCTGGCATGTTCAAGGCGACGGCCGCGTACTCGGGTTCCGCGCACCCGCTGCTCAACGACGAGTCGGTCAACCGCATCCTGGGCCTGTTCGCGGGCCAGGGCAACGATCCCCTCCGGCAGTGGGGCGACCCGGTCGCGCAGCGCCGCATCTGGCAGGCCCACGATCCCTTCCACCTGGCGAAGCGCCTCAAGTCGATGCCCGTCTACCTGTCCTGCGGTGACGGCACGGCGGGCCCGCTGGACTCACCGGGTGCGTCGAGCGCCCTCGAGGCGGACTTCAACCGCCAGAACCATGCTCTCGCAGCCGAGTTGAAGCGCGTGGGGGCCAAGCACCTCACCACCAACTTCTACGGCGCCGGCACGCACACGTGGCGCTACTGGGAACGCGAACTGCACGCCTCGCTGCCGATGTTGCTGGGCGCGCTGGGAGTGAAGAGCTGACTCAGTCACGCACACGCAGATAGGCATCCAACGCGGCGGCCCCGCGCAGCATCGCCCGCCCGCGGTCGGACAGCCGGCCACGCCAGTCACGTAGAGCACCCTCAAGGGGCTCGATTCCGCCGGCTGTCCGCACCTGGGTGATCAGCGGGGCGATCTGCTCGAGCAGATAGCCACCGCGCCGGAGCTGGTGCACCAGGTGCGCGTCCCGTACGTCGGCCGGGTCGTACACCCGGTACCCGGTCACGAGGTCGCGCCGAGGACGTACGAGCCCGGCGTCCTCCCACTTCCGCAACGTCGCCGGGCGGACGCCCAACTCCTGTGCCAGCGGCCCGATGAAGGTCGGTTTGAAGCCGGCCGAGTCCGCAGCCGCCGACTCGGTGGTGAGCCCGCGCAGTGCGTCCTCCACGGCTCGCAGGGTGCGCCGGTCGTGCAGCAGCCGGGCGTGGCTCTCGTCGATGAGCTGGAAGGCGTCGTCCACGGCGTCCCGGTTCACGGCCTGCATGACCGCCGTCGCCGTGGCATGCCCGTGCCCTGGAACCAGGGCGAGGAACGCGGCCAGCGCACGTTCGTGCAGAGGGGTGTAGACGCGGTAACCGGAGGCCGTTCGCTCGGCGGTCGGGAGGATGCCGGCCTCTTCGTAGTTCCTCACCGCCTGGGTGGACAGACCATGCCGACGCGCCAGGTCGACCGGCCTCAGCTTGACACTCGTTTGAAGGTTTTGCCCCACCGTCCCGACGATATAGCGACCAAACCTTCCACCGAAAGTTCAACGATACCGTTGAATGCATGGAAACCGGCATCAAGGACTTCATACGTCCCGTGGAAGCGTCGGCGATCGCAGAACTGCTGCCGACCCGACCGCGCGTACTCGTCTTGGGCGAGCCCACCCACGGCGAGGAGATCCTCCTCGACCTGCGCAACACCCTCTTCCGGCAGCTCGTGGAAGAGCAGGGCTATCGGACGATCGCGCTCGAGAGTGACTGCCTGAGGGCGATGACCGTGGACACGTACGTCACCACGGGCGAGGGCTCACTGGACGACGTGATGAGGCGCGGCTTCAGCCACGGCTGGGGCGGCTCGCAGGCGAACCGTGAACTGGTTGGCTGGATACGGGACTTCAACGCGAAACGCCCCGCGGACGATCACGTGCGTTTCGCAGGCTTGGACGGTCCGCTGGAGATCGCAGGCGCCGAAGGCCCGCGCCAGGCGCTCACCGCCCTGCACGACTACCTGACGACGCTCGTCGACGCGGACCTGCTGCCCTGTACGGCGGACAGGCTCGACGACCTGCTCGGCACCGACGCGTCCTGGACCAACGAGGCGGCCATGATGGACCCGTCCCAGTCCATCGGCCGCACACCGGAAGCCCGCGAACTGCGCCTGCTCGCGGACGACATGGTGACTCTGCTGGGGACGCAGGCACCGCACCTCGCAGAGGTGTCCTCACCGGGCGACCGTGACCGGGCGCACCTGTACGGCCGTACCGCTGTCGGTTTGTTGCGCTACCACTCCTGGATGGCGGACACGTCACCCGCCCGCATGACCCGCCTGCTCGCCACGCGGGACGAGATGATGGCCGGCAACCTCCTCGCCCTCGCCGCACGCGGACCGGTGCTGGCGTACGCCCACAACAGTCATCTGCAGCGGGACAAGAGCGCGATGCGTATGTGGGGCCACCCGAAGGTGGAGTGGTGGAGCGCCGGGGCGTTGGTGAGCACGCGGCTGGGCGACCGGTACGCCCACCTGGCGATGGCCCTCGGCACGATGAGGCACCGGGGCGTGGACGCCCCGCCCCCGAACACAGTGGAGGGCATCCTGCACGCGCTGCCGGAATCTCGGTACGTGATCGGCGCGGCTCAACTCAAAGCCGTGGCACGCCACATATGCACGGTCCCACGAGTGTCCCCGTACTTCGGCTACGCCCCGCTGGACCCGTCCCACCTGCCCCGCGTCGACGGGGTCGTGTACGTGAGGGACGTACCGCACGGCTAGAGTCGGCGCGACGGCGCGTGCGGCGGTCTCGCCCCGTCCGAGGGGAGGCGACGAAACCGTTGCTCGCACTACTGGGACTTGCTCTGTCCGTGGTCTCCGCCATCGGGGTGCTCATCTCCGTGGCACGGGCGGCCGCGACGGCACTTCCCGGCCGGCCTCAGCCCTGGCCCGACCACCTGCTGCGCCGGACGGCGGCACTGTTCGGCTGGGCCGCAGGCGCTGTGTACGCCCTGGGCCTGGCCGGTGTCGCGTGGTCGGAGTCGGAGGTCGGCGACGGAGCCGACCCGACCCCTGCCCCGGCCTGCCGTATGGGCTTCGATCCGGAGACGATCAGAGGCCTGACGCACCACCACGCGTCCTACGTCCCCCTCCGCTTCGACTGCGTACGGGAGGACGGCACCGTCTACGCCAGCGATCCCGACCTGGTGTGGATGAACTGGACCTGGGCCGCACTCGCCCTGACCGCGGCGTTGCTTTTCTTCGGTAGGCGCTACCGAACGGAGCTGCGGGCGCGGTAGGCGGCGGTGCGGCAAGGCTGCGCCTGGCCTTCACCGCACTCGTCGCGGCTCAGGCCCGAAGGGTCTCGTCGCTGAACACCAGGATCTCGTCGAGGCTCATGCCACGCCGCTCGCCTTCCGCTCCGGACAGCACCCATTCGCCGTCCCACGTGACCCGCCACGCCTCGCCGACCCTGTTCTCCCACTCGACGAATCCGCCAGTAGCACCCTTCAGCTGAGGGACCTCCTGCCGCAGCATCCGCGGGTAGGTCAGTGCCCGCCCGGGGTTGGTGCTGCCACCGCTGGTGCGTGTGTTCTCGAAGCGCATCTTCAGGAACGGCACCGCTTCCCGGCCGATCTCGGCGGGGCTCAGCATCTTCTGGTAGCGGGCCTGTGCCTCCTCCAGCGACTCCCGCCCGGACACCTCCGTCTCGAAGGCCGGGAACACGATGTACGTGACCGCGGTGAGGTCGGGGTTCCGCGCCTTGTGGTGGCCGTGGACCTCAGGCGCCGTGGCCGCCACCGCGTCGAAGGCGTAACCGGGCGCTGAGAAGTCCCGTACCGCCGCAATGGGCCGGCCCTCCCCGATCAGCGGCTCCTCGTGCTGCCGCGCGAACGCGAGTACAGCCCGCGCGAGTTCCTCGTCACGTCTGCCGCGCTGGTTCGTCTGAAGGAGCCGGCGCCCTTCCGCCGTCACCGCGCCCGGGAAGTGCAGGACCGGCCCGAGTGACCACGTCCATGCCCGGTCGAGGCCGGCCAGCGGGGCGGCGTTCGGGAAGGCGGCGAGTGTGGTGAGTAGGTCCATGGGCTGTGGTTCCTGTACCGGGGGGGCCAGCGGTACGCGCGTCGTGACCCTATCCCGGCCCCCTGCGTCGAAAGCGATGGGGACCGACCCTCAGGGCCGGTCCCCACCAGCAGCTCACAGGCACACTCAGCTGTACGGAATCACCACCACAGACGTGTCCGTCCCCGTCTGCAGCTTCGACGCCCCGTTGCCGATCGCGCTCCACACCTCCAGCCGCACCGTGCCGCCCCTGAGGTTGCTCAGGCTGCCTGTCGCGGACTTGAGGCCGCGGGCCTGGGTGTACTCCTCCCAGCCCGTCACCGGGTCGGTCGCGAAGTAGTGGTACGTCTCCGTGCGGTCGAACGTGCCGTCGCCCGTGAAGTCGTAGCTCACCCGCGCCTGCTGACCCAGGCCGACCGTCGTGCCCGCGTCGACCTGGAGGCGGAAGGAGGTCTGGCCGCCCGAGGTCAGGGTGCCGTTGACGCCGCGCACCTCGTAGACGAGAGGCTGGTACGGCGTGCCGTCGTGGTTGGCGCCGCCCGCCGACGGAATGGTGTCGCTGCCCGCCGTGCCGCCGGTCGCCGTGGTGAGGACGCCGCCGGCGCGCAGCTGGAAGGTGTTGCCGGTCGGCGGCTCGGGCTCCGGTTCGGGGTCCGGGTCCGTGGAGCCGGTGCCCGAACTCGTCGCCGTCGAACGGGCGGGCACGGAGAGCGCCTTGCCGTCGGAGAAGGTCACCGTGCGGGCCGTGGAGCCGTGGTTGTGGGCCACGTACGTCCGCGTCGTGCCCTTGGTGAACACCGCCGAGGTCGGGATGTCACCCGTCACCGTGGCGTCCGGGGCGCCGACCGAGGCCAGCGTGTTGATCCAGTGGTAGGTGTGCGCCTTCGACTCACCCTCCTCCGGGGTGTAACCGCCGTTGCCCGCGTCCCACTTGGACTTCGCGGAGGCCGGGTCGGCGAACGACTCGAACTCCCAGAGCAGGTCGCGCCATTCGACGGCCGGGCCGCCGTTCTCCCGTTCCATCTCGGCGAGGTTGCGCCGGATGGCCGCCTTCTCACCGCCGAGGTGCAGCGAACCGCCGGTCACCGGCAGCACGTTGATGCCGTGAATCTCCTCGGGGTTCGCCGTCCACCACGTGGAGTACGCGGCGCCGCTGCCCCACACCATGCCGGCCGTGTCGTGGCCGAAGGACGACGGGAAGACCTGCTCGTCCGCGTCGAACCAGTACTGGGCGATCGACTCCGACTCCGTGGTCAGCAGAAAGGCGCCCAGGTCGCGCAGCGACGTGTCGCCGGTCGCCGAGCCCCACAGGACGAGCGCCGCGCTGAGGTTGGTCGACTCGGACGACGACTCCTGGTTGTTGCCGGCGGCGAAGCCCTGGTGGCCGGAGGCCCAGCCGTGGCCGGCATAGACGTCGAAGCCGCGCAGGAACGGGAACGCGGAGTCGGTACGGCTCGGGTTCGCGGTGTCCCGCACGAGCGTCTTGACCATGCCGCCCCAGGCCGAGTCCGCGGCCCACGACGGGTCGTACTGCGCGATGATCGCCGCAGCGTAGACGTAGTAGCCGTAGTGGAAGTGGTGGTCGTTCAGCTCGGTGTCGCTGCCGTACGAGGCGGGGTAGCCGGTGAGCGTCTTCCAGGCCTGGTCGTAGCTGAACTCGTTCGCGCCGCCTGCCGTGAACCAGTCCTGCAGCCTGCCCTTCATCAGGGTCAGCATCCTGTCGCGGATGCCGGTCTCGCCGATCTGGTCGGCCACGGGCACCAGTTGGGCGAGACGGCCCAGCGCTTTGCCGGTCCAGTAGGTGTCGACCGCGCCGGAGAAGGGGTCGGAGGCGTTCACCACGTCGTTCAGGTAGCCGCGCAGCCGGGCCGCGTCCACGCCGTCCGACTTGGGCAGCGCGGGCAGGACCGCCGCCGACTTCTGGGTGGTCGTGAACGACGCCGACTCGCGCACCTTCATCGTGCCGCGCGGCGAGACGTACGTGTACGAGGTCAGCGCGTCCGTGGTGTGCAGCCACTGGTGGCGGTAGAGGGCCTGCAGCGTGCCGCGCTCGCTGCCCTCCTTCGCCTCGGTGGTGAGCGTGTACGTGGCCTTGACGGTGCCGCCGCTGTAACTCCAGGTCACCTTGGAGTCGGTGACGAAGCTGAACGCGTACTTCTTGAACGCCGCCAGTGCGCCGGTGGACGGAAGCACGGCGACGGAGAAGTAGTCCTTGCCGCCGAGACCCGCCGTGACGCTGGAACCGGAGATGTTCCAGTCACTGCCCGTCGGGGCGAAGAGGGCGTAGTGGTGTCCGGCGACGGTGATGCCGAGGACGTTGCCCTGGTCGGCGAAGACGGAGGGCGTGCCCGCGGTGGTGATCTGGGCGTTGCCGCCAGAGCCCTTGGCGTATACGAACGGCGAGCCGTGGCCGATGGTGGTGCGCAGGGTCCGGGTTCTGTCGGACCAGTAGGGGGTGACCGTCCAGTCGGACCAGTCGTCGGCCTTGGTGTCGGGGGAGTTGAGGCCGGTCAGTCCGATGGTGAGGTCGCGCTTGTGGGCGAACTCGTACTGGCGGCCGTCGCCGGTGATCACGGGGGTCGTCGGGTAACCGACGTCGAGTCCGCCGGCGGTGGCCTGGTAGGTGAGGGGGTGCCCGTACATGGGGGTCGAGTACGGGTTGTCGCCGTAGCGCTGGAAGGCGAGGGAGGACCACCAGTCGTTGGTGGGCACGGGGCGGTTCCGGGCGGCGGCGGTCACCTTGGGCGTGACCGGCGTACCGGTGTTGGTCGTGGGCCCCGAGGTCCCGGCCGGGCGGGTGTCGGAGTAACTGCCCGCGCCTACGGGGATGGTGGCGGCCGCCGCGGGGGCGGCCGCCGGGCCCAGGCCGACGACGGCGAGGGCCGACGCCAGCAGCAGAACGGTTGCCGGTCTGGTGCGTGGGGATGGCATGAGTCACCTCAAGTTGTGACTGGGGGAGTCTCTGAGAGCGCTCTCAGATGGCCGGAACGTAAAGCCGGTGTAATTCACGTGTCAATAGTTTGAACACAGCGAGGCTGTAAGGGACTTGGAAGACGTCAGGTCTCGACACCGGCTCTGGGCCCGTGAGGGGCGGCTCTGTGGGGACTCGGAGCCCGGTCCTTGCGGCGGTGCGTCGGTACTCCGTGACGCACCGCCGTAGCCCCTGTGAGAACGTCGGCGACTCAGAGCGCTCGCACGCCCGCGACCGCGCGGTCCCGCCACAGGCAGTACACGGCGGCCGGATCGTCCCAGTACCGCCAAGGGAGGGCGTTCACGTAGCCGTCGACCAGCCGATACTGCTGCAGCGCCTCGGCGCACCGGTTCTGCCGGGTCAGGAAGTAGGCCAGCAGATGACGTACGGCAGGGACGTCCGGGTGGTCCGGCGGCGCGGCGGACACGTCCGCGAGGGCGGCGTCGACCATGTCGAACACGTACGGCTCGCGGAAGTCGTCCGCCTTCGCCGCGCGGTCACGGTGCTCGTACCACGCGATCAGCGGCAGCGCGGCGAGCAGACTGCCGGCAGGCGCCTTGGCGGCGGCCTCCCGGGCGAAGGACGCGGCCAGGTTCTCCGAACCGTGCCACTTCGCGCACCAGTACTGGAGGGCCGCCGAGTGCGCGCCGAAGTGGTGGGGGTCCCGTGCGGTGACCTCCTCCCAGATGTGGTGCATCCTCTCGTGCGGGTGGTTCAGGCCGAGCGCGGTCCAGATCTCGCTGATGTACGGGGAGGGGTCGCCGTCCGGGTTCACCTTCAGCGCGTGAGCGTTCAGCCGCGGTGCCTGGGTCAGCGTGCCGATGAACCCGGAGACCTGCTCACGGCTGGTGTCCTTCGCCCAGCCGCCGCCCCGCAGATGCCAGGCCAGGGACACCGTCGCCCGGGCACGGACCAGCGCCGCGTCCGGATCGTCGGGGCCGGCCGACTTCTCCCAGGCGTCCAGCCAGCTGTCGGGCTGCGCGGCCCGGTGCGTGCCGAGCACGTTGGCGTAGTAGGAGCGACGCGCCCAGTCGCGCTGCTCCCTGGTGCGGGCCAGCAGGCGGGCCGCCGGTTCCCAGCTTCCCCGGGTCGCCGCTGCCCTGGCGGCCTGCTCCAACTCGGGGTCGGCCGCGGAGTACAGCGTGTTCTGGGCGGACTGGGGCATAAAGCCCAGCGCCTCGGCCCTGCGGGCCGACTTTCGGGGTGAGGAGGGTCCTCCCGCGACACGGCGGTAGTAGGCGACGGACATGGCCACGACCAGTCCGACAACGATGAGGCGGGCGATCTCCACGGGTCACGCACCGCCCTGGCGTGCTGTGACCGTCATGAAGAGTTGCGCACGAACGAATACACCCATGGTGGTGGGGTCCTCCTGAGGCGGGGATGGCGGTGAGAAAGGGCGTGGGGGAGGGGGAGTATGACCCGCCGTCATCGCACGTCGCAAATGTGTTCCCCCGCCTCGCGGGGCCCGGCGAGGGCTCGCGAGCTCCGTCGGGAGGCGGCGTGGGACGCTGTGAATGGTGAGGGGAGGCAGGGTGGCGCGCAGCCGGACGACGAGGGTGGCCGTGGCGGCACTCGTGATCGGCGGCGCGTTCGTCGCGGGCTGTGCCCAGCAGGGCGGGGCGCCTGCCGTGTCGGCGGGCGAGCCCCGCCTGACCGTGTCACCGGTACCGACGACTCGCGCGGAGCTGGTCGAAGCGTGGGCGGCCGAGCTGGAGCGGGCGGGACGGGACCTGCCGGAGGGCTGGCGGGCGCTGTCCACGGAACAGATCCGCGGCCGCTACCTGCACCAGCGGTTGGTCAACGCGCCGAACGCCGACGACATCGACCCGGGTATGGACGGGCCGGAGTCCGACTGAAGAGGCGTGCGTGCGGGCCTGACACCCCCGGCCGGGGCGCCGTCAGCAATTCGGAATGACCGCCCCGCCGTTGTCCCGCGCCTCGTCGTTCCCCCACCGCGACAGGTAGTACGCCGACACATACGCGCCGCGTCCGTTCTTGCCCGCGTAGGTGACGTCGAGGTCCGTCTTCAGCCACCAGTGGTTGTAGGTGCCGTTCGCGCCGCGGATCTCCTGGCCCCACACTTTGCAGTACACGTAGTTGGTGCCCGCGTTGAGGACGCCCTGCGCGTCGTTGGTGTTCGGCTGGGCGTAGCCCGTGGCGTCGGCGAAGGTGTCCACCCAGTAACGGCCGCCGCCGCAGCCGTTGTCACTGGTCAGGTGGTAACTGCCGTACGAGCCTGGGTAGGCGAGGGCGGCTCCGTTGATGGTGATCCGCTGGCCGACGCCGTTGAGGAGCTGTTCGTAGTGGATGTGGGCGCCGGAGCTGTTCCCGGTGCTTCCCGTCGTGCCGATCTGCTGTCCCTGGCCGACGTAGGCGCCGGTGGCGACGGAGAAGGCGTTCAGGTGGAAGTAGTAGGTCTTCCAGCCGCTGCCGTGGTCGATCACGATGTAGTTGCCGGCGCCGTTGGCCTCGTAATGGCGGGTGGCGGTCCCGGCCGCCGAGGCGAGGACGGGCGCGCCGCTGGTGGCGCCGCCGTCGCTGCGGACGAAGTCGAGCGCCTGGCGGACCTCGGCCGAGTGGTGGCTGTACGTCCACTTCTGGCCGCAGGCGAAGGGCGCCTTGAACACGGGCGCCGCCTGCGCGGGCGCCGCCACGAGCAGACTTCCCACCAGGGCCACGAGGCCGACCAGGGCGATGCGTATCGAGCGCAAGGCTGTCTCCGAACTGCGACGGGCGGCGTCGCACGGCGATGTCAGCGGACAGGAGCGGCGACCAGGATGCCGTAATTGAAGCGTTCACGACAGGCCGCCCGCCTTACCTGATCGAACACTGCTTCACATCCAACGGCTTGCTCACCCCCGCCGGCCTGCTGCACAGCACCTCCGCGTTCGACAGCCCCTCCGGTGTCCTGCGGACGCGGGCGAGGACGATGCTGTGGCCGTGGCGTTCGCCGTACAGGGGCGCGTCGGTGAAGTCGATCGTGCCGGTGGCCATGCCCTCCAGCTTGACGACCCTGAGGTTGACCCAGGTCGCCGCGCGGCTCTGGCGCACGTCGCCGAGGCTCGCCGCCCAGTACAGCGCGCGGGTCGCGTCGTGGGCGAGGGCCGTCTGGCCGCTGGCGAAGCCGGGGGCGTCGTAGGTCGCCTCGCCCGGCTCGAGCCAGGGGAGGTACTGGGCCGCGTCCTGGTAGAAGGCGGTTCCGGACGCCGCCTCCCGCAGTTCCGCCAGCGCCGCGTGGTACAGCGTGATCCGCGGGGCCACGCCGTCCCGGCCGCCCGTGCCGGAGAACTTGGCCTTGCTCAGGTCGTCCCCGGTGAGGATCGATATCTCCCGGTTGGCGCAGCCCGGTTCGACGCCCAGTTGCGTCATCAGCGGGCCGATGTCCTCGACGCGTCCCGCGAAGTAGATGACCGACGGGACGTCCTCACCCCGGCAGATGCTCTCCGCGTGCAGCCGCAGTTCGGGCTTGCCGTTCGCCACGAGGTAGGTCCGTGAGGGCAGCAGACGGAAGCCCTTCTTACGCAGCATCTCTCCGCCGTAGTACGCCTGTTCGCTGGTGTACCGGTCCTGTGACGCCTTGGTGTCGCGAGCCAGGACGAGCGCGTACGGGGCTTCGCCCTTGCCGCGGAGTTGCTGCGCGACCAGACCGAGCGCCTCCGCCTGGTGCTCGTCCGGGGCCGCCAGGCTGAACCAGTTGGAGAAGTCCTTCGGCAGATACGTCGCCGAGTTGGTGCCGGACACGATGGGCAGGCCCGCCGCCTGCAGCCGCCGCGTCACGTCGGGGCTGCTCTGCAGGTCGCGGCCGAAGCCGACGACACCGACGACCGTCGGATCGTGCTCGGCGTACCGCGCGATCGCGTCGGCGGTGAAGCGCTGGTGGCCCATGTCCGCGCCGCCGTTGGCGAGCAACACGCGTAGCTTGACGCGGTAGTTCTCGTTCACGACACGCTGGGCGAGATACACGCCGGCCAGCTCCTCCGCGCCCTTGACCAGGGACGGGTCCACCGTGGCCGAGCTCAGCGGGCCCGCGTACACCACGGTGACGTAGGCGCGGGGATTCTCGCGCAGCACCTTGGCGTTCTCGTTGTGCACCAGCTTCTCCAGCTCGCGCAGCCGCCCGCCCTCCGAGTCGGACCCGCCCTTGAGGTGGGAGCCGAACCGTACGTCGCCCGTCGATACGCCGACGCACTCCGTGCCGCCGCCCGGCGCCGGACGCAACTCGGTGTCGCGGTCGGCGGTCAGCAGACCCGCCGAGCAGTACGTGCGGTGCAGGTCGCGGGCGTGCACTACGCCGACGGTGGCGGCCAGCACGAGGACCAGCGCGAGGCTGTACGCCGACCACACGACCCGGGCCACGGGCGGCCGGTGCCGCGCCCGCACGCATCTCCAGTCCGCCTGTCGCAGCTGGACCAGCTCCTCGCGCGGGAGCGCTATGCGCAGCACCCAGGGCAGGGCGTTGGTGCGGCTCGGTGACTGGTCGGCGCGCAGGTTCCCGGCCCACTCGTCGTACCAGTGCCGCAACCGTTGCTGCAGGCGGGCGGGGCGGGAGAGCAGCTGGGAACGGGAGTTGGCGCCGTCCGGGGGTGTGCCGGTGTCGGTGCCCCGGTCGAGCAGCGGCGCGTCGTCCGCCGCCACGCCGGCGACGATCAGCAGGGGGTCCAGCTCACTGCGCCGGCTGCGGACGTCGCTGACCGCCCTGATCAGCTCGATGCCGCCGTTCTCGCGGCTCACCCGGCGCAGTATCAGCACCGGCGGCCGGGTCCGCTTGAGGCCGCGCAGGTCCCAGCTGGCGCGGCGATGGTTGTCCCGCAGGTCCTCGAAGAGCGCCAGCACGTACAACTGGAGGGGGAAGACACCGCCCTCCCGCATGGCCTCGGCGACGTCGTAGGCGCGGGCGGCGATCGCGCGCCAGGAGTGGACGGGCCGCAGCAGCCGCACGCTGGTCGACTGCCGGCGCGCCGCGGACTGGAGGAACGTCGTGGTCAGGAACCAGCGGCTCTCCCTGCGCAACCACAGGAAGAGGGGCGCGCGCCCGGGCACATGGTTCAGCGCGGCCAGCAGGATCATCAGACCGATGCCGGCGAGGACGGCGACGTACCACTCGGGGCGGGTCAGCAGCGAGGTGAGCGCGCCCAGGACGCCGGCGGGCAGGAACTGCTGCACGTCGTTGAGCAGCGCCTGCCGGTTGCGGGGCGCGGTCCTGCGGGGACGCCAGCGCTGCCGGGCGAGGATGCGGAGCAGCTGGGTCTGGGCCTGTTCGCGCTGGGCGTTGCCGTCCGGGGTGCCCGCCGCGGCGGTCGGCCAGTGCTCGTCCATCTCCGGGTCGTCGGTGGCGTCCTGGAGGGCGCGGACCAGTCCGAGACGGGGGAAGGAGTAGGGGCGGTAGGCGGCCGAACGGTCGCCCCACTTCCGGCTGTCGCCCAGGTCGCGCAGGAGGCGTACGGCCTGGGCGGTGGGGTCCAGGTGGGGGTCGTCCTGCGGAGGCTCGGTGGGGGCCACGGCGAGACGCGTACCGTGGTGCTGCTGCCCTTCGCGCAGCTCGTCGACCAGCTCCGTCACACGGTCGTCGTCCTCGGCGTCCTCCGCGTGCAGCACGATCACCGGCATCGGGGGGTCGCCCGCGCGGAAGTCCTGGATCAGCGACTCCAGTTGCCGCTGGACGTCGATCCCCGCCCCCGTCGACATGCCCTGGTGGCCTCCCGGACAGTCCTGCGGGAACATCTGGTCCCGGCCGAGCATGGACACCCCCCGTTGTCGTACGACACACGTGTCACAAGCGCTCAGCGAGAATAACGCTTGCCTGTGACAACGGGTGGTGCAGAAAGGGGGATTTCCTGCGGACGCGGGGCGGTGGCTCAACACGCTTGTGTGTACCGGAGTTCGGTTGTTCCGGACGGTCGCCACCGCCGAGGAGCGGCGACGGCCCGTTCGGTAGTCTGCGGCGTACCGCAGGTCCCGCGGCTGATGCTCCCCCGCACTGCCACGGGGAGTATCGAGGGAAGTGAACAGTGGAGCAGTTCGCCGCGGGCAAGGTCCTGCGCGGCAGGTACCGGCTGGACCGGGTGCTCGGCCGGGGCGCGATGGGGAAGCCTGAGACCGCCACGGCGTGAACGACGGCTGCCACTCCAGCGCCGACTGCCACCCGTCCTCGGCCGGATGGAACGGCGTCCTGATCCGGAGGTACGGCCCCCTGGGAAGATGCCCGTCTCCGGATCCGCGAGGAACCGCTCCAGCGCGAGCCGTGTGTCGTCGTAGGCCAGCGCGTACGTCGTGCAGGGACGGTCACCACGACCGCCGGGGGCACGACACCGTGACAGCCGGCGAAGGCGCCGTGACGATCAGCGTCAAAAATACCGCCCACCTCGGACAGTTCGCTGTGGGGCACGACGGCGTGGGGCAAGAACCGCGAAAGCTACGAGTGGAAACACGACAGTTCCTCCTCGCAGACCGCTACCCACCCCGTGATGACCGTTCTGTTCGACATGGCTCGGAAAGTCGGCGACCTCCTCTACGAGTTCGCCGAGGCGGCCGTCTACCTCAACGGCGAAGTGTGGGACCTCTACCTCGAAGCCGTGCGCGAGGCGATCCCGAAGATCGAGGTGAACCTCAAGGACGGCGTCGGCATGGATGACGTCAAGGGGCTGGTCAAGGGCCTGGGTAAGAGCATTGCCAAGGGAGCGTCCCAACTGGGGCAAGGCATCGTCCTGAACATGGACACCGCCAAGCTGAACGCGATTGTCACCGAGTACAACCGTCGCGTCGACGCGCTGGTCCCGAAACTCGACGCACTCTGGGTCCCCTGGACGAGGCACACCGGAGCGCCCCGAAATTCGAGGCCCAGGAGGCGCGTGCGGAGGCCTTCGGCGCGAGAGCCCTCAACGATTTCAAGGACGGGCACCCCTGGACCGATCCGGAGGACACCAAGAAGGGCGTCTACCGCGTCGACCTGGCGAGCAGCGAATGGCTGGAGAACGGGCACACCCTGGACAAGCACGTGGGGAAGACCCCGGAACAACTCGCCCAGCGCCTCCGCGACCAAGGAGACCCTCCCACCGGAAGCTGGGTGCACGGACGACCGAGCATCGGCGGCGCTTCGACCTTCACCGATCTGAAAAGCGCGCAACGGTACACGCAATACAACATCGACGCTCATGCCGCCGAAATCAAGGCATGGCTCGACGGCCCACCCGACGCTGCCAACATGTACAAGAAACTCGTCGGCCCGGGACCCAACGGAGAAGTCACGGGTATCGGCGTGAGGAAGCAGCCGTACGACCCGTCCGATCCCATGACGGGTTTCAAAGAAGGGGGAATGAACGTCAAATCACTGGAGATGCAAAAGATCGACACACGCCTGAAGTACGATCCCAACCTTGATCCGCCGTTCGTCGTCGTCACGTCCATGCCGGCGCTGTGACCGATCCACTGGAAAGGAGTGTCATCCATGACCCGGGACGCATGGGAGGACGCTGTCGTGCGTCTGCTGGATGACGTGTACGCCTTCGCCTCAACTGGCCCCCGGACTTCTGCGGGATGGCAGAGCGACGCTCTGGCCGTGATGAACAGGGAGCCCGACGACCCCCGCGGATGGGTCACCCTGGACTGGGACAAGGAGAAGGAGGAACGGAGCGCAGGCTGCCCCTGTTACCCCTTCGTCCGTCTGTCGCAGGAGGAGTTGATGAGTCGGCTGTACCCGGTGACGGCTGGGACGGCTACTCGTCTCCTCGTGGACATGACACATGAATGGGGGCCGGCCGGAACGGAGGAACAGACCAGGGCGGCAGTCGCCGACGCCGGAACCGTGCTGGACCGGTACGGGAATGAAAGCTCCTATTACTGCAATGTCTCCGAGGCGCGTGACAATCCGTCGCCGGATCTCACCGAGGGAATCACCGGCTGGAATCCTCTGACCGATTTCATCGGCGATTTCGGATTCGTCGTCGTATCACCGGAAGAGGTCGGTTTCTTCTGGTCGTTCGACGCCAGGTGAGGGGAACACCGTAATGCGTACCCGAAGCGCGAGCTACCCCGACCGCGAAACGGCTCAGTGGGCCACGCAGCGGGTGGTGACCGCGAATGAACAAGCCATCCACCGTTGGCTGGCCCAGTCCACAAGGGCACGGCTGACCATCGAGGCCTCATGGCCTTCCCGGCCCGATCCCGTGGGGCAGGTACTCCTTCACGCGATGATGCTGGCGGGCCGGGAGCCCGTCGACGTGCGCGCGGCGCGAGTCGTCCTGAAACGCGACGCGTCCCGCCCGCATGGATTCGTGGTGCACTCCACGTTCCCCATCCATCTGTGACCCACCAGCCATTATGGTCGCCACGGCCGCCGGCACGGTTGCCGGCGAGGCGCCTCCGAGGCTGCCGATGGTGGCGGCGACAGTCGCCGTGTACGCGCCGGCGGAGAGCCCGCCTTCGAGCGCGGCGTAGAGGGCCGCCATTTTGATCCGCTGGTCCACGATGACGTCCGCGGGCACACCCGCGTACCGGTCCTGGAAGTACTGCCAGTCGACCTTCTCGGTGTACGCGTTCATCGCGTGGGCGGCGAGCTTGGTGAACCAGTTGCCCGACTTGATGTCGTCCGCGCTCAGGCCTTTGACGAAGTCCTTGATCTGAGCCTGTTCCTCTTCGACGACCTTGCGGTCGGCGGTCTCGTCGGCCTCGTCCACGTCGATGTCGGCGTCGATGCCGGCAGCGTGCGTCGGCGCGTCTTTCATGGCGCGTTCCCCCAGACCTTCCCGCGGCCGGACGGGCCGCGGGGTGCGTGCCCCGGCTGCCGTCTCCGCGACGATCGGCGTGTGACCAGCAGGTACGCCTGTACGGCAGGGGGCTGTACATGGCGGGCGGCGCCGACGTGTAGTGGGCAAGCGGGCTGTCAACTCTGCGGACAGGTACAGGTGTTGACCCTATGGTGGGTCGTGAGGGACGGACGGTGCGCGACAGCGGGGCCAGCGGTTGCGGTTGCGGCTCGGCGTCGGGCGCCGAGCGCGAACATCATCCATCACGTCGTGAGGGGACGACATGACGGCGACCGCGCCATCGGGCGGGACACCGGAACCCGGGCCGAACACTGCCGGGGACGGCGACGGAGGCACCACCTCGGGGCCGGCGGGACAGGGCGGAGCCTCGAACGGGGCTTCACCGCCCGCCCACGTACCGCCCCCGCCGACGCGACCGCCGGATGTGCCGCCTCCGCCCCCGGCGTCACCAGGACCGGGCACCGTGGCTGACGACGGTCTGCGGGCGGTCCTCCCCGAAGCCCTCGGCGTGCCTGCCGGAGCCTCCCGGCGCAAACGGAGGCTGTGGTTGGCCGTGGCGGCGGTGAGCACAGTGCTGGGCATGCTGGGCGGGGCGCTGCTGGCGTACCTCATGATCGAGCCGAGCGTCAGCAAGGAGAACGACTCCAACAAGGCGTACGACGCCGGCCAGCCGCCGTTCACGGTGTCCGTGCAGCCCGAGCAGAGCGCGCCTTCCGAATGGGTCATGGTGCTCGACCGGACGTTGACCGACGAAGAGGTCCGCAAGATGAAAGCCAGTTCGGACGTCTTCTCGTACCTCAAGTCACTGGGCGGCCGTCCGCTCGCCTACGCGCCGTACCTGGAGCACGCTCCGCAGCGGTACCTGGAGCAAACCGCCCATGGGTCCATGGAGGTTTCGGACACCTTCAAGATGACTGTGATGAGCACGCGCCAGTACGCGGTGGCCATCAACGACTGGGAGGTCACGGACCTCACGTGCAGGAAGAGCACCGCGCAGGCCGTCGTCGGCCAACCGCCTCAGGGCGGGGCCGCCTATGAAGGCATCCGCCTCCATCTTCCGTCCCGCGCCGACGAACCGGTGCTGACCGACGATACCCAGGGACAGGGCGAGCCCTATTTCGGCAGTCGTTTCATCGAGGTGGGCAACGGCCAGTCCTCGGGCGGACTCCGGGTGGAAGGCATCGCGCCGCGAGGGCAGGTGTGCGAGTGGGGCATCCGGGTCCACTACAACGACACCTACCGGCCGGAAGGGCGTTGGGTCCAACTGCAGGACGACAAGGGCGAGCCGCTGCGCATCCGCACGGAGTCCGTCCCGGAGAACCCCCGGCATAGCTGGGTCTTCGGGGCGATGCCCTGGACGTCGTGCGACGAGATGCCCGAGGGGGACGATTGTTACGGTCTGCGCTGACGGGCCGGGTCGCGGTGCTGGCTGCCGTGCTGACCGTCCTGTGTGTCCAAGGCTGCGGCTCTTCGGCGTCCGACGATGAGAAGAGGCCGGAGCCGGTTCCCTCGGCGCCCTACTGGGGCAACCGGGGATATGCCCTTCCGGACGGCCCGTTCACCCGTGAGGACACGGTCGTCACCGCCACATGCAACATGGGCGCGCGGTACGCCGGGGTGGATGTCCAGGCCTGGGACCCCGAGCGGTGGGAACTGCTCGACACACGGAACTTCTTCATCCCGGTGGACGCCGCGTTCACCAACTATCCGGGCGTGCAGGCTGTCCACAGCCCTCTCGTGGAGCTCTGCGGAGTCACTCCGGACAGCCCGTCTCCCTACGCCGTGGACGACTTGGAGTACGTCACTCCCCGGGTCCGTGCACTCTTCGACCTCGCGTACACCCGCATGGCGGTGGTGCTCCGGGACGCGGACGGCAGGACGACACACGCCGGCTATGTGGAAAGCGGTGGCAACGCCGACGACTTCGTGCGCCTCAGCGACGCGGAGAGCGATGTCGAGCAGAACGCCGTGATGGCCCCGGACGGGCGGAGCGTGTGGTTCACCTACTTCACCGCTGACGGCGAGCGCAGGATCGGCTCGCGGTCCACGGAGGGGGATCATCGCCTGTCCGACCAGGGCCCGGCGACGGGGCACGACCTTCCTTTGACAGTCTCGGGGAAGCCGCCGCACGCGGTCCAGGCCGACATGGTCCGTCTCGCGCCCGACGGTCGTCGTTTCACGGCGACCGCACCCAAGATCTACGGGCATGTCTTCCGTACCCGGGCCTCCTCGGGACCGCTCAACGCGGCGTCGGGTCGCACCGCCACCCTGCTCAACGGGTGTCTCGGCGTCGTCGGCTGGGTCGACGGTGAACGAGTGCTGTGCCGCACTCAGTCCGGTTCGTTCCGGACGGTGAACACTCGGAGCGGTCGTGCCGAGGGGAACGCCGTCGCCGTGATACGTGAGGACGACGGCAGGGTCGCCGAGGGGATGGTGGTCTCGGCGGACGGTGAGAGGTTCATCGTGTCCGTTCACCTGCCCAACGACCGTTCGGGGGGCCCGCTGGGACTGGATGACTTCCGGGTGGTGTCGACATCGGGGGAGGGCGTGGCGGTTCCCATCTCTGCGGACCTCTTGACCGACGGCACGGTGTTCTTGGAATGGCGTTGAGAGAGGGCGGGGGCGGGTGCACGGGCGGGGCCTGTACAGGGGAGGGTGCGCCGGTCGTGCGTGGAAGGGGAAGGGGAAGGCACCGCTCGGCAGGAGGGGCCGCGAGTCCATAGTCGGTGGACGGTGTTACTTCCCGTGACATGAATGACCACGCGCTACGGCGGCTGCGGCAGGACGGCCGCCTGGCCGAACTGGCCGCCTGACCCTGCGACTTCGACCTCGACCGGGCCGTCCACGGCCATGTTGAGGAGGTGCGCCTCACCTCGGGCGACCCCTGGAGGTGATGGCCGGGGACGATACCGGCGGCACGTACTTCGTGTGCGCGGACGGCTCGGTGCTGTGCTCTACGCCGACTCGGAGGGCACGGCTGGGATCATCGGCTCCAGTGTCGACGAGGCCCTGGAATTGGTGATCGGCTGCCCGGCTGGCGCGGCTACACCCACTTGTCGCCGGACGACGGCATGGAGAAGATCCTGGCGCGCGTCACGGAGACCGAGGACGAGATCCGTGAGCACCACGGAATCGACGAGGAGCATGCCGAGCTCCGTGCGGCGCTGGGCTTCCCGGAAAGCGCCCCGCTCGAGCTGGTGGTCAGCCTGCGTGCCGCGCTGCTGCGCACTGAGCCGGACTTCGATCTGCTCCACGCAGAGGAGGGGTGCGCGTACGACAGGCTGGGCCTGGACGGTCCCCCGCTGTGGGAGCGGTGCTCGCGGCGGGCCGCGCCGATCTCGCCCGCCTGCGGGAGGGCGACCGCACGGCATGGTGTGAAGCCGCCGAGGACCCCGTCCGGCGCCGGCTCACCTTGCGGGCCGGGCAGTTCGACCGTGACGAGGGCGACCTGGCGCTGCGGCTCGCGGCCGTGTCGGCGGGGTTGCACGGGGACACCGGAGATCTGCCGCTTGGGAGGGAGAAACAGGGCAACGGCTCGGAGTTGGGCTGATGGGCGTCACATGAAGTCCGGGGGTTCCTCGTGACGCCGAGGTTCGTCTGCGGGCGCCAGCGGGTTCCGGCGCCGTTCGCGCCGCGGGTCTCCTTCCTGGTCCCACACCGCACCCCGGCTGGTCGGACTGCCCCGTCCTGAGCACGGCCCGCCTCTACGGCCCGGTGGACGCGGGTGCAGGCCCCGGAACCCCAGGCGGCCCGCTGAGCACGGGGGACCAGCGCCGCTCAATTGTCCGGCCGCCGGGCCTCGAAAAGTCGGTACGACGCCCGGCTGCTCCCCTCCGGTGCGTCCAGGGCGATGACCCCGCGCACCTCCAGGCCGTGTCGGGTGAGCAGGGACTCCCACAGGTCCGGGGTGAGGACCCACATGTGCAGCGTGAGGGTGCCGCCGCCCGCCGGGTGCAGGAGCTCAGGGCATGGCGTAGGTGTCGAACTGGGGCCGTGACCGTTGGAGTTGGTGTGCAGCACCGTGAAGGACAGACGGCCGCCGGGAGCCAACGAGCCGGCCAGGGCCGGGAAAGGCGGTGCGGGTCGAAGAAGTGGACCGGGCTGACGGAGTAGATCACGTCGTAGGGCTCCGCCTGGCGCAGGTGATCGACGGCGTCCGCGTGGAACAGGCGCAGCCCCGGCACGTCGGGGTGGTGGGCGCGGGCCCGTTCGATCTGGCTGGAAGAGGCGTCGACGCCGTCGGCCCGTGAGCCGTAGGCGCGGCGTGCGGCCCAGTACCGCAGCCCAGGTCGAGGACCCGTAGACCCTCCAGGTCACCGAGGACCTCGTCGCCCGGCCCGTCCAGGCCGGGGCCCCAGGTGATCCGGTCCACGTCCGGCAAGGGCGTACCGCGCTTCAAGTGGTGCTGCCCGTAGGCGTCCCACGCGGAACGCGTCTGCTGTTCGATGTGCGACACGGCTGCTCCTGTCCCGAGAGCGCCCCAACAGGAGAAGGTTCACGCGGGGTTGGTGATGTCGGGATGACCACGCACCGGGTTCAACGCGCCGAAACGCATGTCGAACCCACGTGCTTCGGTCGCGTCGGCAGCCGCGAAGTGGAGCGTGCCGCAGCGGGGGGGTGCCTCTATGTCCTTCGTCAAGCGAGTCGGGGGCTTCTCGGTTCGTAGAAGGTTCCGTCGCGGAGCATGGCGAACAGGACGCTGGTGCGGTGGCGG
>BNBH01000022.1 GCA_014655195.1 Streptomyces cellulosae | reverse complement strand
GATCTGGCAGCCCGAGGCGGTCAGCTCCGCGATCTGCTGCAGCGTCGCGCCGATGTCCGAGGTGCGCGTGGTCGTCATCGACTGCACCGACACCGGGGCGTCACCGCCCACCGCCACGGATCCGACCTGGATCTGCCGGCTCTTCCGGCGCACGGCGAGCGTGGTCGGGACGGACGGCATGCCGAGAGAAATCGCAGTCATCTGCTGTGCAACCCCAAGTCGTGGATCAAGGTCCGGCTCCCCGTGAGCAGCGGGCTCCGGGCTCCGAGATTACGGCAATGGCCAAGGCTCGAGCACATCGCGCCCTTAAACCCGCCCAAAGGGCGACGGCCCGGAACACCACGGTTCCGGGCCGTCGTGAACAACGGGTGTCGTGGTGCGGGCAGGTCAGGAGATGCGCACCGGGTTCACCACGTCCGCGATCAGGACGAGGATCGTGAAGCAGACGAAGATCCCCGCCACGACGTAGGCGACGGGCATCAGCTTCGCCACGTCGAAGGGGCCCGGGTCGGGGCGGCGCAGCAGTCTGGCGAGGTTGCGGCGCAGCGACTCCCACAGGGCGCCCGCGATGTGTCCGCCGTCGAGCGGCAGCAGCGGGAGCATGTTGAACAGGAACAAGGAGAGGTTGAATCCCGCGAGGAGCATCACGAACATCGCGAGCTGCTGCGAGGCCGGGATGTCGAGGGTGGCGATCTCGCCGCCGACGCGGGCGGCGCCGACGACGCCCATCGGGGAGTCCGGTTCGCGCGGTCCGTCGCCGAAGGCCGCGTCCCACAGGGCGGGGACCTTCGACGGCAGGGCGGCGAGGGAGTCGATCGCGTCGCCGACCCGGTCGGTCATCCAGGTCACGGACTCGCCGAGGTCCTGTTTGACGACGCCGGTGGCCGCGCTGAAGCCGAGGAAGCCGGCCTTGACGTACTCGCCCTCGACGTAGGCGCCGTTGCCGTCCTTCTTCGCGACCATGTTGGTGGCGATCGTGGCCTGCAGCGTCACCTCCTCGCCGTCGCGCTCGACGACGATCGGGACGGTCTTGCCGGCGCTGTCACGGATGAGGTCGGACAGCTTGCCCCAGTCGTCGGTGCGGACCCCGTCGAAGGCGACGATCCTGTCCTTGGCCTTCATGCCGGCCGCGGCGGCCGGCGACTGCGGGTCGGACTTCCGGCAGTCGTCGCGCTTCTCGCTCTGGGAGATCACGCACTGGGAGACGGAGCTGACGGTGGTGGTCTGCTGCTGGATGCCGAAGCCCATCAGCACGATGAGGAACAGCACGACCGCGAGGATCAGGTTCATGAACGGGCCGGCGAACATGACGACGACCCGCTTCCACGGCTTGCGCGTGTAGAACAGGCGCTTCTCGTCGCCGGGCCGCAACTCCTCGAAGGCGGCGGAGCGGGCGTCCTCGATCATGCCGCGCCACGGAGAGGTGGAGCGGGCCTCCAGCTTGCCGTCGGGGCCCGGCGGGAACATGCCGATCATGCGGATGTAGCCGCCGAACGGGATCGCCTTGACGCCGTACTCGGTCTCGCCCTTGTGCCGTGACCAGATGGTCGGGCCGAAGCCGACCATGTACTGCGGCACGCGGATGCCGAACATCTTGGCCGTGGACAGGTGCCCCAGTTCGTGCCAGGCGATGGAGAACAGCAGGCCGGCCGCGAAGACGACTATGCCGAGGATGAACATCAGGGTCGTCATGCACGCGCCTCCGCGCTCGCCGTCCGGGCTGTCAGTTCGCGGGCCCGCGCTCGGGCCCAGGTCTCCGCTTCGAGGACGTCCGGCACGGTCAGTGAGGTTCCCGCGGCGGGCGTTCCGTGTTCCTCGACCACCCGGGTGACCGTGTCGATGATGCCGAGGAACGGCAGCGCACCGGTGCGGAAGGCCTCGACGCACTCCTCGTTCGCGGCATTGAACACCGCGGGGGCGGTCCCCGCGAGTTCGCCGACGTGCCGGGCGAGGTTCACCGAGGGGAAGGCCTCGTTGTCGAGGGGGAAGAACTCCCAGGTGGAGGCCTTGCTCCAGTCGAAGACCGGGGCCGCGTCGGGGACCCGTTCGGGCCAGCCGAGGCCGATGGCGATCGGCCCCCGCATGTCGGGGGGCGTCGCCTGGGCCAGTGTCGATCCGTCCGTGAACTCAACCATCGAGTGGACATACGACTGGGGATGCACGACCACCTCAATGCGGTCGAAGGGAATGTCGTAGAGGAGGTGCGCCTCGATGACTTCCAGGCCCTTGTTGACGAGGGTCGCGGAGTTGATCGTGATGACCGGGCCCATGGCCCAGGTGGGGTGGGCGAGGGCGTCCTCGACGGTGACCGCCGCCAGCTCCTGCCGGGTGCGGCCGCGGAAGGGCCCGCCGGAGGCGGTGACGACCAGTTTGCGGACGTCGGCGCGGGTGCCGGCGGCCAGCGCCTGGAACAGCGCCGCGTGCTCGGAGTCGACGGGGATGATCTGACCGGGCTTGGCCAGCGCCTTCACCAGCGGGCCGCCCACGATGAGCGACTCCTTGTTGGCGAGGGCGAGGGTGCGGCCCGCCTCCAGGGCGGCGAGGGTCGGGGCGAGCCCGATGGAGCCGGTGATGCCGTTCAGGACGGTGTGGCAGTCGGAGGCGGCGACCCGCGTGGCCGCGTCGGGCCCGGCGAGGATCTCCGGCAGCGGCTCCCCCGCGCCGTACCGCGCGGACAGCGCCTCGCGCAGCTCCGGCACGACGTCCTCGCGGGCGACGGCGACCGTGCGCACCCGCAGGCGGTGCGCCTGCTCGGCGAGGAGGGCGACCCGGCCGCCGTGGGCGGACAGGGCGGTGACCCGGAAGCGGTCGGGGTTGCGCAGCACGAGGTCGATGGCCTGGGTGCCGATCGACCCGGTGGAGCCGAGGATCACCACGTCCTTCGGGCCGTCTCCCGCGACGGGGTCGTACACCAGGTGCGGGTCGGCGAGGGGGGCTGGAGCGTCGGTCATGGCCCCCATTGTGTCCGGTCGCGGCGGCCGTCGGGCCCCCGCCCCGGTACCCCGGGGGCGTGTCCGCCGTGCGCGGGGAGCGGAGGGAGGGGACGCGCGCCGTGGCCGGCCCCTCCCCGGGGCGCTCAGCGGATCGGGCGGCGGACGTTCTCCCGGGTGCTCTCGCCCGGGGTGGCGTCGGCGATCCAGGGGCCGTCGTCGGAGGGGTCGATGACGCCTTCCTCCAGCCACGTGTAGGAGCCGCCGAGGACGTTCTTCACGACCTTGCGGTCGAGGTCGTCGGTGTTGCTCCAGAGCCGGCCGAACAGCTCCTCGACGCGCAGTCGCGCCTGGCGGCAGAAGGCGTCGGCGAGCTGGTAGGCCTCCAGGCCGTGGTCGCCCCGGCCGCGCAGCAGTTCCGCGCGGACGCAGGCGGCGCTCATCGCGAACAGTTCGGCGCCGATGTCGACGATCCGGCCGAGGAAGCCCTGCTTGGTCTCCATCCGCCCCTGCCAGCGGGACATGGCGTAGAAGGTGGAGCGGGCCAGCTTGCGGGAGGTGCGCTCGACGTAGCGCAGGTGCGGGGACAGGTCGATGCCGTGCTTGAACTCGCCGTACGTGCCCGGGAGCTGGCCGGGTCCCGCGACCAGCTTCGGCAGCCACCTGGCGTAGAAGGCGCCGGCGCTCGCGCCCGCCCGTGCCTTGTCGCCGAGGGTCTTGTCCGGATCGATGAGGTCGCCCGCGACGGACAGGTGGGCGTCGACGGCCTCGCGCGCGATCAGCAGGTGCATGATCTCGGTGGAGCCCTCGAAGATGCGGTTGATGCGCAGGTCACGCAGCATCTGCTCGGCGGGGACGGCGCGTTCGCCGCGGGCGCGGAGCGAGTCGGCGGTCTCGAAGCCGCGGCCGCCGCGGATCTGGACCAGTTCGTCGGCCATCAGCCAGGCCGTCTCGGAGCCGTAGAGCTTGGCGAGGGCGGCCTCGATGCGGATGTCGTTGCGGTCCTCGTCGGCCATCTGCGAGGAGAGGTCGACCACGGCCTCCAGGGCGAAGGTGGTCGCCGCGATGAACGCGATCTTGGAGCCGACGGCCTCGTGCAGCGCGACGGGCTTGCCCCACTGCTCGCGCTCGGCGGACCACTCGCGGGCGATCTTCAGGCACCACTTGCCG
Source organism: Streptomyces cellulosae (assembly GCA_014655195.1). Taxonomy (GTDB): domain Bacteria; phylum Actinomycetota; class Actinomycetes; order Streptomycetales; family Streptomycetaceae; genus Streptomyces; species Streptomyces cellulosae. The sequence goes on along the minus strand of BNBH01000022.1, from coordinate 132,044 downwards.
GCGCCGACGCACATCGCGGGCAGCGAGAGCCGTCCGGTGTTGAGGGTGGTCAGGGCGATCTTCAGGCCCTGGCCCTCCTCCCCGATGCGGTGCGAGGCGGGGACGCGCACGCGGTGGAAGCGGGTGACGCCGTTCTCCAGGCCGCGCAGGCCCATGAAGGCGTTGCGGTTCTCCACGGTGACGCCCTCGGAGTCCGCCTCCACGACGAACGCGGTGATGCCTCCCCGGTGGCCCTCGGACTTCGGGACGCGGGCCATGACGACGAGCAGGTCGGCGACCACGCCGTTGGTGGTCCACAGCTTCACGCCGTCCAGCACGTACTCGTCGCCCTCCGGTACCGCCGTGGTGGCGAGGCGGGCCGGGTCGGAGCCGACGTCGGGCTCGGTGAGCAGGAAGGCGGAGATGTCGGTGCGGGCGCAACGCGGCAGGAACGTCTCCTTCTGCTCCCGCGTGCCGAAGATCTTCAGCGGCTGGGGCACGCCGATCGACTGGTGCGCGGAGAGCAGCGCGCCGATGGCGGGGCTGGCGGAGCCGACCAGGGCGAGGGCCTTGTTGTAGTACACCTGGGTGAGGCCGAGGCCGCCGTACTTGGTGTCGATCTTCATGCCGAGGGCGCCGAGCTCCTTGAGCCCGTTGATCACCTCGTCGGGGATGCGCGCCTCGCGTTCGATCAGGGCGCCGTCGACCTTCGTCTCGCAGAAGTCGCGCAGCCCGGCCAGGAACTCCTCGCCGCGGCGGACGTCCTCGTCGGCGGGGAGCGGGTGGGGGTGGATGAGGTCGAGCCGGAAGCGTCCGAGGAACAGTTCCTTGGCGAAGCTGGGCTTGCGCCAGTCCTGCTCCCTCGCCGCCTCGGCGACCTGCCGGGCCTCACGTTCGGTGACGGTCGGCCGGGACGGGGCCGCGGGTGTCTCGGGTACTGCGGACATGAGGCTCACCTCGCCGCGAATAGGATGGAGTCATTGCGGTACGGACCGGTGCTACTCGATCGTATGTACCCGATTCGTAGCGACCCCACCACCCTTCGTGCCGCCGTCCGGCCGATCCCCGTACGGCGGTGGTCGCGTGCAAGGTCCCTGTCGAAGCGCTTCGACTGTCTGGACATCACGACCCTCCGGGGTCTAGGGTCGAACCGGTTCTCATAAGCTTCTTTACCGCTTCTGTGCACTGTCGAAGCGCTTCACACCCTGGGAGAATGCCGGATGGTCACCCTCGCCGAGGTCGCCCAGCACGCCGGAGTCTCGGCGAGCACGGTGAGCTACGTCCTCAGCGGCAAGCGGTCGATCTCCGCGACCACCCGGCAGCGGGTCGAGCGCTCCATCCGCGAGCTCGGCTACCACCCCAACGCGGGCGCCCGCGCCCTGGCCAGCAGCAGGTCCAACATCATCGCCCTGATGGTGCCGCTGCGGACCGACATGTACGTGCCGGTGATGATGGAGATCGCCATCGCGGTCGCCACCACCGCCCGCACCCACGGGTACGACGTGCTGCTGCTCACCGGCGAGGAGGGCCCGGACGCGGTTCGCCGGGTCGCCGGGAGCGGTCTCGCCGACGGCATGATCCTCATGGACGTCGAGCTGGACGACGAGCGCCTGCCGCTGCTGCGGGAGTCATCCCAGCCGGCCGTGCTGATCGGGCTGCCCGCCGACACCACCGGCCTGACCTGCGTGGACCTCGACTTCAAGGCGACCGGCGCGCTGTGCGTGGAGCACCTGGCCGGGCTGGGCCACCGGGACGTCGCCGTCATCGGCGAGGCCCCGGCGGTCTACGAGCGGCACACCGGTTTCGCCGAGCGCACCCTGGACGGACTGCGCTCCCGCGCCCGGGAGCTGAGACTGCGGCTGCTGCACCGCCCCTGCGAGGGCGGGTACGACGCGACGGCCGTGACGGTCGCCCGCATCCTCGACGAACGCCCGGACACCACCGGCTTCGTGGTGCAGAACGAGGCCGCGGTCGAGCCGCTCCTCGCCCTGCTTCGGCAGCAGGGGCGCGCCGTGCCCGAGGACGTCTCGGTGGTGGCGGTCTGCCCGGAGCAGGTCGCCGTGCAGGCGTCGGTGCGGCTGACGTCGGTGTCCCTGCCCGCCCAGGAGATGGGCCGGCACGCCGTGGAGCAACTGGTCGCCAAGCTCGACGGGCGGGGCGGCGACGAGGTCGTGCTGCTGCCGCCGGAGCTGACGGTCCGGGCGAGTTCGGGTCCCGCGCCGGTGCGCTGACCGGCCCTGTGCCGTCCGCACCGGTGCGGACGGCACAGGGGAGTGTGTGTCAGCCGCCCGAGACGGTCAGGCTGTCGGTGCGGAAGTCGAGGCCGCCGGCGGACGAGGTGATCTCGTAGCCGAACTGCACGTCGCCGATGGTCTCGTTGCCCATCCAGCCCTTGGTGTCCTTGATCCATTTCAGGACGGGGAGGATGTCGACGGTGCCGGACGTCGAGTCCGAGGTGCGCAGGAACGAGAAGACCTCGTTGGCGCCGTTGTTCCCCTTGTGGACGTTCCAGGTGTGGCCGCCGAGGCTCACGGTGCCCTGCGCGGTGCCGAGGGGGCCCACGGCTCCGTTGTAGTTGACCCAGAGCATGATCTCGTAGTCGTAGTCCGTGTCCCAGATGTCGTACGACGTGTTGTACGCGCCCGCCGACGGGACGGTGACCCGGTAGGTGCTGGTGAGCGAAGTCAGCGAGGAGATGGGCTTGTTGATCACCTTTTTGCTGTTCGGGTAGGACTTGATGCCGCCCGTGTTCGGGTGGTCGGCCCAGACGCCCCAGTTGGTGCCGGAGTTGGCCCAGACGCACTGCGAACCGGCGCCGGTGCCCCAGATGTTGTTGTAGAGGGTGTAGCCGTCCAGGGTGGTGTTGCCCCACTGGTCGCAGGAGTTCCAGACGGCGGCGTGCGCGGGCGCGGAGGCCGGTCCGGCCGTCGCGCCGAGCGCGAGGGCGGGGGCGATCAGCGCCCGGACGATTCCGCGCAGGGTTTTCGGTGCCATGGTGTTCCTTCCATGGGTGGGGGGACGTGCCTGGTCATCGCGTCGCCGCGGGCAGCGGGACGACGCGTTCCTCGCCGGCGGCCAGACGGAGCGGCTCGGCGCCGGCGGAGGTGCACAGGGTGATGCGGGCGGTGCGGTCGGGCCGGAGCACGGCGGTGCCGCCGTCCGGTGTCCAGGTGAGGTCGAGTGCGGCGCCGAAGCGGGTGCGGACGCCGGTCAGCCGGCCGCTCGGCAGCGACGGGAGCGGAGCGGGCAGCAGCACCAGCCGGTCGGGGGTGGACTGCACGAGCGCCTCGATCAGCACGGCGGGCAGGGTGTGGGCGGCGTCGGCGTTGAAGACGTGGCGGCGGGGATAGTGGGCGCTCATCAGGGAGTCGTGGAAGAAGTCGCCGTCGAGTACCCGGCCGAGCGCGGCGGCGACCCGTTTGCCGTCCCGGAGGCGGGCGGCGATCAGGGCGTGGTGCAGATGGCCGTGCGCGGAGTCGTTCTCGGGGCCGCGCAGTTCCAGGGCGCGGCGGGCCGCTCGGGCCGGCTCGGGGGTGTCGTAGGGGGTGATCTCGTCCAGGGGCCAGACGCCGTAGAGGTGGCTGAGGTGGCGGTGGTCGTAGGTGTCCTCCAGACCGGGCCAGGCCCATTCGGCCAGCGCGCCGTCGGCGTTGACCCGGTGCGGGGGCAGCCGGTCGGCGAGGGCGCGCAGGCGGTCGGCGCGGTCCGGGTGGTAGCCGGCGGCGGTGTGCAGGGCGTGGCGGGCGGCGGAGAGGTCCATGGCCGCGTTCAGCGCGCCCCAACTGCCGTTCGCGGGGCGGTTCTCCGGCGAGTAGGAGGGGACGACGACCAGGCGGCCGTCGGATCCGGTGCGGGTGAGGAAGTCCTCGTAGAAGTCGGCGAGTTCGCCGAGCGCGGCGGCGGTGCGCGGGTCGCGGGAGCCGTACGTCTCGTCGTGGTCGACGAGGGGCTTGAGCAGCCAGTCGGCGCCGGCGGTCCACAGGTGCAGGGGGTACTCGCGGCTGAAGTGGTAGCTGTGCCCGGACTCGCCGTCGGTGTGCGCGGGCGCGACCACGCCCCTGGCGCCGAAGACGGCGCGGGCGTTGTCCCGCCAGTGCGCCAGCTGCCCCTGGACCAGCGTCGCCAGGGCCTCGGTGACCTCCGGGAGGGCGGCCGCGGCGGCGGACGCGGTCTGGAGGTTGAGGTTGGCGTCCAGGGTGAAGCCGCCCGACCAGGCCGTGTCCCAGTCGCCGGTCCACAGTCCGGTGAGCCGGGGCGGGAACATCCCGCCGGCCGACAACAGGTGGTAGCGGCCGGCCGCGAACAGCCGCTCCAGCAGCGCGGTGCTGCGCGGCCGGGCGAGCAACGCCGAGCCAGGGAACGCCCGTTCGGCGGGGTCTGCGTCCAGGTCGAGGGTGACCCGTTCGTATGCGGTGCGGTGCAGGGCGAGATGCCGGTCGAGCAGCGTGTCGTACGCCCGCCCGTCCGTGGTGAGCAGGTCGCGCAGGGCGCGGCCCTCGGCGACCACGTCCGCCTCGCCGGTGTGCCGCAGCACCCGCGTGAGCAGCAGGACCGAGCATGCGCCGGTGATCCGCACCCCGGGCGGGGCGAGTTCCGTGCGTCCGCCGGTGACGGCCGCCACGGTCACCCCGGTGTACGCGAGGTCGCTGCCGGGGTAGCGGGCGCGCAGGCTGAGCAGGGCGCCCTCCGGGGTGAGGACGGCGCCGTGTCCGACGCGCAGCCGCTCGGGCGCGTTCGGCAGCCGGTGGTCGAGGGAGAGGCGGAGGGTGAGGTCGCGGCCGGTGACGTGCTGGACGATCACGTCGTCGGCGCGGGAGACGAAGACGCGGCTGGTGCGGCCGTCGTGGCGGGCGGTGGCCTCTCCGGTGGCGAAGTCGGCCTCGCGGCGGTAGCCGGTCAGGTCGGCGGCGCCTTCCTGGTGGCGCAGGCGGGTCTGGAAGGCGGGATGGAAGGGCCGCACCCACTGCAGCGGGCGCCCGTCGGTGAAGTCCTCGGCGGCGGTGAGGTCACCGGACAGCAGCCGGTCCTGGACGCCGGGGAGCGCGTCGGCCAGCAGGGGCGGCAGCCGGTGCCGGCTGCCCGCGTCGTCGTTCGGGCGGACCAGGGTGTGGTGGGTGACGACGGTCCGGTCGTCATCCGGGTCGCCGAGGACGAGGGCGCCGTGCCGGCCGTTGCCGCACAGGAAGGCGTCCTCCCAGCGGGCGGCGGGCCGGGGCTCCCAGGTGCCGTGCACGGGTCCGCCGGTCATGGGGCCAGCACCGCCACGCCGTAGCGGCCGAGGGTGACCCGGCCGGTGACGGTGGCGCCGGTGAGCAGGTCGCGGTGGGTGCCGGGGACGTCCACGGTGACCTCGCCCCGCCCGTGGTGCAGCAGGAACAGCAGCCCGCCCCGGCGCACCGCCTCCACCGCGTCCGGGAGCCCGTCCAGCACCGGCCGCACCCCCGCCCCGGCGGCGACGCGGGTGAGCAGGTCCCGCAGGGCGTCCGGTTCGGGGAGGGTGGAGACGTACCAGGCGCTGCCCTTGCGGAGCACGGCGGGCAGTCCGTCGAGTTCGCCGCCCCGGTAGGCGAGGGTCTCGTCGGCGGTGCCGTCGGCCTCCAGTTCCTCGGACCACAGGGTGCCGTGCACTCCGCCCTCCGTCTCCACGGTCGCGCCCGGCTGCAGCGGCCACCACTCGTGCAGGGTGCGGATGCCGAAGAGGGCGCGCAGCCGCTCGTCCATGCCGCCGGGCCGCACCCGGTCGTCCTCGTCCACGACGCCGGTGCCGAAGCCGCAGACCAGGGTGCCGCCGCCGCGCACGTACGCGACGAGGTTGTCGGCGGCGCGGTCGGTGAGGAGGTGCAGCTGCGGGACGACGACCATCCGGTGGCCGGTGAGGTCGTGCTCGGGGTGGACGACGTCCGTGGTGAGATGGGCCCGCCACAGGGCGCGGTGCCAGGCGCCGAGGAGTTCGGCGTGGCCGGTCTCCCGGGAGGGGTGGCCCTCCTGGTCGGCCGCCCACCAGGCGTGCCAGTCGTGCAGCACGGCGACGTCGGCGGTGACCGCGCTGCCGCTCACGTGCGGGGCGATGCGCGCCAGGTCGGCGCCGAGCCTGCGTACCTCCTGGTGGGCGCGGCCTTCGGGGCCGGCGTGGCCGAGCATGCCGGAGTGGTACTTCTCGGCGCCCTGCCGGGACTGGCGCCACTGGAAGCAGCAGACGGCGTCCGCGCCGCGCGCCACGGCCTGGAGGGACCACAGGCGGTTGAGGCCGCGCGGCTTGGGGCGGTTCACGGGCCGCCAGTTGACCGCGCCGGCCGCCTGCTCCATGAGCATCCACGGGCCGCGCGCCTGCGAGCGGGTCATGTCCTGCACGAGCGCGCCGTGCTGGGCGCCGAAGGGGTCGTCCGGGTCGGGGTAGAGGTCGACGGAGACGACGTCCTCCTCCTCGGCCCAGCGCCAGGCGTCCTGCCCGGACCACAGCGGCATGAAGTTGGTGGTGACCGGGAGGTGCGGGGTGTGCCGGCGGACGATGTCCCGCTCGGCGGTGAAGCACTCCAGGAGCATGTCGGAGGTGAAGCGCCGGAAGTCCAGGACCTGCGCGGGGTTCTTCAGGTAGTGGGTGCGCCGGGGCGGCAGCACCTCCTCCCAGTCACCGTAGGTCTGGCTCCAGAAGGCGGTGCCCCAGGCGGTGTTGAGGGCGTCGAGGGTGCCGTACCGGTGGCGCAGCCAGATGCGGAAGCGGGCGGCGGCCTCGTCGCCGTGGTCGTAGGTGCAGTACTCGTTGTTGATGTGCCAGAGGGTGAGCGCGGGGTGGGCGGCGTAGCGGGCGGCCAGGTCCTCGGTGATCGCGGCGGCGAGGCGCCGGTAGGTGGCGCTGGAGTGCGAGAAGTGCTGGCGCCCGCCCCACAGTTCGGTGTGGCCGTCTGCGTCGACGGGCAGCGTGTCCGGGTGCAGCCGGCCCATCCACGGCGGCGGCGAGGCGGTGGGGGTGGCGAGGACGACGCCGATGCCGTGGTCGTGCGCCAGGTCCATCAGCCGGTCCAGCCAGCCGAAGTCCCGCTCGCCCGGCCGGGGTTCGATCCGGGACCAGGAGAAGACGCCGAGGGTGACGGAGTTGACTCCCGCCTCGCGCATCAGGCGGACGTCCTCCTCCCAGGTCTCCTCGGGCCACTGCTCGGGGTTCCAGTCGCCGCCGTAGAGGATGCGGCCGCGGGTGACGTCGTCCAGGCGGGGCATCAGAGGGTCCCCCGAAGAGCGGCCGTCGCGGGGCGCCGGCGGGGAGAGGGCACGGGCATGTCAGGGTCCTCGGGCAAGGGGCGGACGGGGTGCGGGACGCCCGGAGGCGTCCCGCACGGGGGGTCACCCCTTGACCGCGCCGGTGAGCATCCCCTTCTTGAAGTGCTTCTGGACGAAGGGCGAGAGCACGGCGACCGGCAGCAGGGCCAGCACCATCACGGCCATCTGGATGGCCAGCGGCGACAGCTGTCCCGTGTTGATCTGCGCGGCCAGTCCGACGGGCCGCTCCTGCCTCTGCACCAGCTGGATCATGACGTTCTGCAGCGGCATCATGTCCTGGTCGGTGAGGTAGATGGAGGCGTTGAACCAGGCGCTCCAGTAGCCCACCGCGTAGAACAGGGAGATGACCGCGATGACCGCGCGGGACAGCGGCATCACGATGCGGAACAGGATGCGCCACTCCCCCGCCCCGTCGATGCGGGCGCTGTCGACCAGCTCCTGCGAGATGTTCATGAAGAACGCGCGCAGCACCAGGATGTTGAAGACGCTCACCGCGCTGGGGAGGATCAGCGCCAGATAGGTGTCGGTCAGCCCGAGCGCCTGCACCAGCAGGTACGTCGGGATGAGCCCTGCGCCGAAGAACATCGTGGCGAGCAGGGTCATCAGGATCCAGCGGTGCCCCAGCGAGCCGCTGCGGGACAGGCCGTAGGCGCACAGCACGGACACGGCCATGCTGAACAGCGTGCCGACGACGGTGACGCCGACGCTGACCAGGGCGGCGCGCTGCACCTGACCGCCGCCGAGCAGCTCCTGGTAGGCCACGAAGGTGATGTCCTTGGGGATCACCACCAGGCCGCCGGCCTCGTCGATGGTCTTCTTGGTCTGCAGACTGGTGACGATCACGATCCACAGCGGGAAGAGGATCGCCAGGCAGGCGAGGCCGAGGGCGATGCCCTTGCCGGCCTGTCCGGCGCGGGAGGGCTCCTCCTCCCACACCGGGCGGGGCGGCGCGGACCAGCGGCCGGGCTTCTTCACGCGGCTCTTCTCCTGGTCCGGGCGGGTGCCGAGGACGGCGGTCATTTCTTGTACACCCCCTGCTCGCCCATGAGGTGGGCCACCTTGTTGGCGGTGAGGACCAGGCCGAGGCCCACCGCGCCCTTGACGAGGCCCGCCGCGGCGGCGTAGCTGAAGTCCTGGTTGCGGATGCCGTTCCACCACACGTAGGTGTCGAGGACCTCGGAGGCGTCGACGCCCACCGCCTGTCTCTGCAGCAGCAGTTGCTCGAAGCCGACGGTGAGGGCGTCTCCGACGCGCAGCACGAGGAGCAGGGCGATCACCGGGCGCAGCGCGGGCAGGGTGACGTGCCACATGCGGCGCCAGCGTCCCGCGCCGTCCATGGCGGCGGCCTCGTACAGGTCGTTGGAGACGGAGGAGAGGGCCGCGAGGAAGACGATGATGCCCCAGCCGGCGTCCTTCCAGACGGTCTCGGCGGTCACCAGGTACTTGAAGACCTCCGGGTTCGTCATCAGGTCGAAGCCCTCGTAGCCGTGTCGGCGGAGGGTCTGCGCGATGATGCCGGCGCCGCCGAAGATCTGCATGAAGACGGTGACGACGAGCACCCAGGAGAAGAAGTGCGGGAGATACATGATCGCCTGCGCGACCGCCCGCACCCGGGGCCGCACCACGCTGTTGATGAGCAGCGCGAGCAGGATCGGGACCGGGAAGTAGAGCACCAGCTGGAGGAAGAACAGCACGAACGTGTTCCGCACCGCGTGCCAGAAGGCCGAGTCGGCGAAGATTCGTTCGAACTGCTCGAACCCGGTCCACGGGCTCTCGAAGATGGCGACGAAGCCGTTCTCGCTGAGATAGGGGTCGTAGTCCTGGAAGGCGACCACGTTGCCGAGGATCGGCACGTAGTTGAACACCAGGACCAGCAGCAGGGCGGGCACGGTCATCAGGATCAGCGTGCGGTCGCGCCGCCATCGGATCCCGAACGGGAGCCGTCCGGCCTTCTTCGCGCGGGGCCCGCGCCCGCCCTTCCCGGACGGGGCCGGGACCTTCGGGGTCCGGGTCGTCCCGTCCTCGTCCTGCGGGGATGTCTGTGCCTCGGTCGTCCCCCGAGGCACCGTGCTGTGCGACACGGCCGTCTCCTCGCCTCGCCCCGGGTCAGTCGGCCGAGCCGTTGTCGTCGAGCAGCTTGCGGTACCAGTCGCGCAGTCCGTCGCCGCCCCTGCTCCTCCAGTCGGACACGGCCTGCTGCACGTCGCTGATCTTCTTGCGGCCGCGCACCACGTCGTCCTCGAGCTGCTCGAAGTCGTCGGCGAGGTTGGCCCAGCGGGTGGGCTCGGTGACGGTCAGTCCGAAGAACGACGACTTCTTGGTGAAGGCGCCCATGCGCTGCTGCCACTCGACCATCCCCTTGCTGACCTGGGGCAGGTCGGGGTAGGCGATGTACGGGGCCGGGTTGCCGGTGTAGTCGTAGGCGCCGTTGACCTCGTTGATGCCCTGCTGGGTCTTGACCGGCAGGCCCTTCTCGACGGTGTAGTCGGTGCCCTCGACGCCGTAGGCGGTGAGCATGAACTCCTTGGTGCCGTAGGGTGCGGCGCAGAAGTTGCAGAGCGCGAGGAGGTCCTTGATCTGCTGCTCGGAGGCCTTCTTGGAGACGAAGGTGAAGATGTTGGACGGCTGGACCGCCCACAGCGTGGGGTCGCCGCCGTCGGGGCCGAAGTAGTCGAACGCCTCCATCTCGAAGTCGGCGTTCTGCGTGCGCTGTTCGGCGGTCTTGCCCCACCAGTCGGAGATGTTCTGGTTGTAGACCAGCACCTCTCCGGCGGTGAACCGGTTGCCCGCGTCACCGCCGGACTCGCCCTGCACCGCGTCGGGGTGGACCACTCCGGCGGCGTACAGCTTGCGGGTCCACTCCAGCGCCTCGAGGTACTGCTCGGTCTCGATGCGGTTGACCAGCTTGTCGCCCTCCAGGTTCCACCACAGCGCCTTGTCGCCGCCGGAGAGGACGCCGAAGACGTGGAACGCCGTCCACTTCATGTCGTCGCACGCCCACAGCTTGGACTTCGCGTCGGTCGCCTCCTTCGCCCAGGCCAGGAACTCGTCGGGGCTGCCCGGGACGGTGTAGCCCTTCTTCGCGAAGAGGTCCTTGCGGTAGAGCGGCGCGATGTCGGTGACGTAGGGGGCGGGCATGGGGATGCCGCGCAGCCGGCCGCCGAAGATGCCGCGCTGCCATGCCTCGGTGGGGACGGCGGCGAGGTTCGGGTAGTCCTTCACCTTGTCGCCGGAGAGGTAGGGGCCGAGGTCGGCGAACTTGGCGTTGACCGCGCTGGGGATGCGGCCCATCAGGTTCCAGCCGGGGACGACCACCACGTCGGGGATCTCGCTGGAGGCGAGCACCGCGCCGAGCTTCTGGTCGTAGGTGACGCCGTCCTGGTTCTGCCAGGTGACGTCGACGCCGACGGCCTTGTTCATCGCCGTGTAGTACGGGTTGTCGCCCCTCGGCGGGGTGCCCCAGAACGGGGACATGATCTTCAGCTTGCCGCCGCTGCCGAGCGTCTTCGGCACGGAGGTCTTCAGCTCGGCCGTCGGTATCGCCCGGGTGAAGCCGGCCGCCGAGCCGTTCTTCGCCGGAATGTCGGGCGTGACGACGCTCGACGCCACGAACGCCGGGAGGATCTTCGCGGCTTCCTTGCCCGAGGTGGTGCCTTCCTTGCGGCCCTCCTGGCCCCCGCCGCCGCAGGCGGCCAGCAGCGGCGAGCCCACGGCGACCGCCGCGGTGGCTGCCGCCGTGGAGGTGAGGAAGCCTCTCCGGCTCGGACCGGAGGAGGAAGCGGCGTTCGGCGTCATTGCGTCAACCCTTCGTGGCGCACCAGGACACCCGGCAGGTGGCCGTCGGCTGTGGTGTCTTCGGTGGAACTGGCCGATCGGAAGCGGTCGTCCGGCGGAAGGTGCACGCCATCACGGCGGCCTCGCTGTCGAAGCGCTTCGATGTTGCTGCGAGGTTAAGTGAACACCCAGTGGCACACAAGGCCCGGTCCGATAATTCCTGAGACGGATGTGCGATCACTAGGGAGGAGAGTCAGGAGAGTCGAACCCACGCGTGACCTGAGGACTCAGTGGTCCAGGAACCGGGATGCTTGACACCCACCCTGGCATCCCTTGAGCATCGAAGCGCTTCGAAAGCGCCGTAGCGCTCCATCCCGAGGGGACCCACGTGACCGCACCCACCCCGCCCACGCCGCCGTTCCGCGACCCGGACCTGCCGTTCGCCGAGCGCATCGACGACCTTCTGTCGCGGCTCACCCTGGACGAGAGGATCGGCTTCCTGCACCAGTTCGGTCCCGCCGTCGAGCGGCTGGGCGTCGCCGCGTTCCGCACCGGCCAGGAGGCCCTGCACGGGGTCGCCTGGATGGGCCCGGCGACCGTCTTCCCGCAGGCCGTCGGGCTGGGCGCGACCTGGAACGACGACCTGGTGCGCCGGGTGGGCGAGGCGGTCTCCCGGGAGACCCGCGCGATGCGCGCCCGCGACGAGCGGGTCGGCCTCAACGTCTGGGCGCCCACCGTGAACCTGCTGCGCCACCCGCTGTGGGGCCGCAACGAGGAGGGCTACTCGGAGGATCCGCGCCTCACCTCGGCGATCGCCACCGCCTACACCCGCGGCCTGCGCGGCGACCACCCCGTGTACTGGCGGACCGCGCCCGTCCTCAAGCACTGGCTGGCGCACAACAACGAGACGCGCCGGGACACCACGTCCAGCTCGGTCCGGCCGCGCGTGCTGCACGAGTACGACCTGCGCGCCTTCCGCGACGCCGTTCAGGCGGGCGCGGTGGCCGGGGTGATGCCGGCGTACAACCTGGTCAACGGCCGCCCCAACCATGTGTCGCCCTATCTGCGCGAGCATCTGCGCGCCTGGACCGACGAGGAGCTGCTGGTCTGCTCGGACGCGGGCGCCCCGTCCAACCTGGTCGACTCCGAGCACTACTTCGACACGCACGAGGAGGCCACGGCGGCGGCGCTGCGCGCGGGCGTCGACAGCTTCACCGACCACGGCACCGACAGCTCGACCATCGTCAGCCGCATCAAGGGGGCGCTGGACCAGGGCCTGTTGACCGAGGAGGACATCGACACGGCGGTCCGTCGGCAGTTGTCGGTGCGGTTCCGGCTCGGCGAGTTCGACCCCGGCCGTGACCCGTACGCCGACGAGCGGGCCTTCGACACCCCCGAGCACCGGGCGCTCGCCCAGGAGGCCGCCGAGCAGGCGGTCGTGCTGCTCAAGAACGACGGCCTGCTGCCGCTCGCGCCGGAATGCCGGGTCGCCGTCGTCGGACTGCTCGCCGACGAGTGCAAGCTCGACTGGTACAGCGGCAGCCTGATCCACCGCTCCACCCCGTTGGAGAGCCTGTACGAGCGGTTCGGCCCCGACCGTGTGGAATTCGCGGAGGGCGTCGACCGCGTCCTGCTGCGCACCTCCGCCGGCGCCTTCCTGCACGTGCCGCCCGCCCCCGACGCCCCGGACACGGCGCGCGGCGAGGAGGGCGCCCTCGACCCGGCGCTGCTCGCGGGCCGCACCGACCTGCCGCCGCTCACCACCGCCCCGGAGGGCACCGGACTCGCCCTCGTCGACTGGGGCGACGGCGTGCTCACCCTGCGCGCCCCGGACGGCCGGTACCTGTCGGTCGCCGACGACGGATACCTGCGCGCCTCCGCCGACCAGCCGGGCGGCTGGATCGTGCAGGAGACGTTCCGGCTGGAGCCGCACGGGGACGGCCGGCTGCTGCGACACCTGGGCACCGGGCATCCCGTGCGGGTCACCCCGGACGGGGTGCGGGCCGCCGAGGGCGAGCCCGAGGTGTTCGAGGTGGTCGTCACCGAGCGCGGCGAGGACGCCGTGGCCCGCGCCGCCGCCGCGGCCGACGTGGTCGTGGTGGTCGCGGGCAACGACCCGCACATCAACGGCAGGGAGACCGAGGACCGCACCACCCTGCGCCTGCCCGCCCAGCAGGAGCGGCTGCTGCGCGCCGCCCGCGCGGCCAACCCGCGCACGGTGCTGACCCTGGTGTCGGCCTACCCGTACGCGGTGGACCCGGCGGACCTCCCGGCGGTGCTGTGGACCGCGCACGGCGGCCAGGCGGCCGGCACGGCACTCGCGCGCGTGCTCGCCGGGGACGTCTCCCCCGCCGGACGGCTGCCGCAGACCTGGTACGCCGACGACGCCGACCTGCCGGAACTCCTCGACTACGACGTGATCGGCGGCCGCCAGACCTATCTCTACTTCGAGGGCGGCCCGCTGTTCCCCTTCGGCCACGGCCTGTCCTACACGGCCTTCGCCTACGGGGAGTTGGCGGCCGACGTGACGGAGTCCGGGGTGCGGGTCGCCTTCGAGGTGACCAACACCGGCGCGGTCGCGGCCGACGAGGTGGCCCAGCTCTACGGGCGGGCGGTGGACCCGTCGGTGCCGCGCCCGCGCCGCGAACTGCTCGGCCACCGCCGGGTGACGCTCGCGCCCGGCGAGAGCACCCGCCTCCTCTTCGACCTCCCGCTGTCCGCGTTCGCCTTCTGGGACGTGGCCGCCGGCCGGTGGCGGGTGGAGCCGGGGGCGTACGAGCTGCTGGCGGGCGCGTCCAGCGAGGACGTGCGGCGGGGCACCACGGTGACCCTGGAGGGCGAGTCGGGTTCCCCGCGTCCGGTCGCCGAACTCGGCCTGGACGCGGCCGCCTTCGACGAGCAGAGCGGCACGGAGATCGTGGACCGGACGAAGGAGTCGGGCGACGCGGTGACCCCGCTGGGCGGGAAGGACGGCGAACTGCTGTACCGGCGCTGCGACTTGGGCGCCGGGGTGCGGGAGGTGTCGGTGGAGGTGTCCGGCACGGGCACGGTGGAGGTCGCGCTGGACGGCGGCCCGTTGCTCGCCTCCGTTTCCCTGGAGGCGTCCACGGATGATCCTTACGCGTACGTCCCGCTGACCACGCCCGTCGACGGGACGCCCGGCGGGGTGCGGGACGTGCGGGTGCGGGTGCGGGGGCCGCTGCGGGTGGCGCGGGTGGGCTTCACCGCCTGAGTCCGCACGGCGAAGGGCCCGGCACCGAACGCGTCGGTGCCGGGCCCCTCTGCGTCAGGTGCTCAGAGGGCGAGACCGGTGAGGACCATCACCCGCTCGTAGGTGTAGTCCTCCATCGCGAACCGCACGCCCTCGCGGCCCACACCGGACTGCTTGGCGCCGCCGTACGGCATCTGGTCGGCGCGGTAGGAGGGCACGTCGCCGACGACCACGCCGCCGACCTCGAGGGCGCGGTGGGCGCGGAAGGCGGTCTGCAGGTCGTGCGTGAACACGCCCGCCTGGAGGCCGTACTTGGAGTCGTTGACGGCGGCGAACGCCTCCGCCTCGCCGTTCACCTTCTGCACGGTGAGCACCGGGCCGAAGACCTCCTCGCAGGAGATCGTCACATCGGCGGGCACGTCGGTGAGCACGGTCGGCGCGTACGAGGCGCCGTCGCGCTTGCCGCCGGTGCGGAGCGTGGCGCCGGCCGCGACGGCCTCGTCCACCCACCTCTCGACGCGCTTGGCGGCGTCCTCGCTGACCAGCGGGCCGACGTCGGTGGCGTCGTCGGACGGGTCACCGGTGACCTGGGCCTCCACGGCGGCGACGATGCGCGGCAGCAGCCGGTCGTACACCGAGGCGTCCGCGATGACGCGCTGCACGGAGATGCAGGACTGGCCGCCCTGGTAGTTGGAGAAGGTGGCGATGCGGGTCGCGGCCCGGTCGAGGTCCTCGTCGCTCGCGAAGTCGGCGAGGACGACGGCCGCGCCGTTGCCGCCCAGCTCCAGGGTGCAGTGCTTGCGCGGCACCGAGTCCATGATCGCGTAGCCGACCTTCTCGGAGCCCGTGAAGGAGATGACCGGCAGCCGCTCGTCCTGGACCAGGGCGGGCATACGGTCGTTGGGCACCGGCAGGACACTCCAGGAGCCGGCGGGCAGCTCGGTCTCGGCCAGCAGCTCGCCGAGGATCAGCGCGGACAGCGGGGTGGCGGGCGCCGGCTTCAGGATGATGGGCACGCCGGCGGCGATCGCGGGGGCCACCTTGTGGGCGCACAGGTTCAGCGGGAAGTTGAACGGCGCGATGCCGAGGACGACGCCCTTCGGGAAGCGGCGCGTGAAGGCGAGCCGGCCCTGGCCGCCCGCGTCGGTGTCGAGCCGCTGGGCGTCGCCGCCGTTGAAGCGGCGGGCCTCCTCGGAGGCGAAGCGGAACACGGACACGGCCCGCCCGACCTCGCCGCGCGCCCACTTCATCGGCTTGCCGTTCTCGGCGGAGATCAGCCGCGCGATCTCCTCGGTGCGCTCGGCCAGCCGGCGGCTGACGTGGTCCAGAGCGGCGGCCCGGACATGGGCGGGGGTGGCGGCGAACTCGTCCCGTACGGCGTACGCGGCGGCCACGGCCTCCTCGACCTGGGCGTCGGTCGGAACGCTCACGGCGCCGACGACCCGGCCGTCCCAGGGGGAGGTGACGTCGAAGGCGGTCTCGCCGGTGGCCTGGCGGCCGGCGAGCCAGAAGGCGTGGGTGGAAGTCATCGTGAGTCCCGGCCCTTCCGCGTTGGAGGAGTACGTGGGTTTGCTGGGCACCACGGTAGGTGCGGGGCGGCGGGGCAGCGTTTGTCCGGGGCGGAGTAGTACCCGGCACGTCCGTGCCAGATTGGCCTACGACTGAACGCCGGCGAGCGCGACCCGCTCAGGGGCGCGGGGAACTGCGCGCTCAACCGCCCCACCGGCCCTGCACGGCACAACCCCGGCGACTGCGCCCGCTCAGGGACGCGGGGAACTGCGCGCTCAACCCCCACCGGCCCTGCACGGCACAACGCCGGCAACTGCGCCCGCTCAGGGACGCGGGGAACTGCGCGCTCAACCCCCACCGGCCCTGCACGGCACAACCCCGGCAACTGCGCCCGCTCAGGGACGCGGGGAACTGCGCGCTCAACCCCCACCGGCCGGTCAGACAGAACCCCGGCGGGCACCACTCTCAAAGGGGCGCGGGGAACTGCGCGACCAGCCTCCACTCACCCGCACCCGGCCCCGAGGCCTCAGCCCTTCACCCCGTATCCGCCGCCGTCGCCTTCAAGGCGAGCCACAGCTCCATCCGCACGTCCGGGTCGTCCAGCGACCGCCCCAGGATCTCCTCCACCCGCCGCATCCGATACCGCAGCGTGTGCCGGTGCACCCCAAGATCCGCCGCCGCCGCGTCCCACTGCCCGTGCCGCGACAGCCAAGCCCGCAGCGAGGCGACAAGGTCACCCCGCCCGGTCGCGTCATGGTCCCGCAGCGCCCGCAACAACCCGTCGGCGAACGCCTTCACCGCATCATCGGCAAGCAACGGCAGCACAGACCCAGCCGCCATCTGCTCGTGCTCCACCAGCACCCTCCCCCGCCGCCGGGCCACGGACAACGCCTGCTCGGCCTGCTTGTAGGCGGCGGACGCGGCGATCGGCCCGGCCGGCGCCGACAGCCCGACGACCAACTCGTCGTCGTCAGCCTTACGCGCGGCTTCCCGCGCAGCGGCGAAATCACCGCAGGCACCGACGACGGTGCCACCGTCCGCCGCCAGCACCACCAGCCGCTCCCCCTCCGGCACCACCAGCACCGCCTCCCCCGACCGCGCGGCAGCCGACTCGGCGGCCTCGGCAAGCGCCCCGAGCGCGTCCCCCTCCGCCACCCCCTGGGCGACGATGATCCGGAACGGCGCGTCGAGCAGCCCGCCGTACAGATCACCCGCGACCGCGCGGGCGTGGTCCGGCTCCCCCGCCAGCAGCATGCGCAGCACCGCCGCCCCGATGCGCTGTTCGGCCGCGTGCAGCGAGCGGGAGCGTTCGGTGGTGAGGGTGAGCAGCGCGACGGCGGAGTGGACGGCGTAGCGCTCGGCGGTGCCGGGGGCGGACGCGGTGCCGACGGCGAGCGCGGCGCGGGGCCGCCGTCCGGTGCCGAGGGAGTGCAGTTCGACCCGGTCCTCGTTCTCCGGTCCCGCGACCACCGAGGAGGCGGGCGCGGGCCGCTCCCGCAGCCGTGTGACCTCCGCGGTGAGCCGGGCGGCACGCCGGCCCGCCCAGTCGGGGGCGGCGGCGACGACCGACCCGGAGGCGTCGTACAGGGCGGCCCACCCGTCGACCTGGGAGGCGAGCGCGGCGAGCAGCCCCTCGGGGCCGTCGCTGAGGGCGTGGCGGGTGAGTTCCCGCTGGGCGGCGAAGCCGGCGGTGACCGCGCGGTACTGGTCGGCGGCGATCGCGGCGGACACGGCCTTGCTGATCGCGAGGAACGGGGTGCGGCGCGGCACCTCGAGCAGCGGCAGCCCCTCCGCGCGGGCGGCCTCCACCAGCGCCTCGGGGATGTCGTCGTAGTGGACGCCGACGGCGAAGCCGAGTCCTACCACGCCCGCGCCGACCAGCCGCTTCACGTAGCGGCGCATGGCGTCCCGGTCCTCCGCGTCGAGTTTCAGCGCGGTGATCAGGAGCAGCTCGCCGCCCTCCATGTACGGCACGGGGTCGGCGAGCTCGCTGGCGTGTGCCCAGCGGACGGGCGCGTCGAGGCGGTCCTCCCCCGCGCGCACGGTCAGTTTGAGCGCGGAGTGGTGGACGAGCGAGGCGAGCGTCGGGGGCATCGGGGCGGTGAGCCTTCGGTTCGGCGGTCGGGGGTCGGTGTCGGTGTGCAAGAACGGTGATCTTTTGGCCGTCTCGTATGAACGACCTGTGTCGATTCTGCCTCACCGTACGGTCCCCGGCGGCCACGCCCGCTCACTCCCGCAGGTCCACCAGGAGCGGAGGCGCGTGCTCCCCCTTCACGGTGGTCAGCGACAGCACCGCGTGGCCCGCGGGCACCGCGTGCGCCAGCTCGGACGCGGACCAGCGCTCCCGCTCGACCTGGCGGACGGTGACCGCCCGCGCGGTGGGCGCCTTGCCGGTGATGGCCCGCCGCAGCGCGTGCACGGCCTTGCCGGCCGGGCTCTCGGCGATGATCTGCCGGTCGGTGACGTCCCGCGCCTCGGTCCACTCCTTGCCCCACACCTCGGCGAAGTCCTGCCCGTCCCAGGGGGTCACCCCGGACAGCGCCATCCGGCAGCCGGTGGCGCCGAGCAGCGGCCCGCGCAGCTGCCGGGGCACGTCGTCCAGGGTGCGCAGGGTGAGCAGCACGCCCGCGTTGGCGGACCGCAGCCGCTGGATGCCGCGCACGGCCTCGGGGGTGACCACACCGGTGGCGTCGTCCAGCACCAGGCAGGCGAACAGGGAGCGGTCCTCACGCACCGTGACGCTCGCGGTGAACTGGGCGAGGACCAGCCGCGCCAGCATCCGCGAGGCGTCGGCGTGGCCCCGCTCGGGCAGGTCCACGCGGACCCGGACGGGGTGGTCGAGCGCCTTGAGGGTGAACGGCCGGGACTCGCCGGAGGTGTCGAAGAACCCGGCGAAGGCGGGCCGGTCCAGCAGCGCCACCCGGTCGGCGAGGATGCCGCCGACGTCGCCGGGGTGGCCCATCTGCCGTTCCCGCGCGTCGAGTTCGCGCAGCAGCGACTCCTGGCCCGCCTCCTGGAGTCCCTGGCGCAGGGCGGCCAGGGGCGCGGGGGCGCCGTCGAGGAGCTGCCGCAGCTCCGGCACCGAGGGGAAGCGGCCGTGCACCGCGCGGAACGGTCCGAGAAGCTGGGCGAGGACGGTGGTGGAGCGTCGGGTGTCGCTGCCGGGGTGCGGGTCCGCGAGGTCACCGACGAGCGCCTCGGCGAGCACGGCGGCGGCCTCGTCGGGGTCGGCGGTGCCGCCGTACAGGTCGAGGTCGTAGACGGAGTCGGGGCTGCCGATGCGGATGACGACGTCGTAGGCGTCGGACGGGCCGAGGCCCGCGCCGGCCGCGCCGACCACCACCACGGCGGTCCGCCCGGCGAGCGCCTGGAGGCACAGCGACTCGGCGACCGGCCGGACCACACCGCCGGTCTTTCCGGACCCGGCGGGACCGACCACCAGCATGGAGGTGCCGAGCAGGTCGGTGCCGAGGGCGAGGCCGGCGCCCCGGTAGGCGTAGGGGTTGCGCGGGTCGTCGGCGGTGGTGCCGAGCCGCACCTGGCCGGTGAGCAGGTCGTGGCGGGCCTGCCGGACGGGCAGGTCGCGGGCGCCGGAGGGGTGTGGGCAGGCGGCGGCGCCGTCCTTGAGCACGGCCCCGGTGAAGGTGGCGAGGCTGTGCCGGCCGGTGCGCACGCCCTGCCAGGCGCGGGCGATCCGGGCGTGGTCGACGTCCCGCATCAGCCCGGCGCGGGCGTCGGAGGCCAGCCGCTCGGCGGCGTCCACGGCGCCGGCGGCGCGCAGCGCGGGCCAGGCGGCCGGGTCCTCCTCGGGGGCGGGCGGGGGCCCCTCGCGGGGGGTGGGGCGCCAGGCGGGCGGACCGTAGCGGCGCCAGATCTCGCTCCAGCGGCCGAGCCGGCCCACGCCGACCATGATGACCCCGGCGACGAGCACGTAGTAGGCGTAGACGACCACGACGGAGGCGAAGCTGTGCGGCTCGGCCCAGGAGTCGGGGATCATCGCGTACAGCGGCAGCAGCCACCAGCCGCCCAGGTAGCCGTTCCACAGCAGCGACCAGATCAGCCAGCCGACGAGGAAGGCGATCAGCGCGCCGCTGAACAGCTGGCGGCCGGGAATGCGCTCCGGCTCCTCCTCGGGGCGGGGCCGGTGGCCGAACCGCCAGATGCCGGGGAGCGTCTCCGGGCGCGCGGTGCGCAGCCAGGCGAGGAACGCGGAGCCGTCCGGGGGCGGCGGCGTCCCCGGCGCGTGCGCGGGGCGCGGTGGCGCCGCCGGTACCTGAGGTGGTCCCGCCGGGCGCGGCACGGGTCCTGCCTGTGTGCCCCGCGCGTCCTGGGTACCCTCGCTGTCCATCGCCCCTGCCCCCTGAGCAGCCGCCTCGTACGCCTACAGACACGTCAATCTAACGCCCCGACAGGCCCGGTCCACCGATGGCACGGCCGGGGTCCGCGTCCGGCCGGAACCCACCGCCGCGCCGCGTCGGCACGGCCGCCGTCCGGCGGGTATGTCCATCACGGACAACCCGGACCCCCGGACAACGCCCACATGGAGCATGCCCAGCCTTCTCCCCCCGCCCTAGCCTGCGAGAAAAGAAGCATCGAGCGTCCGTCACACCCCCCAGGAGCCCCGCATGACCGCACTTCCGCAGGAGCGCCGCGTCGTCACCGCCATCCCCGGCCCGAAGTCGCAGGAACTGCAGGCCCGCCGCACCGCCGCGGTCGCGCAGGGCGTGGGCTCCGTGCTGCCCGTGTTCACCGCGCGGGCCGGCGGCGGCATCATCGAGGACGTCGACGGCAACCGTCTGATCGACTTCGGCTCCGGCATCGCCGTGACGTCCGTCGGCGCGTCCGCCGAGGCCGTCGTCCGCCGCGCCTCCGCACAGCTCGCCGACTTCACCCACACCTGTTTCATGGTGACGCCGTACGAGGGCTACGTGGCCGTCGCCGAGGCGCTCGCCGAGCTGACGCCGGGCGACCACGCGAAGAAGTCCGCGCTGTTCAACTCCGGCGCCGAGGCCGTCGAGAACGCCGTGAAGATCGCCCGCGCGTACACCAGGCGCCAGGCGGTCGTCGTGTTCGACCACGGCTACCACGGCCGCACCAACCTCACGATGGCGCTGACCGCGAAGAACATGCCGTACAAGCACGGCTTCGGTCCGTTCGCGCCCGAGGTGTACCGCGTGCCGGTCGCCTACGGCTACCGCTGGCCGACCGGGCCGGAGAACGCGGGCCCGGAGGCCGCCGCGCAGGCCATCGACCAGATGTCCAAGCAGGTCGGCGCCGAGAACATCGCCGCGATCATCATCGAGCCGGTGCTCGGCGAGGGCGGCTTCATCGAGCCCGCCAAGGGCTTCCTGCCCGCCATCAGCACGTTCGCCCAGGACAACGGCATCGTCTTCGTCGCCGACGAGATCCAGTCCGGCTTCTGCCGCACCGGCCAGTGGTTCGCCTGCGAGGACGAGGGCATCGTCCCCGACCTGATCACCACGGCGAAGGGCATCGCGGGCGGTCTGCCGCTGGCCGCGGTCACCGGCCGCGCCGAGATCATGGACGCCGCGCACTCCGGCGGCCTGGGCGGCACCTACGGCGGCAACCCGGTGGCCTGCGCGGGTGCGCTCGGCGCCATCGAGACGATGAAGGAGCTGGACCTCAACGCCCGCGCCAAGCGGATCGAGGAGGTCATGAAGGGCCGCCTGACCGCCATGGCCGAGAAGTTCGACATCATCGGCGACGTCCGCGGCCGCGGCGCGATGATCGCGATCGAGCTGGTCAAGGACCGCGCCACCAAGGAGCCGAACCCGGAGGCGACGGCCGCGCTGGCCAAGGCCTGCCACCAGGAGGGCCTGCTGGTCCTGACCTGTGGCACCTACGGCAACGTGCTGCGGTTCCTGCCGCCGCTGGTCATCGGCGAGGACCTGCTGAACGAGGGCCTCGACATCATCGAGCAGGCCTTCACCCGCATCTGACGCGGCCCGTTCCGGACTGACGCCGTGTCGGATCCCGCATCGGGGCAGGTGGGCCGCCCAGGACCCCCTGCCCCGGCCGGCCGGATCCGGACAGCGGCAGAGCGTGTGAAGAACGTGTGCGAGGTGGATGACAGGTGCCCGTGTGCCCTGTCGCCGGGCGACCCCCTGCCGTAGGTTTCTACCCGGATGAGAGATACACCCCGCCCGCAGGGAACTGTGGGCGGTTCAGGCCGGGGCCTCCCCAGCTTCGACCTGGTCGTGCCCTCGCGCACACAACCGGGGCCTGCGGGTCCCGGGTCTCCTCACGATCGGACGGTCGCCCGCCCCAGACCCCCCGGGGCGCGCGACGTTCCGATCCGGACGGCCGTCCGGGCACCAGACACGGCAAGCCGTTCCCCGGAGGGCCGGCGCACACCCCCCCTTTGTGCCGGCCCTCCGGTGTGTCCGCCCCCTTCCGCCTGCGAGGCTGTCCCGCATGCTGCTGCTGGTCGTGCCGCTCGTCCTCTTCGCCCTGATCATCTGGCAGGTCCTCGCCGACGGCCCGCTCCTCGGCCTCGACGAGCGTCTGAGTGACGCGCTGGTCCACCCCGACCGGCCCTCCGAACTCCTCTCCGACCTCGGCAACGTCGAGGTCGCCGTGCCCGTCCTGGCCCTCGCGCTGGCGGTGACGGCGTGGCGGCTGCGCGCCACAGGTATGGACCGCTGGTGGCTGCCGCCCGCGGCCGGCGCGGCGGCCATGGTCCTGGTCCCCGTGCTGGTCGCCCCGCTGAAGGCCTGGACCGACCGCCCCGGCACCCCCGCCGTGCCCCCGGCGACCGGTTACTTCCCCTCCGGCCACACGGCCACGGCGATGGTCGCGTACGGCACGGCGACCCTGCTGCTCCTCCCGTTGCTCGGGTCACCGGCCGTGCGCCGGGGCCTGGTCGCGCTGTGCGCCCTGCTGGTCCTGGGCGCGTCGTACGGGCTGGTGCGCCGGGGCTACCACTGGCCGCTGGACGTGGCGGGGAGCTGGTGCCTCGGCGCGATGCTGCTGACCGGTGTGGCGCTCGTCAGCCGAAGTAGCCGTCGAACGTCCGCCGGAACTCCCAGCCGCCGAAGCGGTCCCAGTTGATCGACCAGGTCATCAGGCCGCGCAGGGACGGCCAGGTGCCGTGGGTCGTGTAGGAGCCGCAGTCGGTCTTCTTCGTCAGGCAGTTGAGGGTCTTGACGACCTCCGCCGGGGGCACGTGGCCGTTGCCGGCGTTGACCGTGGCGGGCATGCCGATGGCGACCTGGCCGGGGCGCAGGGGCGGGAAGACGTTGTTCGCGTCGCCGGCGACCGGGAAGCCGGTGAGCAGCATGTCGGTCATGGCGATGTGGAAGTCGGCGCCGCCCATGGAGTGGTACCGGCCGTCCAGGCCCATGACCGGGCCGGAGTTGTAGTCCTGGACGTGCAGCAGGGTGAGGTCGTCCCGCAGGGCGTGGATGACCGGGAGGTAGGCGCCCGCGCGCGGGTCCTGGCCGCCCCAGGGGCCGCTGCCGTAGTACTGGTGGCCGAGCTGGACGAAGAAGGTCTCCGGGGCCATGGTGAGGACGAAGTCGTCGCCGTAGCGGGCCTTCAGCGTCCTCAGGGCGGAGATCAGGTTGACGACGACCGGGGTCTTCGGGTTCCTGAAGTCGGTGTCGCCGGTGTCCAGGGAGAGGGAGTGGCCCTCGAAGTCGATGTCGAGGCCGTCGAGTCCGTACTCGTCGATGATGCGCGAGACGGAGCTGACGAAGGTGTCGCGGGCGGCCGTCGTGGTGAGCCGCACCTGGCCGTTCTGGCCGCCGATGGAGATCAGCACCTTCTTGCCCGCCGCCTGCTTGGCCTTGACCGCCGCCTTGAACTCGGCGTCGCTCTCCACGCCGGGGCACTCCGTGGCCGGGCAGCGCTCGAAGCGGATGTCGCCGGAGGTGACGGAAGTGGGTTCGCCGAAGGCCAGGTCGATGACGTCCCAGCTGTCGGGCACGTCGGCGAGGCGCGTGTAGCCGGAGCCGTTGGCGAAGCTCGCGTGCAGGTAGCCGACCAGGGCGTGGGCCGGGAGGCCGGAGTCGCCGCCGCCGGAGCCGGGCGCCGAGGTGGTCGCGGTGACGGTGGCCGAACGGGCCGACTCCCCCGCGTCGTTGAGGGCGGACACCTGGAAGGCGTACGCCGTCGACGGGGACAGGCCGGTGACGGTGGTGGAGGTGCCGGTGACGGTGCGGATCCGCGTGCCGTCACGGAAATCGGCGTACGAGGTGGCGTCCGCGGCCGGTGACCAGGACAGGGAGACGCTGGTGGAGGTCGTCCCGGACGCGGTGAGGCCGGTCGGCGGGGCGGGCGGCTGCCCGGTCTCGCCGCCGGGGCCGACGAGGGTGATGTCGTCGGCGTGGTAGGCGCCGGTGCCGTACCAGCCGTGGGTGTAGATCGTGACGCTGGTGGTGGAGGGGCCGGTGCGGAAGGTGGTCGTGAGCTTCTGCCAGTCGGGGGCGGACTGGGTCCAGGTGGAGACGTCCGTGGTGCCGGTTCCGCTCGCGCCCAGGTAGACGTAGGCGCCGCGGACGTGACCGGACAGGGTGTAGGCGGAGTCCGGCTTCACGGTGACCGTCTGCGCGCAGCGGGCGTTGTCCGACCCGGCCGGTGTGGCTTTCAGGGCGGACGCGCCGGTGCGGACGGGCGAGGTGACGGTGGCGCCGGCCGGACAGCTCCAGCCGTCGAGGCCGGCCTCGAAGCCGCCGTTGCGGACGAGGTCGGCGTCGGCCGCGCGGGCGTCCGGCGTCAGGGCGGTGACGCCGGCCGCGGCGACGGCGGTGGCGGTGAGCAGCACGGCGAGGGGGCGGGGGGCGTGGGGTCTGGCGCGGTCCACAAGGGCCTCCGGGCAGGGGGGATTTGGAGGGGTGGAGCGCGCTCAATTTGGTCCAGACCAATTGGGTTGTCAAGACCTCACGCAGCGACCCCGCACGCCCCCTGCTCACCCCTGCCCGGTCCCGGAGAGACTCAGCTGTCGAAGCCCAGCCCCAGCCGGTCCATCGTCCGCAGCCACAGGTTCCGCCGGCCCTGGTGCGCGTCCGCCCTGGCCAGCGACCACTTGGTGAGGGCGATGCCGGTCCAGGCGAACGGCTCCGGCGGGAACGGCAGCGGCTTGCTGCGCACCATCTCCAGCTCCGTGCGCTCGGTCCGCTCCCCCGCCAGCAGGTCCAGCATCACCTCCGCGCCGAACCGCGTCGCGCCCACCCCGAGCCCGGTGTAGCCGGCCGCGTACGCCACCCGGCCCGTGTGGGCGGTGCCGAAGAACGCCGAGAAGCGGGAGCAGGTGTCGATCGCGCCGCCCCAGGCGTGGGTGAAGCGCACCCCCTCCAGCTGCGGGAAGCAGGAGAAGAAGTGGCCCGCGAGCCTGGCGTACGTCTCCGGCCGGTCGTCGTACTCGGCGCGCACCCGGCCGCCGTACGGATAGACCGCGTCGTAGCCGCCCCACAGGACGCGGTTGTCGGCGGAGAGCCGGAAGTAGTGGAACTGGTTGGCGCTGTCGCCGAGCCCCTGGCGGTTCTTCCAGCCGATGGAGTCGAGCTGCTCCTCGGTGAGCGGCTCGGTCATCAGGGCGTAGTCGTAGACCGGGACGGTGTAGGGGCGGACCCGGCGGACCAGGCTGGGGAAGACGTTGGTGCCGAGCGCGACCCGGCGGGCGCGGACGGCGCCGTACGGGGTGCGGACGGACATGCCGGCGCCGTACCGCCTGAGGGTGAGCGCGGGCGTGTGCTCGTACACGCGCACCCCGAGGTCGAGGCAGGCCCGCTTCAGGCCCCAGGCGAGGCGGGCCGGGTTGAGCATGGCCACGCCCCGGCGGTCGTACAGCCCGGCGAGGAAGGTGGGCGAGTCGACCTGCTCGCGGACCGCGTCGGCGTCCAGGTACTCGATGCCCTCGGCGAGACCTCGGGCGCTGATCTCGTCGTACCAGGCGCGCAGTTCCTCCGCCTGGTACGGCTCGGTGGCGACGTCGATCTCGCCGGTGCGCTCGAAGTCGCAGTCGATGGAGTGGCGGGCGACCGTCTCCTCGATGGCGTCGAGGTTGCGGGCGCCCAGCCGCTCCAGTGCGTGGATCTCGCCGGGCCAGCGGGCGAGGCCGTTGGACAGGCCGTGGGTGAGGGAGGCGGCGCAGAAGCCGCCGTTGCGGCCGGAGGCGGCCCAGCCCGCCTCGCGGCCCTCGACGAGCACGACGTCCCGCGAGGGGTCGCGCTCCTTGGCGATCAGCGCGGTCCACAGTCCGCTGTAGCCGCCGCCCACGACGAGCAGGTCGCAGGTGGTGCGGTCGGTGAGGGCCGGCTCGGGGTCGGGGCGGCCGGGGTCGTCCAGCCAGTAGGAGACCGGCCGGGCCTCGGAGAGGGACTGCGTCCAACGGCTCATGGCGCTCGGGGCCATGATCTCAACTCCCTACTGCGGACTGTGGATCAGCGGGTCATGCCTTCTGCCGCTTGCGGCGGTTGCCGACGGCCATGGAGACCAGCACCAGAGCCACGGCGACCACGAACATGGCCGTGCCGATGACGTTGATCTGGACGGGCGTGCCGCGCTGCGCGGAGCCCCACACGAACATCGGGAAGGTGACGGTCGAGCCGGCGTTGAAGTTGGTGATGATGAAGTCGTCGAAGGACAAGGCGAAGGCGAGCAGCGCGCCCGCCGCGATGCCGGGGGCGGCGATCGGCAGCGTGACCCGCAGGAACGTCTGCACCGGTCCGGCGTAGAGGTCCTGCGCGGCCTGTTCCAGCCGGGGGTCCATCGACATCACGCGCGCCTTCACCCCGACGACGACGAAGCTGAGGCAGAACATGATGTGGGCGATGAGGATCGTCCAGAAGCCCAGCTCGGCGCCCATGTTGAGGAACAGGGTGAGCAGCGAGGCCGCCATCACCACCTCGGGCATCGCCATCGGCAGGAAGATCAGCGAGTTGACGGCGCCGCGGGCGCGGAAGCGGTAGCGGACCAGCGCGAACGCGATCATCGTGCCGAGGAGGGTGGCGCCGAGCGTGGCCCAGAAGGCGAGCTGCAGGCTGAGGCCGAGCGACTCGCACAGTCCGGAGACCCCGCACGGGTCCTTCCAGGCGTCGGCGGAGAACTGCTGCCACTCGTAGTTGAAGCGCCCCTTCGGCCGGTTGAAGGAGAACACCGTGACGACGACGTTCGGCAGCAGCAGGTAGGCGAGCGTCAGCAGGCCCGCGATGACGACGACGTTGCGCTTGAACCAATTGACGAAGGCCATTTAAACCAGATCCTCCGTGCCGGACTTGCGGATGTAGACCGTGACGACGGCGAGGATCGCGGCCATCAGGATGAACGAGAGCGCCGCGGCCGTCGGGTAGTCCAGGATTCGCAGGAACTGCGACTGGATGACGTTGCCGACCATCCGGGTGTCGGTGGAGCCGAGCAGGTCCGAGTTGATGTAGTCGCCGGACGCCGGGATGAAGGTCAGCAGCGTGCCGGAGACCACGCCCGGCATCGACAGCGGGAAGGTGACCTTGCGGAAGGTGGTCGACGGCTTGGCGTAGAGGTCGCCGGCGGCCTCGTGCAACCGGGGGTCGATCCGCTCCAGCGAGGTGTACAGCGGCAGGATCATGAACGGCAGGAAGTTGTACGTCAGACCGCACACCACCGCGAGCGGAGTGGCGAGCACCCGGTCGCCGGCGGTCCAGCCGAGGAACGCGGTGACGTCCAGGACGTGCAGCGCGTCCAGGGCGCCGACCACCGGGCCGCCGTCGGCGAGGATCGTCTTCCAGGCGAGGGTGCGGATCAGGAAGCTGGTGAAGAACGGCGCGATCACCAGGATCATGATCAGGTTGCGCCAGCGTCCCGCGCGGAAGGCGATCAGATACGCCAGCGGATAGCCGAGCAGCAGGCACAGCACGGTCGCGGAGGCGGCGTAGAGCACCGAGCGGACGAACTGCGGCCAGTACTCGGACAGCGCGTCCCAGTAGGTCGCGAAGTGCCAGGTGACCTTGTAGCCCTCCTCCAGGGAGCCCGTCTGCACGGACGTGGAGGCCTGGTAGATCACCGGCAGCGCGAAGAACACGACGAGCCAGAGCAGACCGGGCAGCAGAAGCAGGTACGGCGTCCAGCGGCCGCGTTTGCGCGGCGGTTTCTTCTCGGGGGCGACGGGCGCCCGCGTCGGCGGCGCCTCGGTGACCGTGGCCATCAGGCGACCTCTTCCTCGACCGTCTCGGCGCCCGCGTCGATGTCCTGGGCAGCGTCGAGGCCGAAGGTGTGGGCCGGGTTCCAGTGCAGGACGACCTCGGCGCCGGGCGCGAGCCGCGGGTCCCGGTCGATGTTCTGCACGTAGACCTCGAAGTCGGAGCAGACGGGGCTGTCGACGACGAACTGCGTGGAGACGCCGATGAAGCTGGACTCGGTGATCCGGCCCGTGATGCGGTTACGGCCCTCGGGTATCTCGCCGGCGTCGTCGGCGTGCGTGAGGGAGATCTTCTCCGGGCGCACCCCTGCGAGGATCTTGCCGCCCGTGGTGGCGGGCGCGCTCGCGCGGGCCCGGTGCAGGACCAGCTTGCCGCCGCCCGCCTTGAGCACGATGTCGTCGCCCGACGTGGAGTCGACCTCGGCCTCGATGAAGTTGGAGGTGCCGAGGAAGTTCGCGACGAAGGTGGTGCGCGGGTTCTCGTACAGGTCGGCGGGGGTGCCGAGCTGCTCGACCCGGCCGGCGTTCATCACCGCGACGCAGTCGGCCATGGTCATGGCCTCCTCCTGGTCGTGGGTGACGTGCACGAAGGTGATGCCGACCTCGGTCTGGATGCGCTTGAGCTCCAGCTGCATCTGGCGGCGCAGCTTCAGGTCGAGGGCGCCGAGCGGCTCGTCGAGGAGGAGCACCTTGGGGTGGTTGATCAGCGCGCGGGCCACGGCGACGCGCTGCTGCTGGCCGCCGGAGAGCTGGTGCGGCTTCTTGCGCGCCTGCTCGCCGAGCTGGACCAGCTCCAGCATCTCCTCGACCTGCTTCTTCACGCTCTTGATCCCGCGCCGGCGCAGACCGAAGGCGACGTTCTCGTAGATGTCGAGGTGCGGGAAGAGGGCGTAGGACTGGAAGACCGTGTTCACCGGCCGCTTGTACGGCGGCAGCGCGGTGACGTCCTGGTCGCCGAGGTGGACGGTGCCCGCGGTGGGCTCCTCCAGGCCGGCGATCATGCGCAGGGTGGTGGTCTTGCCGCAGCCGGACGCGCCGAGCAGGGCGAAGAAGGAGCCCTCGGGGACGGTCAGGTCCAGCGGGTGCACGGCGGTGAAGTCGCCGTAGGTCTTGCTGATGCCGGTGAGGCGGACGTCACCGCCGCCGGCCGTGGTGGTCTCTTCGGTGGTCTTCATCTCGTCACGCCCCAGTGAGCTTCGCGAACTTGCCTTCGAATGCCGTCTCTTCCTCGGAGCTCAGCGAGCGGAAGGCACGGGACTTGGCCTGCATGGCCTTGTCGGGGAGGATCAGCGGGTTGTTCGCCGCGTCCTCGTCGAGCTTCGCGAGCTCCTCCTTCACCCCGTCGACCGGACAGACGAAGTTGATGTAGGCGGCGAGCTGGGCGGCCGGCTGCGGCTCGAAGTAGTAGTCGATCAGGCGCTCGGCGTTCGTCTTGTGCCGGGCCTTGTTGGGGATCAGCATGTTGTCGCTGGAGAGCATGTAGCCGCTGTCCGGGATGACGAAGCCGATGTCCGGGTTGTCGGCCTGGAGCTGCACGACGTCACCGGCCCACGCGACACACGCGGCGAGGTCGCCCTTGGTGAGGTCCGAGGTGTAGTCGTTGCCGGTGAAGCGGCGGATCTGCCCCTTGTCGACGGACTTCTGCAGCCGCGCGAGGGCCGCGTCGTAGTCGTCGGCGGTGAAGGACCGCGGGTCCTTGTCCATGTCGAGCAGCGTCATGCCCATGGTGTCGCGCATCTCGGTGAGCAGCCCGACCCGGCCCTTGAGCTTAGGGTTGTCCAGCAGGTCGGACAGGGTCTTCACCTCGACGCCGTCGAGCGCCTTCTTGTTGTACGCGATGACGGTCGCGATGCCCTGCCAGGGGTACGAGTAGGCGCGGCCCGGGTCCCAGTCGGGGGTGCGGTACGACGACGCCACGTTGGCGAAGGCGTGCGGCAGGTTCGAGGCGTCGAGCTTCTGCACCCAGCCGAGGCGGATCAGGCGGGCGGCCAGCCAGTCGGTGAGGACGATGATGTCGCGGCCGGTGTCCTGGCCCGCTGCGAGCTGCGGCTTGATCTTGCCGAAGAACTCGGTGTTGTCGTTGATGTCCTCGGTGTACTTGACCTTGATGCCGGTGCGTTGGGTGAACGCGTCCAGCGTCGGGTGCCGGCGTCCGCTGTCGTCGGTGTCCATGTACTCGGTCCAGTTGGAGAAGTTCACCGTCTTCTCCTTGGCCGAGCGGTCCTCCGCGGAGACGCCGCCCTCGGTGTTCCCCGCGGCGGGGATGCCGCAGGCGCTCAGCGCGCCCAGGCCGCCGACCGCGAGGGCGCCGCCCGCTGAGGCGCGCAGCAGGGAACGGCGGGTCATGGCCGCCCTGCCGTTGCGGAAACTGCGCCGTATCGCGGCCTGCTGGGCCGGCGAGAGGCGGTCGGGCTCGTACTGCTCCATGCGCGTGGTGCCCTTTCGGGAAGTGGCCGCGGGTCTGGCGGCCTGGCTGCTATCGGTCCCCGAAGACGGTGCGGTGCCAGTCCTTGCGGACCACCGCGGTGTTGTCGAACATGACGTGCTTGATCTGGGTGTACTCCTCGAACGAGTACGCGGACATGTCCTTGCCGAAGCCGGACGCCTTGTAGCCGCCGTGCGGCATCTCGCTGATGATCGGGATGTGGTCGTTGATCCACACGCACCCCGCCTTGATCTCGCGGGTGGCCCGCCCCGTGCGGTACACGTCCCGGCTCCAGGCGGAGGCGGCGAGCCCGTACGGGGTGTCGTTGGCGAGTGCGATGCCCTCGTCGTCGGTGTCGAAGGGCAGGACGACCAGCACCGGCCCGAAGATCTCCGACTGCACGACCTCGCTGTCCTGCGGCGCATCGGCGATCAGCGTGGGGAGATAGTACGCGCCTCGGGCGAAATCGCCCAGAGGTGTCTCACCGCCGGTCACCACGCGCGCGTAGGCACGCGCGCGCTCGACGAACCCGGCCACCCGGTCGCGCTGGGCGTGGGAGACGAGCGGGCCGAGGTCGGTGCCGGGGGCGAAGGGGTCGCCCAGGCGGACGGTCTCCATCAGCGCGGCGGTGCGCTCGACGAACGCGTCGTACAGCGGGCGCTGCACGTACGCGCGCGTGGCGGCCGTGCAGTCCTGGCCGGTGTTGATGAGGGCGCCCGCGACGGCGCCGTTGACGGCCGCGTCGAGGTCGGCGTCGTCGAAGACCACGAAGGGGGCCTTGCCGCCCAGCTCCAGATGGAGGCGCTTGACGGTGGCCGTGGCGATCTCCGCGACGCGCTTGCCGACGGCGGTGGAGCCGGTGAAGGAGGTCATGGCCACGTCGGGGTGGCCGACCAGGTGCTCGCCGGCCTCCTTGCCGGTGCCGGTGACGACGTTGATCACACCGTCCGGGATGCCGGCGTCGGTGGCGGCCTGCGCGAACAGCAGCGAGGTCAGCGGCGTGAGCTCGGCGGGCTTCAGCACGATGGTGTTGCCCGCGGCGATCGCCGGGAGGATCTTCCACGCGGCCATCTGCAGCGGGTAGTTCCAGGGGGCGATGGAGCCGACGACGCCGATGGGCTCGCGCCGGACGTAGGAGGTGTGGTCGCCCGAGTACTCGCCGGCCGACCGGCCCGCGAGGTGGCGGGCGGCGCCCGCGAAGAACGCGATGTTGTCGATCGTGCCCGGCACGTCGAACTCACGGGTCAGCTTCAGCGGCTTGCCGCACTGCAGCGACTCGGCGCGGGCGAAGTCCTCCGCCCGCTCGGCGACCACGGCGGCGAACCGGTGCAGGGCGTCGGAGCGCTCGCCGGGGGTGGCGGCGGCCCAGGCCGGGAACGCCTCACGCGCGGCGGCGACGGCCGCGTCGACGTCGTCGGCGCCGGCGAGGTCGTAGGTGTACACCTCGTCGCCGGTGGCCGGATCGACCACCGAGTGGGTGCGTCCTGAGGTGCCCTTCGCCGGGCGGCCCGCGATGAACTGCGCGCCGTCCGCGAACCGTTCGGCGGCCGGGAAGCGGTCCTGCGGGGTGGAGCCGGGTGTGTGCATGTCGCTCTCCTCCGTGTCCCCGAGGGGGGCGGCGTGGCTTGAGCTCGATTTGAGTGCCGATCCTGACAGAGGGAAGGCACTCCAACAAGTGATTCCGTTGTTGCCATTTGGTTACGCGACGGAATCTGTCGACCAGGTGTCGAGTGGCAACGGAAAAGGCAGGACGGAGTGTCCGTGGTGCCTGCCAGACTGCTCTGCGCACAGACCGACATGGGGGTGGATGAGCGTGGACGGATCCGTACGAACGGTGGCGTCCCGGGAGACGCTGATCGAGGCGGTGCGGGCCGGGGAGCGGGTGAAGTACCTGCACTTCTGGGGGCACCGGCCGCTGCCCGACGGCCGCATCGGGGCGAGCTGCCTGAGCCAGTGGTGGCCGTCGCCGTTCACCGTCGACGGCGTCGAGTACGCGACGGCGGAGCACTGGATGATGGCGGCGAAGGCGCGGCTCTTCGGCGACGCGGAGGGTGAGCGGCGGGTCCTGGCCGCGGGCCACCCCTCGGAGGCGAAGAAGGCGGGCCGGCTGGTTCGGGGCTTCGACGGGGAGGTCTGGGAGCGGGAGCGGTTCGGGATCGTGGTGGAGGGAAGCGTGCACAAGTTCGCAGCTCATGGTGAGCTGCGGTCTTTCCTTCTGAACACGGGCGAGCGCGTCCTGGTCGAGGCGAGTCCGGTGGACCGGGTGTGGGGGATCGGTCTGGCGGCGGACGCGGACGGGGCGAACGACCCGGCCCGCTGGCGGGGGCCTAATGTGCTGGGGTTCGCGCTGATGGAGGCGCGGGGGCGGCTGCGGGCGGTCGGTGGCTGGCCGCGCAGTTCCCCGCGCCCCTGAGGGACGCCCCAGCTGCGGGCAGTCGTGCCGCAGGGCGGCACGGGTGGGCGCAGCGGCACCCTTGCAACGCCGGACGCGGGTCGTCGGTGGCTGGCCGCGCAGTTCCCCGCGCCCCTGAGGGAGACGCCCCAGCTGCGGGCAGTCGTGCCGCAGGGCGGACGGGTGGGCTCAGCGGCACCCTTGCAACGCCGAGTGCGGGCCGTCCGTCGCTGGCCGCGCAGTTCCCCGCGCCCTTGAGGGACGCCCCAGCAGCGGGCAGTCGTGCCCCAGGGCGGCACGGGTGGGCGCAGCGGCACCCTTGCAACGCCGAGTGCGGGTCGTCCGTCGCTGGGCGCGCAGTTCCCCGCGCCCCTTAAGGGCGCCTCCACCGCTCAGGTGACCAGCACGAGCACGCCGAACGTGAGTGCCAACGCACTGCCCACCGCCCCGCAGATCACCCCCGCCAGAGCCTGCCCCCCGTTCGTCGCCTCGCCCCGGTTCGCCTTGCCGCGCCCGATCGCCCCGAAGATCACCGCCAGGACACCCAGCACGATGGCCACCGGCCACAGACAGAACGCGGCCGCCGCGATGATCCCCAGCACCAGGGACGCGACACCCATGCCGTTGCTCGGCAGAGGCGGCACCCCACCCCAGCCGGGGTATCCCTGACCGACGGGCGGATAGCCGTACGGCACCTGCCCGGGCCCTTCCGGCCCGATGGGCGGCGGTGGAACAGCCGCCCCCGCAGCCGGGGGCGCGAACGGATCGGCGGGCGCAGGACGAGCGGCAGGCTGCGGCACAGGCGAGGTGGCCCCGGTGGGCCCCGCCCACGCACCCCCGTACGCAGGCGCCGGCGGCGTCGCATCGGAAGCCGCCGGAAAAGACGTCACCGTCTGCTGATCATGCACGGTGGGCGCCGCCCACGGCGCACCCTCCCCCGCCACCACGGTCTCCCCCGGCCCGCCGGCCCCCGCCGCCCGGTCCCCGGGCAGCGCCCACGGATCGCCCGCAGGCGTCGCGGTGTCCCGAGCCGCCCCCGCCGGCCCACCCGTCTCCGTGGTCCGCGCGTCCACCAGCGAACCGTCCAAGGGGGCCACATGCGGCGCCCCGCCGTCGGCCGGTGCCGGCCACGCCTGAGGGGCGGACGAACCCGCCGGAGGCGTTCCCTCCCCCGCGCGGTCCCCTGCCCCCGGTGCCGGTGCGTCGTCGGACATGCGCTGCGACCCCTTCCTCGGACGAACCGTCATGCTACGGCCCCGGCCCCTCGCGCGTACGCCGGGCCTACGATGATCCCCGCACCACCGATCAGCCGATCACCCGCGTCCCGCCGCGACCCGACCGGGACGCCGTTCCCGGGGAGGAACCTTGACCGACCGCCACGACACCGCGGCCACCGCCGGACAGGTCCGTGACCTGCACCCCTTCATCGCCGGACTGCCCAAGGCCGAACTGCACGTGCACCACGTCGGCTCCGCCTCCCCCCGCATCGTGTCGGAACTGGCCGCCCGCCACCCCGACTCGAAGGTCCCCACCGACCCCGAGGCCCTCGCGGACTACTTCACCTTCACGAACTTCGCGCACTTCATCGAGGTGTACCTGTCCGTCGTCGACCTGGTCCGCACCCCCGAGGACGTGCGGCTGCTGACGTACGAGGTGGCCCGTGAGCTGGCCCGGCAGCAGGTGCGGTACGCCGAGCTGACCATCACCCCGTTCTCCTCGACCCGCCGAGGGATCGACGAGCGCGCCTTCATGGACGCGATCGAGGACGCCCGCAAGGCGGCCGAGAGCGAGCTGGGCACGGTGCTGCGCTGGTGCTTCGACATCCCGGGCGAGGCCGGCCTGGAGGCCGCCGAGGAGACGACGCGGCTCGCCACCGACGACCGGCTGCGCCCGGAGGGCCTGGTCTCCTTCGGCCTGGGCGGCCCCGAGATCGGCGTGCCGCGCCCGCAGTTCAAGCCGTACTTCGACCGCGCGATCGCCGCCGGGCTGCGCTCGGTGCCGCACGCGGGCGAGACCACCGGCCCGGAGACGATCTGGGACGCGCTGAACGAGCTCGGCGCCGAGCGCATCGGCCACGGCACCAGCGCCGCCCAGGACCCGAAGCTGCTCCAGCACCTCGCCGAGCGGCGCATCCCCCTGGAGGTGTGCCCGACGTCCAACATCGCCACCCGCGCGGTCGCCACCCTGGACGAGCACCCGATCAAGGAGTTCACCCGGGCCGGCGTGCTGGTGACGGTCAACTCCGACGACCCGCCGATGTTCGGCACCGACCTCGGCAACGAGTACGCGGTCGCCGCCCGCCTGCTGGACCTCGACGAGCGGGGCCTCGCCGGCCTGGCGAAGAACGCGGTCGAGGCGTCGTTCCTGGACCCGGCAGGCAAGGCGCGGCTGGCGGCCGAGATCGACACGTACACCGACTCCTGGCTCTCCTCCTGACCGTCCCGCGACCCTCCTGACCCACCCCGCGAAGGGCACCATGCGAAACGTGACGGCCGTGGCCCACCGCGGCGACCCCTACCGCGTCCGGGAGAACACCCTCCCCTCCCTGCGTTCCGCGATCGGGCGGGGCGCGGACGCGGTCGAGATCGACGTACGGCTCACCCGGGACGGCGTCCCGGTGCTGCTGCACGACGCGACCCTCGAACGCCTGTGGGACCACGACCGGCCGCTCGCATCCCTCACCTGGGACGAGGTGCGCGAGGTGACGGACGGCGGGGTGCCCGCCCTCGCCGACGCGCTGGCCGCGACCGAGGGCAGCCGGGTGATGATCGACCTGCCGGGCGCCCCGGGCGAGCGCGCGGTGCGCCGGATCGTGGACGTCGTCCGCGAGCAGGGCGCCGAGGACCGCGTGTACTACTGCGCGGGCGCCCCCGCCATGCTGGCCGTGCGGGCGGTGGACCCGGACGCGGAGATCGCGCTCACCCACACCTCCCACGCCCCGCCGCGCGCCGGACTCCTGGACGCGGTCCGGCCGCGCTGGCTCAACTACCGCTTCAGCCTGGTGGACCGGGCCCTCGCGGACCGCGTCCACCGCGACGGCTGTCTGCTGTCGGTGTGGACCCCGGACACCCGCCGTTCGATGCGCCGTCTGCTGGCCGCGGGCGTGGACTCGGTCACCACCAACCGCATCGACGTCCTGTGCGCGCTGCGGGACCGCCTCACGTCATGACGGCCGGCGCGCCGGCCTGAGCAGCCGGCGCGCCACCACGTGCGAGGCGACCGTGGCCGCCCCGGCGGCGGCGAGCCCGGCCACCGCGTCACGCGGCCGCGCGGGACGCAGCACACCGGCCTTCCGCAGCCGCCCCCGCGCCCACAGCGTGAACGGCACGACGACCAGCGGCGCGGTCACGGAGCCGGGGGTGTAGCCGCGTACGGCGGCGGCCTGGGCCATGTGCATCAGGCCGTGCAGTCCGAAGCCGGTCAACGCGCCCTGGTAGAAGCCGGACCGCCCTCCGGTGAGCTGCCCGGCGGCCGACGCCGTGCCGACGACGGCCCCCATCACCCCCACGGCGGCGGCGAATTCGGCGGCCCCCATGCTCTCGGCCCACCGCCACACACCCTCCGGCACCCGCGGGAACCGCTTCCGCAGCTCGGGCACGTTCCGCCTCAACCACCAGGGCACGGTGGCCAGTTCCTCCAGGTCGTGCACGGCCCACGCGCCCAGGAGCCCCCACGTGACGGCCCCGCCCACCCGTTCACTTCTCATGGGCCCAACCTACTGAGCGGGGACGGCGGCGCCCCCCGGAGCAGCCGCCTCCGTGAGCGCCTCCAGCCGCTTGATCTTCTGCCTGACGACGTACAGCGGGACGGCGCCGAACACCCCGAACGCCATGTCGCCGACGCTCCACCAGAAGGGAATGCCGCGTATCGGCCCGCAGATGAGGGCGAGCGGGACGACGCCGGCGCAGGCGATCAGACCGAACTCCACGACCCAGATGTTGCGTACGGGGTCCCGGTAGGGGCCGAGGAAGGCGACCGCGATGACGAGGTGCGCGAAGGCCAGCCAGTCGGTGCCGTAGAGAAGGAAGGGGTGGTCGGCGTCGGCGGTGTCGAGCCCGTCCCGTACGCGTGCGATCCACTCCATGAGGCCGGGGAGGTGCTCGGGCGCCCCGAGGGACCGCAACGCCTCCTCGGTCCAGCGCAGTTCGTGCACCAGCGGGAAGGCCGTGATCCCGCTGAGCACCAGACAGACGACGAAGAACACCAGCCACACGCGAATGCCCTTGAGCAGGGCGGCTCTGTCGCTCATGGCAGGAGCGTACGCCCGAAGTTGAACATGTTCAAAAACACCTGACGGCGCCTTCCGGGAAACACGTCGGCCCCGGACCGGCGGGTGCACCGGTCCGGGGCCGAACGTCACGCCGAAGAGGCCCTAGTCCTCCAGCGACGTCATCACGTGCTTGATCCGCGTGTAGTCGTCGAAGCCGTAGGCCGACAGGTCCTTGCCGTAGCCCGACTTCTTGAAGCCGCCGTGCGGCATCTCCGCGACCAGCGGGATGTGGGTGTTGATCCACACGCAGCCGAAGTCCAGCTTCTTCGACATCCGCATGGCGCGGGCGTGGTCCTTGGTCCACACCGACGAAGCCAGCGCGTACTCCACGCCGTTGGCGTACTCGACGGCCTGGTCCTCGTCCGTGAAGGACTGGACGGTGATGACCGGGCCGAAGACCTCCTTCTGGATG
Organism: Streptomyces cellulosae; assembly: GCA_014655195.1. GTDB lineage: Bacteria > Actinomycetota > Actinomycetes > Streptomycetales > Streptomycetaceae > Streptomyces > Streptomyces cellulosae. The sequence goes on along the minus strand of BNBH01000022.1, from coordinate 94,661 downwards.
ATCTCGTCGTCCTGCTTGAGGCCCGAGACGACGGTCGGCGCGTAGAAGTAGCCCTTGTCGCCGACCCGCTTGCCGCCGGCCTCGACGCGCGCGTGGGCGGGCAGCCGCTCGATGAAGCCCTCGACCTGCTTGAGCTGGTCGGGGTTGTTGAGCGGGCCGTAGAGGACGTCCTCGTCGTCGGGCATGCCCGTCTTGATGTCGGACGCGGCCTTGGCGAGCGCCTGGACGAACTCGTCGTGCACGGACTCGTGGACGAGCACGCGCGTGGCGGCCGTGCAGTCCTGGCCGGCGTTGAAGTAGCCGGCCTCGGAGATGCCCGCCACGGCCTTGGCGATGTCGACGTCCTCGAAGACCACGACCGGGGCCTTGCCGCCGAGCTCCAGGTGGACGCGCTTGAGGTCCTTGGAGGCGGACTCGGCCACGGCCATGCCCGCGCGCACCGAACCGGTGATGGAGGCCATCGCCGGGGTCGGGTGCTCGACCATCAGACGGCCGGTCTCGCGGTCGCCGCAGACGACGTTGAAGACGCCCTTGGGCAGGACCGAGCCGAGGATCTCGGCGATGAGGACGGTGGAGGCGGGGGTGGTGTCCGACGGCTTGAGGACGACCGTGTTGCCCGCGGCGATCGCCGGGGCGAACTTCCAGACGGCCATCATCATCGGGTAGTTCCAGGGCGCCACCTGGGCGCAGACGCCGACCGGCTCACGGCGCACGAAGGAGGTGAGGCCCTCCATGTACTCGCCGGCGCCCTTGCCCTCGAGCATCCGCGCCGCGCCCGCGAAGAAGCGGATCTGGTCCACCATCGGCGGGATCTCCTCGGTGCGGGTGAGCCCGGTGGGCTTGCCCGTGTTCTCCACCTCGGCGGCGACGAGTTCCTCGGCGCGCTCCTCGAAGGCGTCCGCGATCTTCAGCAGCGCCCTCTGCCGCTCGGCCGGGGTGGTGTCGCGCCAGCCGGGGAAGGCCTCGGCGGCGGCCGCCATCGCGGCGTCGACGTCCGCGGCACCGGACAGCGGGGCCGTCGCGTACGCCTCGCCGGTCGCGGGGTTGACCACCTCGGTGGTCCGTCCGTCGGCGGCGTCCCGGAACTCACCGCCGATGTAGTTGCGCAGACGACGCAGCTCGGTGCTCACTGCAGGCCCTCCTGGTGTTCCTTGTGGGTGCCCGAGGTGTCGGGTGTGAACGGATGTGAGGTGTCCAGCCTCTGAGACACCCACCCTAGACGGACCGCTGACGTTTTCAACACCCCCACTCCCCTCGCATCTGCGAAATCCGCATGCGTAGGCTTCGTTAACAACGGATTTCATCGATCGAGCCTTGCGAAACTGTCGATACGTCGTGCACAGTGACCCCGTGGCCAGTCGAAGCGCAGACCCGAGGGACTCCCGCGAGTCCAAGAACGGCGGCGGACCGCAGTTGGACGCCGTCTCCCTCGCCATCATCGAGCAGCTCCAGGAGGACGGCCGCCGGCCGTACGCCGCGATCGGCAAGGCCGTGGGCCTGTCGGAGGCGGCCGTGCGCCAGCGCGTGCAGAAGCTGCTCGACCAGGGCGTGATGCAGATCGTCGCCGTCACGGACCCGCTCACCGTGGGCTTCCGCCGGCAGGCGATGGTCGGCGTCAACGTCGAGGGCGACGTGGAGGCCGTCGCCGACGCGCTGGCCGAGATGGCCGAATGCGAGTACGTGGTGATGACCGCCGGCTCCTTCGACCTGATGGTCGAGATCGTCTGCGAGGACGACGACCACCTGCTGGAGGTCATCAACAAGCGCATCCGCGCCGTGCCCGGCGTGCGCTCGACCGAGAGTTTCGTCTACCTCAAGCTCAAGAAGCAGACCTACATGTGGGGAACCCGATAACCGTGAGCACCGACACCCCCAAGGACCTCAGCAAGTCCGCGTACGACCACCTGTGGATGCACTTCACCCGCATGTCGTCGTACGAGAACGCGCCCGTCCCCACCATCGTCCGCGGTGAGGGCACCCACATCTACGACGACAAGGGCAAGCGCTACCTCGACGGCCTGGCGGGCCTGTTCGTGGTGCAGGCCGGCCACGGCCGCCAGGAGCTCGCCGAGACGGCCGCCAAGCAGGCGCAGGAGCTGGCGTTCTTCCCGGTCTGGTCCTACGCCCACCCCAAGGCCGTGGAGCTCGCGGAGCGGCTCGCGCACGAGGCCCCCGGCGACCTCAACAAGGTCTTCTTCACCACCGGCGGCGGCGAGGCGGTGGAGACCGCCTGGAAGCTCGCCAAGCAGTACTTCAAGCTGACCGGCAAGCCGACCAAGTACAAGGTCATCTCCCGCGCGGTCGCCTACCACGGCACCCCGCAGGGCGCCCTGTCCATCACCGGACTGCCCGCCCTGAAGGCGCCGTTCGAGCCGCTGGTGCCGGGCGCGCACAAGGTGCCGAACACCAACATCTACCGGGCGCCGATCCACGGCGACGACCCGGAGGCATTCGGCCGCTGGGCCGCCGACCAGATCGAGCAGCAGATCCTCTTCGAGGGCCCGGACACGGTCGCCGCGGTCTTCCTGGAGCCCGTGCAGAACGCGGGCGGCTGCTTCCCGCCCCCGCCCGGCTACTTCCAGCGGGTCCGCGAGATCTGCGACCAGTACGACGTGCTGCTGGTCTCCGACGAGGTCATCTGCGCCTTCGGCCGCCTCGGCACCACCTTCGCCTGCGACAAGTTCGGCTACGTCCCGGACATGATCACCTGCGCCAAGGGCATGACCTCGGGCTACTCCCCGATCGGCGCGTGCATCGTCTCCGACCGTCTGGCCGAGCCGTTCTACAAGGGCGAGAACACCTTCCTGCACGGCTACACCTTCGGCGGCCACCCGGTGTCGGCGGCGGTCGGGATCGCCAACCTCGACCTGTTCGAGCGCGAGGGCCTCAACCAGCACGTCCTCGACAACGAGGGCGCGTTCCGCTCCACCCTGGAGAAGCTGCACGACCTGCCGATCGTCGGCGACGTCCGCGGCAACGGCTTCTTCTACGGCATCGAGCTGGTCAAGGACAAGGCGACCAAGGAGTCCTTCGACGCCGACGAGACCGAGCGCGTGCTGTACGGCTTCCTGTCCAAGAAGCTGTTCGAGAACGGCCTGTACTGCCGGGCCGACGACCGCGGCGACCCGGTCATCCAGCTCGCACCGCCGCTGATCTCCGACCAGGAGACCTTCGACGAGATCGAGCAGATCCTGCGCGCGACGCTCACGGAGGCGTGGACGAAGCTGTAGAGCTTCCCCGGCCGCGGTCGTGAACCGTAGGCCGTCCGAGGTACCGATCTTCTCTTTGAATGATCAACACCGGCCCCGGTGCCGCCCGTTCGAGTGAGAAACGGCGGCCCGGGGCCGCGTGCTGTCCTGCCGTCCGCCACCGCCTGCCTAGCGTGCCCAGTGACCGATCGGCCCGCCCTTCGTTCCCCCGGACGGGGGATTTACCCGAAGAGCGCACGGCATTTCCGATCCGAACCGAGGTGTACGCCATGGTGGCCCCACCGGACAACGACGTGCTCTGGGCGCGCGCCCTGCACTTCCGGCACGAGGACGGCTCACCCGGCCTGAGCGGGGTCTCGCTCGGCGTCCGGGAGGGCGAGATCCTCGCCGTCTCAGGCCCGCGCGGCAGCGGCAAGTCGACCTTGCTGCGCTGTCTGTCCGGCCTGGTGCGCGCGGACGACGGCGAGGTCTGGTTCAACAGCGTGCCCGTGCACACCATGGGCCCGGCGGCCCGGGAGCGGCTGCGCCGCGACCGGTTCGGCTGGATCGACCCGGCCCCGGTGCTGGTGCCCGAGCTGAACGTGTGGGAGAACGCCGCGCTGCCCCTCATGCTGCGCGGTACGGGCCGCCGCCGTGCCAAGGCGGCCGCCCTGGAGTGGCTGGAGCGCCTCGACGTCGGCGACCGGGCGCGCAAGCACCCCGTGGAGCTGACGCACGCGGAGCGCCAGCGGGTGTGCATCGCCCGCGCGCTGGCCCCGGCGCCGTCGGTGCTGTTCGCCGACGAGCCGACCGCGCCGCTGCACCGCGTCGACCGCGCCCATGTGCTGCGCACCCTCACCACGGCGGCCCGCTCGCACGGCATCACCGTGGTCCTGGCGACCCACGAGGCGCAGACCGCCGCCCTCGCCGACCGCACGGTGTCACTGCTCGACGGGCGATGCGTGCGGACCGTGCACCTCCCCCCGGTCTCCGGACCGGCCGAGTCGGAAGGCCGGGCGGCGTGCTCGCTCTCCGTTTGACCCTCGGGGCCCAGCCCGCCGTCCAGATCCGGCGGCTCCTCGTCGCGGGCGCGTCGGGCGGCACGGGTTTCCTGCTGCTGAGCGCCCTCGGCCACGCGATGAGCCACCCCGACCCCGCCGCCTCCGCGCTCCGGCTGGCCTGGTGCACGGCGCCCCTGGCGGCCACGGTCTATCTCGCGGTCGCCGTCGCCCGCACCGATCCGGCGACCCGGCCCCGGCCCGGTCTGTCGGCGGTCGGGCTCGGCCCCGTGAAGCTGATGGCGATCTCCGCGGCGACCACGGCCGCGTCCTGCCTGCTCGGCTCCGTGCTGGCGCTGCTGGTCTTCCTCCAGCTGCGCGGTGACCTGACCGGCATGCCCCTCGGCGGGGGCGCGCAGCAGTTCCTGGCCGCCGGACGTCCCCTGCCGCTGCCGGCCGCGCTGACCTTGCTGGCCCTGGTGCCGCTGAGCGCGTCGGCCGCGGTGGCGGTGTCGCTGCGGCCGCGCGAGCCGGTGACGGGCGCGGGCCGGGCGGCACGGGCGTACGGCAGGTTCGGGGCCTACCGGCGCACCCCGGCGCTGGAGTCGTTCGGCGCGTACGGGCGGTTCGGCCGGCAGCTGGGGGCCGCGGCGCGGGGGCGGCGCACGGTCACGGAGGCGCCGGCGCGGGAGGAGGACGGTACACAGGACGAAGCGGCCGAGGAGACCGCCGACGGCTCCCCCGCCGTCGTCCCGCCGCCCGTGCCGACCGCGGCCCCGTCGGGGCTGCCCTGGGGCGTCGCGGTGCTCGCGGTGGGCCTGGCGGTGGAGGCGCTGACGAGCCGTACCGGGTCCGAGGGCAGTCCGGCCGCGTTCCTCGGGCTGGCCCTGACCTCCCTCGGCCTGGCCCTGGTCGGTCCCGGGCTCGCCCATCTGTGCGGGCGGCTGCTCCAGGCGGTGCGGCCGGGCGCGCTGCGCCTGCTGGCCGGGCGGGTGCTGATGACGGAGGCGACGCGCATCGGACGCCCGCTGGGCGTGGTCTGCGCGGTGGTGTCGGCCGCGTACGCGATGGCGTCGCTGCACGACCGGGACGACCCGTCGGCCGGTCCGCTCGTGGTGCTCGGGGTGCTGCTGGTGGCCGGCTGCACGGTGGCGACGCTGCTCACGGCGGCCGTCGAGGCGAAGCAGGCGCACGCGGACACCACGGCCTCGCTGCGTCGGCTGGGGGCGCCCGCGGGGACCCTCCGCCGGGCCGCCGCCCTGCGCGCGGTCGCGCTGCTCGCCCTGTTCGGGCCGCTCACCGTGGCGGTGGCCGAGCTGTCGGCGTGGCCGCTGGGCGGCTGAGCGGCTGAGCGGCTGAGCGGCTGAGCGGCTGAGCGGCTGAGCGAAGAGAATCCGAAAAAACCTTCCCGCGGCGCGATGAGTTCCGCGCGGACCTCCGGTCTACCCCCTCGAACCGCAACACGTGAGGGAGAGGCCCCGTCATGTACCAGCAGATGATCTTCGTGAACCTGCCCGTCGAGGACATCGACGCGTCGCGGACGTTCTACACGGCGCTCGGCTACTCCATCAACGAGCAGTTCAGCGACGAGTCGACGGCGTCCGTCGTGATCAGCGACACGATCGTCGCGATGCTGCTGACGAAGGAGAAGTACGCGCAGTTCACGAAGAAGGAGATCGCCGACGCCCGCAAGACCAGCGAGGTGCTGCTGGCGCTGAGCGCCGAGAGCCGGGAGAAGGTCGACGAGCTGGTGGAGCAGGCGCTGGCGGCGGGCGGCTCCGTGGCCGGCGACACCCAGGACCTCGGGTTCATGTACGGCCGCTCCTTCGACGACCTCGACGGCCACACCTGGGAGGTCGTCTGGATGGACCCGGCGGCGATCGAGGGCTGAGGTCAACATAGGGTGGCGGCAGGCTTGTTGACCTGCCGCCGCCCCAACTGCGTCCGGACACACAGTCGGTGACCGTTCTCGGACGCCGCGGCCGGATCGACGCGGTTCGCACGGCGCGTAAACGTGCGGGTGGTTAACAAATAGGCAAAGCCGGGGCCCCCGGTAGGCATATGCGTTGACACTACTTATGCGGCGCTTATAGACCTGAGAGCCTCATGGGAGTGCTGATCTTTCATCACCCCTCCCTCAACCCCCCGCATTTGCGCATCATGTAAAGGACAAACGTGGCAGTTCTGTCCGTATCACGCCGTACCGTGACCCGCTCCGTGCGCGCCCTCGGTGTCGTCACCGCGTCCGCCGCGCTCGCGCTCGGTGCCGCCGGCAACGCCGCGGCGTGCAACATCAACGAGTTCTCGGCCGAGGCCACGTGCGACGGTGACAAGGGTGTCATCACCGTCACCGACGTCGACCCGGCCGGCGTCCCCGCCACCGTGACCGTGTTCCTCCAGAACAACGGCGCCGACATCGAGAAGGTCGGCGAGCAGGTGGTCAAGGGGTCCAAGGAGGGCACCACCATCACCTTCGAGGAGGACTGGAAGCCCAACGCCGAGTACCGCATCCACGTGACGGCCAAGCCGTACGTGGACGAGGACATCAAGCCGAACCTGGTGACGCCGTCGACGCCGTGCAAGGAGGACGAGGAGACCCCGTCCCCCGAGCCGACGCCGTCGGAGGAGACCTCGGCCCCGGCCGAGGAGAGCGAGGAGCCCACCCCGGCTCCGTCGGAGAGCACGAGCGAGAGCGCTCCGCCGGCGGACACGTCGGACAACGCCCCGTCCCCGGCCGGTGAGTCCAACCTCGCCGAGACCGGCGCCAACTCCAACACCGGCATGATCGCCGGTGTCGCGGCCGCCCTGGTCGCGATCGGTGGTGGCGCGGTGTTCTTCGGCATGCGCCGCCGCGGCGCGAACAGCCAGCGCTGACGCCTCACGGAACGCCTGCGGCCCGTCCCCGAACCGGGGGCGGGCCGCTCGCCGTTGGCCCTTCCTCAGCCGAACGTGGCGCGCTCCAGCCAGTGTTCGAGCAGTGTGCGCTCGCCGAGCACCTCGATGCGGGAGTCGTCCAGCGGGATGCGGCGGTAGAAGGCGAGCAGCACCCAGGTGAGCGGCCCGCGCAGCGCGACCGTGGCCTTCTCGTGGCCGCGGCTCCAGGACACCCCGTCCTCGTCGAGCCGCACCAGCCACTCGGCGTTCAGCTCAGGAGCGGTGTCGGTGGCATGCAGATGGATCGTGCGCAGGGGGCCGCGCAGCCCGTGCACCTCGTCGTCGGGGATCGTCCGCTGCGCCCACTCCACGATCTCCAGCCACTCGTCGACCGCGTCGGCGGCCACCTCGGGCGCGACGTCGTAGGGCAGTCCGGCGGCGAGCGTGGCGTCCGCGCGGTGCACGGTCACCTCATGGGCCATACGGCGGGCCCAGAAGCCGGCGTTCTCGACGCCCGCCCAGCTCCACACCCGAGCGTCGGGCCCGGCCTCCCGCAGCGCGGTCACGACCAGGCCGCCGCTCTCCGCCAGCCAGGCGTCCAGCGCGGCGGCGTCCCCGCGCGCCTCGGGCCCCTCGAAGCCCGGCACGTCCTCCTCCTCGGCCTCCTTCTCGGCCCCGGTCCGCACCATCAGGGCCGCCCAGCGCAGGGCGCCGCCGAGGTGCCGTACGAGCTGCTCCACGGACCAGTCGGGCGTGGTCGGCACCGTGCGGGACAGGTCCGTCCCCGAGGTCACCACCGCCCTCAACTGCCCGATCTGGTGGGCGATCTCGTCGCAGTAGCGCGTGTGTGCGAGTCGTGTCATGCCGCACACCCTAGGCAGCGGCGTTCAGCCGAGCACGGCGATTTCCGCCGCGTCGAACTCCACGCCGGTGACGTCCCCGACCTCCGGGGCGTCCCGCAGGGCGCAGGCCGCCTCCAGCGGGGGCGCGTCCTCCGGCTGGAGGCGCACGGCGACATGGGTGCCGCGGAAGGTGCGCGCGGTCACCGTGCAGCGCAGCCCCTCCCCGGCCGGGACCAGCCACACCCCGGCGGGCCGCACCAGCAGCGGCCGAGTGCCCTCGGGGGCGTCCCGCGGCACCGGCACCTTGCCCCAGGGGGTGACGGCGACGCCGTCGGCGACGGCCGCCTCGACGACGTTCTCGAAGCCGAGGAAGCGGGCCACGAACGCGTCGGCGGGCCGCTGCCACACCTCGAGGGGCGTGCCGGACTGGGCGATCCGTCCGTCGCGCATCACCACCACCCGGTCGGCCAGCGCGAACGCCTCGCCCTGGTCGTGCGTCACGGCCAGCACGGTGGTGCCCAACCGGCCGAACAGCTCGCGCAGTTCGACCACAAGGCGTTCCCTGAGCGACCGGTCCAGCTGGCCGAGCGGCTCGTCGAGCATCAGCAGCCGGGGGCTGGGCGCGAGCGCACGGGCCAGCGCCACGCGCTGCTGCTCACCGCCGGACAGCGCGGCGACGGCCCGCCCGGACGCCCCGGGCAGCCCGACCAGCTCCAGCAACTCCCGCACGCGCCGGGTCTGTTCGGCGCGCGGCGTGCCGTGCATGCGCAGACCGAAGGCCACGTTGCCGCCCACGTCCCGCTGCGGGAACAGCTGGTGGTCCTGGAACATCAGCCCGACGCCCCGCCTGTGCGCGGGCACGCCCGCCTGGTCCCGTCCGTCGAGCAGGATCCGCCCGGCGTCCAGCGGCTGGAGTCCGGCGACCGCGCGCAGCAGTGTGGACTTGCCGCTGCCGCTGGGGCCGAGGACGCAGACGATCTCGTGTTCGGCGACGTCGAGGCCGACGGCGTCCAGGGCGGCCCGGCCGCCGAAGCGGACGGTCGCTTCCTGGAGGCTGAGCAGGCTGTCGGTGGGCGTCGGGCTTTCGACGGACATCAGAACTCCCCCGTCCGGTCGGTCCGCAGCCGCTCGAGCACCAGCAGAGCCACGGCGCACACGATCATCAGAATCGTCGACAGGGCCATCGCCTGCCCGTAGTTGAGGTCCCCGGGCCGTCCCAGCAGCCGCGCCACGGCCACCGGCAGGGTCGGGTTGTCGGGCCGCGCGATGAACACCGTCGCGCCGAACTCGCCCAGGGACACGGCGAAGGCGAACCCGGCGGCGATCAGCAGCGCCCGCCGCACCAGCGGCAGGTCCACCTCCCGCCACGCCCGCCACGGCGACGCCCCGAGCACCGAGGCCGCCTCCCGCAGCCGCACGTCCACCGCCCGCAGCACGGGCAGCATGGTCCGTACGACGAAGGGGACGCCGACCAGAGCCTGCGCGAGCGGCACCAGGATCCAGGAGGCGCGCAGGTCCAGCGGGGGCTCGTCGAGGGCGATGAGGAAACCGAAGCCGACGGTCACGGCGGAGACGCCGAGCGGCAGCATCAGCAGCGCGTCGAAGCCGCGCACCAGCCGTCCCGCGTCGCGCCGGGTCAGCGCGACGGCGGCGAGACCGCCGATCACCACGGCGATGGCGGTGGCGGCGACGGCGTAGCTCAGCGAGTTCCCGATCGCCTCGATCGGGGCGACCAGGAAGACCCCGCCGTCCGCCTCGGTCAGCGCCCGGTAGTAGGTGAGGCCGGCGCCGCCGAAGGAGCGCTGCACCAGGACGGCGAGCGGCAGCAGGAGGAGTACGACGACGGTGGCGACGACCCCGGCGAGCAGCGCCCACTGTCCGGCACCGCGCGGGCGGCGCGCGGTCACCGAGGCGTCGACCAGCCGCAGCGCTGTCTCGCGCCGCCGCACGGTCCAGGCGTGCAGGGCGAGGATGGCGCCGACGGCGACGAACTGGATCATCGTGAGGACGGCCGCCGTGGACAGGTCGAAGAGGTCGGCGGTCTGCCGGTAGATCTCCACCTCCAGGGTGGAGAAGGCGGGCCCGCCGAGGATCTGCACCACGCCGAACGAGGTGAAGGTGAAGAGGAAGACCATCAGCGCGGCGGCGGCCACGGCGGGCGCGAGCGCCGGGAGGGTGACCGTGCGCCAGGCGGTGAACCGGGAGGCGCCGAGCATCCTCGCGGCCTCCTCCTGCCGTGGGTCGAGCTGCGCCCACAGCCCGCCCACGGTGCGGACGACCACGGCGTAGTTGAAGAAGACGTGGGCGAGGAGGATCGCCCAGACCGTGGTGTCGAGGCGCACGCCCCACAGCTCGTCCAGCAGCCCGCCGCGCCCGACGAGCGCCATGAACGCCGTGCCGACGACAACGGTCGGCAGCACGAACGGCACGGTGATCACCGCGCGCAGCACCTGTTTGCCGGGGAAGTCGAAGCGGGCCAGGGCGTAGGCGCCGGGCAGGGCGATCACCAGGGTGAGGGCCGTGGAGACGAGCGCCTGCCAGGTGGTGAACCACAGCACCTGGCGGATGTCGGACTGCGTGAGCACGTCCGCGATCCGCCCGAACTGCCAGCCGCCGTCGGCCTTCAGTCCCCGGGCGACGATCGCGGCGACCGGGTAGGCGAAGAAGACGGCGAAGAACACGGCCGGCACGGCCATCAGACCGAGCCGGGCCACGTTCCGCCGCCACCAGCCGGGGCGGCGCGGGCGCGCTCCGGGCGGGCTCACCTCGGGCGGGCTCACTTCAGTACGAGCGAGGTCCACGACTTGACCCACTGGTCACGGTTCTCGGCGATCTTCGCCGGGTCCATGGTCCGCGGCTCCTTCGCCTGCGGCCCGAACTTCACGAACTCCTCGGGCACCTGGGCGTCCTCGCGCACCGGGTACACGAACATGTTGAGCGGCATGTCCTCCTGGAAGGTCTTGCCGGCCATGAAGTCGAGCAGCGCCTTGCCGCCCTCGGGGTTCTTGGCGTTGCTCAGCAGGCCCGCGTACTCGACCTGGCGGAAGCAGGTGCCCTCGGCGACGCCGGTGGGGGCGGTCTCGGGCCGGGGGTCGGCGTAGATCACCTCGGCGGGGGGCGAGGAGGCGTACGAGACGACGAGCGGACGGTCGGCCTTCGCCTTCTTGCCGCCGGCCGACCCGGAGAACTCCTCGTTGTACGCCTGCTCCCAGCCGTCGACGACCTTCACGCCGTTGGCCTTCAGCTTCTTCCAGTAGTCCTCCCAGCCGTCGTCGCCGTACTCGGCGGCGGTGCCGAGCAGGAACCCGAGGCCGGGCGAGGAGGTGGCGGCGTTCTCGACGACGAGGAGATCCTTGTACGCGGGCTCGACCAGGTCGTCGAAGGTCTTCGGCGGGGTGAGCTTCTTCTTCTCGAACCACGCCTTGTCGTAGTTGACGCAGACGTCACCGGTGTCGACGGGGGTGACCCGGTGCTTGCCCTCGTCGACCCGGTACGCGGGCAGGATCTGGTCCGATCCCTCGGCCTCGTAGGACTGGAAGAGGCCGTTGTCGAGGGCGCGGGACAGCAGGGTGTTGTCGACGCCGAAGAAGACGTCGCCCTGGGGGTTGTCCTTGGTCAGGATCGCCTTGTTCACGGCCTGCCCGGCGTCGCCGTCCTCGAGGACCTTGAGCTTGTAGCCGGACTGCTTCTCGAAGGCGGCGACGACGTCCTCGGACACCGCCCACGAGTTGTGACTGACGAGGGTCACGGTCGTGGAGCCCTCGCCGCCGGCGCCGCTGCCGTCCCCGTCGGACGACCCGCAGGCGGACAGCGTGACGAGCCCCAGCCCGACGGCCAGGACCGTGACCTTCTTGGTGATACCCACTTGATTCCTCCTGGGGTGACCAGGAAGAGACGCGGCCCTGCCCGGAACCCCTGGGGGTCCCGGGCAGGGCGCAACAGCTCGAGTGATGACCGATCTCCCTACCCAGAATGACCTGGGCCAGGTTCGGAGGGTCTGCGGCCGGTGCCGCACTCTCAGCGCTGTGGCGCTCCCCTGTCGGAATATGCAGATGTGTTGACGCCGGTCAGACTACCGCTCGGTGGCGGCGAGCTGACCACACGCCCCGTCGATCTCCTGACCACGGGTGTCCCGGATCGTCACCGGCACACCGTGCGCGGCGATCGCCTCGACGAACGCCTTCTCGTCCTCGGGCCGCGACGCGGTCCACTTGGAGCCGGGCGTCGGGTTGAGCGGGATGAGGTTGACGTGCACGGGACGCCCCTTGAGCATTCGCCCGAGCCGGTCACCGCGCCACGCCTGGTCGTTGATGTCCCGGATCAGCGCGTACTCGATGGACAGCCGGCGCCCGGACTTCGCCGCGTACGCGAACCCGGCGTCGAGCACCTCGCGCACCTTCCACCGCGTGTTCACGGGGACGAGGGTGTCGCGCAGCTCGTCGTCCGGGGCGTGCAGGGAGATCGCGAGGCGGCACTTGAAGCCCTCGTCGGAGAACCGGTGGATGGCCGGGACGAGGCCCACCGTCGACACGGTGATCCCGCGCTGGGACAGCCCGAGCCCGTCCGGCTCGGGGTCGGTGAGCCGCCGGATGGCGCCGACGACCCGGTTGTAGTTGGCGAGCGGCTCACCCATGCCCATGAACACGATGTTGCTGAGCCGCGCGGGCCCGCCGGGCACCTCGCCCTCACGGAGGGCGCGCATGCCGTCGACGATCTGGTGCACGATCTCGGCGGTGGACAGGTTCCGGTCCAGCCCGGCCTGCCCGGTCGCGCAGAACGGGCAGTTCATGCCGCAGCCGGCCTGCGAGCTGATGCACATGGTGACCCGGTCCGGGTACCGCATCAGCACGGACTCGACGAGCGTCCCGTCGAACAGCTTCCACAGCGTCTTGCGGGTGGTCCCCTGGTCGGTGGACAGATGCCGCACGACGCTCATCAGCTCGGGAAGCAGCGCTTCCCGCAGCTTTCCGCGGGACCCGGCGGGGATGTCGGTCCACAGCTCCGGATCGTGCGCGTACCGCGCGAAGTAGTGCTGCGAGAGCTGCTTGGCACGGAACGGCTTCTCACCGACCGCGACAACCGCCTCCTTGCGCTCGGCAGGCGTGAGATCGGCAAGATGCCGCGGCGGCTTCTTGGCTCCGCGCGGCGCGACGAATGTAAGTTCTCCGGGCTTAGGCATGGCTGTACCAGTGTCGCAGATCGAATCGCGTGACCTGCGGGTGTCGGGGGCCACACCTGTCGGTGGGGGTCGTGGCTGATCGGACGGGCTGTGCGGTGGGTCACCGGAGGAGACGTTCGCGTGCCACGATCTTCCCCGGGGAGGTGCGATGGTCCACGTGGTCCTGCCGGCGCTGACGGCCGTCGCCCTGGGCATGGTGGGGCTGGGCGTGGCGGGGCTCACCACCGGCTGGATCCACCCATGGGAGCGGGGCCGGGTCCTGCGCCTCGTGCCCCACGGACTGGGCCACATCTTTTCGGGGTGCGGCTTCTTCTGCTTCTGCGTGTTCTTCCTCTTCGCGCTGTCGGATGAGTTCTCGCTGAAGTCGCTCGCAGGAGGAGCAGTCCTCTTCTCGATCGGGGTTGTGCTGCGTGGCGTGGCCGCCTTCCCGGACCGCTGAACTGCGTACGTCACGCCCCTCGGTCGACCTGCCGGGCCTCTAGCGGGGCGGGGGCCGACCCCGAGGGCTCCTCACTCGGGGGCGCGCAGGTCCGTGGTAGCCGCCAGCACCGCCCCCGTCAGGACGGCGTCGGTCAGGTCCGCGCCTGTGAGGATCGCGTTCGTCAGGTTCGCGTCGGTCAGGTCGGCGTATGTCAGATCCGCGGCGGTCAGGTCCGCGCCGCACAGCAGCGCACCGCGCAGGTCCGTGTCCGTCAGGGCCGCGTCGCGCAGGACGGTGTCGGTCAGGTTCGCGTGGCTCATCGTCGCGTTGCTCAGGTTCGCGTCGGTCAGGTCCGCGCCTGACAGGATCGCGTGGCCCAGACCCGCGCCCGTCAGGTTCGCACCCGACAATTCCGCGCCGGTCAGGTCCGCACCCGTCAAGTCCGCGCCGTGCGCGTCCGCGTGGTTCAGGTCAGCGGCCGTGAGGTTCGCTCCACGCAGGTCCGCGCCGCACAGGTTGAGAGGGTCCTCGCTGTACGGGCGCCGGGGGCGGCCGAGATCTGCGGCCTCCGGGACCGCTTCCGCAGGTGGCTCCGCCGCGCGCTCCGTGATGGCCTCCGCCGTGTACTCGAGCGCTCCGGCCGGGGCGTCCGGGCAGGCCAGGTAGAGCAGTCCGCGCAGGCGGGCCGCGTGCTCCGCCCGCTCGTCGTCCGTCAGGTCGCCTCCGGCACGGGCCGGCGGCCGAGGGAGGGGTGCCTGAGGCCTCACGCAGATGGGACAGCGGTGACCGGGCACGTTGTCGACCGCGAGCAACAAGTGGACGGCCTCGTGCTCGGCCGCCTGCGAGGGCACCGCCCCCGCGATCACTGCGATCAGCCGGGCGAAGTGCCGCTTCGCCCGCTCCCAGTCAGGCGCGGCCTCGCCGAGACGGCGGTGACAGGCACCGAACGCCAGCACGGCGGCCCTGACGGACGCGCCGCCCCGCTCGCGCACCTCGGCCAAGGTGCTCAGCGCGGCGCCTCCGTGCGCGCCCCCCGCTGCCTGACGTACCGCGAGATCACGAACACCAGCGAGGCCAGCAGCGCGCTGAACCAGATGGTGATCTCCACCCCTCCCATACCGCTGCCGAACGCCAGCAGCACCAGCGCGAAGACGGCGACGACCAGCACGACATTCACGATCAGGCTGCGCACGGTGTGCCCCTCACGGTGTGTATGACCAACCCCGTGATCATGATCGCAGGTCGCCAGAGGCGTGTACACAGCACTCGGGCCCCCGTCCGAGAGGACAGGGGCCCGACGACAGCGAGGACGCGAACCTCAGCCCGCCCCCACGAAGATCGCCAGCAGCAGCCACACCACCGGCGCCGTCGGCAGGAGGGAGTCCAGGCGGTCCATGATGCCGCCGTGGCCCGGCAGCAGCGTGCCCATGTCCTTGATGCCCAGGTCCCGCTTGATCATCGACTCGCCGAGGTCGCCCAGCGTCGCGCTGGCCGCGACCGCGAGGCCCAGCAGCAGGCCCTGCCACCACTGGCCGTCGTCGATTAGGAACTGCATGCACAGTGCGCCCGCCGCCATCGAGAAGGCGACCGCGCCCAGCAGGCCCTCGCGGGTCTTGCCCGGGCTGATGCGCGGGGCGAGCTTGTGCTTGCCGAAGCGCCAGCCGACCGCGTACGCGCCGGTGTCGCTGACCACGGTGAGCAGCAGGAAGGTCAGCACGCGCCACGGGCCGTCCTCGGCCTTCAGCAGCATCGCGACGAACGTCGCCAGGAAGGGGACGTAGAACGCGGCGAAGACGCCGGCCGTGACGTCCTTGAGGTAGCCCTCCGGCGGCGCCGTCATGCGCCACACCAGCACCGCCAGCGTGGTCAGGGCCATGGCGATCCACGCGCCCTCGGCGCCCCGGGCGTACCCGGCGACGACCATGGCCGCGCCCCCCAGCGCCAGCGGCACGAGGGGCGCCTTGATCCCCTTGCGCTCGTCCAGACGCGTCGTCAGCTCCCACAGGCCCACCACGACGGCGACCGCGATCACGCCGACGAAGACGGCCTTGACGAAGAACAGGGACGCGACGATCACCGCGCCGAGTCCGACGCCGACGCCTATCGCGGCGCCGAGGTCCCGCCCCGCGGTCTTCTTCTGCGGTGCGGGTGCCGGCTGCGGGGCGTGGGGCATGGGCTCCGGATTCTGCGGCACCTCCCCCGGCAGGGGGCGGGCCCGCGTCGGCTCGTCTCGGAACAGGGGGCCGCTCAGCCGAGCAGCCCCCCGGTCCGCATCCTGGTCTCCGCCGTGTTCGGGTACATCAGGCACGATGGGCATGGGCCGCGTCTGCTGTGCTTGGTGCGCATCGTACGCGGGACCCGCCGGGACAGCTCCCGGGCCGGGTCCCTGGTCGGACGGCCCCCAGTACCCGGTCTGCGGCGTCCCCCAGGAAGAGTCGTTCATCAGACCTCGAGCAGCTCCGCTTCCTTGTGCTTCAGAAGCTCGTCCACCTGAGCGACGTACTTCGCGGTGGTGTCGTCGAGCTCCTTCTCCGCACGGCGGCCCTCGTCCTCGCCGACCTCGCCGTCCTTGATCAGCTTGTCGATGGCTTCCTTGGCCTTGCGGCGCACGGAGCGGATCGAGATCTTCGCGTCCTCGCCCTTGCCCTTGGCGACCTTGATGTACTCGCGCCGGCGCTCCTCGGTCAGCTCGGGGAACACCACCCGGATGATGTTGCCGTCGTTGCTCGGGTTGACGCCCAGGTCCGAGTCACGGATCGCCTGCTCGATGTTGCGCAGGGCGCTCTTGTCGAACGGGGTCACCACGGCCATGCGCGGCTCGGGCACGGAGAACGAGGCCAGCTGGTTGATCGGCGTCGGCGCGCCGTAGTAGTCGGCCACGATCTTGTTGAACATCGCCGGGTGCGCACGGCCGGTGCGGATCGCGGCGAAGTCCTCCTTGGCGACCACGACGGCCTTCTCCATCTTCTCCTCGGCCTCGAGGAGGGTCTCTTCGATCACCACTTGCTCCTGCGTGTCTTGAGTAGGCCCGGCTGCGGTCCTCGGTCGGGGCGGCGGCCGGCTGCGTCGCGTCTTCTTCCTGCACGGTTCACGACCGGCAGGACATTGTCCATCCCCCGGTCAGTTGTGCCCGGGCTGGTCGCCCACCAGCGTGCCGATCTTCTCACCCTTGACGGCGCGGGCGATGTTGCCCTCCTGCAGGAGTTCGAACACGACGATCGGGAGGCTGTTGTCACGGCAGAGCGTGACGGCCGTGGCATCGGCGACCTTGAGGTTCCGGGTGATGACCTCGCCGTAGCCGAGGGCGTCGAACTTGACGGCGTCGGGGTTGGTCTTGGGGTCGGAGTCGTAGACCCCGTCGACACCGTTCTTGCCCATGAGGAGCGCCTCGGCGTCGATCTCGAGGGCGCGCTGCGCGGCGGTGGTGTCGGTGGAGAAGTACGGCATGCCCATACCGGCGCCGAAGATGACCACGCGGCCCTTCTCCAGGTGGCGCACGGCGCGCAGCGGGATGTAGGGCTCGGCGACCTGGCCCATGGTGATGGCCGTCTGCACACGGCAGTCGACGCCTTCCTTCTCCAGGAAGTCCTGGAGGGCCAGGCAGTTCATCACGGTGCCGAGCATGCCCATGTAGTCGGAACGGGCGCGGTCCATGCCGCGCACCTGGAGCTCGGCTCCGCGGAAGAAGTTGCCGCCGCCGATCACGATCGCGATCTGCGCGCCGTCGCGTACGACGGCCGCGATCTCACGGGCGATGGCGTGCACCACGTCGGGATCGACGCCCAGGCCTCCGCCACCGGAGAAGGCCTCTCCGGACAGCTTCAGCAGAAACCGGCCGCGCACTTTGCCGTCGTCGCTCTTCTCAGCCTTGGTCGTCATGGTCGAATCCCGCCTCTTTCACGTGTTGCACATACGAAGAAGGCCATTGCCGGTGGGGCGTGTTTCGCATCCCATGCGGCAATGGCCTCCTCGTCAGATCTGCTGTCGCCCGGCACGCGCGCGTGCGTGGACGCATGTCCGAACGACTGCTGTCGACCCTATCGGGGTCGCGCGTCCGTCGCGGTGCGGACTCAGATGCCGACCTTGATGCGCGAGAAGCGCTTCAGGGTGACACCGGCCTCGTCCAGCACCTTCTGGACGGACTTCTTGTTGTCGAGCGCGTACGGCTGGCCGAGCAGCGTGGCGTCCTTGAAGAAACCGTTGAGACGACCCTCGACGATCTTGCCGATCGCGGCCTCGGGCTTGCCCTCGGCGCGGGTGGTCTCCTCGGCGATGCGGCGCTCGGACTCGACGACCTCGGCCGGCACGTCCTCCTTGGAGAGGTACTTCGGCGCGAAGGCGGCGATGTGCTGGGCGACGCCCTTGGCGATCTCGGCGTTCGGCTTGTCCAGCTCGACGAGCACACCGATCTGCGGGGGCAGGTCGGGCATCGTGCGGTGCATGTACGCCGTCACGTAGCCGTCGGCGAACTGCGCGAAGCGGTCGAGGACGATCTTCTCACCGAGGTTGGCGTTGGCCTCGTCGACGAACGCCTGGACGGTCTTGCCGGCCTCGATCTCCGAGGCGAGCAGGGCCTCGAGGTCGGCCGGGGAGGTCTTGGCGACGTGCTCGGCGATCGCCGTGGCGACGGCCTGGAACTTCTCGCCCTTGGCGACGAAGTCCGTCTCGCACTTCAGCTCGACGATGACACCGGAGGAGTTGTCGTCGGCGATGACCGAGACCACGGCGCCGTTCTCGGCGGAGCGGCCCTCGCGCTTGGCGACGCCCTTCTGGCCCTTGATGCGGAGCGCCTCGACGGCCTTCTCGACGTTGCCGTCGGCCTCGTCCAGCGCCTTCTTGCAGTCCATCATGCCGGCGCCGGTGAGCTCCCGGAGCTTCTTGACGTCGGCGGCGGTGTAGTTCGCCATGAGTCTGTGAATCTTTCTCGAAGTCTGGAGGTTCGAAGAGCGGCGGGGCGGGACCGCTTCGTGGGCAGGTCCCGGGCCACCGCCGGTCTACGGGTGAACGGCGGGAGCGGACGTCATGTCACCGCTCCCGCCGTCATCGGCTCTGACGGAGCGGTCAGGCCTGCTCGGCCTTGGGCTCGGCCTCGGCCTGCGGGGCCTCGGCGGCGGGGGCCTCAGCCGGCTTCTCGCCCTCGGCGGCGGCCGGAGCGGCCTCGTCGGCCTTCTTCTCGCCCTCGAGCAGGTCGCGCTCCCACTCGGCCAGCGGCTCGCCGGCGGCCTTCTCGCCCTTGCCCTCGGCGCCACCGCTGCGGGCGATGAGGCCCTCGGCGACGGCGTCGGCGATCACGCGGGTGAGCAGGGTGACGGAGCGGATCGCGTCGTCGTTGCCCGGGATCTTGTAGTCGACCTCGTCGGGGTCGCAGTTGGTGTCGAGGATGGCGACGACCGGGATGTTGAGCTTCCGGGCCTCGCCGACCGCGATGTGCTCCTTCTTGGTGTCCACGATCCAGACGGCGCTGGGCACCTTCTGCATCTCGCGGATACCGCCGAGGGTCTTCTCCAGCTTCGCCTTCTCGCGGGAGAGGACCAGCAGTTCCTTCTTGGTGAGGCCGGAGGCGGCCACGTCCTCGAAGTCGATCTGCTCGAGCTCCTTGAGGCGCTGCAGACGCTTGTAGACGGTCGAGAAGTTGGTGAGCATGCCGCCCAGCCAGCGCTGGTTGACGTAGGGCATGCCGACGCGGGTGGCCTGCTCGGCGATGGCCTCCTGCGCCTGCTTCTTCGTGCCGACGAACATGACCGTGCCGCCGTGGGCCACGGTCTCCTTAACGAACTCGTAGGCGCGGTCGATGTACGACAGCGACTGGAGCAGGTCGATGATGTAGATGCCGTTGCGCTCCGTGAAGATGAAGCGCTTCATCTTCGGGTTCCAACGACGGGTCTGGTGACCGAAGTGGACGCCGCTCTCCAGCAGCTCCCGCATCGTGACGACGGCCATGGCCGTATCTCCTTGAATTTCTCGGTTGTGCCGCGGGGGCCGGACGGCTCCCGCGCCTGACGCCCACGACGCGCCGTGCCACGAAGGACCGAGGGGCGCTGACACCGGGCCACGGCCGTGACCGGTCCCGATGTCGGGGCGTGCGAAGTCGACCCGGTGGCCCGGGTCGCCACCAGAAGTGTACGGGACCCGCGGGGTGCCGGGTGACGCCGTTGTCCACAACCCGGCCGTCCGTCCACAGGTCCCGGCGGAGATCACCTCCTCGGGAGACGCTTCCGCCATGCGAGGACCGGTACGGAGCGAGGGACGTGGGTGGCGTGAACGGGCCGAAATGGCTGATGGGAGCGGGCGGGGCGGTTGGCCGAGGCGGTGCGTGCGGCTGGTGCTGGTGGTGGCCCTGACGGTGGTGACACTGCTGGCGCCGCCGGCCTCACGGCTGTTCGCGGCGAGAGCGGGAGGGTCGCCGACGGCCGTCGTCGGGGCGCTCCCCGCCGCGGACGACGAGGCCGTCCCGGCCGTCGGCCGTACGTGGCCGGTGGGGGTACGTCCGCGGGTGCCGCGCGGCTGGGAACCGCCGGCGAGTGCCTACGGGCCCGGACACCGGGGTGTCGATCTCGCGGCGGCTTCGGGGACGCCGGTACGGGCGGTGGCGGACGGCCGGGTGTCCTTCGCGGGCCGGGTGGCCGGGAAGGGGGTCGTGTCGGTGGAGCTCGCCGGCACCGGGGATCCGCCGCTGCGTACGACCTACGAACCCGTCCGCGCCTCGGTGCCTCAGGGCGCGGAGGTGACGGCGGGCGAGGTGATCGGCACGGTGGAGGCGGGCGGCTCCCACTGCGCGGCGCCCTGCGTCCACTGGGGTCTGCTGCGGGACGAGACCTACCTGGACCCGCTCTCGCTGCTGCCCCCGTGGCTGCTGCACCGGGGTCCGTCGCGGCTCCTGCCTGTGCTCGGGGTGCCGTTGCCTTGAGGGGGCCGGGCGCCTCGCGGGCGGGCAGGCGGCTTCAGCCCCGGACGCCGTCCAGGGCCAGGGAGACCGCCGCCCGGACGATCACGTCGGGGTGCTCGGCCGCCCCCAGCTCGATACGGCGCACGGCCGCGTCGACCACGCCCTGGAGCAGCATGGCGGTCAGGCGCGGCTCGGCGTGGCCCAGCTCGGCGAGCGCGTCGACGATCATCGCGATCAGCCCGCCGTGGGCGGCGCGGATCTTCTCCCGGGCGCCGGCGTCGAGTTCGCTCGCGGAGATCGCGACGACCGCGCGGTGCCGCCGGTCCCCGACCAGTTCCAGCTGCTTGCGGACGTACGCCTCGATCTTGCCCTCGGGGCCCTCGGCGTCCGCCATCGCCGCCTCGACCTCCGCCGCCCAGACGGGGAAGTCGGCCTCGCACAGCTCCTCGACGACGGCCGCCCGCGAGCGGAAGTACTCGTACACGGACGACCGGGCGAGGCCCGTGCGCTCGGCGAGGGCCGGGAAGGTCAGCGCCTCCGTACCGCCCTCGGACAGCAGGGAGCGTGCCGCGTCCAGCAGGGCGGCTCGCTGCATCGACCGGTGCTCGGCCACGGAGGCCGCTCGAATCCTTGGCACGACGTCCACTTTACGGACGCCTTGCCCACCGCGGCCAGGGGTTCGCCCGGCCGGTCACCCCGGCCGCCGGCCGAGGTCAGCGACGGGTCAGCGACAGGTCAGCGGCCGAAACCGGCCAGCTTGGCGCGCAGCTGGAGCACCGACTTGGTGTGGATCTGGCTCACCCGGCTCTCCGTGACGCCCAGCACATTGCCGATCTCGGCCAGGGTCAGGCCCTCGTAGTAGTACAGCGTGACCACGGTCTTCTCCCGTTCGGGCAGCGTGTTGATGGCCCGCGCCAGGAAGCGGCGCAGCTCCCGGTCCTCGGCGACCTCCACCGGGTTGTCGGCGGCGGTGTCCTCCAGGGTGTCCATGAAGCTGAGCTGGTCGCCGCCGTCACCGCCGACGTGCAGCAGCTCCTCCAGGGCGACGACGTTGGCGAGCGAGAGCTGGCTGAACACCGCGTGCAGCTCGCCGACGGTGATGCCCATCTCGGCGGCGACCTCGTTCTCCGTCGGGGTGCGCCGCAGCCGCGCCTCGAGGGTGGCGTAGGCGCGCTCCACGTTGCGCGCCTTCTGCCGCACGGAGCGGGGGATCCAGTCCAGCGCCCGCAGTTCGTCGATCATCGCGCCGCGGATCCGGGTGATCGCGTACGTCTCGAACTTGATCTCGCGGTCGACGTCGAACTTCTCGATCGCGTCGATCAGCCCGAAGACCCCGGAGGACACGAAGTCCGCCTGTTCGACGTTGGGCGGCAGCCCCACGCTGACCCGGCCGGCGACGTACTTCACCAGTGGTGAGTAGTGCAGGATCAGCTGCTCCCGCAAACGTTCGTCCCCCGTCGCCTTGTACGACCGCCACAGCTCGTCGAGCGTCGAGGGAGCGGGCGGCCGCACGCTGCCACCGTCGCGGGCGGCTGGGGGGATCGCCGCCCGGTCGGACCCGGAGGTGTGCTGGGGCATTCGTCGCCTAGTGCCGTTCTGCCGTGGGCTGGTACTGCCTGGGTGCGTGGTCTGTCCGATGTCTGTTCTGGTGTCTGTTCTGGGCTGTCCGTGTCTCGGCCCTCGTGAGCGTAGCGTGACTGCGGCGTCGCGGTGTGCGAAGAACGGGGGCCGGGCCGTGCGCAGATACGTTCCGGGGGCAGTCCCGCCGGGGCACAGCCGTCGCTCTGCGTGATCACTCGGATACCCCAACTGACGTATTCTCCAAGGCGTGTCGGGGTTCCCCCGGACGGCCGAACACGCTGCGTCAACGGACATCGGCGCCGCCCCGGACCGAGATCATCGCCTGGCGCGTCAACTTCCAGGCGTCGCTGTGTCGTTCGACGTAACCAAGTGCTCGGAGTTCGTACAGTTTCGCGATCGCGTCGTCCGTGGTGGTCTGCGCCGTGCGGGCGATGTCGTCCGGGCGGGCCGCCCTACGGGCCGGCAGCGCGGCGAGGACCTGGCGGACCGCCGGATCCAGCAGGTCACGGGGCAGGACGGGGCCTCTGCGCTCAGGGGCGAGCTCGCCCATGTCGCCGACCAGTTCGACGATCTCGTCGGTGTCGGTGACGAGGACGGCGTCCTGCCGGAGCAGCTCGTGCACCCCTGCGGAGAGGCCGCTGGTGGCCGGGCCCGGTACCCCTATCGTGTGACGTCCCAGCCGGCGGGCGGCGCGGGCGGTCACCAGGGAGCCGCTGCGGTGGGCCGCCTCGACGACGACCGTGCCCCGGGTGAGGGCGGCGATCACGCGGTTGCGGAGGAGGAAGCGGCTGGGGGTCGGATGCTCGCCCGGCGGCAACTCGCCGACCACCAGACCCTGTTCCGCGATCCGGTTGATCAGTCCCGCGTGTCCGCGCGGGTAGGGGCGGTCCACGCCGCAGGCCAGCACGGCGACGGTGGCGCCGCCCGCGCCGAGCGCCCCTCGGTGGGCGGCGCCGTCGATGCCGTAGGCGCCGCCGGAGACGACGATCCACCCCTTCTCGGCGAGCCCGGCCGCGAGAGTGGCGGCCATGAACGCGCCGTACTCGGTACAGGCCCGGGCGCCGACGAGGGCGACGGAACGCAGCGCCCACATCCGCAGGTCGGCGGTGCCGCGCACCCACAGGCCGAGCGGGCGGGCGTCCCCGAGGTCGTCGAGCTGGCCGGGCCACTCCGCGTCCCCGGGACACACGAACCGCACACCCGCGTCCTGAGCGACGGCGAGATCCCGCCGCGGGTCGGCCCGCTCGGCCCGGGCCAGCAACCCGGCCCACCGCTTCTGGCTGACGCCGGGCAGGGGCTCTCCCGGGTGCCTGAGCCGCCGCACCACCCCGTCCACCCCGAATTCACGCACCCAACGCCCGCCGGTCTCGTCCCCGGGTTCGATGACGCGGGTGAGGAAGATCCGGCCCAGGAGGCCGCCGTGGTTGGTGGGTGGGGGTGAGGTGTCGGGCCCGGTCGCGCAGGGTGGGCCGCCCTGACCGGCCGGCCGCGGCTGGCTGCCGTGCGCGCCCACCCCAGGCGGGCCGCCCAAGGGCGGCCCGCCCAAGCGGGTCGGCCGCGGGGCGCCGTCGGGCCCGGCCGATCCGGGCCGGTCGCCCTGGCCGTTCGGCCGAGGCGCTCCGTCGTACCCGGCCTCCCCGGGCGAGCCGCCCGGGCCGNTACCCGGCCTCCCCGGGCGAGCCGCCCGGGCCGGGCGGTCGCGCCGGACCATCAGCCCCTGCCCCTCCAGGCAGACCCCCTGGCTCGGTCTGCCGACGCGCTCCGTCATACCCGGCCTCCCCGGGCGAGCCGCCCGGGCCGGGCGGTCGCGCCGGACCATCAGCCCCTGCCCCTCCAGGCAGACCCCCTGGCTCGGTCTGCCGACGCGCTCCGTCATACCCGGCCTCCCCGGACGGGCCGCCTGGGCCGGTCGGTCGCGCCGGACCATCAGCCCCGGCCCCTCCAGGCAGACCCCCTGGCGCGGTCTGCCGAGGCGGGTCACCGCGCCCCACCCGCCCAGCCGACCCCGTCGAATCGAGGTACCACGGCGGGCCGAACGGCCCGTTTCCCCCGCTCATGCCCCCGCCCCGATCACCATCGGCACCCCACGCGGCACACCCGTCCTCAGTTGCAGCGCCAGTGCGACGTCGCCCGCGTCGGGGCGGGCATGGCCGGCCAGGTCGGCGATCGTCCAGGCGACCCGCAGGACCCGGTCGATGCCCCGCGCGGTCAGCACGCCCCGCTCCAGGCTGCGTTCGGCCTCGTCCATGGCACCCGGTGCGGCCTGCCAGCGGCTGCGGAGCTCCCGGCCGGGAATCTCGCTGTTGAGGCTCCACGGTGTGCCCTGGAGCCGGGCTGCGGCGCGTTCGCGGGCCGAGCGCACCCGGTCGGCGACCGTCGCGGTCGTCTCGCCCCTGGCACCCGCCGCCGTCAGCTCGCCGCGGGTGACGGCGTCCACCTCGACCCGCAGGTCGACCCGGTCGAGCAGCGGGCCGGAGAGCCGGGCCTGGTAGCGGCGGATCGCCGAGGGCGGGCACTCGCAGTGGTCGTCGGTGCGCGAGAACCGGCCGCACGGGCACGGGTTGGCCGCGAGCACCATGAGGAAGCACGCCGGGAAGCGCACGACGCCCGCGCTGCGCGCGATGACCACGTGCCCCGCCTCCAGCGGCTGGCGCAGTGCGTCCAGCGCCTTGCTGCTGAACTCGGGGGTCTCGTCCAGGAACAACACGCCTCGATGGGACAGGGACACCGCTCCCGGCCGGGCCGTCCCCGGGCCGCCGCCCACGAGGGCCTGCATGGTGGCCGAGTGGTGCGGGGCGCAGTAGGGCGCGGTGTCGATCAGCGGGCGGCCCGGCGGCAGCAGACCCGCCACCGAGTGGACGGCCGTCACCTCCAGGGACGCCTGGCGGTCCAGCGGCGGCAGGATGGACGGCATGCGCTCGGCAAGCATCGTCTTGCCCGCGCCGGGCGGGCCTTCCAGGAAAAGGTGGTGTCCGCCCGCCGCGGCCACCTCGACCGCCGTGCGCGCCGCGTGCTGGCCCACGACGTCGGCGAGATCGTGCCCCTGGTCGTACCGGCCGGGACCGCCGCTCATGCCGGTGATCCCTCCGCTGCCGAGGTCGCGCAGGCCCGCCATCAGCGGGTCGGGCCGGTCCGGCTCCTCTGGCTGCTCGTCGGGCACCGGCTCGTCGGTGAGGATCGCGATGAGCTGGCGCAGGCTGCGCACGCCCAGCACGGACACGCCCGGCACCAGGGCGGCCTCGGCGGCGGCGCACTCCGGCACCACCACCTGCTCGAAGCCCGCGTCCGCCGCGGCCAGCACCGCCGGCAGGATGCCCCGTACCGGCCGCACCCGGCCGTCCAGGCCCAGTTCGCCGATCATCACGATGTCGGAGAGGGCGCGGGGGTCGATCCGCTCCGAGGCGCCGAGGACCGCGCATGCGACAGCGAGATCAAAACCCGAGCCGGCCTTCGGCACCGACGCCGGACTCAGGCCCACGGTGAGCTTCTTCTGCGGCCACTCGCCGCCCGAGTTGACCACGGCGGCCCTGACCCGGTCGCGGCTCTCCGTCAGGCTCTTGTCCGGCAGCCCCACCAGCGTGAACGCGGCGACCCCCGGCTCCAGGTCGGCCTGCACCTCGACGACCACGCCCTCGACGCCGACGAGCGTCACCGAACACGTACGGGCGAATCCCATTCAGGCCACCCCCCTGACATGCTCGACCACGGGGGCGCCGCGCCTCGGGAGCAGCACGCCGACCAGGTCGATGCGGACGCCGCCGGGCGGTGCTCCCCCGTGTTCCTGGAGCCAGCGCTCCGCCAGGCCGCGCAGCCGGCTCGCCTTGGCCGGGGAGATCGCCGCCATGGGGTGCTGGAAGGAATCGGCGCGGCGGGTCTTCACCTCGCAGACGACCAGGGCGTCGCCGTCCCGCGCCACGATGTCGATCTCGCCGGCCCTGCCGGAGCGCCAGTTCCGCGCCAGCACCGTCATCCCGGCCTGGGTCAGCCGCCGCGCGGCCAGTGTCTCCCCGTACCTGCCGAGCGCCCCTTGGGCCTGCCCGCCACCGTCACCGCGTACCTGCGTGTTCTGCCGTGCGTCCATGCCGGCACCACCTCCGGCGCCAACCGTCACGCATCACCGCGGACCCTGCTCGGCCCCGTGCACAACCCGGCGATTGTGGAAAACCCCGCCACCCGCGAGCGTGAACCTCACAGCCTTACAAGCTCACGGCTCAGAGACTCACGGACTCACAGCCCCCACAGCCCGACAACCTCACCCGCTCGGCAGCTCCAGGTCGCTCTTGTTCAGCTCCTCAATGTTCACGTCCTTGAACGTGAGTACCCGCACCTGCTTCACGAAGCGGGCCGGCCGGTACATGTCCCAGACCCAGGCGTCCGCCATGGACACCTCGAAGAACACCTCACCCTGCACCGAGTGCACCTGCATCTCGTAGTCGTTGGTGAGGTAGAAGCGCCGCTCGGTCTCGATCACGTATTTGAACAGACCGACGACATCGCGGTACTCCCGGTAGAGCTTCAGCTCCATCTCGGTCTCGTACTTCTCGAGGTCCTCGGCGCTCATGGCATGTTCCCCTTCAGCCGTGCGATCCCACCATTGTGCGCCAGTCCCTGGGGTCACCGGACGATTTCGGTGTCCAGGGTCACGGGCGCGGCCGGGGGGCCTTCGTCGAGCAGCGTCCGCAGCAGCCCGGCGAGCTTGGTCGGATACACCGTCTCACGGGCGTGCAGCAGTTCCGGCCAGGTCCACCAGCGAGCTCCGGCGACACTGCGCCGTTCCAGCTCGGTCAGGGCCGTCGCCGCGGTGGCCGTCTGCGTCGTACGGGCCAGGTAGTACCACTCGTCCTGGTCCCACTGGCGGCCCGCGAACGGGAAGGAGCAGCGCCGCCGCCACAGCACCGGGCCGAGTTCGACGTCGGTGATGCCGGTCTCCTCGGCGAGTTCCCTGAGGGCCGCCTCTTCACGGGTCTCGTCGCCCTCCACGCCGCCGCCGGGCGTGAACCACCAGTCGACGGCGGGGTCGTCCGGCTCGTGGCCGTGGAGCAGCAGGATGCGGTCCCGCGGGTCGAGCAGCACCACCCGGGCGACCCTGCGCAGCCCGCCCTCGTACGTGTCCGGTGCGGCCGGGGCCCGCTCAGCGGCCACCGCTGCTCCCCGCCCCGCTCCCACCCGCGCTCCGGCCCCGGGAGGCCGCCGCGCGCTTGGCCAGCGGCCCGTACGCGGCCCCGGCCAGCACCATCACCGCACCGCCGACCACGGCGGCGAGAACGCTCGCCAGCGGTCCGGGGGTGGAGAGCGGGCCGAGGGTCTGGAAGCCGGTGGGCTTGGCGAGCATGCCGTCCATCGGCCAGACCACGGCGTCCACGCGGGCCTGGACGGCGTCGCGGGCGACGGTGCCGCCGGCGGCGTCGGTCAGATGGGCCGTGGAGTCGACCGACCCGGAGCGCTCGTCGCCGAGCAGGAACAGACGCCCCTCGGGCACGGTCACCTCGGGGAAGGTGGACGACCGCGACATCGGGTCGTCGGGGAGGTACGGCTCGTCGATGGTCTTGCCGTTGACCGTGAGCTTGCCGTCCTTGCAGCAGGAGACGGTGTCGCCGCCGACGGCGACGACCCGCTTCACGATGGGCGCGTTCGACCAGGTGTCGTCCCGGAAGACGACGACATCGCCCCGGCGGACGTCTCCGCCGTCGATGCGCTCCGCCAGCACCCGCTCGCCGGCGTCGATCGTCGGGGCCATCGAGGTGGTCGGCACGGTGTAGGGCCGGTAGACCACCGCTCCCCAGGCGAACCCGCCGAGGAACAACACCAGCCCGAGCGCGACGGCCACGTTGGACAGCACCTGCCCGGTCCGGCCGCTGCGTGCCGTGCCGGAACCGCCGCTGCCCGGGACCGTACGCGTCGTGCTCTGACCACTCATGGGCCGCACCCTACCCGGCGGTACCCGGGCGGGTCAGCCCCTCCTGAGCGCCCCCCGACCCCCGACCCCCGGCGCCGGGCGCCGTGGGTCCGGCCTCAGGCGCGACGGCGCCGCCACAGCGCGAACGGCACCGCGCCGGCCAGCGCGAGCGCGGGAGGCGCGACCGTGAGGGCCGCCGCGTCCTGCTGCTGGGTGTTCAGCCCGGGCTGGTCGAAGGTGTCCGGGACGGGCAGGTTGGTCCAGCGGTTGACCGGCCAGGCGATGACGACGGCGCGGCCGACGACCTTGTCGACGGGGACGAAGCCCTGGTTCTTGTCGGCCGTGTTGTAGCGGGAGTCCCGCGAGTTCTGCCGGTGGTCGCCCATGACCCAGATGTGGCCCTCGGGAACCTTCACCTTGAACTGGCCGCCCTGGTCGTCCTGGCTGCACGGGGTGTTGCCCGGGTAGACGTAAGGCTCGTTGAGCGCCTTGCCGTTGACCTTCAGCGGGCCGGTGCCCTTGCACTCGACCGTGTCGCCACCGACGCCGATGACCCGCTTGATCAGGTCCTTCTCCTCCGCGGACGGCATCAGGCCGATCCAGCTGAGAGCCTTCTGCAGCGCGTTGGGGTCGGGGGTCGGCTCGCCCGCCAGCCAGTTGTCGGGGTCGTGGAAGACGACGACCTCGCCGCGCTCCGGCTCGGAGCCGAACCACGGGGTCAGCTTGTCGACCAGGACCCGGTCTCCCCGCTGGAGGGTGTTCTGCATCGAGTCGGAGGGGATCGAGAACGCCTGGACGAGGAACGTCTTGATCAGCAGCGCCAGGACGAGCGCGATGCCGATGAGGATCGGCAGCTCCTTCCAGAAGGAGCGCTGCTGCTTCTTCGGCCGGTCCCGGTCCGGACCGTCCGGTCCCTGACCGCCGGCCCGCGTCCCGTCCTCGTTCACTCCGCCGTCCTCGACCACACGCCCGTCACTCCCGGAGAACGCGGCGTGGCCCGCGCCCGGGTCGCCCGGCCCCGCGGAGCGTCCGCGGTTCTCCTCGCCGCCCTGACCGGACCGTGCGCCTACCGCCACATCCCCCACGCCGACTCCTCACTCTCTGCCGCCGCCCGCGCCATGCCCGGCGCAGGCCCACCACTCCCATAACGAGCGGGAGTTCCGCAGGGCTCGGGAGCTGGACAATCTCTTCACGCTGTCCGGGATCGTCCGGGGCAACCCTATGCGACGACGGGGCGCCCGCGATCGACCCGGGCGCCGAGTCGGACACGGAGGCGTACGTCGTCGGTTCGTCGAGCGTGCTCCAGTGGCCGAGGGGCCAGGCGATGACCATGGCGCGGCCCACCACCTCGTCCTCGGAGACGGTGCCGCCGTAGTCGGTGTCCTGGTGCGAGCGGGAGTCCGCGGAGTTGGCGCGGTGGTCGCCCATCACCCACAGGCGGCCCTCCGGCACGGTGACGTCGAAGGGCGTCAGCGAGGGGGCGTTGCCGGGGTAGAGGTA
The DNA here is from genome assembly GCA_014655195.1 of Streptomyces cellulosae. GTDB lineage: Bacteria > Actinomycetota > Actinomycetes > Streptomycetales > Streptomycetaceae > Streptomyces > Streptomyces cellulosae. Next base: position 65,296 of record BNBH01000022.1, on the reverse strand, counting down.
GTCCTCGTTCAGGGGGACGCCGTTGACGGTGACGCGGCCTTGGGTGTCGCAGCACTGGACGCGGTCGCCGCCGACGCCGACGACCCGCTTGATCAGGTCCTTCTCGTTCTCCGACGGCAGCAGACCGATGAAGGTGAGGCCCTCCTTGATCTGCTTGACGCCGACCGGGTCCTCCTTCTTCACCGTGGTCCGCTCGTCCTTGAGCCAGCCGCCGGGGTCCTTGAACACGACGACGTCGCCGCGCTGCGGCTTGGACCCGAACCAGGGGGTGAGCTTGTCGACGAGGACGCGGTCGCCGATCTGGATCGTCTGCTCCATGGAGCCGGACGGGATGACGAACGCCTGCACGAGGAACGTCTTCAGGACCAGCGCGATCAGGACGGCGACGCCGATGAGGAGGGGGATCTCCTTGACGGCGCTGCGCCTGCGGCGGCGCTTGACCTTGCGCTGCAGTTTGCGCCGCTCGGCGCGGGTGCGGCCGGAGGCCGGGGACACGGCCCGGCGGGCCCCGGTGGGCAGCAGGTTCTCGGCGGCGCTCGCCGGCACGCCGCGGGGCTTGCCGCGGTTACCCATGGCCGCCTCCCGTCGGAGCCGCCGCGTGCGCGGATGCCTCCCCCGACGGCACCTTCGTGTACGCGTCCGTCGGCTCCAGGCGTCCGGCGCGGCCGAACGGCCATACGACGGCCTCCGCGCGTCCGACGACCTTCTCCACCGGCACCATCCCGCCCCCGGGCGCCCCGAGGCGGTCACGCGAGTCGCTGGAGCTGCCGCGGTGGTCGCCGAGGACGAACAGCCGCCCCTCGGGCACGACGACGTCGAAACGCACGGCGGAGGGGCTGTCGCCGGGGAACAGGAAGCCCGACTCGTCGACCGACCGGCCGTTCACCCGGATCCTCCCCTCCCCGTCACAGCAGACGACATGGTCCCCGCCCACCCCGACGACCCGTTTGATGTAGTCGGCGTCACCGAAATACCCGGTGCCGTCGAACACAATCACGTCGCCGCGGGCCGGCCCGTCGCCGAAGGCGTATGCCAACTTGTTTACGAGAACGCGGTCCCCGACCCTCAATCCCTTCTCCATCGATCCGCTCGGGATCTCGAAGGGCCGCGCCACGAACAGGTTGACCGCCAGCAGGAACAGCAGGCAGAGCAACAGGGTCAGGGTGATCCGCCCGCCGGGCAGCCGGTCCGTGAAGCGCGGGACCAACGCGGAACGCGACCGCCCCTCCGGCCCCGGCACGCCCGAGGAGTCCTCGGGGTCCGGGGGGAGGGAGCGGTCGCGCTCCGTCGGCTGTGCTTCCGTGTCCATCGGGGCCAGATGCTATCCGGCCGCGATATGACGCCGGTAAAGCGCTCAGTTCTCGCGCTTCTCCTTGATCTTCGCGGCCTTGCCGCGGAGGTCACGGAGGTAGTACAGCTTGGCGCGGCGGACGTCACCCTTGGTGACGAGCTCGATCTTCTCCACGATCGGGGTGTGCACCGGGAAGGTGCGCTCGACGCCGACGGAGAAGGAGACCTTGCGGACCGTGAAGGTCTCGCGCACGCCGGAACCCTGGCGGCGGATCACCACGCCCTTGAACTGCTGCACACGGGAGCGGTTGCCCTCGATGACGCGCACGTGGACGTTGACGGTGTCGCCGGGACGGAAGTCCGGGACGTCGCTGCGGAGCGACGCGGTGTCGACGGAGTCGAGCAGGTGAGACATGTCGTCTGCTTTCTTCGCTGATGCCGCAGGTCATCAACGGCACTAGGTAACGGATCGGGCTGTGCGGTGCGGGGCGGGCGTCGTGTCCCCCTGCGGCAGGGGCGCTCGCCTGACGGCGCACAACAGCGGCCTATTGTTCCACGCCGCCGGTCCTGCGCCAAAATCGGCCGCACGGCTCCCCCTCGGGGTCCGGCTCCCAGCCGAGAATGGACAGCATCTCGCGGTCCTTCTTGTCGAAGGCCTTGGGGTCGCAGCGTTCGATGAGGTCGGGGCGGTACTCGGTGGTCCGCCGCAGCGCCTCGTCCCGCCGCCAGCGGGCGATCTTCCCGTGGTGGCCGCTGAGCAGCACGTCCGGGATCTCCCGGCCGCGCCAGGCCGGCGGCTTGGTGTAGACGGGGCCCTCGAGCAGGTTGGCCATGGCGCCGGGGGCGAAGGAGTCGTCGCGGTGCGACTCGGCGTTGCCGAGGACGCCCGGGAGCAGCCGCGCCACCGCCTCGGTGACGACGAGGACCGCGGCCTCGCCGCCGGCCAGCACGTAGTCGCCGATGGACACCTCGTACACCGGCATACGGGTGGCGTACTCGTCGACGACGCGGCGGTCGATGCCCTCGTAGCGGGCCGGGGTGAAGATCAGCCAGGGGCGCCCGGAGAGGTGGACGGCGAGTTCCTGGGTGAAGGGACGGCCGCTCGGGGTGGGGACGATCAGGGCGGGCTGGTGCGCGCCGCCCTCGTAGCCGTCCGCCAGGACCGTGTCCAGCGCCTCTCCCCAGGGCTCGGTCTTCATGACCATGCCGGGACCGCCGCCGTACGGGGTGTCGTCGACGGTGTTGTGCCGGTCGTACGTCCAGTCCCGCAGGTCGTGGACGTGCACGCCGAGCTGTCCGCGGGCGCGCGCCTTGCCGACCAGGGAGACGTTCAGCGGGTCGAGGTACTCGGGGAAGATCGTGACGACGTCGAGCCTCATCGGGCGTCGTCCCCGCTCTCCGCGGCGTCGCGGGCGGAGGCCACCTCGGCGCGGTCGTCGATCAGGCCGGGCGGCGGGTCGATGACCGCGCGCTGCTCCTCCAGGTCGATCTCCGTGACGATCTCCTCGACGAACGGCACGTACACCTCGGTGCCGTCCGGGCGCTCGACGACGAAGAGGTCCTGGGTGGGCAGGTGGGAGATCTCGGTGATCCGGCCGACCTCCTCGCCGTCCTTGGTGACGACGTCCAGGTCGATCAGCTGATGGTCGTAGTACTCGTCCTCGCCCTCGGGCAGTTCCTCGGGGTCGACGTCGGCGATCAGCAGGGTGTTGCGCAGGGCCTCGGCGCCGGTGCGGTCGTGGACGCCCTCGAAGCGCAGCAGCAGGCGGCCGCTGTGCACCCGGCCGCTCGCGATGGTCAGCGGCCCCACGGAGGCCGGGTCGGTGGCCAGCACGGCGCCGGGGCCGAGCCTCAGCTCGGGCTCGTCGGTGCGGACCTCGACGGTGACCTCGCCCTTGATCCCGTGGGCGCGGCCGATGCGCGCGACTACCAGCTGCACTGTGTTCGTTCTCCTGTCATACGACTGCGGGCCGGGGACGGCCCAGTGGCCCTCCCCGGCCCGAGCCGGTGCTGCTTACGGCGTCAGCGGACGTGGTCCACGTCGACGAGGTCGACACGGACACCGCGGCCGCCGATGGCGCCCACGACGGTGCGCAGCGCGCGTGCGGTGCGGCCGTTGCGGCCGATCACCTTGCCGAGGTCGTCCGGGTGGACCCGGACCTCGAGCACGCGACCGCGGCGCAGGTTGCGCGAGGCGACCTGCACATCGTCAGGGTTGTCGACGATGCCCTTCACGAGGTGCTCGAGAGCCTCCTCGAGCATGCTCAGGCCTCGGTCGACGCGGACTCAGCGGCAGCTTCGTCCTTCTTCTCAGCCTTCTTCTTCTGGGTGATGGCCTCACCCTTGCCCTCGTCGTCGCCGCCGATCGCCTCGAAGGACGGACGGGCGGGCTTCTCGGGCTGCTGCAGCAGAGGCGCCGGGGCGGGCTCGCCCTTGAACTTCTGCCAGTCGCCGGTCTTCTTCAGGATGGCGAGCACGGGCTCGGTCGGCTGGGCGCCGACGGAGAGCCAGTACGCCACGCGCTCGGCGTCGACCTCGATCACCGACGGGTTGTACGTCGGGTGGTACTTGCCGATCTCCTCGATGGCCCGGCCGTCACGGCGGGTACGGGAGTCGGCGACGACGATGCGGTAGTGAGGCGAACGGATCTTGCCCAGACGCTTCAGCTTGATCTTGACTGCCACGGGAGTGGGTTCTCCTGGATTTGACGTGGTTGGGCACGGCGGGACGGCCGCGTGGGGTTGCGGTACCCGAATGCCCGATGGACGCGTCAGCCGGAGGAGAGAGGGGTCCTGTGCGGCTGTCGAGTACAGCTAGCCATTGTGCCACACCCTGAGGGGCCGGACGGCCGCGGGGTGAGCGCACGTGGGCACGGCGAAGCGGCACCCGGCGCATGTGCTTTTCGCGTCGGGTGCGCCCGGTGGCCGGCGGGGCTGGGACCCCGGCACCCACGAGGTGCCGGGGCCTCAGCTCGCCGCGACGACTTCCGGGATACGGAACGGCTTGCCGCAGCCGCCGCAGACGATGGGCGCCTGCGCCAGCACGGACGGGACGACGCGTACGTTGCGGCCGCAGTCGCAGACCGCCTTCACGCGCACCCCGCCGCCGGACGAGCCGTGCCGCGCGGCCGGACCGCGGAAGCTGCGGGCGCTGTCGCCCGCCGTCGCCGCGGTGTGGGCCTTGAGGGCACGCTGGAGCCGCTCCGTCGTCGGACGGTACCGGCGCTTCGCCTCGGGGGTGAGCGTGACCAGCGAGAAGCCGCTGCTCGGGTGCGGCTCCTCGGGGTGGTCCAGGCCCAGCTCCTCGGCGATGGCCAGGAACCTGCGGTTGTGGTACCGCCCGGCTCGGGACGTGTCGCGCACGCCGCGCGCGGCGGCGATGCCGTGGACTGCCTCGTGCAGCAGTCGCTCGAAGGAGAGTTCGTGCCCGCACGCGGACGACGACTCCCCGATCAGGGACTCGGGCGCGGCAAGATCGGGCAGTTCGGGGTGGTACCGCTGAATGTCGGCCCACGCCTGTGCCAGCTCTGCGGCGAGAACAGGTGGTGTCTGTGTCGTGCTCACGTAATGACAACGAGCCTGGGTGCCTCTGTGTTCCGATTCCGGGGCATCCCAAATAATTTGCACGTACCCGTCAGTTGGCACTGATGCGTCCTGACGACCACGGGTGCGCTGATCTGCGGAGAAGCCTCGCAGCTCACCGCAAGGTGGTGCGTAGGCTGACGTACGCCCCCGCGCGTATCCGGTCCGCACGCGCCGGTGCGCGTGCGCCTCACGGGCCGCGCAAGAGACCTTTCGGCCGCGCTCGTGGCGGGAGGCGGCGTCCGGTCCACCCGGAACGCCGTGACGGCAGAACCTACCGGGTCCGCTCCCGGCACCGGGAACCGGCCCTGGCCCGCCCGGCGAAGCGCCGCCGCCGATGGCCGGAACCGTTCCGCGGACGTCCCCGCCGTGACCGTCCGGGCGGCCCCCGATTACCGGAATGTGAATTCTTGCCACTGGCACGAGCAACTACCAAACGGCCCCCTCCTTCCACTGGACGACACGTCGAGGGCGGAGTTACCTGGCATACGGGGGGTGTGCGGGCGCACTGCACGGGGGCCAGGAAAACGGGCACTGCGGCAACTCTCGGCTGATTGGGGCGCTTACCTATGACACCTACGCTCGTGCGGCAGCACCCGTCACGCACGGGGGCGGCCCCGCGCGTGGACCTGCGGGCACGCGCGCGTGACTGGTCCGAGATCCAGGAGCGGATGCTCGTCCCGCTCTACGAGGCGGTGTACGAGCGACTCGACGTGGGCCCGGCGACCCGGCTGCTGGGCCTCGGCTGCGGATCGGGACTGGCCCTGCTGATGGCGGCCTCCCGCGGCGCGGCGATCACCGGCGTGGACACCTCGTCCGACCGGCTGGCCCTCGCCCGGGAACGGCTGCTGCCGGACGAGCGGGACACCCCCACGCGCACCGGCACCCGGATCGTGCAGGGCTCCCCCGCCGAGGCGGGCCCCGCCGACGCCGCCGGATACACCGTGGTCACGGCCTTCGAACCGATCGGGTGCCTCGCCGGCGACGCGGAGGGACTGGGCGAGCTGCTCGCCGAGGCGCTGCCGCTGGCCGGACGCGGGGCGGCCGTGGTGCTGGCCGGCTGGGGCCCGCCCGAGCGCTGCACCACCTCGACCGTGCTGCGGGTCGCCGCCAAGCTGGCGGAACCGCTGCGCGGCGCGGACGCCTGGCGCCCCACCGAGCGCGACGACCTGGAGCGGGTCGCCGAGCGCGCGGGACTGCGGCCCGACGGCTCGGGCCGGGTGGCGTGCCCCTTCGGCTACGCGGACGCCGACAGCGCCGTACGGGGACTGAAGTCGACGGGTCTGTTCGACCCGGCGATCACCGCGACCGACCAGGTGCAGGTCGAGAAGGAACTGACCGAGGCCCTCCACCCGTACCAGCGCGCGGACGGCACCGTGTGGATGCCGAACGTGTTCCGGTACCTCGTCGCGCGCGTGCCCTGACCGGCACGGGCACCCACAACGCACGAACGCCGCAGGGGCGCCTCCTCCGTACGAGGAGAGCGCCCCTGCGGCGTTCGTCCGGCCGTCGTGAGCGGCCTCAGCCCATGAACTTCTTGAACTCGTCGGGCAGCTCGAAGTCCTTGCCGCCCTGCTGCGGCAGACCGAAGGCGCCACCGCCCTGGGCCGCCGCCGCGCGCCGCGCGGCCTCCTCCTGCTCCTGCTGCTTGCGCTTCATCGGGTTGCCGGAGCGCTGCTTGCCCTTGGCCTGCTTCTGCTTCTTCTTGGCGCGGCCCGGGCCGCCGCCCATGCCCGGCATCCCGGGCATCCCCGGCATGCCGCCGCCCTGCGCCATGCGGGACATCATCTTCCGCGCCTCGAAGAACCGCTCGACCAGGTTCTTCACGGCGCTGACCTCGACACCGGAACCCTTGGCGATACGGGCGCGGCGCGAGCCGTTGATGATCGCCGGGTCCTGGCGCTCGCCGGGCGTCATCGACTTGATGATCGCGGCGGTGCGGTCGACGTCCCGCTCGTCCAGGTTGTTGATCTGGTCCTTGATCTGGCCCATGCCGGGGAGCATGCCGAGCAGCTTGGAGATGGAGCCCATCTTGCGGACCTGCTCCATCTGGGCGAGGAAGTCGTCCAGGGTGAAGTCCTGGCCCTTCTTCGACGCCAGCTTGGAGGCCATCCGCTCGGCCTCTTCCTGGCTGAACGTCTTCTCCGCCTGCTCGATCAGGGTGAGCAGGTCACCCATGTCGAGGATGCGGGAGGCCATCCGGTCCGGGTGGAAGGCGTCGAAGTCGTCGAGCTTCTCACCGTTGGACGCGAACATGATCGGCTTGCCGGTGACCTGCCGGATCGACAGCGCGGCACCACCGCGGGCGTCACCGTCGAGCTTGGACAGCACCACGCCGTCGAAGCCGACGCCGTCGCGGAAGGCCTCGGCGGTGTTGACCGCGTCCTGGCCGATCATCGCGTCGACGACGAAGAGGATCTCGTCGGGGCTGACCGCGTCACGGATGTCCGCGGCCTGCTGCATCATCTCCTGGTCGATGCCCAGGCGGCCCGCGGTGTCCACGATCACGATGTCGTGCACCTTGGCGCGGGCGTGGTCGATGGAGTCCTTGGCGACCTTCACCGGGTCGCCGACGCCGTTGCCCGGCTCGGGCGCGTAGACGGCGACGCCCGCCCGCTCGGCGACGACGCTGAGCTGGTTGACGGCGTTGGGGCGCTGGAGGTCGGCGGCGACGAGGAGCGGGGAGTGGCCCTGGTCCTTGAGCCACTTGCCGAGCTTGCCCGCGAGGGTGGTCTTACCGGCACCCTGCAGACCCGCGAGCATGATCACGGTGGGGGGCTGCTTGGCGAAGCGGAGGCGGCGGGTCTCGCCGCCGAGGATCTGGATCAGCTCGTCATTGACGATCTTGATGATCTGTTGGGCCGGATTGAGCGCCTTGGAGACCTCGGCGCCGAGCGCACGCTCCTTGACGTTCTTGATGAACGCGCGGACGACAGGCAGGGCCACGTCCGCTTCCAGGAGGGCGATGCGGATCTCACGCGCCGTGGCGTCGATGTCCGCTTCGCTCAGCCGGCCCTTTCCGCGGAGGTTTTTGAAGGTCGCGCTGAGGCGGTCGGAGAGGGTGTCGAACACGGCGGCGTCGGTCCTCGGGGTCGGGGGCGGTTGGGCTGCCCTCCAGGGTATCCGGCTCCGCAAGCAAATCGTCCCCGCCCGCGTCGTCCGGCGGGCGGGGACAGACCCCCGCTGCCGCGAGGAGCATTCCTTGACCGTCTTCAGAACCCGCTGAGCGGGCGGTCCGTCCCCGCGCCGGAGGGGAGCACGCCCTGCTCAACGCGTGCACCGCCGCATGTCACGCCCGCAGCGTCTCCTCCAGCTTCCGCGCCACCGACACCGCCTCCTCGTCGGGGAGCGGCAGGCCCTCGGTCCCTGTGACGTAGAAGGCGTCGACCGCGTTGGCGCCGAGCGTGCCGGCGTGGGCGCTGCGCACGCTCACGCCCGCGTCCTCCAGCGCCCGTCCGATACGGAACAGCAGGCCCGGGGCGTCCTGCGCGCGGACCTCGATCACCGTGGCGTGCCGGGAGGCGGCCGGGGCGACCGTCACACGCGGGGGCGGGGCGACCACCCCGCGGCGCCTCGGGTAGGCGGCGTCCCGTTCGGCGAGGCGGCCGGAGATGTCCAGGCTGCCGTCCAGGGCGCGGACCAGGTCTGCGCGGAGCCGGGCGGCCTGCGGCAGCGAGCCGTACTCGGCGGCGACCCGCCAGTCCAGCAGCAGCACGGAGCCGTCGACGCCGTCCGGGAGGTCCAGCGAGCGCAGCTCGGCGGTGCGCACGGTCAGCCGGTGCATGGCGAGCACGCCGGCCACCGCGGGCAGCACGCCCGCCTGGTCGGGCACGGCGATCAGCAGTTCCACGCCGAGCGGTTCGGGGTCGCCGGAGGGCTCGGCGGGCGGCTCGGTCTGCGCCCGCAAGGACAGCACGGGCGCGCCGGTGGCGACGGCCTCCAGGGCGAGCCGCTCGTGCTGTGCGGTGGGCGCGGATTCCTCGGGGTCGGGCGGGGCCTGCCCCGCCAGTACGGCGGCGACCCGTTTGACCAGGTCCGCGACCAGTGAGGCGCGCCAGGAGGACCAGGCCGCCGGTCCGGTGGCGAGGGCGTCCGCCTCGGTGAGGGCGTGCAGCAGCTCCAGCGTGCCCGGGGAGCCGACGGCCTCGGCGACGGAGCGCACGGTGGCGGGGTCGTCGAGGTCGCGCCGGGTGGCGGTCTCCACGAGCAGCAGGTGGTGGCGTACGAGGGTGGCGACGACGGTGACGTCGTCGGCGTCGAAGCCGATGCGGGCGGCGACGTCCCGGGCGATGACCTCGCCCGCCACCGAGTGGTCGCCGGGCCAGCCCTTGCCGATGTCGTGCAGCAGGGCGGCGACGAGCAGCAGGTCGGGGCGGCTGACGCGGCGGGTGAAGGCGGAGGCGCGCACGGCGGTCTCGATGAGGTGCCGGTCGACGGTCCACAGGTGGACGGCGTTGCGCTGGGGGCGGCAGCGCACCCGGTCCCAGTCGGGGAGCAGCAGGCTGATCAGTCCCTCGGCCTCCAGCGCCTCCCAGACGTCGACGGTGGGCCGGCCGGAGCCGAGCAGGGTGATGAGCTGCTGGCGGGCCTCGGCGGGCCAGGGCGCGGGGAGGGCGCGGGCGCCGGCGGCCATGCGGCGTACGGCGTGCAGGTTGAGGGGGAGGCCCGCCTGGGCGGCGGCGGCCGCGGCGCGGAGCGGGAGCACGGGGTCGCGGTCGGGGCGCGCGGCGCGGGCGAGCACCACTTCGCCGTCCTGTTCCACGACGCCCTCGGCGAGCGGGGACCGCTCGGGCGCGGGCTTGCCGCCGCCCAGCGCCCTCCCGCCGCCCAGGATGGCGCGCAGCCGGGGCCGCACCGAGCGGGAGCGCAGGACGCGGCCGACCTCGCGCCAGGTGACGTCGCCGGCGTAGGCGATGACCCGGGCGGCCTCGTAGACCTGGCGGAGCAGGGCGTCGGCGTCGAGGAGGCCGAGTTCGGCGGCGACCTGGTCCTGTTCCTGGAGGGCGAGCCGGTCGGTGGCGCGTCCGGTGGTCAGGTGCAGGGCGTCGCGTACGTCGAGGAGGCGGCCGCGGGCCTCGGCGAGTCCTTCGCGGGGGGCGTCGGCGAGCCAGGAGGCGGCCACCGCGCGCAGGGCGGTGGCGTCGCGCAGTCCGCCGTGGGCCTCCTTGAGGTCGGGTTCGAGGAGGTACTGCAGTTCGCCCTGGCGTGCGGCGCGCTCCTCGCACAGCTCACGCAGGGCGGGCAGCCGCTTGGGGGCCTGGTTGCGCCAGTCGGCGAGGACGGTGGTGCGCAGGGCGGTGGTGAGGCCGAGGTCGCCGGCGATGTGCCGGGCGTCCAGCAGGCCGAGCTGGACCTTGAGGTCCTCCCCCGCGGTCCTGCGGGCCTCCGCCGGGGTGCGGACGGAGTGGTCGAGGGCGAGGCCGAGGTCCCAGACCGGGTACCAGAGGCGGTCGGCGAGCTTGGAGACGGCCTCGGTGTCGCCGCCGTCGTGGAGCAGCAGCAGGTCGAGGTCGCTGCGCGGGGAGAGTTCCGCGCGTCCGTAGCCGCCGACGGCGACGAGGGAGACCCCGCGCGCTCCGGGGGCGCCGGCCGCGAAGAGTCCGGCGAGCCATTCGTCGGTGAGGCCGGCGAGGGCGGAACGGCGCGGCGGCCCGGACCGCGCCTTCTCGTTGAGAAGGCGCAGCCGGGCCGCCGCGTAGCCGCCGGGTCCCGAGTCCTGTTCGTGGCCGTGCATGTCCGTCCTCGTCACCCGGCGACTCCTGTTCGGTCGGTCTGCTGTCAGAGCGCGTCCGGGCCGCGCTCGCCGGTCCGGACCCGTACGGCCGTCTCGACGGGGATGGTCCACACCTTGCCGTCGCCGATCTTGCCGGTGCGGGCGGCCTTGACCACGACGTCGACGAGCTGCTCGGCGTCGTCGTCCTCGACCAGGACCTCGATGCGGACCTTGGGCACCAGGTCGACGGTGTACTCGGCGCCGCGGTAGACCTCGGTGTGGCCGCGCTGGCGGCCGTAGCCGCTGGCCTCGGTGACGGTCAGACCGTGCACTCCGAAGGCCTGGAGGGCCTCCTTGATCTCGTCGAGCCGGTGCGGCTTCACGACGGCGGTGATGAGCTTCATGCGTCCACCTTCTTGCTCTCGGCCGGGGCGACGGGGCTGCTGGCCGGCGTCCGGGCCGCGCCGCCGCCCGCGCCGCTGAAGTCGTATGCGGTCTCGGCGTGCTCGGCCTGGTCGATGCCGGCCACCTCCTCGTCCTCGGAGACTCGCATACCGATGGTCTTGTGGATGAGGAGGGCCAGGACCGCGGAGGCGATCAGGGAGTAGGCGAGGACGCCGAAGACACCGGCGCACTGCTTCCAGAACTGGTCGAGGCCGCCGCCGTAGAAGAGGCCCTCGACGTCGGACTGGCCCTTGCCGGTGGCGAGGAAGCCGATGAGCAGGGAGCCGATGATGCCGCCGACGAGGTGGACGCCGACGACGTCGAGGGAGTCGTCGTAGCCGAACTTGTACTTGAGGCCGACGGCCATGGCGCACAGGACACCGGCGATGATGCCGATCGCGATGGCGCCGAGCGGGGAGACCGCGCCGCCGGCCGGGGTGATGGCGACCAGACCGGAGACCGCGCCGGAGGCGGCGCCCAGCGTGGTGAACGCGCCGTGGCGGATCTTCTCGTAGGCGAGCCAGCCGAGAACCGCGGCGCCGGTGGCGACCTGGGTGTTGACGAACATCAGCGCGCCGACGCCGTCGTCGTTGCCGAGCCACGAGCCGGCGTTGAATCCGAACCAGCCGAACCACAGCAGACCGGCGCCGAGCATGACCAGCGGAAGGCTGTGCGGACGCATCGGGTCCTTCTTGAAGCCGATGCGCTTGCCGATCACCAGGATCACGCCGAGGGCGGCCGCACCGGCGTTGATGTGCACGGCGGTACCGCCGGCGAAGTCGATGACGCCGAGGTCGAAGGCCCAGCCGCCCTCGCCCCACACCCAGTGCGCGACCGGGAAGTAGACGACGCTGACCCACAGGGTGATGAACAGCGCCCAGGCGCTGAACTTCACGCGGTCCGCGAGGGCGCCGCTGATCAGGGCGGGCGTGAGGATCGCGAACATCAGCTGGAAGGCGGCGAAGACGAACAGCGGAATCGTGGTGGAGCCCCACAGCTCGGTCAGGCCGATGTCGCTCAGGCCCACCCAGTCGGAGTTCCAGCCGACGAGGCTGCCCTTGTCGTCGCCGAACGCGACGGAGAACCCGTAGAGCACCCACAGGATGGTGACGATGCCCAGGCTGATGAAGCTCATCATCAGCATGTTCAGGGTGCTCTTGACCCGGACCATGCCTCCGTAGAAGAAGGCCAGACCGGGGGTCATGAGCATCACCAGCGCGGAACAGATGAGCATGAACCCTGTGTTGGCGGCGGACAGCGTGGGCGCGTCTGCTGCCAGGGTGATGGCTTGTGCCATCGGCGTCTCCTCGTCGTTGGTACGGCCCCGTGCGGGCGAAGCCTTGAGCGGATTGAGGGGTGGGCCGGTTATGCGCCATGAAGATTGGCGCAGCGCCGTTTCGGTGGAAGCCCCTCGTTGTTTCGCCGCCGTGACGAAGGCACCCGGCGTGTTACGGGTCGGTGAACCGCCGGATCCGGGGCGCGCCGATCGTTATCGTGGCGCAATCTTCGGTGTACGGCGGTGAGCCGCGGCCGGGGAGACACACGACCGGCCGCGGCCGGCCTTCCGAATGACTGGCATGGGGGAGCCGAGTCGGGCAGTTCGGGAGGGCCGGCCGCGGCCGGGGTCCAGGGTTCCTCGGTGTTCAGACCGCCTGGGCGGTCTCGGGCAGCTCGACGGCGAGCCGCTCGGTGAGTTCGACGACCTCGGCGAGCTCCCCGAAGTCACGTACGGCGGTGTCCACGGTCTTTCGGATACGAGTGTTGACGCGCTCGGAACGGACCTTCTTGGCGGCCTTGATGGCCTCGGTGGCGAGAACCGTGCTCTGCTCGGGTTCGCGCTGGAGCAGATGCACCGTGGCCATGCCGATCAGGTTGAGGGCGTAGGAGCGCTGGTGCTCGCCGCCCTCCTTGCCGAACAGCTCCACGGCGCGCTTCATCAGCGGCTCGGCGAGCGAGGCGTAGGTGGGGCTGCGGCCGGCGACGTAGGCCAGGTCGCGGAAGGAGTGGCTGTTCTCCGCGTACAGCTCGGCCTCGGAGAAGAAGCGGATCCAGTCGGGGTCCGGCTCGTCCCACTCGCCGGCCTCGGCGAAGGTGTCCTCGGCCATGCGGACGGCGCGCTTGCAGCGGCCGGGCTGGCCCATGTTGGCGTAGGCGCGGGCCTCCATCGCATACAGCATGGACTGGACGCGGGGGCTGGCGCAGTCGCGGCTGCCGTACTGGGCGAGGTGGATGAGCTCCAGGGCGTCCTCGGGGCGGCCGAGGTGGATCATCTGGCGGCTCATGTTGGAGAGGACGTAGGAGCCGAGGGGCCGGTCGCCGGCCTCCTTGGCGGCGTGCAGGGCGAGCACGAAGTACTTCTGCGCGGTGGGCTGCAGCCCCACGTCGTACGACATCCAGCCGGCCAGTTCGGCGAGCTCGGCGGCGACCTTGAAGAGCCGCTTGGTGGTGGCGTCGGGCTGTGGCTCCTGGAGGAGGTCGGTGACCTCGTGGAGCTGGCCGACGACGGCCTTGCGGCGCAGTCCGCCGCCGCACTGGGCGTCCCACTGCCGGAACATCACGGTGGTGGTCTCCAGCAGGTCCAGCTCCGGCTTGGAGAGCCGGCCGCGGGCGCGCGCCGAGGAGGGGGCGACGTCCGGCTCGGGCCTGGCCAGGGGGGAGGACGGGGAGGGGACGAGCCAGCGCTGCATGGGCTCGATGAGGGACGGGCCCGCGGAGAGGGCCAGCGAGCTCCCGAGGAAGCCGCGCCGCGCCAGCATGAGGTCGCTGCGCGAGAACTCGCTGAGCAGGGCCACGGTCTGCGGGCCCGTCCAGGGAAGGTCGACGCCGGTCGCGGAGGGCGCCGGGCGTGTGGTGCGCAGGCCCAGGTCCTCCACGGAGACGACGACACCGAAGCGCTCGGAGAACAGCTCGGAGAGGATGCGCGGGATCGGCTCGCGCGGGTTCTCCCCGTCCAGCCAGCGGCGCACCCGGGAGGTGTCGGTGGAGATGTGGTTGGCGCCCAACTGCCGCGCTCTGCGGTTCACTTGGCGGGCGAGCTCACCCTTGGACCAGCCGCTGCGGACGAACCATGAGGTGAGCAGCTCGTTCGGGCGCTTCTCCGCACTCGCAGAACTCGTCCCGCCACCGCCGTTGCCGCTCACTGGAACGCCCCCATCCCTGAAGACCACTTGTCGCCGAGTGCGCCAAGCCCTATCAGAATGCCGGTAGTTGGGGCCGCCCGTCCGGCGTTTGCCACCCTCCGAACGGAAAGCCGAGTTGCCTCCGGCATACCCGCGAGTGCATGTGCCCCATCCAAGCCGTGCACACACAGTAACCCTATGATCACCCGCCCCACCATGGCGGAACCTCAATCGCCACCATTCGCCACCCCTTCGAATGAACGCACCGTCGCCGTCCCGCGATTGACTTGACACAGGACAGACAAGAGTGGATGCAGCGATGCACTCCGGGGCGCACGACACCCGCCGCACCACCCTGTGCACATCAAGGCGCTGGTTGGCGCAGGTGGCACCGGGAAGCCGGAAACAGAGAGTCACGGGCACTGCGTCCGCTACGTAACCACCGGTACGTCGGACCCGTTGGAGGGGGCATGGGCTTCACGATCGGTATCAGTCGGGGCATCCGTGACATCCGGTCCGGCTCGCGGCGGCGCGGCCGCTCCTCGGACGGCACGGTCGTGGCGGAGTACACGGGACTGTGGGGCTGGGACGTGGTGCCGGGCGTCCGCGCCCTCGCCGGGTCCTGCTCCTGCGGGCGCACGGGCTGCCGGGCGCCGGGCGCCCACCCCCTGGAGCACGCGCCGGTGATCCGCGCGGGTGCGCCGCTGGACGAGGTGACCGCGCTCTGGTCGGAGTTCCCGGGCGCCTCCGTGATGCTGCCCGTGGGGCGGGCGTTCGACGTGATCGAGGTGGCGGAGCCCGCCGGGTGCCATGCCCTGGCGCGGCTGGAGCGGATGGGCCTGCCGGTCGGGCCGGTCGCCGCCACCCCGGACGGCCGGGCCCAGTTCTTCGTCGCCCCGGGCGCCGCGGCCGTGCTGCCGGATCTGCTGTACCGCATGGGCTGGGACGACCCGGGCGCCCTGGACCTGCGCGGCCTCGGACGCGGTACGCACATCACGGCGCCGCCGTCGGACCGCGCCGGCCTCGGCCCGGTGCGCTGGCTCCGCTCACCCGCCCTGGACTCCGCCTCCCGCCCTCCGGAGGCGCGTCTGCTGCTGGGCACGCTGGCGTACGTGGCGCACCGCTCGGGCGCCTGACCCTCTCCCCCGTGCGGTCCCCGTACGGCGAAGCGCCCGTCCCCCGGCTGTTTCCGGGGGCGGGCGCTTCCTCGCGTACGGGGCCGGACGGCTCCGGGGGTGTCACTCCCCCAGCAGCGCGTCCACGAAGGCCTCGGGCTCGAACGGCGCGAGGTCGTCCGCGCCCTCGCCGAGACCGATCAGCTTGACCGGGACGCCCAGCTCACGCTGGACGGCGATGACGATGCCGCCCTTGGCGGTGCCGTCGAGCTTGGTGAGCACGATGCCGGTGATGTCGACGACCTCGGCGAAGACGCGCGCCTGCACCAGGCCGTTCTGGCCGGTGGTGGCGTCGAGCACCAGCAGCACCTCGTCCAGCGGGGCCTGCTTCTCCACGACCCGCTTCACCTTGCCGAGCTCGTCCATGAGGCCCGTCTTGGTGTGCAGCCGGCCGGCGGTGTCGATGAGCACCGCGCCGGCGCCCATCTCCTTGCCCTCCTTGACCGCGTCGAACGCGACGGAGGCCGGGTCGCCGCCCTCCGGACCGCGCACGGTGTGGGCGCCGACCCGCTCGCCCCAGGTCTGGAGCTGGTCGGCGGCGGCGGCGCGGAAGGTGTCCGCGGCGCCGAGGACGACGGTGTTGCCGTCGGCGACCAGGACACGGGCGAGCTTGCCGGTGGTGGTGGTCTTGCCGGTGCCGTTGACGCCGACGACCATGACGACGCCGGGCCCGCCGTCGGGGTTCTCGGTGTGCACGGTGCGGTCCATCTCGGGACCGACCAGCGTGATCAGCTCCTCGCGGAGCAGCGCGCGCAGCTCCTCGGGGGTGCGGGTGCCGAGCACCTTGACCCGCTCGCGCAGCCGCTCGACCAGCTCCTGGGTGGGCTGGACGCCGACGTCGGCGGTGAGCAGGGTGTCCTCGATCTCCTCCCAGGTGTCCTCGTCGAGGTGCTCGCGGGACAGCAGGGTGAGCAGGCCCTTGCCCAGGGCGTTCTGCGACCGGGACAGCCGGGCGCGCAGCCGGACCAGACGGCCGGCGGTGGGCTCCGGGATCTCGATCTCGGGAGCCTCGGCGGCGGGCGGTTCCTCGATGACGACGGGACCGGCGCCCGCCGGAAGATCAACCTCCTCGATGGTGCGCCGCGGTTCCTCCCGCGGCGTCTCGGCCTCTTCGCCGACGTGCGGCTCGGCCGGCGGGGCGGTGATGTCGGGCGCGGCGGGCGGCGGCGGGGGCAGCGGCTTCTTGCGCCGGCTCCCGACGATCAGCCCGCCGAGCGCGCCGAGCACGACCACGGCGATGACTACAGCAAGGATGACGATGTCCATAACCCGTCCAGTATCAGCCATGCCTGCCCCGCGCCCCCCATACGGACGCGCCCCGCCCGAGGCGCCCCGAAGGGGCGCGGGGAACGGCGCGCCCGGCCCCCACCGGGCCGGTCAGGCGGAAGCCCGCTCCCGCGGCGGACGGCACTCGGCCGTCGACGACTCCGTGTACTGACCGGCGAGGCCGATCAGCTCGTCGAGCCGGTCCCGCGCCCGGGTCAGATCGTCCAGCCGGACCTGGATGCGGTCCCGCTCCTCCGTGAGCCGCCGCGTCATCTCCGGGGTGGCGACGAGGGTGTCCAGGAACGGCAGGATGTGCAGGATCGCCTTGCTGGGCAGCCCGGCCGCGTAGAGGAGCTGGATGAACTTCACCCGCTCGACGTCCGACTCGTCGTAGTCGCGCTGGTTCCCGGCGCCGCGGGCGGGGACGACGAGTCCTTGCTCCTCGTAGTAGCGCAGCGCGCGGACGCTGACCCCCGCCCGTTCGGCGACCTTTCCGATACGCATCGCGCCTCCGGCTGCTCGCGGCTGAACCTCACGCCGACGTGAGGTTCTAGCGTACGCGGCATGGACATCAACAAAGCGACCGCGCTCGTCACCGGGGCCGGCCGCGGCATCGGCCGCCACCTCGCCGCCCAGCTCGCCGAGCGGGGCGCGAAGGTCTACGCGACCGCCCGCCGGCCCGAGTCGATCGACCTCGACGGTGTGGAGGTCCTCGCCTTCGACGTCACCGATCCCGATTCCGTCGCGGCCGCCGCCGAGCAGGCCCGTGACGTCGACCTGCTGGTCAACAACGCCGGGATCGGAGGCGGAACCCTGCTCGGCGATCTCGACGGCGTCCGCGCCACGATGGATGTGAACTTCTGGGGCACGCTGTCCGTGATCCGGGCCTTCGCGCCGGTCCTGGCCGGCAACGGAGGAGGCGCGATCCTCACCATCGCCTCGTCCGCGTCGTGGTTCGTCTTCCCCGGCACCGGCGCGTACGCGGTCTCCAAGGCCGCCGTGTGGAGCATGGGCAACGCCCTGCGCCAGGAACTGGCCGACCAGGGAACCCGTCTCACCTCGGTCCACCTCGGTGCCACCGACATGACGAAGGGCCTCGACGTACCGAACATGACAGCGGCGGAGGTCGCCCGAGCCGCCCTCGACGGCGTCGAGTCCGAGGTGTACGAGGTCGTGGCCGACGAGTTCACCGCCATGGTCAAGTCCTCCCTGAGCCAGGACCCGAGGCACTTCGCCGCCCGCTTCCACGAGTTCCTCACAGCCTGAAACGCGCGGGGGCGCGGGGGACGGCGCGCCCAGCCCCCAGCAGCGCCGCCCGTTGCGACACCCTCAGGGGCGCGGGGGACGGCGCGCTCAACTCCAACGGCGCCGCACGATGCGACTCAGCCACCACCCCGTTCAGGGGCGCGGGGAACTGCGCGACAGGCCCCGCACAACCCGCACCCGACCACGAACATGGCACCGCCCCGGCTCGAAGATCCGAGCCGGGGCGGGTGGGGGGTGGCATACGAGGGGCGGGAGCAGCGGGGAGGTAACCCCCACCCCTCGGGTACAGGGGGAAGAGGGGCGTCAGCCCATCTCCTCCAACCGCTTGCCCTTCGTCTCCTTGACGAACTTCAGCACGAACGGAATCGACAGCGCCGCGAACACCGTGTAGATCACGTACGTGACGGACAGGTTCCAGTCCGCCAGCGACGGGAAGCTGGCCGTGATCGCCCAGTTGGCGATCCACTGCGCCGCCGCGGCCACGCCGAGCGCCGCCGCACGGATCCGGTTCGGGAACATCTCGCCGAGCATGACCCACACGACCACACCCCACGACAGGGCGAAGAAGAGGACGAAGACGTGGGCCGCGATCAGGGCCACCCAGCCCTGCGTGGCGGGCAGCTGGCCGTCGACGAGGGGCGAGGAGAACGCCCAGGCCTCGAGCGCGAGACCGACCACCATGCCGACGGAGCCGATGATGGCCAGCGGCCGGCGGCCGACGCGGTCGACGAAGATCATCGCGATCACGGTGCCGACGATGTTGATGATCGACGTGGTGAACGAGTAGAAGAACGAGTCCGACGGGTCGACGCCGACCGACTGCCACAGGGTGGCGGAGTAGTAGAACGCGACGTTGATGCCGACGAACTGCTGGAACACCGACAGTCCGATACCGACCCAGACGATCGGCTTGAAGAAGAAGCTGCCGCCGAGCAGGTCCTTGAAGCTGGACTTCTCCTCGCGGTGCATGCCGGTCTCGATCTCGGTGACGCGGGCGTCGAGGTCGATCTCGCTGCCCTCGACCTCGGAGAGGATCTCGCGGGCGCGCTCGTGCTTGCCGACGGAGATCAGGTAGCGGGGCGACTCGGGGATCGCGAAGGAGAGCAGGCCGTAGAGGACGGCCGGGATCACCATGACGCCGAGCATGACCTGCCAGGCCTCGAGGCCCATCAGCTCACCGCGCTGGTCGCCGTCCGCGGCGTTCAGGATGCCCCAGTTGACGAGCTGGGAGACGGCGATGCCGACGACGATCGCGGCCTGCTGGAAGGAGCCGAGCCGGCCGCGGTAGGCGGGCGGGGCGACCTCGGCGATGTAGGCCGGGCCGATGACGGAGGCCATGCCGATGGCGAAGCCGCCGACGACGCGCCAGAAGGCGAGGTCCCACAGCGCGAAGGGCAGCGCGGAGCCGACGGCGCTGACCGTGAAGAGGACCGCGGCGATCTGCATGCAGCGGATGCGGCCGATGCGGTCGGCTATCCGGCCGGCGGTGGCGGCGCCGATGGCACAGCCGATCAGCGCGACGGCGATGACCTGGGCGAGCGCGGCGGAGCCGATGTCGTACCGGTCGCGGATCGCCTCGACGGCGCCGTTGATCACGGAGCTGTCGTAGCCGAAGAGGAAGCCGCCCATGGCGGCGGCAGCGGCGATGAAGATGACATGCCCGAGATGTTCGGGATGAGCCGTCCTGGCTCCTGACGCTTGTGCCTGCGCGGTGCTGGTCACGTGTACTCCTCGGGCCACCGGCAACATCGCCGGATGGGGGTCAGCCCTTCAAGGTTTCTGCCGTAGGCACCTGAAGGTAAAAACAACATTGCAGAGACTATGTCTTCAAGTTTTGAAGTCAATAGGCCCTCGGCTGTGAGTTGGAAGACGTCAGCGCCCAGGCAGGCCCCACCAGAGGTTCACATCTTGAAGAGTTTGAACCGCTTCAGCGCAGACGCTGGCTGATGACCTTGGACACGCCGTCGCCCTGCATGGAGACGCCGTAGAGCGCGTCGGCGACCTCCATGGTGCGTTTCTGGTGCGTGATCACGATCAGCTGCGAGGCCTCCTGCAGCTCCTGCATGATCCGGATCAGCCGCTGGAGGTTGGTGTCGTCGAGGGCGGCCTCGACCTCGTCCATCACGTAGAACGGGCTGGGCCGCGCCTTGAAGATCGACACGAGCAGCGCCACCGCGGTCAGCGACCGCTCGCCGCCCGACAGCAGCGACAGCCGCTTGACCTTCTTGCCCGGCGGGCGCGCCTCGACGTCCACGCCCGTGGTGAGCATGTGGTCGGGGTCGGTCAGCACCAGGCGGCCCTCCCCGCCCGGGAAGAGCCGGGAGAAGACGCCCTCGAACTCCCGGGCCGTGTCCCGGTAGGCCTCGGTGAAGACCTGCTCGACGCGTTCGTCGACCTCCTTGACGACCTGGAGCAGGTCCGCGCGGGTCTTCTTCAGGTCCTCCAGCTGCTCGCTGAGGAACTGGTGGCGTTCCTCCAGCGCCGCGAACTCCTCCAGGGCGAGCGGGTTGACCTTGCCGAGCTGCTGGTAGGCGCGTTCGGCGGCCTTCAGCCGTTTCTCCTGCTCGGCCCGCACGAAGGGTCGGGGCTGGTTGCGCGGGTGCTCCGGGTCCTCCGGGAGCTGTTCGCCCTCGGCGGGGGGCGAGGGCGGCACGAGCTGGTGCGGGCCGTACTCCTCGACCAGCCCGGCCGGTTCGACACCCAGTTCCTCCAGCGCCTTCGCCTCCAGCTGCTCCATCCGCAGCCGTTTCTCGGCGCCGAGTACCTCGCCGCGGTGGACCGAATCCGTCAACTTGTCGAGTTCCGCCTTGAGATCGCGTCCCTCGGCGCGGGCCCGGGCGAGTTCCTCCTCGCGCCGGGCCTTGACGGCCTCGGCGGCGGTGCGCTCCTCGGCGGCGCGGGCGAGGGACACCTCGACGTGCGCCAGCAGCTGGCGGGCGCCCGCGGCGACGGCGGCGGCGATCTCCGCCTCGTGACGCAGCCGGGCGCGACGCTGCTCGGCACGCGCGCGTGCCTCGCGTTCGGCGCGGGCGGCCCGGTCCAGGGAGTCGGCCCGTCCGGCCAGCCCCTTGACCCGCTCCTCGTGCGTACGGACCTGGAGGCGGGCCTCCATCTCGGTCTGGCGGGCGTTGGCCCCGTCGGCGGCGAGCCGGTCGCGCACGGAGGTGTCGGGCTCCTCCTCGAACGGCATCTCCTCGGCCGCCTCCAGCCGCTCGGCGAGCTCCTCCACCTCGGCGAGGGCCTTGTCGAGGGCCTCCTGGGCGCGTTCGGCGGCGGCCCCGGCGCGTTCGGCCTCGCCGGCGGCGCCGCGTGCCTGTCCGGCGAGCCGGCCGAGCTGCTGGGCGACGGCGGACTTCTCCCGGTCGGCGGCCCTGCGCCGCTCCCCCAGCTCCTCGACGAGGGCCGCGCACTCCTTGCGCCGGGCGGCAGCGGCCTCCTGCGCCTCGGCCAGTTCCTCGCAGCGCACCTCGAGCTCCTCCAGCTCGGCGGCGGCCTCGTCGACGGACGCCTGCACCTCGAGCAGGCTGGGCGCGCCGGCCGAGCCGCCGTGCGCGAAGTGGGCGCCGAGCAGGTCGCCCTCGGCGGTGACGGCGGTGAGGCCGGGCCGGGCGTAGACGAGTTCCTCGGCGTCCTCGAGGGTGGCGACGACGACGATGCCGTACAGGAGCCGGCGGACGGCCGGCATGAGGTCGGCGGGGCCGGTGACGAAGTGGTCCGCGGGGAGGGGGTCTCCGGGGGGAGCGACGGGTTCGGGTGTGTCGGGGCTGGGCGCGCCGTTCCCCGCGCCCCCGGAGGTCGACGGGCCGGCCAGGAGGAGGGCGGCGCGGCCCGCGTCCTGTTTGCGGAGCAGCCGGATCGCGTCGGCCGCCGCGGACGGGGAGGAGACGGCGAGGGCGTCCGCCGCCGCGCCGAACGCGGCCGCGAGCGGCACCTCGTAGCCGGGGGTCACCGTCAGCAGTTCGGCGGCCGGGCCGAGGAGCCCGGTGAGGCTGTCCTTCGCGCCGAGCAGCGCGCCGGTGCCGTCCTTGCGGCGCAGGCCGAGCGCGAGGGCCTCGTGGCGTGCCTGGGTGGCGGCGCGTTTGCGCTCCACGGCGGTGACCGCCTCGCGGGCGGCGGTGAGGGCGGCCTCGGCCTCGGCGAGTTCGCGCTTGGCCTCCTCGTGCCGTTCGGCGAGTTCCGCGTCGCCCGCGTCGAGGCCGTCGACCTCCGCCTGGAGGGCCTCGTACTCCTCCTGGGCGACGACGGCGCGCTGTCTTGCCTCGTCGCGGGCGGCGGCGAGGCGTTCGATCTCGGCCTGGGCGGCGGCGGCGCGGGAGCGGGCGGCGCCGACCTGGCCCTTGAGCCGGGCGAGCCCTTCGCGCCGGTCGGCGATGGCGCGGGCGACGTCCTTGAGGCGCCGTTCCTCCTGGGCGAGTTCGCGCTCCAGTTCGGCGCGGTGGGCGACGGTGTCCTCCAGCGCGCGTTCGGCCGCTTCCAGTGCGGCCTCCAGTTCGGCCTCCTGCTCGCGGATGCGGGCGGCCTCTCGCTCCATGTCCTCGGGGTCGCGGCCGCGCCGCTCCTCGACGGGCGCCTGGGTGGCGCTCTTCACGCGCGCGTCGGCGAGGGAGATGGTGCCGCGTACGCGTTCGGCGAGCTGGGAGAGCTCGTACCAGGTCTGCTGGGCGTTCCGCAGGAGCGGGGTGAGGCGGCGTACCTCGTCCTCCAGGTGCGCCTCGCGCTGGAGGGCCCTCTTCAGCTCGGCCTCGGCGGCTTCCTTGCGCTGTTTGAGGGCGGCCTCGTCGGCGATCTCGGCCTGGAGCGCCTCGCGCAGCTTCACGAGGTCGTCGGCGAGGAGACGCAGGCGGGCGTCGCGCAGGTCGGCCTGGATGACGGCGGCGCGGCGGGCGACGGCGGCCTGGCGGCCGAGCGGCTTGAGCTGGCGGCGGAGTTCGTCGGTGAGGTCCTGGACGCGGGCGAGGTTGGCCTGCATCGCGTCCAGCTTGCGCAGCGCCTTCTCCTTGCGCTTGCGGTGCTTGAGGACGCCGGCCGCCTCCTCGATGAAGGCGCGGCGGCCCATGGGGTCGGCGTGCAGGACGGAGTCGAGCTGGCCCTGGCCGACGATGACGTGCATCTCGCGGCCGATGCCGGAGTCGGAGAGCAGTTCCTGGATGTCCAGGAGGCGGCAGGTGTCGCCGTTGATCTGGTACTCGCTGCCGCCGTTGCGGAACATGATCCGCGTGATCGTGACCTCGGAGTACTCGATGGGGAGGGCCCCGTCGGAGTTGTCGATGGTCAGGGACACCTCGGCGCGGCCCAGCGGGGGGCGGCCGGTGGTGCCGGCGAAGATGACGTCCTCCATCTTGCCGCCACGCAGCGACTTGGCGCCCTGTTCGCCCATGACCCAGCTGAGCGCGTCCACCACGTTGGACTTGCCCGAGCCGTTCGGACCGACGACGCACGTGATGCCCGGCTCGAACCGGAGCGTGGTCGCCGAGGCGAACGACTTGAAGC
The DNA here is from genome assembly GCA_014655195.1 of Streptomyces cellulosae. GTDB lineage: Bacteria > Actinomycetota > Actinomycetes > Streptomycetales > Streptomycetaceae > Streptomyces > Streptomyces cellulosae. Next base: position 41,952 of record BNBH01000022.1, on the reverse strand, counting down.
CGCGGAGGGTCAGGGCCTTGAGGTGCACGCCGTCGGACTCTACCCGGCGGGCATGTCTCACTCCATGAGCGCGCGGTTTCGCGGGTGAACGCTCAGGGCATGCCAGACGTTGAGAAGTGAAAAGGTGCGCGGGACAGAGAGTGCGCCGCGCGGGGGTCGCGGGGTTCCCCGCGGGTGGACGGCAGGCTCAGCGGTTCGGGACGCGGAGGGGTGAAGAAAGAAGGGACGCCGAAGCGTCCCTTGCAGTTCTGACTGCCTGGCGGTGGTGACGGGCAAGCCCGACCACTGCGTGCTGTTCGTGGAGCGTGCAGTGATCAGGTGAGCGCAGGCTCCGCCTGGTGTGCGTCAACGCTCTCCATGATCCTGTCGTGAGAAGCGGCAGCCTTCAGGGCGTCCTTCTCCGCCTGGATCCGCACGAGCTCGGATTCCAGGTCCTGGACGCGCTGCTGGAGCCGTCGCATCTCGGCGAGGAGTCGAGGGTCGGAGCCGCCGACGTAACCGAGAAGCGCCTTTGCCATGATGGATGGTCCTCCACAATGAGTGACCGACCGATGCGGTGTGGGTCGTGAGGGATTCGCACCCGCGGTGCTTGGCAGGCCTGGAGTTGTGCTGCCGTTCAGCCATGCCAAACAGCTAAGGTGCGCGGGGCTTTCAGCGTCTCACCAAAAAGTTTGAGGGTCAACACGATCACGCCCCGTATTGGGGGACAACCGGGCGCATACGGCCGGACGGCGGCGGCGTCGCGTTCCTCGCGGGTCCTCGGGGCGTGGCGATCATCTTGGCGGGCGCAGTTGCCCCTGGCAAGCCGTTCGCTTCGATCACCAGGACTTTTTTACGTCCGGACGCTTCACACCGAGGGCCGCGGGGGCCTGGGTACGGCGGTCCGGCGGGCGGCGTCAGCGGATCGCGAAGCCGTCGTAGCCGCCGCGGGGTGTGTCCCAGATCTCGGTCACACCGTCCACGCGCCCGGGCGTGTCGCCGGCCCGGAGCCACTCCAGCAGCCGCTCGCAGCGGTCGCGCGGGCCCTCGGCGACCACCTGCACCCTGCCGTCGCCCAGATTCAGGGCGAAGCCCCGCAGGCCGCCGATCTCCAGGGCCTTGGCCCGGGTGAACCAGCGGAAGCCCACGCCCTGCACGTGTCCGCGCACCCAGGCGACCAGTCGCACATCCTCGCTCATGCCTGCAACCTAACCGGACAAAGTCACACCGGGCACTCCGCCCCCTTGCGCCATGCGGTAGCGTCCCCACCCATGAATCTCATATGAAACTCACTCGTTCGTGTGAGTTTCGTGATCGTCGAGTGTTCGGGCTGGTCGCGGGACGCGGCCGACCGCGAGGACGAGGAAGGCCATACATGGGACGCCACCGACGCTCCGACGCCGGCCGCGCCGCCACGAGCCGCGCCGCCGGGGTCACCCACCACGACGGCTCCTACGGTGAAGGCCTGGACCCGCGAGGCGCCGGAGCCGACGGCCCGCCCACGATGGGCACCGCGCCGTACCTGAACCCGGAGGCCTACGCGGAGACGTACGCCCGCAGCGAGGCGTACCTGTACGCGACGGACGAGACCGCTGTCCCCGCCGGCGGCACCGGCTTCACGACGACGGGCGGTTACCCGGACGCGGACCCCGCCCCGGCCGCGTACGCCTACCCGGCATCCGCCGCGGACACCGTCACCGCCCCGACCGTCAGCGCCCCGACCGTCCCGGGCCCCCGCACCGCCGAGTACGACTTCACGGGCCGGTCCTTCGCCGGCGACCCGCTCCCGGAGTGGGACGTGACCCCCCGGCCCCGCCCCGTACGGACGGCCCGCACCACCATGACCTCGTCGGTCGGCGCGGACGACCGGCCCGCGAACGGACGCCGCCGCAAGAAGAAGGCCGCGACGCCGGTCCGCACCGGGCTGCTCGGCGTTTCCGCCGCCGTGGCCATCGGCACGGTCGCGGTGGCCACCGGCGCGGTGCCGGGCCTGGAGAACTACAAGCTCGGCGGCGACAGCGGCGCCAGCGACAACGTGCAGGCCGGCGCCGGTGTGGCGACCAGCCTGCCGACCGAGCAGGGCGGTACGTCCGGCGCCGTGGAGACGCCGAGCCGCGACGCGTCGGCCCCCGCGAGCCGCGACGGCGGCCGCGCGACCTCCCCGGCGCCGTCCGCGACGCCGTCCGCCCCGAGCACGGCGACGAAGGCGCCCGAGGCGGAGAAGTCGCCGGAGAGGACGGAGTCCGCCGCCGCCCCGGAGAAGACCGAGGAGCAGGCTCAGGACCGCAGGACGACGCCCGACACCGAGCGCAAGGCGGGCGACCAGAGCCAGGGCAAGGGCCAGACCTCGGCCGAGGCCACCGCCGCCGCGGCGGTGCTGCGGCTGGTGAACGCCGAGCGCGCGAAGGTGGGCTGCAGCCCGGTCACCGCGGACAGCGCACTGACCGCGCTGGCCACGGCCTTCAGCGACGACATGGCCGGCCGTGGCTTCTTCGACCACACGGACCCCGACGGCGACACCCCGTGGGACCGCGCCCAGGCGGCCGGCATCGCCAACCTCGGCGGCGAGAACATAGCCCGCGGCCAGGCCGACGCCGAGTCCGTCATGCAGGCCTGGATGGACAGCCCCGGCCACAAGGCGAACATCCTGAACTGCGACTTCAAGACCCTCGGCGTCGGCGTCCACCTGGGCCCGGGCGGTCCTTGGTGGACGCAGAACTTCGGCTACTGAGCCGTCACTGGGCCTGAACTCCGGGGCGCCGGCCTTTCGTCGGCGCCCCGTCGTCTTCACAAGCCGACCGCCAGCAACGGCAGCACCCGCCCCGGTATCGACCCCGACGGTGTCTCGCCGATCCTCACCGCGCCCATCGCGCGGTAGAACGGTTCCGCGTTCGGGTCCGCGTCGATCGTCAGGCGGTGGAAGCCGGCCGCCCGGGCCGTGGCGAGGGCGTGGGCGAAGAGGGCTCGGCCCATGCCCTGGCCGAGGGCCGACGGATCCACGAACATCATGCCCAGCGCGCCCTCCGGCGGGCTGCCGTCCACCGTTGTGAAGCCGAGGATGCGGCCGTCGCGTTCGGCCAGGGCGGTGCGCCGCCCGGTCACCTCCGACGGGCGGACGGTCAGTTCCTCTCGGCACGACGCCATGAAGGCCTCGTCGTAGCCCCAGTGGGCCTTCGAGCGGAGGGCCAGTTCGGTCAGCTCACCGGCCTCGTCGGGCCGGGCGTTCCGGATCAGCATGAGCGGCCTCCTCCTTCACTTACCAGCAGTAAGCGCTCCCCGTCAGTCAGCGCTGCTCTGAAGTACGCTGAGCTTATGACGACCACGCAGTCGGCCCCGGAGGACCGGGACCTCCCGTTCAACGTGTTCGCCAAGTCCTGCCCGTCGCGGGTCACGCTGGAACACGTGACCGGGCGCTGGGGGGCGCTGACGCTGGGGGCACTGTACGAGGGGTCGTTGCGGTTCAACGAGCTGCGCCGGAGGGTCGACGGGGTCAGCGAGAAGATGCTGTCGCAGACCCTGCACGCGCTGGAGCGTGACGGGCTCGTGCACCGCGAGGCGCAGCTGACCAACCCGCCCCGGGTGGACTACGAACTGACCCCGCTGGGCCACGAGGTCACCGAGCGGCTGATGGCGCTCATCCACCTCCTCGAAGGCCGCATGGACGCTGTCCTCGAGGCCCGGGAGCGTTACGACGCGGCGCGCGGCGCCCGCTGACAGCGCGGGCAGAAGTAGCTGGAGCGGTTCATCCACGCCCGCCGGCGTATCGGCGTCCCGCAGCGGCGGCAGGGCAGACCTTCACGGCCGTACGCGTCCAGGGAGCGGTCGAAGTAGCCGGACTCGCCGTTGACGTTGACGTACAGGCTGTCGAAGCTGGTACCGCCGGCGACCAGGGCCGCGTTCATCACGTCCCGGACGTGCCCCAGCAGCTGCAGCGTGCGGGGGCGGGTGAATCCGGCCGTCGGGCGCTCGTAGTGGATGCGGGCGCGCCACAGCGCCTCGTCCGCGTAGATGTTGCCGACGCCGCTGATCAGCGACTGGTCGAGCAGCGCCCGCTTGATCGTGGTCCGCTTGCGGCGCAGCGCCTGGTGGAAGGCCTCGTCGTCGAAGAGCGGGTCGAGCGGGTCGCGGGCGATGTGCGCGATGACGTCGGGCAGGCCCTCGGGGGTGTCGTCGTGCAGCGACAGACCGCCGAAGGTGCGCTGGTCGACGAAGCGCAGCTCGGTGTCGCCCGCCGGGCCCTCGTCAGGTGACTGCGGCTCGGTGAAGCGGATGCGGATCCGCAGATGCTTCTCGTCCGGCGCGGCGTGCGGCTGCATCAGCAGCTGGCCGCTCATGCCGAGGTGGGCCAGCACCGACTGGTCCGTGTCCTCCAGCGGCAGCCACAGGTACTTGCCGCGCCGGCGCGGCACGCCGATGCGGTGCCCCTTCAGCCGGTGCGCGAAGTCGTCCGGGCCCGCCAGATGGCGGCGCACCGCGCGCGGGTGCAGGACCTCGGCGTCGGCGACGGTCCGGTGGGCGACCCACCGCTCGAGTCCGCGCCGTACGACCTCGACCTCGGGCAGCTCGGGCATGGCGTCCCCTCCCAGGACCGGTGGAACGAGCACCGAGCGCCCGCCCCGGTCGGGGGGACGGGCGCTCGGGTCGCGCGTACTGCGTCAGGCGGAGGCCGACGGTGCGTCGGCGCTCTTGCCGGAGGCTTCGGCCTCGGCGGCCTGGACGACCTCTTCGGCCTCCTGAGCCGCCTTGGCCCGCTCGTCCGCCGCGGCCTTGATGGACCGCCACGCGGACTCGGCGGCCTGCTGCTCCGCCTCCTTCTTGCTGCGGCCGGTGCCGGTGCCGTACGAGACGCCTCCGACGCGGGCGGCAGCAGTGAAGGTCTTCTCGTGGTCGGGGCCGGTCTCCGTGACCAGGTACTCGGGAACGCCGAGCCCCTCGGTCGCGGTGAGCTCCTGGAGACTGGTCTTCCAGTCCAGGCCGGCTCCCAGGTTCGAGGACTTCTCGATCAGCGGGTCGAACAGACGGTGCACCAGCTCCGCCGCCGATTCCAGGCCCTGGTCGAGATAGACCGCGCCGATCACCGCTTCGAGGGTGTCGGCGAGGATGGACGCCTTGTCCCGGCCGCCCGTTCCCTCTTCACCGCGGCCGAGCCGGATGAAGGAGCCGAGGTCGAGCCCGCGGCCCACCTCCGCCAGCGCACGCGAGTTGACCACCGCGGCCCGCAGCTTGGCCAGCTGGCCCTCGGGCAGGTCGGGGTGGGTGCGGTACAGCGTGTCGGTGACGACGAGGCCGAGCACGGAGTCCCCGAGGAACTCCAGCCGCTCGTTCGTCGGCAGACCGCCGTTCTCGTACGCGTAGGAACGATGGGTCAGCGCACGCACCAGAAGGGCGGACTCGACCTTGTAGCCGAGCCGCCCTTCCAGAAGCGTTGGGGACGAGGCCTGGTTGTCCGCAGAGTTTTTCTTCGGCGTGGACACAGTGCCTCTCACCAGCCGCTCAGACCTCGAGGACCTGGCGCTTGTTGTAAGTGCCGCAAGACGGGCACGCGATGTGCTGCTGCTTGGGCTCGTGGCAGCGCTCGCACGCAACCAGGGTGGGGACCGCAGCCTTCCACTGCGACCGGCGGTGGCGCGTGTTGCTGCGCGACATCTTCCGCTTCGGAACAGCCACGGCTACTTCTCCTGCTTCTCGTCGACGCCGGCTTCGGCGCCGCTCATCTCGTCCTTCTCGCCGTCCTTCATGGTGCCGGCGAGTCCCTGCAAAGCCGCCCAACGGATGTCGACGGCGTCGTGGTGGTGGTCCGGGTCGTCCGCCAGCCGTGCTCCGCACTCGGAGCACAGACCCGGGCAGTCTTCCTGGCACACCGGCTGCATCGGCAGTGCGAGCACCACCGCGTCGCGCAGCACCGGCTCGAGGTCGAACAGGCCGTCCTCGAGGAGGAGCCGGTCCTCGTCGTCCTCGGCGTCGTCGCCCGGTTCCGCGATCACGCGGCCCCGGTCGTCGGCGTCAGGGTACGAGAACATCTCCTGGAAGTCCGCTTCGAGCTCCAGCTCGAGCGGCTCCAGACACCTTACGCACTCCCCCTCGGCCTTGGCACGGCCGGTGCCTGTGACAAGCACACCTTCCATGACCGACTCGAGCCGGAGTTCGAGCTCCACCGGGGCGCCTTCCGGCACTCCGACGACTCCCTGGATACCGAGGTCCTGGGGAGCGTCGACCGTACGGGTCAGGCGCTGCAGCGCACCGGGCCGCCGCCCCAGCTCGTGCGTGTCGAACACGAGGGGGTTGCGGTGGTCGAGGCGGGCGTTCAGAGCCATTCCTGCTTTCGATCTTCGAGCTCAGAGGGTGTCGCTGCCGTACGGGTGCGTTCCGGGCAGCGTGGATCGCGGTCATACGCGCGACCGAAGAGCCAGGATACTGGACCTTCCGCCCACGGCCCAATCGGACCCTAGAGCCCCCGCTCGCGCTGGTACGCCTCGAGCTGCTCGGGCGTGATCATGCTGGTGTCGAACAGGCTCGTCTCGTCCAGCGCGTACCCCTGCTGGGGCTGCTGCGGGACCTGCTGGGCGGCCTGGCCGTGGTCGTAGGCCTGCTGGGAGTGGTCGTAGCCCTGGTAGGCCGCGTACGGGTCGGGCTGGGCGTAGCCGCCCGCCTGGGCGTACGGGTCCTGGACGCCGCCGTACTGCTGCTGGTAGCCGCCGTAGGGGTCGGCCTGCTGGTCGTAGCCGTACACGGGCTCCGGCTGGGCGTACGGCTGCGCCGGGGGCTGGGGCGGCTGGTCCGGCACCGCGGGCTGCTGCTGCTCGGCCCTGCGGCCCCCCTGGGCGTCCTGCTCGGCGAGGGAGGCCAGGTCGGCGAGGTAGTCGGCGTCGCTGGAGTGCTGGACGGTGGTGGTGTCGTCGGCGAGCGCGCCCAGGTCGTCGGTGGCGATCCGGCCGTGCAGCTTCTGCCGGCCGCGGCCGACCGCCTCCAGCGTCTTGGCGAGCACCGCCTCGAACGCGCCGAGCTTGACGTCGACGTAGGCGTCCGCGTTGCGGCGCAGCGTCTCCGGGTCGTGGCTGCGCTCGGGGGCGTCCTCGTCCTCGTAGCCCTGCTCGTCGAGGCCGGGGCCGGTGCCGAGCAGCTTCTCGCGGCCGCGGCCGACGGAGCCGAGGGTCTTGGTGAGGACGACCTCGAAGTTGGCGAGCTTGGAGTCGACGTAGTCGTCGGCCTCCGCGCGGATCTCCTCGGCCTCCTGGCGGGCCTCCGCGAGGATCCGGTCGGCCTCGGCCTGGGAGCGGCGGGCGATCTCGGTCTCGGCGATCAGCGAGCCGCGCCGGGCGTGCGCCTCGGAGATGATCCGCTCGGCCTCCTGGCGGGCCTGTTCGACCATCTGCTCGCGGCCGCCGATCAACTCCTCGGCCTGGGCGAGGGAGTCGGGCAGCGCCGCGCGCACCTCGTCGAGCATGGCGAGCAGTTCGGCGCGGTTGACCACGCACGACGCCGACATGGGCATCGACCGGGCACTGGAGACCGCGGCGACGATCTCGTCCAGCTTCTTCTGCACGTCCACCGTGTGCTCGCCACTCTCTACAGCTGTGTTGGAGACGGACGGGACGACTGTACGGCCATGGGGCGTCCGGTGGACACCGGATGCCCCCTGACGTCCGTTCCGGCGGGGGGGGTTCAGTCCTTGCGCAGGCGTTCGGTGAGCGCGGTGAGGACCTCGGCGGGCACCAGGTGGGAGACGTCGCCGCCCCAGGCCGCGACCTCCTTGACGAGCGAGGAGGACAGGAAGCTGTAGGTGGGGTTGGTGGGGACGAAGAGGGTCTCCACGCCCGAGAGGCCGTTGTTCATCTGGGCCATCTGCAGTTCGTAGTCGAAGTCGCTGACCGCGCGCAGACCCTTGACGATGGCGGGGATGTCGCGCTGCTTGCAGAAGTCGACGAGGAGGCCGTGGAAGGCCTCGACCCGGACGTTGCCGTACTCGGCGGTGACGGTGCGGATCAGGTCGATCCGCTCCTCGATCTCGAACAGGCCCTTCTTGGACTTGTTGATCATCACCGCGACGTAGACCTCGTCGTACAGCCGGGAGGCCCGGGCGATGATGTCGAGGTGTCCGTTGGTGATCGGGTCGAAGGACCCGGGACATACGGCGCGGCGCACTGGTGATTCCTCGCTCTCCGGTCCGGTCATCGTGCGTCTTCGCACGTAGAGGCGGCGCGACCGTACCAAAACGTTCCCTCGCCGTAACGACGGGCCCGGATGGCCTCGAAACCCGGCGGGAAGGCGAATTCTCCGCCTCTGGTGCTGCGCTCCACGGTGACGAGGGCGTCCTCCGCGAGCCACCCCTCGGAGCGGAGTGTGAGCAGGATCTCCCGAAGATCGGCGTCGGAGACGGCGTAGGGCGGGTCGAGGAAGACGATGTCGTACGGCCGCTCCGGCGGCGCGGTGCGGACGATCTGTTCCGCTTTGCCGGACCTCACCTCGGCGCCGGGGAGGCCGAGCGCCTTCACGTTCTCCCGGACGGTGCGCACCGCTCGGGCGTCGGCCTCGACGAGCAGGACGTGCCCGGCGCCGCGGGACAGGGCCTCCAGGCCGACGGCGCCTGAGCCGGCGTACAGGTCGAGGACGCGTTCGCCGTCGAGGGGGCCGCCGAGCAGCGACTGCCAGGTGGAGAAGAGTCCTTCGCGCGCCCGGTCGGAGGTGGGGCGGGTGCCCTGCCCCGGCGGGACGGCCAGGCGGCGTCCGCCGGCGGCGCCGGCGATCACGCGGGTCATGTCCTCGGTCCTTGTCGTGGGTGCGGGTCGGTTCGTGCGGGTCCGGGCCGGTCCGGGCGTGCCGGGGGCCGGTCCCCAGTCTGTCAGCCCTTCTCCAGGTACTGCTCACGCTCCTCGTCCAGCAGCGCGTCCAGCGCGGTGCGCAGGGCGGGCAGGCGCTCCAGGTCCGGGTCGGCGGCGACGATCCGGGTGGCCTCCTCGCGGGCCTCGGCGATGACCTCCTCGTCGTCGATGACGGCGAGCATGCGCAGGCTGGACCGGGTGCCGGACTGGGCCTGGCCCAGCACGTCGCCCTCGCGGCGCTGTTCCAGGTCGATGCGGGAGAGCTCGAAGCCGTCGAGGGTGGACGCGACGGCGTTGAGCCGCTGACGGGCGGGGCTCGCCTCGGGCATCTCGGTGACCAGCAGACACAGTCCGGGGGCCGAGCCGCGGCCGACGCGTCCGCGCAGCTGGTGCAGCTGGGAGACGCCGAAGCGGTCGGCGTCCATGATCACCATCACGGTGGCGTTCGGGACGTTGACGCCGACCTCGATGACGGTGGTGGCCACCAGGACGTCCACCTCGCCGGCGGCGAACCGGCGCATCACGGCGTCCTTGTCGTCGGGCTGCATCCTGCCGTGCAGGACCTCCACGCGCAGTCCGGCCAGCGGGCCCCGCGCGAGCTGCTCGGCGGTGTCTAGGACGGCGAGCGGGGGCCGCTTCTCCGCCTCGTCCTCGGGGGACTTCCTCTTCGCCTTGGCCCCGTCCTCCTCGTCGCCGATGCGCGGGCAGACCACGTACGCCTGGTGGCCCTTCTCCACCTCCTCGCGCACGCGCTCCCAGGCGCGGGCGAGGAAGTGCGGCTTGTCGGCGGCCGGGACGACATGGCTGGCGATGGGCGAGCGGCCGGCCGGGAGCTGGTCCAGGACGGAGGTCTCCAGGTCGCCGAAGACGGTCATGGCGACCGTGCGCGGGATGGGCGTGGCCGTCATGACGAGGAGGTGCGGCGGCTGCTTGCCCTTGCCGCGCAAGGCGTCGCGCTGCTCGACGCCGAAGCGGTGCTGCTCGTCCACGACGACCAGGCCGAGGTCGTGGAACTGCACCTTGTCCTCGATCAGCGCGTGCGTGCCGATGACGATGCCGGCCTCGCCGGTGGCCAGGTCGAGCAGGGCCTGGCGGCGGGCGGCGGCGCCCATGGAGCCGGTGAGCAGCACGACCTTGGTGGCGTTCTCCGCGCCGCCGAGCATGCCTCCCTGGGCCAGTTCGCCCATCATCTCCGTGACCGAGCGGTGGTGCTGCTGGGCGAGGACCTCGGTGGGCGCGAGCATGGCCGCCTGACCGCCCGCGTCGACGACGGCGAGCATGGCGCGCAGGGCGACCATGGTCTTGCCGGAACCCACCTCGCCCTGGAGCAGGCGGTGCATGGGGTGGTCGGTGGCGAGGTCGGCGAAGATCTCCTCGGAGACCTTGCGCTGGCCCTCGGTGAGCGTGAAGGGGAGGCGGTCGTCGAAGCCGGCGAGGATGCCGTCGGGCCTCGGGCGGCGGGGCACGGCCGGGAGCTGGGCGTCCGCGTGCCGGCGGCGGGCGAGGGCGGCCTGGAGGACGAACGCCTCGTCCCACTTGAGGCGGGCGCGGGCCTCCTCGATGTCCGCCTTGGTGTGCGGGCGGTGGATCTTCAGCAGCGCCTCGGACAGGGTGACCAGGCCGCGGCCCTCGCGCAGCGACTCCGGCAGCGGGTCGGCGGCCTCCTGGGCGCTGGGCAGCACGGTCTGCAGCGCCTTGCCGATCTTCCAGGACTCCAGCTTGGCGGTGGCCGGGTAGATCGGGATGAGCGCGCCCGCCCAGGTCTCGACGGTCTCCTCGGCGTCCCCGCGCAGCAACTCGTAGGCGGGGTGGGCGAGTTGGAGGCGGCGGTTGAAGACGGAGACCTTGCCGGCGAACATCGCGCGGGTGCCCGGGAGGAGTTCCTTGTGCGGCTTGTGGACGCCGGCGCCGAAGAAGACCAGCTGGAGCCTGCCGCTGCCGTCGGTGATCGTCACTTCCAAGCGCTGGCCCTTGCCGCGCGGGGCGCGGCTGGAGGCGAAGGTGTGCAGCCGGGCGTCGGCGACCTGCGCGACCACGGTGACGTGCTCGTCCATCGGCAGGTCGGCGAGGTGGGTGAGCTGGCCGCGCTCCTCGTACCGGCGGGGGTAGTGGTGCAGCAGGTCGCCGACGGTGTGCAGGCCGAGGTGCTCGGCCATCACCTTCGCGGTGGCGGGGCCGAGCACTTTCTTCAGTGGTTCGTCCAGTGCGGGCACGGATCCATTGGACACCACTCCACTGACAGAGCGGGGACGGTGGGCCGCCCGCCCGGTCCGCGCCGGGCGGCGGCGGACGGGTCACTCGACGCCGATGAGGAGGACGGAGCCCTGCCGGCCGCCGTGGTAGACGACGGTGTCGACGGCCAGGTAGCCCTCGCGGACCCGGGCCTCCAGGCGTTCGGCGACGGACTCCGGGGCGCCGTCGCCGACGACCAGGGTGACCAGCTCGCCGCCGGCCGCGAGCATGCGGTCCAGGACGGCCAGGGCGGTCTCGGTGAGGTCCTGGCCGATGACCGCCACGTCGCCGTCGACCAGGCCGAGGACGTCGCCGGCCTGGCAGATGCCGGCCATGGTCCAGGACTGCCGTTCGGCGACGGTGACCTCGGCGTACCGGGTCGCGCCGGCGGCGGAGGTCATCGCCACCACGTCCTCGTCGAAGCGGCGCTCCGGCTCGTGCACCGCGAGCGCCGCGATGCCCTGCACGGCGGACCGGGTGGGGATGAGCGCCACCCGGACGCCCTCGGCGCGCACCTGCTCGGCGGCCGCGGCGGCGGTGTGGCGCAGCTCGGCGTCGTTGGGCAGCAGCACCACCTCGCGCGCGTGGGCGCGCCGTACGGCCTGGACGAACTCGCCGCTCGCGGGCGGCTCCCCGGGGCGGGCGAGCACGGCGGTGGCGCCGGCCTCCGTGTACAGGCCGGCCAGGCCCTCGCCGGGCACCACGGCCACCACGGCCCGCTGGACGCGCTCGACGGGCGCCCGCTCGGCCCCCGCCGCGTGCGCGTCCCCGTCACCGAAGTGGGTGATCCGGATCCGGTACGGCCGTCCCGCCTCGACGCCCGCCTCCACGGCGGCGCCGGCGTCGTCGACGTGCACATGGACGTTCCACAGGCCGTCGCCGCCGACCACGACGAGGGAGTCGCCGAGGGCGTCGAGCCGCTCCCGCAGCCGGGCGACGGCCGCGTCCTCGGCCTCCAGCAGGTAGATCACCTCGAAGGCGGGGCCGCCGGGCCCGGCCACGGCGTCGTCGTCCGCGCAGGGAGCCGCGACCGTGTGCGCCCCTCCGCGCGCGTGCAGCCCGGGGCCGCGTGCCGCCGTTCCCCGGGGCGTCTCCCCGGTGAGCGTCTCGACCAGCGCCGCCAGGACGGTCACCAGGCCGCGTCCGCCCGCGTCGACCACGCCCGCCTGGCGCAGGACGTCCAGCCGGTCCGGGGTCTCGGCGAGCGCCGTGCGGGCGCCCTCGTAGGCGGCGCGGGCCACGGCGCCGCAGTCGCCGCCGGCGTCCCCGGCCGCGTCGGCGGCGGCCGAGGCGACGGTGAGGACGGTGCCCCCGACGGGGTGGGCGACCGCCTGCCGGGCGGAGTCGGCCGCGTGCCGCAGGGCGAGCCCAAGGCCCGTCCCGTCGGCGTACGCGGGGGCGTCGGCGCCGGCCAGCACCTGGGCCATGCCGCGCAGCAGCTGGGCGAGGATCGTCCCGGAGTTCCCGCGCGCCCCGATCAGCGCGCCGTGCGCCATCGCGCGCACCGCGTCGGCCAGCGTGGGTCCCGGATCCCCGCCGCCGCCCGCCTCGTGACCGGCGAACACCGCCTCCACGGCCGTGGCCGCCGACTCCATCGTCAGATAGAGATTGGTGCCGGTGTCGCCGTCCGCCACGGGATAGACGTTGATCGCGTCGATCTCCTCGCGGGCCCGTCCGAGCGCGTCGAGCGCGAGACCGCACCAGGCACGCACCGCGAGAGCATCGAACGTCTGCGGCACCTGCGGCACCTGCGCCTCCTCGAGCTGCTGGACGTGGCACGCAGCGTAGACGGTGGGCCCCCGCCTGCCGGAAGAGGGCCGCAGGCGGCCCCGTGAGCTGGCATGCTAGTTTCGTCCTACGGGTGCAGCCGTTGTATGCTGCTCCGGTTGCCCGATCCGATCGGGCGTCTCCCCTGGCAACGCCACTCAGATCCTCCGGCTCTTCCGAGTCCTGGATCTGGATCCCGGCCTGCCGGGATCAACCGTAAGTGCATCTGAAGTCTTTGGAGTGACCCGTGGCTGCCAACTGCGACGTCTGCGGCAAGGGGCCGGGCTTCGGCAACAACATCTCGCACTCGCACCGCCGTACGCCCCGTCGCTGGAACCCGAACATCCAGCGTGTGCGTACCGTGGTCGGCGGGACGCCGAAGCGCGTGAACGCCTGCACCTCGTGCATCAAGGCCGGCAAGGTCTCGCGCTGACGCAATCGCTGAGCGCGCGGCCACAGCCGGTATCGCCGCAACGGGCCGGTCCACCTCACGGTGGACCGGCTTTTTGCTGTGCCCGGCGGCGGGGTGTCGGCCTGACGGCCGGGTGACCGACGGGGGCGAGCGCCGCCGCCCGCGGCGTTCGACGCTCAGCGGGGCCTGGTGACCGAGACCGGGCCCGACGGCCTTGCGCCCGGCGCGGTGTCGATGGCGGCCGTGACGCGTGGGTGTGCCGGTCGCGTCGGCCGGATGCCGCCCGACGGCGCGGTTCGGTCCCGTCTGCCAGGCAGGCGCGGCACGACGTGGTCGTCCCGGGCCGCGGAGGCGACGGGACACGTTCGCTCTGCCGCCTCGCCGAGTGGGCCCACTCCCCGTCGGTCGTCAGGCGTCCCACGGCTCTCCGCGCCGCAGCACCCACCCGTGATCCACCGGGCCGATACCGCCGCCCAGGGCGAAGCCCGACGCCAGCGCTCCGGTGACGTACGTCTTCGCCGCCGTCACCGCCTCCGGGACCGTGTGCCCCAGGGCGAGGTGCGAGGCGATGGCGGAGGCCAGGGTGCAGCCGGTGCCGTGGGTGTGGCGGTTGTCGTGGCGGGGGGCGCGCAGCCAGCGCTCCTCGGTGCCGTCCGTGAGGAGGTCGACGGCCTCCTCCGACGCCCCGCCGGCGAGGTGCCCGCCCTTGATCACCACCCAGCGCGGGCCGAACTCCAGCACGGCCGCGGCGGCCCGCCGCATGTCCGGCTCGGAGGCCACGCGCACGCCGGTGAGTTGCGCGACCTCGTCCAGGTTCGGGGTGACCACGGTCGCCACCGGAAGCAGCTTGGTGCGCACGGAGTCCAGCGCCGACGCCACGAGCAGCGGGTCGCCGTGCTTGGAGACGCCCACCGGGTCGACGACCTTCGGCGCGTCGGTGTCCGCGAGCAAGTCGGCGACCGTCTCGACGAGTTCGGCCGAGGACAGCATGCCGGTCTTGACCGCCTGCACGCCGATGTCGTCGACCACGCTGCGGTACTGGGCGCGCACCGCCTCCACCGGCAGTTCCCAGGCGCCCTGCACGCCGAGGGAGTTCTGCGCGGTCACCGCGGTGAGCACGCTCATGCCGTGCACGCCGAGCGCGAGCATCGTCTTCAGGTCGGCCTGGATGCCCGCCCCCCCGCCGGAGTCGGAGCCGGCCACCGTGAGGACCCGGGGCGGCGCGCTCATGACTCGATGTCCCCGAAGTGGTCCCAGCCGCCCTGGGTGGTCCAGGGCGCCCCGTCCACCGTCACCTGCGGCAGCGCGGACGGGTTGAGGACCTCCCCGATGACCTTCCAGCGGGCGGGCAGCTTCACGTCCGGCGGGAAGGTGGCCACGATGGCGTGGTCCTCGCCGCCGGTCAGCACCCACTGCATGGGGTCGACGCCGACGGCCTGACCGATGTCGTTCATCTGCGAGGGGATGTCGATCGCGCCGGAGCGGATGTCGATGCGGACCTTGCTGGCCTCGGCGATGTGCCCGAGGTCGGCGATCAGTCCGTCGCTGACGTCGCACATGGCGGTCGCGCCCAGACCGGCGGCGGCCGGGCCCGCGTGGTACGGCGGCTCCGGGCGCCGGTGCGCCTCGACGAAGGCGCGCGGGGAGCGAAAGCCGCGGGAGAGCACGGCGTGCCCGGCCGCGGACCAGCCGAGCCAGCCGGTCACCGCGACGATGTCGCCGGGCTGCGCCCCGCCCCGGGTGACGGGCTCCTGGTTGCGCAGGTCGCCGAGCGCGGTGATGGACACCGTGATGGTGTCGCCGCGTACGACGTCGCCTCCGACGACCGCGGCGCCGGCCACCTGGCACTCGTCGCGCAGACCGTCCATGAGTTCGCTGGGCCACGTCACCGGCAGTTCGGCGGGCACGACCAGGCCGAGCAGCAGCGCGGTCGGCACGGCGCCCATGGCGGCGATGTCGGCGAGGTTCTGGGCGGCGGCCTTGCGGCCGACGTCGTAGGCCGTGGACCAGTCACGGCGGAAGTGGCGTCCCTCCACCAGGACGTCGGTGCTGGCCACGACCCGCCGGTCGGGCGCGGAGACCACGGCGGCGTCGTCGCCGGGGCCGACCCGGACCGCCGGGGTGGTGGTGAGACGGGAGGTGAGCTCCCTGATGAGCCCGAACTCCCCGAGCTCACCAACAGTGCCCTTCATTTCCCTTACGCCCCTTCTATCCCTGTGCGTGCCCGGTCGCGGGTCGTCCGAGTCCTCGTTACGGTCGAACTGACCGTCAACTTCTCCCGTGCCTGTACCCCGGCGCGCAAGCCCCGGTTCCCGCAGGTCTCCCCGCGACGAGCGGCGACGCGATACCGTGGCGTTCCTTTTCCCCACATGATCCTCGTGGCCGCCCTGGAGGTTCCGTGGTACAGGCGTACATCCTGATCCAGACGGAGGTCGGCAAGGCGTCGACCGTCGCCGATCTGATCGGCAAGATCCCTGGAGTCGTCCAGGCCGAGGACGTGACGGGTCCCTACGACGTCATCGTGCGCGCCCAGGCCGACACCGTCGACGACCTGGGACGCATGGTCGTCGCCAAGGTGCAGCAGGTGGACGGCATCACCCGCACCCTGACCTGCCCGGTGGTGCATCTGTAGCCCCCGTCTACCCTGTCCCGGTGAACTCCTTCCGTCACCGGCACGCCGTTTGCTCCGCCCTCGCGGTGCTGATCACCGTCGCGGGCTGCTCCTCGGCAGACGACAACGTGTCCGCGGCGGTTCCCAGCCCGGACGCGAAGGTCACCGAGCTGTGTCAGAACCTGGACAAGGTCCTGCCGGCGACGGTGGACGGTGAGAGCCGCGACGACCCCGAACCCGCGTCCGAACTGACCGCGGGCTGGGGCGGCGTGGCGATCATACTGCGGTGCGGTGTCACGCGGCCGCCGAAGATGACCGATCCCAAGGTCGCGGGCGGCCAGGACGCCGACGCGGTGCCCGGTGGGGTGAACGGCGTCGACTGGCTGATGGAACGGCACGAGGACGGTGTGCAGCGCTTCACCACCGCCAACCGCGAGGCGTACGTCGAGGTCGAGGTGGCCGACGGGCGGGACAGCACGGGTGTGCTGATCGACCTGGCCCCGGCCGTGAAGAAGGCGATCCCCGAGGGGATCGCCTCCTGACACACGCGCGGGGTGCGGCTCAGCGCAGTCCGGTGGACCGGCGCAGCGCCGCCTGGATCAGCAGGTCGACGAGCTCCTGGTAGCCGACGCCGGTCGCCTGCCACATCTGCGGGTACATCGAGATGGGCGTGAAGCCGGGCATGGTGTTGATCTCGTTGATCACGAACTCGCCGTCCTCGGTGAGGAAGAAGTCCGCGCGGACCAGACCCTCGCAGGAGGCGGCGTCGAACGCCTCGACCGCGAGCCGGCGGACCTCGGCCGTCTCCTCGTCGGTCAGCGGCGCCGGCACGACGCCGGGCGTGGAGTCGATGTACTTCGCCTCGAAGTCGTAGTAGGCGTGCGCGTCCGGCGGGGGGATCTCGGCGGGCAGCGAGGCGCGCGGCCCGTCCTCGAACTCCAGCACGCCGCACTCGATCTCGCGTCCGCGCAGCGCCGCCTCGACGAGGATCTTCGGGTCGTGGCGCTGGGCCTCGGCGATGGCGTCGTCCAGCCCGGAGAGGTCGTCGACCTTGGTGATGCCGATGGACGAGCCGGCCCGGGCGGGCTTCACGAACAGCGGCCAGCCGTGCTCGCCGGCGAAGTCGACGATCTTCTTGCGGGCGGCGGCCTCGTCCCGCGCCCACTCGCGCGGCCTGATCACCAGGTACGGGCCGACCTTGAGCCCGAAGGAGGTGAACACCCGCTTCATGTACTCCTTGTCCTGGCCGACGGCCGAGGAGAGCACACCGGAGCCCACGTAGGGGATGCCGGAGAGTTCGAGCAGTCCCTGGAGGGTGCCGTCCTCCCCGTAGGGGCCGTGCAGCACCGGGAAGACCACGTCGACCTCACCGAGTGCCTTGGGCACCGATCCCGGCTCGCTGTACACGACTTCGCGGTCCGCGGGGTCGACGGGGAGCACGACCGCGCCCTCCGTGGACTCGGCCAGCTGGTCGACGGTCGGGGTGCGGCGCTCGGCGATCGCCATGCGTTCCGGTTCGTCGGCGGTGAGCGCCCACCGGCCGTCCTGGGTGATGCCGATCGGCAGGACGTCGTACCTGCTCCGGTCGATGGCCTTGAGGACGGCGCCGGCGGTGACCACGGAGATCCCGTGCTCGGAGCTGCGCCCGCCGAACACGACGGCCACACGCGGCTTGCGCGACGGCGAGTCGGGGCTCTGGGGGAGGTTCTCGGTGCTCATATCGCGACGAGCGTACCCGCTGCCGGAGCGGGGATACAGCGCCCGCAACGCCGTGCGTGGGCCGAACGGAGGGGCCGCCGTCCGGCCGTCGCTCAGCGTCGTTCCGGCTTCGCGCTGCGCGACATCAGCTCCTTCAGCGCCACCTGAGGGGGCTTGCCCTCGTGCACGATCCCGACGACCGTCTCGGTGAGCGGCATGTCGACACCGTGCCGGCGGGCCAGGTCCAGCACCGACTCGCAGGACTTGACGCCCTCGGCGGTCTGCTTGGTGACCGCGATGGTCTCCTGCAGGGTCAGTCCCTTGCCGAGGTTGGTGCCGAAGGTGTGGTTGCGGGACAGCGGCGAGGAGCAGGTGGCCACCAGGTCGCCCAGGCCCGCGAGTCCGGAGAAGGTCAGCGGGTCGGCGCCGAGCGCGACGCCGAGCCGGGTGGTCTCGGCGAGGCCGCGGGTGATGAGCGAGCCCTTGGTGTTGTCGCCGAGGCCCATGCCGTCCGCGATGCCGACGGCGAGCCCGATGACGTTCTTCACCGCGCCGCCCAGCTCGCAGCCGATGACGTCGGTGTTGGTGTACGGCCGGAAGTACGGGGTGTGGCAGGCGGTCTGAAGCCGCCGGGCGACCTCTTCGTCGGTGCAGGCGACGACGGCCGCGGCCGGCATCCGGGCCGCGATCTCGCGGGCCAGGTTGGGGCCGGTGACCACGGCGATCCGCTCCCGGCCGACCTTGGCGACGTCCTCGACGACCTCGCTCATCCGCATCGCGGAGCCGAGTTCGACGCCCTTCATCAGGGACACCAGGACCGTGCGCGGCGCGAGCAGGTCGCGCCACTGGGCGAGGTTGCCGCGCAGCGTCTGCGAGGGCACGGCGAGGACGGTGAAGTCGGCGCCGCGCGCGGCCTCGGCGGCGTCCGAGGTGGCCCGCAGACCGTCGGGGAGTTCGACCCCGGGCAGGTAGTCGGGGTTGGTGCGGGTGGAGTTGATCGCCTCGGCGAGTTCGGGGCGCCGTCCCCACAGGACGACGTCGCAGCCCGCGTCGGCGAGGACCATGCCGAAGGCCGTCCCCCACGATCCGGTGCCGAAGACGGCCGCCTTGACCGGCTTGCTCACGTGCCCAGCCCCTCTTCGCGTACTTCCCGGACGGCGGCGCGCTCGCCCCGGGTGCGGTCCTGCCGCCCGTTACGGCCGTTGCGCTGCGCGTGCGTCCGGCGGCGCTGCTCCATCCGCTCCGTGCGCGGGTCGTAGGGCGTCTCGGGGGCCTTCTCGCCGCGGATCTCCTCCAGCAGGCGGGTCACCGCGGCCATGATCACCTCGGTGGCCTCCTTGAGGAGCTCCGGCGTCATCTCCCGGTCGTAGAAGCGCGAGAGGTCGACCGGCGGGCCGGCCAGCACCCTGCTGGTCTTGCGCGGGAACAGCCGCGGCTTCTTCGCGTACGGCGGGAGGAGTTCGTTGGCGCCCCACTGGGCGACCGGGACGACCGGACACTTGGTCTGCAGGGCGACGCGCGCGGCGCCGGTCTTGCCGGTCATGGGCCAGCCGTCCGGGTCCCGGGTGAGGGTGCCCTCGGGATAGAAGGCGACGCACTCGCCGCGCTCCACGGCGTCGATGGCGGCGCGGAAGGCGCTCAGGGCGTCCGTGCTCTCGCGGTAGACGGGGATCTGCCCGGTGCCGCGCATCGCGGCGCCGACGAATCCCTTGCTGAAAAGCCCGCTCTTCGCGAGGAATCGCGGAACACGGCCGGTGTTGTACTGGAAGTGCGCGTAGGCCAAAGGATCGATGTGCGAATTGTGGTTCACCGCGGTGATGAATCCACCCTCGGCCGGAATGTTCTCCATTCCGCGCCAGTCCCGCTTGAGCAGTACCACCAGCGGCGGTTTGCAGATCACCGCGGCGAAGCGGTACCAGAAGCCGATTCTGCGGCGCGGCACGAGTACACCTTCCTCTTACGGACGACAGGCCCAGGTCCCGGCCCCCTCAAGGCCGGGCGGGCCGCACAAGTGTCGCCCCGGGCCGCCGGTCTGTCGAGAACACCGTACGCCCGGTCCCGCGGCCGTCGGCCGCCCCGGGGGACAATGGCCGTGACAAGAGAGGGACGCAACACTCGTGCAGTGGACCTTGGTGGTACCCCTGAAGCCCTTGCCGCAGGCCAAGAGCAGGCTGGCGGACACCGCGGACGACGGTCTGCGGCCGGGTCTGGCGCTGGCGTTCGCGCAGGACACGGTGGCCGCCGCGCTCGGCTGCCCGGCGGTGCGGGATGTGGTGGTCGTCACCAACGACGCCCTGGCCGCGCGTGAGCTGGCGGCTCTGGGCGCCGGGACCGTCCCCGACCTTCCGCGGGCCGGGCTCAACGCCGCGCTCGCCCATGCCGCGACGGTGGTGGGCGCCGCCCGCCGCGCGGCCTCGGTGGCGGCGCTGAACGCGGATCTGCCGGCGCTGCGCTCGTCCGAACTGGCCCGTGTGCTGGACGCGGCGACGGAATTCCCGCGGTCCTTTCTCGCGGATTCCGCGGGACTCGGCACGACGCTTCTCGCCGCGACCCGCGGCCGTGAACTCCGTCCGCGTTTCGGCGTCGGTTCGCGTGCCCGGCACCGGGCGTCCGGCGCGGTGGAGCTCGACCTCGACGCGGTCGACTCGGTACGCCAGGACGTGGACACCGGCGGGGATCTGCGGGCGGCGCTGGCGCTGGGTGTCGGTCCCCGCACGGCCGCGGCCGCCGCGCGGCTGCCCGCGGGGCAGCAGTAGGCTGCCGCACATGCAGGCCACCGCGTACACCTACGACCCCGACAGCCGCAGCGGTCAGGTGCTGCTGGACGACGGCACCCCGGTCCCCTTCGACGCCGCGGCGTTCGACGCGGGCGGCCTGAGGCTGCTGCGTCCCGGGCAGCGGGTGCGGCTGGAGACGGAGGGCGAGGGCGCGTCCCTGCGGATCACGCTGGTGACTCTGCAGACGTTCTGACGCGCGCGGGCGGACCCGGACACACCGCGGGCCGGACTCCCGGGGGAGTCCGGCCCGACACGTGAGTACCGCTTGCCCGAAGGGGGGACGAGGCGTCCGCTACTTCTTGCGGGCGGTGGTCTTCTTGGCGGTGGTCTTGCGCGCGGTCGACTTCTTGGCGGGGGCCTTCTTGGCCGTCGCCTTCTTCGCCGGGGCCTTCTTGGCCGTGGTCTTCTTCGCGGCGGTGCTCTTGGCCGCGGCCGTCGACTTGGCGGGGGCCTTCTTCGCGGCGGTCTTGCTCGCCGTGGTCTTGGCGGTGGCCTTCTTGGCCGTGGTCTTCTTCGCGGCCGCCTTCTTGGCGGTGGCGGCCTTCTTGGCCGTGGTCTTCTTCGCCGCGGCCTTCTTCACCGTCGCCGAAGCGCCGCCGGTGAGGCTGCCCTTGGGAGCCTTCTTCACGGCGACCTCGCCGCCGCGCGGCAGCTTCTTCGAGCCGCTGACCAGGTCCTTGAAGCCCTGGCCGGCGCGGAAACGCGGGACGGAGGTCTTCTTGACCCGAACCCGCTCGCCCGTCTGGGGGTTGCGGGCGTAGCGGGCGGGACGGTCGACCTTCTCGAACGAACCGAAGCCGGTCACCGAGACCCGCTCCCCCGCGACGACCGCGCGGACGATGGCGTCCAGTACGTGGTCGACGGCGTCGGCGGCCTGCTGGCGGCCGCCCACCTTGTCGGCAATCGCTTCTACGAGCTGCGCCTTGTTCACGTCTTCCCCTTCGGAGACATCGCCAGAACGAATGTGTTCAAGCTTTTTCGCACGTTAGGCAGATATATACCGCAAATCAAACACGAAACGGGCTAATCACCCTTGTGCCGCAACGAACTCGGTTGTCTCGACTGGTTCAGCGTTCCTCGTCGGGGATCCGTCCCTCGTCGAGGTCCGCCATGAACCGCTCCAGACGCCTTGCCGCACCGGCGAGATCGTGCTTGGCCGCGGCCGTAATGACCAACAGCTTCCGGGTCAGCGCCATCCGTACGCCCTCCGGGACTTGCAGTGCGCGCACCCTCGAGTGCGCTTGCTTGAGCCGGACCGCGACCGCCGTATAGAGCTGGAGTTGGCCGTCGTGTTCCATGCACAGATTGTGCCATCTGGGGCGAGTTGTCGCCTGCCCAGGGGGCAACTGCCGC
Organism: Streptomyces cellulosae; assembly: GCA_014655195.1. Taxonomy (GTDB): domain Bacteria; phylum Actinomycetota; class Actinomycetes; order Streptomycetales; family Streptomycetaceae; genus Streptomyces; species Streptomyces cellulosae. Next base: position 20,304 of record BNBH01000022.1, on the reverse strand, counting down.
GCCGGACAGCCGTCCGCACACACCCGGGATCCACGGCCACGTGACACGTGTACCCCGGCAACCACCTTCTTAACGTGGCAAGTTGGCGGCCCTCAAGACGGCACGCGGGGCCGAACGGGTACGAAGAAGCCCGTACCCCCGATCGGTCCGATCGGGGGTACGGGCTTCGATGACGCGGTGGCCGAAAGTCGACCTCCGCCGAGGACTTCGGCGGCGCGAAGGTCAGGCCGTGAGGGTCCGCGGCTTGAACGACGGACGCGTCGCCTCGTACGCGGCGATGTCCGCCTCGTTCTGCAGCGTGATGGAGATGTCGTCGAGGCCGTTCAGCAGCCGCCAGCGGGAGTTCTCGTCCAGCTCGAAGGGGGCGTTGACGCCCTCGGCGCGCACCTCGCGGGCCTCGAGGTCGACGGTGATCTCCGCGGTGGGGTCGGCCTCGGTGAGCTCCCACAGGGCGTCGACGGTCTTCTGGTCGAGGACGACCGTCAGCAGGCCGTTCTTCAGCGAGTTGCCGCGGAAGATGTCGGCGAAGCGGGAGGAGATCACGGCCTTGAAGCCGTAGTTCTGCAGCGCCCAGACGGCGTGCTCACGGGAGGAGCCGGTGCCGAAGTCGGGGCCGGCCACCAGGACCGTGGCGCCCTCGCGCTCGGGCCGGTTGAGCACGAACTCGGGGTCCTTGCGCCAGGCCTCGAACAACCCGTCCTCGAACCCGTCCCGCGTGACCTTCTTGAGCCAGTGGGCAGGGATGATCTGGTCGGTGTCGACGTTGGAGCGGCGCAGCGGGACGGCCCGGCCGGTGTGGGTGGTGAATGCTTCCATGACTGATCAGACTCCAGCGGGCGTGCGGTCGTCGGCGGCGGCGAGGTCGGCCGGGGAGGCCAGGTGGCCGAGGACCGCGGTGGCCGCGGCGACCTGCGGGGACACCAGGTGCGTCCGGCCGCCCTTGCCCTGCCGGCCCTCGAAGTTGCGGTTGGAGGTGGAGGCGGAGCGCTCACCGGGGGCGAGCTGGTCCGGGTTCATGCCCAGGCACATCGAGCAGCCCGCGTGCCGCCACTCGGCGCCGGCCTCCTTGAAGACCACGTCCAGGCCCTCGGAGACGGCCTGCAGACCCACCCGCGCGGAGCCGGGGACGACCAGCATCCGTACGCCGTCGGCGACTTTGCGGCCCTTGATGACGTCCGCGGCGGCGCGCAGGTCCTCGATGCGGCCGTTGGTGCAGGAACCTACGAAGACGGTGTCCACCTTGATGGAGCGCAGCGGCTGACCGGCCTCCAACCCCATGTACTCCAGGGCCTTTTCGGCGGCGAGCCGCTCCGAGGCGTCCTCGTACGAGGCGGGGTCGGGGACCGACGCGGAAAGCGGCGCGCCCTGGCCCGGGTTGGTGCCCCAGGTGACGAACGGCGACAGCTCGGAGGCCTCGATGACGACCTCGGCGTCGAACTCGGCGTCGTCGTCGGACTTCAGCGTCTTCCAGTAGGCGACGGCCGCGTCCCAGTCCTCGCCCTTGGGGGCGTGCGGACGGCCCTCGAGGTAGGCGAAGGTCGTCTCGTCGGGGGCGATCATGCCCGCGCGGGCGCCGGCCTCGATCGACATGTTGCAGATGGTCATCCGGGCCTCCATCGAGAGCTTCTCGATGGCCTCGCCGCGGTACTCCAGGACGTAGCCCTGGCCGCCGCCCGTGCCGATCTTCGCGATGATCGCCAGGATCAGGTCCTTGGCGGTGACGCCCTCGGGCAGCTCGCCGTTGACCGTGATCGCCATGGTCTTGGGGCGGGCCATCGGCAGCGTCTGGGTCGCCAGGACGTGCTCGACCTGGGAGGTGCCGATACCGAAGGCCAGTCCGCCGAAGGCACCGTGGGTGGAGGTGTGGGAGTCGCCGCACACCACCGTCATGCCGGGCTGGGTCAGGCCCAGCTGCGGGCCGACGACGTGCACGACGCCCTGCTCGACGTCGCCCAGCGGGTGCAGCCGGACGCCGAACTCCGCGCAGTTCTTGCGCAGCGTCTCCAGCTGGACCCGGGAGACCGGGTCCGCGATCGGCTTGTCGATGTCGAGGGTCGGGGTGTTGTGGTCCTCGGTCGCGATGGTGAGGTCGAGACGGCGCACCCGGCGGCCGTTCTTGCGGAGGCCGTCGAAGGCCTGGGGGCTGGTCACCTCGTGCAGCAGGTGCAGATCGATGAAGAGGAGGTCGGGCTCGCCCTCGGCGCGCCGGACGACGTGGTCGTCCCAGACCTTCTCCGCGAGTGTCCTACCCATCGCTTTCCCTCCGGCCGGCACGTTGCCCTCCGGCCCAACTAGAGATCTGTGAGACGGCGCCCGCGCCCCTGACACCGGGCGTCCGCCGTCAGGCCCGGTGGTCCACGGGCCGCGTTGCTTCGTGCTTCAAGAGTGGCGGGTTCCACGAGAAATTGAACTTGCGTTTCACAGAGTGAGACGCAAGTATCGTTGCATGGACAACAGTAGCGGCGTCGGCGTTCTGGACAAGGCAGCACTCGTCCTGAGCGCCCTGGAGTCCGGCCCGGCCACCCTCGCGGGGTTGGTCGGTGCCACCGGACTGGCACGACCCACGGCCCACCGTCTCGCGGTGGCGCTGGAGCACCACCGCATGGTGGCGCGAGACATGCAGGGGCGGTTCATCCTGGGTCCGCGCCTGGCCGAACTGGCCGCGGCCGCGGGCGAGGACCGGCTGCTCGCCACGGCGGGCCCGGTGCTGACCCACCTGCGCGACGTGACGGGCGAGAGCGCCCAGCTCTACCGCCGCCAGGGCGACATGCGCATCTGCGTCGCCGCGGCGGAGCGCCTGTCCGGACTGCGGGACACGGTACCGGTGGGCTCCACGCTCACCATGAAGGCCGGTTCGTCGGCGCAGATCCTCATGGCCTGGGAGGAGCCCGAGCGGCTGCACCGCGGCCTGCAGGGCGCCCGTTTCACGGCGACGGCCCTCTCCGGCGTACGGCGCCGCGGCTGGGCCCAGTCGATCGGTGAGCGCGAGCCGGGCGTGGCGTCCGTCTCGGCGCCGGTGCGCGGCCCGTCGAACCGCGTGGTGGCGGCCGTGTCGGTCTCCGGCCCCATCGAGCGTCTGACGCGTCACCCGGGCCGGATGCACGCCCAGGCCGTCATCGACGCCGCCGCCCGCCTCTCCGAGGCTCTCCGGCGCTCCTGAGCGCCCTCCTCGTCCACCGAACCCGTCCGCGGGAACGGGTCCGCCTCAACGCCGCGGCGGACCCCTCCCCCGCCTCACGCACCGTCGGCCACCGCCGACGGCGCAGTCTTTTCCGCCCCTTCGGGCCGCGCGGACCCCTCCGGCCGGTACGCGAACCGGTCCTTGGCGCGCCGGCCGCGCTTCTCCAGCCGTATCTGCCCGTGCGCGGCGGCGAGTCCGAACGCCGGCATGTCGGCGTAGATCGCCTCGTAGTTGCCCTGCGGCACCACGTACGCCTCGTGCCAGAGCCCGACATGGCCCCGCACCCTGCCGGCGCGCTCCTTGCCGTTGACGAACGTCCACGCGCGGTGATGAACCGTGCCCGGGGCGTGCGCGTAGGCGTAGAGCTTCTCCTTGGACTCCCAGTACTGGACGACGTAGTAGGTCCGCGGGGAGGCCGTGAGCAGGACGTGGCTGAGCAGTCCGCTCCCGGGGCGCCTGCCGAGCTCGCGCAGCATGCGCGGCATGGAGGCCAGTACGGGCAGCCAGTGGTGCACCGCCCAGAAGTGGTTGATACGCATCCCGATCAGCAGGACGACGACGTCGCCCTCCGCCGCCGCGGTGGTGCGCTCGGCGACCCCGAACCTGCGCCGCATGTCTCACTCCCGGATCCATAGGGTGGCCTGGACGGGTTCCCGGAGGAACTCTTGGATAGTCTCGCTATCCCATGAAAGGCGCAAGAGGTGCGGCTGGCTGAACTGAGCGAACGCAGCGGTGTGTCCACCGCGACGATCAAGTACTACCTGCGCGAAGGGCTGCTGCCGCCCGGCCGCCGCGTCAACGCGACGACGGCCGACTACGACGAGGAGCACTTGCGCCGGCTGCGGCTGGTGCGCGCGCTGATCCAGGTCGGCGGCATCCCGGTGGCCAGGGCCCGTGAGGTGCTGAGCCACATCGACGACGACTCCCTGGGCCGCACGATCCGCCTGGGCGCGGCGCTGTGGGCGCTGCCACAGGACCCGGAGCCGGACGAGGGCGACCCGGACGTGGTGGCGGCCCGCGCGGAGGTGGACCGGCTGCTGGAGACGCTGGGCTGGGAGACCTCGCGGGAGCTGGCCACCCTCTCCCCCGTGCACCGCTCGCTGGTGGTGGCGGTCACCACACTGCGGCGGCTCGGTTACCCGTGGGACGCGGAGCTGATGGCGCCGTACGCGCGGCTGATGCACCAGGTGGCGTCCCGGCAGCTCGACTTCATGGAGACGTACGACTCGCTGAAGGAGCAGGTGGAGGTGGCCGTGGCGTCCGCGGTGCTGTTCGAGCCGGTGCTGCGTGCGCTGCACCGGCTGGCGCAGGAGGAGGAGTCGGCCCGCCGGTACGGCATCGAGTGACGGACAGCACGAAAGCCCCCCACCGAGGTGGAGGGCTTTCGCCGGTGTACCCCCGACCGGATTCGAACCGGCGCTACCGCCTTGAGAGGGCGGCGTGCTAGGCCGCTACACAACGGGGGCGTGGATCACGCGTTTCCGCAGATCCTGCTGGTCTACCTGGACTCGAACCAAGACTAACTGAACCAGAATCAGTCGTGCTGCCAATTACACCATAGACCAATGATGGTTTAGACCAGTCAGTACCCCCGACCGGATTCGAACCGGCGCTACCGCCTTGAGAGGGCGGCGTGCTAGGCCGCTACACAACGGGGGCCCTAGCGATCCTGCATCGGGGACAGGGGGAGCTACCCTGGCTGTCCTCGCGGGAAGGATCTGTACCCCCGACCGGATTCGAACCGGCGCTACTGCCTTGAGAGGGCAGCGTGCTAGGCCGCTACACAACGGGGGCTTGCGGATGTGATCCGCGGGTGCAGATGAGCTCTGCGAGCTGGCCTACCTGGACTCGAACCAAGACTAACTGAACCAGAATCAGTCGTGCTGCCAATTACACCATAGGCCACTGGAACGCAAGCCCCGGAGGGGATCTCGTTCAAGTTCTACGCTTCGGGGCTCCGGCCTTCCGGCCCGCTCCCCGCGGCGCAGGAAGAACATTACCTGAAGGACGACGACGCTCCAAAACGAGTATCGCCGCGCAGCAGGGACGGCAGTTCGGCGAGGGACGCGATGCGGCGCGGACCGGCCGGGGGCTCCAGGGTGGCGTGGGCGTCGCAGCGGTCGATCCACACCGAGAGCAGCCCGGCCTCGGCGGCGCCCCGGCCGTCGATCTCCGGGTGGTCACCGACGTAGGCCACCTGTTCCGGGGGCAGCGCGAGGGCGTCGCAGGCGGCCAGGAAGGCGCCGGGCTCCGGCTTGGAGACGCCCAGCTCGGCGGCGCACAGGATCGCCTCGAAGCGGTCGTGCACGCCCAGCACCCGCAGCTTGCGGTCCTGCACATGCAGGCTGGAGTTGGAGGGCACGGCGTGCCGGTGGCTGCCGGCGAGGGCGTCCAGCACGGGCAGCACGTCCGGGAACAGGCTCCAGGCGGACTCGTAGTGGACCAGGTAGCGGTCGAACCAGTCGTCCGCCTCGGCGTCGGTCAGCTCACGCCCGAGGAACACCCGGGTGCGGTCGCGGCGCTGGGTCTCGAAGTCGACCTCGCCGGCGGCGAACCGCGCCCACTGCCGGTCGGTGATCTCCCGCCAGCGCGCCAGCGCCTCCTCGACGGAGCCGTACCCCGCGAGCAGCCCCTCGGTGACGAGATGGGCGCGCATGCCCTCACGGTCGGCGGAGGTGTAGTCGAACAGCGTGTCGTCGACGTCCCAGACCACGGCGCGGATGTCCATGCCACCGACGGTACCGGGACGGGCCGGAGGACACGGGGGAACGCGAAGGGGCGGCCCCGGAGATCTCCGGGGCCGCCCCTGAACAGCGGGTGCGAGGTCAGCCGGCGAGCCGCGCCAGGGCCGCGTCGATGCGGGCCAGGGACTTCTCCTTGCCCAGCACCTCGAGGGACTCGAAGAGCGGCAGGCCGACGGTGCGGCCGGTGACGGCGACGCGGACCGGCGCCTGGGCCTTGCCGAGCTTGAGGCCATGGGCCTCGCCGGCGGCCAGGACGGCCTCCTTCAGCGACTCGGCGGAGGTCCAGTCGGCGGCCTCCAGGTTCTCCCGGGCGGTGCGCAGCAGGGCGTCGGAGCCCTCCTTCATCGCCTTGTTCCAGGACGCCTCGTCGAAGACCGGCTCCGGCAGGAACAGGAAGTCGACGTTGTCGGTGATCTCCGACAGCACCTTCACCCGGGTCTGCGCGTGCGGCGCGATGGCCTGCCACTTGGCCTCGTCGAAGGCCTCCGGGGCCCAGGGGGCGTGGGGGGCTTGGAGCCAGGGGCGGCAGCGCTCGGCGAAGTCCTTCACGTCCAGCATGCGGATGTGGTCGGCGTTGATCGCCTCGCACTTCTTGAGGTCGAAGCGCGCCGGGTTGGGGTTGACGTCGGAGACGTCGAAGGCGGCGACCATCTCGTCGATCGTGAAGACGTCCTGGTCCGCGGAGAGCGACCAGCCGAGCAGCGAGAGGTAGTTGAGCAGGCCCTCGGGCAGGAAGCCGCGCTCGCGGTAGAGGTTGAGCGAGGACTGCGGGTCGCGCTTGGAGAGCTTCTTGTTGCCCTCGCCCATCACATACGGCAGGTGGCCGAAGGCGGGGATCTCCTTGGCGACGCCCAGCTCGATCAGCGCCTTGTACAGGGCGATCTGGCGCGGGGTGGAGGAGAGCAGGTCCTCGCCGCGCAGGACGTGGGTGATCTCCATCAGGGCGTCGTCCACCGGGTTGACCAGCGTGTACAGCGGGGCGCCGTTGGCGCGCACGATGCCGTAGTCCGGCACGTTCTCCGGCTGGTAGGTGATCTCGCCGCGGACCAGGTCGGTGAAGGTGATCGCCTCGTCGGGCATCCGGAAGCGGACGATCGGCTCGCGGCCCTGCGCCTGGTACTGCTCGACCTGCGCGGCGGTGAGCTCGCGGCAGTGGCCGTCGTAGCCGGACGGCTTGCCGGCGGCGCGGGCGGCCTCGCGGCGGCTGTCCAGCTCCTCCTGGGAGCAGTAGCAGTGGTAGGCGTACCCGCCGTCGAGCAGCTTCCGTGCCACGTCGCGGTAGATGTCCATGCGCTGCGACTGGCGGTACGGCGCGTGCGGGCCGCCGACCTCGGGGCCCTCGTCCCAGTCGAAGCCCAGCCAGCGCATGGAGTCCAGCAGCTGGTTGTAGGACTCCTCGGAGTCGCGGGCCGCGTCGGTGTCCTCGATGCGGAAGACCAGGGTGCCGCCGTGGTGCTTGGCGAACGCCCAGTTGAACAGGGCGGTGCGGACCAGGCCCACGTGGGGGTTACCGGTGGGCGACGGGCAGAAACGGACGCGTACGGAGGAGCCGGATGCGCTAGCCACGCTTGACAACCTTGTTGGTGAGAGTGCCGATGCCTTCGATGGTGACGGCGACCTCGTCGCCGACGTGGAGGGGGCCGACCCCAGCCGGGGTGCCCGTGAGGATGACGTCGCCCGGGAGCAGCGTCATGGCCTCGGAGATGTTGACGATCAGGTCCTCGATCGAGTGGATCATCTCGCTGGTGCGGCCGAGCTGGCGCTGGCCGCCGTTGACGGTGAGCTGGATCGTCAGGTCGTGCGGGTCGAGGTCGGTCTCCACCCAGGGGCCGAGCGGGCAGGAGGTGTCGAAGCCCTTGGCCCGGGCCCACTGCTTCTCGCGCTTCTGGACGTCGCGCGCGGTGACGTCGTTGGCGCAGGTGTAGCCGAAGATCACGTCCTTGACGCGTTCGCGCGGGACCTCGCGGCAGAGCCGGCCGATGACCACGGCGAGCTCGGCCTCGTGGTGCACGTCCTGCGAGAAGGAGGGGTACTGGATCTCGTCGCCGGGGCCGACGACCGAGGTGGCGGGCTTGAAGAAGGCGAAGGGGGCGTCGGGCACCTCGTTGCCCATCTCCTTCGCGTGGTCCGCGTAGTTGCGCCCGAAGGCCACCACCTTGTTGGGGAGCACCGGGGGCAGCAGCCTGACCTTGCTCACCGGGACCTTGGTGCCGGAGAGCTCGAAGTCCGCGAACGGGATGCCCTTGATGATGTCCAGGACGAGCTCGTCCTGCTTCTCGCCCTCGACCGCGCCGAAGGCGACGTTCCCGTCGATGGAGAATCTGGCGATGCGCACGGGATGCTGGTCCCCTTGACTGAAGCGGCTGGAGTCTGACGCTCCAGGCTAACGCGCAGGGGTGCCGGCCCGGCGCACCGACGAGGGGCGCCCCACCTCGGCGGGTGGGGCGCCCCTCGTGGGCGCGCGGCGCGCGTTGAGCGTTTCGCGGCGGCCGCGCGTATGGACCGCTGTCAGTTCGCGGCGCCGGCCGTGACCGGGATCTCCATGAGGACGGTGCGCTTGGGGTTGGCTGTCTGGGCCGGGAGTTCGACGGGGTGCTCCTGCTGGACCGGCTTCTGCAGATCGCCGGCACCGTCGAGGTGCGCGAGCGTGGTGCGCCGCGGGTTGGCGATCTTGTGGAACATCGTCGTCGTCTTCACTGTTTACTTGACCCTGTCCTGTGCACGGGCGCCCGGAGGTCCGGGAAGAACCTCGGACGGGCGCGGGTTGTCAGTTCTGCCATCCCTGTAAAGCGTCAGGCTAAACATTCAATTCCCGGCCTCCCGGGGCCGGGTACGGTGATCTCGGTGTGAGTTTGCTCACGATACGTGTGACATTCCGGGCATCCGGGGCGCGCGCCACGGTTACCGGAATCGGACATTGACTCCCTGAAGCGACCATTCCGCTCCTGATCATGCCGACTGGGACACCGCCCCGCCCCTGCCAGTCAAGGCCGGTATGCCCGGAATGGGCGAGATCCCGCTCTACGGCTGGTGACCCGGCGGACACACGGTGTCACGTATGTCACGGGTAAGCACACGGGCCTTGTTGGAGATCCTGCACTGTGCTGGAATCTCACGGACCGCCGCAGGGATCGAGCCGGCGCACAGGGGGCGCGACCACGCGCCGAGTGGCGGTGAGATGGGGGAACCGGCGCCGGACAATCACGACCACCACGGGGGCGTATTCAGGGCGCCCCTATGACGCCGACACCGTGCCTCGCCGTTCACGCGGAGGGGCGCCTGGTTCAGAGGTTGCGACGCTAGTGCAGGGACGTTTCAAGAGGGATGGCAGCGCTTCGGCGGAGCCGGAGCCGCAGGGCGGGACTGGCCCCAAGGCCGTCAGCTCCTCGCCCCAGCACGCCCAGGGCCAGGGCCCGACCCAGCCCGGTGGCAACGGCGGCGAACGCCCCGGCGCGCCGTCCGCACCCCCGGCCACCCCGTCGGCCGCCCCCGCCGGCCCGACCGGCCCGGGTTCGCGAATAGCCCTGCGCAACTGGCGGATCTCGACCCGTCTGGTGTCGCTGCTCGCGCTGCCGGTGGTCGCGGCCACCTCGCTCGGCGCGCTGCGTATCCAGCAGTCGATGGACGACATCCAGCAGCTCGACAACATGAAGCTGCTGACGGACATGACCAAGCAGGCCACCGAGCTGGCGCACGCGCTCCAGGAGGAGCGCGACCAGTCGGCCGGTCCGCTCGCCCACGGCGGCAAGGGCACGGACTTCTCGGTCAAGGGCTACCGCGAGAAGACCGACCGCGCGATGTCGAACTTCCTCGACAGCTCCGAGGAGATCGACGCGGCGAGCAAGGACGGCAACCTCAAGGGCGTCCGCGACAACCTCGTCCAACTGGCCGGCGACCTGAGCGAGCTCGCCAAGATCCGCAACACGGCGTTCCAGCAGGAGAACAACTCCACGCAGACCGTCGAGGGCTACCACCGCCTGATCGAGAACCTGATCGACCTCTCGCAGGACATGGCGGAGGCGACCAGCAACCCCGACATGATCCAGCGCACGCGTGCCCTGTCGTCGTTCTCCTCCGCCAAGGAGTACGCGTCGGTCCAGCGCGCCGTGCTCGCCGCGGCGCTCCCCGCGAGCAACACCACCAAGGGCGACATCGCCGAGAACGACCGGCTCTACGCGCAGTCCGCGCTGGAGAGCCAGAAGTCCGAGCTGCGCGCCTTCCGGAGCATCTACGGCGAGGAGTCCGCCGCCGAGCTGCTGCTGCCCATCGAAGAGGGCAACCCCACGATCAAGGCGACCGACGAGTACGCGGGCCGCGCGGTGGCCTCGGAGTTCGGTCTGCAGTCGGTGGGCGCGCGTTCCTACCGTGACTGGCTGGACGACAGCTCCACCAAGATCCAGCAGATGAAGAACATCGAGCTCAGACTGCTCGAGGAGATGGAACAGAAGGCCCGGGAGCTGCGGAACGCCACCGAGCGCGACGCGATCATCTCCGGTGCGCTGATCCTCCTCGTGCTCGGTGTGTCGCTGGTCGGCGCCTTCGTCGTGGCCCGGTCCATGATCCGGTCGCTGCGCCGCCTGGAGGAGACCGCGACCAAGGTCGCCCAGGAACGCCTGCCCGACCTGGTCAAGCAGCTCTCCGAGTCGGACCCGCAGGACGTCGACACCACCGTCGAGTCGGTCGGTGTGCACTCCCGGGACGAGATCGGCCGTGTGGCCGCGGCGTTCGACGACGTGCACCGCGAGGCGGTCCGCCTCGCCGCCGAGCAGGCCCTCCTGCGGGGCAACGTCAACGCGATGTTCACCAACCTCTCGCGCCGCTCCCAGGGTCTGATCCAGCGCCAGCTGTCGCTGATCTCCGAGCTCGAGTCCCGCGAGGCCGACCCGGACCAGCTGTCCTCGCTGTTCAAGCTGGACCACCTCGCGACCCGCATGCGCCGTAACGGTGAGAACCTCCTCGTCCTCGCGGGTGAGGAGCCCGGCCGCCGGTGGACCCGTCCGGTCCCGCTCGTCGACGTGCTCCGCGCCGCCGCGTCCGAGGTGGAGCAGTACGAGCGCATCGAACTGGCCGCCGTGCCGTCCACCGAGGTGGCCGGCCGCGTCGTCAACGACCTCGTGCACCTCCTCGCCGAGCTGCTCGAGAACGCGACCTCGTTCTCCTCCCCCCAGACCAAGGTCAAGGTCACCGGTCACGCGCTGCCCGACGGCCGTGTGCTGATCGAGATCCACGACACCGGTATCGGTCTGTCCCCCGAGGACCTCGCGGCGATCAACGAGCGGCTCGCCTCGCCGCCCACCGTGGACGTCTCCGTCTCCCGCCGCATGGGTCTGTTCGTGGTCGGCCGTCTGTCGCAGCGCCACGGCATCCGCATCCAGCTCCGCCCGTCCGACTCCGGCGGTACGACCGCGCTGGTCATGCTGCCCGTCGACGTCGCCCAGGGCGGCAAGAAGCCGCAGGGCAAGCCCGGTCAGCCGGGTGGCGCGAGCGGTCCCGCCGCCGCGCAGGCCGCCGCGGGCGCCGCCGCCGCGCGGCGTTCCGCCGGGGCCGGCCCGTCCGGCGGCGGTTCGCTCGGCGCCGGCGCCACCGGCGGGCGTCTCGGGGCCGGTCAGGGCCCGCGGGCCGCGCTGCCCGGGCGGGACGGCTCGGGCCGTCCCGGCGGCCGGGGCCCGCAGGGCGGTCCCCCGGCGGGCAATCAGACCTCTTCGCTCTTCGACCAGGGCGCTCCCTCCGCTCCCCCGCAGGGCCGTCCCGCTCCGGCGGGCGCCGGCGCCGGCTTCGCGCAGCAGGGCCCGGGCGCCCCGCAGGCCGCGCCCGGGAACCAGGGCCAGGTGCCGCCGCAGCGGGGCAACGCCCCCGAGCGCGGCCGCCGTCCCCAGCTCCCGCCGCGTGGCAACGACCGTCCGGAGCTGCCGGGCGGCGACCAGCAGCGCACGCCGAGCTGGGGCGACGAGACCGCCCGCCCGCCGGCCCCGCGCCCCTCGGTGGACGCCCCGCGCGGCCACGACGAGCCGGACGTCTCCCGCACGGCCGCGATGCCGCGCTTCGACGACCGTCAGGGCCCCGGCGCCACGGCGGAGATCCCCCGGTTCGACGAGCAGCAGCACGCTCCCGGCCAGTACGGCCGCCCCGGCGCCAACGGGGCTCAGAACTCGGGCCAGTTCGTCCGCGGTGACATCTTCGGCGCCCCGCAGGGCGGCCGCCACGGCGCGCAGAACCCGGCCTCCACGGGCCAGTTCCCCGCCCCGCAGGGCTACGGCAACGGAAACGGCACGGGCCAGTACCCGGCCCAGGGCCAGAACAACGGCTCGACCGGCCAGTACGCGCTGCCCGCCCGTCCGGGCTCCGACCCGTCGGGCACGGGCCAGTTCGAGCGTCCGCAGGTGAACGGCGGGGCTCCCGTCCCGCCGCGTCCGCAGGCCCCGCAGCAGCCGCAGCGCCAGCCGTCCGACCAGTGGGCGCTGCCCCCGGCCACCGGCCCGGGCGACGGCCGCACCCCGCTGTACGACACGCTGGAGACCAACTGGTTCCGCGGCGGCCAGGGCGGTGGGCAGGAGCAGGGCAACGGCTCCGCGCCGGCCGCCCCGCAGCAGCCCCAGCAGCAGTCCCCTCAGCCGCAGAGCCCCACGGGTTCGCAGCGGTCCAATGCCGCCTGGCGCAGCTCGCCCAACGACGAGCTCGTCAAGCAGGCCGAACGCGTCCGCAAGCCGGCCGCGGGCGGCGTCACCACCTCCGGCCTGCCGCGCCGGGTGCCCAAGGCGAACCTCGTCCCGGGCACGGCTCAGCAGCAGAACCACCAGAGCGGTCCTCAGGTCTCGCGCGCCCCCGATGACGTGCGCGGCCGGCTGACCAATCTCCGTCGGGGTATCGCACAGGGTCGTCAGGCCGGGTCCGCACAGACCGGCAGCTTCCCGCGGCCCACTCACCAGCAGGAGCGTTAGTTGAGCCCGATGAGCCAGGCGGCACAGAACCTCAACTGGTTGATCACCAACTTCGTGGACAACACCCCTGGGGTGTCCCACACCGTCGTCGTGTCCGCCGACGGTCTCCTCCTGGCGCTCTCCGAGGGCTTTCCGCGTGACCGCGCGGACCAGCTCGCGGCCGTCGCCTCGGGGCTGACCTCCCTGACGGCCGGCGCCTCTCGGATCTTCGAAGGCGGCAGCGTCGCTCAGACGGTCGTGGAAATGGAGCGGGGGTTCCTCTTCCTCATGTCCGTCTCCGACGGCTCGTCCCTCGCGGTGCTCGCGCACCCCGAGTGCGACATCGGCCTCGTCGGCTACGAGATGGCGCTCCTGGTCGACCGCGCGGGGGCGGTCCTCACCCCGGACCTGCGCGCCGAACTACAGGGAAGTCTGCTCCACTGAACGGCCCCGGCACCACCCGTCTCACCAAATCACCGTCCGGCCGCCACAATTCCCCCCACCGGCCCCAGAAAACAGCTTGACTGACCACTTGCTGTCCCGCCCGGAGGATTCATGACCCCGCCCACCGCCTCTCATGATCCGTACGCGGAGCCGTACGAGGACGAGGGCGACCAGCCGCTGGTGCGTCCGTACGCGATGACCGGCGGCCGGACCAGGCCGCGTTATCAGCTGGCCATCGAGGCACTGATCAGTACGACGGCCGACCCGGCAGTGCTCATGGGGCTCCTTCCCGAGCACCAGCGCATCTGCCACCTGTGCCGAGAGGTGAAGTCGGTAGCCGAGGTCTCGGCACTGCTCAACATGCCGCTGGGGGTCGCCCGGATCCTGGTGGCGGACCTGGCGGAGGCGGGACTCGTCGCCGTGCACCAGCCGGGCGGCGACGAGGCGACAGGCGCCCCGGACGTGACACTGCTCGAAAGGGTGCTCAGTGGACTTCGCAAGCTCTAGCGGCGGGACGGTCTCCGAGAGAAGTGCGACCACCTCGGCGAAGATCGTGGTGGCGGGTGGCTTCGGCGTGGGCAAGACCACGTTCGTCGGCGCCGTCTCGGAGATCAACCCGCTGCGCACGGAGGCCGTCATGACGTCCGCCTCGGCGGGCATCGACGACCTCACCCACACCGGGGACAAGACCACCACCACGGTGGCCATGGACTTCGGCCGCATCACGCTGGACCAGGACCTGATCCTGTACCTGTTCGGCACCCCCGGGCAGGACCGCTTCTGGTTCATGTGGGACGACCTGGTCCGCGGCGCCATCGGCGCCGTCGTCCTGGTCGACACCCGCCGTCTCGCCGACTGCTTCCCCGCCGTCGACTACTTCGAGAACAGCGGACTGCCCTTCGTCATCGCCCTCAACGGCTTCGACGGACAGCAGCCGTACTCCCCGGAGGAAGTGCGCGAGGCCCTGCAGATCGGGCCCGACGCCCCCATCATCACCACGGACGCCCGCCACCGCGCGGACGCCAAGAGTGCGCTGATCACTCTGGTCGAGCACGCCCTCATGGCGCGACTCCGGTAGAGGCAACTCGAAAGCGGCATACTGCGGTTGTCGTAGATGTACCGGCGCCGGCTGTGTCCTTTGACACGGCCGGCCCCGGTGTTCATAACGTTTCGGCAGAGGAATCGGGTGAGGCCGACACGCGACGCGGTCGCGCGGTATCGCTGTGCGCACGAAGACCTCGCCATTTGGCGCTCCTCGCTCTTTATGACCGTTTTATCTGGGGCTTACATCACTCGGGACCCCCCGCTTTCCATGTTTGGAAGAGCGCTGGTCGGCATGCTGGAATGCCTGAACTGCCCATGGGTCAAAGACGTACTCAGTAGTCGATGGCATGCCGGGCTCTGAGACACTGCGGCACGACGAAGGTGCCGACCGCCGAGAGGTTGTTGGTCGAGTGAGGCGAAGCAAGAACAGTCCCGAGCCGTCGGCCCGGGGCAACTTCACGCCGCCGCCGCGCACAGCGGCGCCCGCCCCCGTGCCCGGTCCCGAGCCGAAGGCCGCGCCCGCACAGAGCGGAGGACGTATGTCCCCGCGGAACTGGCGCGTGGCCACGAGGCTCAACGCGATCCTGCTCATACCCGTGCTGGTCGGCCTCGTCATGGGCGGCTTCCAGGTGAAGAGCTCGATCGACACGTGGACCGAGGCGCAGGACGCCGAGAACACCGCCCGCCTGGTGCGGGCCTCCCTCACGTACGCCAACGCTCTCTACAACGAGCGTGACGTCAGCGCCGTGCCGCTGCTGAGCGGCAAGGGCGAGGACGACCCTGACGTCTCCAAGGCGCGTGAGGCGACCGACAAGGCCGCCGACGCCTTCGACGAGGCCGCGCAGGACGCGCCGGACAAGCCGGGTCTGCAGCGCCGCCTCCAGCTCGTCCGCGAGGCCGAGCCGAAGCTCTCCGCGCTGCGCGCCGCCGCGTACACCTCCAAGCTCAAGGGCGTGGAGACGGAGGAGGGCTACGTCGCCGTCGCCCACCCCCTGATGGAGATCGCCAACGAGCTCGGTCTCGGCACCGGCAACGTCACCAGCTACGGCCGTACGGTCTACGCGATCTCGCTGACCAAGGCCGCCCTGTCACTCCAGCGCTCCATCGGCATGCACCTGCTGGTGAAGCCGGGCCCGACCGACAGCCAGCTCGCCAGCCAGCGCGTGGCCTTCCTGTCGTACGCCTACCTCGAGGGCATCGCCCTCGACGAGTACAAGGGCGGCGGCACCGAGGCGGACAACACCAAGCTGGAAGAGGTCGCCGCGCGCATCCAGGCCGAGGGTGCCGCCATGGCGAAGGCCGCCGCGCAGAACGACCCGGACTACGTCCCGCCGCCGGCCAAGCCGGAGACGATGATCTCCGAGCTGGGCCGCCTGTCCACCACGGACGAGTCCGCCCGCAAGGACCTCGCCGCCAAGGGCATCACGCCCGAGAACTGGTGGGCGATGAACACCCTCAAGTTCGACGGCTACCGCGAGATCGAGTCCGACCTCGCCGACACCGCAGTGAACGAGGCCTCGCAGATCGCCTCCGACGCCCAGCGGGACGCCTTCATCACCGGCGCCGCGGTCGTCCTCGCGCTGCTCGCCGCGTTCATCCTGGCCGGCATGGTGGCCCGCCAGATGAGCCAGTCGATGCGCCAGCTGCGCAACGCCGCCTTCGGTATCGCCGAGCAGCGTCTGCCGATGCTGGTCGACCAGCTCTCCCGGACCGACCCGGGCCGGGTGGACACCAAGGTCGCGCCCATCCCGATCAACTCCACGGACGAGATCGGCGAGGTCGCCCGAGCCTTCGACCAGGTCCACCGCGAGGCCGTCCGGCTCGCCGCCGAGCAGGCCCTGCTGCGGGGCAACATCAACGCGATCTTCACCAACCTGTCGCGCCGCAACCAGTCGCTGATCGAGGGCCAGCTGACCCTGATCACCGACCTGGAGAACAACGAGGCCGACCCGGACCAGCTGGAGAACCTCTTCAAGCTGGACCACCTCGCGACCCGTATGCGCCGCAACGGCGAGAACCTCCTGGTCCTCGCCGGCGAGGAGCCGGGCCGCCGCTGGGACCAGCCGGTCCCGCTGGTCGACGTGCTGCGCGCCGCCTCCTCCGAGGTGGAGCAGTACGAGCGCATCGAGCTGTCCGGCGTGCCGGACGCCGAGATCCACGGCCGCGCGGTCACCGACCTCGTGCACCTGCTCGCCGAGCTGCTGGAGAACGCCACCACGTTCTCCTCGCCGCAGACGAAGGTGCGCGTCACCGCGACCCGTCTGCCCGACGGCCGCATCATGATCGAGATCCACGACAAGGGCATCGGCCTCACCGCCGAGGACTTCGCGGACATCAACCACAAGCTGGCCAACCCGCCGACCGTGGACGCCGCGATCTCGCAGCGCATGGGTCTGTTCGTGGTCGGCCGGCTGTCCGACCGGCACGGCATCCGCGTCCAGCTCCGCCCCTCGGGCGAGCAGGCCGGCACCACCTCGCTGGTCATGCTGCCGGACGCCATCACCCACGGCGGTGGCGGCGAGGCGGCCCCGGTCCAGGACGAGTTCACGGTCTCGCAGATCATCCCGGAGCAGAACTTCCAGGGTGAGAGCTTCGGCCAGCCGATGCGCACCGCCGCGGAGCTGGGCTTCGACGACAGCCGCTACTCGGACGTCCCCGACGACATCCGTGAGCTGGACCCGGTCGGCCGGTCCCTGTTGCGCGAGGAGCGGCGTGCGGCCCTGGAGGCCCAGTCGCAGCCGGAGCAGGGCGAGTTGACCGCCGGGAACGCCCAGGACGGCGGCGAGCAGGGCGGCTACCGCGACGAGTTCGCCGGTCAGCAGCAGGGCTACGACGACGGCCAGGGCGGCTACGGCAACGGCCAGGGCTACGACGCCCAGGGCTACGACAACGGCTACCAGGACCAGCAGCAGGGCGGCGGGTACGACCAGCAGGCGTACGACGACGGCCGGCAGGGCGGCTACGACGACCAGCAGCAGCAGTCGTACGGCGAGGGCTACTACGCGCCGAACGGCAACCTGCCGCAGAACGACGCCTTCCAGCAGAACGGCGGCTACCAGAACGGCTCCTACGCCGGTTCCGGCCGCAACGGCCAGGCCCCCGCGGGTGCCACGGGCTCGTTCCCGGGCTTCGGCGAGCGGCGCCAGGAGGACGACTGGCCGCAGCACGACGGCTACCGCAACGGCTACCAGGACCAGTACCCTGCACAGGCCCCGGAGGGGGAATCCTCGCAGGCCGCTGACGCGCGGGAGCCGGACAGCGTAGGCTTCGACCGTCCGGGACCGGCTCCTTCGGAGGCTCACGCGCTGACCGATGCCGGGCTTCCGCGCCGCGGGTCCTCCGCGAACGGCGCGGGTGGCACGGGCGGCTCGGGACGCGGCAGCCAGGAGCAGCCGGCCAGCACTCCGGAGAGCAACGGCGACAGCGGCTGGCGCTCGGCGAACGACGAGCGCTGGCAGCAGGCCTCGGCTCTCCGGAAGCCCAAGGCGGGCGGAGTGACCTCCTCCGGCCTGCCGCGGAGGGTCCCGAAGGCCAACCTGGTCGAGGGAGCCGCCGAAACTACCCCCCAGGGGGGCCCACAGGTCTCCCGAGCCCCGGAGGACGTCCGGGGCAGGCTGAGCAACCTGCGGCGCGGTGTCCAACGAGGCCGTACCGCAGGCAGTGAAACGAACGGCCAGGGCTTCGGTCCTGACAGCACCTACAACCAGGAGCGTTAGTGTGAGCCCGATGAGCCAGGCGGCACAGAACCTGAACTGGTTGATCACCAACTTCGTGGACAACACCCCGGGGGTGTCCCACACGGTGGTGGTCTCCGCCGACGGACTCCTTCTGGCGATGTCCGAAGGCTTCCCCCGCGACCGCGCCGACCAGCTCGCGGCCGTCGCCTCCGGTCTGACCTCACTCACCGCCGGCGCCTCTCGGATCTTCGAGGGCGGCAGCGTGAATCAGACGGTTGTGGAGATGGAGCGGGGGTTCCTCTTCATCATGTCCATTTCCGACGGTTCGTCGCTCGCGGTTCTCGCACATCCCGAGGCGGACATCGGTCTCATTGGTTACGAGATGGCCCTTCTGGTCGACCGAGCGGGTACGGTCCTCACGCCGGACCTTCGAGCGGAGCTCCAGGGGAGCCTTCTCAACTGACAAGCGGACGGTGCGATATGGCGTCCCGGGGCCGTAAGGTTTCGGGACGCGGCTCCACAGAGATGGGTGCCAGGCACAGTCGGAGGAGGAGAAAGTGGCAACACCCCCAGACGGTTCATCGGCGGGCAACTGGTCGTACGGCCCTGCCCAGGGTCAGAACGACGGTTCCCAGAACCGGTACGGTTACCCCTCCACGCCGCAGCACGGCCAGCCGTACGCGCCCCAGGGCCCCGGCCCCTCGCCGTACGACCAGCCGCAGAGCCCGCGCATCCAGCCCGTGCAGCCGCAGCGCCGCGCACCCGAGGCGTCGCCCGCCGGGGCGTCGAACAACCCCCTGGTGCGCCCGTACGCGATGACGGGCGGCCGCACCAGGCCGCGGTACCAGCTCGCCATCGAGGCGCTGGTGCACACCACCGCGCAGCCGCACCAGATGCAGGGCCAGCTGCCCGAGCATCAGCGGATCTGCAACCTCTGCCGGGAAATCAAGTCGGTGGCCGAGGTCTCGGCCCTGCTGACCATCCCTCTCGGCGTGGCCAGGATCCTCGTCGCCGACTTGGCGGAGGCGGGACTGGTCGCCATCCATCAGCCCGGCGGCGACGAGAACGCCGGCGGCCAGCCAGACGTGACACTGCTCGAAAGGGTGCTCAGTGGACTTCGCAAGCTCTAGCGGCGGTCCTTCCCGCTCCACCACCTCGGCGAAGATCGTGGTGGCGGGTGGCTTCGGCGTGGGCAAGACCACGTTCGTCGGGGCCGTTTCGGAGATCAACCCGCTGCGCACGGAGGCCGTCATGACGTCTGCTTCGGCAGGCATCGACGACCTCACCCACACCGGGGACAAGACGACCACGACGGTCGCCATGGACTTCGGCCGTATCACCCTGGACCAGGACCTGATCCTGTACCTGTTCGGCACGCCCGGCCAGGACCGGTTCTGGTTCATGTGGGACGACCTGGTCCGCGGCGCGATCGGCGCGGTCGTGCTCGTCGACACGCGGCGGCTCGCGGACTGCTTCCCCGCGGTCGACTACTTCGAGAACAGCGGACTGCCCTTCGTCATCGCGCTGAACGGCTTCGACGGGCAGCAGCCGTACAACCCGGACGAGGTCCGGGAGGCTCTCCAGATCGGGCCGGACACGCCGATCATCACGACGGATGCGCGGCATCGGGCGGACGCGAAGTCGACGCTCATCACGCTGGTGGAGCATGCGCTGATGGCGCGCCTGCGCTAGCCGCTTTCCACGTGAGAACAGCCCCCGTGCCTTTTGGCACGGGGGCTGTTTCCGTGGGTACGGCGGTGCGACGCCGGGTGCGGGTAGTCGCTGGCCGATCGCGCAGTTCCCCGCGCCCCTGCTGAACTGCGGGCAGTCGTGCCGCTCGGGGCGGCACGGGTGGGCGCAGGCGGCACCTCGTCAGCTCCGATCGGCGCGACACCCCCGACGGCCACCGGGGTGCCGGGCAGTGTTCGTCGCCGAGTGCGGCCCGGCGGGGGCTGGTCGCGCAGTTCCCCGCGCCCCTGCTGAACTGCGGGCAGTCGTGCCGCTCGGGGCGGCACGGGTGGGCGCAGGCGGCACCTCGTCAGCGCCGAGCGGCGCGACACCCCCGACGGCCACCGGGGTGCCGGGCAGTGTTCGTCGCCGGGTGCGGCCCGGCGGGGGCTGGTCGCGCAGTTCCCCGCGCCCCTTGAGGGGGTTGCAGAAGGGCCCCTCCTGGAGAGGAGGGGCCCTTCTGGGGTCAGCGCCAGCTGTGGGGGGCTCGGAAGCCTGGTTCGCGTTCCAGGCGGCGCCAGCCGGCCCGGGGGCGGCCCCGGTGGGCCGGCGTTGCGGCGGGCGCGTTG
>BNBH01000021.1 GCA_014655195.1 Streptomyces cellulosae | reverse complement strand
CCGTCTACGACACCCTCATGGCCGACCAGCTCGACACCGCCGTCGACCAGCACGGCAAGGGCGACCTCGCCGCACTCCTCGCCGGCGGCGACACCTGGACCGTCGTCGGCTGAGCACCGAGACGCGAGAGACGCGAGAGGGCCCCGGCATCCACAACGGTTGCCGGGGCCCTGTCCCGTCAAGCCGGGTCAGCAGAAGTCGCTGAGGCCCCACCACTCGCTGTCGGTCCGCTGGGGTCCGTACAGAGTTCCGCCGGCCCGGCCGCGATAGGTGATCAGCTGGCCCAGCTGGCCCGCGACGCCATCGATCCTGTACTTCTCGTTGGTCACGGTGGCCAGGTCGGGACGCCCGTCGCCACTGAAGTCACCGACCGGGATCAGGTGCTCCATCGTGTTCCAGCCGCCGCTGCCGACGAGCTTGCGGGCGCCGAGCCGGACGGTGGAGGTGCCCGGGTACAGCCACAGCTTGCCGGTGGCCTTTTCGCGGGCGTACAGGTCGGGGCGGCCGTCGCCGGTCACGTCGCCCATGCCGGCCAGGGCGTTCATGCCGTTCCAGCCGCCCGA
The DNA here is from genome assembly GCA_014655195.1 of Streptomyces cellulosae. Classification (GTDB taxonomy): domain Bacteria; phylum Actinomycetota; class Actinomycetes; order Streptomycetales; family Streptomycetaceae; genus Streptomyces; species Streptomyces cellulosae. The sequence goes on along the minus strand of BNBH01000021.1, from coordinate 139,629 downwards.
GCCGATCTGCTTCCGCGCGCCCAGCTTGGAACCGGAGGCGCCCGGGTACAGCCACAGGGCGCCCGTGGACTTCTGGACGGCGATCAGGTCGGAGCGGCCGTCGCCGGTCAGGTCGCCGTAGGCGGTGATGTGGTTCATCGAGTTCCAGCCGCTCGCGCCGAGCAGCTTGCGCCCGCCGAGGGAGCCGGTGCCGGTGCCGGGGTAGAGCCACAGCTTGCCGGTGGCCTTCTCCCGGGCGATGAGGTCCTCGCGGCCGTCGCCGGTGAAGTCGCCGTGCCGGGTGAGGGTGTTCATGGCGTTCCAGCCGCCCGAGCCGATGAGCCGGCCGGTGTCGTCGCCCGGCGTGAACCAGAGGCGTCCGGCCATGTCACGGGTGATGACGTCGGCCCGGCGGTCGCCGTTCATGTCGCCGAAGCCGGCGGCCGTGGGGGACGGCTCGGAGTACCAGCCCGGGTAGGCGGGCCGGTCGCACTCACGCTCGGTGCGGACGAACTTGATGGAGCTGATCGTCGCTGTCGAGGAGCTGCTGTACTCGCCGGGCGTGTTCGGGTCCTGAGGGAAGTAGCCACCCCACGAGTCGTAGTTCATGTCGTCGTACAGGCAGGCGATCAGGCTCGTACGGTTGACGTACGAGCGGATCTTGTCGTCCCAGCTGCCCAGGTCGCCGAGGCTCTTGCTCGTCTTCCACATCGTGCCGTTGGCGCTCTCGCCCGACCACCCGCAGAAGTAGCCGGACGGGCAGTCGTACGAGCTCGCCGCCGCCGGGGCGGCGGTCGCGACGGTGAGGCCGGTGCCGGCCAGCGTGAGGCCGACGAGCGCCGCGACACCCCGCTTGAAACGTTTCCTCATGGACGGGTCCCTCCCGGTGATGCGTGTCCGCTCCTCGCACCCCCCGATTGCGATGCGACGGCTCGCAGGCGGAGGTCGGGAACCCCGCGGCGGCGACACGCGCGAGCGTGATCGTAGAGCACGCCGAAGCGTTTCCGCTCCCCCGGCAGTACACTTTCCAGAAGTTAGCGCCCGTCGTACAGTTAGTGCTTACGCACACATCCCGAGGAGTGGTCGCATCATGAGCATCGTCGTCACCGGAGCCAGCGGGAAGCTCGGCCGTCATGTGGTGGAGCAGCTGCTGGAGAAGGTCCCGGCCGGGCAGGTCACCGCGGTCGTGCGCAGCCCGGAGAAGGTGGCCGACCTCGCGGAGCGCGGTGTGCGGGTCGCGGCCGCCGACTACAACGCGCCGGAGACCTTCGACGGCCTGTTCGCGGCCGGTGACAAGGTGCTGCTGATCTCGGGCAACGAGTTCGACAGGGGCCGGGTGCGGCAGCACTCCGTCGTGATCGACGCGGCCAAGGCGGCCGGCGTCGCCCTGCTCGCCTACACCAGCGCGCCCGGCTCGCTGACCGCCGCGCTCGCCGACGACCACCGCGGCACCGAGCGGGCGCTGCTCGACTCGGGCGTGCCGTACGTGCTGCTGCGCAACGGCTGGTACCACGAGAACTACACCGAGAACCTGGCCCCGGTGCTGGAGCACGACGCGGTGGTCGCCGCCGCGGGCGAGGGCCGGGTCTCCTCCGCCTCCCGGGCCGACTACGCGGCCGCCGCCGTCGCGGTGCTGACCGGCGAGGGGCACGAGAACACGACGTACGAGCTGGGCGGCGACGAGGCGTGGAGCTTCGCCGAGTACGCGGCCGAGCTGAGCCGGCAGACCGGCCGGGAGATCGTCTACAACCCGGTCACGACCGAGGCTCTCACCGGCATCCTCACCGGCGCGGGGCTGCCCGAGCCGGTGGCGGCCACGTTCGCCGGTGTGGACGCGGCGATCGCGAAGGGCGAGCTGGTGGTCGACAGCGGTGACCTGTCCCGGCTGATCGGCCGCCCGACGACCCCGCTCGCGGAGGCGATCGCCGCCGCGCTGAAGGACTGACCCAGGGCGGGCCCGGACCGTCCGCACCCCCACCCGTCATGACCGTATACCGGTACGGACATGACACGTGGGGGTGTGCGGCGTTACCTTCGTCCGGGTGGGTTCCGCGCGCGCGTCGGCGGTCCCACGGCTGACCAGGGGACGCGTCGGAACACGTTGGAGGGCCCGTGACCGGGAAGCCGGCCGCAGAGCGGCGCACAGGACTGCTGAACGGCTTCGCGGCGTACGGGATGTGGGGACTCGTCCCCCTGTTCTGGCCCCTGCTCAAGCCCGCGGGCGCCGTGGAGATCCTGGCCCACCGGATGGTGTGGTCGCTGGTCTTCGTCGTGGCCGCGCTGGCCGTGGTCCGCCGCTGGGCGTGGATCGGCGAGCTGGTGCGGCAGCCGCGCAAGCTGGCCCTGATCACGGTGGCCGCCGCGGTCATCACCGTCAACTGGGGCGTCTACATCTGGTCGGTCAACTCCGGCCACGTCGTCGAGGCGTCCCTCGGCTACTTCATCAACCCGCTGGTCACCATAGCCATCGGCGTCCTGCTGCTGAAGGAACGCCTGCGGCCCGCCCAGTGGGCCGCCGTCGGCGTCGGCGCCCTCGCGGTCGTCGTCCTCACCGTCGGCTACGGCCGGCCGCCGTGGATCTCCCTGTGTCTCGCCTTCTCCTTCGCGATCTACGGTCTGGTGAAGAAGAAGGTCAACCTCGGCGGCATCGAGTCGCTGGCCGCCGAGACCGCGATCCAGTTCCTGCCCGCCCTCGGCTACCTCGTGTGGCTGGGCGCCCAGGGCGAGTCGACCTTCGGCGCCGAGGGCGCGGGGCACGCGCTGCTGCTCGCCGCGACCGGCATCGTCACCGCGCTCCCCCTCGTCTGCTTCGGCGCCGCGGCGATCCGCGTGCCGCTGTCCACGCTGGGGCTGCTGCAGTACCTGGCGCCGGTCTTCCAGTTCCTGCTCGGCATCCTCTACTTCAAGGAGGCCATGCCGCCCGAGCGCTGGGCCGGGTTCGCCCTGGTGTGGCTGGCGCTCACCCTGCTCACCTGGGACGCGCTGCGCACCGCCCGCCGTGCCGCCCGCGCGCTGTCCGGCCGCCGCACCGGTGCGGGCGACACCGCCGTCACGCCGGGCGCCGGAGGCGCCGTGCCGGCCGCCGCGCCGGTGAGTGAGGCGGAGGCAGAGGCGGAAGCGGCGAAGGCGCCGGCGACCAAGCCGTAGCGCGCGGCGGGACGGCGTTGTCGGTGCCGTCCCCTATAACGGGCGCATGACGCAGACACCTACGCCGGCCACGCCGGTGCACTGGAAGGTCGTCGTCGACACGGCCGACCCGCACGCCCAGGCGGACTTCTGGGCCGCCGCCCTGCACTACGTGGTCGAGGACAACAGCCCGCTCATCGAGAAGCTCCTCGCCGCCGGGGCCGTCCCCGAGTCGCTCACGGTGATGTCGCACGGCCGCCGCGCCTGGCGCGACCTGGCCGCCGTGCGGCACCCCGACGACCCCTACGAGGAGGAGAGCGGCACCGGGCGCGGCCGGCGGCTGCTGTTCCAGCGGGTGCCGGAGGAGAAGACGGTCAAGAACCGGCTCCACCTCGACCTGCACCCCGGCGCCGACCGCCGTGACGAGGAATTGGCCCGGCTGGAAGGGCTCGGCGCCCGGGTGCTGCGGCGGGTGGAGGAGCCCTCCGGGAGCTGGGTCGTGATGGCGGACCCGGAGGGGAACGAGTTCTGCCTCCACTAGACCCCTGCGGGGATCACCCGAGGTCGCGGGCGCGGGTCGTGAGGCGGGCCATGCGGGCGCGGGCGGAGTCCAGTTCCTCCTCCTCGTCGGCGGCGGGGCCGCCCTCGGAGGCCAGCTCGGTCCACAGCGCGATCAGGTCGCCTCCCAGTTCCAGGCCGAGCAGGGGGTCGCGTACTCCGCGCCACGCGGTGGCGGCGCTGCGGACGTTGCCGTAGGCGGCCTCCTCGTCGCCCGCGCGGCGGCAGGCGACGGCGAGGTCAAGGGAGAGCCGGAAGGCGCGCACCGGCTCGCCGGCCAGGTAGGCGATGTACGCGGTCAGCTCCCGTAGGCGCAGCACCTCCGGGTGCTCGGCCCCGAGGGTCTGCACGGCGTGCTCCAGCGTCTCGTCGGCGAGGCGCGCGGCCGTGTCGATGCGGCCCGAGCGCACGGCCTCGTTGATCCGCTCCATCGGGTCGGCGAGGGGGCTGCCCTCGGGCGCGGCGGGCTCGTCGCCCAGCACGGCCTCCGCGACGGCGTCGAAACCGCGCGGCGGGGTGGGGCGGGGGTCCGGGTCGACGGCGAGCGCGGCCTCGAGGTCGCGGTCGGGGGTGCGGGAGGGGGCGGGGGCAGGGGCGGGGGCGGGATCGGTCGTCGCTACGGGCTCGGCGGGGTGCGGGCGCGCCGCCATGTCCGGGGGCGGGCCGAAGACGCCCGTGGGCGGTGCGACCGTGCCGGGCGGCGGGGTGACCCTGCGGAGACGGAAGGTGGGCGGGGAGTCGTAGGGGGCCGCGGACCCGGGGGCGGGGCTTCCGGACACGGGGGTGTCGGACCCGGAGGTGCCGGACCCGGAGGTGCCGGACCCGGAGGTGCCGGACCCGGAGGTGCCGGACCCGGAGGTGCCGGACCCGGAGGTGCCGGACCCGGAGGTGTCGGACACCGAAACGGCGCCAGGAGCCGCCGGGGTCTCAGGCTGCCGGGCGTCGAACGGCGGAACGGCGCCCGGAGCCGCCGGGGTCTCAAGCTGCCGGGCGTCGGACGCCGATGCCGGTGCCGGTGCCGGCCAGAGATCTTCCGGTGCCTCCGACTCCGGTACCGGGCGGAGCAGGTGGGTCGGGCGGTCGTTGCGCGGTGCGAAGGGCGGGGACGGGAGCGCCGTATGCGCCCCCTCCGGCGACGGTGCCGGGCCCCGCGGTGCCTCCGGAGCCGGGGCTGTCCCGGAGGACGGCGTCTCGGAGGACGCCTCTTCCCTGTCCCGCTCGCCTCGCAACTGCACCGGCTGTGCCGCGAACGCGCTGGAGCCGTCCGGGGCGACCCGGAGCGGGACGACGTACCCGATGCGCTCGTCGCGCACGGTCGCGTGCACGGCGTGGCCGGTGGCGAGGGCGATGCGGTGCAGGCGGTTCAGCACGGCCTGCTGGATCTCCTCGCCCGGGCCCGCGATCACCCGCACGCCGTCGACGTAGGCACCCGGCTCGTCCGACCCGTCGGACGGAACGCGGACGTCGACCGGCACCGCCGCACGGTTCGCCGCGTCCGCGGCCTGCTGCTGTTCCCGCTTCTTCTCGCGGCTGAGTCGAGACATCGTTCCCTCATTCGGGTCGTACACCTACCGTCGAGTGTGTCCGCTCGCGCGCGCTGTGCACGTCACCGCGTTGTCACAGGCTCGTCCCAAGGGCTGTCGGCCCCGGTTCCGTACCGGGCGCGGAGCATGGACGATCGACCCGCCGAGCAGGAGAGGGACATGCGAACAGGCACGGGACAGGGACCGGAGATCTGGCTTCGGGGACCGGTGTCGGCACCGGAGGCGGACTCTCCGGGGCCTGCGCCCGCCCGGGCGACGGCCCGGCGTTTCTCCTGGGTCGGTCTGCACGGCGGCGCGGGCGTCTCCACGCTCGCCGCGGTCTACGGTGGCCACGACTGCGGGCGGTCCTGGCCCGGCCCCGACGCCCCGCGTTCGGTGCTGCTGGCCGCCCGCACCCACGCGGCCGGGCTGGACGCGGTGCTGCCGGCCGTCGGCCTGTTCCGGCGCGGTGAGGCGCCGCACGGGCTCGACCTGGACGCCGTCGTCCTCGTCGCGGATGCGCCCGGCCGGCTTCCGCGCCCACTCGCGCAACGGGTGCGGCTGATCGAGCAACTGATCGACGTGTACCGGGTGCCGTGGGTGCCCGACTGGCGCCTCGGCGACCTGGGCGGCCGGCCGCCGCGCGAGACGGAGCCGCTGGCCCGTCTCACCGGCGCCCTGCGATGAGCGAGGACGGCGCGCTGGAGATCGCGGACGCCGTGTGCGCGGGCGCGCGCCGGGCCGTGGACGTGGCCGGGGAGGCGCTGACGCGGATCGAACACGCCGATCCGGCGCTGTGCGCGTTCCTCGACGTGTGGGAGGAGGAGGCGCTGCGGCGGGCGGCCGAGGTGGACGCGCGGGTCGCCGCCGGGGAGCGCCCGCCGCTGGCCGGGGTGCCGGTCGCGGTCAAGGGGCGGCGCGGACTGCGCGCGGCGGAACCGCTGCTCGCGGCCGGTGCGGTGGCCGTGGGCGCCACGTCGGTGCCGGGCCCGGGGACGCCCTGGCAGACGTGGGGGCTGGGGGCGCGCGGCCGTACGGTCAACCCGTGGCGGGCGGACCGTACGCCGGGCGGGTCCTCGGCCGGGGCGGCGGTGGCGGTGGCGGCCGGGCTGGTGCCGCTGGCGACGGGCGCGGACGGGGCGGGCTCGGTGCGGATACCGGCGGCGTGGTGCGGGGTGCTCGGGTTGAAGGCCACGGGCGGGCGGTTTCCGTCGGGCGACCCTACGGGGCTGGCGGCGCCGGGGATTCTTGCGCGTACGGGCGCTGACGCGGGTCTGTGGTGGCGGGTCGTTTCCGGGCGGGATCCGTCCGTGCCTTGCTTCCCGCTCACCGCGGTCTGGTCGCCCGATCTGGGGTTCGCCTCCCCCGGCCCGGAGCCTGTCGCTCTCGCGCGGGAGGCGGTCGAGCGGCTGGTCGCGGCGGGGGTGGTGCGGCTTGTGCGGCCACCGGTCGCGTTGTCTCTCCTCGACCCCGGTCCTGCCTGGCTCGCCCTGCGCACCCCGGGTGCGGATTCCGGGGACGCGCGTCGCGTTCGGGCCGTCAACGAGGCCCGGCTGCATACGCTTTTCGGCTGCGCCGATCTGCTGATCACCCCGACGGCTCCCACGTCGCCTCATGGCCACGAGGGGCCCGGTGACGTCTACTCCACCTCCCTGACCTGGGCGTTCAACCTCAGTGGTCACCCGGCGTTCAGCGTTCCGGCAGGTGTCGGGGCCGACGGGTGCCCGGCGGGGGTTCAGTTCGTCGCCGGCCACGATCGTGAGGGGTTGCTGCTCGCAGTGGCGCAGGAGGCGGAACGGCGCGGCGCGGTCACCGCCCTCCGGCCGGCTTCGTGAGGCGGCAGCGCCTTCACCCACCGCTCGGTGGGGGCTGGTCGCGCAGTTCCCCGCGCGCCTGGGTGTCTACGCCGTGACGTCCTTCGTCGTGAACCTGGCCCACGCCGCCGAGCCGAAGACCGCCGCGTACAGGGCCTGGAGCCCCAGGTTCTTCGTCAGGTCGTCCCAGTGGACCGGTTCCCTCATCAGGTCCGCGAACGACAGCCAGTGGTGGGAGAACAGGTACGGGTGCACGGCGTGCAGTTGCGGGATCTGGTCGAGGATCTGGACCGTGATGAGCAGGCCGACCGTGGTGGCCATCGCCGCGATGCCGCTGTTGGTCAGGGTGGAGATGAACAGGCCCAGCGCCGCCACCCCGAGCAGGGACGCCGCGACGACCAGGGCGATCAGCAGGGCGCGGACCAGGCCCTCGGCGAAGGTGATGCTCGTGCCCGAGATGGTGGTCAGGTCGCCCAGCGGGAACAGCAGCGCGCCGACGGCCAGCGCCGAGACGGCGACCACCAGGGTGGCGGCCAGGCAGAACACCATGACCGTCGCGTACTTGGTGAGCAGCAGGCGGGTGCGGCCCGCGGGGGCGACCAGCAGGTAGCGCAGGGTGCCGGCGCCCGCCTCTCCGGCCACGGCGTCGCCCGCGACCACGCCGACCGCCATGGGCAGGAAGAACGGCAGGGTCGCGGCGAGCGCGGTGAAGACCAGGAACAGGCCGTTGTTGGTGATCTGCGAGACGAACGCGGGTCCTCCGCCGCCGCCCCCGGACGAGCCGTCGCCGGTCTCGATCCGTACGGCGATCCCGACCAGCACCGGCACGGCGGCCAGCACGCCCAGCAGGGCGAGGGTGCGCCAGCGGCGGAAGGTGGTGCGCAGCTCGTCCCGGAAGAGGCCGAGGGTCCACAGCGGACGCGCCCGTACGGATGCTTCGGCGACCGGCGCGCTCACCGTCTCAGCCCGCGACATCGAACCCCTCCCCCGTCAGCGCCACGAACGCGTCCTCCAGCGACGCCCGTTCGACCCCGAAGCCGCGTACCCGCACGCCCGCCGTGACCAGCGCGGCGTTCACCTCGGCGAGGTCCCGTTCGGGCGGCTCGGCGCTCACCCGGTCGCCGTCCGCGACGACGTCGGCGAGCCCCTGCTCCTTCAGCACCCGGGCCGCGTCCGCCGGGTCGGGCGTGGTGACCACCAGGCGGCCCCGGGCGCCCGCGGCCAGCTCGGCGACCTGCCCCTGCGTGATCAGCCGGCCGCGTGCCATCACCGCGACGTGCGTGCAGACCTGCTCGATCTCGTCGAGCAGGTGGGAGGAGAGGAAGACGGTCGTGCCGTCGGTGGCGAGTTCGCGGACGAGCCCGCGGATCTCCCGCATGCCCTGCGGGTCGAGGCCGTTGGTCGGCTCGTCCAGCACCAGCAGCCGGCGGGGCCGCAGCAGGGCGGCGGCGAGACCGAGGCGCTGCTTCATCCCGAGGGAGTACGCCCGCGCCTTCTTGCCGGACGCGGCCGTGAGGCCCACCCGGTCCAGGGCGGCGGCGACACGGGCCGCGCGGGTGCGGGGGTCCGCGGTGGGGTCGGCGGCGTCGTAGCGGAGGAGGTTGTCGCGGCCGGAGAGGAAGCCGTAGAGGGCGGGGCCCTCGATGAGGGCGCCGACGTGCGGCAGGACGGCGCGCGCGGAGCGGGGCATGGGGCGCCCCAGCACGTGCGCCGTCCCGGAGGTCGGCTCGATCAGGCCCATCAGCATGCGGATGGTGGTGGTCTTGCCGGAGCCGTTGGGGCCGAGGAAGCCGAAGACGCTGCCCGCCGGGACGGTCAGGTGCAGGTCGTCCACGGCGAGCTGTCCGCCGCGGTAACGCTTGGTCAGCCCCCGGGTGACGACCACCGCGTCACCCTCGGACCGCCCGTCGCGTGCCTGCTCCGTGGCGGACGTCCCGCGCGTCTGCTCCGTGGCGGACGTCCCGTCCATCGGCTCCCCCGTTCCCCTCACGGCGTCGGCGGACTCGGGGACCTACTTCCCCGCCTCGGCCGCCTTCACCAGCGCGTCCCTGGTGACCGTACCCACGTAGACCTTGCCGTCCTCCGTGACGAGGGCGTTGACCAGGCGGGTGCTGAACACCGTGCCCTTGCCGAAGTCGCCCTCGACCTGGTCGCCGAGCGAGCCGAGGAAGCCGCCCAGGTCGCCGCCGACCTCCTCCTCGGTGGGCAGTCCCGCGCCGGCGCCGGTGTCGAACGTGGCGACGGTGTTCCAGCCCTCGCCGAGCATCCGCAGCCCGTCGAGGCCCTTGGCGAGGTCCTCCTCGGACTTCGGGCCGCGCTCCGGCGCCTTGCCGAAGTCGCCGTGGCCGCGGTCCTGTTCGGTGTCCTCGGTCACCTTGGCGCCCTTGGGCGGGGTGAACTCGAACGTGGAGGCGTCCGGACGGTCGAAGCTCACCTTGGTGAAGCCGACGTCCACGACGGCCGAACCGCCGCTCGACGGAGTGAGCGTGAACTTCAGCGGCATGCCCGTCTCGCTGTCCACGGCGATGCTGACGGCGCCGACCGTGGAGCCGGACTGCCTGGGCTCCACCACCAGCCGGTAGGCGTCGCGTCCTGCCACCTGGGCGGTGCCGTCGACCTTCACGGACGTGGTGTCGTCGACCGCCTTCAGGGCCTGCTCCGCCCAGCCCTTCGGGGTGGCCGGGGGCTGCTGCTCGGTCCGCTCCTCGGCGTCCGCCTCGTCGACGGTGGCGTGGTAGACCTCGTTGGACGCGCTGTCGTAGCCCCAGACGTCCTTGCCGTTGTGGATGAGGCTGTACTCGGCGGCGTTCTCCAGCAGGGACAGCTTCTGGCGGTCCGGGCCGTCGGCGGCGACGCGCAGGGTGTGCGTGCCGGACGCCAGCTCGGTGAGCCGGCCGGACGGGTCGGCGGAGGAGCCGCCCTCGCCGTCCTCGCCGCCCGCCGCGCCGGACAGCAGGCCGCTCTCCAGCCCGCCGAGGTTCGGCAGCCCCAGGTCGGTGGTGATCTTCACGGTGCCGGACAGCCGCTCCACGTCCGACTGCGCGATCTTCTCGACGAGCTGCGCGGCGGTGATGTCGGGCAGGTCGGGGTCGCCGGAGTCGGCGAGCGCCGGGACGAGTCCGATCGTCGCGGCCGCCACGCCCATCACGGTGACGGGGACCACGTACCGCGCGGCCTTGCGGCGCCCGGCGCGCGGCTCCACGGCCTCCCCCGCGGTCGTCCTGTCGTCGGTCTCGTTCGGTGCCATGTGTGCCCTCCGTGGTCGGCGGCGGCTTCCGTCCGTGTTCTCGCACCCGTTCGGCCCGGGCCGCCATTCTCACCCGAACCGGTGAGAAGTGGTGTTGTCCGTCGTGGTCCATCTGACCAGATCGGGGGGACGGAATCGTCAGACCGCGGGCTCAACTGCGCGTACTGCTGCGGTATGACACGGGACCACGGCCCCTCACCCGCCCCGTAAGGGTCACCCGGGTACCGGAGGCGTACGGGGGACGGCCGGGCGGCAGCCGGGGGACGGCCGGGCGGCAGTCGGGGGACGGCTGGGCGGCAGTCGGGCGGCAGTCGGTCGACGGCCGGGCGGCAGTCGGGGAGGACGACCGGAACGGCCGGCCGGAGCCGGTCAGCCGGCCCGGTGCACCACCGCGTCGCACAGCTCGACCAGCGCCGACTTGGCGGGGCCGTCGGGCAGCGGGGCGAGCGCGGAGCGCGCCTCCTCGGCGTAGCGCACGGTGTCCCGGCGGGCCTGGCCGAGCGCCGGGTGGGCGCGCAGCAGGCGCAGCGCCTCGGCGTGCCGGGTGTCGTCGGTGAGGTCGGAGTCGAGCAGCTCGCACAGGGCGAGGTCCTCGGCGAGGCCTAGCCGGGCCGCCCGCTCGCGCAGGCGCAGCACGGGGAGGGTGGCGATGCCCTCGCGCAGGTCGGTGCCGGGGGTCTTGCCGGACTCGTGGGAGTCGGAGGCGATGTCGAGGACGTCGTCGGCGAGCTGGAAGGCGACGCCGAGCCGCTCGCCGTACTGGGTGAGGACGTCGACGACGGTCTCGTCGGCGCCGGACATCATCGCGCCGAAGCGGCAGGAGACGGCGACGAGGGAGCCGGTCTTGCCGCCGAGCACGTCCAGGTAGTGGTCGACCGGGTCGCGGCCGTCCTGAGGGCCCGCGGTCTCCAGGATCTGGCCGGTGACCAGCCGCTCGAACGCCTCGGCCTGCACCCGCACGGCCTCCGGGCCGAGGTCGGCCAGGATGTGGGAGGCGCGGGCGAAGAGGAAGTCGCCGGTGAGCACGGCGACCGAGTTGCCCCAGCGGGCGTTCGCGCTCGCGACCCCGCGGCGCACCTCGGCCTCGTCCATCACGTCGTCGTGGTACAGCGTGGCCAGGTGGGTGAGCTCCACCACGACGGCCGACGGCACGACGCCGGGCGCGTAGGGGTCGCCGAACCGGGCGGCCAGCATGACGAGCAGCGGGCGGAACCGCTTGCCGCCGGCCCGCACCAGGTGCTGCGCGGCCTCCGTGATGAACGGCACCTCGCTCTTGGTGGCTTCGAGCAGCCCTTCCTCGACAGCCGTCAATCCGGCCTGGACATCGGCTTCCAGAGCCTGGTCCCGCACGCTCAGCCCGAACGGCCCGACGACGGTCACGAGGGGTCTCCTGTCTGCTGGTGTCTGCTGGCGGTTACACGGTTTGTCGATAGGTCGCTGCCACCACTCGAGTCAGCGTATCCGGTCAGGTTTCGATCACCGCCAGGGCCCGGGGTCACAAGCAGGGCGATACGGGATCAGAAGCGGAGTGTTTTTGTTCGGCTGATAACAACGGACATACCTCAGCTTCCCGGACACAGTGACCCCTGAACCATCCTGCCCCACCCCTGGGTCCGATTTGCCGTTATTGGTGAGCGAATTCCCCTTGGCCACAAATGCGCTCGGGGTCGCCGTTCCGTGAAGTGAGTCACGCGCCGGGCGATCACCGGGACACCCTCGCACACCCCCGTCCTTCCGCTCCACGCAACGGAGTTGACGCTTGGCGACCGCAAAGGATCAAACGTTCAAAAACACCCATCTCAAGATCAAACGGGGTGTTGCGTGATCGTCGCACTTGTTCCCGACATCTGCTCTCGCATACGTTCCGGGCCTGCCGGGTGGACGCCTAGTCCTGCCGCCACCCGCATCACACCCGACGACCAACTCACGCACGGCAGGAGCGGGGGACCCAGGTAAGCCGCCGTACCGGACACCACGCCGGGACGGCTCGGGGTGAAGCCATGCCCGCAGGGGCACGGCCGGGCACTCTCCCGCCCGAACCCGACAGCTCACCTCGCAGGCGTAGGAGAGGACCCAGACATGCCCGCTTTCGCTTCGCCCCGTCGCCTCGTCCGCACCCTTGCCGTCGCCGGCACCGGCGTCGCCGTGGTCGCGCTGCCGCTGTTCGGGGCCACCAGCGCCTCCGCGGCCCCCTCGGCCCAGGCCACGACCGCCGCCTCCACGACCGCGTACCCGGACAACCTCGACGGCTGGATCCGCGAGGCGATGGACATCATGGCGCAGAACGGCATCCCCGGCTCCTACGACTCCATCCACCGCAACATCATGCGGGAGTCGTCCGGCAACCCGGCCGCCATCAACCTGTGGGACTCCAACGCCGCGAAGGGCACCCCGTCGAAGGGCCTGCTGCAGGTCATCGACCCGACCTTCCAGGCGTACCACGTGCCCGGCACCGCCTTCGACCCGTTCGACCCGGTCGCCAACATCGCCGCGGCCTGCAACTACGCCGCCGACCGCTACGGCTCGATCGACAACGTCTTCGGCGCGTACTGAGCCGACCTCTGACGGCCGACACCGGCCACCTGCCCGAACAGTCGCTCGAGGACGACGGCCACGCCGTCGTCCTCGTTCGACAGGGTGACCTCGTCGGCCACCGCCTTCAGCTCCGGATGCGCGTTGGCCATGGCGACGCCGTGGCCCGCCCACCGGAACATGGGGACGTCGTTCGGCATGTCCCCGAAGGCGATCGTGTCCTCGGGGCGCAGCCCCAGGTGCTCGGCGGCCAGCGCGAGCCCCGTCGCCTTGGTGACCCCGCACGGCTGGAGCTCCACCGTGCCCGGCCCCGACATGGTGACCGTGGCCAGCGAGCCGACCACGGAGCGGGCCGCCGCCGCCAGCGCGTCGTCCGACAGCGCCGGGTGGCGCAGCAGCACCTTGCTGATCGGCTTCGCCCACAGGTCGTCGCGCCGCTCCACCCGCACCGACGGCAGCGTCGGGTGCGGCATCCGGTAGCCCTGCTCGATCAGCGTCAGCCCGTCGACCCCGTCCTGGTCGACCGCGGCGTACACCTCCCCCACCTCGGCCTCGATCTTGCCGAGCGCGGTCTCCGCCAGCTCCCGGTCCAGCCGGACCGACCACAGCATCCGCCCCGCGGCGGCGTCGTAGACCTGCGCCCCCTGTCCGCACACCGCGAGCCCCGTGCAGCCGAGGTCGTCGAGCAGCGGCCGCACTCTGGGGGCCGGCCGGCCCGTCACCACGAGGTGCCGGGCACCGGCCCGTCCGGCCCGGGCGAGGGCGGCGAGGGAGCGGTCGGAAAGGGTGTCGTCACCGCGCAGCAGCGTCCCGTCCAGGTCGGTGGCGATGAGAGAACAATCGGTGGGTGCGGCCATGATCAGAGAATACGGACAAGAGGACCGTCCGATTCACCACGCCCGTATGCCCTCGCATTGGGTGCGTTTTGCTGTCCTCTGCCGCCGGATCGCGACCGGATGAGAGCTGTTTCCCCGTGTGACCGGAACACCGAGCGCTCCACCGGACCCGGCCTCGGGAAGTCGTCCCCTGTAACAGGAGACCGCCGGGACGCGACCCCGTAACGTGTGGCTCGGCCACGGACACGTGGCCCACCCGCGCACACGAAAGCGAGGCAGCACCCGATGCCCCCCTTCGATGTCCCCGAGGGCGACCCCTTCGGCCCGCACAACCTGCCGTACGGCGTCTTCTCGCTCCCCGGTTCGACGGAGCGCACCGTGGGCGTCCGGCTGGGCGACCACGTCCTCGACGCCGGCGCGGCGGCACACGCCCTGGGCTCCCCCTACGCCTCCCTGCTCGCCCGCCCCACCCTCAACCCGCTGCTGGCGGCGGGCCGCACGGCCTGGTCGGACGTGCGCCGCGCGCTCACCGCCTGGGTGACGGTCCCGGCGCACCGGGAGACGGTCGAGCCCTTCTTCCACCCGCTGTCCGAGGTGACGCTCCATCTCCCGTTCGAGGTCGCGGACTACGTCGACTTCTACGCCTCGGAGAACCACGCGCGGAACGTCGGGCAGATCTTCCGCCCCGACGCCGAGGACTCCCTCACCCCCAACTGGAAGCACCTGCCGATCGGTTACCACGGCCGTTCCGGCACCGTCGTGGTGTCCGGCACCGACGTGGTGCGCCCCTCCGGGCAGCGCAAGGCGCCCGCCGACCCCGCCCCGGTCTTCGGCCCCTCCGTGCGGCTGGACATCGAGGCCGAGGTCGGCTTCGTCGTCGGCGTCCCGTCCGAGCAGGGCCGGCCCGTGCCGCTGAGCGCCTACCGCGACCACGTCTTCGGCCTGTTCCTGCTCAACGACTGGTCCGCCCGCGACATCCAGGCCTGGGAGTACGTGCCCCTCGGCCCGTTCCTGGGGAAGTCCTTCGCCACCTCGGTGTCGGCGTGGGTCACCCCGCTGGACGCCCTGGACGAGGCCCGCGTCGCCCCGCCCGGGCGCACCCACGACCTGCTGCCGTACCTGGACGACTCCGGCGAGGAGCCCGGCGGCTACGACCTGCGCATCACCGTGACCATCAACGGCCACACCGTCTCCGAGTGCCCCTTCTCCACCATGTACTGGACGGCCGCCCAGCAGCTCGCCCACATGACGGTGAACGGCGCCTCCCTGCGCACCGGCGACCTCTACGGCTCCGGCACGGTCAGCGGCCCCGCCGAGCGGGAGCGCGGCTCCCTGCTGGAGCTGACCTGGAACGGCCGCGACCCGCTCGAACTCCCCGACGGCAAGCGGACGTTCCTGGAGGACGGCGACGTGGTGACGCTGTCCGCCTGGGCGCCGGGACCGGACGGGGTGCGGGTGGGCCTCGGCGAGGTGACGGGACGGGTGGTCCCCGCGTCCTGACCCCTCTGGCCCTACCGCGGCGCACAACCACGCTGACTCGCACCGCCCTTCGCCGTCATACTTGGCGTCGGGCGGTGCGTTTCTTCTTCCGCGCCGCGCACCGCACCACCGCACGCCCCCGAGCCGCTTCTTCCGACAGGATCCGGAGCCCGTGGCATGACGTACTGCCTGCTCCTGCTGAGCGTGGTCGCCCTGACCGCCGCCGTGCCCGTCCCCCGTCTGCTGACCCGGGCGTCGTGGCCGGAACGGGAACCGGTCGTCGCCCTGTGGGTGTGGCAGTGCCTGGTCGCCACCGTGCTGCTGTGCTGTCTGACCGCCCTGGCGCTGGGCGCCGCCGCCGTCTTCGGCACCGTGCGCGCCCAGTTGTTCGCACCGGCGCCGCCCGCCGTGACCGCCGCCTACGACCTGTCGCACGCCTCGCCCTGGACGACCGTCCTCACCGTGCTGCTGGCCTGCGGCGCCGCCTGGACCACGGCGATGCTCGCCCGTGAACTGGTCGAGGCCCGCCGCCGCCGCGCCCGTGCCCGCGCGGAGCTGCTGGACCGCGCGCCCGACCTCCCGGCGGGGCTTCCCGAGGGGCGGGGGCCGCTGCTGGTGCTGGAGGAGGAGTACCCCGACGCCTGGTGGATGCCGGGCAGCCCGCCCCAGCTCATCGTCACGACCGGCGCGCTGCAGCGGCTCACGGACCATCAGCTCGACGCGGTCCTCACCCACGAGCGCGGTCATGCCCGGGCCCGCCACGACTGGCTGCTGCATCTGTCGGCGGCGCTGGCGGCGGGCTTCCCGCGCGTCCCGCTGTTCGCCCACTTCTGCGAGCAGACCCACCGGCTGGTGGAGCTGTCCGCCGACGACACGGCCTCCCGGCGCTGCGGGCACCTGACCACCGCGCTGGCGCTGATCGAGCTGAACCAGCACCGGGGCGTGCTGTCCTGCTCCTCCAGCCACCGGCTGCTCGGCGAGCGCGTCGACCGGCTCCTGGAGCCGCCGCCCCGGCTCGGCCGCCGTCACCGCGCCCTGACGACGGCGGCGGCGTCACTGGTGCCGCTGCTCCCGCTGCTGATCACGTTCGCGCCGGGGCTGACGGCGCTGCCCTAGTGAGGGCGGGGCTGCGGAAGTCCGGTGCCGGGCCTCAGGTCCAGTCGGGCTCCTCGTCCGGCCAGTCGTACGCGTCCGGGGCCTCCGCAGCGGGGCCCGAAGCCGCGCGGGGCGCCGGGACCTCGGCCGCCGCGTCGGGAGCGGCCGCGCCCGGCGCCGACAGCCCCGCCAGCACCTCCACGACCCCCTCCCCGTACGTCGCCCGCTTCTTCTCGCCCACGCCGCTGATCCCGCCGAGCTGCTCCACCGAGGTGGGCCACACCGTGACGATCTCGCGCAGCGTGGCATCGTGGAAGATCACGTACGCCGGGACGCCCTGCTCCTTGGCCGTCTCCGCCCGCCAGGCGCGCAGCGCCTCGAACGCCGGCTGGAGCGCCTCGGGCAGCTCGGCCGCCGCCTTCGCCTTGCGGTCGCGGCCCGACCCGCCGCCCGCGCGGGACGTCACCGGCTTCTCGGGCTCCTTGCGCAGCGGCACCTCCCGCTCGCGCCGCAGCACCGAGCCGCTGGCCTCGGTGAGCACCAGCGTGCCGTAGTCGCCCTCGACCGCGAGCAGACCCTGGGCGAGCAACTGGCGGACGACGCCTCTCCACTGAGCCTCGCTCAGCTCCTCGCCGATGCCGAACACGGAGAGCTGGTCGTGGTCGAACTGGATCACCTTCGCGGTGCGGCGGCCCAGCAGGATGTCCACGATCTGCACCGCGCCGAACTTCTGGCCGCGCTCCCGCTGCAGCCGCACCACCGTGGACAGCACCTTCTGCGCCGCCACCGTGCCGTCCCAGGTCTCCGGCGGGGCGAGGCAGGTGTCGCAGTTGCCGCAGTTCTCCCCGGACGGCTCCTGGCCGAAGTAGGCGAGGAGCTGGCCCCGGCGGCAGCGCACCGTCTCGCACAGGGCGAGCATGGCGTCCAGATGCTGGTTGGCCCGCCGCCGGAACGCCTCGTCGCCCTCGCCGGACTGGATCAGCTTGCGCTGCTGGATGACGTCGTTCAGCCCGTAGGCCATCCACGCCGTGGACGGCAGGCCGTCGCGGCCCGCGCGGCCCGTCTCCTGGTAGTACCCCTCGACCGACTTGGGCAGGTCGAGGTGGGCGACGAAGCGGACGTCCGGCTTGTCGATGCCCATGCCGAAGGCGATGGTCGCCACCACGACCAGGCCCTCCTCGCGCAGGAACCGCGCCTGGTGCGCGTGCCGCGTCCCCGCGTCCAGCCCCGCGTGGTACGGCACGGCCTCGATGCCGTTCTTCGACAGGAACTCGGCGGTCCTCTCCACCGAGTTGCGCGAGAGGCAGTACACGATGCCCGCGTCCCCGGCGTGCTCCTCGCGCAGGAAGGCGAGGAGCTGCTTGCGCGGGTCGGCCTTGGGCACGATCCGGTACTGGATGTTGGGCCGGTCGAAGCTGGCCACGAAGTGCCGGGCGTCCGGCATGCCCAGCCGCTCGGTGATCTCCCGGTGCGTGGCGTCCGTGGCGGTCGCGGTGAGGGCGATGCGGGGCACGTCCGGCCACCGCTCGCCCAGCACGGACAGCGTGAGGTAGTCGGGCCGGAAGTCGTGTCCCCACTGGGAGACGCAGTGCGCCTCGTCGATGGCGAAGACGGAGATCTTGCCGCGTGAGAGGAGGTCCAGGCTGCTGTCCAGGCGCAGCCGCTCCGGCGCCAGATAGAGCAGGTCGAGCTCACCGGCGAGGAACTCCGCCTCGACCGTCCGCCGCTCGTCGAAGTCCTGCGTCGAGTTCATGAAACCGGCCCGCACGCCGAGCGCCCGCAGCGCGTCGACCTGGTCCTGCATCAGCGCGATCAGCGGGGAGACGACCACGCCCGTGCCGGGCCGGACCAGGGCCGGGATCTGGTAGCAGAGCGACTTGCCGCCGCCGGTCGGCATGAGCACGACCGCGTCGCCGCCGGCGATCACATGGTCGACGACCGCTTCCTGCTCGCCGCGGAAGCTCTCGTAGCCGAAGACCCGGTGCAGCGCAGCCAGCGCCTCACTGTCCGTCACTGCCATCCCGGCGACACCGTCCGTCCCGTGCATCGTCCCGTCCCCCGCGGCCGTACCTCGGCCACTGCGTCCACCATAGGCGTCCGGACCGACAGCCCCGGAGTTGTCCACAGGCCCGCCCGGAACGCTCCGGCGCTGTTCGATCCACGGCCCCGCCACGACCGGGAACGACCGCGGCCCGGCACCCCCGTGTCGGGGTACCGGGCCGCTCCGTGCGTACGGCGGGGCGCGTCAGCGCACGAACACCCCCGCGTCCCCGGCCAGGTCCAGGAAGTACTGCGGCGCCACACCGAGCACCACCGTGACCGCGACGCCGACCGCGATGGCCGTCATCGTCAGCGGCGACGGCACCGCGACGGTCGGGCCCTCCGGGCGCGGCTCGCTGAAGAACATCAGCACGATGACGCGGATGTAGAAGAACGCCGCGACCGCCGACGAGATCACACCGACCACGACCAGCGGGACCGCGCCGCCCTCCGCCGCCGCCTTGAACACGGCGAACTTCCCGGCGAAGCCCGAGGTCAGCGGGATGCCCGCGAAGGCCAGCAGGAACACCGCGAACACCGCCGCGACCAGCGGGGAGCGCCGGCCCAGGCCCGCCCAGCGGGACAGGTGGGTCGCCTCGCCGCCCGCGTCCCGCACCAGCGTGACCACGGCGAAGGCGCCGATCGTCACGAAGGAGTAGGCCGCCAGGTAGAACAGCACCGACGAGATGCCCGAGGGCGTGGCCGCGATGACACCCGCGAGGATGAAGCCCGCGTGCGCGATCGAGGAGTACGCCAGCAGGCGCTTGATGTCGGTCTGGGTGATCGCCACGATCGCGCCGGCCAGCATGGTGACGATGGCGACGCCCCACATGACCGGCCGCCAGTCCCAGCGCAGGCCCGGCAGCACCACGTACAGCAGGCGCAGCAGGGCGCCGAAGGCCGCGACCTTGGTGGCCGCCGCCATGAAGCCGGTGACCGGGGTGGGCGCGCCCTGGTAGACGTCGGGCGTCCACATGTGGAACGGCACCGCGCCGACCTTGAACAGCAGGCCCATCACCAGCAGCGCGGCGCCGATCAGCAGCAGCGCGTCGTTGCCCATCGTGTCGGCGAGCGCCGGGGTGATCTCCGGCACGGTGCCGTCGACGACCTGGGCGATCGTCGCGTACGACATGGAGCCCGCGTAGCCGTACAGCAGGGCGATGCCGAACAGCGTGAACGCGGAGGCGAACGCGCCGAGCAGGAAGTACTTGACGGCCGCCTCCTGCGACATCAGCCGCTTGCGCCGGGCCAGCGCGCACAGCAGGTACAGCGGGAGGGAGAGGACCTCCAGGGCCACGAACAGCGTCAGCAGGTCGTTGGCCGCCGGGAAGACCAGCATGCCCGCGACCGCGAAGAGCAGCAGCGGGAACACCTCGGTGGTGGTGAAGCCGGCCTTGACGGCGCGCTTCTCGCTGTCGCTGCCGGGGACGGCGGCGGCCTGCGCGGCGAAGGAGTCGACGCGGTTGCCGTGCGCCTCCGGGTCGAGCCGGCGCTCGGCGAAGGTGAACAGGCCCACCAGCGCCGTCAGCAGGATCGTGCCCTGGAGGAAGAGCGCCGGTCCGTCGACGGCGATCGCGCCCATGGCGGCGATGCCCGCCTTGGTGGTGGCGTACCCGTCGGCGGCGAGCGCCACGACCGCGGCGAACGCGGCGACCAGGGCGACCACCGACACGAACATCTGTGCGTAGTAACGGGACTTGCGCGGCACGAAGGCCTCGACCAGGACCCCGACGAGCGCGGCGCCGACGACGATCAGCGTGGGCGCGAGCTGCCCGTACTCGATCTTGGGTGCGTCGATCTTGACGATCGGATCGGCCGCGGTTGTCCACAGGCTGTGGACGGCTGCTGTTGTGCTCACTTGGCCGCCTCCACCTCGGGCTGGGGGTCCTTCTTCTGTACGTCGGACAAGGTCTGCTTCACCGCCGGGTTCACGATGTCCGTGACGGGCTTCGGGTAGACGCCCAGGAACACCAGCAGCACGACCAGGGGCGCCACCACCGCGATCTCCCGCACCCTGAGGTCGGGCATCTCGGCGACCTCGGGCTTCACCGGGCCGGTCATCGTCCGCTGGTAGAGGACGAGGGTGTAGAGCGCGGCGAGCACGATGCCGAAGGTGGCGACGATGCCGATCACCGGGTAGCGGGTGAACGTGCCGACCAGGACCAGGAACTCACTGACGAAGGGCGCGAGGCCGGGCAGCGAGAGGGTGGCGAGGCCGCCGATCAGGAAGGTCCCGGCGAGCACCGGGGCCACCTTCTGCACACCGCCGAAGTCGGCGATGAGCCGCGAGCCGCGCCGGGAGATCAGGAAGCCGGCGATCAGCATCAGCACGGCGGTCGAGATGCCGTGGTTGACCATGTAGAGCGTCGCCCCGGACTGGCCCTGGCTGGTCATCGCGAAGATGCCCATCACGATGAAGCCGAAGTGCGAGATCGAGGCGTAGGCGATCAGCCGCTTGATGTCGCGCTGGCCGACGGCGAGCAGCGCGCCGTAGATGATGCTGATCACCGCGAGCACCATGATCACGGGTGTCGCCCACTTGCTGGCCTCCGGGAAGAGCTGGAGGCAGAAGCGGAGCATCGCGAAGGTGCCCACCTTGTCGACCACCGCGGTGATGAGCACGGCGACCGGGGCGGTGGACTCCTGCATGGCGTTGGGCAGCCAGGTGTGCAGCGGCCACAGCGGCGCCTTCACCGCGAAGGCGAAGAAGAAGCCGAGGAACAGCCAGCGTTCGGTGCTGGTCGCCATCTCCAGCTCGCCGTTGGCGCGGGCCTGGGCGATCTCGGTGAGGGAGAAGTTCCCCGCGACCACGTAGAGCCCGATCACCGCGGCCAGCATGATCAGACCGCCGGCCAGGTTGTAGAGGAGGAACTTCACCGCCGCGTACGACCGCTGGGTCGCCGCCTTCTCCTCGCCGTCCTTGTGGGCTCGGTCCCCGAAGCCTCCGATGAGGAAGTACATCGGGATGAGCATGGCCTCGAAGAAGATGTAGAAGAGGAAGACGTCGGTGGCCTCGAAGGAGATGATCACCATCGCCTCGACGGCCAGGATCAGGGCGAAGAAGCCCTGTGTCGGCCGCCACCTCTTGCTGCCCGTCTCCAGCGGGTCGGCGTCGTGCCAGCCGGCCAGCACGATGAACGGGATCAGCAGCGCGGTCAGCGCGATCAGCGCCACCGCGATGCCGTCCACGCCCAGTTCGTAGCGGACGCCGAAGTCGGCGATCCAGGAGTGGGACTCGGTGAGCTGGTAGCGGTCGCCGTCCGGGTCGAAGCGGACCAGGACGGTGATCGCCAGGGCGAGTGTGGCCAACGAGAACAGCAGGGCCAGCCACTTGGCCGCCGTGCGCCTCGCGGCCGGTACGGCGGCCGTGGCGATCGCCCCGATGGCCGGGAGCGCCGCCGTCGCTGTCAGGAGAGGAAAGGACATCGGTATCAGACCGCCCTCATCAGCAGGGTCGCGGCGACGAGGACCGCCGCGCCGCCGAACATCGAGACCGCGTAGGACCGCGCGAAGCCGTTCTGCAGCCTGCGCATCCGCCCGGACAGACCGCCCACGGAGGCGGCCGTGCCGTTGACGACCCCGTCGACCAGGGTGTGGTCGACGTACACCAGCGAGCGGGTGAGGTGTTCGCCGCCGCGGACCAGGACGACGTGGTTGAAGTCGTCCTGGTACAGGTCGCGGCGGGCGGCCCGGGTGAGCAGCGAGCCGCGCGGGGCGACGGCCGGCACCGGGCGCCGTCCGTACTGCGCCCAGGCGACCGCCACGCCGATGACCATCACCGCGACCGTGGACAGCGTCACCGTCAGCGCGCCGACCGGCGGGTGTCCGTGGGCGTGCCCGGTGACCGGCTCCAGCCAGTGGATGAAGCGGTCGCCGATGCTGAAGAACGCGCCGCCGAACACCGATCCGACGGCCAGCACGATCATCGGGACCGTCATGACCTTCGGCGACTCGTGCGGGTGCGGCGGCTCGTAGGCGCCGGCGGTCTGCGCGGCCGGCTCCACGTCCGGGGAGGCCGGGGACGGCGTCGGCGCGTCGCGCCAGCGCTCCTCGCCGAAGAACGTCATCAGCATCACGCGCGTCATGTAGTACGCGGTGATGGCCGCGCCCAGCAGGGCGCAGGCGCCGAGGATCCAGCCCTCGGTGCCGCCCTTGGCGAACGCCGCCTCGATGATCTTGTCCTTGGAGAAGAAGCCGGACAGGCCCGGGAAGCCGATGATCGCGAGGTAGCCGAGGCCGAACGTGACGAACGTGACCGGCATGTACTTCCTGAGGCCGCCGTAGCGGCGCATGTCGACCTCGTCGTTCATGCCGTGCATGACCGATCCGGCGCCGAGGAAGAGCCCGGCCTTGAAGAAGCCGTGTGTCACCAGGTGCATGATCGCGAAGACGTAGCCGATCGGGCCGAGGCCCGCGGCCAGCACCATGTAGCCGATCTGCGACATGGTCGAGCCGGCCAGCGCCTTCTTGATGTCGTCCTTGGCGCAACCGACGATCGCACCGAACAGCAGCGTGACCGCGCCGACGACGGTCACCACCAGCTGCGCGTCCGGGGCGCCGTTGAAGACGGCCGCCGAGCGGACGATCAGGTAGACGCCGGCGGTCACCATGGTCGCGGCGTGGATGAGGGCCGAGACCGGGGTCGGGCCCTCCATCGCGTCCCCGAGCCAGGACTGCAGCGGCACCTGGGCGGACTTGCCGCACGCGGCGAGCAGCAGCATCAGGGCGATCGCGGTCAGCTTGCCCTCGCCCGCCTCGCCGGCGAGAGCGGCCTCCCCGTGGCCGCCGAGCACCGGCCCGAAGGCGAAGGTGCCGAACCACAGGAACATCAGCATGATCGCGATGGACAGGCCCATGTCACCGACGCGGTTGACCAGGAAGGCCTTCTTGGCGGCCGTGGCCGCACTGGGCTTGTGCTGCCAGAAGCCGATCAGCAGGTAGGAGGCGAGACCGACGCCCTCCCAGCCGACGTACAGCAGCAGGTAGTTGTCGGCGAGGACCAGGATCAGCATCGCCGCGAGGAAGAGGTTCAGGTAGCCGAAGAAGCGGCGGCGCCGCTCGTCGTGCTCCATGTACCCCACGGAGTAGAGGTGGATCAGCGAGCCGACGCCGGTGATCAGCAGCACGAACGTCATCGACAGCTGGTCGAGCCGGAAGGCTACGTCCGCCTGGAAACCCTCCACCGGGATCCAGCTGAACAGGTGCTGCACGACCGTGCGGTCCTCGGCGCCCTTGCCCAGCAGGTCGGTGAAGAGCACCAGGCCGAGGGCGAAGGACACGGCGGCCAGGGCCGTGCCGATCCAGTGGCCGACGGCGTCCAGCCGGCGGCCGCCGCACAGCAGGACCACCGCTCCGAGCAGAGGCGCCGCCACCAGCAGCGCAATCAGGTTCTCCACGATTCAGCAGCCCCTCACAGCTTCATCAGGCTGGCGTCGTCGACCGAGGCCGAGTGGCGGGAACGGAACAGGGACACGATGATCGCCAGCCCCACCACGACCTCCGCGGCGGCGACGACCATCGTGAAGAACGCGATGATCTGGCCGTCGAGGTTGCCGTGCATACGGGAGAAGGCGACGAACGCGAGGTTGCAGGCGTTGAGCATCAGCTCGACGCACATGAACACCACGATCGCGTTGCGCCGGATCAGCACACCGGTGGCGCCGATGGTGAACAGCAGCGCCGCCAGGTACAGGTAGTTGACGGGACTCACTTCGACGCCTCCTCGGACCGCTTGAAGACCGGCGGCTCGATCGCGCGGCGCTCCAGACGCTCCTCCGCGCGCTGCTCCAGCGCCCGCAGGTCGTTGAGCGCCTCCCGCGACACGTCACGGACCTGGCCGCGGTCCCGCAGCGTCTTGCTGACGGTGAGGTCCGACGGGGTGCCGTCGGGCAGCAGGCCCGCGATGTCGACCGCGTTGTGCCGGGCGTAGACGCCGGGGGCGGGCAGCGGCGGCAGGTACCTGCCCTCGCGGACGCGCTGCTCGGCCAGTTCGCGCTGGGTCTTCGCCCGCTCGGTGCGCTCCCGGTGGGTGAGCACCATCGCGCCGACGGCCGCCGTGATGAGCAGCGCGCCGGTGATCTCGAAGGCGAAGACGTAGCGGGTGAACATCAGGGAGGCGAGGCCCTGGACGTTCCCCCCGGCGTTGGCCTCGCCGACGCCGCTGAACTCGCTCAGCGAGGCGTTGCCGATGCCGCCGACCAGCAGGATGCCGAAGCCCAGGCCGCACAGCAGGGCCAGCCAGCGCTGGCCCTTGATGGTCTCCTTCAGGGAGTCCGCGGCCGTGACGCCGACGAGCATCACCACGAACAGGAACAGCATCATGATCGCGCCGGTGTAGACGACGATCTGCACGACGCCCAGGAAGTAGGCGCCGTTGGCCAGGTAGAACACGGCCAGGATGATCATGGTGCCGGCGAGGCAGAGCGCGCTGTGCACGGCCCGCCGCATGAAGACGGTGCACAGGGCGCCGATCACGGCGACGGTGCCGAGGATCCAGAACTGCACGGCCTCGCCGGTGGAGGTCGAATACGCGGCGAGCTGCTCGGTCATCGCCCGATCACCTTCTCCGAGGCCGGCTCCTCCGGACCGAAGGTGGACTCGGCCTCCTGGACCACCTCGCCCTTGGAGTGGGCGGCCTGACGCTCCGTGCCGGGCGCCGCCTCGGTCACCAGACCGCGGTAGTAGTCCTGTTCGTCCGTGCCCGGGTACATGGCGTGCGGGGCCTCGACCATGCCCTCCTCCAGGCCGGCGAGCAGCTGCTCCTTGGTGTAGATGAGGTTCGCCCGGCTGGAGTCGGCCAGTTCGAACTCGTTGGTCATCGTCAGCGCGCGCGTCGGGCACGCCTCGATGCACAGCCCGCACAGGATGCAGCGGGCGTAGTTGATCTGGTAGACGCGGCCGTACCGCTCGCCGGGCGAGTAGCGCTCCTCGTCCGTGTTGTCCGCGCCCTCCACGTAGATCGCGTCGGCGGGACAGGCCCAGGCGCACAGCTCGCAGCCGACGCACTTCTCCAGGCCGTCCGGATGGCGGTTGAGCTGGTGCCGTCCGTGGAAGCGCGGGGCCGTGGTCTTCTGCTGCTCCGGGTACTGCTCGGTGAGCCGCTTCTTGAACATGGCCGTGAAGGTCACGCCGAAGCCGGCCACCGGGTTCAGGAAACCGGGCTTGGTGTCCTTCGGTTCCTCAGCCATCGGACCCCTCCTTTCCGTCGGTGGAACCGCCCTGGGATTCGTCACTGTGAGTATCGGGTCCGCCACTGACAACGAGCTCCCGCTCGTGGCGCGGGCGGCGCCGCGGCACCGGGGGCAGCTCCTGCCCGGGCAGCGGCGGCACGGGGAACCCGCCCGCCATCGGGTCGAACGGAGGCTGCTCCGCGGGCTGTCCGCCCTCCTCGCCCCGGCCGCGGAACATGTCGGCGACGAAGGAGAGGAGGAGCAGGACGAGGACGCCGCCGGCGATGTAGAGCGCGATGTCGGCGAACTCGTAGTTCTCGTTGCGCAGCGCCCGGACCGTGGCGACCGCCATCAGCCACACCAGGGACACCGGGATGAGGACCTTCCAGCCGAGCTTCATCAGCTGGTCGTAGCGGACACGCGGGAGCGTGCCGCGCAGCCAGACGAAGCCGAACAGCAGGGTGAGCATCTTGCCGGTGAACCAGAGCATCGGCCACCAGCCGTGGTTGGCGCCCTCCCAGAAGGTGCTGATCGGCCACGGGGCCCGCCAGCCGCCCAGGAAGAGGGTCACCGCGACCGCCGAGACGGTCACCATGTTGATGTACTCGGCGAGCATGAACATCGCGAACTTGATCGACGAGTACTCGGTGTTGAAGCCGCCCACCAGGTCGCCCTCGGACTCCGGCATGTCGAACGGGGCGCGGTTGGTCTCGCCGACCATCGTCACGATGTAGATGAGGAACGACACCGGCAGCAGCAGCACGTACCAGCGGTCGGTCTGCGCCTCGACGATCGTCGACGTGGACATCGACCCGGAGTAGAGGAACACCGAGGCGAACGCGGCGCCCATGGCGATCTCGTACGAGATCATCTGGGCGCAGGAGCGCAGGCCGCCCAGCAGAGGGTAGGTGGAGCCGGAGCTCCAGCCCGCCAGGACGATGCCGTAGATGCCGACCGAGGCGACCGCGAGGATGTAGAGCATCGCGATCGGCAGGTCGGTGAGCTGCATCGTGGTGCGCTGGCCGAAGATGGAGATCTCGTTGCCGGCCGGTCCGAAGGGGATCACGGCGAACGCCATGAACGCCGGGATGGCGGCGACGATCGGCGCGAGGACGTAGACGACCTTGTCCGCGCGCTTGACGACGACGTCCTCCTTGAGCATCAGCTTCACGCCGTCGGCGAGCGACTGGAGCATGCCCCAGGGGCCGTGCCGGTTGGGGCCGATGCGCAGCTGCATCCAGGCGACGACCTTGCGCTCCATGACGATGCAGATGAGCACGGTCACCATCAGGAAGGCGAAGCAGAACACCGCCTTGACGAGGATCAGCCACCAGGGGTCGCGGCCGAACATCGAGAGGTCTTCAGCGGCGAGGTACGGGCTCATGCCTCCACCTCCTGGGGAGCCTCGCCGGCGAGGGTCGCCGGGCCGATGCGGACGAGGGAGCCGGGGAGCGCCCCGGTGCCGGAGGCCACCCCGCCGTCCGTGGAGTTCAGCGGGAGCCAGACCACCCGGTCGGGCATCTCGGTGACGGACAGCGGCAGTTCGAGCGTCCCGGCGGGGCCGGTCACCGCGAGCGTGTCGCCGTCCTTGACGCCGACCTCGGCGGCCGTGGCGGCCGAGAGCCGGGCGAGCGCGGCGTGGCGGGTGCCGGCCAGCGCCTCGTCGCCCTGCTGGAGCAGGCCCAGGTCGAGCAGCAGCCGGTGCCCGGCGAGGACCGCCTCGCCGGCGGCGGGCCGGGGCAGGACGCCCGCGGTTTCCTCCGGGTCGGCGGCGCGCGGCCCGTCCCACAGGCCGAGCCGGTCGATCTCCGAGCGGATCGTGCGCAGGTCCGGCAGGCCCAGGTGCACGTCCATGGCGTCGGCGAGCATCTGCAGCACGCGCGCGTCGGTCGGCGCGACCCTCCGGGTCATCTGGTCCGGCTTGAGCGCCGCCTCGAAGAGCCGCACCCTGCCTTCCCAGTTGAGGAAGGTGCCGGCCTTCTCGGCGACCGCCGCGACCGGCAGGACCACGTCGGCGAGCTCGGTGACCTCGCCGGGCCGCAGCTCCAGGGAGACGACGAACCCGGCCTCGGCGAGCGCCGCCCGGGCGCGGGCCGGGTCGGGCAGGTCGGCGACCTCCACGCCCGCCACCAGCAGCGCCTGCAGTTCGCCGCGGGCGGCCGCCTCGACGATCTGCGCGGTGTCCCGGCCGTAGCGGTGCGGGAGTTCGGCGACGCCCCAGAGGGCGGCCACCTCCTCCCGGGCGCGCGGGTCGGTCGCCGGGCGGCCGCCCGGCAGCAGCGACGGCAGCGCGCCCGCCTCGATCGCGCCCCGCTCCCCGGCCCGGCGCGGGATCCACACCAGCCGGGAGCCGGTCGCGGTGGCGAACCGCACGGCGGCGGTGAGCCCGCCGCGTACGGCGGCCAGCCGCTCGCCGACGACGACCACCGCGCCCTCGGTGCGCAGCGCCTCGGCGGCCGCGGCCCCGTCGTCTTCCAGGCCGACCCCGCCGGCCAGCGCGTCCAGCCACTCGGTCTCGGTGCCGGGCGCCGCCGGCAGCAGCGTGCCGCCGGCCTTGGTCAGTCCGCGGGTGGCGTGCGTGGCCAGCGCGAAGGTGCGCTGGCCGTGGGCGCGCCAGGCCTTGCGCAGCCGCAGGAAGACGCCGGGCGCCTCCTCCTCGGACTCGAAGCCGACCAGCAGCACCGCCGGGGCCTTCTCCAGTGCCCGGTAGGTGACGCCGGTGCCGTCCAGGTCGACACCGCGTCCCGCGACGCGCGCGGCGAGGAAGTCGGACTCCTCCGTGCTGTGCACGCGCGCGCGGAAGTCGATGTCGTTGGTGGCGAGGGCGACCCGCGCGAACTTGCTGTACGCGTAGGCGTCCTCGACAGTGAGCCGGCCGCCGGTGAGCACACCGGTGCGGCCCCGGGAGGCGAGCAGGCCCTGTGCCGCGATCTGCAGCGCGTCCGGCCAGGACGCCGGCTCCAGCTCACCCTCCGCGTTGCGCACCAGCGGGGTGTCGAGCCGGTCCCGCTGCTGTGCGTACCGGAACGCGAAGCGGCCCTTGTCGCAGATCCACTCCTCGTTGACCTCGGGGTCCTCCGCGGCCAGCTTGCGCATGACCTTGCCGCGCCGGTGGTCGGTGCGGGTGGCGCAGCCGCCCGAGCAGTGCTCGCACACCGACGGCGAGGAGATCAGGTCGAACGGGCGGGAGCGGAACCGGTAGGCGGCCGAGGTGAGCGCGCCGACCGGGCAGATCTGGATGGTGTTGCCGGAGAAGTACGACTCGAACGGGTCGCCCTCGCCGGTGCCGACCTGCTGGAGCGCGCCCCGCTCGATCAGCTCGATCATCGGGTCGCCGGCGATCTGGTTGGAGAACCGGGTGCAGCGGGCGCACAGCACGCACCGCTCGCGGTCCAGCAGCACCTGCGTGGAGATCGCGACGGGCTTCTCGTAGGTGCGCTTCTTGCCCTCGAAGCGGGACTCGGCGCTGCCGTGCGACATCGCCTGGTTCTGCAGCGGGCACTCGCCGCCCTTGTCGCAGACGGGGCAGTCCAGCGGGTGGTTGATGAGCAGCAGCTCCATCACGCCCTTCTGGGCCTTCTCCGCGACCGGCGAGGAGAGCTGCGTCTTCACCACCATTCCGTCGGTGCAGGTGATGGTGCAGGACGCCATGGGCTTGCGCTGGCCCTCGACCTCCACGATGCACTGGCGGCAGGCGCCGGCCGGCGCGAGCAGCGGGTGGTCGCAGAACCGGGGGATCTCGATGCCGAGCTGCTCGGCGGCCCGGATGACCAGGGTGCCCTTGGGCACGCTGATCTCGGCGCCGTCGATCGTCAGCGTCACGAGGTCCTCGGGCGGGACCGCCGCCTCTCCCCCTCCGGAGGGAGCGTTGGTGGTCACAGTCATGCGTGCACCTCCGTACGGTCGGCCCAGGCCGTCGACGCGGCCGGGTCGAAGGGGCAGCGACGGTCCGTGATGTGCTGCTCGTACTCCTCGCGGAAGTACTTGAGCGACGAGAAGATCGGCGAGGCGGCGCCGTCTCCGAGGGCACAGAAGGACTTGCCGTTGATGTTGTCCGCGATGTCGTTCAGCTTGTCGAGGTCGGACATCCGGCCCTTGCCGGCCTCGATGTCGCGCAGCAGCTGGACGAGCCAGTACGTGCCCTCGCGGCAGGGGGTGCACTTGCCGCAGGACTCGTGGGCGTAGAACTCGGTCCAGCGGGTGACGGCGCGGACCACGCAGGTGGTCTCGTCGAAGCACTGCAGCGCCTTGGTGCCGAGCATGGAGCCCGCGGCGCCGACCCCTTCGTAGTCGAGGGGGACGTCGAGGTGCTCGTCGGTGAACATCGGCGTGGAGGAGCCGCCCGGCGTCCAGAACTTCAGCCGGTGGCCGGGCCGCATGCCGCCGCTCATGTCGAGCAGCTGGCGCAGGGTGATGCCGAGCGGCGCCTCGTACTGGCCGGGGCTCGCGACATGGCCGCTGAGGGAGTAGAGCGTGAAGCCCGGGGACTTCTCGCTGCCCATCGAGCGGAACCACTCCTTGCCGCGGTTCATGATGGCGGGAACCGAGGCGATGGACTCGACGTTGTTCACCACCGTGGGGCAGGCGTAGAGGCCCGCGACGGCGGGGAAGGGAGGACGCAGCCTGGGCTGGCCGCGGCGCCCCTCGAGGGAGTCGAGCAGCGCGGTCTCCTCACCGCAGATGTACGCGCCCGCGCCCGCGTGCACGGTGAGTTCGAGGTCGAGTCCGCTGCCGAGGATGTTCGTGCCGAGCAGCCCCGCCTCGTACGCCTCGCGCACGGCCGCGTGCAGCCTGCGCAGCACGGGGACGACCTCGCCGCGCAGGTAGATGAACGCGTGCGACGACCTGATGGCGTAGCAGGCGATGACGATGCCCTCGATCAGGCTGTGCGGGTTGGCGAAGAGCAGCGGGATGTCCTTGCAGGTCCCCGGCTCCGACTCGTCGGCGTTGACGACGAGGTAGTGCGGCTTGCCGTCGCCCTGCGGGATGAACTGCCACTTCATGCCCGTCGGGAAGCCGGCGCCGCCGCGTCCGCGCAGTCCGGAGTCCTTGACGTACGCGATGACGTCGTCCGGCGACATGGTGAGCGCCTTGCGGAGCCCCTCGTACCCGTCGTGCCGCTTGTACACGTCGAGCGTCCAGGACTTGTCCTCGTCCCAGAAGGCCGACAGCACCGGCGCGAGCAGCTTCTCCGGGCTGGTGTCCTTCAGTTCGGGTGCCAAGGTCATCACTCCCCCTCCTCGGCAACGGGTCCCGACGGGTGGGCCGGGTCGGAGGCCGACGTGTCCTGCGGCGCGTCGTGCGAGCTGAGGTGCTCGGTGGGCGACGGCTCGTGGGGCGGGGCGTCCTGCGGCGCCTCGCCGCGCGGGTGCACCACGCGCGCGGGGGCGGCCTCGCCCTTGGCCAGCTTCAGGCCGATCAGGGAGGCGGGGCCCGCGCTGCCGGTGGCCTCGACGGCGCCCTCACGCTCGTCGGGGAAGCCGGCCAGGATGCGGGCGGTCTCCTTGAACGTGCACAGCGGCGCGCCGCGGGTGGGCGCGACCGGACGGCCCGCGCGCAGGTCGTCGACCATGCGCTTGGCGCTCTCGGGCGTCTGGTTGTCGAAGAACTCCCAGTTCACCATCACCACGGGCGCGTAGTCGCAGGCCGCGTTGCACTCGATGTGCTCCAGGGTGACCTTGCCGTCGGCGGTGGTCTCGCCGTTGCCGACGCCCAGGTGCTCCTGGAGCTCTTCGAAGATCGCGTCGCCACCCATCACCGCGCACAGGGTGTTGGTGCACACCCCGACCTGGTAGTCGCCGCTCGGGCGGCGCCGGTACATGGTGTAGAAGGTGGCGACCGCGGTCACCTCGGCCGTGGTCAGGCCGAGCATGTCCGCGCAGAACCGCATGCCGGTGCGCGTGACGTGCCCCTCCTCCGACTGCACCAGGTGCAGCATCGGCAGGAGGGCGGAACGGGAGTCCGGGTAGCGGGCGACGATCTCGCGCGCGTCGGTCTCCAGCCGGGCCCGGACGTCGTCCGGGTAGGCCGGCGCGGGCAGTTCCGGCATGCCCAGGCTGACGCCCCGCTCGGAAGAAGAGGTGGTCACCGGTCGACGCCTCCCATCACGGGGTCGATGGACGCGACGGCGACGATGACGTCGGCGACCTGGCCGCCCTCGCACATCGCCGCCATGGCCTGAAGGTTGGTGAAGGACGGGTCGCGGAAGTGGACCCGGTAGGGGCGGGTGCCGCCGTCGGAGACGACGTGCACCCCGAGTTCGCCCTTGGGCGACTCGACGGCCGCGTAGGCCTGGCCCGGCGGGACGCGGAAGCCCTCGGTGACCAGCTTGAAGTGGTGGATCAGGGCCTCCATGGAGGTGCCCATGATCTGCTTGATGTGATCGAGGGAGTTGCCCAGTCCGTCGGGTCCCAGGGCGAGCTGGGCGGGCCAGGCGATCTTCTTGTCGGCGACCATGACCGGGCCGGGCTCCAGCCGGTCCAGGCACTGCTCGACGATCCGCAGCGACTGGCGCATCTCCTCGAGCCGGATCAGGAACCGGCCGTAGGAGTCGCAGGTGTCGGCGGTCGGGACGTCGAAGTCGTACGTCTCGTAGCCGCAGTACGGCTGCGCCTTGCGCAGGTCGTGCGGGAGGCCGGTGGAGCGCAGGATCGGTCCGGTGGCGCCGAGGGCCATGCAGCCGGCCAGGTCGAGGTAACCGACGTCCTGCATACGTGCCTTGAAGATCGGGTTCCCGGTGGCGAGCTTGTCGTACTCCGGGAGGTTCTTCCGCATCTTCTTGACGAACTCGCGGATCTGGTCGACCGCGCCGGGCGGCAGGTCCTGGGCGAGTCCGCCGGGGCGGATGTACGCGTGGTTCATCCGCAGGCCGGTGATCAGCTCGTAGATGTCGAGGATCAGCTCACGGTCACGGAATCCGTAGATCATGATCGTGGTGGCGCCGAGCTCCATGCCGCCGGTGGCGATGCACACCAGGTGGGAGGAGAGCCGGTTCAGCTCCATCAGGAGCACCCGGATGACCGAGGCGCGGTCCGGGACCTGGTCCTCGATGCCGAGCAGCTTCTCGACCGCGAGGCAGTACGCCGTCTCGTTGAAGAACGGCGTCAGGTAGTCCATGCGCGTCACGAACGTGGTGCCCTGGGTCCACGTCCGGTACTCGAGGTTCTTCTCGATGCCGGTGTGGAGGTAGCCGATGCCGCAGCGGGCCTCGGTGACGGTCTCGCCGTCGATCTCCAGGATCAGCCGGAGCACTCCGTGGGTGGACGGGTGCTGCGGGCCCATGTTGACGACGATGCGCTCGTCGTCGGTGCGGGCCGCGGTCTCGACGACCTCGTCCCAGTCGCCGCCGGTGACGGTGTAGACGGTGCCCTCGGTGGTCTCGCGAGGGGTTGCGTGCGTGCTCACGAGTACGACCTCCGCTGGTCCGGAGCGGGAATCTGGGCGCCCTTGTACTCGACGGGGATGCCGCCGAGGGGATAGTCCTTGCGCTGCGGATGGCCCTGCCAGTCGTCCGGCATCATGATCCGCGTCAGGGCCGGATGACCGTCGAAGACGATGCCGAAGAAGTCGTACGTCTCGCGCTCGTGCCAGTCGTTCGTCGGGTAGACGGAGAACAGCGACGGGATGTGCGGGTCGCTGTCGGGGGCGCTGACCTCCAGGCGGATCACCCGGTTGTGGGTGATCGAGCGCAGGTGGTAGACGGCGTGCAGCTCACGCCCCTTGTCGTTCGGGTAGTGCACCCCGCTGACGCCGGTGCACAGTTCGAACCGCAGCGCGGGGTCGTCGCGCAGGGTCTTCGCCACCCGCACGAGGTGCTCGCGCTCGATGTGGAAGGTGATCTCGTCGCGGTCGACGACCGTCTTCTCGATGGCGTTCTCCGGGAGGAGGTCCTGCTCCTCCAGCGCGCCCTCCAGTTCGTCGGCGACCTCGTCGAACCAGCCGCCGTAGGGGCGGGCCGCCGGTCCCGGGAGCCGGACCGAGCGGACCAGGCCGCCGTAACCGGAGGTGTCGCCGCCGTTGTCGGCGCCGAACATGCCGCGCTGGACGCGGATCTCCTCACCGCCCTGACCGCGCTGGCCGGGGAGGTTCTCGGCGGAGAGTTCCTTCTCGGGGTTCACGCCGTCACCCGCGGTGTTGTTCGCGTCGCTCATCGCAGCAGCCCCTTCATCTCGATCGTGGGCAGGGCCTTGAGCGCCGCCTCCTCCGCCTCGCGGGCCGCCTCCTCGGCGTTCACGCCGAGCTTGGAGCTCTGGATCTTCTGGTGGAGCTTGAGGATCGCGTCCATCAGCATCTCGGGGCGGGGCGGACAGCCGGGGAGATAGATGTCGACCGGGACGACGTGGTCGACGCCCTGGACGATCGCGTAGTTGTTGAACATGCCGCCCGAGGAGGCGCAGACCCCCATGGAGATCACCCACTTGGGGTTCGGCATCTGGTCGTAGACCTGCCGGAGCACCGGCGCCATCTTCTGGCTGACCCGCCCGGCGACGATCATGAGGTCCGCCTGCCGCGGCGAGCCGCGGAAGACCTCCATGCCGAAGCGCGCCAGGTCGTAACGGCCCGCGCCCGTGGTCATCATCTCGATGGCACAGCAGGCGAGTCCGAACGTGGCGGGGAAGACGGACGACTTGCGCACCCAGCCCGCGGCCTGCTCGACGGTGGTCAGCAGGAAGCCGCTCGGCAGCTTTTCTTCGAGTCCCATGACTTGTGGCCCCTCAGTCCCATTCCAGGCCGCCGCGCCGCCATACGTACGCGTACGCGACGAAGACGGTGAGCACGAAGAGCAGCATCTCCACGAGCCCGAAAATCCCCAGGGCGTCGAAGGTGACGGCCCAGGGGTAGAGGAAGACGATCTCGATATCGAAGATGATGAAGAGCATCGCCGTCAGGTAGTACTTGATGGGGAAGCGCCCGCCGCCGGCCGGCGTGGGGGTCGGCTCGATGCCGCACTCGTAGGCCTCGAGCTTCGCCCGGTTGTACCGCTTCGGACCGATCAGCGTGGCCATGACCACGGAGAAGATCGCAAAGCCTGCCCCGAGGGCTCCCAGTACGAGGATGGGCGCATACGCGTTCACCGCTCCTCGCTCCTCTCAGTCGGCACTGACTGCTGGCGGTTTGCGTTGGACTCACGCGCCCCGCACGCCCCTCGAACCACGCCCGCCCCGGCGAAGATCGAGAACATGTGAAGCAGGTCACAAGCCCAACCGCTCCGCATCTTATGCCTGTGGGTCTGTGATCTGCGACACGGGGTATTACACAAGCTTTGTGATCTCCACCACCTGACGAACGATCATGAAGTCGGATGAGCGGTGATCTTCACACGTCAAGCATCCACGTGATCACCAAACGTGACATCTTGACCGGTCGGCGCAGCTCAGAGGGGTCGCGAGGGAGGCGTCTCCATATCAAGACAATTCCTCTGCATGCAAATTGGCGCTGGACGCATCGTCTTGATAGAGGCCGCGTTCACACATGAGGGGGGTCGCGCGGCGCGATGTGGACGTGTGCACGCGTTCACGAAGTCCGGGGTCGCGACGGACGCCGTGACGGCCCCCGTCGTTCCGTGACGTCCGTCACACTTCTGAGGGCCCCTCAGGAACGGGGCTTGGCCAACCACCTAAAGCGGTGGTAAGCGCGGAGCAATTCGGGCGTAACGATGAAAGTCCGTGATCACGGCCCGGTTACGGCCGCCCGCAATGTCCGTTGTGGCGTCAATGGACGGGGACTTGGGGGGAATTTGCGGGCCCGATTGAACAACTGTGGCGCAGCCCACGTTTCTTGAAGATATGAAGCAGCCCCTGGTACCGGTTGTTCCCATGTCCCACACCGCTCACATACGCAGCCACCGGAAGCCCCGCCGCACCGCGACGTCCACGATCGCGGTGCGGGCCGGAGTTGCCGGTGGCGTCCTCAGCACCCTGGCAGTGGCCGGGGCGTCCAGCGCGGCCAACGCGGCCGAGCCGGTGACGCAGACCCTCGAACTGCCCACCCTGACGGCCGACCTGGCCGCCCAGGTCGCCCAGTCCGCGGACGCCACGCAGCAGGCGGCCGCGAACTACCAGCTGCGGGCCGAGCGTGACGCGGCGGCCGCCGAGGCCGCGAAGCAGGCCAAGGCGGACCTGGCGGAGGCCAAGAAGAAGGCCGAGGCGAGGAAGAAGGCGGCCGAGGAAGCCCGTCAGGCGGCCGCCGAGCGCGCGGCGCGCGACGCCGAGCGCCCCTCGCTCACCACGACCGCCTCCGCCTCCGTCTCCGCGCCGTCCAGCGGCAGCGTCGCGACCGTCCTCGCCTTCCTCCAGGCTCAGGTGGGCGACGCCTACGTCATGGGCGCCACCGGGCCCAACGCCTGGGACTGCTCCAGCCTGGTGCAGGCCGCGTTCAAGCAGGTCGGTGTGGACCTCCCGCGCGTCTCCCAGGACCAGTCGATGGTGGGCACCGACATCCCGCTGTCGCAGATCCAGGCCGGCGACATCCTGTACTGGGGCGGCAAGGGGTCCGCGTACCACGTGGGCGTCTACATCGGTGACGGCCAGTACCTGGACGCCGCCAACCCCGAGAAGGGCGTCGTCATCCAGGACCTCTCCGGCTACCCGGCGTCGGGCGCCGTCCGCGTGCTCTGACCCACGCTTCACGGACCGAAGGGCCGCTGCCTCACCGAGGCGGCGGCCCTCCGCCGTTTCCGGCCCGCACAGCGGGTCAAGATCGCCGTATTGTCCGAATTGCACCCCGCCTCGCGTGCGTTGACGGCGTGCCGGGAGCCTCCGCGTCGCCCGCCGCGCCCCGCGACAGGCCCTCACGCGGCCCCGGAACCACGACGGGGGCCGGAGGTCCGCCGGGCGGGCTCCGGCCCCCACAGGGGCTTCACAGCGACGCGCGCGTCAGGCGGCGGCCTCTCCGTCACGGCCGGCGCGACGGCGCTGGTACAGCACGACGGCCGCGCCGAGCCCCAGCGCGAGCACCGCGGCGCCGCCGAGCAGGCCCACGCCCTGGGCGCCGGTGAGCGCCAGACCACCGTCGGCGTCGTCGCCCGGACCGCCGCCGGACGCGGAGCCGGTGCCGACGTCGGCGGCGTCGTCACCGGAGCCGTCGCCGTCACCGGAGGCGGGGGCCGACGGGTCGTCCGAGGGGCCGCCGCCGGAGCCGCCCGTGCCGTCGTCACCCGGCTCGCCGGGGGCGTTC
This sequence comes from Streptomyces cellulosae, assembly GCA_014655195.1. Lineage (GTDB taxonomy): Bacteria > Actinomycetota > Actinomycetes > Streptomycetales > Streptomycetaceae > Streptomyces > Streptomyces cellulosae. Next base: position 103,056 of record BNBH01000021.1, on the reverse strand, counting down.
AGGACGATCCACGCGACGTCGTTGGATTCGTCGGATTCGTAGGGGTTGTTCCAGTCGGGCAGCGCGACCCGGCCCTTGGCGCCCTCCACGACCCGGTCGACGCGCAGTTCGAACGGGAAGGTGAACCGGGCGTCCTCCAGCATCGGAGTGGGAGCGAAGCAGAGGTAGGCGGGGTCGCTCCCGTTGACGCCGGCGGGCATGCACTTCTCCGGCGCCTTGGTGAACGTCGCCCCCGTCGGCGGGGTGACCGTGAAGGAGAACGGCTCGCCGCCGGACCGCAGGGCGCCGATCCAGGCCGGCCCGTTGTTGCGGAAGCCGATCTCCACGTCGACCTTCTCCCCGGCCGCTCCGGACGCCGAGGCGCCGGTCAGCTCCAGGTCGTAGGTGTTGGTCCTCGGCAGGTCCAGCTCGGCGTACTTGGTGTACTGCGCGGGGTCGGCGTCCGCCACTCGCTCCAACGTCAGGTCGGGTCCGCCGCCCTGCCGGCGGCCCTGGTGCAGCGTCTTCTCCTCGCCCGGCTCCAGAGGGTCGAACGAGTAGGAGAAGATGTCGTTCAGCGCGAAGTCCGCGGTCCGCACCCGCACCTGCCGGGACAGCGCGTACGCCGTTCCCGCCCCGAGGGTGTCCGGGAAGGTGCAGAGCACTTCGGTGCGCTGCCGCAGCAGGTCGCCGGTGTTGATGTCGGACGACGAGCAGTTGCCGTACGTGTCGGGGAAGGACAGTCCGCGCGAGCCGAGCAGCCGCAGCACCGTGCCCTGGGCCGGCAGCCCGCCGACGTTCATCACGCCGAGCGGCAGCTCGAAGTCGTCGCCGGGCATGACGCCCTCCGGCGCGGACAGTTCACGGTTCAGCAGCTCCGGCCCGCCCACGCGCACGTCCACGGTGAGCGGCGTGAACTCCAGGCCCTCGCCCTCGCCGGTGACGACGATCTTCCCGGTGTCGCCGGCCTCGCTGTCGTCGGAGAGGTCGAGACGGATGCCGCCGACGCGGTTGAACGTCGTGCCCGCGTACAGCTCGTAGCCCGTGCAGACCGCGACCAGCCCGTCGGCGTCACAGGGCAGGTCGGCCTCCGCGACGCCCTTCAGCCCGCTGGCGTCGATGCGGATCGTGTAGTCGCCGCGGTGCACCGTCGGGACCTCGCCGTCGCCCTCGAACTCCTCGCCCGGGACGTCGAGCCGGAGGTCGACCTGCGGCTCGGTGGGGTCGCCGTTGTCCGAGTGGAGGGACAGGTCCACCCGGTCCTCACCCGTGATCACCACCGGGAGGGGTGCCTCGGCCGCGTGGGCCGCGCCCTGGACCCCGGCGGCGGCCAGCGCCGTGGCGCCCACCGCTCCCAGCGCCGCGAGCCGCGCGCGCAGCCGTCTCGCCTGCTGTGTCATGAAAAGGCTCTTTCGTCGAACGGGACGTGCCCGGCTGGGTCACGTCCCGTTCGACACCGCCCGGAGTCGATCAGTTGTTCACGGCCGCGTCACGCGACGATCACGATCGGGCAGCGCGCCCGGAGATGCCGGACATGCCCGCCGACTCCGGTCACGCGTCCGGCCGTTCACGCTTTCGGGGCCACCTTGCTCAGGCCGTTGATGATGCGGTCCATCGCGTCGCCGCCCGTGGGGTCGGTCAGGTTGGCGAGGAGTTTCAGCGTGAACCTCATCAGCATCGGGTGCGTCAGGCCGCGCTGGGCGGCGATCTGCATGACCTTCGGATTGCCGATGAGCTTCACGAAGGCGCGGCCCAGCGTGTAGTAGCCGCCGTAGGTGTCCTTCAGGACGCGCGGGTAGCGCTGGAGGGCGATCTCCCGCTGGGCCGGCGTGGACCGGGCGTGCGCCTGGACGATCACGTCGGCGGCGAGCTGCCCGGACTCCATGGCGTAGGCGATGCCCTCGCCGTTGAACGGGTTCACCAGACCGCCCGCGTCGCCGACGAGCAGCAGACCGCGCGTGTAGTGCGGCTGGCGGTTGAAGGCCATGGGGAGCGCGGCGCCGCGGATCGGCCCCGTCATGTTGTCCGGGGTGTAACCCCAGTCCTCCGGCATGGACGCGCACCAGGCCTTGAGGACCTCGCGCCAGTCCAGCTCCTTGAAGGAGTCGGAGGTGTTGAGCACGCCGAGGCCGACGTTGGACGTGCCGTCGCCCATGCCGAAGATCCAGCCGTAGCCGGGCAGCAGCCGGTCCTGCGGGCCGCGCCGGTCCCACAGCTCCAGCCAGGACTCCAGGTAGTCGTCGTCGTGGCGGGGCGAGGTGAAGTACGTGCGCACGGCGACGCCCATCGGGCGGTCCTCGCGCCGGTGCAGGCCCATCGCGAGGGACAGCCGGGTGGAGTTGCCGTCGGCGGCCACCACCAGCGGGGCGTGGAAGGTGACCTCCCGCTTGTCCTCCCCGAGCTTGGCCTTCACACCGGTGATGCGGCCGGTGCGGTCGTCGACGATCGGCGCGCCCACGTTGCACCGCTCGTACAGCCGGGCGCCCGCCTTCTGCGCCTGCCGGGCGAGCTGCTCGTCGAAGTCGTCGCGCTTGCGGACGAGTCCGTAGTCGGGGAAGGAGGCGAGATCCGGCCAGTCCAGCTGGAGGCGGACGCCGCCGCCGATGATGCGCAGGCCCTTGTTGCGCAGCCAGCCGGCCTCCTCGGAGATGTCGATCCCCATCGCCACCAACTGCTTCACGGCGCGCGGGGTGAGGCCGTCGCCGCACACCTTCTCGCGCGGGAACTCGGTCTTCTCCAGCAGGAGCACGTCGAGGCCGGACCGGGCCAGGTGGTAGGCGGTGGTGGAGCCGGCTGGCCCCGCGCCCACGACGATCACATCTGCGGTGTTGTCGGAGAGGGGCTCGGTCACGGCGGGATCTCCCCAGAGTTCGAAATCTTCGTGCCGACCGGCACTGGACACAGGCAGTCTATTCAGCGGACGTGATCACCCGGCTGAAGGGCTGCCCCGTGAACCGAGCACTCCCCGCTGTACGGCTGCGGGTTCCCACCGACGAGGACGCCGTCACCTGGCACCGCATCTTCGCCCACCCCGACGTGATGGAGTTCCACGGCGGCCGGCCCGCGGAGCTGTCGGTCTACGAGGAACTCACCGCCCGCCAGCGCCGGCACGACGCCGAGCTGGGCTTCTGCCTGTGGTCCGTGCTCGACGAGGACGGGCAGGTCATCGGCTTCACCGGCGCCCAGCCCTGGGAGCGCGAGTGGGGTCCCACGGGCGAGATCGAGATCGGCTGGCGGCTCGCCCGCGAGCACTGGGGCAAGGGGTACGTCACGGCGGCGGCCCTGCAGACGCTGGACCGGGTGCGGGCGGCGGGCCTGACGGGCGTGGTGGCGCTGGTGAAGGCCCGCAACACCCGCTCAACAGCGGTGACCCAGCGGCTGGGGATGCGGCTCGCGGAGACGTTCACCATCCCGGCCTCGGGCGAGGAGGGCCACTGCTACCGCCTCGACCTCTGACGCACCCTGTTGACGGCTACTCTGCGTAGTGATATGTCACGGACCATCACGCAGTGCTTCCGTCGGACGGGCCCCCGGCCTACCCTTCCGGTACCGCTGGGGGTGACGTCCATGCGTTTGACACCCGAGGGATACGGGACCGGCGACGTGCGCGTGCCGCGCCTGGTCGGGCTGATGGCCGTCGACGCGCGCGAGTCCGCCCGCGCGCGGGGCCTGGTCGTCGACGCGCCCGGCCGCCCGGACTTCCCGCACGCCGTCGTGGACTACGTGGTCCGCCAGTACCCGCAGCCCGGCACGCCCGTGCCCCGCCACTCCGTGGTGCACGTGTGGCTGGACTTCGGCGAGGGCGAGGGCGGCGGAGGGGTGCGCGAGCCGCGCGGCCCGCTGCCGCCGCCGGGCGGGCTGCGCCGCGAACTGGAGGAGCCGCGCGGCGGCGGAGGCGCGGTGGCGCCCCTGGTGGTGCTCGGCTCCCCCTGAAGCGTGTCGGCTGCTCAGCTCTCCTTGAAGCCCCGGTGCAGGGCCACCACGCCGCCGGTGAGGTTGCGCCAGGCGACCTTGGACCAGCCGGCGCCCTTCAGCCGCTCGGCCAGCGCGGGCTGGTCGGGCCAGGCGCGGATGGACTCGGCGAGGTAGACGTACGCGTCCGGGTTGGACGACACCGCGCGGGCGACCGGCGGCAGAGCGCGCATCAGGTACTCGGTGTAGACCGTGCGGAACGGCGTCCACGTCGGGTGCGAGAACTCGCAGATGACGATGCGTCCGCCGGGCCGGGTCACCCGGTGCATCTCGCGCAGGGCCGCGTCGGTGTCCTGCACGTTCCGCAGGCCGAAGGAGATGGTGACGGCGTCGAACACGTCGTCCTTGAACGGCAGCCTGGTCGCGTCGCCGGCCGTGTACGGCAGCCAGGTGTGGGTCCGCTTGCCGACCCGGAGCATGCCCTGGGAGAAGTCGCAGGGCACGACGTAGGCGCCGGTGCGGGCGAACGGCAGGGAGGAGGTGCCGGTGCCGGCCGCCAGGTCCAGGATCTTCTGCGCGGGCCGCGCGTCGACCGCCTTCGCGACCTCCTTGCGCCAGCGCCGGTCCTGTCCGAGGGACAGCACGTCGTTGGTCAGGTCGTACCGTTCCGCGACGTCGTCGAACATCGAGGCGACTTCATGCGGCTGCTTGTCCAGGGATGCGCGGGTCACGGAGTCATTCTTGCAGCCCGCCCGGCCGGCGGAGGCGTCGGCTCGTCCCGGGCGGTACGGCCTTCGCCGGCCGGCGCCCGGTTCTGCGTACCCTGTGAGTTCCGCCCGGGACCACACCAACCCGTCCGTCCGCCGGGAATCCGAGAAATCCGGGTGCACATCCTTGGAAAGCACACAGAATCCTGTGCCATGATCACCCCTCTCCGACGCCGTCCCCGGAACGGAACGAACCCGATACGCGGTCCGCTGTCCTCCGGCGGCGGGTTCGCCCTCCTCGCCGCCCTGGCCCTGGCCGGCGTGGGCTGCTCCGCCGGGGACGACGCGGCGGAACCGAACCCGGGATCCTCCGCGCCCGTCGCGTACGCGCCCTACGTCAACGCCTCCACCGCCTCCGGCACCGACACGGCGGGCTCCCCCACGGCGTACAACCTGGCGTTCGTCATCTCCTCCGGCGGCGACTGCGCCCCGGCCTGGGACGGTGTCCAAAACGTCGGCGACACGCGCGTGACGTCCCGGATCGCGGCGCTCACCCGGACCGGCGCCGACGTGCGGGTCTCCTTCGGCGGCGCCCACGGCGACGAACTGGCGGCCGTCTGCGACACGGCCGAGGACCTGGCCGAGGCGTACGGCGCGGCGCTGGACGCGGCCGGGGCCACCCGTGCCGACTTCGACATCGAGGGCGACGAACTCGCCGACTCCGCCTCCGTGGACCGGCGTTCGGAGGCGATCGCCCTGCTCCAGGAGGAACGCGACGGCCTGGAGGTGACGTTCACCCTCCCCGTCATGCCGTCCGGGCTGGACGAGGAGGGCGTGGCCCTGCTGGAGTCGGCGAACGACCACGGCGTCGAGGTCGCCACCGTCAACCTGATGACGATGAACTACGCCGAGTCCTACGACGGCGACATGGGCGACTACGCCCTCGCCGCCGCCCGGTCGGCGCACGCCCAGCTGCGGGACGTCTTCGGGCAGTCCGAGGCCGCCGCCTGGCAGGGCATGGCGCTCACCCCGATGCTCGGCGTCAACGACGTGGAGAACGAGACGTTCACGCTCGAGGACGCGGCACAGGTGCGGGCCTTCGCCGAGGCCAAGGGCGTCGCGTGGGTGTCGGTCTGGTCGGCGTTCCGGGACCGGCCCTGTGCCGAGGACGCGGCGGACGACCCGCTGAGCGACTGCAGCGGGGTGGAGCAGGAGACCGGCGAGTTCGGGAAGACGCTCGCGGGGTGAGGACCTCCGGCCGTGCGGTCAGCGGCGGCGGTGCACCAGGCGGCCGCCGACCACGGTGGCCACGCAGGTGGACGCGCCCTGACGGACCAGGGCGGCGCGGTCGGGCACGTCGAACACCGCGAAACGGGCGGGGCCCCCGGCGGTGAGGGCGGGCAGCAGGACCAGCGGCGCCGGGGAGAGCGACGGCGGTCCGGGCAGCCCGGGCGGACGGCCCCCGAACACGAGCCCGGCCCTGCGGACGGCGTCCAGGGCCTCACGGCCACGGATCTCACCGCCCACGGCGACCGTCCCGTGCGCCAGCAGCCGCTGCACCCCGCGGCGCGCGCTGGCGCCCCGTGCGGTGGGCGACGAGGCGAGGAGGGCCCGCGCCCGCAGCCCGAACAACGGCTCGGTGCCGAGCCGGTCGGCCTCGCGCGGGTCGGGGTGGTAGGCCTGCTCCAGCAGTTCCGGACCGTACGGGTTGAGCAGTCCGGGTGTCAGGATGCCGGGCCACCGGCGCACCCGGGCGTCCGGGTGCGCGGCGGCCAGCTCCTCGTACGGGCCGACGGCCGCGATCCGCGCGCCGTCGACCAGGACGGCGGCCTCCGGCGACGCCTCGGCGGCGTGAAGGGTCAGCACAGGCCGGTCAGTTGGCGGGCAGGAGCTTCAGCTCCGGGTGGGCCGTGCCCCCCTCGATGGCGGTGGACGAGATGTGCGAGACCACGCGGTCGTCGACCGGGTCGTTCGCCGGATCGTCGTGCACCACCAGGTGCTCGTACGTGGTGGAGCGCTGCGCCGGGACGCGGCCCGCCTTGCGGATCAGGTCGATGATCTCCAGCCGGTTGGAGCGGTGCTTGGCGCCGGCGGAGGAGACGACGTTCTCCTCGAGCATGATCGAGCCGAGGTCGTCCGCGCCGTAGTGCAGGGAGAGCTGGCCGACCTCCTTGCCGGTGGTCAGCCACGAGCCCTGGATGTGGGCGACGTTGTCGAGGAACAGGCGGGCGATGGCGATCATCCGCAGGTACTCGAAGATCGTGGCCTGGGTGCGACCCTTCAGGTGGTTGTTCTCCGGCTGGTACGTGTACGGGATGAACGCGCGGAAGCCGCCCGTGCGGTCCTGCACGTCGCGGATCATCCGCAGGTGCTCGATCCGCTCGGCGTTGGTCTCGCCGGTGCCCATCAGCATGGTGGAGGTGGACTCCACGCCCAGGTTGTGGGCGATCTCCATGATCTCCAGCCAGCGCTCGCCGGACTCCTTCAGCGGGGCGATCGCCTTGCGGGGGCGCTCCGGGAGCAGTTCGGCGCCGGCGCCGGCGAAGGAGTCGAGCCCGGCCGCGTGGATCCGGGTGATCGCCTCCTCCACGCTCACCTTCGAGATCCGCGCCATGTGCTCGACCTCGCTCGCCCCCAGGCTGTGGATGACGAGCTGCGGGAACTCCTTCTTGATGGCCGCGAAGTGCTTCTCGTAGTACTCGACGCCGTAGTCCGGGTGGTGACCGCCCTGGAACATGATCTGCGTGCCGCCCAGCTCGACCGTCTCCGCGCAGCGGCGCAGGATGTCGTCGAGGTCGCGGGTCCAGCCCTTCCCCGTGTCCTTGGGGGCCGCGTAGAAGGCGCAGAACCTGCACGCCGTGACACACACGTTCGTGTAGTTGATGTTCCGCTCGATGATGTACGTGGCGATGTGCTCGGTGCCCGCGTACCGGAGGCGGCGGGCCGCGTCGGCGGCGGCGCCCAGCGCGTGCAGCGGGGCGTCGCGGTAGAGGACCAGGGCCTCTTCGGGGGTGATCCGCCCACCCGCGGCGGCACGGTCGAGGACGGGCTGAAGGTCGGCCTTCTCGGTCACCGGTGTCCCTTTCGCAGGGGTGTGGACGGACGGAATCAGCGTACGTCAGCCGGTTCCGCGCGCCGACGTCAGGCCGTGTACGCGCCGATCAGCAGCCCCGCGAAGGCCCCGCCGATCAGGAACGGGCCGAACGGGATCGACGTCTTGCGGCCCGCCTTCCGGGCGACGACGAGCGCGCCCCCGTACAGCGCCCCGCACAGGAACCCGGCCAGCGTGCCCAGCAGCACGGTCGGCCAGCCGTACCAGCCGAGGACCGCGCCCGCGCCGAGCGCCAGCTTCACGTCGCCGAAACCCATCCCGGCCGGGTTGACCAGGAACAGCACGAAGTAGCCCGCGCCGAGCGCCGGCGCGCCCAGCAGGGCGGTGGTCCACTCCCCCGCGTGCTCGGGGACCAGCGCGGTCAGCCCCAGCAGCACCAGGGCCGACGCGGCGAACGGCAGGGTGAGCGGGTCGGGCAGCCGCTGCACCCGGAAGTCGACCGTGGCGAGCAGCACGCCCACGGGCGCCAGCAGCAGCCACACCGCCAGCTCGGGGCGGGTCCCGGTGGCGGCGACGAGGAGCGCGCACACCAGCGCGGTGACCGTCACGGGAACGGCGGCGCCCGTGCCGTACGGGGTCCCTCCGCACGCCCGGCAGCGGGCCGGGCCCAGCCAGCCGGTGAGCGGGTGCCCCTGCGGACACGCCGTACGCCACTCCTCCCCCGCCGGGACGGCGAACCGGTGGGCGGCGCGGGGCAGCAGCGCGCCGGCCGTCGCGCCCCACAGCGCGGCGACGGCGACCAGCGCGTACCCGAGCCCGTCGGTCATCCCGTACGGCCGCTCAGCCGGCCGCCGCGACCGCGTCGCGCCACGTCGGCAGCAGTTCGTCGAGCAGCGCCTCGGTCCGCGGCGGCAGCCCGCGCGCACCGCTGCGGGTCACCAGGTCGGACGCGAGGGCGGTGAGCCGCTGCGGGTCGTCCAGGGCGTGGGTGGCGCGCAGCAGTTCGTTCCACAGCCGCTCGTCGGCGGGCGCGGTGCGCAGCGCGGCGTTCAGCGCCTCGATGGCCTTCTCCGCGCGGTTCTTCTCCATGTGGAACTCGGCGAGCGCCAGCCCGGTGTCCGCGACGAGCAGCGGGAGCTGCGCGTCGACGATCTCGTGGGTGAGCCAGCGGTAGCGGCCCTCGGGCCGGTCGGCGAGCAACGGGCCGCGCACCAGCACCAGCGCGTCGGTGAGCAGCCGCCCGCGCACCGCCCGGCTGTCGACGCCCTTGCCCTGCGTCGCCTCGTGGTACAGCGAACGCAGCACGTCCAGGTCGGACACGACGGACTTGGCGAGCGTGAGCCGGCCGGCGTCGTCGGTGCGCAGCCGCGGGGTGCCGTCGGGGTCGGTGCCCAGCCAGTCCCGCAGCCGGTCCAGGAGCGTCTGGCGCACGTCGTCGGTGACGCCGCGCGGCCACAGCGCGGAGGACAGCACCCGCGGGTGCACGCCCTCGCGGTGCAGGAGCAGCAGCGCCAGCGCCTCGTGCAGCAGCGCGCTCCGCTCCCCGTCCGGCGTCTCCAGGCCGATGATCTCGTACGGCCCGACCAACCGCGCGTACACCGCGGGCCGGCCCTGCTCGCTGATGTCGACGAGGAACGGCGGGGTGGTGCCGGGACCGTCGGGGCTGCGCTCCGGGTCGGCGTCGGTGAACAGCTCGACGACCGCGCGCCGTTGGGCGGCGGGCAGGAGCTGCGCGTCGAGTTCCAGGCCGAGCAGCGGGGCGAGCAGCCGGCCCTCGCCGGTGATCTCCATCTCCCAGGCGGCGCCCGGCAGATCGCCGCTGCCGGTGCCGACGAGATAGCCGATGCCGAGACGGCTCGCGTCCGCGGCGAGTTCGGCGAGCGTCGTCGCGTCCTCGGGGGACGGCTCGGCGGCCAGCAGCACCAGGTGCGGGGCCCAACGGGTGTGCTGCGCCGGGCCGGTGCGGCCGGTCAGCACGGAGTCGTGGCCGGCCGCGCCGAGCGCGCCGCGCCGCTGCCGGGTCTCCGCCTCCATCGTCTCGATCAGCGCCTCGATGCCGTCGAGGTGGCGCAGCCGGCTGGGCGCGAGGGCGGTGAGGTCCTCGCCGAACCCGACGAGGGTGATGGTCATGCGGTCCGACCAGCCGTTGGTGGCCAGTTCGGCGGCGACCGACGCGAACACGGCCGCCCGGTCCTCCTCACGGCCGCTCAGCGACACGATGCCGGGCACCGACTCCAGGTTGAGCAGCAGCCGCGAGTCGTCCATCGTGCCGAGGCTGACCAGGCCCGGGTAGGGCGCGGCCGTGTCGACGTCCTCGTACGACTCGGCGTCGGCGCGGGCCAGCATCCAGAACGTCTGGTCCTGCCCGAGCTGCCACGGGGACGGCGGCTTGCCGGACGGCTGGGCGAGCTGGAGGTGCAGGTCGCCGTTGCTCATCCAGGCCGCGTAGACCGTGGGCAGCGGGCGGGACTCGGCGGCCAGCGACGCGGCCAGCCCGCGCAGCGACCGGTCCAGCAGCCGTACGCCCTCGGGGTCGGCGCCGACCAGCAGCGCGTCCTGCACGTCGAGGGCGTCGCCGGCGGGCGTGGGCGGCTCCATGCCGCGCCGGCCGCCGATGCCGGCGAACGCCGACTGCCAGAGTGCCTGGCGGCGGCGGTGGCCGAGGGCGCCGAGCAGGCCGGCGGCGAGGAGGGGTGCGGTCAGCAGGGCCTCGGGGAGCCCGAAGGACGAGGGGTCCTGGGCGGGCGTGGCGACCTGGTCGGGCGCGGGGCGCCGGAGATCGGCGTGGCCGGTCTCGGGGGATGGGGCGGGGCGCTGCTGGGGCAGGTCGACGTGGGCGGCGCCGCCGCTGCCTTGTGCCTGGTCGCCGCCTTGTGCCTGGTCGCCGTCGCCGGTCCTGGCGTAGTCGCTGATCTGCTGCTGCACCTCGGGCGACACCTTCGGGGCGTCGTCCGGCATCTCGACGAGGTCGCCGCCGCGGGCGTCGCCGGGCATCTCCATGATCCAGCCGGGCCGGATCAGACTGGCCTCGGACAGCCGCGAACCGTCCGGCTGCACACGGTCCTTGTTGAGCTCGAAGATCTCCTTGTAGCGGCGGCCGTCGCCGAGGTGGCGCTCGGCGATCTCCCACAGGGAGTCGTGGTGACGCCCCTCCGGCGGCTGGATCCGGTAGAACTTCGTGTCGCCCTGCTTCGTGGCGGCGGCGGGGGTCGCCTCGGTGTGCGAGGCCTGCTCGGCGACCGCGGCGGCGGTGGAGGCCGCCTGCTCCTGCTGCTGGGCGAAGAGGCCCGGCGTCTGCTGGGCGGCGGCCACGGTGGGCCGCTGGTTGTCGTCGTAGGTCTGGCCGAGCTGCGCGAGGGAGGGCGTGAAGCTGGCGGCGGTCGCGCCGACGAGCAGCAGCGCGGCGACGAGCTGCCGGGCGAGCAGCTGGCTCGGCCCGGCGCCGGGCACCCGCCCGGGCACGCCGACGCCCGACAGCGCGGCCTTCATCTCCACCAGCACGCAGGCGGTGAACTGCGCCCAGGCGAGCCACACGACGAACGTGAGGATGCCGAGGAACGTCGAGACGGAGATGTCCTGCTTGAGCCACTCCATCGGCTCGAACGTCTCCGGGAACGGCCAGCCCGCCGTCATCGCCAGCGCCGCCGGCACCCCGACGAGGAGCACCGCGAGCGCGACGAACGCGAGGAACGCCTTCACGAAGTCCCCGAACGTCCGCTGCCGCACCCGCACCGGCTGCGGCGTGCGGTTCCTCGGAGCCGTCGAGCTGGACGGGCTGGGACTGCGGCGTCGCGGCATGGCGGGTGTCCTGGGGTGTGGGAGGAAGGGGGCATCGGGACTACGGGGATCTTATTGACTCGAATGGCCGCAGTCGAAGGGGTACCGCCCGACTCCGCTCCCCCACGGCGCACGGCCCCTGGAACCCCTCGATAACCTCGACCCTCGTATCGCGCCCCGCCTTTGCCGCCCTTGTGTTCGTGTTGCCGGCGGGGGGCACGGGATGTGGTGGTGGCGAGGACGGCCCGGCGAGGGACACCTCGACCCCGCAGGCCCCGTCATCCGCGGCCCCCGAGGCCGACCGCCCCGACCTCGGCCTCCCGGCTGACCGGTTCTACTCGGGTGCCGGCGGCCCGTTACGCGCGATCCCAGATCAAGGAGTACGTCGACGGCGGCTGGACCCTCACGGGCACGGACCGCTACGACGACGCGAGGACGCTCGCGTCGGGCTCGGGCGCGGTGCTGGTCACCTTCCGCGAGGACCGGTCCGAGGTCTACGGCAAGGACATACGCACCGGCAAGGTCCACCGCACCGGGAAGGCCCCGGCGAGCTTCCAGAAGTTCAGCATCCTCATGGCGCCGGCCACGGACACGCAGGTCTGGCGGGCGCAGCAGATCACGGTGAAGGGGAAGGCGACGGAGTGCGGTGCCTGAGCTTGCCCGGTCCGTGCCGTTCGCCACAGTGACGGCACACTCCGCACGTTCCCCACACAACCCCCCGGTGCCTCACAAACGCCCTTGATAGCTTCGGTGACAGCTACACACAGCCGACATCAGGGGGAATCGTCCGTGGCACGCCGCGCCTTCACCATCACCGCCGCCGCACTCACCGCGACGACGGCCTTGCTGCTGACGGGTTGTGGGGGCGACGACTCCTCGGACGACATCGAGGGGGCGGACGCCGGCTCCTCGAGCCCGTCGACTTCGGCGGCGGCCTCCACCCCGGCCGGGGTGGAACGCCCGGAGATCACGATCCCGAGCAGCTTCAAGCTCACCTTCGCGGACTGGAAGAGTGACGACCCGGAGAAGCAGGCCGTCCTCGACGACGGCAGGGAGCAGCTCCGCGCGGGCTACGCCGCCATCATCGAGAACGACCTCGACAGCGAGGCTCTCGCCTTCTACGACACGAAGGCCGGCCTCTCCCAGGATCAGGAGTGGATCCGCTCCTACACGGACAAGAACCTCACCGTGGTGGGCGAACTTCCGGTCTACGACCCGGAGGCCGAGCTCTTCGCCGAGAACACCAAGGCGCAGCTCCGCTACTGCACGGACGAGAGCGAAGCCCGGACCAAGCACCGCAAGACCGGCAAGGAGACCGGTAACCCGCCGGGCACCGAACCGAACGTCGCGTACACGGTCACCATGACCAAGAACGCGCAAGGGGTGTGGCAGACGGTCTCGACCACGTCCGAGCGGGGTGGTTGCTCGTGACACGCACCCTCCGGCTCTCATCCGCCGTCGTCGTGTCGGCCCTCACGGTCGTTCTCACCGCTTCGCACGCGCAGGCGTTCGGCGGGGGCGGCACCAAGAACGACAGCAAGGGCGGCACCGACGGCAAGGGAACCCTGTCGGCGGCGGCGTCGAGCATCCGCCTCTCGTACCCGAGCGGCAAGCCCGCCGGGCACAAGGCCGGCAGCCTCAGCGCGATCGACCCCGACTGGGAGCCCCCGGCGTGCTGGTACGAACCGGCCTTCACTCCCCAGCAGCTCAAGCACTTCGTGGACACGGACGGCGGCGGCGACGTCGGCATCCACGAGTCGTGGTTCGGCAAGGATTTGTGGACGGACCACTACCGGGACGGCAAGCCCGCGGAGAATTTCGACCTGGAGTCGCCGACCAACAGCGTCGCCGAGGGCTACAAGAACTACAACCTCGCCAAGGACGGGTACTTCTGGCGTGGCGTCGCGCCGGACCCGGGCGACCGTGACTCCTGGGACTGCGGCCGCATCATGTTCTGGGTCGACGCCGGCCGGGTCCCGAACGACCCGCACGCCCCGACACCGAAGATGCTCGCCGAGTACGCCTACCAGGAGGTCGAGGTCCCGGAGACCGAGATCGAGCTCAAGCCCGCCGCCCGCTCCACCGTGAACCTCCCCACCTGGGTGTGGCTCGACAAGGCCACCTTCAAGGACGTCACCGTCCGCGCGGAGCTTCCCGACACCGGCCTGTGGGCCGAGACCACCGCCAAGCCCGTCGCGCTGCACCTCGACCCGGGCACGAAGGACGCGGAGACCTACCCCGCCTCCGGCGACTGCGAGATCAACGCGGACGGCTCCATCGGCACGCCGTACACCCGCGGCAGCGCGGAGAAGACCCCGCCGTGCGGGATCCGTTACCTGCGCGCCTCGGACGGAGAACCGTACCGCCTGACCGCGTCGATCACCTGGGAGATCTCCTGGGAGGGTACGGGCGGCGCCCGGGGCGACCTGCCCGACGGCACGTTCGAGACGACCCAGGACATGACCGTCCAGGAGATCCAGTCGATCAACCGCTGACCCGGTGCGCGACCGACGGAGCTCACGGTCGATGCGGACAGCTCAAGCCCACGCCTGCTGATGCGGGATCCACGTGCCACGTGCCGCGTCGCCGAGTATGGGGCTCAGGAACGCCGCGGCTGCCGGAACCGCTTCACTGAAGCTGCTGCAGCCCTGAAGGCCGTGCACCAGGGCGGCTTGCCGAGGGTAGCCGTCGTGCCAGTCGGGGCCAGGGACCTCGAAAGCGCCGGGAAGCACGATCCGCAGGCCGAGGCTGCTCCGACGGGCTGCTTCCCGCTGAAGAGCTCGACAGACGGCCGGTCCGTCCACAGCCTCCCTCTGACTGATCAGGAGGAGGTCGGCGAGGTCACGGTAGCGGTTGGACCCATGCTCGCCGTTTTGGCCATGTCTCTCGTACATGGCGCACACTTTGTCGGCGATGTGGTCGATGACCGGATAGAGCCGCACGTCGGGCCAGTCGACGGGCCATTCGAGGTCGACTGCGGACCGCAGCGTGCGGACTTCAGGCACACCGATCAGCTCACGGCCGACGACGAGATCGACCTTGATGGTGGAGACCAGCCCCGCACCCAGGAAAACCTCGAAGTGCTGCGCGCCACCACGGCCTTCATCGCTGTGCTCCTCGAACTTCCCCGGCACATAACGGAGGTAGTCCCCCAGATCGAGGGCAGCCGCCTTGACGACGAGGTCCCTGGCTTCCTCGGCGCTACGTTCCGGATGGGTGCACTGGAGGTCGATGTCCTGGCTGAGCCGGGCTCGTCCACGGTATCGAACGAGCAAGGCCTGACCCCCCTTGATGAGCCAGCCGTCCGGATCGGTGGTGAAAACGCGGGCTGCCAGACGGTTGAACCAGAAGATCTTCATGAGGTCCGGAACGCTCATGCCTGTCTTCTTCGACATGTTCCTCGCGGCCTGCGTCAACGCGGCCCTGAATGCTGACGGATTCGCGTACCTCTTGGCCACGTGACGTCTGCTCCCCCACCCGATCCCCTGGACCACCGACCCTAGCCCGAAGGCGGGCCTTCCCCCGCACCCGTTGACCGTTTTTCGGTATCCATGCTGTCTTCGTCAGCGGCTGTCACATGGTCAGGTGATCGCCTGCGTGTGGGACCCGGGGCGTCCACGGAGTGATTGGTCATGACACTGGGCACCGTGGCCTTCCACAGCATGCGCTGCGGCCGAGGCGCCAGGGAAGCCGCTTTCCATGCGGGCGCGACTTCGCCGTGAGCCAAGGCCTGCTGCAATGCGTCCCGCAGTCCGGATGCGTCGAACCGGCCTGCCGTGGGTGGCGGTGTCACCTTCGGAACTGCCTGCAACACAGGCACAAGGTGGGCCATGGTGCTGGTCAGCGCCGTCCTGATCCCGGCCTGTTGAGCGGCGATCTCCTGGAACACAGAGGCGTACGCCTCGCCCCTCATGGCGTCACGCAGGGGCTGCAGGGCATCGGCATACTGCGTCAGTACGACGCCCAGGGTTCCGGCCTCGAAGAGGCGGGCAAGGGCCGCCGGATCCTCGAGAGCGGCGAGTTTCTTGCCTGCGGCCACACCCTCCGCGCCGGCGCGGGCCACCTCTTGGGAGTGCAGCGTTCGTCCGGCCTGACCAACCAGATGGTCAAGAAGCTGCTGTCCTGTGGCCGCTGCGGAAAGACCGTACTTGCGAGCGTGCGGCTGAACGGCGTCGGCGAGTACGCCCACGTCCACGAGATCGCGGCGCTCCGCATCGGCGATCACGCCGCCGACGTGTCCACCGTCGGCCTTGACCCGCAGCAGGTCGACAATCGTGCGCAAGACGGTGGTCACCGGCAGTCCGTCGACGACGGTGATGTCTGTGGCGTCGAGACGAGCCGTTCGCAGCCGCACGAAGGGATCCGTGGTCGTCCGGCGACGGGGGACGCTGATCTCCACGTCCGGAGCAGGAATGTCCCCAAGACCGTGGAGCTGGCAGGCAGAGGCGTGGGAGACGACACCCGAGTCCCGGTCGCCCGGGCGACGCTCCCAGGCCGGAATCCCGGCCTGCAAACGCAGCCATGCCACTTTAATCTCCAGATGCCGGGGCATGCCCGCCGCCGACAGGGCGTAGACGCCCCTGCCGACGTTCTCCAGCAGGCCGGCCTCAACCAACCTCTTCAGCTGCACGCCGCCCAAGCCCAGGTTCTTGGCCTGCGCTGTCGTCACCAGGCCCCATTGATCGGCAGCGACGCCCGACAAGACGGCCAGCTGCTCAGCTCGGTCCATGCAGGGAAGATTACCCAATCTCGCAGACTTTCTTACATCCCTGACGTAACAATCTCTGCGATTGGAAAGATCAACTGTAACTTTCTCTGCATGTTCAGCGGGCTCGCAGCCCGCCGACCCTCGAGCGACGTACCCTGCTGAAGGTGAGGCTCGGCCGCCGGCTACCGAGGGGGGATTCACGTGGGTGAGGGAAAGAGCGATCTCGCGCTTCCTTTGTCCGATCTGGAGGACTACGGGCGCCGCCTGCGGTCCCTCAAGAAGCGGATGAATCACACGAAGAAGCTTTTCGACTCGCACAAGGACGACATCGGCGACGGCTCCGTCAACGACGCCCTCTCCGACTTCGAGTCGAACTGGGAGGACGGCCGCGAGGACATCACGCAGCAGCTCGACGCGCTCGCCGACATGTCCGACGCGGTGGTCCGTGAATTCAACAAGCTCGAGAACGAACTCACCAAACAGGTCAACGAGAAGATGCGGGTCGAGGACAAGCGCCCGAAAAAGGGGAACGGGGCCAAGGAGTGAACTCCCCGGCCCCGGACCCGCGTCACGGGCTCAGTACAGCGACGCGTGCAGGTGGCCGTCCGCCGCGATGCCCTGCGCGGACACCGAGGCGCACACACCGGCGGTGAGGGCGAGGTTCCCGCCCTCGACGTGCACGCCGACGGCGCCCGCCTCCGCGTGGGCACCGAGGCCGAGGGCGGCGCCGCCGCCCGCCTGACCGCCGGACACGAGGTCCAGGTCGGCGTCGGATATTTCGGCGGTTTCCACCTGGGGGGCGAGGTTCATGAGGGCGCGTTCCCTTCGTATCGGACAATGCGTCGCGGAATGTCCGTCGATTTCCGTCACGGAAGTCGGACCGTCGAAATCGCCGGTCCACGACGAACTAACAGCACGCACTGATCAAATCACGCGGAGATACATCCGACCAGCGGCGTCCGAACTGCGGCCACCCCCGCACGCCCCGCACGTCACAGGTGTGACCGGAACACCAGGAAAACGTCGCAGGGTCTTCACGGACGGACAGTGGTAATTCACCTGGCCGACGTCACGCCGAAGCTATCGGCCGCCCCTCGTGATCACGTCGAGAAGTACCCGTGAACCCTGTGCCGATTTCCTGGATTCTTCACGGTCACGATCGGGCCGGACGGTCCAGCACCAGCCGGCCACGCATTTCGTGCACGACGTACGGCACTGCCTGAAGAGCCAGGCCCAGTGCCCCCGCTGCCGTCGCCACGGCCGCGACGCCCGGCGCCGTGTCGGCGATCCGTACACCCTGCATCACCGAGAACAGGGACCCGAACGCCATGACGGCGGTGGACGACACCCCCGCCGCCGTGCCGGGGAAGCGTGCCGTCCGGCGGGCGTCCCGGCTCGTGCCGGGCAGCAGCCCCGTACCCAGCACCGGGCCCTTGGGCCATGTCCTCCTGCCGCTGAGCCGGCGTTCGGACACCGCAAGCCCGGAGGCGGCACTCAGCCTCGACCAGCCGTCCGCCCCGCCGAACCACAGCTCCCACGGGAACACCGCCCGCACCTGCTCGCCGGGCCCCCGCAGCTCCGCCCCGACCGGCCGTCCCGTCCCGTCGACCACCTTCACCAGCCGCGTCACCGCGTGCGGACCCGAGCGGGGGAACCAGTACTCCTGGCCTCCCAGATCCCGCAGCACCAGGTCCCGGTCCTGCACGCGCAGTTCGGTCTCCCGCAGGAACCGCACCGTCGCCCCGCTCCCGGGCGCCGGACTCGGCGTGACGCGCCCCAGGACCGTCACCCGCCGACGCCCCGCCCGCAGCCGGGTCCACGCGCGCAACGCCAGCCGCGCCACCGGCCCGCACAGGGCGGTCAGGGCGAGCAGCAGGACGAGCCATCCGGGCACGGTGTCGGAGAAGACGACCACGGTGAACGCGGAGAACCACAGCGTCCCGGCGACGCCCCGCACGCACCAGTACCAGAGCGGGAAGGCCGGGCCGGGACCGAGGGAGACGCCCCCCTTCCCGGAATCCGCCCGAGGATCGTTCCGGTCCCGCGCGACGTGCAGCGGCACGCCCGCGGCCTTCAGCAGCCCTGCCACGCCTGTTCGTTCCAGGAGCTGCTCCCCCTGCACGGCACGCTCCGGCAGCGCGGGCGCCTCCGGCAGCCAGTCGCCGAGGGGGATGCGGGCGACCTGCCTGCCGTCCCGGTCCTGAAGCCGCACCTCGCCCCAGGCGCCCGGACGGCCGGGTTCGTCGCGTCCGGCGTCGGCGGCCGCCGCGTCGACGAACACCGCGCGGGCGACACCGCCGTCCCCGACCGGCACCCGGCGGATACGGCCACGGGTGCGCAGCACGAGCGCGCCGTCCTCCACGGACAGCCGTGAGCCGTGGCACCGTTCGAGCCCGGGACCGCGCCCCGCGGCAGGCCGGAGAGCGCGCTCGTCGCCCGGCACGTCCTCAGCCGACCTCGTTCTCCGCGACCGCCTGCCCCCGCACCACCACGTCACCGCCGTAGAACATCCCCGTGAACACGGGCGAGTACGTGAGCTGGACCTCGACCTCGACCGCGTCGACCGTCGCCGTCACGCAGTGGGTCGCGGCGATGTCCGCGCCGGACATGTCCATCTCGCGGGCGAAGGCCTTCACGCGGGCGTCGCAGTTCTGAAAGTTGATGGGGGCGGGTCCGCCCTCGTTGTCGTAGAGGGCCTCGCGGTCGATGTCCTGGGCGGCGAAGCGGGCCGCCTGTTCCGCGATGTCCGCCGCGCGCTCCCGCTTGGAGATCGACATGCCGCCGTCGATGACGAAGGCCGCCAGGGACAGGAAGACCAGCGCGAAGATGATGACCGCGCCGGCGCCCGAGCCGCGGTCGTCCAGCCGGGCGGCACGGTCCGCCGCCCACGTCCGGACGCGTGCGCGCGTGCCGGCCACTGATGCCCGTCCCCTCACGCCGTCCTCCTGAACGGGTCGAGCGGCGAGCTGAAGCTCGCGGTGAGCGTCGTCGGGATGTCCAGGCCCAGCATCGCGAGGCCCCGCACCTCGCAGCTCACCTGGACGCTGAACAGGGTGTCGGGCTCGAAGCCCTGGCTGGTCTGGACGACGGTCACCGGGCCCGAGCAGACGTCCTCGAGGTTGGCCTCCGCCGCCGCGCGCGCCTCGGCCATCGCCGTCGCGTGGTCCTTCTGGATCGAGCCCGCGCGGGCCGCGTCCCGCGCCGCGCCGTCCAACGCGCCCCGCCCGTCGACCAGTTGCCCGAAGGCCACCAGGACGAGGATGAACAGGATCATCACCGGCGCGAGGATCACGACCTCGACGGTGGACAGACCACGGTCGCCCGCGTCCTGCCGCAGCAAACGCGGAAGAGAACGGCCCATCAGTTCTCCCCCTCCTCCACGAACCGCTCCACCGGCCCCATCGACTGCGCGTGCACCGTCAGGTCCAGGCCCGGGAACACCGTCGGGATACGCGCGGTGATCTCCACGCCGACCGTGTTCTGCTCCGGCTGGAGCATCTTCACGTCCGGAGCGATGACCAGCTGCGGGCCCAGCTGCCGGATGTAGCTGTCCACCACGTCCCGCGCCTCGCCCCGCCAGCCGCCCGGCTCGGCGTCCGCCGTGGCCCGCGCCTTGCGGGCGCCCGCCTGCGCCGCCGCCTGGGCGACATGATCGGCGAAGAAGTACAGCGCGAACTGCACCGTCGCGAAGATCATGAAGAACAGGACGGGCGTGAGGAAGACGAACTCGATCGCGGTCATGCCGGAATCGCCGCGGGCGGAGGCGGCCTCCACCCGTCGGCGTACCCAGCTGCGTACGCGCACCGGCATCCCCGTTGACGTCGACGTCGAGAAGGTACGTGCGGTCAGCAGGTCTTGCCCGCGTCCGCGCCCTTGATGCAGTCGCCGACCTTGTTGGCGCCCTCGCTGAGCGCGGCGTTGATGATCGCGGCCACGACGCCGACGATCGCCACGACGACGGCCGAGATGATGACCCACTCGACCGCGGAGGCGCCACGGTCCAGTTCGCCGGAGCGCGCCCGCTCGACACGGGCCCGCATGAAGGTGACCAGGAAGTCGACGGCGGGGATGCCGGTCTGGAAGGTACGTCCGTTCATGACGCGTTGTCCTCTCGAATTCGGTTCACGGAAGTTCTGACGTACGGCGCGCGGTCCGCGGTTCGCGGCTCACCGGTCCGGTATCTCACACCTGGAACACCCGCATCGCCGCCGGGAAGATCAGGAACACCAGGAACCCCGCGCACAGCAGCAGCTGCGCCACGAGCATCGACTGGGACTTCTCGCCCGCGCTGCCCTCGATCTCGGCGAGTTCGCGGTGGCGCATGGTCTCGGCGCGCGAGGCGAGGGACTCCCGTACCTTCGCGCCGTCGTCCGCGACGAGGGCCAGCGAGGCGGACAGGTCCTTCAGCTCCTCCACCCCCAGCTCCTCCCCGAGCTGGCCGAGCGCCTGCCACTGGCTGACACCGGTGATCCGGGCGTCGGCGAGCGCGTTGCGGATCCGCTGCGTGGCCCAGCCGTCGGACACCTCGGCCGCCGCCATCAGCGCCTCGGGCAGACCCCGGCCGCCGGCCAGGCTCATCGACACCAGGTCCAGGTACGCGCCGATCACCCGGCGCAGATCGCGCCGCTTCTCGGCGGCGTCCCGGCGCACCTCCAGGTCGGGCAGCACGAAGAACAGCACCGCGCACAACAGCGCCAGCCACACCGGGATGACCGGGCTGCTGCCGAAGCCGAGCTGCCAGACGATGGCGAACAGGAACGGCCCGAAGAACAGACCCGCGACCGCCAGCAGCACCTTCGTCGCCAGAAACTTCTCCCAGCTGCGCTCCAGGACGGCCAGGTCGGCGCGCAGGGACCGCTGCTCCCAGCCCTGCTGCCGGTAGAACTCGGCGACCTTGTCGCCCACTTGGGCGCGCAGGGAGGCGAAGCGGCCGGACGATCCCTGGTCCGTGGGCCGCGCCGACTCGTACGCCGTGCCGCGGGCGCGCATCGCGTCGATCCGGGCGACCTGGGAGAGGGCGCTGCGCTTGGTGGGCATCAGCGCGCGGACCAGGACGTAGACGCCCAGTCCGACGACCGCGCCGACGACCACCGGCATCGTCAGTCCGTCGTTCACCGGCGTACCCCCTCTTCCGGCTGGAACGGCGACGCCTGCGCGGGCCCGGCGCCCGGGGTGCGGGGACGCACCAGACGCACCGAGGAGTCGTCGCGCACCAGAAAGCGTTCGGGCGTCTCGATGGTGGACAGCTTGCGCAGCCACCAGAAGCCCAGCGCGAACAGCCCGCACACGCAGGCGAGGACCACCTGGCCGACGGCCGTGCCGTACGGCTCGACGAAGTCGCGGTTGAAGACGGACAGGCCGAGCACGAACGCGATCGACACGGCGACCACGATCTGCACCGAGCGGCGCGTGGACGCGCGCTGCGCCATGACGCGCTGCCGCATGTCGACCTCCTCGCGCGCCGACTTGGCGAGCGCGCCGAGCACCTGTCGCAGACCGGGGCCGCGCAGACGGGCGTTGAGGATGAGGGCGGCGACGATGATGTCGGCGGAGGCGTCGTCGATCTCGTCGGCGAGCTGTTGGAGCGCCTCGGGCAGCGGGGTGCGGGCGCGCAGCCGGTCGACGAGCGCGTCGAGGTGCGGGCGCAGCACGGGCGCGGCGGCCCGCGCGGACGCCGGGATGGCCTGCTCCAGGCCGACCGCCCCGGCGATGGTGTCGCGCAGCGACTCCGTCCAGGAGGCGAGGGCCTCCACGCGGCGCATCGCGGCCCGCTCCTCGGAGGCGCCGCCGAAGAGGCGGTCCCAGAAGAAGACGAGGACGGCGGAGGCGACGCCGGCGACGACCCAGCGCGTCATCAGCAGCACGGCGAGCCCGACGAGCGCGGCGAGCGAACCGCGCCGCCCGGCGAACCGGATCAGCTCGCCTGCGCGCTCGCTCGCCTTCTGCTTCTCGTGCTCGGGTTTCGCGGGCAGTCCGCGTACGGCGACGAGGAACAGGGCGAGACCACCGCCGACGGCGACACCGCAGGCGAGCGCGTAGAGCACGGTGGTGGAGAACAGTCCGCCCATCGTGCCGACGGAGCCGAGGGCGGCGAGGTCGGTGGTGGGCGGTACCGAGGTCATCAGTGGATCGGCGGCCATGGCACCGGTGGTCGTCGGATCGGTGGTCATCGGCTCACCCCCACGTTCCGCTGGGCCGGTAGCCGTGGGCCATCAGGTCCTCCAGGCAGGCTATGGGGGCGTGCGGGATCACCCGGCCGTCGGACGTCTCGGCGAACACCTCGCTGGACAGCACCCGCCCGTCCACGCCGTTGACCTCGCGCACGGAGGTCACCATGCGCTGGAGGCGTCCGCCGCTCTGGAAGCCGTTGCGCCGCTGGATGAAGACGACGAAGTTCACCGCGCCGGCGATGAGCATCTGGCTCGCCTCGATCGGCAGCCGCTCGGTGGCCTGGAGGGCGTAGGTGGATATGCGGTTGAACACCTCGCTGGAGCTGTTGGCGTGGATCGTGGACAGCGAGCCGTCGTTGCCCTGCGACATCGCGTTCAGCATGGTGACGATCTCGTCGCCGAGCACCTCGCCGACGATGACCCGGGAG
Source organism: Streptomyces cellulosae (assembly GCA_014655195.1). Classification (GTDB taxonomy): domain Bacteria; phylum Actinomycetota; class Actinomycetes; order Streptomycetales; family Streptomycetaceae; genus Streptomyces; species Streptomyces cellulosae. The sequence goes on along the minus strand of BNBH01000021.1, from coordinate 80,323 downwards.
GGGTTCATACGCAGCGACCGGCGCACCAGCTCCGCCATCGAAATGGCGCCCTGGCCCTCGGAGTTGGGCAGCCGCTCCTCGAACGCCACCACGTTGGGGTGCAGATCGGGAAAGGTGTCGAGACCGAGCTCCAGCGCGCGCTCGACGGTGATGAGGCGCTCGTGCGGCGGGATCTCGTTGGCGAGGGCGCGCAGCAGGGTCGTCTTACCGGCGTTGGTGGCGCCCGCGATCATGATGTTCTTGCGGGCGCGGACCGCGCAGGCCAGGAAGTGCCCCAGCTCGGGGGTGAGGGTGCCGTTGCCGACGAGGTCGGAGATGAACACCTTGCCCATGCGGGCCCGGCGGATGGACAGCGCGGGCCTGCGGGCCACGTCCATGACGGCCGACAGACGCGAACCGTCCGGCAGCCGCAGGTCGAGCTGCGGGTTGGCGGAGTCGAAGGGCCGGGACGACAGACCGGAGTAGGCGCCCAGCACCTGGATCAGCTCGATGAGCTCCTCGTCGGTCTCCGCGACCGGCTCGCCGCGCTCCTCGCGCCCGTCGGAGTAGCCGACGAACACCTGGTCGCAGCCGTTGATGTCGATGTTCTCGACCTCGGGATCGTCGAGCAGCGGCTGGAGCCGGCCCACCCCGAACAGGGCCGCGTGCACGGCGGCCGCGTACTGCTCCTCGGTCTCCGCGTCCAGCGGCGTACGGCCCGCGTTGATCTCGGAGCGGGCGTACTCCTCGAGTATCTGGGCTATGACGGCGCGGGCGTACTGCCGCTCGTCCTCGGTGGACATCGGCGTGACGCCGTTGACCTGGTCGAGGCGGCGCTGCTCCGCGATCCGGTCACCGGCCTCCTGGCGGAACCGCTTGACCAGCGAGTGGTCGACAGCGGTCATCGCCCGGCTCCGTGACCCTGCGGCGGCGCGGTGGCGTGGGCCTGCTGGGCGGCCTGGGCCTGAGCGACCCACGCGGCGCCGTACTGCTGGTACACGTCGGCGGTGACCTTGCGGGCCGAGCGGATCAGCAGCGACTTGTCCAGCCGGCCGCGGCGGCGCCCGGCGAGCATCTCGGCGCCGGCCGGGTCGTCGGCGAGGGTGCCGACCACGCGGGCGCCGGTCTGGGCGTGCACGAGCATGTCGTTGACCTGGCCCGCCAGCTTGGCCGCGTTGCCCGGGTCGGTGACGAGGACGACGCCGATGACGGGGCTGTTCAGGGTGGCGGCGCCGCGCGACCCGCCGTGCAGCTTGCCCGCCAGCGCGGCCGCCCGGTCCCGGACGCGGGCCAGCGCCTCGGGCTCGGTGCGGGAGATCAGCAGCACGAGGGAGGCATGCGGGAACAGCTCGACGGCCGGGGTGTCGCCGCTGATGCGGCCGCAGTCGGCGATGACGTCGGCGGGCGCGTTGGGCGAGTCGGCGAGGGAGGCGAAGGCATGCCCGAGGGTGGGCCACAGCCCGGCCAGACCGGCGGCCTGCTCGGCGATGCCGAGACCGACGAGCACTTCCAGTCCGCCGCTCAACGGCTGGACGTGGTCCCAGAGTTGGTCGGGCACGAGACCGCGCCGCGCGGTGGCGGCGATGGACAGCATGCCGGTGTTGGGGTTGAGCGGGCCGCCGTGCGCGGCGGCGCTGCGGTACACGAGGTCACCGCCCGCCGGGTCGGTCTCGGCGAGCAGCACGCGGCGCGGCCAGACCGCCGCGAGGGCGACGGCCGCGGTGGTGACGCCGGGGGAACCCTTGTCGGCGGCGAGGGCGATGAGGGCCATGGGTCGGGTGCCGCCTTCTAGTTGCCAGGGACGAGGACGAGCGCCACCTCGCCGTTGGAGGCGGCCTGGGTGAGCACCGTGGCCTGCGCTTCGTCGACGAGGAGCGTCACGGGCAGGTTGGTGCTGCCGACGACGTCGTCGTCCTTTTCGTCCTGGACGTAGTTGACGACGGCCTTGTCGACGATGACGGAGTCACCGCCGGCCGAGCCGCCCAAACCGCCGTCGGCGTCGTCACCGGACCCGGAGCGGGAGGTCCCGCCGACGCGGTAGGCGGCCACGGTGGCACCGTTCTTGAGGCCGGCCGGGTACTGCCCCTCCTTCAGGGACACACCGACGAGGGCCTTGCCCTCGGGCACCTTGGCCTCCTCGCCGAACATCTCCCCGACGGCGACCACGCCGGCGGGGATGGTGGTGACGGCCTTCAGCTTCTTCAGGGCGGCGAGCTGGGACCACTGGACGTAGTGGATGCCCGGGTCCTCGGCGACCATCACCGAGGTGGTGTTGCTGTCGTTGACGGCCTGCCCGGCGGGGATCTCCTGGGTGATCTTGACGACCTCGATGCGGTCGCCGGCCTGCAGCACGAGCATGGTGGCGCCGAGGGCGCCCACCAGGATCAGCAGCACGGCGAGCGCGGCGAGGGCGGGCTTGCGCTCGCGGGGCGGAGTGGGAAGCCGGTCACCGACCGACGGTTGAGCCGGAGCCGCGGAACGACCCGCGCCCGCCCCCGTACGCTCCTGGATCTTCACGCAGCCGCTCCCCGTACACCCAAGATGATGTCTGCCAAGTTCCTTGAAATCCCGGACACTTCACCCGCGTCCGCTCGCGCGCGGACATGCGGGACGCGTCGGACGTACCCGCCCTGATCGGGGCGGATAACCAACGCGTACGTGAGTGTCAAGCCATGGCACCGTATCAGCCGGGCATACGGCCCTCAAGACGGAAGTGACCCCGCTCACCTCGGGGGCCGGAGGCGTGCTCACCAGCAACTTCATGGTTGAACGACCCTGTCGGAGGGGGTCATTCACGGCCAGACACCGTGCACCCCGGGCGGCCGATGCGGGAAGGATCACCTACGACGCCCCACTCCTCACGCGTCACGCATGAACTTCTCACGACTCGACCACGAACGCCGGGGGTGGATGGGCGGATTCGCCCGGTTCGGTGACGGGGTGTACACGGGGGCGGGGTCACCCGATGGACCTACGTGGCGAAACCGGAGGCCACATGGATACCGTCATTGGCCTGACTGCACTTCTGTCTCACGGGGAGTCACTGTGAAGCGCCGCTCATTGCCCATCGCTGTAGCGTTCGCCGCGACATCGGCTCTGTTGCTGATGGGGTGTGGTGGTGAAGAGGGCGGGTCGAAGGCCGGGGACGAGATCGCGGGGACGGACACCGGGAAGAGCACGGCGTCGCCCTCCTCCAGCGCGCCCGAGGCGTCGGCCGAGCGTCCGGACATGACCCTGCCCGGGGACGTGGAGGAGCGGTTCGAAGGCTGGAAGACCGGCGATGCCACGAAGGACGCGGCCCTGGCGGACGCCGGCCGGGCGCAGACGGCGGTGACGTACGCCGTCACGAAGGGCGACCCCGAGTCCCCGGCGCTCAGCTTCTACCAGTCCGGCACCGCCCTCGCGGGCAGTCAGGACTGGGTCAAGGGGATCGTGGACGCCGGGCTCACCTACTCCGGGTCCGTGCGCTACTTCGCGCCCGAGATCAGCGTGTTCGACAAGGAGTCCGCAGGCGTCTCGTACTGTGCCGATGAGAGCGAGGCGTACAACAAGGACCGCAAGACGAACAAGGTGGACAAGACCCCCGCGACCGACGACTCCTACGTGCTGTACAGCACGCGTCTGGAGAAGAACGACGAGGGGGTCTGGCAGACCACCAAGCTCGAGTCGGAGCGGGGGAACAAGAAGTGCGTGCAGTGAGGGAACGGCACCGCCGACTCACCACGGCGTCGGTTGCCGGGGTACTCGCCCTTCTGCCCGGAACGGCGTTCGCGTGGGGCACTCCGGGGGCATCGAACGGTCAGAAGACGGAGACGAGCGGCAGCCGCGAAGGCGCCAGCCTCGTGTCGAAGGTGGTCTACAGCGGCTCCACCTCCGGCTCCCGAGGCGGCGGCGACGGCAACGGCGACGGCGCCCTGCGGCCCGTGGGTGACTGGACCCCTCCCGCCTGCTGGTACGAACCCCGCTCGGCGGAGCAGTTCCGCGACTACGTCGAGTCCAGGTACGAGGAGACGGTCAACACCCCCGGCCAGCACAGCTACGCCAAGCAGTCGGTCGGCATGTTCCGCGACGACTACAAGGACGGCACGTACAAGAACTACAACCTCGGCAAGAAGGACGAGGGCTCCTTCTGGGTCGCCGTCCGTGACGAGGACCGCTGGATGGAGCCCGAGGCGCAGGCCTGCGACAAGCTGCCGTTCTGGGTGGAGAACGGCGACCCCGTCCCGGTCGAGAACGCGGTCACTCCCGAGGTACTCGCCGAGCTCGCCTACAACCGCGTCCGTCTGCCGGCGGCGGAGGTGACCCTCAGGCCGGAGGCCGCGACGAAGGTGAACCTGCCGACCTGGGCCTGGCTGGACAGGGCCAGGTTCAAGGAGACGTCGGTGACCGCCTCGATCGCCGTGGGCGGGCTGAACATCCAGGCGACCACCACGGCCAGGCCCGTCTCCCTGAGGCTGGAGCCCGGCACGCCGGACGCCGAGACGTACCCCGCCTCGGGCGAGTGCGTGATCAACGCCGACGGGTCGATCGGGGAGCCGTACACCCGCGGTAAGGCCGACCGGACTCCGCCCTGCGGGCTGAAGTACCTGCGCTCCTCCGGCGACGGCACGTTCACGTTGCGGGCCACGATCACCTGGGAGATCTCCTGGACCGGCACCGGCGGTGCGGGAGGCGACCTCCCCGACGGGACCTTCGGCAACGACCAGGCGGTCACCGTTCAGGAGATCCAGTCGGTCAACCGCTGAACACGGCCCGTTTCACAGCTCCGCCCGCGCGTCGGGCTGAGCCCATCTCTCGAAGGCGCTGGAGACGCGTGCCATCATCGTGCCTCAACTCGGTGACTGTCCGGTGGCTGAGGGCCACCGAGCCACGCCGATCCCGGCACCGAGGAACGCAATCGAGCACGCGGCACGCGACAGGCCACCATCACGAGGGGGGATCCACGGTGACGGAGACACGGACGGTGACACCTCCGCTCGGCGGTGCGGCTTTGGCAACGGACTCGCGCCTGCTGGACAGCGTGCGTGCCGTCGGGGCGCGTACCGGTGTCGACTACACCGAGGATGCGGCCGTGAGCGACCTGCTCGCGCGGCACCGGCATGCCGTGGACCAGGCCTCTCGGGGAACCGCCGGATGGATCGGCGGTCTCGCTCTGGCGGCGGGCGTGATCTGGCCGTTCGTCGGCAACGTCGTCCCCGCGACGGTCGGCAAGCCACTACTCGCCTACGCCCCCGCGGGCCCGCTGCTGGTCGTGGCGGTGGCGTGCCTGACGCTGGTCCGCCTCCGCTGGAAGCGCGCCCTGATGCACAAGGAACTGGCGGGCTACCGCGAGGTGCTGGGCCTCGCCCGGGCGTACGGCATCGAGCCGGCTCATGTGCCGGCGTGGCTGGAGGGCCGCAGGGAAGACGGCGGCGGGAAAGGCGTCACACCGATCCCGAGGTACGTGCAGGCGGAACGGTCCGACGACGAGTCCCGCACGCCCTCGGCAGCAACAGCCCCGCGGAAACCGGCCGCGGTGTCGGAGTACGAGCGCATCGCCGACCAGGGCGGCTGGCACGACGAGGTGGGCTGGCTAATGCTGTTCGCCGGCGGTATCGGACCCGCGGTGGCGGTCAGCTCGGGCGAGCCCCTCGGTCTCGCCGCGCTCGCCCTTGTACCCCTCGCCGTCGTCGTCTGGATCACGGGCCACCGCCAGGGAAGCCGGAAGGCGGGCCTGCGACCGGAGGCGGAGGCGTACGCCCGAGCTGTCGTGGCGGCTCGGGCGGCGGGTGCGGAAACGCCGGATCTGTCCCCTCATCTGCGCGCGCTGCTCGACGACTGACGTTCCTACCCCCGCTGAGGCTTTGAGGAGCCCTCTGGTGAACCGTTCCACCCCAGCCATGGCCGTCGCGTCGCGCCGTCCCAAGGGCCGGCCTGGCTGGTGGTCACTTGCGCTGAGGTAGAGGGCTCCTCGCTTTAGGATCACGACGGCGAGTTCGCCCCCCCCACGAGTCCTCGTCGGCGTTGGCCGCCGACAGGTTGGCCTGTACGCCACGGGTGCTCAAGACGACCCAACTGCCGCTGGGCAAGCAGGAAGCGGCCCTCGCACGGGTCCTGACCTCCGAGTTCCAGAGTTCGAAAGGTAGCCACCACGCTCCCATCCCGCTCCCGTGTCACCGCCGCGAGAGACACTCAGCTTCACGGCGGCGACGTCACCCCAAAGCGTGTCCCGCACGCGCCGAGCCCCGTTCGTCCGCGCGGGTGACTTGTCAGCAGCTGCGAGGATGCAGCCCGCGAAGCTGAGGTGACACACCGCTCTGGTAGACCCAGCCCAGCGCACTGCTGCCGCTCTTCGCACTGGCATCGAGAAACGAACAGCAGGGTCGTTGAGTGGCATGGCACACAGTGCGGTCCCCGAGAAACGATACGACTGACGTGACCTGCATGTTTCGAAGATACGCCCGATCACTCCCGTTCAGCCCGCCACGCGGCAATCGCACCCCTTCACGGGCTCTTCGTCCTGGCGAAACCGGAAGCGGCACCGATACCGTCTCTGCTCTCGACTGCACTTCTGTCTCACGGGGAGTCACTGTGAAGCGCCGACCTTTGTCCGTTGCTGTCACGTTTGCGTCAGCAGCAACCCTGCTGCTGACGGCCTGCAGCGGCGGGGAGGACAGCTCGAATGACAGCGACAAGATCGCGGGTGCCGATACCGGTAGCACCGAGCCGTCGATGTCGCCCACCGCATCCCAGAACGCCTCGGGCCTCAAGCGCCCGAAGCTGACCTTCCCCTCGGACTTCAGGATGGAGTTCGATCGCGCCGAGCCGTCAGACGCCAAACAGGCAGCAGCGCTCCATGACGCGGAGAACTTCGTGCGGGCCATCAACTACGGCATCGTCCAACAGGACATGGAGCACTCGGCCTACAAGTTCTACTCCACGCCCGGCGGCAGCGCTCAGACGTACGCGAAGAAGCAGATCCAACAGTACGTCGACGGTGGCTGGACCATCACCGGTGTGCAGCGCTATACGCGGGCCAACGTGGAGATGGCGGGTGACGGTAGCCGCGCCTCGGTTTCCTTCTGCGACGACGACTCGAAGTTCTACGGCAAAGAGGTCAAGACTCAGAAGGTCCTCAAGACTGAGCCCAGCGACAAGGACTACTACTTCTTCGAGATCGTCATGACGGCATCCAAGGATGCCAAGGGCCTGTGGACCGCTGAAACCATCGAAGTTCAGGAGGAGGCCACGCAGTGCAAAGCGTAGCCTTCCGCAACCTGTGCATAGCGGGCCTCGCGACCGTCCTCCTCCTGACAGCCTCGCCCAGTGCCTTCGGCGGCGGCCCTGTCGACAAGGGCACGGACACCGGTGCCGGCCTTGAAGGGGACGACCTCTATGCCAGGGCCACAGCTATCTCGTATGACACCTCGAAGAACGGATCCGGACCCGACGTCGGGTCCGTGGCAGTGTCGGGTGGTTCCTGGTCACCCCCGGCATGCTGGCTGGCGCCCAAGTGGACCGCAGAAAAGTTCGCCAAGGAGACCGAGGCCGGTTACAAGAAGGTTGCCAACGACCCCAATCAAGCTCCTCACGCAAGGAAGGGATCATACGAGTTCCGCCAGATTTATAAGGACGGAAAGTACAAGAACTACAACCTAGACAAGCAGGACGAGGGAATGTGGTGGGGCCCAGTCGAGAACCCGAACGCTCCCATCCTCGAAAGGACTTCCTGCAATTCAACGCTCCCCTTCTGGGCTGAAAACGGTGAGACGCCGGACGTCGAGAACGCCATCACTCCTGAAATCCTTGCGGGCCTGGCGTATGAACAGATCAAGGTCCCCGGGACCGAGGTGACGCTCGCCCCCAAGACCGCAACCAAGGTCAACCTCCCCACATGGGCTTGGCTGGACAAGGGTGAGTTCCAACCCGTGTCAGTCACTGCATCGCTTGACACACCTGGTCTCAATATCCAGGCAACTACCACGGCCGAGCCGGTTTCCCTCAAATTGGCCCCGGGCACAGAAGACGCTGAACTCTATCCTTCCTCCGGGGAGTGCCGCATCAACGGCGACGGCTCCATCGGAGAGCCGTACGCCGAGGGTAAGGCCGAACGGACACCGCCCTGTGGTCTCAAATATCTACGGTCGTCCAGCGGCAGCACCTTCATGCTGCAGGCGACGATCACCTGGAAGATCAGCTGGGCGGGAACTGGCGGCACGGGCGGCGACCTACCCGACGGCATTTTCGGCACTACCCAGGATGTGACAGTACAGGAGATCCAGGCTGTCAACCGGTGAGCTGCAGAGGGACCCCTGCCTGAACTTAAAACAGCCACCCTGCGTCTTTACGCAGATCCGCTTCTCACCCCGACCAGCCTGGATGGTTACATGTCCGACTTGACTGTCGACCTTACACTTCTGAAGAAGTCAGCAAAGCAACTAAAAGCAATCCAAAAAGAATTCAACAATCTCGGCGAGTGGAAGGGAGAAATCACCGCCGCCGTCGGGGCCGAAGAACTTAAGAGCGCCATGACGGATTTTATAGACAACTGGGACGACAACAGAAAGCGTCTACTTGAGTCTTTGGAAAACGTCGGAAAGATGGTTGAAGCGACACGCGACGCCTTCCAGGGACTCGAGGACGAGTTGACCAAAGCCGGCAAAAAGAAGTAAGAAAACTTATCCGCCTACTTCACACCTTCCCTGAGGAGCCAATATGGCAAGACCCGCCGACTGGCATCCACTACGCGAAAGCGACCCAGTACCTGGCGACCCGGTTGAAGTCCGCGAACAGGTCAAGCACATGAAGAAGATCGCCGAGTATCTGCGCACTCAGGCGGAGGCACTCACCGCGATGGCTGATACCGACAACCTGAAAGGTAAATACGCTGACGAACTAGCCGAGAACGCCCGCGGACTGGGGCGCAAACTCGATCTAGCAGAAGATCGATATCGTGAGGTCAAGGGGTACCTATCCAACTGGGCTGACGAGTTGGAGGATTTCCAGAAGCGGGCGGACAAGGCACTTCATGATGCCCAGGAAGCCCAGCGGACCATCGAAAGCCGCTCCAAGAGAGACGATCATTCACCTGGTGACAGCGAGAAGAAGGGCGAGCAAGACAGTTCGGATGAAGATCCGGTCCTCAAACAGGCCAAGGAAGACCTAGAGGAGGCTCGTAAACGCCTTAACTCGGCAGAGGGAGGTTACCAGGAACGCTCCAGCCACTTCGCTCGCAAAATCAGGTCGTCCATCGATGACGACATGAAGGACAGCTGGTGGAACGACATCAAGGGCTGGGTGGCTGACGCAGACTGGCTAGGAGACATCGCAGACTGGGCCAGTTGGGCCGCTACCATCGTCGGCGCCGTCGCCATATTCTTCCCCGCCTTGGGTGTAATTGCCCTTGCCCTCACGGTCGTTGTAGCTGCCATCCACATCACGCAGGCCGTCACCGGAAACGGGTCTTGGTTTGACGTTTTGATGGATCTCGGCGCACTGAAATTGGCGCGTAACGGCATGAAAGCGGCGAAAGCTATCAAAGCCTTGCAGCAAAACTCACGCAAGGCGGCAGCCGGTCTTGCCAAAGAAAAGTCTACCGCCCAGGCCGCGCGGGCCAACGCAGGGGCTCGGAAGACTGCGGCTAAGTCGGAGAGGAAGCGCGGTGGTGGTACTTCACGAAAAAACCGTGAGAACGCCCGAGCCAGACGGTTGCGCCTAGAGGGCGAGAACCGCGCCGCTGGGAAGCGTGCCGCCGACGAGGTGCGCGATGCCGAAATGCCGCAGATTACCGCAAGTGACAAGGCGAAATCCATCGGGGATGAGAACCTTGCCAAACAAATCAAAGATATCAACAAGTGGCGTGACACGCACCCGAATAGCCCCGAACTCGCCTCCAACGCCAGCCAAGCTCAACGCCACGCAGACGTGGTCCGGGGCTCATGGACGGCTTCCACTGTACTGGATGTGGGCGACAAGGGAGCGGACTCCATGACTGATGATGGTTACAGCCGGATGAAGGGTCGCATGACCGCAGCCGTAGGGTCCCAGTGGTGAAGGAGTCCGATCGATGACGGAACCTCGTCAGACCGAAGCAGATGACCAGAAAGTTCCTCTTCTCTCCTACTGCGTCGCAGGAGTGAAGGTGGTCTTCCTCCTAGCCGTTTTCCGAGTGCTGGCTGGTCCCTTCACCGAAGACATCTTCGGCGAGGAATTGCTACCCATGCCCACTTGGGAATGGTTGATGGTCTCTGTCACACCGGTGATTCTCCTCTGGCTGGCACGACGCCCGGCCGACTGGGCGACACTGTCTAATGAGCGAATGTTCCTCAGGAGCGCACTGGCGTTCTACCTCCTCTACGCACTGGCATCCGCCGTGTTGCAAGGTGAATGGATCCTTTGGCTAGGGGTGGCCGCAAGCCTGGGTGGGCTGTCAGGAGTTCACTATCTCAACCATCGGGAGTCCACACATGGACGCTGAGCACACCGCGGCGACGGATGGAAGCAGTAAGCCGGCGACAGGTTACCGCCTTTTGCTGCCTTCCCAGTGGGCTCAAGTACCCCTGCGTCAGGGCACGGAAGAAGCTGTTGGAAGCATCCTGAAGGACTTGTTTTCACGTATCCCGGAACATCTTCCCCCGGACAAAATCGGACCCTACAAGAAGGTAATATCGGCACGCTTCCGAAGCTCTGTCACTCAAGCTCAGCAGAAAAACGGACTCGATCTATACGTTCCGGTGAAGCCTGTGGGCGATCAGGAATTCAACCTTGGCGCGTCAATCCTTGTGACGGAAACGACCCTACCGGAGCGCGAACCGGGAGCAACGTTCGCAGATCCCACCGACCTGGTAGTGCAGTTGCTGTCTCGGGAGAGAGTAAACGCTGATCTCAGTTCTGGAGAGGTCGACGGGGCAGTCGCCGTCCGGCGTGAGTTCGTCGCGGAGGCGGATCCCACCCACGGCGTAGATGTCGCCTCACGCCGCATCGAGTACATCGCATCCGTGCCCGGGGATCCTGCCCGGTGGTTTGTGGCCGCCTTCTCGACGGTAGGAGGAGGGAACCCGAGAGATGAGCTCGCAGAGGTTCTCGTCGAGTGGTTCGATGCAGTGATGGCAACCTTTCGCTGGAGGTTCGAATGAGCGGCGTTTTCTGGCCAATCATCGACATCGAGTACGTCGACTTTTATCCCTGGGTAATCGTCCCTCCCCGGTCAGGACCCTCGGCCCCCTTCGAGGAATGGGATGACATCAGATCCTGGTGCCTGGAACAGGCCGAAGACCTGTGGTCGGAACGAGAAATCGATCCTGGGCCTAACGGTGTGGATTTCGTAGGCGAAACCCTGTTCCGTTGTGCCGAAGCCCTTTGCCCTCCTGGGTCTGACCACTGGCTATTTCTACATCTTGCCCATCCAACAGATATGCCGCTCCCGGTTTGCGCAGCAATCGGCCCAGCGGGAGAGCCGCGCCACCTCGCGCTGCGCGCTCTCACCGAGGCAGACGACCCGAACGCTGTTGAGCCTCCTGTGGTGAAGCCCTTCCACTCCGAACACTTGGGTGAAGGTCTGACGACGTTTCGGTACGTCACCCAGAAAGATTCGCCGCATGTACTCGCCTGTGTTCGATATGCGTGGCAAGTCGCTGAGCACGAAGCGGACGTAGTTGTCTGGACGGCCACCGAAGACGTTGCCAGAATCATGCACGCTGCCGCTGATCTGGAAGAACTGGCGCGCTCACTAGCCATCTTCATTCCTTGAAGTAGGTCATTTCAGAGTATCCGGCCTTCCTCGCCCAGACGTGGTGGCGAACGGGGTCCTGCTGTTCTGATGCTGCCATTCGGGGATTGGGCCACTGGCACGCAGCGCCCGGTCTCCCAAGTCATGGTCCACGGGCATCACGACACTCCGGAATTGATCGCCGTGGCGATGGAGCCACTGAGCTCTTTCCAACCTGGCGACTGGGCACGTCAGTTGGGCTGACAGGCAGGTGAAGCCCCTGGTAGATGGGTTTTCGACCAAGAAATCCGTCTCCACCAGAGGCTTCGTGTGCTTGTCTACCCGTCGGGCGTCGACGTGTCCAGTTCTGCCCTGCGCTTCCTGTCCGCCAGACTCCGTCGGCGCCGCCGGGAACTCGGTACCGGATGGCGGCGCCTGAGCCCGGACCAGCAGGCCCCACTCACCCTCGCCCACCCTCGCAACGGCCACCCGTATGCCCAGCTCGCAGCCGGATTCGGCATCGGAACCACGACGGCCTACCGGTACGTCGCCGAGGCCGTTGAGCTCCTGGCCGCCCTCGCCCCGACTATCGCGGAGGCGGCCCGGACGGCATCGACCAAGGCGTTCGTTCTGCTGGACGGCACCCTCCTGCCGATCGACCGGATCGCCGCGGACCGCCCCTTCTACTCCGGCAAGCACAAGAAGCACGGGATGAACGTGCAGGTCCTGGCTGATCCGTCCGGCCGGCTGCTGTGGGCGTCGCCAGCTCTGCCCGGAGCCGTCCACGATGCCCGGGCCGCCCGTGAACACGGCATCATCGCCGCTCTCACAGACGCTGGCATCACCTGCTGGGCCGACAAGGGATACCGAGGCGCCGGGGGCACGGTCCGGGTTCCGTACTGGGGACGTTGGGAGAACCTCTCCACAGGCCAGAAGGCCGTCAACCGGTCCCACGCGAAGATCCGGGCCCTGGTCGAGCAGGCCGTGGCCACCCTCAAGTCCTGGCGGCTCCTCCGCAAACTGCGGTGCTCGACCACCCGCATCACGAGCCTCGTCCAAGCCGTCCTGACCCTGCATCTGGCCAGCTCAGGCCGATGATGGAACAAGTTCACTGGCGCCGAGCAAGACGGACGTGATGTTCGGCCACCCGGGGCTGAACAGTCTCATGGACAGCTACGGAAGAGAAATGCCGATCACGGAGTACCACTCTCAGGACTTCCTGACCTGACCCTCTCCCCCACCCACCGAACGGCCTCCGCACCATGCCCACCGCCCCACACCTCAACGCGTCCCGACACCCTCCCCCCTCTGTGGTTCGTGGCCCCCGAGGGCTTCTTCGCCCTCCCGATCGCCGCGACCCCGGAGGAGCGCACGGAACGCGCCCGTTCCTTCGTACGCGAGCTCTACTCACGCGGTGACGCGAACATCTGGGAGCCCGCCGCTCCCTATTACGAGGCCATCGCCGAGATGATGGGTGACGCCGGCCTCTCCTACGCCGCCATGGGCCTGTTCTCCGCGGCGGACGATGGCGAAGAAACCCTGACGGACGAGTCCGTAAGGCACGAGCCTGGGGAAGGCGTCGTCCAGTGCGCCTTCACCGTCGGCGTCATGCAGACCGACCACTCCGGCGAGGACACGGACGCCGTGGCCCAAGGAATCCTCGCCACGCTCTCCGCCGACCCCTACAACGACGCGATCTGGCTCGACCTGCCCTGCGGACCGGCGGTGTCGTGCATCAGCGTGCGCGAGTACCGGCTCAACCCGGACGTGACGGCGACCGGCGAGGAAGCGAAGCTCCTCACCGGCCAGATCCAGGCGCACGTCCCGTTCCCCACGGGCTCGTACACGGCCGTGTTCACGCTCCACACGGCATCCATGGAGCACTGGGCCTCGGTCTACCGCTTGATGTCGGCGCTGCTGCAGACCGTCTCCTTCACCGATCCCCTCGAAGCCCTTCCCGACGAACCGGCCTGACCGGCGAGACATAAGGCCATGGCCCTCATCGCACTGGCGAAACCGAAAACCACACCGATACCGTCTCTGATCTCAACTGCACTTCTGTCTCACGGGGAGTCACTGTGAAGCGCCGCACCTTGCCCACCGCCGCCGCGTTCGCCACCGCGGCGGCCCTGCTGCTCACGGCCTGCGGCGGTGGGGACGAAAGCTCCACCGGCAGCGACGAGATCGCCGGCGCAGGCCAGGAGTCCGAGCAGCCGAGCAAGTCGGCGGAACCGGCCGCGCCCCAGGAGGACAAGCCCGACGGCGTGGACCTGTCGCTGCCCGCGGACATGAACCTCGTCTTCGACTGGGACAAGCCGGAGGACAAGAACGAGGCGGCGGCGATGGAAGATGCCGCCAACTTCTTCCGCGCCATCTATCGCGGCGTCGACAAGCGCACCGCCAACGAAGCGGCCATCGCGACCTATTCCACCGGCGAGGGATTGCATTACGCAAAGACTCAGGTCAACGCCTGGATCGACGGCGGTTGGACCGCCACCGGCACCCTCCGCCATTACAACGCGACCACGCGATCGGCCGATAGCGGCACGTCAGTGGAGGTTGCCTTCTGCGCCGACGCCGGCAAGTTCTTCGGTAAGGAGGTGAAGACCGGAAAGGTATTGACGACAGAACCCAGCATTGAGGATTTCGACTACTACAAGATCATCATGGCCAAGTTCCCCACGTCGGACACCCTGTGGCAGGCATCGAAGGTCTTCGTCGAGACGAAGGCGGCAAAGTGCCAGTGATGAGACATTGTCGCTCGCTGACCGGTGCCGCGGCACTCGCTCTCATGCTCAGCGCCATCGCACTCACCGACGTCGCATACGCCGCAAAACCGGTGGGCTCCGACAAAGGGGCCTCCGAGCAGTCCGGTGGAAGCAACGACAAGGGCATCTACGCCACTGCCCGCATCACATACTCCGGTTCCGTCGCCACGAACGGAAGCAGGGGAAATGTGACGTCGACCGACGTCAACTGGACCCCGCCGCCCTGCTGGTACGCCCCCTACCTCGGTGCCAAGGACTTCAAGAAGAAGATGTCCCAGGACATCGAGAGGCAGATGAGCGCCCCCGGCATGGGCGGTCACGCCGGCGCGGCCCTGAGCGAGCTGAAGCGGCATTACGAGAACGAGTACGGCTGGACCGACACCCCCGGCTACAAGGACTACAACGTCGACAAGGACGGCGAGGGCATGTTCTGGGCCGCCGTCGAGAATCCCAACGAACCAGACCTGTTGAAGCGCAGTTCCTGCAACGACCTCCCCTTCTGGGTCGACAACGGCGAGGCCCCGCCTCCGCAGTACGAGGAAGCCATCACCCCGGAGATCCTCGCGGCCCTGGCCTACCAGCACATGCAACTGCCCGACACCGAGGTGACCCTCGCCCCGGAGCAGACCACCAAGGTCAACCTCCCAACCTGGGCATGGCTCGACAAGGCCGTGTTCGACGAGGTGCAGGCGACGGCAGCCCTCAACGTGCCGGGCTTCAACCTCCAAGCCACAACGACAGCAAAGCCGGTGACCCTGACCCTCGAGCCAGGCACCGACGACGCCGTCACCTACCCGGCATCCGGCGAATGCGTGATCAACGACGACAGCTCGATCGGCGAGCCCTACGCGAAGGGCAAGGCGAACCGCACCCCGCCGTGCGGCATCACCTACCTCCGCTCGTCGGGCAACGGGACGTACAACCTCCAGGCCACGATCACCTGGGACATCTCCTGGACCGGCACCGGCGGTGCCGGAGACGACCTCCCGGACGGCACCTTCGGCAACGACCAGGCCGTCACCGTCCAGGAAATCCAGGCAGTCAACCGCTGAAGCGCCCCAATACCACGGACGACGGCGTGAGCGCTCGCGATACCCCAACTCGAGAACATCAAGGACATCATGGCTGGCGACTCGGACCTCATCGTTAACGTTGACCTGTTGGTGAAGTCGGAATCCCGACTGAAGGAGATCCAGAGAGAACTCAAGGATCTCAACAACCGAAAGGATGACATGCATCCTTATTGGGGCAACAGTGAGATATCCGATGCCATGGGCAAGTTCGTGGACAACTGGGATGATCACCGCGGCAAGCTACTCGAAAGCGTGAAAACCGTCGGGGAGTTGGTGAAAGCCACCATCGACGGCTTCTCTGGAGCCGACGCCAAGCTGGCCGAAGAGCTTCGTAAGGCGAGGAAGAAGAAGTGACCCCATCCTCCAAACCTCGCCCACGCGACTGGCATCCCCTCGCCGACTCCGACCCTGTGCCGGGGGACCCGCAAGAAATACACAGCGAGGTCAAGCACATGAAGTCGGTGGCCAGCACGCTTCGCGAGCAGGCCACACTTCTGCGCGGTATCGGTCGCGACAACGAACTCAAGGGAAAGTACGCATCAAGGCTGCAGGAAGAGGCTGAGGGCCTGGAGAAACGACTCGACCAGGTGGCGAGCCGTTACGAGAGGGTCCACGGCCACCTCACCAACTGGGCGAACGACCTCGAAGAGTTCCAAGGTGAGGCCGACAAGGTTCTGGCCAACGCCAAGAAGGAGCAGGAGCACCTCGAGGCTGAGAAGGCCAAGGCCGAGTCCGGCGAGGGCACGGCCCCGGCTCCCACAGCGTCACCCAGCGGCGCCCAGAGCGACCCGTTGCACACGTATCGGGTGCAGCTCGAACGCATCAAGGAGCGCAGGGACGAACGAGCTCGCCATCACGCCGACAAGATTCGCGACCAGCTTGACGACGCGATCGAGGACAGTTGGTGGGACAACTTCAAAGGCTGGATCCATGACAACATCGACACCATCAAGGTGGTGTTGGACGCTTTGGGATGGGCCGCGACGATCATCGGCGTCATCGCACTGTTCATCCCGGGCTTGAATGTCCTTGCCCTGGCACTCGGCGGAATCATCCTAGGCGCGAGAGCGATCCTTGCCGCGGCCGGAGAGGCCAGTTGGATGGAAGTAGCCATGGACTCGGTCGGCTTGCTGACCATGGGTGCCGGCCGAGCCGGCCTCACGATGCTCAAGGGCGCCAATGCTGCAACCAAGGCGGGTGCCGTCACCGGACGGCAAGCCGGACTCAAGGCGGGTTTGCGTGCTCACAAATCGATGATGAACTCGCTGCAAAGAGCCATCTCGAACACCGCCGACGAGGGCGCGAAGAAGTTCTACAAGGACCTGTTGACCTTCACCCGCAAGAAGATCTCTGACGATGCCGGACGGGTGGCCAAGGAGGCGACCGAGTCGAGCGCGGGAGCCAAGTGGGCACACCTCGGTGACGACGAGCTCCATGGCATCTACTCTCAGTTCGCCAAGAACAAGGCTGCCTTCCCTGAAGCAGCCGTTGGCAACACTGCGAAGGCCAGGGCGGGGTACGGCATTTCCCTGGCCGCCATCTACGCTGGTGCCGGGGCGGACGCCGTGGACAAGACCTTCGGGCAGAGCGACGCCTGGAGCGCTGCATCCAAGGCGACAGACGGAGTACTCCCCGACAAGTGGTCGAGCGACGGCTACAACGAATGGAAAGAGAACACTTGGAAAGCCCCCGTCGGATCTTCATGGTGACAGCAGCAAAGGGAAATGAATAACGTGACGTCACGCAGAAGTGAGACCAAATCACTGTGGGAACGATTGGGCGGAGGAGTTGTGTCGCTCGCCCGCCTGTGCCTCATCATTCCGTTCGCCTACATCATCATCTATGTCGGCGGCGCCTTCCTGATTCCTGAATCGCTGGGCTTGGCCTGGGTGTGGCTTCAGCGCGGCGTGGTGTCGGCCGCTCTCGTGTGCCTGTTCGTGCTGTTTCTACGCCACTCGCGAGGGAGCCGACGCCCAGCAGGCCTTACGCATGCCATGGGTATCTCCTTCCTTCTTGTCCTTCCCGCCATCATCACCAGCTATTGGGTGGGCGTTGTCGGAGCACTGGTCACACCGATCCTCGTGGCCTGTTCCGCGATATGGGAAAGGACTCGACGTGTCGGGAACCACTGAGTCGTCCTTCGAAGACACCAGCGCTGGAACTCCTACCGGCTACACGCTTGTCCCTCCCCCAGGCTGGGACATGATTCCCCTGCGCGCCGGCACCAACGAGGCGATCAAACGCATCGTGGACGGATCCGTGCAGGAGCTGCCCGCCGACATTCCACGCGATGACCTCACCAAGGCGCGCCTTGAGCTGATCAAGCGCCTCAGGAAGGTGGCACGACAGGCGCGCGAAGCGCGCGCGCTGGATCTGCACCTGCCGGTGGAACGCGTTGACGGCATGACTCTTCCTGCTTCTTTCATCATCTCCGAGCCGCTGACCGCGTCATCAGTGGGCATGGATTCCGCGATGGTACTCAGCTCCTTGCGTCCGAATGCCTCACAAAGCGAGGAAGTGACCATCGACGGCGCGACGGGATTCCGGGTCGACGGTGTGGCCCAGCCGGACCCAAGCCGTGAAGTGGAGCACTGCTCAAGACGAGTTGAATACATCTTGAAGATACCCAACCACGCCACTCCGAAGTGGCTGACGGTGTCGTTCAGTACCATTGCCGATGGACGCCCGGACAGTGAACTTGCAGACATTCTGGTAGAGCTTTTCGATGCCGTCATGACGACGTTCCGATGGAGTTACGAATGAGACTGGTGGAAACAGACTCAGAGACCTTGCAGTGGTTTCCCACCCATATGCGCTGGAACAGCGACGGCGAGCGCGAGGAGTGGGCGGAGTTGTGCGCGGCAGCCCTATTGAGCGCCCATGAGAAGAGGCCGAAGAGACGACGCATAAAGGCCGTTCGCCAGCAACTGGATGCCTTTGCGCAAGTTCTGTCGAAACTCACCCCTGCGGACCAGGCCTTCCTGTTCATCCCGACGCCCGACCAAACGCCCGTGCCGGCCTTCATTCTCATGGCCGAGTGCGAGGGAGACCGGCAAACCACCCTGCGTTCGATGGTTCAGGCAGATGCAGAGAGCCTCGTCCGTCCCGTCGAGGTGGACCCATTCGCCACCGAGCGGCTGGGGGAGGGACTGCGGTCGACGAGATACTGGTCCACGCCGGAGGGCCAGCTCATGGCTACTGTGCGGTACGGCTGGAGGTTGGAGCAGATCAACACCGACTTGTGCTTCTACATGGTCTGGGACGACCCGGGAAAGATGGCGGTCTTCACGGACACAGTGGATGACTTCGTGAGAAGTCTCTGGGTGAACGTCACCGACTGATCCCCATGTAGAGGGCGCCTTGGATGGCGATCTTCGCAGAAGTCGACGCCCCGTATGCCGCCCATCAGGGCACCTGCGTGAGGAGAAGAACCTGTGCCTCGAAGGGCACGGCACAGCGGCACAGCGAGCCGACTCGATGCCCAAGCCGACGCCGGCGAATGGTGCTGGATCGGGGAAATCCCGCAGCCTCCGGCCGATGTTCTGTAGGCTGCGGGCAACCCACCGCTCCGCCCGGCCCGTCGCCCTCCATTGGTCCTGCTCGACACAACCACGATGCGAAGGGCCGCGTACGAGCTCGACTCACGTGCCCCGAACTTCCTCATCCCCAGGAACAACAGCGCGCCGTGCACCACCCACAAGGGAACCTGCACCGCGAGGCCGACGTCGTCCGCCAGGACGTACATCCCGGCGATGACGGCAAGCGCATAACCGCCGATGCCGACGGCCCACCCGACCCGACGCCTCAACAGCCGCCCGCCCCCGCCTCGCATCCATAGGTGCGCCACCACCGACCGATGGGACGGGAAGCTCCAGCTCGCCCGCCCCACCGGCCGGTGTAACCGCACCCGGCGGCCGGAAGTTACTTCCGCGCCGCCTTCGCCAGCTCGTCGTCGATCTGCTCGAACTTGTCCGCCGCCATGGTGAGGTAGTCGCCCATGCCGTCGAGGCCGTCCAGCGTGGTCTTCGCGCCGTTGGTGAAGTCGTCGAAGTTCTCGTCGAAGGCCTTCGAGGAGCTCTTCGTGACGTAGCCCGAGTTGACGAGGTTGTTGATGTACTTGCGGAGGCCGTCCAGCTTCTCCTGAAGCTTTTCCTTCTCCTTCACGACATGCTTGGCAGCTTCCCGCATGTCCTGATATGTGATGTCAAGGTCTTTGGCCATGAAGCCGCTCCCTCTCGCAACGCCGCAGGGCCAACCCCCGTGGCTCCCTTGTTCGCGGAACTGCCGGCCTGCCGTCGCGGCCCCTGCGGCTCAGGGGCCTCTCGGGCCCGCCGGTGTGATCGTCCGCTCTTGCGGCAGAAGCTTACGGGGGTGAACTGCGCCGCCACATCCCCACCTTGTGAAGGCAACGGTCACAAGCCGTGGACGCCGTTGCTGCCGGGAACACCGGGCCCGCTCCCCGACTGCCTTCCTGGCGGGTCCAGCCGATATCGTCGGCGGGACTGTGCGCCGCGGGGTGGAAGCGGCCGCAGGGCCTGGGGAGGACAAGCGTGCGCCTGACTCTGACCGTCGTCGATCCGTACGGCGGGGACTCCGCCGATGTCGTACTCGATGCCGATCCCGAGTCGACCGTGGGGGACGTCGCGCGTGAGCTGGCCGCGCAGGTCGGGCACGCCGGCGCCCAGGTCATCCCCATCGGGCACCAGGGGCGGACGCCCGGCGGGAACACGCCGATGGTGTACGTCGACGGGTACGCCGTCGACCCCTCCGCCACCGTCGTCGGCTCCCCCTTGCGCGACGGCGCCGTCGTCTCCCTCCAGGACCCCTCCGGCTGTCTGCCCGGCGAGCCCACCGGCCTCGTCGAACTGCGCGTCGTCGGCGGACCCGCCGCCGGCTTCGTGCACCGGCTCGGCGTCGGGCGCTACGACATCGGCAGCGGCAACGCCTCGTACGTCCGCGTCGACGACCCCGAGGTCGAGGCCCGCGCGCTGACCCTCTCCGTCGCCACCGACGGCACCTGCCAGGTCGTCGTGCACGGCGAGCACGACACCGTCACCCTCGACGGCGAGCCCGTCGCCGACGCCCAGAAGCGCCGTGACGAGGAGAAGCGCCGCGCCGAGACCAGCGGGGACGACTCCGACAGCTCCTCCAGGAAGAAAAAGAAGCCCAAGAAGAAGAAAAAGAAGAAGAAGGACGACGGCAGCAGTCAGGGGCCCAAGCGCGGCGGGCGCTTCGACTGGCCTCTCGGCGGGCAGATCGCCGTCGGCAACAGCCTTCTCGAACTCGCCCGCTACTCCCCTCCCAACGCCGCCCTCAAGTGGTCCGACGACGGCGTCGGTCTCGACTACAACCGGCCGCCCCGGCTCCGCCGGCCCGAGCGGCAGACCAGCTTCCGGCTGCCCTCCAAACCGCGCGACTACGAGGCCCGGCCGCTGCCCTGGATCATGGCGCTGACGCCGCTGGTCGGTTCGGTCGTCATGGTGGCGATCTTCCAGCGCTGGTACTACCTGATCATGGCGGCGCTCAGCCCGATCCTCCTCTTCGCCAACTACTTCAACGACAAGAAGCACGGCCGCAAGTCGCACGCGAAGCAGGTCGAGGAGTACGAGGAGCAGAAGGCCCGGATCGAGAAGGACGCCCAGGACGCGCTGGTCCAGGAGCGCGACGACCGGCGGCACGCCATCCCCGACCCGGCGACCGTGCTGTCCATGGGCACCGGGCCCCGCACCCGGCTGTGGGAGCGGCGCCGTACCGACCGCGACCATCTGCTGCTGCGGTTCGGCACCGGACAGATGCCGTCCGAGGTGGTCCTCGACGACCCGGAGCAGGACGACCACCGGCGTCAGGTCACCTGGAAGATCGAGGACGCCCCGGTCGCGCTGAACCTGCGCGGGCTCGGCGTCATCGGCGTGGCCGGTCCCGGCGACTCGGCGCGCGCGCTGGGGCGGTGGGCCGTCGGGCAGACCGCCGCGCTGCACAGCCCGATGGACGTGCAGTTCTACGTGCTGAGCGAGAACTCCGCGCAGGAGTCCTGGGACTGGGTGCGCTGGCTGCCGCACGCCCGCCCCTCCGGCGGCCAGGACGTGAACGCCCTCATAGGCACCGACGCGGAGACGGTCGGCGCCCGGATCGGCGAACTGACGCAGATCCTCGACGCCCGTAAGAAGGCCGCCGAGCAGAACCGCTCGCAGGGCACGACGTTCAGCGACCCGGACATCGTGGTCGTGTGGGACGGTTCGCGGCGGCTGCGGTCGCTGCCCGGTGTGGTGCGGCTGCTCCGCGAGGGCCCCTCGGTGTCGATGTACGCGATCTGCCTGGACGCCGAGGAGCGGTTCCTGCCCGGCGAGTGCCAGGCGTTCGTCGTGGCCGAGCCGCACGCCGAGGAGCAGGAGCGGCAGCACGGCGACCGTGCGGCCGCCCAGCCGGCCGTCGCGGGCGGCTTCCCGTCCTTCCAGGCGTGGCACAGCGACACCCCCGAGCCCGGCCGCGGCGGCCGGCAGGCGCCCGACAAGCTGCGGCTGCGCGTGGAGGAGGCCGGCGCCGAGCGCATCAAGGACGTACGGCCGGACTTCGTGTCGCCCGCCTGGTGTCTGCGGCTGGCGCGTTCCCTGTCGCCGCTGCGGGACATCAGCGGGGAGACCGAGGACTCGGCGCTGCCCGGCTCCAGCCGTCTCCTGGACGTACTGCAGCTGGAGCCGCCGACGAGCGACGCGATCGTGGCGCGCTGGCGGATGGGCGGGCAGTCGACGCTCGCGGTCATCGGCGAGTCGTACGACGGGCCGTTCGGCATCGACATGCGCAAGGACGGCCCGCACGGCCTCATCGCCGGTACGACCGGTTCGGGCAAGTCGGAGCTGCTGCAGACGATCGTCGCGGCGCTGGCCGTCGCCAACACCCCCGAGAACATGACGTTCGTCCTCGTCGACTACAAGGGCGGCTCCGCGTTCAAGGACTGCGTCAAACTCCCGCACACCGTCGGCATGGTGACCGACCTCGACGCCCATCTCGTGGAGCGCGCGCTGGAGTCGCTGGGCGCGGAGCTGAAGCGGCGCGAGCACATCCTGGCCGCCGCCGACGCCAAGGACATCGAGGACTACCAGGACCTGGTGCGCCGCGACCCCTCGCACCCGCCGGTGCCGCGGCTGCTCATCGTGATCGACGAGTTCGCCTCGATGGTGCGCGACCTGCCGGACTTCGTCACCGGTCTGGTGAACATCGCCCAGCGAGGCCGTTCCCTCGGCATCCACCTGCTGCTCGCCACGCAGCGGCCGAGCGGTGTGGTCTCCCCCGAGATCCGCGCCAACACCAACCTCCGTATCGCGCTGCGTGTGACGGACGCCGGTGAGTCGACGGACGTCATCGACTCGCCCGAGGCGGGTCACATCTCCAAGAGCACCCCCGGCCGCGCCTACGCCCGGCTGGGGCACGCCTCACTCGTGCCATTCCAGTCGGGACGCGTCGGCGGGCGGCGGCCCGGCGCCGCGGACCCGGCCGCCCTCGCGCCCTGGGTGGGTCCGCTGACCTGGGAGGACCTGGGCCGCGCGGCGCTCACCAAGCCGAAGTCCGAGGCGCGTGAGGACGAGGAGATCACCGACCTGAAGGTGCTGGTGGACGCGGTGCGCGACGCCAACGCCGCGCTCGGCATCCCCGCCCAGCACAGCCCGTGGCTGCCCGCCCTGGACGAGACGCTGCTGCTGGACGACATCGAGGTGCCGTCGTACGCGCCCGCGCCGGGCACGCTGCCGCCGGCGCCGTTCGGTGTCGAGGACCTGCCCGCCGACCAGGCCCGCCGCCCGGTCGTCGTCGACTTCTCCTCGTTCGGCCATCTCATGATCGGCGGCGCCCCGCGCAGCGGCCGCTCACAGGTGCTGCGCACCATCGCGGGCTCCCTGGCCCGCACCCACTCCGTGGCGGACGTGCATCTGTACGGCATCGACTGCGGCAACGGCGCGCTCAACGCGCTGACCCGGCTGCCGCACTGCGGCGCGGTCGTCGGCCGTAACCAGACCGAGCGGGTGGTCCGGCTGATCAACCGGCTCAAGGGCGAACTGTCGCGCCGCCAGGACCTGTTGGCGGAGGCCGGCTTCGCGGACATCGGGGAGCAGCGGGCCGCGTCCGCCGAGGACGAGCGGCTGCCGCACATCGTGGTGCTGCTGGACCGCTGGGAGGGCTGGGTGCCCACGCTCGGCGAGATCGACCACGGTTCGCTGACCGACGAGCTGCAGACCATGATGCGGGAGGGCGCGAGCGTCGGCATCCACCTGGTGCTGACCGGCGACCGGACGCTGCTGGTGGGCCGTATCGCGAGCCTCACGGAGGACAAGTACGGTCTGCGGCTCGCCGACCGCAGCGACTTCTCCTCCCTCGGCATCCCCACCCGCAAGGTGCCGGAGGAGATCCCGCCGGGACGCGCCTTCCGCAACGAGTCCGGCACGGAGACGCAGTTCGCGCTGCTCGCCGAGGACACCACGGGTCAGGGGCAGGCGGCCGCGCTCACCGCGATCGGCGAGGCGGCGGCCGCCCGGGACGCCGAAGTGCCGCGTGCGCGGCGGCCGTTCCGGGTGGACAGCCTGCCGAGCCGGATCTCGTTCCCCGAGGCGTGGGAGATGCGCGACCCGGACGTCTCGCGGTCGAAGCTGTTCGGTCTGGCCGGCATCGGCGGCGACGAGATCGTCGGCTTCGGCCCCGATCTCGCCGACGGCGTACCGGCGTTCGTGATCGCGGGTCCGGCCAAGTCGGGCCGCTCGACGCTGCTGATGAACTTCGCCCAGTCGTTCCTCGCACAGGGCACACGGCTGGTGATCGCCGCCCCCCGTCAGTCGCCGCTGCGCCAACTGGACGGCACGGAGGGCGTGCTGAAGGTCTTCACCGGCGACGACATCGACGAGGACGAGTTCGAGGAGCTGGTCGACGAGGCGTCCCCGGATGAGCCGATCGCCGTGCTGGTCGACGACGGGGAGATCCTGGAGGACTGCGACGCGGAGAGCCAGTTGAAGAAGCTGGTGTCGCGCGGCACGGAGCGCGGCCTCGCCCTCGTCATCGCCGGTGACGAGGAGGACGTGTGCAGCGGCTTCTCCGGCTGGCAGGTCGACGCGAAGAAGGCCCGCCGGGGCATCCTGCTCTCCCCGCAGGAGTCCTCCAGCGGGGACCTCATCGGCGTCCGGCTGTCCCGGGGGATGGTCGGCGGCCAGATCGCCCCGGGCAAGGGCATGCTGCACCTCGGCGACGGCGAGCTGCGGACGGTCGTCGTCCCGGGCTGACCCCGGCCCCCGCTTCCTTCGCAGGCCCGGCTACTCGATCTTCGAGAGCCGGGCCTTCGGCCGCCCGGAGTCCTTGCTGTCCGACTCGCAGACCAGGTCGTCGCCGACCGGGGTGAGGAGGACGGTGTGGCGGGCCTGGTTGCAGACGTCCCGGTTGCCCGGCGCGCCCACGGACGTCGTGACGATGCGCTGGGCGGTGACCTCCTCGAGGGTCAGCACGTCGTCGCAGACGCCGCCGAAGATGTCCGTGTGCCGCAGCGTGCCGACCTGCTCGCCGACCCGCGCCTCCTCGAGGGTGACGCGGAACGTGCCGAGCGGGATGGTGATGCTCTCGCGGGAGGTGGCCTGTCCCTCCCACGTGCCGACGTAGGCGGCGGGCACGGTGCCGGAGGTCGCGGAGGCGGACGGTGAGGGCCGGGCGCCGCTCGGGCCCTGGTCGGCGTCCGCGCCCCCGGAGGTGCCGGGCAGCAGGTCGGACACGAACGCCGAGCCGACGGTCACCGCGGCCAGCGCGCCCGCCACCGCCAACGCCACCGTGCAGCTGACCCGGCGGCCCCGCCCGCCGGCGCCGGGCGTGGAGGACGCCGACACGGAGACGGACAACCGGCCCGGGTCGGACCCGCCCCGGTCCCCCGGCTGGGTCGGCGGATGCGGGGTTCCGGTCCCGGCGGGGCCCCGCTCCGGCGGGTGGCGGGGCTCCGGCACCCCGGCGTGCGTGCCCGCGCCGTCCGGCGGCATGACGGGCGGCGGCCCGAACGCGCCCGCGACGGGACCGGACGACGAGGGCGCTCCCTCCGGCCTCCAGGCGGCCGGGACGGGCGCACCCGCCGACGGCCCTTCGCCGGACACGCTGCCCGCCGACGGCCTTCCCGGCGGCGACGCCTCCCGCGGGCCGCCCCCGGCGGTGTGCTCGCCGATCGACGGGCTGCTGAACCCCACCGGCCCCGAGGCCGTACCACCCGCCGCCCCGGCAGCCGACCCGCCCGCCGTCGTCTCCAGGTTCAGCAGGTTCACCGCGGCACGGCTCACCTGTTCCACCAGGGCTCCCGGCAGCCAGCCCCCCGCCACCAGGCGGGCCGCGCCGCCCTCGCCGGCGAGGCGGCGGGTGATGTCGGCCGGGGACGGGCGGGCGGAGGGGTCCTTGTCGAGGCATGCTTCGGTCACCTCGCGCAGCTCGCCGGTCAGCCCGTCCAGCTCGGGCGGCTCGTGCACCACCCGGTAGAGCAGCGCCGCCGAGGAGTCGCCCGGGAAGGGCGGCGCGCCGGTCGCGGCGTACGCGAGGACGGCGCCGAGGGAGAAGACGTCCGCCGCGCCGGTCACGCCCTTGCCGAGGATCTGCTCGGGGGACATGTAGCCGGGAGAGCCGATCGAGACGCCGGTCGAGGTGAGGGACGCCGTCCCGTCCGTCGCCCGCGCTATGCCGAAGTCGATCAGCAGGGGGCCGTCGAGGGTGAGGAGCACGTTGGACGGCTTCACGTCCCGGTGCACCAGGCCGAGCCCGTGCACCGCCGCCAGCGCCTCGGCAAGCCCCGCGCCCAGCGCGCGCACGGTGTGTCCGGGCAGGGGGCCCAGTTCGGTGACGGCGGCCGTGAGGGAGGGGCCGGCCGCGTAGGCGGTGGCGACCCAGGGGACGCGCGCGTCGGGGTCGGCGTCCAGCACGGGCGCGGTCCAGGAGCCGCCGACCCGCCGGGCCGCGTCCACCTCGCGCCGGAACCGGGCGCGGAACTCCTCGTCGAGCGCGAAGTGGGGGTGCACGATCTTCACCGCGACCGTCCGGCCCCCCGCGCTGCGGCCCAGGTAGACCCGGCCCATGCCGCCCGAGCCGAGCCGGCCGAGCAGCCGGTACGGTCCCACGACCGTGGGTTCGTCCGTGTCGAGCGGCCGCATGGCGCCACCCCTCCCCCGTCGCACCGGTACGCCGTTGCCATCCAGCAGCGTAGTGGCCGGACCGGGCGGGGGACCCGGACCGGCCACGCGGGCGCCCACCACCGGGTCACGGCGTCACGGCCACCCGGCGCCCGGCTCGCCCCCGTGCGCTCCTAGGGCTGCAGCAGCTCGACCTTCACGTCCGCCGGGAACCCCGTGGTCGGCCCCACCCTGCGGGCGAACTCCGCGACCGCCTCCAGCTGCGGGGCGCCGAAGCGGAAGTCGAGGGTGGTGAAGTACTGGGCGAGGGTCTTCTCGTCGAAGGCCTCCCAGCGGGCAGCCTGTTCGGCCACCTTGTCGACCTCTTCCAGGGAGAGGTTGCGGGAGGAGAGGAAGGCCTCGTGCACCTTGCGGGTGAGGTCGGGCTCGCGCTCGGCGTACTCCTTGCGGGCCGCCCAGACGGCGAACACGAAGGGCAGGCCCGTCCACTGCTTCCACAGGGTGCCCAGGTCGTGCACCTCGAGGCCGAACCGCGGGCCGTCGACCATGTTGGCGCGCAGGGCCGCGTCGCCGATCAGGACGGCGGCCTCCGCCTCCTGCATCATCAGGCTCAGGTCGGGCGGGCACCTGTAGTAGTCCGGCCGCACCCCGTACCGCTCGGCGAGGAGGAGCTGGGCGAGCCGTACGGAGGTGCGGGAGGTCGAGCCGAGGGCGACCCGCGCCCCGTCCAGGCGGTCCAGCGGGACCTGGGAGACGATCACGCAGGACATCACCGGGCCGTCGCAGCCGACGGCGATGTCGGGGAAGGCGACGAGCTGGTCCGCGTGCTTGAGGTACTCGACCAGGGTGATGGGCCCGATGTCGAGGTCGCCCTGCACCAATTGCTCGCTGAGCTTCTCGGGGGTGTCCTTCGTCAGCTCGAAGTCGAGGAGCGTGCCCGTTCTCGCGAGGCCCCAGTAGAGGGGCAGGCAGTTCAGGAACTGGATGTGGCCGACGCGCGGCCGGGTGCGAGGATTGTCCACATCGTGAGGCTAGACCTTGCGCCGGGCGGCACAGCGGTCACCCCCTCCGGTTCGAACGCACGCGCGTGACGAACGGGGCGTTCAAACATTCGGGTGACGTGATCTTGACCTCTATTGCGAACCGGCCTCCCCGTGCTAGGCTCATCGCAAGTTGCAGTTTGGTTTCCCTTGCAGTACAGAGCCTGCGGAGCATGTGACCGCGGGCTCTCGTCGTTCTCAGACGGATGCAGTTGTGCGGAATTGTCTTCACACTTGCTGGTTCTGGAGCAGGGCAACCCTTTGAGCCCAAGGAGGGCTTATGGCTACCGGAACCGTGAAGTGGTTCAACGCCGAAAAGGGCTTCGGATTCATCGCCCAGGAGGGCGGCGGCCCCGACGTCTTCGTCCACTACTCCGCGATCAACGCGACCGGCTTCCGGTCCCTCGAGGAGAACCAGCAGGTCACCTTCGACGTCACGCAGGGCCCGAAGGGCCCGCAGGCGGAGAACGTCACCCCGGCCTGACCCTGATCCTCCGATCCGGGAACGACTAGCAGTACCCAAGGAGCCCCACGCCGCGAGGCGAACGGGGCTCCTGCCTTTTCCTCCGGGGCCTTCCGGGGCCGGCTCACCGGAAGACCCCCGGATAATCTCCGGTGAATTCCCGCCGAACGGCGCGCCTCGCCCGTACTTCCGTTCTCGGACGTGCTCAGACGTGCTGCATGATCAGCACGAATTTCGTGCCGGGCTCCAGCGCCTCATAGCGGTGCGGCACATCCCCGCGATACGCCATGTAGTCCCCGACGCCGAGTTCCGCCTGCTCGCCCTCGGGACCCGCCGTGACCCGCCCCGCGCTCACCACGATGTGCTCCACCGTCCCCGGAATGTGCGGGTCCGAGGCGCGTACCGTCCCCGGCTCCAGATCCACGGTGTAGATGTCGCGCCGCGCGCCGGGCGGGCTCGCCGACAGCAGGGTGGCGACATAGCTGGACTGCTCCGAGCGCACCGTCGGCCCCTCCCCCGCCCTGATCACCTGGACCGTCGGCGCCGGCGGCTCCACCAGCGCGCTGAACGGCACCCCGAGCGCCACCGCCAGCGCCCACAGCGTCTCCATGCCCGGATTGCCGCCGGCCGCCTCCAGCTGGGACAGCGTGGACTTGGCGATCCCGGCGCGTTTGGCCAGCTCGGAGAGGGAGAGACCCGCGCGGGTGCGCTCGCGGCGCAGGGACGCGGCGATCCAGTCGAGGGGCAGGCGGGACGGCGTGCCGTCGGTCATGTCGTTCGCTCCAGAAGTCGTTTCGTTCGGCTTGACGAACGCGAGGGCGTCTGTTCATTGTAGAAACATGCGTTCGGTAAAGCGAACACCGTCGGCCGTCGACGCCGCACTGCTCCGCGACGTCTCCCTCGTCTGCCTCGCCGGGGGCGTCGTCGGCGTGTCGTTCGGGGCGATCGCGGTCGCCGGGGGTCTGCCCGTGTGGGTGCCGGTGGTGATGTCGCTGGTGGTGTACGCGGGCTCCGCCCAGTTCAGCGCGGTCGGCGTGCTCCTCGCGGGCGGCGGTCCGGTCGCGGCGGCCGCCACGGGGCTGCTGCTCAACACCCGTACGGCCGCGTTCAGCCTCGCGGTCGCCGAGCACATCGGGCGGACCCGGCTCGCCCGCCTGCTCGGCGCGCATCTGGTGACCGACGAGACCGTGGCCTTCACCCTCGCCCAGCGGGACCCGGCCCGGCGCCGCGCCGCCTTCTGGGTCTCGGGCATCGGGCTCTTCACCGTGTGGAACGCGTGCGTGGCCGCGGGCGCGCTGGCCGGCAGCACGCTGGGGGACACCGCCCGCTACGGCCTGGACGCGGCCTTCCCCGCCGTCCTGGTCGCCCTGGTGCTGCCCGCCCTGCGCGAGGACGCCGGCGTCCGCCGCGCCGCCCTGGCCGGCGCCGTACTCGCGCTGGCCCTCACCCCGGCCGTACCGGCGGGCGTCACCGTGCCGGCCGCGCTCACGGGCCTCCTGCTGCACGGACGTACGCCCGCGAGGGACAAGGAGCCACAGCCATGAACGGCACCGCCCTGATGGTGCTCGTGCTCGCGGTGGGGACGTACGCCTTCCGGCTGGTGGGGCCCGCGCTGCACGGGCGGGTGGAGCTGCCGGACCGGGTGCGGGTGCTGCTGTCGGCCGGGGCCGTGGTGCTGCTGGTGGCGCTGCTGGCCACGGGTGCGCTGACCGAGGGCGGGGAGTTCGCCGGATGGGCGCGGCCCGCCGGGGTCGCCGTGGGCGCGGTGCTGGCCTGGCGCCGGGCGCCGTTCGTCGTGGTGGTGCTGGGCGCGGCGGCGGCCACTGCGGTGCTGCGGGCCGCCGGAGTGCAGTAGGCAGCACGCGTCCTGAGGGGCTGTCAGTGGGCGCCGGTAGCGTCCTGCCCATGACCACGAGCCGACCCGCGCACGCCGACCAGCCGGAGCACGTCCTCGCCACCCGCGCCTTCTACGACGCGATCGCCGAGGACTACGCCGCGATGTTCCGGGACCTGCCCGCCGCGACCCCGCTGGACCGGTCCCTGCTGGCCGGGTTCGCCGAACTGGTCGGCAGAGGCGCGCTCGTGGCCGACGTGGGCTGTGGTCCCGGCCGGGTGACCGGGTATCTCGCCTCGCTCGGTCTGGACGTGCACGGTGTCGACCTGTCCGCGTCGATGCTGGCGATCGCCCGCCGGGAGAACCCGGAGCTGCGGTTCGAGCAGGGTTCGATGCTCGCCCTGGACCACGCCGACGGTTCCCTCGCCGGCCTCGTCTCCTGGTACTCGACGATCCACATGCCGCCGGAGGACCTGCCCGCCGTGTACGCGGAGTTCCGGCGGGTGCTGGCGCCCGGAGGGCTGCTCCTGCTGGCCTTCCAGATGGGCGACGAGCCCCGGCGGCACGTGCGTCCCTGGGGTCACCCGGTCACCCTGGACTTCCGGCGGATGCGGCCCGAGCGGGTCACGGAGCTGCTGGAGGCTGCGGGTTTCGCCCTGGTGCAGCGCACCGTGCGGGAGCCGGACGCGCGGCAGGGCGAGCCCACCCCGCAGGCGTTCCTGATGGCCCGCGCCCCAGGTGGCCCGGACCCCGCCTGACGGCCGGGTCACCTCGTGTACAGCGCCTCCACGTCGTCCGCGAAGTCCTGCAGGATCGCCTCGCGGCGCAGCTTCATCGACGGCGTGAGATGGCCGGCCTCCTCGGTGAAGTCCACGGGGAGGACGGCGAAGCGCCGGATGGACTCCGGGCGGGACAGCATCTTGTTGGCCTCGTCGACGGCGCGCTGCAGGATCGCCCGCAGTTCCTCGTCGTCGACGAGGAGCTTCGCGGGGACGGGGTGCTTGCCGTTCATCCGGCGCCAGTGGGTGATGCCGTCGAGGTCGAGGGTGATCAGGGCGGTCACGTAGGGGCGGTGGTCACCGAGGATCATCACCTGGGAGATCAGGGGGTGGGAGCGGAGCCAGTTCTCCAGCGGGGCCGGGGCGACGCTCTTGCCGCCCGCGGTGATGATCAGTTCCTTCTTGCGGCCGGTGATGGTCAGATAGCCCTCGTCGTCCAGCTCGCCGATGTCGCCGGTGGCGAACCAGCCGTCACGGGTGGCGGGCACGACGCCGCCCGCCTGCGGGTCCCAGTAGCCGCGCAGCACGTGCTCGCCGGAGACCAGGACCTCGCCGTCCGCCGCGATACGGATCTTCGTGCCGGGCAGGGGCCAGCCGACGGTGCCCAGGCGGGGCTTCAGCGGGGGTGTCACGGTGGAGGCGCCGGTGGTCTCGGTGAGGCCGTAGCCCTCGAAGATCTCGATGCCGGCCCCGGCGTAGAAGGCGGCGAGGTCGCGGCCCAGCGGGGAGCCGCCGCAGATGGCGTAGCGGACTCGGCCGCCCATGGCGTTGCGGATTCTTCGGTAGACCAGCGGGTCGTAGAAGGCGCGGGCCGTCTTCAGGGAGCGGGAGGGGCCGCTGCCGGTGCCGGTCTGCCGGGCCTCCAGGGCCTCGCCGTAGCGGCGGGCCACCGTGGCCGCGCGGTCGAAGGTGGACCGGCGGCCGCCCGACTCGGCCTTGGCGCGGGCGGAGTTGAACACCTTCTCCAGCATGTACGGGATGGTGAGCAGGCAGGTGGGCCGGAAGCTCGCCAGGGCGGGCAGCAGGTCCTCGGCGGCCAGGCTGGGCGCGTGCCCGAGCCGCACCCGGGCGCGTACGCAGGCGATGGCGACCATACGGCCGAAGACGTGGGACATGGGGAGGAAGAGCAGGACCGACGCCTCGTCGTTCGTACGGTCCCGGAAGACCGGGTAGAGCAGCTCGATGGCGTTGTCCACCTCGGCGAAGAAGTTGCCGTGGGTGAGGGCGCAGCCCTTGGGGCGGCCGGTGGTGCCGGAGGTGTGGACGAGGGTGGCGAGGGTGTCGGGGCCGAGCATGCCCCGGCGCACCTCGATCTCGTGGTCGGGTATGTGCGCGCCGGCGTCGGTGAGGGCGTCGACGTGCCCCTTCTCCATGACCCACACGTGCCGCAGGTCGGGCAGGTGCGGCAGTTCAGGGCCGATCGCGGCGGCCTGGCCGGCGGTCTCGGTGAACAGGGCGACGGCGCCGGAGTCCTGGAGGATCCAGCGGGCCTGGTAGGCGGACGAGGTCGGGTAGACGGGGACGGTGACCAGGCCGGCGGCCCAGGCGGCGAAGTCCAGGACGGTCCACTCGTAGACCGTGCGGGCCATGATCGCGATGCGGTCGCCCGGTGTCAGACCCTCGGCGACGAGTCCCTTCGCGGCGGCCAGGACCTCGGCGGCGAACTGCTCCGCCGTGACGTCCCGCCAGGAGCCGTCCCCGGTCCTGCGGCTGAGGACGACGTCGCCGGGCGCGACGTCCGCGTTCTCGAACGGCAGGTCGGCGAGGGATCCGTGCCGCACCGGCTGCGCGAACGGCGGTACGGACGCCTCGCGGACGGCCCCGTCCAGCCGGCGGGTGGCCGGCGGCACGAGGACGGGCGCTCCGTGGACGTCGGCGTCGAGAGCGGTGGCGTGGTGCGGGGTGGACACGGGCGGCTCCTGGGGCGTGCAGGCGAACTGCGGGGTGCCACGACGTACGTGCCTCGCACGCCGAGGCGCTCACCGGAGGCGTCCGCGGCTCGGGACGCCACCGGTCGTGCGGAGATCGTACGGCTCTGGCGTGAGGGGTTCGTGCCGGTTCGGAGGTGGAGCGGGATCAAGCGTGTGCAGTGTCGGGGGTTACGTGAGGGTCACTCAGGTATGCCCCCGTCCGGGGCGGGATCGGCGCTGTTCAGGGCCGTTCCAGGACGGCCGTGACGCCCTGTCCGCCGGCGGCGCAGATCGAGATCAGACCGCGGCCGGGGGCGTCCCGTTCGGCGAGCAGCTTGGCGAGGGTCGCCACGATGCGGGCGCCGGTGGCGGCGAAGGGGTGGCCGGTGGCGAGCGAGGAGCCGGCCACGTTCAGCCGGGCCCGGTCGACGGGCGGCAGGCCGCGCTTCTCCCAGGCGGCCAGGGTGGCGAGCACCTGCGAGGCGAACGCCTCGTGCACCTCGACCAGGTCGAAGTCGTCCAGGCCGAGACCCGCCCGCTCCAGCATGCGCGGGACGGCGTAGGCGGGTGCCATCAGCAGGCCGTCCTCGCCGTCGGCGACGTCGCCGTGCACGAAGTCGACGGCGGCCGTCTCGTACGCGGTGAGGTACGCCAGCGGCTGAAGGCCGCGCTCCTCGGCCCACTCCTCGCTCGCCAGCAGGACGACGGCGGCGCCGTCGGTGAGCGGGGTGGAGTTGCCCGCCGTCATGGTGGGTTCGGGTCCGTCGACGCCGAACACCGGCTTCAGCGTGGCGAGTTTCTCCACCGTGGAGCCGGGGCGCAGGTTCTGGTCGCGGGCCAGGCCGCGGAAGGGCACCACCAGGTCCTGGAAGAAGCCGCGTTCGTAGGCGGCGGCGAGCCGCTGGTGGCTGGTCGCGGCGAGTTCGTCCTGGGCCTCGCGGGTGATGCCCCAGGCGCGGGCGGTGACGGCGGCGTGCTCGCCCATGGACAGACCGGTGCGCGGCTCGGCGTTGCGCGGGATGTCGGGCACGAGGTGACCGGGCCGCACCTTGGCGAGCGCCTTGAGGCGGGCGCCGAGGGACGTGGCACGGCGCGCCTCCAGCAGCACCTTGCGCAGGTCGTCGTTGACGCCGAGGGGCGCGTCGCTCGCGGTGTCGGAGCCGCCGGCGACCGCGGCCTCGGTCTGGCCGAGGGCGATCTTGTTGGCGGCGGCGATCACGGCCTGGAGTCCGGTGCCGCAGGCCTGCTGGACGTCGTAGGCGGGAGTGCGGGCGTCGAGGCGGGAGCCGAGGACGGTCTCGCGGGCGAGGTTGAAGTCGCGGCTGTGCTTGAGGACCGCGCCGGCGACGAACTCGTCGACCGCGCCCGGCCGTCCGAGGTCGTAGCGCTCGACGAGGCCGTCCAGGGCGGCGGTGAGCATCTCCTGGTTGGAGGCGGTGGCGTAGGGCCCGTCGGAGCGGGCGAACGGGACGCGGCTGCCGCCGATGACCGCGACGCGCCGCACGGTGGCCGGCTTCAGGGTGCTCATCTCGACCTGCTCCTCAACCGTGACATAGGCTTACCTCCGGTAACCTTACTCCAGAGTCAGCACTGAGCGAGCCCCTCGCCCGCACACCTGGGAGTCCCCGATGGCCGACCGCTATCTGAGCTTCACCGGCACCGCGCCGGGCCGCTTCCTCACGCGCCGCCTGGGGCTGCCCCGGCCCGCACCGCTGCGCCGCTGGTCGGCCGAGCGTCCGGCGCTGGACGGCGGGCTGCTCCACCTCACCGCGGGCGCCTCCCGCCTCGACCTCGCCCCCGTCCTCGCCCGCACCGGGCTCCCCACCGACGAGGCCGCCGGAAAGCCCGCCGCGGTCGTCCTGGACGCCACGGGGGTGCGCACCGTCGCGGACCTCGACGAGGTGCACGCCGCGCTGCACCCCGTCGTCCGGTCCGTCGCCGAGAGCGGCCGGATCGTCGTGCTCGGCGCCCCGCTCGACACCGCCGACCACCACCAGGCCGCCGTGCAGCAGGCGCTGGAGGGCTTCACCCGCTCCCTCGGCAAGGAGACCGGCGGAGGCAGGACCGTCAACCTGGTCCGCCTCACCGACGCCTCCGCCGCCGAGTCCACCCTGCGCTTCCTGCTCTCCCCCAAGTCCGCCTACGTCAGCGGCCAGGTCATCACCGTCGGCGACCAGGAGAGCCCCGCCCCCGAGGACGCCGACCGCCCCCTGTCCGGCCGCACCGCCCTGGTCACCGGTGCCGCGCGGGGCATCGGCGAGGCCGTCGCCGCGACCCTGGCCCGGGACGGCGCCGAGGTGGTCGTGCTCGACGTGCCGCAGGCCGAGGAGGACGCCCGCCGGGTGGCCGAACGGATCGGCGGGAGCGTGCTGCTGCTCGACATGACCGCCGCCGACGCGGGCGCCCGCATCGCCGAGGCCCTCCCCGGCGGCCTGGACGTCCTCGTCCACAACGCGGGCATCACCCGCGACCGCCGCCTGGTCAACATGCCGAAGGACCGCTGGAGTTCGGTGCTGGACGTCAACCTCGGCAGCGTGCTGCGCACCACCGACGCGCTCCTGGAGGCCGGGGCGCTGCGCCGCGACGGCCGGATCGTCGCCACCGCCTCCATCGCGGGCATCGCCGGGAACGCAGGACAGACCAACTACGGCGCGAGCAAGGCCGGTGTCACCGGCTTCGTCCGCGCCCTCGCGCCCCGCGCGCTCGCCGAGCACGGGGTGACGGTGAACGCGGTCGCGCCCGGCTTCATCGAGACGAAGATGACGGCCGCCGTGCCCCTGTTCATCCGGGAGGCCGGACGCCGGATGAACTCCCTCGCGCAGGGCGGTCTGCCCGTCGACGTGGCCGAGACCACCGCCTGGTTCGCCCACCCCGGCTCGGGCGCGGTCAACGGCCAGGTCGTGCGCGTCTGCGGCCAGAGCCTGCTGGGAGCGTGACATGACGACCACCCCGCCGGAGCGGGCCGAGGCCGTCCTCACCCGCTCCCCGTCCCTCGCCCCGCTGCTCGCCCGCGGCGCGGTCCTCTCGCCGTTCCGCCGCCCGGACCCGTCCGCCGCGCACCCCCGCACCCGGCTGGTGCTGCCGGGCCTGCGCCCCGACCCGGCGAAGCTGGCCGCGTACGCCAAGGTGTGCGGCTTCCCCGCCGCCGCGGACACCCTGCCGGTGACCTACCCGCACGTGCTGGGCTTCCCGCTGGCGATGCGGCTGATGAGCGCCCGCGGCTTCCCGCTGCCGCTGCTCGGACTCGTGCACACGTCGATCGGCGTCACCCGGCACCGCGCCACCCCGTCCGCCGCCTTCTACGACCTCACCGTGTACGTCGACGGACTGGCCCCGCACCGGCGCGGCACCGAGGCGGCCGTGGTCACGGAACTGCGCTCCGGCGACGAGCTGGTGTGGGAGTCGCGCAGCACATACCTGGCCCGGCACAGGACGACGGGTGCGAAGGAGCAGACGCGGACCGAGGAGGGTCCCGAGCTGCCCGCCGTCGAGGAGTGGCGGCTCCCCGGTGACCTGGGCCGCCGCTACGGCGCCGCCTCCGGCGACCGCAACCCGATCCACCTGCACCCGCTCACCGCGCGCCTCTTCGGCTTCCCCCGCGCCATCGCGCACGGCATGTGGACCGTCGCCCGCTGCCTCGCCGCCCACGGCGTCCCGGACGCGGCCGAGGTCAAGGCGGAGTTCCGGGCGCCGGTGCTGCTGCCCGGGACGGTGACGTACGCGGCGGACGGCGGGCGGTTCGCCCTGCGCGGGGGCCGCGGCCGGGTTCACCTCACCGGCGAGGTGACCTCGCTCTGAGGTTCCGCGGCGTCCCCGCTGTCGTCCGGCGGGGACCAGTGCCGCCCCGCCATCAGGTCGCCGAGCCCCGCCCACGCGAAGTTCATCAGCGTGGTCGCCGCCTGCCGGGCGGAGACCCCCGGGGTGGCGTTGGCCCAGTCCGCGAGCGACTCGGCCGCCCCGACCAGCGCCTCCGCCAGCCCGGACACCTCCGCCTCCCGCAGGTCGGGGTCGCGGTGGGCCTCCCGCGCGGCGGCCAGGATGAGCTGCGTCACGAACGCGACGATCTCCGTGCGCATCGCCGCCACCTCGGCGGCGAACACCTCGCCGTGGGTGCGCGCCTGGAGGTGCAGCACCGCCCAGCCGTCGGGGTGGCGGGCGGTGTGCGTGAAGAACGCGGTCAGGCCCGACCAGAGCTGCCGGTCCGCCGGCAGTTCGGGCCGGGCCCCCGCGCGTACCGCCTCGGTGAGCGCCCTGGCCTCACGGCGGATGCACGCGGTGAACAGGTCCTCCTTGGAGTTGAGGTACAGATACACCAACGGCTTGGACACGCCCGCCAGTTCGGCGATCTCGTCCATCGACGCGGCCATGTACCCCCGGTTCCCGAAGGTCCGTACGGCTGCGTCCAGCATCTGCTGTTCACGGACCGCACGCGGCATCCGCTTCGTCTTCACGGCACCCATGGGACACAGCGTACGGTCAGCCGCTACCGCTGGTCGTGGCCGCCGTCCTGCGCCGACAGCAGCGC
The DNA here is from genome assembly GCA_014655195.1 of Streptomyces cellulosae. Taxonomy (GTDB): domain Bacteria; phylum Actinomycetota; class Actinomycetes; order Streptomycetales; family Streptomycetaceae; genus Streptomyces; species Streptomyces cellulosae. Next base: position 43,140 of record BNBH01000021.1, on the reverse strand, counting down.
GCCGGCGTTCAGCACCCGGTCGCCCGACGTGAGCCGGGGCAGCAGCTGCGCGGTGAACAGCGTGGACAGCGCCGAGGTGTCGGTGCCGCCGTCGGTGCGCACCACCACCGGACGCGGCGCCTTCTCCGCCAGTCGCGAGCCGACCTCGAGCCGCCTGCGGGCCAGCTCGTAGCGGAGCACCGCCCGGTTGTCCCGGTACGCCTTGGCGAGGGCCTGCTGGGCGCGGGCCTCGTTCTCGGCGGCGATCAGACCGCTGCGCCCGCGCGTCTCGATCTCGAAGCGCACCCGCTGGGCCTCGGTCTCCTGCCGCTCCAGCAGCTGGGCGACCTCCTCGCGGGCCCGGTTCAGCGCGGCCCGCACCTCGACGATCCGGGCGTCGCGGATCTTCTTCGCCCGCTCGATGTCCATGCCGAGGCTGTCGATACGGCGCTTGCGGATCAGGCCCCACTCCTGCTCGTAGGCGGTGCGCTCCTTGGCGACCTGCTCACGGGTGGCGAGGTGCTGCTGGTACTGCGCCGGGAGCTGCACGTCCGGGATGTTGCAGCCGGTGATGCGCACGCCGTAGCGGTCCAGCTGGCGGTTGAGCAGGTCCTGCATGTCGGCGACGTCCGAGCCGCGCAGGTCGTAGGCGCGCTCGGTGCGCACCTTGCGGGCCCGCTGCCGGATGGCGTCCTGCACGGCGCTGGACAGCACCAGGTCGAAGTTGCCGGCGCCGATGGTGCGGACGAACAGCACCGCGTCGGTGATGCGGAACTTCAGGAAGAACTCGATGGAGCGCAGCGGCACGTTCTCCTGCGTGGGGCAGGCCATGACGGGCGCCGAGTACGGGATCTCGGTGGCCGTGTCGACGACGAAGTCGACCCGCGACCACGGGTGCCACAGGTAGTGCCGGCCCGCGTCCAGGGTGCGGACGACGGCCCCGTACCGGGTGAGCACGCCGTGGGTGCCCTGCTCGATCTCGACGATCGAGGAGCGCCACCACCACAGGCCGCCGATCACCAGCAGCAGCACGCCGAAGGTGTAGGACAGGGTGGCGAGGGCGCCGGCGGCCATGCCGCCGAGCCCGTCGGAACCGGACTCCTTCAGGGACAGCATCACGCCGGTCAGCAGCGCGTACGCGCCGACCCACAGCGGGAGCATCCACCACAGGCGGCGGCGGTGCTTGGGGATGATGACCGGCAGCAGGGTGCCGGCCTCGCCGCCGCGCAGCAGGCGGGCGATGTCGCCCCAGGGCGCGACGGCCTCGGAGATGACCGAACGACGGTGACTGCGGACGGAACTCACGCCTGGACCTCCTCGGCTGCGGCGCCTGCGGGCGCCTCGTTGGTGTCACCCTCGGCGGGCTCGCCCGGCATCTGCGGCACGACGGTCGGCCGCTCGGCCTCCAGCAGCGCGGTGATCTCCTCCTGACGGGAGGCGATCCGCGCGGACACCTCCGCCAGCCGCTCCCGTACGGCGGCCATCTCGGCGTCGTCGAACAGCTCCGCGCCGCGCTCGCCCACGAGTTCGCGGGCCAGCTCCAGAAAGTCGATCCCGGCCGCCGCGTCGCCCCCGCCGCCGATGCGCACCAGGCGCGGCAGATGGTCGGCGACCTCTTCCAGGGTGTCGAGCACCTGCTGCTGGTAGCGGTACTCCAGGATCTCCGGCGCCTCCGCGGCGGTCACCGCGCGGATGTCCAGGGCCTGCGCCTCCAGCAGGGCCGCGTTGGCCTTCGCCTCGGACTCGGCCTGCACGTAGCGCTGGCGGGCCAGCGCCTCGGCACGGTTGGTCTCGCGCTCCACGGCGGTGTCCATCTGCGCCTGGTACTGGGCGATGTCGGCCTGGATCGCGGACAGCGTCTCGTGACTGGAGGCGAGCTCGCGGTTGAGGTCGCCCTCGTCCTGCTCCTTGCGCAGCTGGAGCGCGTACTCGTGGGTGTACGCCTCCTTCGCCATGCGCACCATCTCGGGCGCGGCCAGGTCCATCCGGTAGCGGCGGTCCGCGGGCTCGGCGTGCGTGATGTTGGCGTTGGTCAGCTCCACGGCGGGGCGGAACTGCTGGTTCAGCTGCTCGAGGAGCCGACCACTGTCCTCGCCGACCATGTCGTAGATGCCGGCCGCCTCCTGCTCGTAGATCAGGCTGCGGATGGTCTCGCTGACCGCGTTGCCCAGCTTCTCCTCGAAGCCGCGCACCGCGCCGAGGGTGTAGACGAACTCCACCGGGTCGCTGATCCGGAACTGGATGAACAGGTCGATGGACGCCTTCACCCCACCCTTGGTGGGGGCCTCCCGCACCGGCGCGTTGAACGGGTACTCGCGGGTCGTGTTGACGATGTACGACACCCGCTTCCAGGGACTCAGCAGGGTGACCCGCCCCGGTCCCACGACCTTCTCCAGCTTGCCGAACCGGGTGATCATCGCCTGGCAGCCGTCCGGCACCATGACCAGGCCCTGCCGCCACCACACGAACGCGACCGCGGCGAGCGCGATCAGCCAGTAGTGCAGCCCGAACAGCGGCGAGGTCACGCTCCAGCCGCCGGCCGCGGACACGACCGACGTGCCGACCAGCCCGATGACCAGCAGCGACAGCACCGGCAGCATGGACAACAGCGAGCGGCCCTTGGGCATCACCATCGGGTAGATGGCGTGCACGGTCTCGCCGCCCTCCCGCAGCTGCTCGCTGCGGCTCAGCGCCTCGCCGGCCTCGTCCAGCGACACGGACTTCTGCCGCATCACGGTGTCGACGGAACTGCCGTCCTGCTCCCGCGCGGCCGGGAAGTCGGCCGGATCCATGCCCTCGCCCGTCTCGAACCGCTCGCCCTCGCCCGAGTCGCCCGACGGCTGCCCGCCGCCGGCTCCGGTGCGCCGGAGCAGCTCGTCCCGCGCCGCGGCCCGCGGATCCGCGCCCCCGGCGACCGACTGTGCGACGTTGCGTAGGCTCTGCGCCCGCGTTCGTGCCACGGGGTCCCCCTTCGCCTGTGGTGCCCTCCCCGCACTGGGTCGCGGGGAATCGTGTGGTCCGGTGATCACACACCACGAGGCCGCCCATGCATAAGGGGCGCACCCCAGCAACGGTCACCCGTGTCTCGTTGCCGGGATGCGCCCCTGGGCGCGGTCGCGAAGGCGTCACGCCTTCGCGGCCACCGGGCGGGCGTCCTCCACCTCGGGGGTCTCGTCGACCGGGGAGGCGTGGACCGCGTTGTACTTGTCGCGGTCCAGCAGGTTCTCGCGGGCGGAGACGATGACCGGGACCAGGACCTGGCCGGCGACGTTCGTCGCGGTGCGGATCATGTCCAGGATCGGGTCGACGGCGAGGAGCAGGCCCACGCCCTCCATCGGCAGGCCGAGGGTGGAGAGGGTGAGGGTCAGCATGACCGTCGCGCCGGTGAGGCCGGCCGTGGCGGCGGAGCCCACCACCGACACGAACGCGATCAACAGGTAGTCGCCGACGCCGAGCGGGACGTCGAAGATCTGCGCGACGAAGATCGCGGCGATGGCCGGGTAGATCGCGGCGCAGCCGTCCATCTTCGTGGTCGCGCCGAACGGCACGGCGAAGCTCGCGTACTCCTTCGGCACGCCCAGGCGCTCGGTGACCTTCTGGGTCAGCGGCATGGTGCCGACGGAGGAGCGGGAGACGAAGGCCAGCTGGATCGCGGGCCAGGCGCCCTTGAAGAACTGCACCGGGCCGACCTTGGCGACGGTCGCGAGCAGCGCCGGGTAGACGCCGAAGAGGACGATCAGGCAGCCGACGTAGATGTCGGCGGTGAACGTGGCGTACTTGCCGATCAGGTCCCAGCCGTAGGTGGCGATGGCGTTGCCGATGAGGCCGGCGGTGCCGAGCGGGGCCAGGCGGATGACCCACCACAGGGCTTTCTGCAGCAGCTCCAGGACGGATTCGCTGAGGGTGAGGATCGGCTGGGCCTTCTCACCGAGCTGGAGGGCGGCGATGCCGGCGACGGCGGCCATGAAGACGATCTGCAGCACGTTCAGCTCGGTGAACGGCGTGATCACGTCGGTCGGCACGATGCCGGTGAGGAAGTCGATCCAGGAGCCGGTCTTCTCCGGCAGGCTGCCGTCGGCGGGGCTGAGGCCCGTGCCGGCGCCCGGGTTGGTGATCAGGCCGATCGCGAGGCCGATCGCCACCGCGATCAGCGACGTGATCATGAACCAGAGGAGGGTCCGCGAGGCCAGCCGGGCCGCGTTGTTGACCTTCCTGAGGTTGGTGATGGAGACGAGGATCGCGAAGAAGACCAGCGGGGCGACGGCCAGCTTCAGCAGGCCGACGAAGGTGCCGCCGACCTTCTCCAGGGTGGTGACCAGCCAGGACACGTCCTGGCTGCGGGCGATCCAGCCGAGCAGGACGCCGAGGGCGAGGCCGATGAGTATCTGGGCCCAGAAGGGCACGCGGACAGACCGCTTCAACTGCGTGTTCGAGGACACGGACATGCTCCGGTGAGGGGGGACGCGTGAGGGATGTGACGGGAAGGGCTCGGGGTGGGGCGCGGTGTCAGGCCTGACAGTTCGCGGCGGTGACCCGGCAGAGATCCACGTGCAGGCGCGCCACGAGCGGAACACTCCGGGGCGTGGGGAACACGGCTGCTGACTTCACCCGAAGACCGTAACACCTGAACTTTGAGAAGCTCAAAGCCTTACTTTGGAAGGCGGGAGGGCAGACGCACTCATAGAACGCAAAGCGCCCCGGTCTTCCCTGGTCGGGAGGAGTCCGGGGCGCCTGGGTGCGGTGGGCGGGAGTGGCGGACGTTACGACGTCTGCGCCTGACCCGAGGCCTGGCCCTGCGCACGGGCGGTGTCGTCGGCCGCGTCCTCCTGGGAGCGGTTGGCCTCCAGGTTGGCCTTGGCGCGCTCCACCCGGCGCACGATGCGCTCGGAGGCCCGGTCGCGTTCGTTGCGGAGGACGACGAAGCTGATCGGCGCGGAGATCAGCAGCGCGAGCAGCACGATCCACAGGCCGTTGGAGTCGCCGAGACCGCGCGGCGCGAGACCGGAGTAGACGAGGGCCCAGACGACAACGAGGCAGCCCGCGAAGATCCCGAGGCGCATCAGCGTGTAGCGGAGCATCTCATCCACTCTTCCGTGCGTACGGTCAGAAACGGTCCCTTACGGGACGACGTCCAGTGAAGCACGAGTGGCGGGCGATCTTTCAACGGGGTACGGGGCCGTACGGGGCTGTACGGGTTCACCTGAGGGTGAGGTGCATGATCACGTCGTCGCGGTCGTCGCCCGGCGCCACGCGGATCGCGTCCGGGACGCGGCCGACCTCCTTGTAGCCGCAGGACGCGTAGAAGCGTTCCAGGCCGAGACCGCCGCGGCAGCCGAGGCGGACGGCCTCGACGCCCTCCATGGTGCGTGCGGTGCGCCCGGCCTCGGCGAGGAGGTCTCGGCCGTGGCCCTTGCCCTGGTGGCGGGGGTGGACCATCACCGTGTAGAGCCAGATCCAGTGGGTCATCAGGGGGTGGGTGTTCCGCGTCAGGAACGCGGTGGCCGCGACGCGGTTCTCCTCGTCGTGCCCCACGACCAGGCGCGACCTGCCCTCCGCCATGTCCGTGAACTGCCGCAGCAGGGCGGGGCGGATCTCCTCCCGCGTCACGGGCGCGACGAAGCCGACGGCTCCGCCGGCGTTGGTGACATCGGTCCAGAGGTCGAGGATGCCGTCGCGGAGGGTGGGGGTGATGTCGGGGTCGGCGGTGAAGGTAAGGGGCATGTGGCGAGCGTAGCCCTTACCCTGACGGGCGCGCAGTCGAATTCCGGCCGCCCGCGGCACCGTTCCGGGTGCGGCCGGGTGGTGGGCCGGTCGCGCAGTTCCCCGCGCCCCTGAAATCCCCTGCGGGTGGTCCCGGGTTGCTCGCGCCGTTCCCCGCGCCCCTGGATTCCGGGTGCGGGCAGTCGCCGGTTCTTCGCGCCGTTCCCCGCGCCCCTGAAATCCCCTGCGGATGGTCGCGGGTTGCTCGCGCAGTTCCCCGCGCCCCTTCGGGGCGCGTTTACCGCAGCCCCCTCCAAGGGGGGCGCGCGGCACTGCGTGACAAGCCCTCACCGTCCGCCCTTCAGGGGCGCGGGGAACTGCGCGACAAGCCCCCACCGTGCCGCAGGTGACCCTGCAGGGGCGCGGGGAACTGCGCGACCGGCCGCCCACCCTGCCGCGGGCGGCGACGACCAGAACCCCCCGACGGGAGTCAGACCCGCATCGGCTGCGGGGACTCCCGGCGCGCCGGGTCGGGACCGTCGTACTCGCGGATGATCTCGTACCGCGTATTCCGCTCCACCGGCCGGAACCCCGCGTCGCGGATCAGATCCAGCAGATCCTCCCGCGTCAGCTTGTTCGGCGTGCCGAAATTGTCCGCGTCGTGCGTGATCTTGTACTCGACCACCGACCCGTCCATGTCGTCCGCCCCGTGCTGCAGCGCCAGCTGCGCCGTCTGCACGCCGTGCATCACCCAGAACACCTTCACGTGCGGCACGTTGTCGAACAGCAGCCGCGACACCGCGAACGTCTTCAGCGCCTCCGCGCCCGTCGCCATCTGCGTGCGCGCCTGCAGCCGGTTGCGGACCTTGCCGTCCTTCATGTCGACGAAGTCGTGCTGGTACCGCAGCGGGATGAAGACCTGGAAGCCGCCGGTCTCGTCCTGGAGTTCACGCAGCCGCAGTACGTGGTCCACGCGGTGGCGCGGCTCCTCGATGTGGCCGTAGAGCATCGTGCAGGGCGTCTTGAGGCCCTTCTCGTGTGCCAGGCGGTGGATCCGCGACCAGTCCTCCCAGTGGGTGCGGTGGTCCACGATGTGCTGCCGGACCTCCCAGTCGAAGATCTCCGCGCCACCGCCCGTGAGGGACTCGAGCCCCGCGTCGATGAGTTCGTCGAGGATCTCGCTCGCGCTGAGCCCCGAGATCGTCTCGAAGTGGTGGATCTCCGTGGCGGTGAACGCCTTCAGCGACACCTCCGGCAGCGCGGCCTTCAGCTCGCGCAGCGACCGCGGGTAGTAGCGCCACGGCAGGTTCGGGTGCAGGCCGTTGACGATGTGCAGCTCGGTGAGGTTCTCCGAGCGCATCTCCTCGGCGAGCTTCACCGCTTCCTCGATGCGCATCGTGTAGGCGTCCTTCTCCCCCGGCTTGCGCTGGAAGGAGCAGTACGCGCACGACGCGGTGCACACGTTGGTCATGTTGAGGTGGCGGTTGACGTTGAAGTGCACGACGTCGCCGTTCTTCCGCGTCCGCACCTCGTGGGCGAGGCCGCCCAGCCACGCCAGGTCGTCCGACTCGTAGAGCGCGATGCCGTCCTCGCGGGTCAGCCGCTCACCGGAGCGGACCTTCTCCTCCAGCTCGCGCTTGAGCCCGACGTCCATGCCGTTACCTCTTTCCCAGAAGACAGACCCGTCCCACCGTACGCCCCGGTCAGCCGACCTCTTCGGGCAGCTCACCGACGCGGTTCTCCCACTTGGTGGAGAGCACGATCGTGGTGCGGGTACGGGACACGCCCTTGGTGCCGGACAGCCGGCGGATGATCCTCTCCAGGCCGTCCACGTCCGTGGCGCGCACCTTGAGCATGAACGAGTCGTCGCCGGCGATGAACCAGCAGTCCTCGATCTCCTGGAGGTCCTTCAGCCGCTGCGCCACGTCCTCGTGGTCGGCGGCGTCGGACAGGGAGATGCCGATGAGGGCGGTGACGCCGAGGCCGAGCGAGGGGGCGTCCACCGTGGCGCGGTAGCCGGTGATGACGCCGGCCGCCTCCAGCCGGTTGATGCGGTCGGTGACGCTGGGTCCCGACAGACCGACGAGGCGCCCCAGCTCCGCGTAGGAGGCCCGGCCGTTCTCCCGCAGGGCCTGGATGAGCTGCCTGTCCACCGCGTCCATCGAATCGATGCCTTCCACTGAAGAGGTACGAAGTTTCCGAGAGGTGGTGCCGTGAGGTGCGCCCCGGTCCGGCGGGGCGCCGGGCCCCGGGGCGGGTGGGTCAGTCGTCCGCGCGGGATCCTCCGCCGAGTTCGCCCTCCCAGCGGCGGTACAGCGTGTGGGGGACGCCCGCCGCGTCGAGTACGCGTCCGGCGACGAAGTCCACCAGGTCCTGGATGTGCGTCGCGCCCGCGTAGAAGGCCGGTGAGGCGGGCAGTACGGTGGCGCCCGCGTCGTCCAGCGTCACCAGGTGCCGCAGCGTCTGGCCGTTCAGCGGGGTCTCCCGTACGGCCACGACCAGGCGGCGGCCCTCCTTGAGGGTGACGCTCGCCGCCCGCTGCAGCAGGTCCTTGGACAGCCCGAGCGCCACCCCGGCGACGCTCGCCGTGGAGGCGGGCACGATCAGCATGCCCTTGCTCGGGTACGACCCCGAGGACGGTCCGGCCGCGAGGTCGCCGGCGGCCCAGTACCGCACGTCGTCGAGGTCGACGGAGAAGGTGTCCGGCTTGCCGTCCGCCCCCCGGGACAGCCATGCGCGCAGGTCGTCGCGCCAATGGGCGTCCCGGAAGGCGATCTTGGTCTCGTCCAGCAGGGTGAGCCGCGAGGCCCGGCTGACGACGAGGTCCACGCTCTCCCCGGCCGCGAGCAGCGCGCGCAGCACGGCCGCGGCGTAGGGGGTGCCGGAGGCGCCCGAGACCCCTACGATCCAAGGCGATCGCCGCGTCTCTCCTGGCTTGGCTGGGTTCACGGGACCGAGCCTATCCAAAGTCGCAGGACGGGAACCGGGCCAGGGTCTCCGGGCGTTCTCCCTCACAACGGCCCGGCGGTGGGGGTGGACGATGACGGACACGCGTCCGGCGTGGTCACGCGGCGAGCGGGTGCGGGCGGCCGCCGTGCTGATGGCCGCCTGGGTGGCGCTGCTGTGGGTGCTCGAGGTGGCCGACGTGGCGAGCGGCCACGCCCTCGACGGCTACGGCATCGTGCCGCGCACCCCGTCCGAGCTGGTGGACGTGGTTCCGTCCGCCTTCGTGCACTTCGGCTTCTCCCATGTGGCGGCCAACAGCGTGCCGCTGCTGGTGCTGGGTTTCCTCGCGGCGCTCGGCGGGATACGCCGGTTCCTCGCCGTGTGCGCGCTGATCGTCGTCGCGGACGGCCTGGGCGTCTGGCTCATATCCCCGGCGGACAGCAACACGGCGGGCGCCTCCGGCCTGATCTTCGGCCTCTTCGGCTATCTGCTGGTCAGCGGCTTCGTGGAGCGCCGCCCGCTGGGCGTGCTGGTGGGCGTCCTGATCGCCGCGGTCTGGGGCGGCTCGATCCTCGCGGGTCTCGCCCCCACCCAGTCCGGCGTCAGCTGGCAGGGCCACCTGATCGGCCTCGCCGCGGGGGTGACGGCGGCCTTCCTCCTCCGCCGCCGCCCGGCGCGGCCCCGCGAACCGATCGTCTGGCCGCGCTCGCTCAGACGGTCAGCCCGCGCACCAGCAGGTCCAGCAGCGCGCAGAGGAACAGTGCGATGCCGATGAAGCCGTTGACGCTGAAGAACGCGCGGTTGAGGCGGGTCAGGTCGTGTGGGCGGACGATGGTGTGTTCGTAGACGAACGCGGCGGCCACGATCAGCAGGCCCAGCCAGAAGAAGGCGCCGGCGTCGGTGAGGACCGCGTACCAGACGAACAGGGCCGTCGTGACGGTGTGGCAGGCGCGGGCGCCCCAGATCGCCGCGGGGATGCCGAAGCGGGCCGGGACGGACTTCACGCCGATCTCCCGGTCGGTCTCGACGTCCTGGCAGGCGTAGATCAGGTCGAAGCCGCCGATCCAGATGCCGACCGCGAGGCCGAGGACGACCGCGTCCCAGGACCACGACCCCGTGACCGCCAGCCAGCCGCCGACCGGGCCCATCGCCTGCGCGAGACCCAGGATGGCCTGCGGGAAGTTGGTGAACCGCTTGCCGTACGGATACACCACCATCGGGATCACGGCGACGGGCGCGAGCGCCAGGCACAGCGGGTTGAGCAGCGCGGCCGCGCCGAGGAACACGGCGAGGGCGATCAGCGCGCCGGTCCAGGCATGCTTGACCGACATCGCGCCGGTGACCAGCTCACGGTGCGCCGTGCGCGGGTTACGGGCGTCGATCTCGCGGTCGATGATGCGGTTGGCGGCCATCGCGAAGGTGCGCAGGCCGACCATGGCGAGGGTGACGAGGAACAGCCGTCCCCAGTGGATGTTGGCGTCCCACTCGTACATCGCGGTGAGCGCGGCGATGTAGGCGAAGGGCAGCGCGAACACCGAGTGCTCGATCATCACCAGGCGCAGGAACGCCTTGGTGCGTCCCGGCTGCTGCGGGAGGGCGGCGGAGGCCGAGGTCACAGTCCGTACTCCTTCCAGCGGCGGTCCACCTTCGCGGCGGTCTCCGGGTCGGACTCCACCATGTCGGGCCAGCCGCCGTCGCGCGTGTACCCCTCCTCGGGCCACTTCTTCGTCGCGTCGATGCCCGCCTTGCCGCCCCAGAACTGCTGGTACGACGCGTGGTCGAGATGGTCGACCGGGCCCTCGACGACGGTGAGGTCACGCGAGTAGTCGGTGTTGCCGAGGGCACGCCAGGCGACCTCGTGCAGGTCGTGCACGTCGCAGTCGGAGTCGACGACCACGATCAGCTTGGTCAGCGACATCATGTGCGCGCCCCAGATGGCGTGCATGACCTTCTGCGCGTGCTTCGGGTACTTCTTGTCGATCGAGACGATCGCGCAGTTGTGGAAGCCGCCGGCCTCGGGCAGGTGGTAGTCCACGATGTCCGGGACGATGATCTTGAGCAGGGGCAGGAAGAACCGTTCCGTGGCCCGGCCCAGCGGGCCGTCCTCCGTCGGCGGGCGGCCGACCACGATCGACTGGAGCAGCGGACGCTTCCGCATCGTCACGCAGTCGATCGTCAGGGCGGGGAACGGCTCCTGCGGGGTGTAGAAGCCGGTGTGGTCGCCGAAGGGCCCCTCGGGCAGCGTCTCGCCGGGCTCCAGCCAGCCCTCGACGACGACCTCCGCCTGCGCGGGCACCTGGAGCGGGACCGTCTTGCAGTCGACCATCTCGATCCGCTTGCCCTGGAGGAACCCGGCGAACAGGTACTCGTCGATGTCGCCGGGCAGCGGCGCGGTGGAGGCGTACGTCACGGCCGGCGGGCAGCCGAAGGCGATGGCGACCGGCAGCCGCTCACCGCGCCGCGCGGCCACCTGGTAGTGATTGCGGCTGTCCTTGTGGATCTGCCAGTGCATGCCGATGGTGCGCTTGTCGTGGCGCTGGAGGCGGTACAGACCGAGGTTGCGGATGCCGCTCTCCGGGTCCTTGGTGTGGGTGAGCCCCAGGTTGAAGAAGGAGCCGCCGTCCTTGGGCCAGGTGAACAGCGCGGGCAGCTGCTCCAGGTCCACGTCGTCGCCGGTGAGCACGACCTCGTGCACGGGCGCGTCGGACGACTTCACCTTCTTCGGCGGCACGTGCGTCATCGCGCCGAGCTTCCCGAACGCCTCGCGCACCCCGACGAACCCGTGCGGCAGCTCGGGCTTCAGCAGCCCGGCGATCTTCTCCCCGATCTCCGCGTACGACTTGAGCCCGAGCGCTTTCAGGAGCCGGCGGTCGGTGCCGTAGACGTTCATGGCGAGGGGCATCGAGGAGCCGCGCACGTTCTCGAAGAGCAGGGCGGGACCGCCGGCCTTGTTCACCCGGTCGACGATCTCACCGACCTCCAGATGCGGGTCGACCTCGGCCTTGATGCGCTTGAGGTCGCCCTCGCGCTCCAGCGCCCTGAGCAGGGAGCGAAGATCGTCGTAAGCCATGGGGTCCAGTATCCCCGAGCGGCTACGCTGGACCGGTACCGCCCACCTCTTTCGCTGGAGAGGCCCATGCTTCGGGTGCTCATGTTCCTCGTGCCACTGGCCCTGAGCGTCTATGCGTTCATCGACTGCATCAGCACGAAGGACGAGGACATCCGGCACATGCCCAAGCCGTTGTGGGCGATCCTCGTCCTGCTCTTCCCGCTGGTCGGCTCGATCTCCTGGATCATCGCCGGCAAGAAGCGGCAGCCGGCCGGAGCGGGCGGCTCCGTCTGGGGTGGCGGCGGACGCGGCCAGTGGGTCGCGCCGGACGACAACCCGGACTTCCTGAAGTCGCTCGACGAGGAGAAGAAGCGGGACCGGGACGGGGACGAGGATCCCCGGAACGACTGAGGGCGGGGCTTACGTCCGCGTCCAGCTCTGGGATGCCGCGCCCCCGCACACCCGCGCCATGATCATGCCGCTCGGCTGGGCGTGCTCCAGACACCTGCCGGTCTTCACCAGGACCACGGTGCCGCCCGAGCCGAGACGCCACTCCTGGGCGTCGTCCCCGCCGCACGCCGCCATGTGCATCGAGCCGTAGGCGGAGAGGCAGGCGCCGGACGCGGCGTGGACGATGCGGTACGCGCCGCCCGAGGCGCTCTGCAGGCTCCACCGGGCCGCGGCGGAGCCGCAGTCGGCCCCGAAGACCCTGCCGTAGGTATTCCCGGAACCGGTGAGACACCGTCCGGTCGACGCGTTGCGCAGGGTCACGGCGCCACCCGAACCCCCGCCCCCAGAGCCGCTGCCCCCGTTCCCCTCTGTGTCGGCGTCGCCGCCCCCCGCACCGGGACCGATGTCGCCGCCGCCGTCGCCCGCGCCGCCCTCGTCGCCGGAACCGGCGCCCACGCCCGTACCCGAACCGGCGTCCCCGGCGCCGGACTCCTGCTCCCGCCCCTTCGCGTCGTCGCCCTTCGGCTTCTTGGAGGCGGACGGGCTGCCGGAGGGCGACGGCTTCGTGGTCGCGGCGGTCGCCGAGGGCGTGACGTCGGCGGAGACGGTCACGGACGCGGAGGGCGTGGGGCCGCCCGCGGCGTTGCCGGAGTCGGTGACGTACGGGAGGAGCTGGAAGGCGAGCGTGCCGCCGGTGACGACGACCACGACCGGCACGACGACGGGCAGCATCCGCCGCCGGCGTTCCTTCCGCGCGGGCGGCTGCTCCTTCTTCTCCTTCACACCGACGACTTCCTTGTCGCCCTCCCCCGCCGCCTCCGTCGCGCCGACCGTCGGAGGGAGGTCCTGCGGGTCCGGGGTGCGGGCGGCGAAGGCGGCCCGTACGGCGAGTTGCTCCGCGACGACCTCGGGCCAGGGGGGTGTGCCGGACGGCCCGTGTTCCGAGGCCTTCTCGACCAGTTCGGCGGCGGTCGGGCGGCCCTCGTGGTCCTTGTCGAGGCAGGACGCGACCACGTCGGCCAGCTCGGGGTCCAGCTCCCGCAGCGGGGTGAGGTCGGGCTCCTCGTGCACGATGCGGTACAGCACGGCGTGCCCGGACTCGTCGCCGAAAGGCGGTCGGCCGGAGGCGGCGTACGCGAGCACGGAGCCCAGGGCGAAGACGTCGACGACGCCGCTGGACGCCCGCTTGCCGGAGGCCTGTTCGGGCGACATGTAGGCGGGCGTGCCGACCACCATGCCGGTGCGGGTGAGCTGGCTCTGGTCGGCGGCGCGGGCCACGCCGAAGTCGATGAGGGTGAGGCCGTCCAGGGTCAGCATGACGTTGGACGGCTTGAGGTCGCGGTGCACCATGTCCAGCGCGTGCACGGCGGCCAGCCCGGTGGCGGCCTCCCGCAGCAGCAGCCACAGCGCCTCGCGCGGCAGCGGGCCGTGCAGGTCGACGGCCTCGCGCAGGGTGATGCCGGGCACGTAGGCGGTGGCGAACCACGGTGGGCGGGCGTCGCGGTCACCCGCGAGCAGCGGGGCGGTGGCCTCGTCGGGGAGCCGGGCGAGGTTGTCCAGCTCGTGCCCGAAGCGGCGCAGGAAGTCCTGGTCCTCCCCGGCGACCGAGGGCAGCACCTGCTTGACCGCCGCGTACCGGCCCTCGTGCACGCCGAGGTACACCCGGCCCATGCCGCCGACCCCGAGACGCCCCAGCAGCGGGATCGGCCCGATCCGGCGCGGGTCGTCGTCCTGCAGCGGCTCGGCCCCGCTCCCCGTGAGGCCGGTCACGTCTTCCCCGCTCAACTCAGTCCCCGTTCCACTGGCGCCCCCGTGCATCCGTGGCCCCCCTTCGACCACCGACGGGACGCTACATGTATGCGCCCGAAAGCCCCAAGTGACCCTGCGTATACGTATGGTGAAACGCCGTCAGTCCCCGATGGAGCGAAGAGACAATCGACTTGCGCCGGCGCCACCGAGCGTGGTTAATAGGTCACCCCCTGACACGCTTTCAGATGACGGAGACCTCGGTGAGCATGGAGAACGCCCCGCCACCGGTACCCGGCACTCCACCGCCCGGTCCGGTCCCCCAGCCCCCTCCGGCGTTCCCGCCTCCGGACCGACAGACCCGGCCTCCGGCCCAGCGGATCGAGCCCCCGGGACACTACGATGTCCCGCCGCCGCCCGCGGTACCGCCACGGAGCATGCGCTCCCTCGACCTGAGGGTCGGCAAACGGCTGCTGTGGGTCGGCACGGCCGCGTACCCGCTGCAGAACATCACCCGCGTCTACACCTTCACCCTGACGCCCCGCCGCAAGGACGCCACGATGCTGTTCCTCAAGCGGGCGGCGCTGACCCTCACGGTGGCGTTCGGACTGACGATCCTCGGGGCGCTGTCGGCGATCGGCAACCAGTCCCTGGCCGGCGGCATCCTCACGTTCACCTGGCTGGGCGCCGTCGGGGCCTTGGTGTTCAGCCTGGTGGAGATGTTCTCCGTGGTGGGGGCTCCGCCCCAGTACGTGCTGGCGGTGGAGACCTCGGGTCCGTCGATCGCGATGGTGACCAGTTCAGACCCGCGGCAGCTCGACCAACTCGTCGCGCCCATCGTGCAGGCCATCGAGAACCCCGAGGCGGAGTTCCAGGTCAAGGTGGAGCAGCTGTTCGTCAATCCCAAGAACTATCACTTCGGCGACAACGTCAACATGTACGGCGGATCCGGCAACGTGGGAGTGGGGCACTCATGAGCGGCGACAACTACTACTTCGGCGACAGCGTCTCGATGCACGGCGGGCTGGGGAACACCGGCATCGTCAAGAACCAGGCCGCCCCGGCACAGACGTCTCCCGAGCTGGAGGCGGCCCTCCGGCAGCTCGTCGAGCTGGTCACGGAGCTGCGCGCGCAGGTGCCGCCGGCCCGGGCCCAGTCCATCGACGAAGCCCTGCCGGACATCGCCTCGCCCGCCGTCGAGCCGCAGCAGCGCCATCGCGCCCTGCTGGCGGTGGCGGGCATCGCCGCCACCGTGGGAGCGGTCGGCCAGCCCGTCGTCGAGGCCGTGAACAGCGTCCTCGCGCTGCTCGGCGGCTGATCCTCCGGTGGAGCCGCTGGACGAGGCGACCGCCCGCACCTGGCTCGCCACCGCGCTGGAGGAAGCGCGGGCCGGGCCGGCTGAAGGGGGCATCCCCATCGGGGCCGCTCTGTACGGGCCCGACGGGGCGCTGCTCGGGCGGGGGCGGAATCGGCGGGTGCAGGACGGGGATCCGTCGATGCACGCGGAGACGGCGGCGTTCCGGGCCGCGGGACGGCAGCGGTCGTACCGGGGGACGACGATGGTGACCACGCTGTCGCCCTGCTGGTACTGCTCGGGGCTGGTGCGGCAGTTCGGGATCTCGCGGGTGGTGGTCGGGGAGGCCGTCACCTTCCACGGCGGGCACGACTGGCTGGCGGAGCACGGTGTGGAGGTCGTGGTGCTCGACGACCCGGAGTGCGTGGCGATGATGCGGGAGTTCGTCGCCCGGAACCCGGAGCTGTGGGGCGAGGACATCGGGAAGTGAACGCGGCGGAGGCCGCCCCGGGACTGGTGTCCGGGGCGGCCTCCGAGCCGTGCGTAAGAGGGCGGGGCCGGTCAGAAACCGGCCGACTGCAGCACGCCCAGGCCCACGTCGGCGTAGGAGTGCTTGCCGTTGACGAAGATGTTGACGCCGTAGTAGTTGAACAGCCAGCAGCCGAAGGCGATCAGGGCCAGGTAGGCGGCCTTGCGGCCCTTCCAGCCGGCGGTGGCGCGGGCGTGCAGGTAGCCGGCGTAGGCGACCCAGGTGATGAAGGACCAGGTCTCCTTGGGGTCCCAGCCCCAGTAGCGGCCCCACGCGTCGCCGGCCCAGATGGCGCCCGCGATGATCGTGAACGTCCACAGCGGGAAGACCGCCGCGTTGACGCGGTAGGCGAACTTGTCCAGCGAGGCCGCCGCGGGCAGCCGTTCCAGGAAGGACGTGGCGAAGCTGCCCGGCTTGCCGCCGTTCGCCAGCTTGTTCTCGTACGAGTCCTTGAAGAGGTACATGACCGTCGTGAACGCGCCGACGTAGAACACCGCGCCGCACAGGATCGCCGTGGAGACGTGGATGTACAGCCAGTACGAGTGCAGGGCGGGAACCAGCTGGTCGCTGGCGGTGTACAGGACGGTGACGGCGAGACCGAGGTCGAGGAGGACCGACGTGGTCAGGAACAGGCCGAGCCAGCGCACGTTCTTCTTCAGCGCCAGCAGCAGGAGGTACACGCCCACCGCGGTCGTGGAGAAGGTGATGTTGAACTCGTACATGTTGCCCCACGGCGCCCGCTCCACGGACAGCGCGCGGGTGAGCACCCCGCCGAAGGACAGCGCGAACGCGAGCACGGTGAGCGAGATGGCGATACGCCCGTAGAGGTCGCCCTGCTCGTCGCCGCCGTGCGCACCGGGCCCGTCGGGCACGTCACGCGAACCGGACGCGGCCCGGACGGTGACCTTGGGCCGCTCCAGGACGGCGGTGCCGCCGCCCTGCCTCACGGTCACGGCCGGCGCCGTCCCCGCCGCGGAGGCCTTCGGGGTGAGCGCGGCCGCCGTGCGGGCGACCTTGCTGCGGCTGCCGAAGATCCACTCGGCGATGTACGCGAAGAAAGCGAGGGTGTAGACCGCCATCGCGGAGTAGATCAGCACATTGCTGATCTCCGCGAGGTTCTCGTTGGTCGCGGCGGCGAGAGTCACTGCTGCTCAGCCCCTTCGGCAGGCACGGCTTGAGAGTCGGTGTCGGTGGACGTGGTGGTTCCGGACGCGTCGGACGCTCCGGGGTCTTCTGAGGGCGGGGCGGCGACCGGCTCCGGTGTGCCGTCCGGCTCGGGGTCCGCCACGCCGGGCGCCCGCTCGTACAGGACCCCGGCGAGGTCGCCGAGCTCCTCGGGCACCTTCGCGGACTCGCTGCGGCCGAGGCCCGCCATCTCGACGACGGTCACGCCGTCGCCGCGCACCGCGCGCACCCACACGCGGCGCCGCTGCACGAACAGGGAGGCGGCCAGTCCGCCGATCGCGGCGAGGGCGCCGCCGAGCGCCCAGCCGCCGCCCGGCTCCTGGACGACCTGGAAGCCGGCCCACTCCTTGATGTCCTTCTCGAAGGTGATCGAGCCGGCCCCGCCGGGGAGCGTCATGGTCTCGCCGGGGGTGAGCAGCTTCTTCAGCAGCTCCCCGTCGGCGTCCTTGAACTCCTTCATCTTCGTCTTGTCCATCTGGTACACGCTCTGCGGAATGCCGGAGTCGGCCTTCAGGTCGCCGTGATAGGCGTTGAGCGCGAGCACCGGGTAGTCCAGCGCCGGGAACTGGGAGAGCATCGTGCCGCTCGCGGACCCGCCGAAGGTCGGCACGAAGAACGCCTGGAAGCCCAGCTGCTCCTTCTTGCCCTGCGGGTTGCGGTAGCCGTCGAGGACCTTGACGACGCCGTTGGAGGTGACGTTGTTGTCGAGCGGCAGCAGCGGCACGGCGTCCTGGTAGACGATCTCGCCCTTGCCGTCGCGGACGGTCACCACGGGCGCGTAGCCGTGGCTGACGAGGTAGACCTTGGCGTCGCCGATCTCCAGCGGCTTGTTCACCTTGATGACGGCGTTCTTCTCCTCGCCGTCGGCGCCCTCGGTGTACGTCACCTCGGTCTCGTACGTGCGCGGGGTGCCCCGGTTGGGGCCGGTGCGCTCGTAGGTGCCGGTGAACTCCTTGACGTCGAAGCTGAACGGCTCCAGGTCGTCGTTGGTGAAGAGGTTGCCGGACTTGAAGTCGTCGTACTGGGTGAGCGTGTTGGAGAAGCCGTCGCCCTCGACGACGATCTTGTTGCCCTCGGACTTGAAGAGCTGGCCCCAGGCGAACGCGATCAGCATGACGATCAGCGCGAGGTGGAAGGCCAGGTTGCCGAGCTCGCGCAGATAGCCCTTCTCGGCGGCGACGGCGTCCCCGACGGTGTGCGCCCGGAAGCGGCGCTTCCTCAGCAGCGCGAGGGCGGCCTCGCGGACCTCCTCGGGGGCGGCCGAGGTGCGCCAGGTGGTGTGCGCGGGCAGCCGGGTCAGCCGGCGGGGCGCGCCCGGCGGGCGGCCGCGCAGCTGGCCGACGAACTGCCAGGTGCGGGGCACGATGCAGCCGATGAGGGAGACGAACAGCAAGATGTAGATCGCGGAGAACCACACCGAGCTGTAGACGTTGAAGAGCCCGAGCTTGTCGTAGACGGGCGCGAGGACGTCGTGCCGTTCACGGAAGTCGGCGACCCTCGTCTCGTCGATGCCGGTCTGCGGGATGAGCGAGCCGGGGATCGCGGCGAGCGACAGCAGCAGCAGGAGCAGCAGCGCCACCCGCATGGAGGTGAGCTGCCGCCAGAACCAGCGGGCCCAGCCGATCACGCCGAGGGCGGGCAGGTTGGGCGAGGGGGCGTCCTCCACGGGCGCGGTGGACAGCTGGGAGCCGGCGGCGCCGAGGTCCTGGTCGTCACCGGTCTGCGTGGAGTTGTCCGTCGTGGTGTCGCTCATCGGGTCAGATCCCCACCGTGAAGCCGTTGGACCAGGTCTGCATCTCCGCCACGAGGGTGTCCCACGCGCCGGTCAGCAGCAGCACACCGGTCGCGATCATCATCGTGCCGCCGATGCGCAGCACCCAGACGTAGTGCCGCTTGACCCAGCCGAAGGCGCCGAGCGCCTTGCGGAAGGCCACGGCGGCGAGCACGAAGGGCACGCCCAGTCCGAGACAGTACGCGACGGTGAGCAGCGCGCCCCGTCCGGCGCTCTCCTGCTGCGCGGACAGGGTGAGGACGGAGGCGAGGGTGGGCCCGATGCAGGGGGTCCAGCCGATGCCGAAGAGGGCGCCGAGCACGGGCGCGCCGATCAGTCCGGTCGCCGGCCGCTTGTGGAAGCGGAACTCCCGCTGGGTGAGCCAGGGCATCAGGCCCATGAAGAAGACGCCCATGAGGATCATGAAGACGCCGAGCACCTTGGACAGCACGCCCGACTGCTCCTGGAGCGTCTGCCCGAAGTAGCCGAAGAAGGCGCCGCCCGAGACGAACACGACGGTGAAGCCGAGCACGAACAGGGAGGCGCCGGCGACCATACGGCCGCGCCGGGCCTCGGCGAGGTCGGTGCCGGAGACGCCGGTGACGTAGGAGAGGTAGCCGGGGACGAGCGGCAGGACGCAGGGGGAGAAGAAGGAGACGAGGCCGCCGAGCACGGCGATGGGCAGGGCCACCAGCAGGGCGCCGTTGAGCACCGTGCCGTTGTAGCCCGTCTCCGCGGCGAGCGTGTGCAGGGCCGTCACGTCACTTCTCCGCGACGACCGGTTCGAGCATCTTCCGCAGCCGTTCCTCGTCGAGGGCGGTCAGCGAGCGGGCGGCGACCCGGCCCTCCCGGTCCAGCACCAGCGTGGAGGGGATGGCCTGCGGGTTGAGCGTGCCCTTCTCGAAGCGGAGCATCAGCTTGCCGGTGGGGTCGTACAGGCTCGGGTACGTGATGCCGAAGTCCTTCTCGAAGGCGAGCGCGGCGGTGGTGCTGCCGTCGCGGGTGTTGATGCCGACGAACTGGACGTCCTTGCCCTCGTACTCCTTGGACACCTCGGCGAAGTACTTGGCCTCCGCGCGGCACGGGTTGCACCAGGAGCCCCACACGTTGAGGACGACGACCTTGCCCTTGTAGTCGCCGACGTCGAGCTGCTCGCCCTCCAGGGTCTGCCCGGACAGGTCGGGCGCGGCGACGCGCTGGTCCGCGGGGACGGTGGAGATGCCGTCGGTGCCGGTGACGAAGCCGGTGTCGCCGCCCCCGCCGGAGGTGCCCCCGTCGCCGCAGGCGGTGAGGAGCAGGGCGGCCGCGGCGGCGCCGGCGGCCAGGGCGGCACGACGGCGGGCGCGCACGGCACGGGCGGCGCGGTACGAGCTCTGCGCGGCTCGGTTCGAGCGCTGGGGGGCGCGGCTGGCGGCACTCATGTGAAAAGTTTCGCATGCCCGTTCTGGGGATCTTGCGCACCCCCCTGCGCACCCCGCCCCGGGCGGAAACCCGCATCTCAGGCGGGATCGGCGGCTCCCGTGGACGGCGTGCCGGCGAGGTCGCGGGTGAACGCCTGCCAGCCGCCGGAGGGTTCCTGGCCGACGTCCAGGGTGCGCAGCCGGTCGAGCATCTCGGGCTTCTGCACGTCGAGCCAGTCGCAGAACTGCCGGAAGGAGACGATCCTCACGTCTCCGCCCTTCTCCTTCGCGCGCGCGATGTGCCTCAGGGCCTCCTCGACGGCGTCCATGTAGATGCCGCCGTTCCACTGCTCGAAGTGGTTGCCGACGAAGAAGGGTGCCCGGTTGGTCTCGTATGCCCGCTGGAAGCCGGATATGTACGCCTGTGCCGACTGCTGCCGCCAGCCCGGGTAGTTGTGGGCCGGGGCGTTGGTGGAGTTGAGCGACTGGTTGGCGAGCATGTTGTAGTCCATCGAGAGGACCTCGAACGACCGTCCGGGGAAAGGTATCTGCTGGAGCGGAAGGTCCCATATGCCCTGCTTCTTGGAGGGCCAGACCTGGCGTCCGCCGGGCGAGGAGGCGTCGTAGCGCCAGCCCAGCTCGCGGGCGGTGGGCAGCAGCTGGTCCTGGCCGAGCAGACAGGGGGTGCGGCCGCCGACGAGTTCCTTGTCGTAGTCGAACGGCAGGGACTCGACGTCGGTCCACCCGGAGTTGGTGCGCCACTCCTTCACGAACGACTTCGCCTGCTCGATCTCGTCGCGCCACTGCTTCGGCGTCCAGGTGCCGACGCTTCCGGAGCCGGCGCAGAAGTGCCCGTTGAAGTGGGTGCCGATCTCGTGGCCCTCGAGCCAGGCGCGGCGCAGGTTCCGCAGGGTGTCCTTGATGTGCGCGTCGGTGAGGTAGCCGATGTCGGAGGCGCCGCGCGGGTTGTTCGGCGGGTCGTAGAGGCGCTTCTTCGACTCGGGGAGCAGATAGACCCCGGAGAGGAAGAACGTCATGGACGCGCCGTGCTGCTTGGCGAGGTCCAGGAAGCGCGGGAAGAGCCCGTTGCCGACCTCGCCGGCGCCGTCCCAGGAGAACACGACGAACTGCGGAGGCGTCTGACCCGGCTCCAGCGGCACGGGCCGCTCGGGCTGATGGGGCTGCTTGCCCGTGAAGGCGGTGGAGCCGTCGCCGATGGGACGGACCGTCGCGGTCGGCTTCGGCTTCGGCGACGCGGGCCGGTCGCCGGCCCCCGGGCGGGAACCGCCGGCGGGGGTCGATCCGTCGGAGCCTGTGTGGCCGCCGCAGCCGGCCAAGGAGACGGCGGCCGCGGCCCCCGCTCCGAGCCCGAGCATTCCCCTGCGGGAGAGAGCGCGCATGGCGTCCCCCTTCGTCATGTCCCTGAGTGGTCACCCATTCAGAGGAGTTGACGAAGAGGGAGGTTCCCGTCGGATGGGGAGGTTCCGCAACGAAACCCTCGTGAGAGCGGTGCACCGCCCTCACACGGGCGTCACGCGCCGTAGGCCTTTCCGGCGCCCTTCGCGGGCTTGGCGCCCGCCCGCAGATGCTCGGGCACCAGGTCGAGGGCGGGCTCGCCGTAGCCCACGGAGACGATCTTGTCGCCGCGGTAGGTGAACGTGGTCAGCGAGGCCAGGGTGCACTGGCGGCGGCGCGGGTCGTGCCACAGCCGGCGCTTCTCCACGTAGGACCGCACGATCCAGATCGGCAGCTGGTGGCTGACCAGCACCGCCTCGTGGCCGCGCGCCGCCTCCTTCGCCGTCTCCAGCGCGCCCATCATCCGCACCACCTGGTCGACGTACGGCTCGCCCCAGGACGGCTTGAACGGGTTGACGACGTGCTTCCAGTTGGCGGGGCGGCGCAGCGCGCCGTCGCCGATGCCGAAGGTCTTTCCCTGGAAGACGTTCTCCGCCTCGATCAGCCGCCGGTCGGTGGCGATGTCCAGGCCGTGCGCCTTGGCGATGGGCTCGGCCGTCTCCTGCGCCCGCTCCAGCGGGGAGGCGCCGACGTGCACGATGTCGCGGGACGCCAGGTGCTCGGCGACCCGGTCGGCCATCCGGCGGCCCAGCTCGGAGAGGTGGTAGCCGGGGAGGCGGCCGTAGAGGACGCCGTCCGGGTTCTCGACCTCGCCGTGCCGCATCAGGTGGACGACGGTGACGTCCTCGGGGTTCTTCTCGGAGCTCACGCGGTGGCCTCCGCCGCTGCTCGGGCCGCCGCCGGGAGGGCGTCGGCGATGCGCTGGACGGCCCGCTCGTCGTGGGCCGTGGACACGAACCAGGACTCGAAGGACGACGGCGGCAGGTAGACGCCGTTCGCCAGCAGCGAGTGGAAGAACGCGGTGAAGCGGAACGACTCCTGCTTCTTGGCGTCCTCGTAGTCGCGGACCGGGTTCTCCGTGAAGAAGACGGAGAACATGTTGGAGGCGTTCTGCAGCGTGTGCGCGACGCCTTCCTTGGTGAGCGCCTCGGTGACGAGGGAGCGGATCTGCGCCGAGACCGCGTCCACCTTCTCGTACGCGGCGTCGTCGAGCAGCCGCAGCTGGGCGAGGCCCGCGGCGGTGGCGACCGGGTTACCGGAGAGGGTGCCCGCCTGGTAGACGGGGCCGGCCGGGGCGAGGTGCGCCATGACGTCGGCGCGCCCGCCGAAGGCCGCGGCCGGGAAGCCGCCGCCCATGACCTTGCCGAAGGTCATCAGGTCGGGCCGCACGCCGTCGACGCCGTACCAGCCGGCGCGGCTCGTGCGGAAGCCGGTCATGACCTCGTCGGAGATGTACAGCGCGCCGTTCGCGGCGCACGCGTCCTTGAGCCCCTGGTTGAAGCCGGGCAGCGGCGGCACGACGCCCATGTTGCCCGGGGACGCCTCGGTGATCACGCAGGCGATCTCGCCCGGGTGCGCGGCGAACGCGGCGTGCACGGCGTCCAGGTCGTTGTACGGCAGCACGATGGTGTCGCCGGCCTGGGCGCCGGTGACGCCCGGGGTGTCCGGCAGCGCGAACGTCGCCACGCCGGAGCCGGCGGAGGCGAGCAGCGCGTCCACGTGGCCGTGGTAGCAGCCGGCGAACTTGATCACCTTGCTGCGCTGAGTGAAGCCGCGCGCCAGCCGGATCGCCGACATGGTGGCCTCGGTGCCGCTGGACACCAGCCGCACCTGCTCCAGCGGCTCGATCCGGGCGACCATCTCCTCGGCGAGCGCGACCTCGCCCTCACCGGGCGTGCCGAAGGAGGTGCCGCGCGCGACGGCCTCCTGCACGGAGGCGATCACCTCGGGGTGCGCGTGCCCGAGGATCATCGGCCCCCAGGAGCACACCAGGTCGACGTACTCGCGCCCGTCGGAGTCGGTCAGATAGGGCCCGGAGCCGGAGACCATGAACCGGGGCGTTCCGCCGACGGCGCGGAAGGCACGCACCGGTGAGTTCACACCACCGGGAGTGACGGCCGCGGCACGATCGAACAGCGCCTGCGAGGCTGGGGCTTCGTACGAATATGGCAGTTCGCTCATGACCTGCGACTTCTCCGACCTTTTCCGACGTCCCGGGTTTCTCGCCGGGCTGCGGCTGCTGTGACTCGTTTCAGGGTAGGCCAGGGGCCCGCCACGGCGTCCGCGCCCCGACGACCTGCCGATCAGGGCCCCGGACCGGCCGTGATCTGCGAAACTGACCCCTGGTGCACACAGCTCGCACGGCCGGTGCGGCCGGGCCCCGCGACAAACTCGCGGACGGATGGTTCACCGCACGTTTCGGCGGGCGGCCGTGGGGGAGGTCACTGTCACGATGATCGGGTTGCGCGGCGGGGGCCACGCGTCCTAGAAAAGCAGTCGGGTGGAGATATGCATCGCGGTGGCGGACTGGGCGAGGGGACCGACGACCTGGGTCCTCGACGTGCCCGGCGGGGAAGGCACCGACGCGAAGCGGAGGAAGCGGATCAGACGCGTCGTGCACACGACGAGCCGGAGCGGATCGGCCCACTGAGCGGGGCGGGGAGCAGGAATGGTGGTCGGGTGGGGGTGACGTACAAGTACTTCGGTGCGCCGGACGGCGCCACCGCGGCCCGCGTCCCGATCTCCATGCGCCCCGAGGAGCTCGGCGGGGACGAGCTGGGCATGGGCGGCATGTTCACCAAGATCAAGCCGGAGACCATGGCCGCGATGGTCCTCACGGGCATCGAGGGCGTCCCCCTGCACAAGGTCCCGCCGCTCGAACTGGTCGTCCTGCACCCGGACTACGCGGTCGTGAAGCTCCCCATGACGGTGGTGGATCCGCTGCGCGACATAGGCGAGGAAGCGGTCGGCGCGGCCGCCTTCATCTGGTCGACGGTCCCGGACCGCGGTGGCCCGCGCGACGCGTTCAACGTCTACCAACTGCTGCACGAGTGGCAGGACTTCTCGCACCGGCTGCATGAGGCGGGGCATCAGCCGTATTGCCTGGTGTGGCCCTGAGCTGGGGGTTCGTGAGGGTCGGGCGGGGTCTTCGGGCCTCGCCCTTTTGCTTGCCGGGGAGGGGCCGTCAGGCGGCCAGGGCACATTGAGGGCACATTGGTTTTGCTTGGGGTGCTGATGTGCCCTGGGGCCCTTCGGTTTCCGAGGACGCCGCGCCTGTGAAGGCATCGTCGATCGCCTTGCGGGTCCGGCTCTCGCTGGAGGGCAGCAGGTGCGTGTACGTCCGGAGCGTGAAGCCCGGGTCCGAGTGGCCGAGGTACTCGGAGAGCGCCTTGATGCTCTCCCCCGCGTCCAGGAGCACGGAGGCGTACGCGTGCCGGAGGGCGTGCATGCCGTCCTCCGGGGCCGCCTGGAGGTACCTCGCCCCGCGCTCGCGAGGAGGGATCACGCCGGCGGCGACCAGGGCTCGCTTCCAGGCACCCATGTTGAAGACGCTGCGGTTGTACGCTCGGCCCTTCTCGTCGACGAAGAGCAACCGGAAGGTCTTGGGCTCGCCGTCGGGCTTCGCCCAGGGCAGCGTGACCGCCGTGGGCGGAAATCGCGCCATGTGGGCCTTGAGGGCAGTGGCCAGCTGAGCTGGCAGCGGCACTGATCGGATCCTGTTGCCCTTGGGCAGAGCGAACACCGGCTTTGTGCCGACGAGCCGCACCTGCCGGTTGACGTGGATCCAGCCGCCCTGGAAGTCGATGTCCTCGACGGCGAACCCGAAGACCTCCCCTTGGCGCAGACCGCACCCGAAGGCGATCTTGCCGCCTGCCTGGAAGCGCTCGGGCAACCCGGCGATGACGGCACGCACACGCTCCAGGGACCAAGGGACGATCTTCTTCTTGGTCGCGGTCGGCAGCTTGACCGACTTCGACTTGCACGGGTTCTTCGGCAGCAGCCCGTCCTCCACGGCCATGCCGAGGATGCTGGAGAGGATGTCGAAGATGCCCTCGATCGTCGACACCTCGAAGCCGCCGTCCTGCAGCGTGCGAATCCAGCCCTGAATGACCGAGGGCTTGTTCAAGGACCGCAGCTCGCGCCGACCGAGGTGGGCGACGATGTGGTTGCGGACGGTGGCCTCGTAGCGGAGGGCCGTGGTCGGGCCGACCGAGTTCGCGTCGAGCCACTTCTGGGCGTAGGCGCCGAGCGTCTGCTTCGTCTCGGCGGGAACGACGTAGCTGCCGCTCCGGATCTCGACGTCGACCTCGGCCGCCCGCTTGTCGGCTTCGGCCCTCGTGTGGAAGTTCTCCTTGCGCTGGTGGCCGTCCAGGTCGCGGTACCGGACCTGCCAGCGCTTCCCGGTCCCGTGGTCAGAGGTCGGGACCATCCGCCGGGTGCGGCTCTTGTGCTCGCTGCACTGGGTCTCGTCCGGCTTGGGATGGGACTTGTGCCAGCGGTCGTACACGTCAGCCAAGGAGGACCCCCTGGGCACGGCAGCAGAGGTCTGCTTCGGTGTGGCGAAGGTGGGCGGGGCAGACCCCTGCAGGCAGCAGAGCCGTCGCACGAACACCGAGGGCTTCGGCGATCACGACGAGGTCGTCGATGTCGCAACGTCGATGGGCGCGCTCGGTGCGGCTGAGCGCGGTGTTGGTCATCGGGCGGCCCATCGCCGTGCAGTGGGCAGCCAGTTGATGCTGGGTGAGGCCGAGCGCCAGCCGCATGCGCTCGATAGCGCGGGCGGTATGCAAGCCGGCGGGGCCTATTTCGAGAGGTCGAGTTGCCATAACAGGTAGCTGTAACTCGCAGCCGAAGCCTTTGGCAAGAGTTGGTTCTTAAACCCTACAGAAGTCGCACCCGGCCGGATCAACAATTGCGCCGGCTAATGCATGGCACACGGCACCGGGAAGGCCGCGAGCCGCCGATTCCGCCCACTGGAAAGCGAGCTCAGTGTAGCTGAACCCACCTCTCGACGATGGGTCACCACCTGGGCTTACGAACAGCCCGTCACCCTGGCGCCGATTTTTTGGTCAACCGCCAATTCGCCCTTACGGTATTGCCTCCCGTGCTCACCAACGGGAACTTCTGGAGTCTTCTAGAACCAACTCTGGACTTCTCCACCCAGGGTGTGGCTGTGTTGTCCACGCAGTTGTCCGAAACCGAAAAGGGAGCCCTATGCCGAGCCTTTCCCCCCGCCCTGCCCACACCGCTGCCGACACCAACCGACGCGGCCCCCTGGCCACCCCGGCGGAAGTCGCCGAGTACCTCGGGGTGCCGGTCAAGACGCTCTACCAGTGGAAGTACCGGGGCATCGGCCCGAACGTGCACAAGGTCGGCCGCCACCTGCGCTACCGCTGGGCCGAGGTGGACGCCTGGCTCAACGCCCAGGCCGCGTACGACCTCGCCGTCTGAGACCACCCCACAGGGAAAGCGAAGCGGCTCCCGGCGAGCCACCGCCGGGAGCCGCGCGGTCCCTGCCCTCATCGCCCCTTGCCAGTAAACGATCTGTCTCGGTGAGTCCGGACCTTGCCCGTCCGGCCCACCAGGGAGGAACGCCTGTGGACGAATCTACGACCTCTCCGACCCCCACCGCACCCGCCAGCCCTCTGCCTTGGCCACCCGTGGCCGTCCCCGGCCAGGGCGGTGCGACCGAGCCCCCGTCCTCCGGGGGTGACCAGCCGGACAGCTCCAACGAGGGCGCAGCGCTGCTGGACGAGCTCCGGGCGGCGATCGCCCGATACGTGATCCTGCCCAACGGTGACGCGCTGACCGCCGTCACGTTGTGGGTGGCGGCCACGCACATCCAGCCCGCACTGCAGCACGCACCGCGCCTGGCGGTGGTCGGGCCGGCGAAGCGGTGCGGGAAATCCCGGCTGCTGGATGTGATCACGGAGACGGCACACGACCCGCTGATCACCGTGAACACCAGCCCGGCTGTCGTCTTCCGCGCCATCGGTGACGACCCGCCCACTCTGCTGGTGGACGAGGCCGACACCATCTTCGGCAGCATCAAGGCCGCCGAGAAGAACGAGGAACTGCGCGGCCTGCTCAACGCCGGCCACCAGCGCAACCGGCCCGCCCTGCGGATCTCCGGTCCCGAGCACAAGACGCGGAAGTTCCCCACCTTCGCCATGGCCGCGCTTGCCGGAATCGGCGCCCTGCCGGACACGGTCATGGACCGGGCGGTGGTGATCCGCATGCAGCGCCGCAAGGACGGAGAGCACGTCGAACAGTTCCGCTCCCGCCGCGACATCCCAGCCTTGCACGCTCTGCGGGACCGCTTGGAGGCGTGGCTCCGTCCGCTCCTGGACACCGCCGAGGATCTGGTGCCGCGGATGCCGGTGCAGGATCGCGCGGCGGACACCTGGGAACCGCTCGTGATCGTCGCGGAGCTGGCCGGCGGCACCTGGCCCGAGGACGCGCGCGCTGCCTGCGCGGCCATGTGCGCCGCCGAGGCGGACAAGGACGACGAGTCCAATCTCAAGACCCGCCTGCTGCAGGACATCCGGCGCGCCTTCGCCCGCTGCGGCGACCCGGACATCATGCGCACCCGGGACCTGCTGGAGGAGCTTCTCAAGGACCAGGAGGCTCCGTGGGCCGAGTACGGCACCACCGGCCTCAGCCCACGCCATCTTGGGCTCCTCTTGAAGGACTTCGACATCAAGGCCGCCACCCTCCGCTTCGAGGGCGGCAGGCAGGCCAAGGGCTTCGCACGCCTCCGCTTCACCGATGCCTGGGCGCGGTACTGCCCGGAGGAGTCCGCCTCCGAAAACGGTGACGAGAGCGCCCCGATAGGCCCGGACCCGCACCCGTAAAGACTCGTCGCACCCGTCGCATCGCAGGTCAACCCCGTGACGGGTGTCGTCGCTGCGACGAGTCGTCTCGTACCACGACGATCACCCGTACCTGCTCTGACCAGCCGTGCGACGGGTGCGACGGGTCCGCCACCTCTCTGCCCACCAGCCCTCCCCGCTTGGAGCACCCGCTTGCCTGTGCGCACCACCGCGAGTCCAGTACCTATGATGACCGCCGCGATCCGTCTGGGGGTCGCTCTGGTCGGCACGATCGGCTTCGCCCTCTCGTACGACGCCCTGCGGCAGATGGCAGTGGCCATCCACATCCGCGGAGTGCTGACGTACGCCTTCCCGCTCGTGATCGACGGGTTCATCGCCATCGGCGTCGCGGCCCTGCTCATCCTGCGAGCCGCCCCCTGGCGCTCTCGCCTCTACGTCTGGGCCCTCGTCGGCATCGCCACCATCACGAGCATCTGGGCGAACGCCCTGCACGCAGTCCGTCTCAACCAGGAGAGCGACGCCGCCGGGCTCCACCTGGACGACGTCACCGTCGGCGCCCTGTCGGCCATCGCCCCGCTCGCGCTCGCCGGAGCCGTCCACCTGGATCTCGTCATACGCCGCCACCCCACCGGACGGCACTCGACTGAACCGGTCAGCGTTCAGCGCCACATACACGTCGAGAGCTTGGTGCGGCCCAGTCCGGACAGCGACACGGCCGATGCCTCGGAGGACGCGGCACAAGCACGGCGTGAAGTTGTGGCGGAGGAGATCACGGAGGTGGCGGGCCCCCCGGCCGAGGTGGCGGAGGCCCGTCAGCCCCAGGACCGGATCAAGGGCCGACAGCCCAGCGTTTCCACGGAAACGCTTTTGGCTCTCGGCCGCGCCGCGCCCCTGGGCCGCCAAGGACGTATCTCCCGCCGCCACGTCGAAGCGGCGATCCGAGCCCAGGGCCACCCCGTCGGTAAAGACCGCCTCACCGAGATCACGCGCCGCCTGCAGGCCGAACTCGACCGTACGCCCGAGCGCGTCTCCTAGCGCGCTGACCGGTCGGTACCGCCCGTCATCGCGCTGCTCAGCGAGTGGACAAGGGCCGAGCCGACCACCCCTGGCACTTCCCGCCCGCCGCCCCCCGTAAGGACTGCCCCTATGCGCGAAACCCGATCTGAGCTGCCCTCCGGACAGCGGGGGATGACCACAAGCGTCACCCAGCCAGCAAGGTATGCCGTTGGACCGTCCAAGGGTCGGTCCAACGGGAGTTCCGCCCCGGGGGTGGCGGAGACTCTCGGGAGCCAGGGGGCACCCGAGGAGGGACAACGCGTCCAGGCCACGCCCGCCGTCCTGCCGCGCGCCGCCGAAGCCGCCGCCCTGCACCGCATCGCCCGCCGCCGCAGGCGCAAAGACACCCAGCGCAAGGAACGCGTCGACGTGCGCTACAGCGTCGAAGAGAAGAGGACCATCCTCGCCAAGGCCCGGTCGCTCAACATCGCCGGCGCCCACTACGTCGGCGCCGTCGTCATGGCCCACATCCACGGCGACCTCGCCCTTCCGGGCCAGCGCACCTCGCTGGACGACTACATCGACGAGCTGACCGCCCTGCGCGAGCAGGTCGCCAAGATCGGCAACAACGCCAACCAGATCGCCCGGAAGCTCAACTCCGGCGGCCATCCACACCCTGGGGACACCGCCGCCCTCGTCCAGGCTGAACGCACCCTCGGCGCGGTCCGAGCAGCCATCAGCGAGATCGCCGCAGCTGCGAACCAGGCCGCCACCAACAAGGCCGCCCGGTGATCGCCAAGATCAGCAGCGGAAAGGACACGGCCGGCCTGATCCGCTACCTGTTCGACACCAAGAACGCCAACGACCACACCGACCCCCACCTCGTCGCTTCCTGGGACGGCTTCGCCCCCGACCCCGGCCGCACGGACGACTTCACCGCCACAAAGAAGCTTCTCGTGGCTGACCTCGACCTACGCGTCAAGCAAGCCCGCCGACTCGGCCGAGCACCCGAGAGGCACGTCTGGCACTGCTCCCTCCGCGCCGCCACAACCGACCGCCACCTCAGCGACGAGGAGTGGGCCGACATAGCCCGCCGCGTCGTGGCCGCCACCGGCATCGCGCCACAAGACGACCCGGACGGCTGCCGCTGGGTCGCCGTCCGCCACGCCCCCGACCACATCCACATCGCCGCCACCAAGGTCCGCGGCGACCTCCGCCCCGCACGCCACTGGAACGACTACCTCACCGCCGACCGCGAACTCGCCACCATCGAGAAGGAGTACGGACTCCTTCAAGTCGTCCGCGGAGACCGCACCGCCGCCAGACGCTCCACTCGCGCCGAGCAGGAAAAGGCACACCGCCAAGGCCGGGACAAGTCGGCTCGTGAACGCCTGCGCACCATCGTCCGCACTGCCGTGGCCGCCTCCACCAGCACCGAGGAGTTCATCCGCCTGCTCAGCCGCACCGAAGGTGTGTTGGTCGAAGCCGTGTACTTCCCTTCCGGCGACGTGCGCGGCTACAAGGTCGCCAGCGAAGACAACCTCACCGCTGGCAAGGAACCCATCTGGTACTCCGGCTCCACACTCGCCCCGGACCTGTCCCTCCCCAGGATCCGAGCACGCCTGGAGGCCACCGACCCGCAGCCCACCAAACAGCCGAGCAGGCGCTCTCCTCGCTCTCCCAACCCTTGGCACCAGGCCATCGCCGCCACCGAGCGCATCCCCCACCACCTCCGCGGTCACGACGACGGAGCCTCCCAGGCCCACCTCGCCGCCTTCGGTGAAGCCCTTGACGCCCTGCCCCTTCTCGCCCCCGCACCCATCCGCGCCCAGCTCCGCGAAGCCGCTTCCGCCTTCGAGCGCGCCACGCGCTCCCGCATTCAGGCCGAACACCACCACGCCCGCGCCCTGCGAAGCGCCACACGGGCGATGCTCCGCGAGCCCGCGCCAAGCGACGGTACGGCGCTGGCGATGCTCCTCGATGCCGCGATCCTCGTCACCATCGCGGCCACCCGCTGGCACCAGCTCCGCCACCACGACCAGCAGGTCGCCGCCGCCCAGCAGACCCTGCTCCACCTACAAGCCGCCTACGACCAGGCAGCAACCGCTCCCCTGACCGCCCTCATCCGGCGGCGACCGCCACAACCGACGGTGGACCAGCACATCCGCCACATCCGTCGGGCCGTACCCGAGCACTCGGAGCACATCCTGGCAGATCCCTCGATCGCTGCCCTCGCTGCCGCACTCGCCGAAGCGGAAGCACTCGGGCACGACCCTGAGCGACTCCTCAGACAGGCCGCCGACCTACGTGCCCTGGATGACGCCCGCTCCCCCGCAAGGACGTTGGCATGGCGAATTCAACGCTTGAGCGCACGGCCGATGCCCAACGCACTCGCCCGTGCAGTACAGGCCCACAGCACAGCACGGCCCGATGGGACACCCGGCACTCCGAACCACGAGGCAACCACCGTCTCCCCCCCGCAGCCGCGAACACGTCGGCGCTGATCACGACCCCGCGGGCAGCCTCGGGGCAAGCAGCTCCAGCACTTCCTCCCAGCGGTAGCGGTCGGCTCCGCCGCCCGCCTTCGGCCGGTGAGGCTCGTAGGAGCCGACCAAGACACCCATCTCGCGCAGCAGGTCCAGACTCCGGCGGTATGCGGGATGGGCGGCCTGGGCGGAGTTCAGGTACGGCAACATGGCGATCGGAACGCCCATGGCGGGCGCCTCGCACAGGATGCCCAGAGCGAGGTTGTCCGAGATCCCGGCGGCCCACTTGTTGACCGTGTTGAAGGTCGCCGGGGCGACCGCGATCGCATCCGCAGCTCGGCTCGGACGCGGCTCCCCCGGTGACCGCCAGGCCGAGCGGATGGGGCGGCCGGTCTGGATCTCGACTGCTTCCGAGTCAAGGAAGCCGAGCCCTTGCGGGGTGGCGACGACGCCGACATCCCAGTGCCGCTCTTGCGCTGCCGTGATCAGCCGGCCGACGTCGGCTGCGACCCCGGCCCCGCAGACCACGATCTGGAGGAACGGCTTGTCGGCCTGATTGCTCACGCGGGCACTCCTAGTCAGCGGCTGAAACGGGCGCATGTGCGGCTCGGGCAGTGCCTCAGCCGATGCAAGCCTCGCCGTCGGTGTAGTGGTCCAGCAGATTGCCCAGGGCGGAACGGCTGAGGATCACAGGTGAGAGGTCGAGTGCCTTGGAATCGCGTACTGCCGCGTACGCACCGAGGTCGACGATCTCGACGCAGTCGTTGGCGCCTCCGCTGTAGGAGCTCCTGCGCCAGCGCGCGTTGTGCAGTTCCTCGGCGCGGGGGCGGCGGGGTGGAATCGTGCTCAAGGTTCGAGCTCCTCGGCAGTGCGGATGAGGCGGGTAAGGGTCTCGGCCGGGCTGAGGGCGGAGGCCCTGAGCTGGTCGAAGGTGTCCGTGTAGTTCTGGACGTCGCTTTGGGACTCCAGATACACGGAGTTGTTGGGGTTCTCCAGCCAAACCAGCGGACCTGTGGGCTGGGGGAAGGTGAGGATGACAAAGGGGCCGTACAGGCCCGGATGGGCGCCGAGGGTGAACGGGAGGAGCTGGATGGTGACGTTCGGCTGTTCGCCGGCCTGGACCAGGCGCGCGAACTGCTGGCGCATCACGGTGGGTGAGCCGATGACGCGGTGGAGGACTGCTTCGTCCAGGACGGCCCGCAGTTCGGCGGGGCGCTCACCGGACAAGCAGCTTTCCTGGCGCTCCATGCGTACCTTGACCAGAGCGTCCACCTGATCGGCACCGAGATCAGGACGCATCTGGGCGATGACGGCGCGAGCGTAGTCCTCCGTCTGAAGCAGGCCGGGAACGAGCAAGGGCTGGTAGTTGGCCAGCGCGACGGCACCTGCCTCCAAGGCGAGGTAACCGTCGTAGCGGGTCGGGGTGAGAACCGTGGAGTACTTGCGCCACCAGGGCTTCTGCTGTTCCTTGTCGGCACGCACCAGGTCCAGGATGTCGTCACGCAGCTCGGTGTCGGTGACGGCGTAGCAGTCGAGGAGAGCCCGGACCAGAACCGGAGTGGTGCCGCGCTCGCCGGTCTCGATCCGGCTGAGAGACCCCTGGTTGACTTCGATCTGCTCCGACACCTCGGTGAGGGTCAGGCCGGACGCCTCGCGTAACTCGCGCAGCCGTGTGGCGAGCTGGCGTCGGTAGACCGACTGAGGGACCAGCTTCCTCTTCAGTGCCATGGAGGCAGTCTGTCCATCCACCCGTTGGCGGACAACCCGAACGGGCCAACTTAGCCAGACATATTGCCTAGTTGCGCTTTGCGTCGGCACTCTTGCGTAGGACATCCCGTACGCCGCACGGTCCGGCGTGCGTGCCGTTCGCCGAGGAGCCCCTGGTTCCGCCGACGTGTTGGGAGGTCTTCCATGCCCCGGAACACGCTGCTGCGGCAGTTACTCGAAGAGCGCCACCTCACGACTTACACGGCGTTCGAGGTGCAGTTCTCCCGCGCGGCCCGGAGCCTGGCCAAGGAGGCGGGTGACCCGCGGCTGGCCTCGGTCGCGGTCTCTTCGCGGCAGTTCGACCGGTGGCTGAGTGGGGAACTGAAGCAGCTTCCCCGCCCCGACACGTGCCGCATTCTGGAGGAGCTGCTGGGCAGAGCTGCCCGCGACCTGTTCGCTTCAACTTCGGCTTTTCCGCCAACCGCCCCAGAGCCACTACCTGCGGACGTTCCACCTTCTCCCCAGGCCGGCCCGACCGCCCACGATGACGACCCGGCGGAGATCGTCGCCCGAGCCCGCCAGCTGGCCTGCGGCAACGTCGACCAGACCACTCTGTCCTTTCTCGCCTCCCGGATCGAGGTAATCACCGAGCGGTACGAGAAGGACGGGCCGGACGGCCTGTGGGGACAGACGAAGAGCCTGCGCAGCATGGGGCACACCCTGCTCGCCGGTCAGCAACCTCCGTCCGCACGCAGGGAACTGTTCCGGGTCACCGCACGCGCCGGCGGGCTGCTCGGCTACATGGCGGTGAACACCGGCGCGTTCCCCCTGGCTGAGGCGTACTGCACCGAAGCGCTGGAACTGAGCCGGGCAATCGGCGATCTCGACACCGAGATGTGGGCCTGCGGCACTCAGTCCTTCGCGGCTTACTATGCAGGCCGTTACGACGAGGCCGACGCGCGGGCCACCGCCGCGGTGGACCGGGCGCCGAACCACCCGCAGGCCATCCGGCTGCTCGTCAATGGCCGGGCCCGGGCGCTCGGCAAGCTCGGTGACCGGAACCAAGCCGAGCGGGCCATCGGGCGGGCGCTGGAGCTCTCCGACCGGCATGACGTGGCCCCCGGCCTGACCTCCTGCATCTCCTTCTTGCCGTATGGGCGGGCCCGTACCCTGGCCAATGCGCTGACCGCCCGTGTCGCTCTGCAGGACACCGGGCACGTGCTGCGGGACGCCGAGGACCTCGACGACATGGTCGAGAAGTCCGACTCCGCGTGGAGCCGCTCACTGGTCCGCCTGGACGTGGCCACCGCGGTGCTTCAACAGCGAGCACCCGACGTGGAGCACGCCATGTCCCTCGGGCAACAGGCCATCACTCTGGCCAGTCCGTTGCCGATCAGCTCGGTGCGACAACGCTCTCGGGACCTGTACGAGCGAGCAGCCCCTTGGCGGTCCCGGCCGGCGGTGCGCGAGTATGGCGAACAGCTCCGCGCCTGGGGCCGTCAGTTCCCGCCTGCCGAGGCGGGGTGATCACGAAGGAGTTCGCCGGGTGCCTTGGCCGCAGATCCAGCTCAGCGCCGATCCCGCAGCCTTCCCTGCCCACCCGCCGGCCGACCTGAGTGACCCGGTGGTGATCGCGGCGCACGACCAGGCCGCCTTCGACGCCGTGGAGACCATGGTCGATCACTGGGACCGGCCCGGCTGGACGGCACAGACCCGGGCGTACTACTGGATGCTCACCTTTCCCGACAGCCCAGCGCTGGCCGACCTCGCTCTTCGCTGCCAGCAGCACCTCGCGCCGCTCGGCCTGGATCCGGTCCCCGACGACGGGTTGCACATCACGCTCACACGCGTCGGTTCCGCCGCAGCGCTGCCGCTGAGCCGTGTCGATGACGTCATCAGCGCGGCGGCCCCGCTTCTCCCGGCGGCCTTCCGCCTGCGGGCGGTCCCGCTCGCGGGTTCTCGGGGAGCCGTACGCCTGACGGTCGCCCCTTGGGGCCCGGTACTGGCGCTGCACGCGGCCCTCAGTGAGTCCATGGCTCCGTTGGGGCTGGCTCCTCGCAAGCCGACCGCGCTGTTCCGCCCGCATCTGAGCCTGGCCTACAACAACCGGCCACGTCCCGCTGCCCCAGTCATCGAGGCCGTCACCCCACTTCGGGGGCTTGCGCCAGTCGATCTGGACGTCCAGGAAGCGCAGTTGGTGGAGCTGCGACGCGAGGACCGCGCCTATCGGTGGGACGTCGTCAAGAGCCTGCCGCTCGGCTGACTGCCGTTTTGCGGCGCGGCAGGACGGCAACGACCGCCTTGCCGACGGCGGTGGTCTCCACGTACCACCGACGTGCCAGTGTTTGCACCAGCCACAGCCCACGGCCGGACTCGGCAAGCGGATCGGCAGCCGTCTCCGACAGGTGCACACGACCGTCGTCAGGCTCCGGGTCGTGGACCGCGACAACGACCTGATCCCCGTCGATTTCGATGGTCAGACAGTCGGGGCCGGCAGTCGTGTGTCGCACGGCGTTACCCACCAGCTCGGATACGACCAGCACCGCGTCGTCCACGCAGGTCACGACACCGGCCAGCACTGTACGAGCGTGGTCACGGGCGGAGGCAAGCGGCTCGCGCCGACCGGCCAGGGCCACCCAGTGCGTGGGAGAACTGTGGACTGCCGGGCGTGAGTCGTTCAGCATCGCGGTCG
This sequence comes from Streptomyces cellulosae, assembly GCA_014655195.1. Lineage (GTDB taxonomy): Bacteria > Actinomycetota > Actinomycetes > Streptomycetales > Streptomycetaceae > Streptomyces > Streptomyces cellulosae. The sequence goes on along the minus strand of BNBH01000021.1, from coordinate 7,021 downwards.
CTCTTCCGGTCGTACGAACAGGTGTGACCCACAGGTTCCGCTTGTCTCCAGCGCATCTCCACGCCGTCCGACCGACGCTTCTCCGCCGTCCAGACGGCGGGGAAACGGCGTAGCGACGGCGTGGAAACGCCACTACCGCAACGGGAGCCTCGAAGCCGATGACCGGCCCTCTCCAGGGCGTCCGGATCGCCGACTTCGCGTAGAGGAGATCACCGTGCCCGCCCCCGTACGAGCTACCCACCGGCTCCGCCTCGCTGTGCCAGAGGAGTCGGGGCGATGACGGCCACCACCGTCCGCCCCGGTTGGTCCCACCCCGTGCGAGCCGCCGTACCGCCCTTCACCGAGGTCGGCTTGAGAAGGGTCCTGGAGAAGGTGCAGCGCTGGGCCCCGTATGTCGACGGCTTGCTGCTCGATGACGTGGCAGCCGTCCTGGACGACTACACGCCCACCGAACACGAGGTCGACGAGCACGCGCAGCGCCTTCGTGGCCACCTGATGCGACTCGTCCACCTCGCCGTGGTCTCCAAGGTGGCCGAGCAGGACGGGCAGGTGGCCGACCTCATCGAGCGCGGGCGCGCCATCGGGACCGAGGAAGTACCCACCGACCACCGCCGGGCCGTCGGACACCTCCGGCGCATGGCGTGGACGCTCGACGAACTCCTCGAACGCCTGTTGGCCCACCAGTGCCTTGGGGAGGCGCCGTGACCTTCCCGCCCCTCCGCCTCACGTACAACCCGCGGGCCGTCGAGTCGAGAGACAAGAGCCTCTCCCTGGTCCCGTACATCACCCAGAGGGACGGGGAGGACGCGGCGCCGGACAACCTCGTCATCACGCGGCACTCCGCCGGCCCGCGGCTGTACTACGCGGACGAGGACCCCCGGGACCGAGACCCGCGGGGCGTGCTCTGGGCCCGGTGCGGGTGGAACCCTGTCGACGCCGAAGGCCGGATCTCCGGTGAGCCGCAGTGGAAGCTGATGCACCCCCACCGGCAGATGGTGTGCATGCAGACGCTCACCTGCCAGGTCTGCACACGTCCCGCCCGCACACCCCTCGGCTTCATCTTCCTCGCCGGCCCCCGGGATCACGATCCAAGTCAGCCGAGCACCCTCACCAATCAGCCTCCGGTGTGCCGCAAGCACACCCGTGCAGCCGCGAGGCTTTGTCCGCACCTGGAGGACGACCCGACGGTGTTCCTGGCCAGGAGCGCGCCCCTGTACGGCGTGCACGGCACTCTGTACGGCCGGGATGAGGTCGGTGTGAAGGTCATCGCACAGCCGGATGCGCCCTTGCCGTACGGCCATCCGAACATCGGGACGTTCCTCGCCTCGCAGTTGGTTCGCCGCCTCCAGTCGTTCCGCGTCGTCGGCCTCGACGAGCTGCTCAACGATCTGGCCACTGCCTCGTAGTCCCCGCGTCGGGGCCCGCCAGCCTCACCGGCCGGCCAGCCGAAGGACAGGTGGCCGGCGAGCGGGGCGGGTCCGAGGGGTTCCCCCGACTCCACCTCTGCACGGACCCGCCCCACCCCCTGCCAGACGACATGGAGGAAACGTGCACCAACTGATCGCGAGTCCGTTCCTGGGCCAGTACCTCCTCCTCCGGCCCGGTCACGCCAAGGGAGTCGCCATCCCCGAGTCCCGCTTCGAGGAACTGCGCACGGCGGTCACCGAGGACCGGTCGGCCCCGGCCTGGCTCGCCGAGGCGACCACGGCCGCATGGCAGATGCCCATGCCGCCCGGGCCCCTGCAGGACAACCTCATCGTCCGCGAACGCTCCACCTACGGGTACGCGAAGGCGTCATGGGAGATCAACCTCGGCTGTGACCACGACTGCGGCTTCTGCTACCTCGGCGAGAAGCGGTTCGAGGGCCTGGACTGGGACGACAAGACGCGCCTGCTCACGATGCTGCGCGATGCCGGCGTCCTGTGGCTCCAGATCACCGGCGGCGAGGCCCTGATCGATCCGCAGTTCGCCGCCGCGTACGAGTACGCCACCAGACTCGGGATGATGATCCAAATCTCGACGAACGGCAGCCAGCTCCACAAGGCGAGGATGCAGGAGCTGTTCGCCCGCCTGCGGCCCTACCGACTGACGGTGAGCCTCTACGGAGCGACCGGAGAGACCTACGACGCCGTCACCCGCAACCGCGGCGCCTTCGACCGGTTCACCCGCGGTCTGGACGCCTCCCGCGCGGCGGGACTGCCCGTGCGAATCAACGTCATCGTCGCCGAGGAGAACGCCCACGAGGTGGACGACATGGTCCGGCTGGTGGAAGACCGCTGGGGCTTCCCGTACCAGGTCTTCACCAACATGTCCCCGACGATCGGCGGGGAGGCGAAGCCGCTCGCCTCCCAGGCCCAGAAGTACGTCCGCGCCCGCCGTGTCTTCACCGGCTGCAACGCCGGTCACACCTTCTTCCACGTCGACCCGCACGGCATCGCCTCGGTCTGCAAGATCGGCCGCGACCCCAGCGTGAACCTCATGACGGAGGGCCTGACCGCCCTCACTCGGCTCGGTGGCATCGCCGAGTCCCTCCAGCTCCGCACCGGTGGATGCTCCGGCTGCTCGAAGGTCGGCACCTGCAGGACATGCCGACCGCTGGCCAAGCTCCACCAGGAGGCGGGGGACAACCGATCGCTCTACTGCCAACACGGAGGTTACGGAGCATGACTCCCACCAGCACCACCCTGACCCGGCCCGCTCCGGTCCCGGTCACCGTCGGTCTGCGCCCGCCCACAGAGGCCGCCGGCACCCTGCCCGTGCCCATCTCCACTCCCCCGGTCCCTGAGGGCACGTTCCAGATCATCGGCGATCTGGACGTCGACGTCGCCGAGTCCGCCGGGTGCAGCTGCTCGGCCGGCGACGACCAGCCCTACTAGACCGGGGTTCCGCTCCGGCGCGCTGCCCCGGCCGTACGCTGGCCGGGGCAGCCCATCGCCTTCTCCGAGGAACCGCGCCGTGTCCATGATCCGCCGCCACTTCCACGACCTCCCCGTGGAGGCACGCCAGGCCATCGCCGACAAGGCGGGCCCCGTTCACGCCGCCCGCACCGCCGACGGAGGGTTGAACTCAGGCATCGCCACGTTCCTCGACACCGATCACGGCCCGGTCTTCGTCAAGGGCATCCCCACCGACCACCCGCAGGCCCCGGCCCAGCGTCGAGAGGCCGCGATCAACCCACACCTCCCCCGTGCCTGCCCCCGTCTGTACTGGCACATCGAGACGGCCGGCTGGGACCTCCTCGGGTACGAGGTCCTCCCGGGACGGCACGCCGACTACACCCCCGGCTGCCCCGACCTCCCCCTCGTCGCCACGGCGATCGCGGAACTTCAGAGGACCACGGCCCCGGCGGACATCCCCATCAAGGCCGCCGAGCAGCGCTGGGCCGCATACGCGCCACCCGGAACCGCCGCTCTCTTCGCCGGCGACACCCTCCTGCACACCGACCTCGCCCCGCACAACGTGCTCGTGGACGACCGTGCCCACATCATCGACTGGGCCTGGCCCACACGCGGTGCAGCCTGGATCGATCCCGCCGTCCTCATCCTGCGGCTCCTCGAAGCCGGACACACGCTCGTCGAGGCGGACGCCTTCGCCTGCCGTTTCTCCTCCTGGCGCACCGCACAAGCGGAGGCCAAGGAGGCGTTCGCCGCCGCCAACGCAGCGGCGTGGAAGGAGATCGCCCGCGCCGATGCCGCGCCCTGGAAGGCTGTGATGGCCCACCACGCGGTCGCCTTCCATGCCCACCTTCATGCCGCGCCCGGCAACAGGTAGAGCGGGAAAGTGGTACGGCACCTTCGACCGCGGCCCGAAGGAGGCCAGCGACGCCATCTCCCGCTCGGAGCGCGGACGCCGACTCTGGAGCCAGGCGGGTCCTCTACTCGCTCCTAGCCTGGTTGTCGGTGTCAGGACTGGTCCAGACCGCAGTCGAAGCGGCGATCATGGAGATGGCGGCCAGGAACACAAAGAGGTGGCTGTACCCGCCTAGTGGCGCGGCGAGCGCCGCTCCGGCGAAGGGAGCCAAAGCGGCCGCAGTGGTTGCCGGTGCCGCGAGGAGGCCGGAGAGCCGACCGTAGTGGGCGGTTCCCCACCGGTCGGTGACGGCGGTGGCCTGGAGAAGGGTGAGATTGCCTCGGACCATGCCGGCCGCGATGGACACGGCGACCAGCAAGGCATAGGGGCCCGACACGGCAGCGAAAGCGGCTGTGGTGAGGCCGCCGAGAGCGATCAGGATCGTCGTGCGGACCGTCACGGCCGTGCGACGGGCAAGTGCGGCGTACAGGGCGCGGCCGAGGGTTTGTCCGACCCCGCCGAGTCCAAGTGCCCAGGCGGCCTGGTTGGTCGTGTAGCCGCGTTCCATGAGAAGCGGGACGAGGGCCACGACGACGGCGTACATCGTGAACGCCGACAGGGTGAAGGCTGCTGCGAGCAGCAGGAACGGTCGGCTCCGCTCGGTTCTGGACTCGCCGGTGTCCACATGTGCGGTTGTGGGTGGGGCGTCGGGCCACGGGGCACGCAGCGCCAGAGCGTGGGCGGGGATGGTGAGGGTGGCGAGGATCGCGGCCAGTACGAGGTAGGTGTGGCGCCAGGAGAGGTGGTCAGCGAGCAGGGCGGTCAGCGGTGCGAAGACGGTCGAGGCCAGGCCGCCGGCGAGGGTGACGATGGTCAGAGCCCGGATGTGGTCGGGGGCCCACCAGCGGGTGAGGGCGGCGAAGGCGGGCTGGTAGAAGGTCGCCGCCATGGCGAATCCGGCGAGTGCCCAGCCGACGAAGAAGACGGGCAGGTTGGCAGCTGTGGCGACCACCAGCAGGCTGGTGACGCCGAGGGCCGAGCCGATCGTCATGACGGCGCGCGGGCCATGCCGGTCGAGGATGCGCCCGACACGGATTCCGGCGAGTGCGGAGACGACGAGGCCGAGCGAGAACGCCGCCGTAGTCGCTCCGGCCGACCAGCCGGTCGCGGCGGTGATCTGGGGGTTGAGGACGGGGAAGGCGTAGTAGACGATGCCCCAGCTCACGATCTGCGTCAGGCAGAGGGCAGGTAGGGCGGCGCGGGGCCGCGACCGGTCCCCTGTTCCGGTCGCGGCCCCGCTGTCGCGGGTGTTGAGGCCGGTCACGAGCCGCAGCAGCCGCCCGCCGGCGCTTCCTCGGCAGCCGTGCCCACCGCCGTGGGCGCGACGAGCTCCACGAGCTGCGGTTCCGGGGCTGCACAGCATCCGCCACCATCGGTCTGCTGGGTGTCGGGGGTGTCGAACAGGCCCGCGCCGCCGCAGACCCCGGTTTCGGGGAGGGTGAGTTCGACGCGGTCGGCGGAGTCGAGGTCGCCGGCGATCGCGGCGACGACGGAGCGGACCTGCTCGTAGCCGGTCATGGCAAGGAACGTCGGGGCGCGGCCATAGGACTTCATGCCGACCAGGTAGATGCCCTGTTCGGGGTGGGAGAGCTCGCGGTGGCCGTGGGGGTAGACGGTGCCGCAGGAGTGCTGGTTGGGGTCGATCAGCGGGGCGAGCTCGACCGGGGCCTGGAGACGCTCGTCGAGGCCGAGGCGGATCTCGGAGAGGAAGGACAGGTCGGGGCGGAAGCCAGTCAGCACGATCGCCTCGTCCACCGGCTCCAGCCGACGGCCGTCCTCACCCACCAGTACCAGCCGTCCGTCGCCGTCGCGTTCGAACGCCTCGGTGCGGAAGCCCGTGACGGCGTCGGCGTAGCCGTCGTCGACGGCGGCCTTGGCGGCCAGACCCAGGGCGCCGCGGGCGGGCAGCTGGTCGGCCTCGCCGCCGCCGAAGGTGGAGCCGGAGATGCCCCGGCGCAGGACCCATACCGCGTGCGTCCCCTTGCCGTCCTCGGACTTCGCCAGCTCGGCGAGGTAGGCGAGCGCGGTGAAGCCGGAGGCGCCGGAGCCGATCACCGCGGTGCGCTTGCCCGCATAACGGGCGCGCACGGCCGGGTCCTTGAGGTCGGGGACGCGGTACGTGATGCGGTCGGCCGCCGCCTTCTCGCCGAGCGCGGGCAGGCCGCTGCCGCCGGCCGGGGACGGGGTGGTCCAGGTGCCGGAGGCGTCGATCACGGCGCGGGCGAGGACGCGCTCCTCACGGCCGTCGGCGTACTCGACGTGCACGACGAACGGCTGCTGCTCCCGATCGGCGTCGACGATCCGGTCGCGGCCGGCCCGGGAGACACCGGTGACGGTGGCCCCGGTGCGGACCCGGTCGCCGAGGGAGTCAGCGAGGGGCTGCAGGTACTGCTCGGCCCAGTCTCCGCCGGACGGATACGTCGCCGGGTCGGGGCGGGTCCAGCCAGTGGGGGCGAGGAGCTTCTCGGCGGCCGGGTCGACGACCTCGCCCCAGGTGGAGAACAGGCGCACGTGGCTCCATTCACGCACGGCTGCACCGGCACGGCTGCCTGCTTCCAGGACGAGGGGCTCGATGCCGCGCTCGACGAGGTGGGTGGCGGCGGCGAGCCCGGCGGGGCCGGCTCCGATGACGACGACAGGGAGCTGCTGGGTGCTCATGATGCTCGGTCTCCTTGAGGGACGAAGGGGGTCAGCGCGCGTGGGTGAGGGCGGTCAGCTGGGTGTGCTGTCTGCGTTCGGCCGCCCGGGTGGCGCAGTCGCTGACCTGAGCGCAGCTGTCACAGAAGCTGACGCCGGCCAGGTGGCGGGCGGTGCGACGGGCTCTGGCCGCGGAAAGTGCGGTACGGAAGGCGGTGGTCACGTCGACTCCTTGTTTCGATATCTGTCGATGCCTCGGAGCTTGCCACCCGTATCGACGAGTGTCAACATAGACGCATGTCGAAATCAGAGGTCGTGGAACTTCCCGTCCTGCAGGACAGTGACGTCGTGCCGTGCTGCCCGCCGATCACTGCCGGAGAGCTGTCCCAGGCAGACGCGGAGAAGATGGCCGCCATGTTCAAGGCGCTGTCTGAACCGCCCCGGGTCAGGTGGAGGCTCGATTCCATGTAAGGATTGAGTCATGGCACGACCCTCCCGTTACCCGCTTGAGCTGCGCCGCCGTGCGGTGCGCATG
>BNBH01000020.1 GCA_014655195.1 Streptomyces cellulosae | reverse complement strand
TTTCCCGACTGGCTGGACTGGTACAACTACCACCGACCCCACACCGGCATCGGCGGCCACCCACCAGCCAGCCGCGTCACCAACCTGCCCGAACAGCACAGCTAGACGCGCTCTCGGGCACCGATCCGCACCGGGGCCAGAACACAACGTGCGGTGCGGGAAACCGGGGTGGGCGGTGGTCGAGGCAGCGCCCCACCCCGGCGTGTGCGTCGGCCCCGTGGAGCAGCACGCGGCGTCCCGACCGGGGTTCCGGACGGACCGGTGTCAGCGTTCGTGTACGACGGCCGTGTCCAGCGGCGGCGCAACGAGTCGTTCAGCGACGCCACGGTCGTGAGGGAGTTCACGCCCGTGGGCCGGTGCCGTCGGCGGTGTCGTCTGTGTGGTTGATGACGAAGAGGAAGCGGTAGCCGTCGTCCGCGTGCCGTCGCGAGCAGGGCGTCAACGACGTCCGCGACGCCCCCGGCCTCCGTGCGGGTGGGCGACGTACCAGGCGGAGCCGTCGCCTACGTCGTGGCGGGTGACGGGCGGGCGGCCCGCCGGCGGGCCGCCCGCCCTCCCTTTCCTCACCAGCGACATCCCCTGGCGGGCGGACGAGACGACCGGAGTCGCTCGCAGCGCGGCGGACCGGGTCGGCACCCGTGTGATCAGTTCAGGCGTGTTCGTGGTCTTGCCGCGGCGATCACCGCACGGAGTCGGCGGGCAGCAGAGGGTTCACCCCGGCGGGGTCGTACCGCCGGAGGGCTCGTCCGCCCCTCCGGATCGTGCGTCGGACACGGGCACCCGCCTCACGCTCACCCGTCCGGCCGGCCGCAGCGTCTCCCGTTCTGTCACGAGCTCGTCGAGGATCTCGGGGAGGGGGGCGACGCCGATGCCCGGTGCGTCCGGTACCGGGATCGTGCCGTCGTTCACCTGGAACGGCTCGGTCAGATCCTGGCGGTAGTAGCGGTCCGAGCCGGAGATGTCGGACGGCAGGGTGAAGTTGGGGAGGCCGGCCAGCGCCAGATTGGCTGCCCGCCCGATCCCCGTCTCCAGCATGCCGCCCGCCCAGACCGGCACCCCGGCCGCCGCGCAGACGTCGTGCACGCGGCGGGCTTCCAGATAGCCGCCCACCCGGCCGGGCTTGATGTTGACGACGGCGCACGCGCCGATCCGGATCGCCTCGTGCGCGGCCTGCGCGGAGACGATCGACTCGTCCAGGCAGATCGGCGTGGTCAGCGACCGGGCCAGCTCGGCGTGGCCGGTCACGTCCTCCTCCTCCAGCGGCTGCTCCAGCATCAGCAGCCCGTACGGGTCGAGCCCGGCCAGGTGCCGGGCATCGGCGCGTGTGTAGGCCGAGTTCGCGTCTGCCTGGAGGAGGATGTCGTCACCGAAATGCTTCCGCACGGCGGCGACGGGTTCGATGTCCCAGCCGGGCTCGATCTTGAGCTTGATCCGGGCGTAACCGTCGGACAGACAGCGGCCGACCGTGTTCAGCAGCTCCGGCACCGAGTCGTGGATGCCCACCGAGACGCCCGAGACGATCCGGGACTGTGTGGCGCCGAGGTGTCGGCCCAGTGGTACCCCGGCCGCCTTCAGCTCGGCGTCCAGCACCGCGGCCTCCACCGCGGCCTTCGCCATGCGGTGACCGCGCACCGGGGCGAGCGCCGAGGCCACCGCCGCCGCCGTGACGTCGCCGGAGGCGAACAGCCGCGGCAGCAGGTGGTCGGCCGTGACGCGGTGGGCCGCGCCGGCGTACTCACTGGAGTACAGGGGCTCCGCCATCGCGACGCACTCCGCCCAGCCCTCGGCCTCCGGCGTGATCACCCGTACCAGCAGCACGTCCCGGCGGGACTGGGTGCCGAACGAGGTGCGGAACGGGGAGACCAACGGCATGCCGACGCGCAGCAGTTCCACCGATTCGATTTTCATGCGTGCTCCTTGTGAGGTGTGGCCCCGGCAGGGCTGAGGACGTACCAGCCGTCACCGGTGACGCCGGTCCAGCGGTGTCCGGCGTCGAGCAGTGGACTCATCGCGTCGCGCAGAGCGGGCCGCCAGACGCTGAGGAGTTCGCGGTCGCGGTGCAGTGTTCCGGGGACGCGCAGCCGGACCTCCGCCTCGACGGACGGCGCCGGGCCCCGGGGCGGCGCGGCGGCGGGCGGGTGCGGCAGAGGCGCGAGCCGGCGGGGCCGGCCGTCCTCACCGACGTCCAGGACGTGCAGCCGTTCGTGCGGCACTCGTCCGGCGGTCCGGTCCGGGCCCCCCTCGATGGTGTGGGGTGCGCCACCGGCGGGCGTGGAGCCGGCGGTCAGGTCCCAGCGCACCAGCACCCGGTCGGTCGGGACGCCCGCGTTGTAGCCGTCGTCCATGGGCCCGTAGAAGTCCGGGTGATAGGACACGCCGACCGCTTGCAGACGGGCGATGTTGAAGGTGGCGTTGCGCCGGATCAGCGGGTCGAAGGTCCACGTCATCGTGGTGATGCCACGCGTGAGGCACCAGTCGCGCTGGGCCAGTTTGATGGCTGTGCCCACTCCGGTCCTGCGTGCGCCGCTGTCGACGGCGACGATGTGCGAGTGCAGGCCGCGGCGGGCCGGGTCGGCGCCGCACAGCCCCACCGCGCCACCGACCAACTGCCCGGCCGCGTAGGCGCCGAGGACCATCCCTCCGGTGCTGCTGAGTGCGCGCAGCACGGGGAAGGGCACCTGCGGTTGCCCCGTACTCCACACCCGCATGAAGAGAGCGGTGAGGGCTTCGAGTCCGGTGCGGTCACTGATGCTCCGCACCCGTACGTCCGGGTCCATGCCCCGCAGGCTGCCCGATCGTCGGTGCCCCTGCCTCGTCGTCCGCGTCAAGGCTCACGGTCCTGCCTTGTCGCGGACGACAGGACGCGAGGGGCGCCTACGATGCGCTCATGGATCATGGGCTCACCGCACGGCGGCTGGTGGCGGAGATGGGACCCACGCTGCTGCGGATGGCCGTCGAGGGCCCCGGCGCGGACCGGCCCCTGACCGGCGTCGTCATTCACGACCCGGCCGTGGGGGCGGAGCTGGAACGCGGGTGTGTCGTCCTGGGCGTCGGGCTGTCACCCGCCGGCCTGCGAAGTCCCGGCCGGCCCGGTGAGTCCACCGAAGGCGCGGAAGCCGGCGCCGGGTGGGACGGTCACCGCGCGGACGCGGCCACGCTGGTACGGGCCATGCAGGCGGCGGGTGCCGCGGTGCTCGCGTTGAAGGGCCCGGTGCCGGACGGGCTGGAGGACAGTCCGGTCGCCGTGGTCGAGGTCAATCCGGACGCGTCCTGGATGCACGTCGCCTCCATGATCCGGGAGCGGCTGCTGGATCACTCCCGGGACAGCCGTCGGTCGCGGGACGGCGTCGGCGGCGACCTGTTCAGCATCGCCAACACCATCGCCGAGATGCTTCAGGCGCCGGTCACCGTCGAGGACCGTTCCGCGGCCGTGCTCGCCTGGTCCACCGGGCAGCGCGGCGCCGACGAGGCGCGCGTGGAGTCGATCCTCGGCCGTGCCGTCCACCACCGCTGGCTGGACGAACTGCGCGTCCGCGGCGACTTCGCCCGCCTGCACGCCTCCAGCGGCCCGGTCCACATCGAACCTGTCGCTCCCGGCATGCTGTCGCGTGCCGCCATGGCGGTGCGGGCCGGTGCGGAAGTCGTCGGCTACGTGTGGGCGGCCGTCCCTCGGCCCCTCACCGACGACCTCGCGCGCCGGCTGGAGCAGATCGCCCCTCTCGTCGCCCTGCACCTGGTCAACACCCGGGCCTCCAGCAGCTGGGCACGGCAGCAGCGCGCCGAGCTGGCGGCAGCCGTCTTGGCGGGGGGACCGGCCGGAGCGGACGCGGCCAGACAACTGCACCTGGAGACGGGTCCGCTGTGCGTACTGGCCGCCGCACCGCCCCTCGCGGGTGCCGGGAGAAGGAGCCCTGGAGCCGACGCGGCCGCGGCAGCGGAGCGGCGCCGTTTCGAAGACGTGCTCGCCCTGCACCTGGCCGCTGTCCACCCCTCGGCCGTCACCGTGTGCGGCAACGACGCCGTGTACGCCCTGCTGGCCTGGCCCCGCTCGAGTCCGTCGCAGGCGCTGGACGGCACCCGCGGGCTGGCCCGGGACTTCTTGTCCCGCTCCCCGTTGGCCGGCGGCCATGTCGTCGCCGTCGGCGGGCCGGCCGAGTCCGCGGCGCGTGTGACGCAGGCCCGGGCCCAGGCGGATGCGGCGCTGCGGGCCCTGCGGCATCCCGCCGCCGCCAGTGGCTCCCGGGTGGCGACCCTCGACGACGTGGCGCTCACCGCCATGCTGCTGGCACTGGCCGACGCCACCGAATCCCTCGGTCTCCCCGACGCCACCGGTCCGCTGCACCGGCTCGCCGAGCACGACGGGGAGCTCGGCGTACTGACCGGGACGCTCGCGGCCTATCTCGCCTCGGCCGGTGTCGCGGACGACGCGGCGGCCCGCTTGCAGATCCACGTCAACACGCTGCGTTACCGGCTGCGGCGCATCCGCGAGGTGAGCGGGCTGGACTTCGGCGATGCGGACGCCGTGCTCCTCGCCCATCTGCAGCTCCGGCTGCGCGCGGTGCGGGCCGCCGCCCTTGACGCGGGCGACAAGTGACCGCCGGGAACTTCGTCCTGGCCTACAAGGACACCGGACACCGGGCGCGCGCAGACTGACCGGCAGGGCACCGACGCCCCGGCAAGACCGGTCCGTGGGCCGGGCCCCTGCCGGTGCCCGGCTTTCCCCGCCCGCCGGTGACGCCCCGGACGGGGCCGTTGCCGGTGCCATCGCCGGTCCTGCCAGGAGGAACCCGACTTGCCCCGAAACGAGATGCTGATCCGCGGCGGAACCGTGGCCGACGGCAGCGGGCGCGAGCCCGTGCGGGCGGACGTCCTGATCCGGGCGGGCCGGATCGCCGCCGTCGAGGCCCCGGGGGCCGTCCCGGCCGGTGACATCCCCACGGTGGACGCCACCGGCCTGGTGATCGCCCCCGGGTTCATCGACGTCCACTCCCACGCCGACAACGCGGCGCTGCTGCCCGAGGACGAGACCTCCAAGATTCTTCAGGGCGTCACCACCGAGGTCACCGGCAACTGCGGGTTCTCGCTCGCGCCGACCCGCGCCGACTCCGTGGCGGCGTTCGCCTCGTTCACCCAGCGGATCTTCCCGCCCATGGAGTTCGCCTGGTCCACGTGGGCCGAGTTCACCCAGATAGCGGACGCGCACGGCCATGTGACCAACTGGGCCCCGCTGGTCGGGCACGGCACACTGCGCATCGCCGTGCTCGGCATGGCCGACCGCACCCCGGACGCCGACGAGTTGCGTCTGATGGGCCGCGAGCTCGACCTCGCGCTGGAAGGCGGCGCCTTCGGCATGTCCAGCGGACTCGTGTACCCGCCGGCGGTCTTCAGCGAGACCGAGGAACTCGTCGCCCTGGCCCGGCACCTGGGCGCCGACGGCCTCTACACCACCCATATGCGCGGTGAGGGTGCCTCGCTGCTCACCTCGATCGACGAAAGTGCCCGGATCGGCACCGAAGGCGGATGCCGGGTGCACATCTCCCACCTGAAGTCCAACGGCCGCAGCAACTGGGGCCGGATGCCGGCCGCGCTGGACCGCATCCACCAGCACGCGGAGTCCGGGCTGTCCCTCACCAAGGACATCTACCCCTACACGGCCGGCGCCACGATGCTCACCGCGCTGCTTCCGCCGCCCTTCCTCGCCGACGGCGACGAGGGTGTGCTGGCCAGGCTGGCCTCGGCCGAGCAGCGCCGCCGGCTGGCCGTGATGATGGAGTCCGGCCTGCCCGGCTGGGACAGTCACCTGCACGGCGCCGGCTGGGACGGCATCCTGGTCTCCACCACCGCAAGCCACCGCTACGAGGGCCAGACCGTCGCGGAACTGGCCCGCGCGGCGGGCGAGTTGCCGCTCGACACCTTCGTCCGCATCCTGCGCGAGGAGGAACTGCACGTCACGATGGTGCTGTTCTCCATGGACGAGCAGGACGTCCGCACGGCCTTCGCGGACGCCGACACCATGGTCGGCTCCGACGGCCTGCCCCCCGGCAATGGCGGCAAGCCCCACCCCCGGCTGTTCGGCACCTTCCCCCGGGTGCTGGCGGAGTATGTGCGGCGGCACCGGATCCTCCCGCTCGGCGAGGCCGTGCGCCGGATGACCTCACTGCCGGCCGAGGTCTTCCGCATCCCCGAGCGCGGCTCCGTCGCCAAGGGCCTGATCGCCGACCTGGTGGCCTTCGATCCGCAGACGATCGACCACGAGTGCGACTACCGCGACCCGGTCCGTCCGCCGAGCGGCATCGCCTGGGTGATGCAGGAGGGCGCCATGGTGGTCGACGGCCGGACGTACACCGGGCCTCGCCGCGGCCGGCGGCTCACACCCTCGGCCTGACCCGGCCTCGATCCGCGATCCCCCCTCCCTCCGACTCAAGCACCGAACGTCCGGAAGGTACGTCATGCCCGAACAGACTCCCCCGCCCTGGCAGTGGGACGAGCCGACCTGGCGCGGTCACGTGGACCGGGTCCGCGCCGGCCGCTCGCTGAGCCCGAGCACATGGCCGGGCGGCGCCCGGGTGGCCGTGGCGCTGTCCTTCGACTCCGACCACGAGACCATTCCGCTGCGTGATGCCGAGACGCTGCCGGGCAAGCTCGCCCAGGGCGAGTACGGCGCACGCGTCGGCGTCCCGCGCATCCTGCGGCTGCTCCAGCGGCACCGGGCGCCCGCGTCCTTCTTCGTCCCCGCCGTCTCCGCGCTGCTGCACGAGGGCGAGGCCGCCTCCTACGTGGAGCACGGCCACGAGGTCGCCCTGCACGGCTGGATCCACGAGCGCAACACCCAGATCCCCGCCGAAGCCGAACGGGAACTCACCCTGCGCGCCGCCGACACCCTCGAGCGGCTCACCGGCGCCCGGCCGGTGGGCATCCGCACGCCCTCCTGGGACTTCTCCCCGCACACCCTGGCGATCACGCGGGAGTTGGGACTGGTGTACGACTCGTCGCTGATGGCGGACGACGAGCCCTACGAACTGCTCGCCGGCGGTGAGCCCACCGGCGTGGTCGAGATCCCCGTGGAGTGGATCCGCGACGACGCCCCGTACTTCATGATGGAGCGCTTCGGCTCCCTGAGGCCGTACACGCCACCGCGCGGGGTGCTGTCCATCTGGAAGGACGAGTTCGACCAGGCGTACGCCGAAGGCGGCCTGTTCCAGCTCACCATGCATCCGCACATCATCGGCCACCGCTCGCGCATGGCGATCCTGTCCGAGCTGCTGGAGCACATCTCCGCGCGCTCCGACGTCTGGTACGCCACCCACGCACAGATCGCCGAGTACGTCCTGGACCAGGCGGCCGGCACCGCACCGCAGGAGAAGACCCCATGACCGTCACCGACAGCAGACCCGGCGGCCCACCCCGGCAGGACGACCACAGGCTCAGCCGCTCGCAGCGCAAGGCGATCGTGGCCGGCGCCGTCGGCAACACCGTCGAGTGGGTCGACTGGGCCGTCTACGCGACGTTCGCGCCGATCTTCGCCGACCGGTTCTTCCCTCCGGACAACGGGTCGGCGGCCCTGCTCGCCACCCTCGCCGTCTTCGCCGTCGGTTTCGTCATGCGCCCGATCGGCGGTGCCGTGCTCGGCGCGTACAGCGACCGCCACGGCCGTAAGAAGGGCATGACCCTCACCATCGCCCTGATGGCCGGGTCCTCCCTCGTGATCGCGGTCTGTCCGACCTATTCGGCCATCGGCGTCGCCGCCCCGCTCCTGCTGGTCCTCGCCCGGCTGGTCCAGGGCTTCTCCGCCGGCGGCGAGTTCGGTTCGTCCTCCGCCTTCCTGGTGGAGTCCGCCGCCAAGGGACGGCGCGCATTCGCCGGGTCCTGGCAGCAGGTCTCGGTGGGCGCGGGCGCGCTGATCGCCTCGTTCCTCGGCACCGTGCTGACCTCCACCCTCGACGACGGCGCCCTGCACAGCTGGGGCTGGCGTCTGGCGTTCGCCATCGGCGCCGCACTCGGTCTCGTCGGGCTGTGGCTGCGGCACTCGGTGCCCGAGACCGAGTCGTTCATCCGCTCCGGGGCCGGGCGACGGCAGCGCGTGAACCCGGTGGTGGCGATGGTCCGCGACCACCCGGGAGCCGCTCTCCGGGTCGCCGGTATCACCGTCGCCGGCACCCTCGTCTACTACGTGTGGGTCAGCTACCTGCCGTCCTACGCCCACATGACCACCGGCATCCCGCTCAACCAGGCGCTGCTCGCCAACACCGTGGCGATGGCCGTCTTCCTCGTCCTGCTGCCGTTCGGCGGGCTGCTGTCCGACCGGATCGGCCGCAAGCCGACCATGACCGCGTTCGCCGTCGGCTTCCTCCTCTTCGCCTGGCCCGCCTTCCACTTCCTGGCCGACAGCTTCTGGGGGCTGCTCGTCATCGAGGTCATCGGCCTGGTACTGATGATCGGTTACTCGGCCAACTGCGCGGTCGTCATGGCGGAGCAGTTCCCGCCGGAGGTCCGCACCACCGGCATCGGTCTGCCGTACGCCCTGTCCGTCGCCCTGTTCGGCGGCACGGCCCCGTACGTGACCACCTGGATGAGCACCAACGGCCACGCTGACCTGGTCTGGGTCTACGTGGCGGCGGCCGCCCTCATCGGCGCAGCCGTCTACAGCACGATGCCGGAGACCAAGGACCGGCAGATCGCATGATCCCTGGCCGCGATCGGAGAGAGACAGCCATGGCGCCCCACACGGACACCGCCGCCCTGCTGGAGCGGGTGGCGAAGCACCACGACGAGATGCTGGAGGACCTGGCCCACTACGTGGAGCTGGAGACGCCGAGCGACGACAGGCCCCTCCTGGAGGCCGGACTGGCCCGTATCGACGCCTGGCTGCGCGAACGGCTCGGGGAACCCGCCGCGGTCGGCACCACCGGCGGGGGCGAGTACGGCGACGTACGGGTGTACGACTACCCGGGCGAGGGCACCGCGCCCGTGCTCGTCCTGGCCCACTACGACACCGTGTGGCCCAAGGGCACGCTCGTTGGCTGGCCGTTCGGCGTCGACGGCGACCGGGCCACCGGTCCCGGCGTCTTCGACATGAAGGCCGGCCTGGTGCAGGCGGTGTGGGCGCTGCGCGTCCTCGCCGAGGCGGGCCTGTCCAGGCCGCCGATCCGGCTGGTTCTCAACGGGGACGAGGAGATCGGCAGCCCGGTCTCCCGGCCGGTCATCGAGGCGGCGGCCGAGGGAGCCGGGGCCGCCCTGGTCTTCGAGGCGAGCGCGGCGGGCGCGCTGAAGACCGCGCGCAAGGGCGTCGGCATCTTCCGCGTCGACGTCACCGGCGTCGAGGCCCACGCGGGCCTCGACCCGGGGCGCGGGGTCAGCGCCGTCGACGAGCTGGCCCGTATCGTCCTGACGCTGCACGGTCTGACCGACCATGAGGCCGGCACCACGGTCAACGTCGGTGTCGTGACCGGCGGGACGCGGACCAATGTCACGGCGGGCTCGGCGGTCGGGCACCTGGACGTCCGGGTGCGTACCCGGGCCGAGGCCGACCGGATCGACGCGGCACTCGCCGCCGTGGCGCCCGCGGACCCCCGGGCGACCGTCACCGTCAGCGGCGAGTGGAACCGGCCTGTCATGGAGCGCTCCGAGGGCACGGCAAAGCTGTTCGCGCTGGCCCGTGGCCTGGCGGCGGACATCGGTGTCGATCTCGCGGAGTGTGAGGTCGGCGGGGCCAGCGACGGCAATTTCGTCGCCGCGCTCGGTGTGCCGGTGCTCGACGGCTTCGGCGCCGTGGGCGACGGGGCGCACGCCCGGGGCGAGCACATCAGCCTCGGGGGGATGACCGAACGCACGGCGCTGGCCGCCGCACTGCTCCACGCGCTGACCGTGACGCGGTAACGACCGGCCCCCGCCGCATCTGACGGGGGACGCGGTAACGACCGGCCCCCGCCGCATCTGACGGGGGACGCGATAACGACCGACCCCGCCGCATCTGACGGGGGACGCGGTGACAACCGGCCCCCGCCGCATCTGACGGGGGCCGAAGAGGGGCCCCGCTCGCCCCCACGGAGCGGGGCCTCTGACCGCATCGGTGGGTGGCCGGCACCTCGCCCGCCTCCCTGCTCCTTCGGCCGGAGGGGGACGGCCGCCTACGGCAGTGCCCCGGCCCCCTCGCCGTGGCTGCCGTCCCGCCTGCGGACAGTGCGGCCGGGGCCCCCGCACGAGAGCGAGCGACTGCGGCAGTGCAAGGAGGAAGAGCGTCGCGGCGGCCGCCCCTCAGCACACCCCGTCCCCCGGCTTGGGGTTCCCCAGGCCGAACAGCGGTCGCAGCTTCAGGCCGGCCCAGGTGCCCAGGAGGGCCGTGGCGCCCCAGACCCAGCCGTGGAGACTGCCGGAGGCGATGCCCGCGAGGTACGCGCCGATGTTGCAGCCGCCGGCCAGGCGGGCGCCGATGCCCATCAGGACTCCGCCCAGCACCGCGGCGACCGCCGTGCGCCACGCCACGCCGCGGTGCAGCGCCCACGTGCCGCCGAGCGCCGCGGCGACCGCCGCGCCGATCATGATGCCGATGTCGGTGAGGCTGGTCCTGTCCGCGAGGACCGACCCGGCGAGCATCTCCTTGTTCCCGGGCTTCTGCCACCAGGTCCACTGCTCGGGGTGACCGCCGAGCGCTTCCACCAGCTCCGATCCCCAGAGGCTGAAGGCGCTGGTGATGCCCCACGCGCCGCCGGAGACGAGCAGCACGCCCGCGCCCAGCGCGGCCAGCGCCAGCGCGCCGACGGCCAGCGGCCAGGAACCGCGCAGCACGCGGGCCACGCCGCGCGCGGAGGGCACGGCACCGAGGGGCGGCGGGTTGCGTCGGGCCTGGACACGACGGGTGATGACGACGACGGCGGCGAGCGCGAGGATCGTCACCGCCCACGAGCCGAACCAGCCGATGTGGTCGGCCATGACGACCGGCTCCAGCGCGGGCAGGTCCTTCCACAGGTCGAACTGCCAGGCGGCCAGCGTCGCACCGCCGATGAAGCCGCCGAGGGTGAGCAGGATCGACGTCTGTCCCGAGCCGACCGCGAAGAGGGTGCCGGAGGCGCAGGCGCCGCCGAGTTGCATGCCGACGGCGAAGACGAACGAGCCGATGAGCAGTCCCGCGCCCAGAGGTCCGGCCGAGGGCGCCGGCACGGAGCCGAACAGTCCGGTGCCCGTGCCGATGATCAGGGCGAACAGCGTCGCCGTGGTGCCCAGCAGCAGGGCGTGGGCCCGCAGTCCCGCGCCGTTGCCGACGGCGATCAGCTGCCGCCAGGCGGAGGTGAAGCCGAAGCGGGAGTGGAACAGGGCGACGCCGAGGCCGAGGCCGAGCAGCAGCAGGACGCCGGGCTTGGCCCCGTGGGCGGACCACACATAGGCGGTCAGTGCCGCGCCGAGCAGCCCGGACACCACGAGCGGGCCGCGGCGCACCGGCGGCGCGGGGGGCGCCGGCGGCCGTGGGACGGAGGTGGGTGACGGGGACAGCAGTGCGGCGCTCTTCGCCGCCTGGGGGGACGGGGCGATGGTCACAGGTGGACTCCGAGAGGTACGGGTCGGGGTGGGGCACGACACGTGCGGGAGGCCGGGTCGGGCGACGCCGCGGCCCGGGCGGCGGCGTGCGGCAGGGGGAACCGGCCGGTACGGCTCAGCGGCGACAGAGGCCGTCGTCGACGCACCACGCCGAGTTCGCCATCAGGGCGAGGCAGAGCAGGCGGGCGGGTGCGGACATGGCTCCAGAATATGATCCGATTTCAACACGTCAGAACCGGATCTCAGCATGTGAACGTTGCATGTGCCACACATCCGCCGCTCGAGCTCCCGGGGGGGGTGAGCTGACCGCCGGCTGACGATCACCCCGGTACGAAGCGCACCGGCGTGCCCACGACCGCCTGGGCCGCCGCCGCCAGCGCGGATTCCGCGACGACCCCGATCACCGGGTAGCCGCCCGTCGTCGGGTGGTCGTGCAGGAACACCACCGGGCGCCCGTCCGGCGGCACCTGCACCGCGCCGAGCACCATGCCCTCACTGGGCAGCTCGCCCGTCGACGCGCGCTCCAGCGGCGGCCCTTCGGTGCGCAGGCCGATGCGGTTGCTGTGCGGGGACACGCGGTACGTCGCCGAGGTGAGGGTGCGCAGCGCGGCGGGGGTGAACCAGTCGGCGCGGGGGCCGAGCCGCACCGGCAGGGTGAGTTCGGCGGGCGGCGCCGGCCAGGGCGCCACGCCGGGGAGGGCCGGCTCCCGGCCGGAGTCGCCCACCCGGAGCACGTCGCCGTCGCGCAGGGGCGACGGGCCGAGCCCGGAGAGGAGGTCCGTCGAGCGGCTGCCGAGGACCGGTTCGGCCGCGACGCCGCCGGCGACGGCCACGTACGAGCGCACGCCCGCGGTCACCCCGCCCGCGTCCAGGACCGCGCCCGCGGGCACCCGCACCGGCGCTCCCCACGGCACGGGCCGGCCGTCGACCGTCACCGGGCAGGGCGCACCGCCGACCACGACGGTGACGGCGCGGTCGGGCCGCACGGCGCAGCCGGTCAGGGTGGTCTCCAGGACGGCCGCGTCGGGCGCGTTGCCGAGCAGGCGGTTGGCGAGCCGCATCGCGGGCGCGTCCAGGGCGCCGGAGCGCGGGACTCCCAGGTGGGCGTGGCCGCGCCGGCCGGCGTCCTGCACGGTGGTCAGGGCGCCGGAGCGTACGACGGTGAGCTTGGGGGTCATGCCGCACCGCCCTGGGGGACGAAGCGCACGCGCGTTCCCGGTGTGAGCAGCGCCGGCTGCTCCCGTGTCAGGTCCCACAGCGGGGCCGGGTCCGGCATGGTGCCGATCAGCTGCCAGCCGCCGGGGGTGGCGCGCGGGTACACGGCGGTGTAGGGGCCCGCGAGCGCCAGCGCCCCGGCCGGGACCCGGGTGCGGGGCGTGTCGCGGCGCGGCACGTGCAGTTCCTCGGGCAGTCCGGTGAGGTAGCCGAACCCGGGCGCGAAGCCGCAGAAGGCGACGCGGTACGTGTACGAGGAGTGCCGGGCGGCGACCTCGCCGGGGCCGATGCCCCACCGGGCGGCCACGTCGGCCAGGTCCGGTCCGTCGTAGCGCACGGGGATCTCCACGACTCCCCCGTCGTCCTCGGTCCGCGACGGCACGTCCCACTCGGCGAGCCGGCGGGCCCACTCCCCCGGGTCCCGCACGCCGTCGAGGAGTACGGTCCGGGCCCCCGGCACGATCTCCTCGACCGGCGGCAGGGTGCCCGCCGCACGCCGTCGCAGCAGTTCGGCGAGGAGGTCGCCGGTGCGCTCGGCGTCCGGCAGCTCGACGAGCAGCGCGTGGCGCCCGGCGGGGCGCACGTCCAGCATCCGGCCGTCCGTCATGCGAAGGCCCCGACCTCGACCCCGGCCTTCTCCAGTGCCTCGCGCACCCGGGCGGCTGTCCGGGCCGCGCCCGGGGTGTCGCCGTGGACGCACAGCGAGCGGGCGGCCACCGTGACGGTCGTGCCGTCCACGGCCTCGATCGCGCCGTCCACGCCGAACGCGAGCGCGCGCCGCACCACGGTGTCCTCGTCGGTCACCACCGCGTTCGCCTCGCGGCGCGACACGAGCGTGCCCTCGGCGGTGTAGGACCGGTCCGCGAAGGCCTCCGGAACGGCGGTGAGCCCCGCGTCCTCGGCGGCGGCGAGCAGCTGCGAGCCGGGCAGACCGAGCACCGGCAGCGACCCGCCGGCCAGTCGCACGCCCGCCACGACGGCCTCGGCCTGCTCGGCGTCGTGGACGGTGCGGTTGTAGAGCGCGCCGTGCGGCTTGACGTACGCGACCTCGGCCCCGGCGGCCTCGGCGAAGACTCGCAGCGCCCCGATCTGGTAGGCCAGTTCGGCGGCGAGTTCGTCGGCGGGCACGTCCATGGCGCGCCGTCCGAAGCCGGCCAGGTCGCGGTAGGACACCTGCGCCCCGATCCGCACCCCGCGCTCGGCGGCGAGGTGGCAGACGCGGCGCATCACCGACGGGTCGCCCGCGTGAAAGCCGCAGGCGACGTTGGCGCTGGTGATGACGGAAAGGAGGGCTTCGTCGTCGGTGAGGGTCCACCGGCCGAAGCCTTCACCGAGGTCTGCGTTGAGATCGATCACGTCCGGAAACTTAGACGATCGTTGAACGATCCAACAAGGGGGTCGTTTTCGCCGCCCACAATCACGGCCTGAGATCAACCCCTTGTTCCATCGTTCAACGATCCCCTAAGGTCCGTGTATCCCTCACGGATTCCGGCATCCTGGATCCGTGCCGTCTCTGGTGCCCTGCCCCATTCGCCTGAAGAAGGCCACCGCATGATCGTTCTTCTCGGTGTGGTCGTTGTGATCCTCGGATTCGTCACACGCCGCAATCCCGCCCTCGTGGTCGGCGTCGCCGGCATCGTCACCGGTCTGCTCGGCAAGATGGACCCGCTCGAGGTCCTCGCGGCCTTCGGCCGGTCCTTCGCCGACAGCCGCTCGGTGACCGTCTTCGCCATCGTGCTGCCGGTGATCGGCCTTCTGGAGCGCTACGGCCTGCGCGAGCAGGCCCGCAGGCTCATCGGCCGCCTCGGCAAGCTGAGCGCCGGCCGCTTCCTCGCGGTCTACCTGCTCGTCCGCCAGATCACCGCGGCCTTCGGCCTCAACAACATCGGCGGTCCCGCGCAGACCGTGCGACCGCTCGTCGCGCCGATGGCCGAGGCCGCCGCCGAGCGCAAGCTCAACGCCTCGCTGACCGGCCGCCTGCGCGAGAAGGTCCGCTCCTACGCGTCGTCGTCCGACACCGTGGGCCTCTTCTTCGGCGAGGACTGCTTCATCGCGATCGGCTCCATCCTCCTGATCACCGGCTTCGTGAACTCGACGTACGGACAGGAGATCGAGCCGACCGAGCTGGCCCTGTGGGCGGTCCCGCTCGCCGTCTGCGCCTTCGTCATCCACGGTGCCCGGCTGCTGCTCCTCGACAGGCAGCTGGAGCGCGAGATGGCGCTCGCCTCCGCCGAGCACGACCTGCCGCTTCCGAAGGGGGCCGACAAGTGATCAAGGTCGAGTGGCTCTACTGGCTGGTGGGCCTCGTCTTCGTCGTCATGGCCGTGCAGATGGCGGCCGACCGCACCAATCCCAAGCGGTGGACCTCGGCCGCGTTCTGGGGCCTGCTCGGGCTGACCTTCCCGTACGGCACCGGGGTCGCCGCCGTGGAGCCGGGCACCGCCGCCTGGCGGCTGCCCGCCGAACCGCTCGGTGTCGCGGTCCTCGCCCTGATCGTGCTCGCCGGGTTCAACTTCCTCGGCAAGGGCGTCCCGGTCACCACGACCGCCGAGCAGCGCGAGGCCTCCGCGGTCCGGCTCGGCAGCAAGATCTTCATCCCCGCCCTGACGATCCCGTTCGTCGCCATCGTCTGCGCCTCCGTGCTCGACGAGTCCGGCCTGTTCGAGACGGGCAAGGCCACGCTCCTCGGGCTCGGCCTCGGATGCGTCGTCGCGCTGGTCGTCGGCATGCTGGTCACCGGCGAGAAGAAGGTCTCCGTCCCGCTCCACTCGGGCCGCTCCATGCTGGAGGCGATGGGCTCGGCCCTGCTGCTCCCCCAGCTCCTGGCGGTGCTCGGCTCCATCTTCGCGCTGGCCGGCGTCGGCACCCAGGTCGGCGAGATCGTGAACACCCTGCTGCCGGAGAACTCGAAGTACCTCGCCGTGATCGCGTACTGCGTCGGCATGTTCCTGTTCACCGTGATCGTGGGCAACGCCTTCGCCGCCTTCCCCGTGATGACCGCGGCGATCGGCTGGCCCGTCCTCATCGAGCAGATGAACGGCAACGCGCCGGCCGTGCTCGCGATCGGCATGCTGGCCGGTTTCTGCGGCACGCTCTGCACGCCGATGGCCGCCAACTTCAACATCGTGCCGGCCACGCTGCTCGAGCTGAAGGACCAGTACGGACCGATCAAGGCACAGATCCCGACGGCGCTCGCGCTGCTCGTCTGCTGCACCGTGATCATGGCGCTCTTCGCCTTCTGAACCACCGTCACCCCTCGCCCCCCCGGACGGCCCTGCCCCGGTCGCAGCGCCGTCCCACCCGTAAAGGAAGCGCCATGACCCGCGTGCTCATCACCGGTTTCGCCCCCTTCGACGGCGAGAGCGTCAACCCGTCCTGGCAGGCGGCCTCCCTCGTGGCCGCCGAGCCGCCCGCCGGGCTCACGGTCACCGCCGTCGAACTCCCCTGCGTCTTCGGGGCGTCCATCGACGCGCTGCGCGACGCCATCCGCGCGTCGGCCCCCGACCTGGTGGTCTGCCTGGGCCAGGCGGGCGGCCGCCCCGGCGTCACCGTGGAGCGCGTCGGCATCAACGTCGACGACGCGCGCATCCCCGACAACGCGGGCAACCAGCCCATCGACGAACCGGTCGTCCCGGGCGGCCCCGCCGCGTACTTCTCCACCCTGCCCGTGAAGGCCTGCGTCGCCGCGATGCGCGAGGCCGGTGTCCCGGCCGCCGTCTCCAACACCGCGGGCACGTTCGTCTGCAACCACATCACCTACGGCCTCGGTCACCTCATCGCCACCGAATTCCCGCACGTGCGCGGCGGTTTCGTGCACGTCCCCTGGGCGCCGGAGCAGGTCACGGACGGCACCGCCCCGGCCCTGGAGCCCGCCACGGTCGCCCGGGGGGTGCGCGCCCTGCTGGCCGCCGCCGCCGACATGCCCGCGGACCAGGACCTGAAGGTCACCGAGGGAGCCACCCACTGATGCCGCTCACCGCGTACGCGGCCGGCTTCGCCCGGCTCGCCCTCGCGAACATCACCCGGGAGTACCCCAACTTCCCCGCCCACCTGGTGACGTCACCGGAGGAGCGGCTCGAACCGAGCGCCCTGCATCCGGCCTTCTACGGCGCCTACGACTGGCACTCCTCGGTCCATATGCACTGGCTGCTCGTCCGTCTGCTGCGCCGCCACGGGGGAACGGCCGCGTTCCCGGAGACCGCGCCGGTCGTCGAGGTGCTCGACCGGCACCTCACCCCGGAGAACATCGCCGCCGAGGCCGCCTACCTCCTCGACCGGCCCTCCTTCGAGCGGCCGTACGGCTGGGCCTGGCTGGTCGCGCTCGCCGCCGAGTGCCGGGCGCACGGGGGCGCGGCGGGCGCCCGCTGGGCCGAGGCGCTGGCGCCGGGGGTCGCCGCGGTCGAGCGGCTGCTGGCCGACTGGCTGCCGAAGGCGACGTACCCGGTACGCCACGGCACCCATCCCAACAGCGCCTTCGCCCTGGGGCTCGTCCTCGACTCCGGGGAGGTGTCCGCCGCGACCACCCAGGCCGTACGGGAACGTCTGCTGGCGTGGTTCGCCGACGACCACGACGCGCCCGCGCACTGGGAACCGTCGGGGCAGGACTTCCTGTCGCCGGCGCTGACCGAGGCCGACGCGATGCGCAGGGTGCTGGAGCGGGAGCGGTTCGCGCAGTGGCTCGACCGCTTCCTCCCCGCGCTGCGCTCCGGCGCGCCCTGCCCGCTGCTGGAGGTCCCGGTGGTCTCCGACCACGCCGACCCGCAGATCGGGCATCTGCTGGGCCTCGCCCTCAGCAGGGCCGCCGCGCTGCGCTCGATCGCGGCTGCGCTGCCGCACGGTCCGGTCCGCACGCGTCTGGCCGAGGCGGCCGAGGCCCACCTCGCCGCGGGCCTGCCCGCCGTGCGGCGCGGCGACTTCACCACGGACCACTGGCTGGCCACGTTCGCGGCGTTGGCCCTTGACACGGGACGCGATGAGCCGATGTGACGCCGCTCGGCGGCCGAACGGCGCGCCACAAGGCGGTGTTGACCGGGAAGTGGGCGAATCCCCCCATTCCGGTCAACACCGCCTCAAGAGCGGGGGGCCGGGACTGCCTGCCGGGCAGGCAGTCCCCCCCTAGTCCCGTGCCGGAACGGCCACTTCCCCGAGCAGTGACCAACCCTCCTGCGGAACCGTGACGTTGACGATCTCCGGGGTCCGTACGAGGTGGGGCGGCAGGGTGCTCCGTGCCTTGGTGAAGTGGTCGGAGGTGACGTGGGCCTGGCCGGCCTCGTCGTCGCGGAAGGCTTCGACCAGCACGTAGACCGTGGGGTCCTCGACACTGCGGGACCAGTCGAACCACAGGCATCCGGGCTCGGCGCGGGTGGCCTGGGTGAACTCGCGGGTGATGTCCGGCCAGGCGTCGGCGTCTTCGGGCAGAACGTGGAACTTGGCGGTGATGAAGATCAAGGGGGGTCTCCCAGAGGCGTATCGGTCGGCGATCCGTTCACGGCACGAGAATGGCCCGTCCTCGCACCCGTCCGGCGTCGAGGTCGTCCAGGGCGTCCTGGAAGCGGTCGAGGGGATATGCGGTGGTGTGCAGCCGCACCTTGCCCCGAGCCGCGAGCACCATCAGTTCGCACAGGTCGTTGTAGGACCCGACCAGGTTTCCGATGAAGTTGATCTCGGCCGAGATGACGTCGATGGTGGGTACGTCGATGTTCTCGCCGTAGCCGACCACATGGTAGTCGCCCGCACGCCGCAGCATGCGCACGCCGTCGCGCGTGGCGCCGCCCTCGCCGACGAAGTCGATCACGGCTTCGGCTCCGTGCCCGCCGGTGAGGGCGAGGACCTCCTCGACCTGATTGCCGCCGCTCATGACGCCATGGTCCGCCCCGATCGAGAGGGCCAGCTTCAACGCGTCGGGATTCCGGTCGACGACCACGATCTCGGCGGCGGTCAGCGCCTTGAGGACCTGCACGCCGATGTGTCCGAGTCCGCCCGCGCCGATGACCACGCACCGGTCGCCCGGGCGGAGACGGCGGGCCGCCTTGGCCACGGCGTGGTAGGCGGTGAGGCCGGCGTCGGCCAGCGCCGCGACGTCGGCGGGTTCCAGGGAGTCGTCGATACGGACGACGCTGCGGGCGGAGGTCTTGAGGTACTCGGCGTAACCGCCGGCGGTGTCGATGCCGGGGAAGAGGCTCTGCTCGCAGTGCACGTCGTCGCCCGAGCGGCACGCCCGGCACAGCCCGCAGGTGATCAGCGGGTGGACGATGACCTTGTCGCCCTCGGCGACGTTGGTGACGGCACTGCCCACGGCGTGCACCCAGCCGGCGTTCTCGTGCCCGATCGTGTACGGCAGCGTCACGCCCGACTTCTCGGCCCACTGGCCTTCGAGGATGTGCAGATCGGTGCGGCAGACGCCGGCCCCGCCGATCTTCACGATCACGTCGTACGGGCCGGTGACCGTGGGAGACGGTACGTTCGCGAGCTCGAGGTTGCGGTGGTATCCGACGACCTGGACTGCCTTCACGGGGTGTGCTCCTTTTCGGGGGTGACGAGCGTGCTGTCTTCCTGGCGGGGCGACTGGTCCTGGGCGGCGTCCGGATAGCGGGTGCGCAGAAGGGCACGGCAGAAGTGCGCGTTGCCGTCGATCGACAGGCGGACCGACCGGGCGAAGCGCAGCCGCAACGGGATCTCGCCCGCCTGGTAGGGCAGTCCATGGTCGTCGACCATGACGGGGTCGGACGGTGATGTGCCGAGCCCCAGGGCCTCGCGGCGTCGCAGCAGCGCGCTGGTCGCTTCGGTGCTCGGCAGATCGCCGAGCACGATGTCGTGGAGACGTTCCTCGGTGAGCGAGGGGTCCTGCCGCAGCAGCGCGGAGAGCGCGCGTTCCATGGCGGCGGCATGGGCTTTGCGGCGGAAGATCAGCCGCAGTTCCTCGAGGCCGTTCCCCGCCTCGGCTCCGAAGGTCCCGCGGTAACCGGCGTCCGTGGCCAGTCCGCGGTTGATCAGGTCCGAGTCGTGATGGTCGTCGAGCAGCACCGTGACCGCGCCGACCCCGGGGAGGGCCGTCAGGACGTCTTTCGCGTCGGACGCCATGAGGTAGGCGAAGTTCGGCGCGCAGAACGAGGTCGGCAGCCGCAGGTGCACGGTCAGCCGGTGATCGCCGTCGGCCTCGACGGACCGTACGAAACCCAGGTCCGTGATCGGTTCATCCAGCTCGGGATCGACGACCCCGGCGAGCGCCTGCCGGGCCCGCTCCTCCAGTGTCGTGGCGCGCTTCTCGCGCGCCGGGGCGTGCGCGGCCATCTCACACCCCCGCCGGCTGTGCCAGGGCGAGGTCGGCGGGGACCGGGATGTCGTACAGGGCCGCCGCGTTCAGCCCGAGGATCTTCTTCTTCTGTTCCACGGTGATCGGCGGGTACTCCCCCTGCATGTCCTCGGGGATCTGGAAGTCGACGAACCTCTCGATCAGCCAGCGGGGAGTCCACAGCGCGTAGTCGCTGGAGAACTGGATGCGGTTCTCGTCGAGCCAGAACAGGAGCTCGCCGAGGATCTGTGCGAAGTACCGGGGACGGCGGTGGATGAAGGGCATGGCGACCGCGAGACCGGCGTGCACGTTCGGTTCCTGCGTGGCGATCCAGCAGAAGTCCTCGAGGCGGGGCAGTCCGCAGTGCTCGACGACGAAGTTCAGTTCCGGGAAGTCGCTCGCGGCCTTGTCGACATCCGCGACGTCGAAGGCGTCCCTGTCGAGCGGCCGGATCGTCGGGCCCTTGTGGATGTGGATGTTCTTGATGCCCAGTTCCCGGGCTGCCTCCAGATAGCGGTACGACCACGTGTCGTCGAGTTTGTAGCCGCGTGAGTCGCCGTGCCATTCCGCGGTGTACAGCTTGGCGCCCTTGAGCCCGAAACGTGCCGCGTCCCGGCGGAGTTGTTCGATCCCCTTCTGCTCGAGACGCGGGTCCCAGCAGTGGTTGTAGGTCAGCCGGTCGGGGTGCTGCTGCGCCAGCGCGAAGGCTTCCTCGGCCTGGCCGAAGCCGCTGTCGAAGAACGCTCCGAGATGGGCGGGCTGGAAGATCGCATGGTCGACGTGCCCGTCGTCGAAGAGGTCCTTCATCAGGCGCCGGCCGCCGTAGTAGAGGAAGTCCTCGTACGGCCACAACTCAGCCTCCGGGCTGAGGTTGCGGTGATAGTCGTAGAAGCAGTCGATGAACTGCTTGCCGTGGATGTTCAGCTGGTTCGAGGGACGCGCGTCCCACAGTGCGACGTGCGCGTCCACGATGAAGTAGTTCTCGCCGTCCTTGGCGTACATGTCGGTCTCCGTCCCGGTGACGACCGTGTTCCGGAGAGTGACGTTAGGCAGAGTCGCGGCGACGGGGCAGGCTCGTGCTGTCTCACTTTGAGACAGCCGGCAGGGAACGCTGTCCGGCACCCCCGTCATAGCCTGAGCGCAGATCGACGCACGGGCTCGGTGTGGAGGCCGCAGTGGACCAGAACCGCAACCCGGCGCCCGTCGCCCGCCACGGGGACGAGGCGACGGCCGCAGAGACAGCGCTGCTGACGCCCCGTCTGCAGGCGTCATGGCAGCGCAGCCGACGGTACGGCCTGACTCCGGAGGACCTGCGGCCCGACTTCACGGGCACGGTGGACACCGAGTCCCTGCTCTACGAATGCGGTCACGAGGTGCTTCGGGGACTCAAGGACACGCTGGCCGACGAACCGGTCGGCATGACGCTCACCAACAGCGACGGCTTGGTGCTGTTCCGGTTGTGCGGCGACTCCTCGGTCAGCCGGTCCCTCGACCGGGTCAACCTCGCCCCCGGCTTCTTCTTCTCCGAGAGCAACGCCGGCACCAACGGGATGGGCCTCGCCCTCGCCGACCGCGCACCCTCGTTGGTACGCGCCGAGGAGCACTACTGCACCCTCCTGCGGCAGTACACCTGCGCCGCGGTACCCGTGCTCGACCCCGTCACCGGGGAACTCGCGGGCAGCGTCAACCTCACCACATGGTCGGACCGTTCGTCGAAGCTGCTCCTGGCGCTGGCGCAGGCGGCGGCAGGGAACACGGCCGCCCTGATGCTCGCCCGCACCACCGGCAGGAAGCCGCGTCCGGCTCCTCGCGGCGAGGTGTTCCAGGTGTTCGCGCACCGGGCCGGCACGGGGAGCCGGTCCCCCCTCCTGTCGGCACGGTGGACGGACGCGGTCGCGGAAGCCCGTACCGCCCTGGCCGAGGGCCGGCTCCTCGCCGTGGTGGGAGAGCCGGGAACGGGCAAGTCGACCCTCGCGGCCCTCGCCCGGCGCCAGGTGCGGTCCCGGGAACGCATTCTGTGCGCCCGTCCCCCGCTGCCCGACGACATCACGCCGTGGATGGAGATCTGGGCCCCGGAGCTGACCAAGACTCACACCTGCGTGATCATCGCAGGGGTCCACACCCTGCCCGCGTGGGCAGCCGAGGACCTGGCCGGGCTGCTCTCCGGCAGAGCGCACGGGGACACCGCGGACCCGCACCCGCACCTGCACCCGGCCGTCATCACCGCCGAGGACTACGCGAGCATCCCCCAGACCCTGCGTTCACTGGTCGGCGCCGTGGTGGAAGCACCCACCCTGCGTTCCCGCCCCGACGACATACTTCCCCTGGCGGACCACTTCGCCCGCGCGTTCCGGGGCCGTCCCGTCACCTACTCCCCTGCGGCCGCCCAGGCGCTGACCACCTATCACTGGCCGGAGAACAGCAGGCAGCTCCGGCGGACCGTGTGCGACGCCGCTTCCCGCACCGACGTCGTCGACCTCCGGCACCTCCCCGGCGAGGTCTTCGTCGGCACGCCTCGTCGGCTGAGCCGGATCCAGGCCCTGGAACGGGACGAGATCATCAGGTGTCTCACCGAACCGGCCACCACGGTGGCGCAGGCCGCGGACGCCCTCGGCATGAGCCGGGCGACCATCTACCGCAAGATCGCCCAGTACGACATCACCATCCCCTCCCGTACCCGCTGAGGAGGGACGGCCCGTCCCTGGTCCGTGTCACGCGTACCCGCCCCGAGCGCCCGGCTGCGCGCTCCCGGACAACCCGTGCCGCATGCGCCTCGGAGCGGTCATGGGGTGGGCGGACCACTGCGCCGGGAGCCCGCCGGGACCGGGTGCGCGGTCCGTGGACACCCCTCCGGGTTACGGCAACCGCGAGGTGGTCGGGCGTTCGCTGCGGCGGGCGTCGCACGCCGCGTGGCGCTGGAAGTACCCGACATCGACATGGGGGCGGCACTGGTCCGGCACGGTCCGGGCGTCGCCGTCCTGCCCGCGTTCGCCGTCGCCCGCGCCACCGGGCCGCACGTCCTGGACGTTCACGGCACCGTGCCCCGCTGGAGCACGCGTCCCGGCGCGTCGTCGACGCGGCGGCCCAGCTCGGCTCTCCGGGCGCTGCTCGACCTGGTCGACCTCCAGGTCATGGCCCTGTGACGCCCGGCCCACCGTGTGCGCCTCGCACCCGCACGGCCACGGGGGACCGGCGGCCCGCGGAGTCCGTGCCACGCTGCGAGATCAGCTGTCCAGCTCCTCCTCGACCGGCGGTTTCGGCACCTCGCGGAAATGCTGGGACTGTCCGGGCCTGCCGCCCTTCCGGGCCTGCTCGGCTCGCTGAGCCGGGCTCAGCCCCAGGTCGGAGTCGGGGTCCACACGGACCGACCGGGCCACCTCCTCGCGGTTGGCGTACTGCTCGGCCGGAATGCCGCGCAGCGCCTTGACGACATCCGGCGGCGCGCCCTTCCGGCTCGCCTCTTCGATCAGCGTGTCCTTGCCGGCGGGGAAGTCGACATCCTTGACGGCCTCCACCACGTCCCGGGCGCTCGTACTGTGAGTCATGGCTCCTTCTCCCTCGTCGGAATCCGGAATCTGGGGCCACCCGGGTAACCGGCAAGGACCGCTCACTCACCTCCCGCACCCACCGGATTTCACCGGTTCTCCGCTCCGGTCCAGGACCCGGGGATCCACGGTCGCGGTGCCGGCGTCAGGAGCGTGCGAGCCGGGCCGCGAGATAGGGCGCGGTGGCGCTGCGGCGGGCCCTCGCCACCTTGGCCGGCGGACCCGCGGCGACCACCCGTCCGCCCGCGTCACCGCCGCCGGGACCGAGGTCGACGACCCAGTCGGCGGTGGTGATCGTGTCCAGGTCGTGCTCGACGAGGACGACCGTGTTGCCGGCGTCGACGAGCCGGTGCAACTGTCGCAGCAGCAGCGCGACGTCCGAGGGGTGCAGCCCCGCCGTCGGCTCGTCGAGCAGGTAGAGCGCGTGCCCGCGGCGGGCCCGCTGCAGCTCCGTGGCCAGTTTGATGCGCTGCGCCTCACCGCCGCTGAGTTCCGTCGCGGGCTGGCCCAGCCGCAGATAGCCCAGTCCCACCTCGCGCAGCGTCTCCAGGCTGCGGGACGCGGCCGGCACCTCCGGCAGGAACGCGGCGGCGTCGTCGACGGACAGCGCGAGTACGTCCGCGATGTTCTTGCCGCGATAGGTGACGTCCAGCGTCTCGGCGTTGTACCGGGCGCCGTGGCAGGTCGGGCACGGCGCGTAGGTGCCGGGCAGGAACAGCAGTTCCACCGCGACGAACCCCTCGCCCTGGCAGGTCTCGCACCGCCCCTCGGGCACGTTGAAGGAGAACCGCCCGGCCGAGTAGCCGCGCGCCCTGGCTTCGTCCGTCGCCGCGTACAGCTTGCGCACCGCATCGAACATCCCGGTATAGGTGGCCAGGTTGGACCGGGGGGTCCGGCCGATGGGCCGTTGGTCGACCCGGACCAGCCGGTCGAACGACTCGACCCCCGACGCGTCCTGGACGTCGACCTCCAGACGCGCCTCGCCGGGTTCCTCGGGCGCGAGTCCGAGGTGGCGGCGGACCACCTCGGCGAGCACCTGTGTCACCAGCGTCGACTTCCCGGAACCGGACACGCCCGTCACCGCCGTCAGCACACGGAGCGGTACGTCGACGGACACGTCCCGCAGATTGTGGCGGGAGACGCCGCGCAGGTGCAGCCAGCCGTGCGGTGTGCGCGGGTGGTGGTCGAGGGGCTGGGCGCGCCCGAACAGATACCGGGCGGTGGCCGACTCCCCGACCCGCTCGAGGCCGGCGACCGGTCCGCTGTACAGCACGCGGCCGCCGCCCTCGCCCGCGCCGGGGCCGATGTCGACCACCCAGTCCGCCCGCCGGACGACGTCCATGTCGTGCTCCACGACGAACAGCGAGTTGCCCGCCGCCTTGAGGCGGTCCAGCACGTCCAGCAGCGGTTCGGCGTCGGCCGGGTGAAGGCCGGCGGAGGGTTCGTCGAGGACGTAGACGACGCCGAACAGCCCCGAGCGCAGTTGGGTGGCGATCCGCAGGCGCTGCGCCTCGCCGGGCGACAGGGTCGTCGAGCGGCGCCCGAGGCTGAGATACCCCAGGCCCAGGTCGAGCAGTACGTCGATCCGCGCGACCAGATCGCCGCAGATCCGGACCGCGACCTCGGTCGTCTCCCCGGACCGGGCGGTCGACGTGGCGGCGTCGGCCTCGGACCGCCCGGCCACGGGCCGCAGCAGCGCCACGACCTCGGTGAGCGGCATCGCGTTGATCTCGGCGATGGAACGTCCGGCGAAGGTCACGGCGAGCGCCTCGGGCCGCAGTCCGCTGCCGTCACAGGCGGGGCAGGGCACACTCCTGACGAACCGGAGCGCCCGCTCGCGCATCCTCTCGCTCCTGGAGTCGGCGAGGACGTGAGATGACGTGCTTGCGGGCGCTCCAGAACGTGCCCCGGTAGCCGTGATCGACCCGGCCCTCCTCCGGCTCGACGTACACGGAGGGCTGCTCGTCCGTGTAGAGCAGCCAGTCCCTGACCTTCTTGCTGAGTCTGCGCCACGGCCGGTCGATGTCGATCCCGAGGCCTTTCACGACACTGCGCAGGTTGGCGCCCTGCCAGGCGCCCGGCCAGGCGGCGATCGCCCCCTCGCGGATGCTCAGCGAGGGGTCCGGGACGAGCAGGTCCTCGGCGACGTCGTGCACGACGCCCAGTCCGTGGCATTCGGGGCAGGCGCCAGCCGCGGTGTTGGGTGAGAACGACTCGGCCTCCAGCCGTGCGGCGCCGGGCGGATAGGTGCCGGCGCGGGAGTACAGCATGCGCAGCAGGTTGGACAGCGTGGTGAGGGTGCCGACCGTCGAGCGCGAGCTGGGCGACCCGCGTCGCTGCTGCAGGGCCACGGCCGGCGGCAGTCCGGTGATCTCCCGCACGTGCGGTGCGCCGACCTGCTGCAGCAGTCTTCGGGCGTACGGCGCCACGGACTCGAAGTAGCGCCGCTGGGCCTCCGCGTAGAGGGTGCCGAACGCGAGCGAGGACTTGCCCGAACCGGAGACGCCGGTGAAGGCGACCATCGCGTTGCGCGGAACGTCGACATCGATGTTCCGCAGGTTGTTCTCACCGGCGCCCCGGACGTGCACGAAGGGGTCGGTCGCGTCCTCGTTCACCCCTCCTGATTACCTGATCGCGTCCCGGACCGCGCGACGGGCGCGTCACCGGCTCCGAGGTGGGCGAGCCGCGGTCCGGCTCGCCCACCCTCTGCCGGCCCCGGGACGGCAGTCGAACGGTACGGGTACTGAACGCTCAGGCAGGGGGTCCGGTCACCGGACGCTGCCCGCGGCCGGCGCGGTGTCCTGCGGGGTGTCGGCCTCGGGCGCCGACCGCTCCCTGACGGCCAGCATGATGAGGCATCCGGTGAACGGACCGGCGGCCAGCGCGAGGAAGGCCGCGCTGAAGGAACCGGTCGCGGAGAACACCATGCCCACCACGACGGGCACCACCACGCTGCCCAGTTGCCAGGTGGCGTTCGCGATGCCGGACGCGGAGCCCGTCACCGAGGGCGGGACCAGCCTGGGCACCAGGGCGACGACCAGCGGGGTCCAGCCGTAGGCCGCAGCTCCCAGCAGCGGGGCGAGCCAGATGAGCGCGTTCGGGTCCCCGAGCTCGCCGAAGCACACCAGCGTGCCGCCGAAGACCGCGAGGATCGCGATCGTGGGTGTCCTGCGGGCGCCTCCGAAGAAGCGGTCCGTGACGAATCCGACCGCCGGTTTCACGGCGATGGCGGTGACCGCGAAGACGGACACGACCAGTCCGGCGGTGGCCGGGGTGACCGAGTGTCCCTTGATCATCAGGGCGTTCGCCCAGGTGATGAATCCGTACAGGCCCCAGAATCCGCAGAAGCCGGTCAGGCAGGTCAGGACGAGGCTGCGGTTGCGCGCCAGGGCGCCCAGGTCGAGCCGGCGCGCGGGGCGCTCGCCCTTGGACTCGTCGGTGTCGAGCATCGGGCCGGGCCGTACCAGGAAGAACAGCAGCACGGCCAGCACGATGGAGAGGATGCCGAACGTGTGGTACGAGGTGTGCCAGCTGTACTTGGCGATCATTGCGGGCACCACGGTGTTGGCGATGGCGGTGCCCAGGGACGTGGCGGTGGTGAACAGTCCCATGGGCAGTCCGAGGCTCGCGGCGGGGAACCAGCTGGTGATGAGCCGGATGCCGGCCGAGTAGTCGGCGCCGGCGAAGAGACCGACCAGCGCCTGGAGGGCGATGCCCACCGTCGCCGACGTGGTCGAGCCGAAGGCGGTCATGCCGATGCCCGCGCCCAGCAGGGAGACGGTCAGCATGATGCGGCCGCCGTAGCGGTCCACGCCCATGCCGCCGAGGGCGTTGGAGACGACGTAACCGACGTAGTAGGCGGTGGCGAAGGCTCCGAGACTCGCCAGGGGTACGGCGAGGCTCTCTCCGACGAAGACGGAGGCCGGGCCCCAGGTGGAGCGGTCGATGGATGTGAGGGTGAAGGAGACCCAGCAGGCGATCAGGACGACCCAGCGGTACGGCGACGGCGGCGGGTGGTCGGACGGCTGGGCAGGTTTGTGTGACGACAGGTTCACCGTTGAACCTCCGTGGGTGTGGGATCGGGGGTACCGCTCTCGGGCGGTCAGAGATCCAGCACCAGGCGGCGTGAGGCGCAGCCGCCGACGCAGATCATCATGGTGTTGCCGGCGGCCCGTTCCTTCTCGCTGAGGATGGTGTCCTGATGGACGGGCTTGCCCGCGAGCACCTTGGTCTCGCAGGTGCCGCAGAAGCCTTCCTCGCAGGAGTACAGGACGTCGGGCCGGACCGCGCGCACGGCCTCGAGGATGGAGGTTCCGGGCTCGACGGTCACGGTCTCGCCGGTGCGGGCGAGTTCGACCTCGAACGCGGCGGCGGGGGTGGTGTCCTCGTCGTCCGGGGCCGGTGCGGGGGGCTGAGCGGCGGTGAACTGCTCGGTGATCAGGGTCAGATCGGGGCGGTCGGACTCGACCGCGGCGCGCAGGGCGGTGAGCATGCCCGAGGGGCCGCAGGCGTAGAGCAGGCTCTCCTCGGGGGCCTCGCGCACCATGTCGGCGAGGGGCAGGGGGCCTTCCGCGCTGTCGCTGCGCAGGGTGAGGGACGCGCCCGCCTGGTGGGCGAGGTCGCGGAGCTCCCCGGTGAACGCCATGGTGTCGGGGCGTCGTCCGCCGTAGTGCAGTGACCAGGGGACGCCGTGCCGGGTGGCGTGGCGGGCCATGGCCAGGACGGGGGTGATTCCGATGCCGCCGGCGACGAAGACGTAGCGGGCGGCGGGCCTGAGCGCGAAGTGGTTGCGGGGGCCGCGCACCGTGAGGGTCGTGCCGACGAGCGCGGTGTCGTGGAGTTCGGCGGATCCGCCGCGGCCCGCGCTTTCGCGGAGCACGGCGATCGTGTAGTGCGGATCGGCGGGGTCGCCGCACAGGGAGTACTGCCGGATCAGGCCGGAGGGCAGGCGCACATCGATGTGCGCGCCCGCCTCCCAGCCGGGCAGGGTTTCGCCCGCGGTGGGCGAGAGCACCATGGAGATCACCTGGTCGGCTTCCAGGCGGACTTGGGTGACGACGGCCTGGATCCAGTCGGTGTCCGTCATGGTCGGCCTGCCTTTCTTTCAGATCGGGCCGTGGCCGGCGGTCTGCGGACCGCCGCGCAGCACCCGCAGCAGTGCGAGGGCGGGTGACATGCCGGAGAGGACCACGACGGTGTCGGCGGCGGCGCGCAGTTCGGCCGCAGCGCTGCGTGCTTCGGGGCCGTGCCAGCCGCGGTCGGGGCTGATGACGATCGCGCCGACCAGGGCGCCGGACGCGCGGGCCGAGGCGCCGACGCGGGTGGCGACGCCGGCTTCGACGGCGGCGAGGTCGTGGGTCAGCATGACCACGACGTCGGGGTGGGACTCCGTGCCGCCCAGGGGTGTGTCGGTGCCGGAGATGGTGATGCCGTCGAGCGCGTCGTGCGGTGCCGGGCAGGTGACGGCGGTCCGGGAGCGCGGTTCGAGGGGGACGAGGAGTACGTCGGCCTGGTAGGACCGGTGGGAGCGGGAGGCTGGCGGCATGCCGGCGAGCCCTCCTTCCGGGTGCGCGGACGGGTCAGATGGAGACGAAGTCCTCGCCGGGGCGGACGACGAGGGCGTCCTTGGCGCCTTCCTGGAAGGGGACGGACCGGGGCAGCAGCACCGAGGCCGACCGCACCCTGTGGTGCTCGGCCCGGTCGCCCGGCAGCGGTTCGTCCTTGGCGGCGGTCTCGGCGGCCGCGAGGAGACGGCGGCGGGCCAGGATGATCGCGGCGTCGGACGTGCCGAGGCGTTCCTTGGTGCGGTCGACGATGGGGCCCATGCTCTCCTGCAGGGAGAAGTCCTGGGCGGCGATGCCCTCGACGCCGCTGAAGCTGCGCTTCTCCTTCTGGGCCTGACGGTCGATCAGGTAGTCGTTGGTCTTGTTCGCCGCCGTGCGGTAGGTGCCGGGCAGGTACTTGGCGTGGATGCCCTCGCCGCGGCGCATCGCGTCGAGTTCGTCCTCCCGCAGGGGGCGGGTGGGGTGGTAGTTGATGCTCCAGGCCCAGCAGTTCTCGTCGTCGATGGGCACCCAGGCGTGTCCGCCCAGCGGGTTGTGGGTGCCGAACGGCGGGATGATCGTGTACCAGGGCATGATCCACTGGGTGATGCGCCAGTAGTAGTTCTCCTCGTCCGCCTCCCGGCGGGCGCCGATCAGCAGACCGCCGTCGGACTCGATGACCTCGAACTTGGGCCTGGTGTCCGCCTTGAGGTACTCGATGCCGGGGGTGCCGGCGTGCATGGGGTCGTCGTCCATGTTGAAGCGGTGGGCGAAGGAGACGTGGCTGGAGTCGATCCCGCCCTCCATGGCCTGCATGAAGTTGGACTCCTGCAGCCGCTTGGAGACGAAGATGTTCTCGGGCGGCAGGGTGGCCCACTCCAGCTCGGGCAGCTCGGGCTTCAGCTCCGGCGGGCCCATGTAGGTCCAGATGACGCCTCCGAGCTCGACGCAGGGGTAGGCCGTCTGCTTGATCTTCTCGTGGAAGCGGCTGGCGGGCGGCTCGGACGGCATGTCGACGCAGTTGCCCTCGACGTCGTACTTCCAGCCGTGGTAGGCGCAGCGCAGACCGCACTCCTCGTTGCGGCCGAAGAACAGGGACGCGGTGCGGTGGCTGCAGAACTCGTCGAGCAGACCGATACGGCCCTGGGTGTCGCGGAAGGCGATGAGGTTCTCCCCCATCAGCTTCACCCGCACCGGCGGGCAGTCTGGCTCCGGGATCTCCTCGGCGAGCAGCGCGGGGATCCAGTAGCGGCGCAGCAGGGTGCCCATCTCGGTGCCGCGGTCGGTGCGGACCAGTCGTTCGTTCTGTTCCGGCGTCAGCATCTGCGTTTCTCTCCTTGTCGAGGGTCAGAGGGGGTGGGCGTCGGGGCGGCCCAGGCCGGGCCGGACGACGATGTGCGGTGAGGACGGTCCGGAGCCGGACGCGAGCCGGGTGAGCATGTCGCCCGCCTCGTCGAGGGGGACGTCGACGGTGGGCACGTGCTCCAGCCCCGACGTGCCGTCGGCCAGGGAGGCGATGGCACGGTCGATCGCCTCCGGGGGACGGCCGCGGACCGCGGTCAGCGTCAGACAGCGGCGGATCATCGCCGCGGAGTCGGCCGGGACGGCGGCCGGCTGCTTCGGGGTGGTCAGCACCAGGCGGCCGCCGTGTCCCAGCAGGTCCACGGCGACGTCGACCACGCCCGGGGCGGAGCCGCTGGTGTCCACGACGAGGTCGCAGGACCCGCCGCCCAGGGCCGCCCGGACGGCCGCGCCCCAGTCCCCGGACTCCTCGGCCGTGACCGCGGTGGCGCCCAGCGCCTCGGCCATGCCCAGCCGTTCGGCGTCCCGGGGCAGGCCCACGACGACGACCTTGCCCGCCTCGCCCAGGCGGGCCGCGGCGGTCACGGCGAGGCCATGGTAGCCGGGGCCGAGCACGACGACGTTCTCCCCGGCCGCCAGCCGGCCGGCCCGCAGGACCCAGTCCACGGCGTTGGCGTACGGCAGGACCCAGGCCGCCAGTTCCTCCGGCAGCCGCTCGGGCAGCCGGTGCAGGACGGCGTTCTCCGGAAGGAACATGAACTCGGCGTTGCCGCCGAACAGCGCGGGGTCCTCGTCGGCCGGCACCGTGCCGATCCGCCGGCCGCCGCCCCACAGGTCGGTCTGCGGGCACAGCCGGTAGGCACCCGACGCGCAGCGGGGGCACTCGCCGCAGGGCAGGTACTCCTCCACCACGACCCGGTCCCCGGGTCCGACCTTCCAGCGGTGCGCCGCCTCCGGTCCCACGGCCGCGATCCGGCCGACGACATGGTGCCCGAGCACCGTCTCGGCGGCGACTCCGCGGTGGAACAGGCCGACGTCGGTCCCGCAGATCCCGGACGCGGTGACCCGCAGCCAGCCTTCCCCCGGACCGGCGGCCCGGAGCGGGAACGTCCGCAGCTCACTGCGGGCGCCCGGCAGCGCGACGCTCGCCCGTGCCGCTTCCGGCAGCGGGGCCGTGTCGGTGTGTCCGGAGGCCGCTGAATGAGGGGCAATCGGTGGTGAACCGCCCACCTCACCCTCCTTACTATCGCTGTGCGATAACGGCTTATCGCTCTGTGATTTCGATACAGTAGGGCGGGAGACGACAGGCGTCAATGGACGGAAGTGCGGAGGAGCGGTGGCACCCTCGAAGGCGGGCGCGGACAGCGGGCGCAGGGCTCTGGAGTTGTTGTTCGCCTTCACCGAACAGCGGCCGGTGGCCACGGTCCGTCAACTGGCGGAGGACCTGGGCATTCCCGTGCCCACGGCCCACCGTTACGTGGCGCTGCTGCGCGACATGGGCCTGATCGAGGAGGGCGACCGGGGGCAGTACCACCTCACGATGCGGGTCGCGGCGCTGGGGCGTGCCGCCCGGCGGGCGACTCCGCTGGTGGACGTGGCCGAGCCGTTCATGCGGGAGCTGTCGGAGAGCACGCAGGAGACGGTGATTCTCAGCCGGCTGGTGCACGGACTGCCGGTGTGCATCCATCGCGTGGAGAGCCTGCGTCCGTTCCGGCTGTCGTTCGAGCCGGGGCAGCGGCTCCCCGCCCTGCGGGGCGCCAGCGTGCGCCTGCTGCTCGGCGACCTGTCCGTCGCGGAGCGCCGGCGCCACATCGACCAGGCCCTCGCCGTCGGCGAACTCCCCCCGGTCAACGGCCCCGAGGCGTTCCTCTCCGAGAT
The DNA here is from genome assembly GCA_014655195.1 of Streptomyces cellulosae. Classification (GTDB taxonomy): domain Bacteria; phylum Actinomycetota; class Actinomycetes; order Streptomycetales; family Streptomycetaceae; genus Streptomyces; species Streptomyces cellulosae. The sequence goes on along the minus strand of BNBH01000020.1, from coordinate 117,713 downwards.
CGACCACGCGGTACGGCAGGGCTGGGAGGTGAGCCGCGAGGAGATCGACGAGGGCGTCTGGGCGGCGTCCGCCCCGGTCAAGGAGGGGTCGCAGATCGTGGCGGCACTGTCGGCCCCGTGCCCTGCGTTCCGCCTCGCCGAGGAGCAGCGGGAGTCGATCATCGAGCAGGTGGTGCAGACGGCGGACCGGATCTCGCAGGCGCTGAGCACGTGAGAGGGCGCCACGGGGGCACGGGCCCCGCCCGGGCGGGGGTCGGCGACGGTCGCGGGGCACGGCGAGCCGGGCGGGCCGACACCGACGTGGTAGGCGCCGGGAGTTGAGCCCGGACCGGACCGACCCACCGTCACCAAGCAAACCGGCGCGGGCCGCGCGGCACCGCGAGTCGGACGACTGGGCCGAAGCCGACGCGGTGGGCGCCGAGGGCTGAGCCCCGACCAACCCCACCGGCGCCCAGGGGACCGACGCGGGCCGCCGGAGCCGGGCCCCCGCCAACCGGACGGACACGGACCTCCGGGGTACCGCAGCTCCCACCGACCGGACCGGCACGAGCCGCCGACGCCGAACGCACTCGTTGGGCCGGCACGTCCTGCCGAGGCTGACCACGCCCGACAACCGGCGCCGCCGCCGGAGTCGAGCGGTCCAGTCGGCCTGACCGGCGCGCGCCGCAGAACCCGCCCACCGGGCCGGTACGAGCCACCCGAGAGGCGCGTGACCCCCGCGGGACGACAGACGCCCCGCGATACGCCCAGCCCAGGCACGCTGACGCACCGCAAGGCCCCGCACCGCAGCCCCCGGACGGCGGCACCACCGACTCGGCGCGCCGGGCCGCCGGGCAACGGGGCCGCCGGCCGGAGCGCCGCCAGGCCGACACCGGGCCGCCCGAGGAGCGCGAAACCCGCTCACGGCGGCCGACGCCCCGCGCGACACGCCGCAGACACAGGCACGCTGACGCACCGCAAGACCCCGCCCCGTAGACCCCGGACGGCGGCACCACCGACTCGGCGCGCCAGGCCGCCGGGCAACGGGGCCGCCGGCCGGAGCGCCGCCAGGCCGACACCGGGCCGCCCGAGGAGCGCGAAACCCGCTCACGGCGGCCGACGCCCCGCGCGACACGCCGCAGACACAGGCACGCTGACGCACCGCAAGGTCTCGCGCCGTAGCCCCCGGACGGTGGCGCAGCCGACTCGAGCCGCCGGGGCGCATGGACGCAGGACGCCGAACCTCACAGCATGCGGCCGATCCTCTCCGCGTGGTCCCGGAGTACGGGCAGGAACTGGTCGTACATCTCCTGCAGTGAGATCCGTGCCGTGAAGGCACTCACGCTCAGTGCCGCCCGGATCTCGCCCTCCGCGTCCCTCACCGGCGTCGCCATCGAGCGCATGCCGAGTTCCAGTTCCTCGTCGGTGACGGCGGCGCCTCCCTCACGGACGGCCAGTACCTGGCGCCTGATCTCCTCGACGTCGACGAGCGACTTGGGCGTACGGGCCTGCGGCCGGCAGTCCGCCAGGTACGCGTCCAGTTCCGCGTCCGGCAGGGCCGCCAGCAGGACCCTGCCGGTCGCCGAGCCGCAGGCGGCGAGGCGGGTGCCGACCCGGACGCCCGCGGACACGACCCGCTCGGTCTCCGCCCTGGCCACGAACACCGCCGCCCCGTCGTCGTACACGGCGAGCGAGACCGACTCCCCCAACGCCTCGCGCGCGGACACCAGATGAGGCTGCGCGAGACGGGGCAGCGGGTCGGTGCGCGCGTAGGACTGGCCGAGCCTCGCCATCCGCGGGGTGGGGCGGAAGTGCTTCCCGTCGTGCGCGAGATAGCCGAGCTCGGTCAGCGTCAGCAGACAGCGGCGCGCGGTGGCGCGCGTCAGCCCCGTGGCCTGGGCCGCCTCCGAGACCGTCAGCTGGGCACGCGAACGCCCGAACGCCTCGATGACAGCGAGCCCTTTGGCCAGCCCGGCCATGCCCTCCGGAGCGCGCGGACGCGGATCACTTCCCTCCGGAACCTTGACAGCACTCCCCGTAGTCGGCTTACCTGTTCGCGTATTGGTCATGCGTTCGTTATACGAACAAATCCCGGAGCTGTCAACGCCCGGGACATGGCACCCCGCGTCGAGCACGCCCGGTCCGCCGCGACCGCGACCGCGGCGGACCGGATGAGACCGGAAGAAGGAGCAACCTTGACGAGCACCCTGCCCGAAAGCTCCGCGAAGACGGAGCAGGGCCGCCCGGAGTGGCCCGAGGAGCTCACGCGCGTCCCGTACTGGGTCTTCCAGCGCCAGGACGTGTACCGGGAGGAGCAGCAGAACCTGTTCCGCGGCCCCTACTGGAGCTACCTCTGCCTGGAGGCCGAGGTCCCGCAGCCCGGTGACTACCGGACGACGTTCGTCGGGGACACCCCCGTCATCGTGTGCCGCGACGAGGACGGCGAGCTCTACGGCTTCGAGAACCGGTGCGCCCACCGCGGCGCCCTGCTCGCCCTGGACGACCGCGGCAGCAACGCCAAGGACTTCACCTGCGTCTACCACGCCTGGAGCTACAGCCTCCAGGGTGACCTGACCGGCGTCGCCTTCAAGGACGGCATCAAGGGCCAGGGCGGCATGCCGAAGTACTTCTGCCTGGAGGACCACGGCCCGCGCAAGCTACGGCTCGCCGTCCTGCACGGCCTGGTCTTCGGCAGCTTCGACGAGGACGTGCCCGACATCGAGGAGTACCTCGGCGACGAGATCCTCAGCCGGATCGAGCGGGTGCTCGGCGGCCGCACCCCGGTCGTCCTCGGCCGCTTCACCCAGCTGCTGCCGAACAACTGGAAGCTCTACATGGAGAACGTCAAGGACTCCTACCACGCGAGCATCCTGCACCTGTTCTTCACCACGTTCGGCATCAACCGCCTCGGCCAGCGCGGCGGGATCGTCGTCAGCGAGAGCGGCGCCCACCACGTCAGCTACTCCGCCATCGACCGTGAGGCGGAGCAGGACGCCGGCTACTCCGACCAGAACATCCGGTCCGACAGCGACTACTCGCTCGCCGACCCCTCGCTCCTCGACGGGTTCAGCGAGGTGGGCGACGACACCACCCTGCAGATCCTCTCCGTCTTCCCGGGCTTCGTCCTCCAGCAGATCCAGAACTCCGTGGCGGTCCGCCAGATCCTGCCCCGCGGCGTCGAGTCGACCCGGCTGAACTGGACCTACCTCGGCTTCGAGGAGGACACCCCGGAGCAGCGCACCGTGCGGCTCAAGCAGGCCAACCTGGTCGGCCCCGCCGGCTACATCTCGATGGAGGACGGCTGCGTGGGCGGGTTCGTCCAGCGCGGGATCGCCGGCGCCTCCGACGAGGAGGCCGTGCTGGAGATGGGCGGCGCGTCGGCCGCGTCCAGCGAGAGCCGGGTCACCGAGGCGTCCGTCCGCGGCTTCTGGAAGGCGTACCGCGAAGGCATGCACCTGCGACAGGAGAAGGACAAGTGACCGTGACCGTGGACGCCTTCCGGCTCATCAGCCGCGCCCAGGGCGAGTACGCCCGCTGCATCGACGACGGCCGTATGGAGGACTGGCCCGGGTTCTTCGAGGAGGACTGCCACTACCGCATCACCACGGCCGCGAACCACAGCGAGGGGCTGCAGGCCGGCGTGATCTGGGCCGACAACCGCCGCATGCTCAGCGACCGGGTCTCCGCCCTGCTCGAGGCCAACATCTACGAGGCGCACACCTACCGGCACATCCTCGGCCAGCCCGCGATCCTGGAGGAGTCGGACGAGGGCGCGCGCAGCGAGACCGGCTTCCTCGTCGTGCGCGTCATGCGCGACGGCAGCTCCGACATCTTCGCCACCGGGCGCTACCTGGACCGTTACCGGTTCGACGGGGACCGGGCGCGTCTCGCCGAGCGGGTCGTGGTCTGCGACAGCTCCACCATCGACACCCTGCTGGCGCTGCCGCTGTGACCCCCTCGGACACGACACCGCCCGGCCGCATCCTCGTCACGATCGGGGACCCCAACGGCGTCGGGCCGGAGGTCGCCGTGAAGGCCTGCCAGGCGCTGGCGGACGACCCCGACCCCGGACTCCGGCCCGTGCTCGTGGGGGACGCCCTGGTCGTGCGGCACTACGCGGACCGGGCCGGCCTCACCGTCCGCGAGACGGACGGCACCGACGAGCCGCGGGAGGGGACGGTGGACGTCATCCACGTGCCGGCCCTCCACCCGCAGGCGTTCCGGCCCGGGACGGTCCACGCGGCGGCCGGCGCGGCGACCGTGACCTACCTGGGCGAAGCGGTCAGGGCGGTCCAGGAGGGGCGTGGGCGGGGCATCGTCGGATGCCCCCACTCGGAGACGGCGATCCGGGCCGCGTCCATCGCGTTCTCCGGGTATCCCTCCCTGCTGGCCCGGCTCAGCGGCAAACACCCGGACCTGGTGTTCCTGATGCTGGTGGGCGGAGGCCTGCGGATCGTCCACGCGACGCTCCACGAACGGCTGGTGGACGCGGTGTCCCGGCTGACGCCGGAGCTGGTGGAGGGCGCGGGACGGGCGGCGGTGGACTTCCTCGCCTCGACCGGGGTCGAGTCGCCGAGGATCGCCGTGTTCGGGATCAACCCGCACGCGGGCGAGGACGGGCTGTTCGGCGACGACGACCAGCGGATCACCGTTCCCGCCGTGAAGCGTCTGCGGGACGCGGGCATCGACGCCGACGGCCCGGTCGGCGCCGACATCGTGCTCGGCCACCGGACCGGCTCGGGGCGGTACGACGCCTTCGTCGCCATGTACCACGACCAGGGCCACATCCCGGTGAAGCTGCTCGCCGGGCGTACGGCCGCGGCCGTGTCCGTCGGCGGAGGCATCGCCTTCTCCAGCGTGGGGCACGGCACGGCCTTCGACATCGCGGGGCGCGGGGTCGCCGACCCGGCGGCGGTGATCCAGGCCGTCCGCCTCGTCGGCTCGGCGACGCCGGCCCTCCCGCACGTTCGTCCCACAAAGGAACACCCATGACCCATCAGGTGGATGTGGCCGGCACCGGCATCAGCTTCCCCTGCGAGCCGGACGAGACCGTGCTCGACGCCGCCGAACGCGCCGGATACGCGATCCCGTACTCGTGCCGTAAGGGCGTCTGTTCGACCTGCGAGGGCGGGCTGACGTCGGGGCGGGCGCAGGTGCGCGGGCGGGGAACCGTCGAGGGCCCGGCGGAGGGCGTCCTGCTGTGCCAGGCGCGCCCCTGCTCGGACCTCGGCATCGCGCCCCGGCGTATCACCGAGCGGGGCGCCCCTGTCCGTCAGACGGTGACGGTGAAGGTCCATCGCGTCACCCGTCCCGCGGCGGACGTGGTGGCCCTCCAGCTGAGGCTGCCGACAGGCCGGCGCGCCAAGTTCACGGCAGGGCAGTACCTGAAGGTTGTCCTTCCGGACGGTGACAGCCGCAACTATTCGATGGCCAACCCCCCGCACCAGAACGACAGCGTGCACCTGCACGTCCGGGTAGTACCCGGCGGCCGGTTCTCGGAAGGCGTCGTCGCGGATCTCGCGAAGGGCGACCAGCTCATCGTCGAACTGCCCTACGGGGAGTTCACCGTCGACGACGGGTCCGACCGGCCGGCGATCGTCGTGGCCACCGGCACGGGCTTCGCCCCGGTGAAGTCCGTCGTGGAGGACCACATCCGGCGCCGCGTCGACCGCCCGCTGCACCTGTACTGGGGAGGGCGCAGGGAAGAGGACCTCTACCTGCGCGACCTCGCCGAGGGCTGGTCGGCCCGCCTGCCGTGGTTCTCCTTCACGCCCGTCCTCTCGGACGCGGGGCCCGGCTGGTCCGGCCGTACGGGCTGGGTCCACCGGGCGGTCCTGGAGGACCATCCGGATCTGAGCGGCCACGAGGTGTACGCCTGCGGCAGCCCGATGATGACGGACGCCGCCCGCAAGGACTTCGTCGAGCACGGAGGCCTGGACCCGGAGCGCTTCCACTGCGACGCCTTCGTCCCGTCCGGCGAGCCCGCGGTACCGGTGGCCTGACCGCCCCCGCCGAACGGCGCCGCGCCCCCGCACCGAGCGGGGCGGCGGCGCCGTTCACCTCCCCCTTCCCCCCAGCCACCCCCCGCGTCGCACCCGCATCGCACCCGTACCGTCCCCGTACGGGCGTCCCGGCCCGAATCGAGGCACTCATGTCTCAGCAACCCCTGCGACTGCACCTCCCGGACTTCGTCGACGAACGCCGCATGACCCCCTACCAGTTCAGGGTGGTCGCCCTGTGCGGTCTCGTCATGTTCATCGACGGCTTCGACACCCAAGCCATCAGCTACATGGCCCCTCACATCGCGGACGAGTGGGGGCTGTCCCAGAACGCGCTCGGACCGATGTTCTCGGCCGCGCTGGTCGGCCTGATGGTCGGCTACATGGCCCTGTCCCCGCTGTCGGACCGGTTCGGCCACAAACGTCTCGTCATCGCCGCCACAGCCGTCTTCGGCCTGACCACGCTGGCCGCCCTGTGGGCGGACAACGTCACCGAGCTCGTCCTGCTGCGCTTCGTCACCGGCATGGGGCTCGGCGCGGCCGCCCCGAGCGCCGTGGCTCTCACCGGCGAGTTCAGTCCGAAGCGACTGCGGGCCACCTTCGTGCTCGCCATCTACTGCGGCTTCTCCGTCGGCTTCGTCGTCGCCGGGCTCGCCGCGGGATGGCTCATCGAGGACCACGGCTGGCGTTCGCTGCTGTGGGTCGGGGCAGCGGCGCCCATCCTGCTGATCCCGTTCCTGGTCCGCTGGCTGCCCGAGTCCCCGGTCTTCATGATCCGGCGGAACACCGCCCCGGAGCGCGTCTACGCCGTCTTCCGCCGGATCGACGGCACACTCCCGCCGTCCCTGCCCGAGCAGAAGGAACCCGTCTTCAGCGTCGAGGAGAGCGACAGCGGCGAACGCACCGCGCTGAGCAGCCTGTTCACCCGCAAGTGGCTGTGGGGCACCGTGCTGCTGTGGGTGGTCTTCATGATCAACCTGGCCGAGTTCTACGCCCTGCAGAGCTGGCTCCCCAGCATCATGACCGACCTCGGCCACCCGATGAACGTGGTCGTCGCCGCCACCACGCTGACCACGGTGGGCGGCATCGCCGCCGCGTTCGTCACCGGCCCGTCCATGGACCGGCTGGGGCCCTACCGCACGCTGGCCGTCCTCTACCTGGTGGGCTTCGGCTGCCTGGCCCTGACCGGCGTCGCCTTCCACGCGCCCCTGTGGGTGCTGCTGACGGCGAACTTCTTCGCCGGCTGCTGCGTCAGCGGCGGCCAGAAGAGCCTGATCGCACTGGCGGCCGTCTTCTACCCGGCCCGGATGCGCTCCACCGGCGTCGGCTGGGCGCTGGGCGTCGGACGGGTCGGCGGCATCCTCGGACCGATCCTGGTCGGAGCGGCGCTCACCCTGAACTGGTCGCCGAGCACCGTGTTCTACGCGATGGCCGTGCCGATGCTGGCCGCCGGCGTCACGGTGGCGCTGCTCGGCATGCGCTACGGCCCCTCACGACAGGACGCCGACCGGACCGGTCCGGCCCCGGACACGGAAGCGCCGTCGCTCAGCCACGGCGGCGGACCGGCCGTGGGTCCCGGGCCCTCGGTCTGAGTCCCTCGCGGCGCCCTGACCTCCACGCGGTGGCGGGGCGCCGCCGTCATCACATCGTCCACCGACCAGCCACCGATGAGAGGGGACACCCGGGTGGGCACCTCCGCCTTCGACAGAGACCGGCGTCCGGTTCCGCGGACCTTCGGTCTCACGCTGACGCTCTCGATGGGCGCCGGCCCACTCGCCCTGTACGCCCTCACCGCGACAGCTCCCCTGGTGACCGCGGACCTCGGCATCGGCGGGGCCCAGCTCGGGGTGCTCCCCGCGACGGCCTTCGCGCTCGCGGCGCTGGTGTCCCCCTTCGCGGGGCGGTACACGGACCGGCTGAGCGGAAGGGTGGTGCTCGCCGCCCTGTTCACGGGGGCGTGCCTGGCCCTCCTCGGTGTCGCGGCGGCTCCCTCGTACGGCTGGCTGCTGGTGGCCGTGGCGCTCAGCGGGGCGACGCAGGCCCTGTCCAACCCCGTGACCAACCAGCTCATCGCGGCGCACGTGTCGCAGGGGCAGCGGGGCGGGCTGATGGGCGTCAAGCAGTCCGGCGTCCAGATGAGCCAGTTCGGGGCCGGTCTTCTCCTGCCGAGCGTCGCCCTGTGGTGGGGCTGGCGCGGCGCCGCCCTGGCCGCCGCGGTGGTCGCCGTGGCGGGGCTGGTCATGGTGCGGAGCGCGGTGCCGGCCGTGCCGCCGAGCCCTTCCCGGGGTGCGGGACACCGGCTCGCGGACCTTCCGTCCGGGGTGTGGTGGCTCACCGGTTACGCCCTCGCGTCCGGCGCCGCGATTCAGGCCACCAACGTCTACCTGCCGCTCTACGCCTTCGAGCGGCTGGAGATGCCCGTGCGGGCGGCCGGTCTGACCGTCGCCGTGGCCGGCGGGGTGGGCCTGGTGGCCCGTATCGCCTGGGGGCGCTCGGCGGACCGTGTGCGCAACCCGTACCCGTTGCTGGCCGTCCTGGCCTCCGTGTCCGCGCTCGCCGTCGGCGGCCTCCTGCTGGCCGGCACCCTGGACGCGCCCGCGCTGGTGTGGGCCGGCGCCGCGTTGTTCGGGGCGAGCGGCATCGCCGCCAATGTGGTGATCATGCTGGCCCTGGTGCGGACGACGCCCCTGAAGGTCGTGGGCTCGGCGTCCGGGGTGCTGGCCGTCGGCCTCTATCTCGGTTTCGCCCTCGGCCCGGTGTGCTTCGGCCTGCTCGCCGACGCCGCCGGCTCCTACGGGTCCGCCTGGGCCGGAGTGCTCGCCGCCAACGTCGTGGCGGCGGGAGTGGCGTTCGCCGGACGTCGTGTCCATCGTCCGGAGCGTCGCACCCCGGCCGACGGGACGGCGCCGCCCGGCACGGCATGAGCGGCGGTCAGGGGTGTGCGACGAGATCGTCCGCCGGCGAGCGGAGTTCGTCGGCGGCGTCGGTCACGCGCTGGATGAGGGAGAAGAACAGGGTCCGTTCCTCGGCGGAGAGCGGTGCCAGGAAGACCTGGTTCATCCGCGCGGTGCGCACGGTCAGCTTGCGGTGGGCCCGCAGGCCCTCGTCGGTCAGGCGCAGGAGGTAGCGCCGGCCGTCCTGCGGGTCGCGGACCTTGTCGAGGTACCCGCGCCGGATGAGGCGGCTGACGACCTCCGCGATGGTCGAGCGGTCGAGTCCGACTCGCTCCCCCACCGTGCGCTGGTCGAGGCCGGGTTCGGCGACGAGCGTGTTGAGGACGGCGAACTGCGGCGAGGTGATCTCCTCGGAGACCATCGTGTTCCACAGCAGGTGGTGCGCCTGCTGGAGCCGCCGGGCGAGGTGCCCCGGGTGGGAGTTCAGGTCCACCGCTGCCATCTGCGCTCCTCGAATCAGGTGTCCGCGCCGTCCCCTGCGGACCGCTCCGTGCACTGAACGATAACAGGCGGGCCAACACCCCCTTCGGGTGCACTTCCGTGCCCTGAACAGCCTGTCTCGGAGGCCTTGACGGTACTCACCAAGAAGTGGGAGCGTACGAGAACCTCACCAGAACAGTCAGTGCACTGATCGATTCCAGATACTCAGCGCACTGACGATTGCTGCGACAAGAGATGAGGCTGTACCGATGAACAAGGTGGTGCCGACAGCCGCCGAGGCCGTGGCGGACGTGCCGGAGGGCGCGACGCTGGCGGTCGGCGGATTCGGGCTGAGCGGCGTGCCGAACGTGCTGATCCAGGCGCTGTACGAGCGCGGCGTCGGCGGACTGGGCGTGGTGTCCAACAACTGCGGTGCGATGGACTCGGGCCTCGCGGTGCTGCTGGCGGCCGGCAGGATCGCCCGCGTGACCGGGTCCTACATCGGGGCCAACAAGGAGTTCGCACGGCAGTACCTGGCCGGCGAGCTGGAGGTCGAGCTGATCCCGCAGGGCACGCTGGCCGAGCGGCTCCGCGCCGGCGGGGCGGGGATCCCCGCCTTCTACACCCCGGCCGGCGTGGGCACCCAGGTCGCCGACGGCGGGCTGCCGTGGCGCTACGACGGCGACGGCGGGGTGGCGCTGGCCTCGCCGCCCAAGGAGGTCCGCGCGTTCGACGGGACCGAGTACGTGCTGGAGCGCGGCATCCGCACGGACTTCGCCCTGGTGCGGGCCGCGAAGGGCGACCGGCACGGCAACCTCGTGTTCGCCAAGTCCTCGCGCAACTTCAACCCGCTGGCCGCGATGGCCGGGCGCGTGACGATCGCCGAGGTCGAGGAGCTCGTCGAACCCGGCGCCATCGACCCGGACGCGGTGCACCTGCCGGGCATCTTCGTGCAGCGGGTGGTCGCGCTCACCCCGGAGCAGGTGGCGGACAAGCGGATCGAGCGGCGCACGGTCACGGCGCCCGCGGCACGAGGGACGGTGAACGGCTGATGGCCTGGACACGTGAGGAGATGGCCGCCCGCGCGGCCCGCGAGCTGAAGGACGGCCAGTACGTCAATCTGGGCATCGGTCTGCCGACGCTGATCCCCAACCATCTCCCGCCGGGCGTCGAGGTGATCCTCGAGTCGGAGAACGGCATCCTGGGCACCGGTCCGTACCCGACGGAGGACCAGGTCGACCCGGACCTGATCAACGCCGGCAAGGAGACCGTCACGGTCCTGCCGGGCGCGTCCTTCTTCGACTCGTCCCTGTCGTTCGCGATGATCCGCGGCGGGCACATCGACGTCGCCGTGCTCGGCGCCATGCAGGTCTCCGAGAAGGGCGACCTGGCGAACTGGGCCGTCCCCGGCAAGATGATCACCGGTATCGGGGGCGCCATGGACCTGGTGCACGGCGCCCGGACCGTCGTCGCCGTCATGACGCACACCGCGAAGGACGGTTCGCCGAAGATCCTGTCCGCGTGCACGCTGCCGCTGACGGGCAAGGCGTGCGTGGACCGGATCATCACCGATCTCGGGGTGCTGGACGTGACGCCCGACGGGCTGACCCTCGTCGAGACGGCACCGGGCGTCACCATCGAGGAGATCGCCGCGAGGACCGCCGCCCGGATCCGCGTCGCGGAAGAACTCGAGCAGCTCACCGAGGAGATCGCGTCATGAGTCTGCGTGACGTCTACGTCGTCGATGCCGTCCGCACCCCGATCGGCCGCTACAACGGCGCCCTGGCCTCGGTCCGCCCGGACGACCTGGCCGCCCATGTCCTCCGCGAACTCCTCGCACGTACGCCCGATCTGGACCCCGCGCGCATCGAGGACGTCTTCTTCGGCAACGCCAACGGCGCCGGCGAGGAGAACCGCAACGTCGCCCGCATGGCCGCCCTGCTGGCCGGCCTGCCCACCTCCGTGCCCGGTGCGACCGTCAACCGGCTGTGCGCCTCCGGTCTGGAGGCCGTGATCCAGGCCGCCCGCGCCATCGCCTGCGGCGACGCCCATGTCGCCCTCGCCGGCGGCGTGGAGTCGATGACGCGCGCCCCGTACGTCCTGCCCAAGAACGACAGGCCGTTCCCGGCCGGGCACACCGAGCTGTACTCCACCACCCTGGGCTGGCGGATGATCAACCCCGCGATGCCGCCGCAGTGGACGATCCCGCTCGGCGAATCGGCCGAACTCATCGCCGACAAGCACAAGATCAGCCGCGAGCAGCAGGACGAGTTCGCCCTGAACTCCCACCGGAAGGCGGCCGCGGCGCAGGCGGAGGGGCTGTTCGACGCGGAACTCGCTCCCGTGCCCGTGCCGCGGCGCAAGGGCGACCCGGTGCTCCACGCGGCAGACGAGTGCGTCCGCCCCGACGCCTCCCTGGAGAAGATGGCCGGGCTCAGGCCGGCCTTCCGCAAGGAGAACGGCACCGTGACGGCGGGCAACGCCTCACCGCTCAACGACGGCGCCGCGGCCCTGCTCCTGGCCGACGAGGAAGGGCTGAAGGCGACCGGCCGCGAACCGCTGGCACGGATCACCGCGACCGGCGTGCACGCCCTCGACCCCGACTACTTCGGGCTCGCCCCCGTCGAGGCCGTCAACCGGGCGCTGGCGAAGGCGGGCAGGTCCTTCGCCGATCTGGACGTGCTGGAGCTGAACGAGGCGTTCGCCGCGCAGGTGCTCGGCTGTGTGGCCGAGTGGCCGGAGTTCGACCCGTCGGTCCTCAACCCGCAGGGCGGCGCCATCGCTCTCGGACACCCCCTCGGCGCCTCGGGCGCCCGCCTGGCCGGCACCGTCGCCCACCAGCTGGCGCGCAAGGGCGGCGGCACCGGTGTCGCCACCCTCTGCATCGGCGTCGGCCAGGGCCTCGCTCTCGTCCTCGAACGATAGGAAGCGCACAGGTATCCCCATGACTCTCACCCAGCAGGACATCGACCGGGAGATCGCGGCCGAGCACGCCGCGTACGAGAAGCGCGTCGCCGACGGCGCCCCGGCCGAGCACCATCCGCGCCGCGACTACGCGCCCTACCGCTCCTCGCTGCTGCGCCACCCGAAGCGGCCGCTCGTCGCCGTCGACCTGAGCAAGGACCCGGAGGCGGTGGAGCTGCACTCCCCCGCCTTCGGCGAGCGGGACATCACCGAGATCGACAACGACCTCACCCGGCAGCACGCCGGGGAGCCGATCGGCGAGCGCATCACCGTCTCGGGCCGGCTCCTCGACCGCGACGGGCGTCCGGTCCGCGGCCAGCTCATCGAGATATGGCAGGCCAACTCGGCGGGCCGCTACGCGCACCAGCGGGAACAGCACGACGCGCCGCTCGACCCGAACTTCACCGGGGTGGGCCGCACCCTCAGCGACGACGAGGGCCGCTACCACTTCACCACGATCCAGCCGGGCCCCTACCCCTGGCGCCAGCACCTCAACGCCTGGCGGCCCGCCCACATCCACTTCTCCGTCTTCGGCACGGCGTTCACCCAGCGGCTGGTGACGCAGATGTACTTCCCCAGCGACCCCCTCTTCCCGTACGACCCGATCATCCAGTCGGTGACGGACGACGCCGCGCGGCAGCGGCTGGTCGCGACGTACGACCACAGCCTGTCGGTGCCGGAGTTCTCCATGGGGTACCACTGGGACATCGTGCTCGACGGCCCCCGGGCCACCTGGATGGAAGAGGGGCGCTGACCCGCCATGACGAAGATCGACACCACCCGTCCGGAGACCGTGCTGCCCACCCCGTCGCACACGGTCGGCCCCTTCTACGGCCACGCCCTGCCGTTCCCCGGCGGCGGCGAGGTCGCGCCCGCCGGCCACCCGGACACCATCGCGCTGCACGGTTACGTGTACGACGGCAACGGCGACCCGGTGCCGGACGCCCTCGTGGAGCTGTGGGGACCGGACCCGGACGGCGAGGTGCCCCGGGTCGACGGCTCGATGCGGCGCGACCCGGCGACCGGGGGCTTCCTCGGGCGCAACGGCGTGGAGTTCACCGGGTTCGGGCGGATCGCGACCGACGCGAACGGCCACTGGTCCGCGCGCACGCTGCGGCCCGGAACACGCGGCGGCGGCGCGCCGCACCTGAGCGTGTGCGTCTTCGCCCGCGGTCTGCTCGTCCACCTGTTCACCCGGATCTATCTGCCGGACGACCAGGCGGCGCTGGCCGCCGACCCCTTGCTGTCCCGGCTGGACGAGGAACGGCGCTGCACGCTCGTCGCCGGGGCCCAGGGCAACGGCACGTACCGCTTCGACATCCGCCTCCAGGGCGAGGGCGAGACGGTCTTCCTGGAGTTCCGGTGACGGCGGCCGATTCCGGCGCCGGGCTGCTCGCCCCCGGGTGGGCCGGCGCCGAGGCGGCCGCGGAGACCACGGACACGGCGTTCCTGCGGGCGCTGCTCGACGCGGAGGCCGCCCTCACCCGGGTCCAGTCGGCGGCGGCGCTCGCCCCTGCGGAGGCCGCGAGGGCGGTGACACAGGCCGCCGAACCGGCCCGCTTCGACGTCGCGTCCCTCGCCGTGGAGGCCCGCGGCGGCGGGAACCCGGTGATCCCCGTGGTCGCGGCGCTCACCCGGGCGGTGGGCGAGGACCACGGCCCGTACGTGCACCGCGGGGCGACCAGCCAGGACATCATGGACACGGCGACCATGCTGGTCGCCCGCCGGGTACTCGCGGTGGTCCTCGCCGACCTGGAGCGCTGCGCGCGGGCGCTGGCCGCACTGGCCGCCGAGCACCGTGACACGCCGATGGCCGGCCGGACGCTCACCCAGCACGCCGTGCCGACGACGTTCGGGCTGAAGGCGGCCGGGTGGCGGGCGCTGGTGCTGGACGCGCGGGACCGGGTGGGGCGGGTCCGCGAGTCGCTGCCCGCTCAGCTCGGCGGAGCGGCGGGGACGCTGGCGGCGTTCACGGCGTACGGGGCCGGGGACGCGACCGCGCTGCCAGGTGCGTACGCCCGCGAACTGGGCCTGGCGGCACCGGTGTTGCCCTGGCACACGCTCCGGACTCCGGTGGCCGATCTCGCCGGCTGCCTCGCCTTCGCCGCCGGCGCGCTGGGCAAGCTCGCGGCGGACGTCCTCACCCTGTCCCGTACCGAGATCGCGGAGGTGTCCGAGGGCCGCGGCGGCGGCTCGTCGGCCATGCCGCACAAGGCGAACCCGGTCCGCTCGACGCTGATCGCGGCGGCGGCCCGGCGGGCGCCGCAGCTCGCGGCCACGCTGTACGGCTCGCTGGTGGCCGAGGACGAACGGCCGGCCGGGGCCTGGCACGCCGAGTGGGAACCGCTCAGGGACCTGCTCCGCCTGGTGGGCGGCGCCGCCCGGGACGCCGCCGAGCTGGCCGAGGGGCTGCGGGTGCACGCGGACACGATGCGTGCCCACCTCGATCTCACCCGGGGACTGATCGTCTCCGAACGGCTGTCCGCCGAGCTGGCCCCGGTCCTCGGCCGCGCCCGGGCCAAGGACCTGCTGACCTCGCTGGCGCGGAGAGCGTACGAGGAGGGCCGCGACCTGGCCGAACTGCTGGCGCAGGAGCCGAAACTGAAAGGGGTCGACGTGTCCGCGCTCGTCGACCCGTCCCGTTACACCGGCTGCGCCGGAGACCTCACCGACCGTGCTCTGGAGCGACGTTGACAAGTGAGCTGCTCAACCACCGTGTCGAAGGCCCCGCTTCGGCTCCCCCGCTGCTGCTGGGTCCCTCGCTCGGCACCTCGTACGCCCTCTGGGACAAGGTGGCGCCCGAACTGGCGGCCGCGCACCGGGTGGTCCGGTGGGACCTGCCGGGGCACGGCGGTTCGCCGGCGGGGCTGATCGGTCCCGGTGCGAGCGTGGGCGATCTCGCCGGTCCGGTGCTCGCGCTGGCCGACTCGCTCGGCATCGAGCGGTTCGCCTACGCGGGTGTGTCCCTGGGCGGGGCGGTGGGACTGCACCTGGCCGTGCACCACCCGGACCGGCTCTCCTCCCTGGCCGTGATCTGTTCCTCGGCGCACTTCAACGGGGCCAAGCCGTGGGAGGAACGGGCCGCGCTGGTGCGCCGGGAAGGGCCGGCGGGGCTCGCCGAGAGCGCGGACGCCCGCTGGTTCACCCCCGGGTTCACCGTGCCGCGGCTGGTCCAGGACCACCGGGAGGCCGACCCGGACGCGTACGCGGCCTGCTGCGACGCGCTCGCCGCCTTCGACCTGCGGGACCGGCTGGCGGAGATCGCCGTTCCCACGCTGGCCGTCGCCGGGCGGCAGGACCCGGCCACACCGCCGGCGCATCTTCGCGAGATCGCGGACGCGGTGCCCGGTGCCGCGCTGGTGGAGATCCCCGGCGCCTCGCACCTGGCGCCCGCCGAGCAGCCGGAGGCGGTTCTCACGGCGCTGCGGACGCACTTCGGCGGGCCCGTCCGGCGTGGCATGGAGGTGCGCCGGGAGGTGCTGGGCGACGCGCACGTGGACCGGGCGCAGGCGCGGCAGACGCCGTTCACCGCCCGCTTCCAGGACTTCATCTCGCGCTACGCCTGGGGCGAGATCTGGACCGACCCGACGCTGTCCCGCCGGGAACGCAGCATGGTCACCCTCACGGCGCTGGTCGCACACGGCCACTACGACGAACTCGGCATGCATGTGCGCGCGGCCCGCCGCAACGGGCTCACCCCGGAGGAGATCGGGGCGGTGCTGCTCCAGACCGCCGTGTACTGCGGGGTCCCGGCGGCCAACTCGGCGTTCGCCGTCGCCCAGCGGGTGCTGGAGGAGGAGGCGGCCGGGTAGCCGGGGCCGGCGCGGTCGCGGGGGTCACCGCCTGTCGGGCGGTGACCCCCGCGATCACATCAGGAGAGGTGTGTCAGACGCGGGACCAGCGCTGGTTGCTGCCGCCTCCGCAGCTGTACAGCTGGATCTGCGTGCCGTTGGCCGTGCCCGCGCCGACCGCGTCGAGGCAGCGGCCGGACTGGACGCCGACGATGGTGCCGTCGGAGTTCAGGGTCCACTTCTGGTTGTCGCCGCCCCAGCAGCTGTAGATCTGGACCTTGGCGCCGTTGCCGGTGCCGGCGGCGTCCAGGCACTTGTTGCCGTAGACCCGCAGCTCACCGGAGGAGGTGAGCTCCCACGACTGGTTGGTCCGGCCGTTGCAGTCGTACAGCTGCACCTGCGTGCCGTCCGTGGTGCTCGCGTTGGGCACGTCCAGGCAGCGGCCCGAGCCGACGCCCTTGACGGCGGTGCCGTCACCCGGCTCCGGGTCCGGGTCGCCGCCGCCGTCTTCGCCGGCGTTGAGGGCGTTCAGCACGGCGGTGTACGCCTGCTTCTTGCTGCCGTCGTTGTTGAAGAGCAGCGGGGTGTCGCTCGAACGCCACGAGTCCATGTCGCGCACGCCCCACACGGTCACGCCGAGGCAGCGGGAGACCGCCAGGCAGTCGTTGACCACGGCCGCGTACGTCGTCGGCGACGCGCCCTGGATGTCCAGTTCGGTGATGGCGACGTCGACGCCGAGCGCGGCGAACTCCTGCAGCGTGGTGCGGAAGTTGGAGTTGTACGGGCTGCCGCTGTTGAAGTGCGACTGGAAGCCGACGCAGTCGATCGGGACGCCGCGCTGCTTGAAGTCCTTCACCATGCGGTACATGGCCTGGGTCTTCGCCCAGGTCCAGTTCTCGACGTTGTAGTCGTTGTAGCAGAGCTTGGCGGACGGGTCGGCGGCGCGCGCGGTGCGGAAGGCGACCTCGATCCAGTCGCTGCCGGTGCGCTCCAGGTTGGAGTCGCGCCGGGCGCCCGAACTGCCGTCGGCGAACGCCTCGTTGACGACGTCCCACTGTGCGATCTTGCCCTTGTAGTGGGACATCACGCCGTTGATGTGGTCGATCATCGCCTGGCGCAGGGCGCTGCCGCCGAGGCTCTGCATCCAGCTGGGCTGCTGGGAGTGCCAGGCCAGGGTGTGACCGCGCACCTCCTTGCCGTTCTGCACGGCCCAGTTGTAGATGCGGTCGGCGTTCTGGAAGTTGAACTGGCCCCGCTGCGGCTCGGTGGCGTCGATCTTCATCTCGTTCTCGGCCGTCACCGAGTTGAACTCGCGGTTCGCGATCGTCGCGTACGTCGAGTCGCTCAGGCGGTTCGCGGCGATGGCCACGCCGAAGTAGCGGCCGCTCTGCGCCGCCGCGGCGCCGAGGGTACTCTCGGCGGCCTGGGCCTCCGGCGCGGGTGCGGCCACCGCGCCGGCGAAGCCGAGGGCGCCGACGAGCAGCGTGGGCAGCAGGACGCGGAGTTTCCGCCGGACGGCGGCTCTGGGGAGGGCGTTGAAGCCCATGGCTGTGCCTCCAAGGCAGGAGAGAGGGGTGCACCGTGCACCGCACCGCGGCTCAGGTGCGGCGCCGTCCCGCACGGGGGTGTGCGGGACGTACGGGACTCATGAGGCAAATTCGTTCGGCATATCGAACGGCGGTCGGTTTGCCAAACAGATGGTGGAGGGTTGATGACGACCCGTCAAGCCCTGCGGCGAAAACAGTTTCTGAGGTGCTCTCGAATGTTTCGAATCGCCGATCCGGCCGGTCACAGCCCTTGACCGCCCGCTTCCGTCTCCCTAGCTTGTGGCGTCACGTGGCCAGGATCGATCCGAAACATTCGACACGTTCGACCCCGGTGCGGCTGCCGCTCCCCCCTGTCCGGCGACACCTCACCCCCACATCCAGGAGGTTCATCATGTGGCTCAGCCACGCGTCCCGGGTCCGTCCGAGACGCCTGCTCGCCGTGCTCGCCCCCCTGTTGCTGCTGGCCGCGTTCGTCGGCGCCCAGCCGGCCGAGGCCGCGACCGTGGACACCAGCGCCTCGTACGTGCTGGTCAACCGCAACAGCGGCAAGGCGCTGGACGTCTACAACCTGGCCACGAACGACGGCGCCCGGATCACCCAGTGGGCGAGGAACGACCAGGCCCAGCAGCAATGGCAGTTCGTGGACTCGGGCAACGGCTACTACCGCATCAAGTCCCGCCACTCCGGCAAGGTGCTCGACGTCTACAACTGGTCGACGGCCAACGGCGGTTCGATCGTCCAGTGGACCGACCTGAACGCCGCCAACCAGCAGTGGCGGCTGGCCGACAGCTCCGACGGCCACGTCCGTCTCATCAACCGCAACAGCGGCAAGGCGCTCGAGGTGCAGGGCGCGTCCACCGCCGACAACGCCAACATCGTCCAGTACGACGACTGGGGCGGCGCGAACCAGCAGTGGCGGCTCGTGAAGGTCGGCGGCTCCGACGAGGACCCCGGCGCGTGCCAGCTGCCGTCGAGCTACAGCTGGTCGTCGACGGGCGCTCTGGCGCAGCCCCGGTCGGGGTGGGTGTCGCTGAAGGACTTCACCGTCGCCCCCTACAACGGCAAGCAGCTCGTGTACGCGACCACGCACGACACCGGGACGCGGTGGGGGTCGATGAACTTCGGTCTGTTCGGCGACTGGTCGGAGATGGCCTCGGCCTCCCAGAACGCGATGAACAACTCGACGGTCGCGCCCAGCCTCTTCTACTTCGCTCCGAAGAACATCTGGGTGCTGGCCTACCAGTGGGGCTCGACCGCCTTCTCGTACCGCACGTCGAGCGACCCGACCAACCCCAACGGCTGGTCGTCCGAGCAGGTGCTGTTCTCCGGGAGCATCTCCGGCTCCTCCACGGGCCCGATCGACCAGACGCTGATCGGTGACGACACGAACATGTACCTGTTCTTCGCGGGCGACAACGGCAAGATCTACCGGGCGAGCATGCCGATCGGGAACTTCCCCGGCAGCTTCGGCTCGAGCTCGACCGTCGTCATGAGCGACTCGACGAACAACCTGTTCGAGGCGCCGCAGGTCTACAAGCTGAAGGACCAGAACCGCTACCTGATGATCGTCGAGGCGATCGGCTCCCAGGGCCGGTACTTCCGCTCGTTCACCGCGACCAGCCTCGGCGGCACGTGGACGCCCCAGGCCGCGTCCGAGAGCAACCCCTTCGCCGGCAAGGCCAACAGCGGCGCGACCTGGACGAACGACATCAGCCACGGCGAGCTGCTCCGCACCAGCGCCGACCAGACGATGACCGTCGACCCCTGCGACCTGCAGCTGCTCTACCAGGGCCGCAGCCCCAACTCCGGAGGTGACTACGGCCTGCTGCCCTACCGCCCGGGTCTGCTGACGCTGCGGCGCTGAGGGTGGAAGAGGAAACCTTTTCCGAGGGGAGAAGGAGGTGCGGGCCCGACGGCGAGCCGGGCCCGCCCCACCGGTCCCGCGCCCTGCTCACTCCGGCCCGTGCGCGATCCTCGGCAGGACCGCCTCCGCTATGTCGAGGAGGGCGCTGTCGTCCGGGAGGGCTCCCGTCTCGCTCCACACCGTAAGGTCGTAGGAGCCGCCCCGGTCCTTCGCGTCGAACGCCACGGTCAGAGTCCGGGCGAGCGGCCCCCGCTCCACCGGGCCGCTCGCTCCCTCGCCGCTCCCCAGGTCGAACTGGATCTTCATCATGTGGTCCGAGGTGAGCAGGGCGGGCCGCCCCAGCACGGTGAGCTTCCTGAGGTCCGCGTCGTCCCTGTACGCGGTCATGGCCTGGTACCGGTCCACCGTCAGCTTGTTGTACGTGGCCGAGAGTTCCACTGTGTACGTCTCGAACTCGACCCTTGCCTCGGGCTGGGCGACCTTCTGGTCGGTCAGCGGGGCGGTGTTGTTGGTGCCGGAGGCGTAGACCGACCTCTCGGTGGGGGTGCCGAGGAGTTCGGGCAGCTCGGGCCGGTTGAGCGCGCGGCACAGGTCCTCGCCGGTCACGGCGTCGGGCGTGGCCCGGTAGGCGCTCGGCAGCTTCTCGTCCTCGTCGGGCCAGCACGCGGCGGGACGGGAGGCCCCGGTGGTGGCCGTGCCGTCCTCCGGGAGCTTGTTCTCGATCCAGAGGACGCCCCCGATCACGGCGAACAGGCCGATCGCCAGGGTGGCCTGGACGAAGGCGTTGGGCTTCTTCTCGGCGGGGCGCCGCACTGCGGGGGCGGCGGAGGCCGGGACGACGGGCGCCTTCGTCTCGGCTTCCGCCGGAAGCGCCGGACGGCGGCGGGCGCGCACGGCGCGGACGACCACGCGCACGCGCAGCGCCGTGCCCAGCAGGAACACCGCGCCGATGACGGCCGGCACCCATCCCTCGCCGTCGACGAGGGCCATGTACAGGATGCGTACGCCGAAGACCGACCCGACGAGGATCAGCAGCGGCTCGCGGACCCAGAAGGGGAGGAGACGGACGAGGTAACCGAGCATCCGGTGATCTCATCAGGCGAAGATCACGTCGGCTGTGACGGAAGCCATACTTCCGGGACGCTACTCAACTGTGATGAAAAGGGAGCCCGCCGCCCGGGACCTGTGACCTGCTCAGCGCAGGTCGAGCACGGCCTTGCCCAGGACGCCGCGCTCGACGGCCTCGTGCGCGGCGGCCACCTCGTCGAGGCCGAAGGTGTGCAGCGGCAGCGGCGTGAGGGCGTCCTCGCCCAGGGCCGCGGTGAGCGCGTCCGCGGCGCGGAGCAGTGTGTCCCGCGGCGCGGTGTGGAAGAGGGTGAAGCGCAGCGTCAGGTGGGACCACATGAGGCGCAGGACCGGCAAGGACGGGTCCTCGGACTGGGCCGCGTACGTCACGACGGTCGCGCCTGGGGCGGCCACGGCCAGGTCCAGTTCGAGGTTGTCGCGCAGCGCGACCTCGACGATCCGGTCGACCGGGCCGACCCCGTCCAGGATCTGCCGGGCCGCGTCGGGGTCGCGGTAGTTCACCACGAGGTCCGCGCCGGCGGCCTTGGCGTGCGTGGCCTTCTCGGAGCCGCTGACGGTCGTCACGACGGTGGCGCCCGCCGCCTTGCCGAGCTCGATCGCGTAGTGTCCGACGGCGCCCGCCCCGCCCGCGACGAGCACGGTACGGCCGTGCAAGGGACCGTCGCCGTGCAGCGTCAGGTGCGCGGTCATCGCCGGGATGCCGAGGCAGGCGCCGAGGGCGTCGGAGACACCGTCGGGCAGGTCGACGGCCTGCTCGGACGGCACGACCACCCACTCCGCCGCGGTCCCCCACACCTCTCCCGAGGCGGCCATCCAGATCCACACGCGGTCGCCCACGCGGCTCGCGTCGACGCCCTCGCCGACCGCCTCGATCACACCGGTGCCGTCCTGGTGCGGGATGCGGCCCCGCCGCTTGCCGACGCGCTGGAAGTCTCGCTCGGTGGAGTGCTTCCGCCAGTACATGTCACCGGGGTTGACCGCGGAGAGGGTGACGCGGACGCGGACCTGGCCGGGGCCCGGTTCGGGACGTTCGACGTCGATCACCCGCAGCACGCTCCTCGCGGTACCGGGGGTGTCGTAGAAGGCTGCTCTCATGTGCTTCGTCTCTCTGTGGAAGGGCAGGTGCCCGCGAACCGGTTCGCTGTGGAGGGCAGGTGCCCGCGAACCGGTTCGCTCTGGGAGGGGGGTGCTCACAGGCCGGCGGCCACGGTGCGCAGGACCGACTCCAGGTCGCGCTCGCCCTCGCGGGTCTGCACCCCGTGCCGGAGCGCCTCGCGCATGAGCCGGGGCGGCAGTTCCCCGCTCACCAGCTCCGCCCATGCGGCGTTCTCCGCCCGCAGGCCGTCGGTCAGGTCGGGCGGGGGCACCAGTTCCTTGACGGCGGCGACGATCTCCGGGGACAGCGCGGCGATCCTCTCCGCCATTCCGTCGACGAAGGCGTCCAACTCGGCCGCCGGGACCGCCCGGTTGATCCACCCGTAGGCGGCAGCGGTGTCCGCGTCGACCTTGTCGCCGGTGAGCAGCAGCTCCAACGCCCGGTTGCGGCCCAGCCGTTCGCGCAGGTACTGCGTACCGCCGCCGCCCGGGACGATGCCCATCAGCACCTCGCTCTGCCCGAGTCCGGCCGTCTCCCGCGCCGCGAAGGCCAGGTCGGCGGCGGCCACGAACTCCGCGCCGCCCGCGCGCGCCGTGCCCGCGAGCTTGACGATCGTCACCTGCGGCTGGTGACGCAGCAGTTCGCCGACGCCCTGGAAGAGGTTGAGGTGCGGGGCGCGGTCCGCGATCTCCCTGAGGCCGTCCATCTCGTCGAGGATGTGGATGTCGACGTGGGCGAGGAAGAACTCGGGGTCGGCGCTGGAGAAGACGATCACGCGGACCGAGCGGTCGTCCCGCAACCTTCCCAGAAGGTCGTGCAGTTCACGGACCAGGGTGCCGCCGAGCACGTTCACGGGCGGGTTGTCGAGCGTGATCCGGGCGATTGCGGTGTCGATGGTGACGTGGAGCGTCGTGTACGAGGGCAGGCCGTCGTCCATGCGGGGGTCCCCAAGGTATGCGGTGGGCCAGTAGGTTTGCGATGGATACCACCCTGGTTCCGCGTTGAGAACCGGTCAATAACGCACTTTCCGACAACCAAGGATCATGATGGATACCAGCCCCTCGCCCCTGCCGCCCCCGAGCATGCCGCGGTTCAGCGTCGACTGCCCCAGCCGGCCGATCCTCGACCAGGTCGCCGACAAGTGGTCGATGATGGTGCTGGCGGTGCTGGAACGGCCGACGCGCTTCAACGAGATCAAGCGGCAGCTGGAGGGCGTCACCCAGCGGGTTCTCACCCAGACGCTGCGCCGCCTCGAACGCAACGGGCTGATCCGGCGCCGGGTGCTGGAGACGTCCCCCGTCGGCGTGGAGTACTCCC
The DNA here is from genome assembly GCA_014655195.1 of Streptomyces cellulosae. Classification (GTDB taxonomy): domain Bacteria; phylum Actinomycetota; class Actinomycetes; order Streptomycetales; family Streptomycetaceae; genus Streptomyces; species Streptomyces cellulosae. The sequence continues at coordinate 94,696 of BNBH01000020.1, read as the reverse complement.
TCACCCCGCTCGGCGAGTCGTTCCGAGAGCCCTTCACGCGGCTCTACGAGTGGACCGTCGCGCACAGCGACGAGGTGCTGTCGGCGCAACGGGAGTACGACGCGCGGTCGTCGGGGCGTACGCGGTGACGACACAGGCCGTGGGTCACCCCGTCACGCGCGGCCCGGTGAGGCCAGTCGGGTGTCCGCGCCGGAGCTGACGTGCCGCTGGGTCTCCTGGGGGCCGTGCCAGTCCAGGCACATCACGGTGGCGTCGTCCTGCAGCCGGCCGCCGGCGGCCTCCCGCACCGCGGACGTCAACGTCAGCGCGACCTCCCGCGGGTGCAGGCCCCGGGTGTGCTCCAGCATGTCGAAGAGATCGACCTTCTCCCCGTGCCGTTCGAGCATGCCGTCGGTCAGCATCAGCAGACGGTCTCCTGGGCGCAGATCGACGTCCTGGACCCGGTAGGGGTGGGCCGCGAGCGCGGACAGCCCGAAGGGAGGGTCCACGTCGCAGGCGACCGACTCCGCCGCCCCCTCGCGCAGGCGCAGGGGCCAGGGATGGCCGGCGTTGACGAGCTGGGCCCGCCCGGTGCGCAGATCGACGCGCAGCAGCTGTCCGGTGGCGTGGCCGTGGCCGTGGTCGGCCAGGGCCTGGTCCGCCCGGTGCGCCTGCTCGGCGAGGCCCACGCCCGCCCGCCGGGCGCCGCGCAAGGCACCCACCAGCACCGTGGCGGCGAGCGCGGCTCCGATGTCGTGCCCCATGGGGTCGGTCACCGACACATGCAGGACGTCGCTGTCCAGGACGTAGTCGAAGGTGTCGCCACTGAGGTTCTCGGAGGGCTCCAGGCTCCCGGACAGGGAGAACTGCGCGGCCTCGCACGACAGCGACGGAGGGAGCAGCTGATACTGGATCTCCGCCGCCAGGGTGGGGGGCCTGGACCGTTTGCCCCATACGTAGAGGTCGGTGAAGCGGCCGTTGGCGATCACGATGTACGCGAGGACATGGGCGGCTTCCCCGACCTCCTCGAGGACGTCCGCGCCGGGTGTGCCAGGAAGGATCAGTTCCAGCAGTCCGATCGCGTCCCCACGGTTGGTGACCGGCACGATCACCCGCAGTCCCCCGCCGGTCCTCTCCTGGTACAGGCGCTGGGTGCGGAGCACGTACTCGTAGACGCTGCCGGGGAGCAGGATGCGCTGCGCCTCCCGCCCGCTCGCCGCGGGACCGGCGCCGGACAGCCGTGCCACCGCCTTCCCTGTCAGGTCGACGATGAGGAAGGACACCTCTTCGGCGGAGAGCCGCCGCCTCAGGTCCTCGGCCACCACATCAACGGCGTCCACCGGCGCGGCTGCTTCCGCCGCCGTCAGCAACTGGGGAAGTACATGCCCACCGCTCACGGCAACGGTCCCTCCGTCCGTGTCTGCCACCAGCCCGGGACCACTCCGGCGCACGTCAATCGGAGAGAGGGCGACCGCCCGCCGAGCCGGCGGACGGCCGCCGGGGAGACGGCGCATCCGCCCCGCCGTCCGTCTCCCACGCTTCCAGTGCGGTCCGTACGTCCATCCTGTCGCCCGTGTCCCCCGCCCGGCCCGGGGCTTCCCCGCTGTCGCCGGACAGCAGCCGTGCGGCGGAGGCGCCTGCTTCCGGAGGCACCACCAGCACGTCGCGGCGGCCCTCGGCGAAGAAGAGGGTCATCCGGTGCGGATCCTGCTCCTCGGTGGCCCAGTCGACCCGCACGGCACGCCCTTCCCGGGACACCCAGCTCGGGATGACCGGCCAGTGCGCCGGGCTCACCGCGACACCGGTGACGCGGCCCCAGGGGCTGTCGAGCGCGGCGGTCAGGGGCGGCAGCTCGCGGCTGAGGGCGCGGGAGCGGGGCCACCACACGCCGTCCAGCCCTCCCGGCGCGGACGCCAGGGACAGCCGAGCCGGTGGTGCGGGGAGGCGCCTGCTCGACATCGTGCGGTCGATGGTCACGTTCATGACGCGAACCTGTCTCCGGGCCCGCGGCTGCGGGCCGGTGTCGCCCATCGCCGGGAACGCCACCGGCGGCTGAGCCGGTGCGCGAGAAGCTCCCGGTATCTCCACCGTACTCCCCGTCGGCCGGGACCGGGGGACTGACCAGCAGTTCTCCGGGGCGAGGAGCGCGTGCGGCACCCGCCCGACGAGCCGTCCCGCCCTCCTTCGCGTGACGGTCCGGAAAGCACCTGACGCCGCCCCCGCACCGTACCTACGATGAGGTCCCTCCCCCACCACCGCCCCCGGGAGTCCAATGGAACGCGACCGTGACGACGACAGCGTGCACGGCCGGACGACGACGGCCGCCGTCCCCGCGCAGCCAGGATCCGGGCCGCGCCCGTCGGCGCCCGGTGAGCCGGCCGTGGGTCAGGACGTGCTCGAGTTGTACAAGCTCGCCGTGGAGATGGCCGACCGGGTGTCCGCGCGCCGCGGTTCGGCCAACGCGTTCTTCCTGTCCGTGCAGACGGCGCTGGTGAGCGTGATCGGGTTCGGGATGTCGGAGTGGGCCGAACCGCCGTGGTACGTCTCCGTGGCGGTCGCCATGGGCGGGGTCACCCTGTCCCTCGCCTGGTGGCTCCAGCTCCGCTCGTACCGGCATCTCAACTCGGCCAAGTTCCGTGTCATCAACGAGATCGAGGAACGGTTGCCGGTGCGGATCTTCACCGACGAGTGGGCGGTGCTGCGCGGCACCCCCGAGCCGGGCCGGACCCGGCGGTACGCCGAACTCAGCTCGTCGGAGCGGATCGTGCCCCTCGTGTTCGCGCTGGCTCATGTGGTGCTGGTGGCTGGCACACTCTCGGGGTGACCTACCTCGATCCGCTCGCCGATCTGATCCGGTCCTGCCTGCCGCCGGCCGCGCGGCCGCCCGAGGGCGCGGACGACCTGTTCCGGCTGTACGCGGTGCTGCTGCGTGCGAAGGGTGAGCGGGTCACCGACGAGGACGTGCACGACGCGTGGTCGGCGTGGATGCAGACGGTCGACGCCGGTCACGCCTCGCTCGTGCCGTTCGAGGAGCTCTCGCCCGAGACGCGCGCGGCGGACGCGCCGTACGCGGAGGCGATACGGGAGGCGGCTCGGAGGGTGAAGCGCGGTGGAGAATCACCTCGCGAGTGAAATCTCCCTGAAATGTCGCGTGTTGCACGCGCGTCGTGCGTAACGTCTCGTGCCATGCGGGTGAACAGGCATGACGGGGGCGGGGGACAGTTCGAGGTGACGAGGCCCCGCCAGGTGCGGAGTGTCGGCTGCGGCGCCCGTGGCGTCGGCTGCGTGACACGGGTTCTCGGCTTCCTCGTGGCCGTCGCCGGACTCAACCGCATCCGGACGCGCACCATGTTCGGCATCCTGACCACCGAGGACGTGGTCATCGGCGTCCTGATGCTCGCGGGCGGCATCGTGGCCGTGTTCACGGGCAGCCGCCTGTCCCGCTTCGGCAGGCGCCACACGGCCCGGCTGGTGAAGGACGCGGGGGCGCTGGAGCCGCAGTCGTACATCCTGTATCTGCGTCCCTTCGACCTCGACGACGAGCTGTACCGGATCAAGCCGGTCCCCGTCCTCAACCCGATCCGCAGGATGCACACCCCGCACAGCCGCACCTGGGAGGAGCACATGGTGTGGCATCTGCGGTTCAAGCTCGGGCCGGTCGTGGCCGTGGGGCGGCCCGGCGAACGCCTGCCGCTGGCGGGGGCACGGAGGTTCTACCTGCCGCTGAACGACTGGAAGCCCACCGTGAGCGACGCCATCCGCAAGGCGCGACTGGTCGTGCTCGCCACCGGGACCAGTGAAGGCACCCTCTGGGAGTTCACCGAGGTCGTACGGCTGCTGCCGCCGGAGCGGCTGCTGGTGACGGTGTTCACCGACGAGCCCGAGTACGACCGGTTCAGGGCGGCGGCCCGGGCGGCGTTCGCCGCGCGGGCCGCCGAACTCCAGGGCGAGGAGGCGAGGAGGCTCGCCGCGTTCCGGTGGCCGGCGTACCCGCCGCTGAAGAAGCCGGACGCGCTCACGCGCGTGGCCGGGACGCGGGGGTACATCGTCTTCGGCCGCGACTGGACGCCGGAGTTCGTCCGGATCGACCCCTCCGCTGTGCGGGCCCTCACCCTGGCCGGGCGGAACCACGCGATGACGCGCCGCCAGGTGAACCCGCTCATGCGCCGGATCAAGCGGGGGCTGGCCCAGGCGCCCGCCCCCACCGTGATCCCCGCCCCGCCGCCGTACGCCCCGGACGTCGCGCCCGGGAGTGCCGAACAGGGCCTGGTCGTCAGCGGCCCGCCGTCGCGAACGGCGCCTGCCCCGACGTCTCCTGGCCCGCCCCCACCCGCGACGGACGGGCCCACAGTCCCTCCGCCTCCAGGCGCGACAGCACCCCCTCGCCGAACCAGTACGCCTCCTCCAGGTGCGGGTAGCCGGAGAGGACGAACTCGTCGATGCCGAGGGCGTGGTACTCCTTGATGCGGTCGGCGACCTCCTCGTGGCTGCCCACCAGGGCCGTGCCCGCGCCGCCGCGTACCAGGCCGATGCCCGCCCAGAGGTTGGGGTGGATCTCCAGGCCGTCGCGGTTGCCGCCGCCGTGCAGGGCGAGCATCCGCCGCTGGCCCTCCGACTCGCTGCGGGCGAGTCCCTCCTGCACCGAGCGGATCGTCTCCGGGTCGAAGCCGGCCAGGAGGCGGTTGGCCTCCGCCCACGCCTGCTCGGAGGTGTCGCGGGTGATGACGTGCAGGCGGATGCCGGAGCGCAGGGTGCGGCCCTCCTCCGCGGCCAGGCGGCGGATCCAGGCGATCTTCTCCGCGACGGCGGCGGGCGGTTCGCCCCAGGTGAGATAGACGTCGACGTGCTTCGCCGCGACCCGTCCCGCGATGGGCGAGGAGCCGCCGAAGTACACCTCGGGCACCGGGTCGGGCACCCGGGCCAGCCTGGCGTCCGCCACGCGCAGGTGCTCGCCCTCCAGGTCCACCGTCTTGCCCTGCCACAGCTCCCGCACGACGCTCAGGAACTCGTCGGTGCGGCGGTAGCGGTCGTCCTTGTCGAGGAAGTCGCCGTAGGCGCGCTGCTCGTGGCTCTCACCGCCGGTGACGACGTTGAGCAGCAGCCGTCCGCCGCTCTGCCGCTGGAAGGTGGACGCCATCTGCGCGGCGAGGGTGGGCGAGACGAATCCGGGGCGGAAGGCGACGAGGAACTTCAGGCGTTCGGTGTTCTGGCTGACCATGGCGGTGGTCAGCCACGCGTCCTCGCACCATGCGCCGGTCGGGGTGAGCGCGCCCACGAAGCCCAGGTCCTCGGCGGCGCGGGCGATCTGGGTGAGGTAGGCGACCGTGGGCGGCCGGTCCCGTCCGGACGCCGTGGCCGGGGTGCCGTGGCCGCCGCCGACGACGTGGCGGCTGTCGCCGTTGGTGGGCAGGAACCAGTGGAAGGTGAGGGTCACGGGAGGGCTCCGTTCGGTTCGTGCGTCGTCAGAGGAGGCCGTGGTCGGGGCGGCCGCGGAGCCACGTCACGGCGCGCCGCGTTCCTCCCCGCGGTGCTCAGCCGGTGGCCGCCAGCAGGGTGCGGCCGCCGAGCGCGCGGGAGAACTGGTCGGTGACCTGGGCCAGCGCCTCGGCCGCGGCGGGGGCGACGGTCAGGGTGCCGTCGTCGCCCACGGTGATCTCCGTGTCGAGGGTGAACCAGCCGGGCGTGATGTGGGCGGGGCCCATGGAGTTGAGCACGGGCCGCAGCGCGTAGTCGATGGCGAGGACATGGGCGGTGGTGCCGCCGGTGGCGAGCGGCAGGACGGTCTTCCCGGTGAGCGCGTACTGCGGCAGCAGGTCCAGCAGCGCCTTCAGCAGGCCGGAGTAGGCGGCCTTGTAGACGGGGGTGCCGATGACGACGCCGTCGGCCTGCTGGAAGAGGGCGGTGGTTTCGACGATCGCCGGATGGCGGAAGTCGGCGTGCAGCAGCGCCTCGGGCGGGAGGGTGCGCACGTCGAGCGGTATGACCTCGTGCCCCTGCGCGACGAGCCGCTGGTCGAGGTGGCGCAGAAGCCGGGCGGTGCGGGAGGTGGCGGAGGGGCTTCCGGAGACGGACAGGATGGTGGCCATGGGAGGACCTTCCGAGGATCGGTGCGAGCGGGTCGGGCGGGGCGACGGCGGGTGGTGACGGCCGGCCCGCGGGCAACGGCGGGACGGGCGGCGTCCGTTGCGCGGCCGACCGGCCGGGGAGCGCGTAAGGGGGTGTCAGGCGACGGCGCTGCGACGACGGCAGGCGTCGGCGGAGCGGCCGAAGGCCGGGATCAGGGAAAAGATCAGGGAGAAGGAGCGGGGCGAGGGTGTCCCTCGGTCGCGCTCAGGCCCGGGTGCGACAGCAGGAGCTGGAGACACGCGCAAGGTCGACATGGCGTCGCCGCGTGAGGTCCTGTCGCTTCATGCCGTCGATCAAAACAGCAGTCGGTGACACGGGTCAAGAACGCCCGGACGTCGTCCCGGCGGGTGAGACGGCTTCCGTCGATCTGGCGCGACGCCGCCGGCGTGTGGTTACCTGAGCGCATGACCGTGCTCGTGACCCGCCGCCACGTCGATTACGTGCGTGTCACCACCACGGGCTGTTCCGCCGCGAGCTGACGCCGCGCGCGCCCGGCCGGCAGTCCGGCCTCTCTCCTCTCCGCTTCACCGCATCGCGCCGACCACCGCCCCCTTGTGTCCGGGGCCGTGACGCGCGGCGCCGTGGCGTCCTCAGGCACGACCACATCCCCCTTTCTCCGCCAGGGAGCACTCTCATGAGCAGCCGGCCCATCGACTCCGTCACCGCAGGCCACACCCCCGACGGGGAGTCCGCCGCGGACTCCACGCCCGCCTGGTCCTTCGAGACCAAGCAGGTCCACGCGGGCGCGGAGCCCGACCCCACGACCGGGGCGCGCGCGACGCCGATCTACCAGACGACGTCGTTCGTGTTCCGCGACACGCAGCACGCCGCCGACCTGTTCGCCCTGGCCGAGCCCGGCAACATCTACACCCGCATCCACAACCCGACCCAGGACGTCTTCGAGCAGCGGATCGCCGCGCTGGAGGGCGGTGTCGCGGCCGTGGCGCTGTCCTCGGGGCAGGCCGCGGAGACGCTGGCGCTGCTGACCGTGGCGAGCGCCGGCGACCACATCGTGTCCAGCACCTCCCTGTACGGCGGCACGTACAACCTGTTCCGGCACACGCTGCCGAAGTTCGGCGTCGAGGTGTCCTTCGTGGACGACCCCGACGACCCGGAGGCGTGGCGGGCGGCGATCCGCCCCAACACCAAGGCGCTGTTCGCCGAGTCGCTGGGCAATCCGCGCGGCAACGTCCTCGACGTGCGGGCGGTCGCGGACGTCGCGCACGCGGCGGGTGTGCCGCTGATCGTGGACAACACGGTGCCGACGCCGTACCTGCTGCGGCCGCTGGAGCACGGCGCGGACGTCGTGGTGCACTCGGCGACCAAGTTCCTGGGCGGTCACGGCACGGCCATCGCGGGCGTGGTCGTCGACGGCGGCACCTTCGACTTCGGTGCGCACGCCGACCGGTTCCCGGACTTCAGCGAGCCCGACCCGAGCTACCACGGCCTGCGTTACTGGCCGGCGCTCGGTCCGGGCGCGTTCGCAGTGAAGCTGCGGGTGCAGCTGCTGCGCGACCTCGGCCCGGCGCTGTCCCCGCACTCGGCGTTCCTGCTGCTGCAGGGCGTGGAGACGCTCAGTCTGCGCATCGAGCGGCACTCCTCCAACGCCCAAGCGCTCGCCGAGTGGCTGGAGCAGCGCGACGAGGTGGCCGCCGTGCACTACGCGGGACTGCCGTCCAGCCCCTGGTACGAGGCGGGGCAGAAGTACCTGCCGCGCGGCGCGGGCGCGATCGTGTCGTTCGAGCTGCGGGACGGCGTGGAGGCCGGCAAGCGGTTCGTGGACGCCGTGAGCCTGTTCAGCCACCTCGCCAACATCGGCGACGTGCGCAGCCTCATCATCCACCCGGCGTCCACCACCCACAGCCAGCTCGACGAGGAGCAGCTCGCGGCCACCGGCACCTCGCCCGGGCTGGTGCGGCTGTCCGTCGGCATCGAGGCCCTCGAGGACCTCAAGGCCGATCTGGAGGCCGGGTTCCGCGCGGCGAAGGGCGCGTCCTGAACACCGTTCTGACGCCGTCCCCGGTCCCCCTCCCGCCGGCCTCCGGGGCCTGGCGGGAGGGGGACCCGCCCGGGCGGCGGCAGTGGTACGCGCACCCGGAGCCGCTTGCCCTTGAGGCGGGCGGTGAACTGCCGGGCGTGCGGCTGGCGTTCGAGACGTGGGGGCGGCTCGCGCCGGACCGGTCGAACGCGGTGCTGGTGCTGCACGCCCTCACCGGCGACAGCCATGTCGCCGGTCCCGCCGGTCCGGGGCATCCCACGCCCGGCTGGTGGGACGGGCTCGTGGGGCCGGGGCGGGCGCTCGACACGGACCGCTGGTTCGTGGTCGCGCCGAACGTGCTCGGCGGCTGCCAGGGCAGCACCGGCCCGTCCTCGCGCGGACCGTCCGGGCGGCGCTGGGGCGGCGACTTCCCGTTCCTCACCCAGCGCGACCAGGTCGCCGTCGAGGCCGCCCTCGCCGACGCACTGGGCGTCGACCGGTGGGCGCTGGTCGTCGGCGGCTCGATGGGCGGGATGCGGGCCGTGGAGTGGGCCGTGTCGTACCCGGAGCGCACCGGCGCGCTCCTGCTGCTGGCGACCACGGCGGCGGCGAGCGCGGAGCAGATCGCGTGGGCGGAGACACAGCTGCACGCCATCCGCTCCGACCCGCACTGGCACGGCGGCCACTACCACGACACCGGGCGCGGCCCGCACGCCGGACTCGGCGTGGCCCGCCGCATCGCCCACATCACCTACCGCAGCGAACCGGAGCTGCAGAGCCGCTTCGGACGCAGCCCGCAGGAGGCGGAGGACCCCTGGCGCGGCGGCCGCTACCAGGTCGCCTCCTACCTGGACCACCACGCGGACAAGCTGGTGCGCCGCTTCGACGCGGGCAGCTACGTCGTGCTGTCGAAGGCGATGAACGGCCACGACGTCGGCCGTGGAAGGGGCGGGGTGCGGGCCGCCCTCGGCCGGGTGACCGCCCCCACGCTGGTCGCGGGCGTGGACTCCGACCGGCTCTACCCGCCGTCCCAGCAGGCCGAGCTGGCGGCCGGCATCCCCACGGCGGACGCGCCGCGCGTCGTCGAGTCGCCGTACGGCCACGACGGCTTCCTGATCGAGGTGGAGCAGGTCGCCGCGCTGGTGCGTGAGCTCCTGCCCGCCGCTCCCCCGGTCCCGGCGCAGACACCGGGGCGTCACCGCGCACACCCCTGACGAGTCTCACACCCCTGACGAGTAAGGACCTTCCCCGATGTCACCCCACACCGCGACCACCGCCGCGGCCGTCCACCCGCTGCTCGCCGATCGCTGGAGCCCCCGGTCGTTCGACGCCGCCCACACCCTGGGCGACGAGGAGCTGGCCTCCCTGCTGGAGGCGGCCCGCTGGGCGCCGTCCGCCTACAACGCCCAGCCGTGGCGGTTCCTGGTCGGCCGGCGCGGCGACAGCACGTACCTGCGCATCCTCGACGCGCTCATCCCCTTCAACCAGGAGTGGGCGGGCACCAGTTCGCTGCTGGTGGCGGCGGTGGCGGAGGACCGTGTCGAGAACGGCGTGCCGCAGCCCGGGCCCGCGTACGACACCGGACTCTCGGTGGCCCAACTCGTACTGCAGGCGCACTCCTTGGGGCTGCACGCGCATCAGATGTCCGGCTTCGACGCCGACGCGCTGCGGACGTCGCTGGGCGTGCCGGAGGGTTTCCGGCCGCTGTCCGTCGTCGCCGTGGGCGCGCTGGCCCCGGCGGACCTGCTGCCGCCGAAGCTGCGCGAGCGGGAGACCGCCGTCCGTGAGCGGCGCCCCGGCGAGGAGACGTTCTTCGCCCACACCTGGGGCACCCCGCTGCCTGTCCGCCCCTGACACCGACTCTCCACCGGAGGACCGCACATGACCGTCCAGGCATCACCCGCCAGTACCGACGCCTTCGTCACCGAGTGGGAGGAGTGGCACCGTCACAAGGACGCCACGCTCGCCCACGAGCACGGCTTCCTCGCCGTCACCGGCCTGTACTGGCCGGACGCGGAGCCGCAGCGGTTCCCCGGCGCGCCCGGCGTCTGGTCGGCCGGCGACGACGGGGTCACCGTCGAGCTGGACGACGGGGAGGAACTGGTCGTCGACGGCGCCACCGTGCGCGGCCGGCACCGCTTCGGCGTCCTCGCGGAGCGCGCCTCCGTCCACGCCGTCTGGGGCGACGCGGTGATCGAGACAGCGCGCCGGGGCGGCCAGGACGTGGTCCGGCCGCGTCACCCCGACCACCCGCTGCGCACCCAGTTCACCGGCACGCCCGCCTACGCGCCGGACCCGCGCTGGCGGGTCACCGGCACCTACGTGCCGTTCCCGGAGCCGCGTCCCACCACGGTGGGCGCCGCCGTCGAGGGGCTCGAGCACGTCTACGACGCCCCCGGGAAGGTCCGCTTCGTGATCGACGGGCAGGAGCTGGAGCTGACCGCGTTCGAGGCCGGCGGACCGGGCGACCTGCTGGTGCTGTTCACCGACGCGACGTCCGGTGTCACCACGTACGCCGCCAACCGGGCGCTGAAGATCGACGCGCCGGGCCCGGACAACCGTGTGGTGCTGGACTTCAACCGCGCCACCAACCTGCCGTGTGCCTACACCGACTTCGCGACGTGCCCCCTGCCGCCGGCGGAGAACCGGCTGCCGGTCGCGATCGAGGCCGGCGAGACGATCCCGTACGAGCGGAAGTCCGCCGCGGCCTGAGCACGCCACGACGCGGCCCCTCCGGATGCCGGAGGGGCCGCGTCGTGTTTCACGGTTCTACGGAACCGGATCGACCGGCTCCCATGGGAAGGGCGGGTCCGGCAGTGCGTGCCGGAGGGCGGGGGCCACCTCGGACTGGAAACGTTCGAGGGAGTCGCGGTGCACGGAGTCGGGCAGTCCGCCGGCGTCGGCGTGCACATGGAGGACGCTGTGCCCGAACCGCTCGTGGTAGCGGTGCACCTTGTCGACGATCTGCTGCGGGCTGCCGATCAGGGCGGAGCTGCGCTCGACGAAGTCCTCCACCGTCTCGAAGACCACGGGCAGCCCGGTCTCCTTCTGGAAGGCCAGGTTGGCCTCGAAGACCGGCCGGTAGGTCTCGACCGCTTCCTGGGAGGTGCGGGCGACCAGCAGCCCGGCCGTGCCGGCGCCGACCGTGAGCCGCGCCGGGTCGTGGCCGTAGTGCTCCCAGCGTTCCCGGTAGTGGTCGATCAGTTCGGCGTAGGGCTCGATGGGGTGGGTGACGTTCGCGGAGAACAGCGGGTCGCCGTGGCGGGCGGCCAGGTCGACGGACTCCTTGCTGGTGGCGCTGCCGTGCCAGACGCGGACGGGCCGCTGGTAGGGGCGCGGCCAGACCTCGGCGTCCTTGAGCGGCGGGCGGAAGCGGGTGTCGGCGGTGATCCTGTCCTGCCGCCAGATGCGGCGGAAGACGTCGTAGCTCTCGGCGTTGCGGTCCCACTGGTCCTCGGGGGTGACCTGGAACAGCTCGCGCTGGGCGGTGCCGTTGCCCTTGCCGATGATGAGGTCGAGCCGGCCCTCGGAGAGGTGGTCGAGGGTGGCGTAGTCCTCGTAGGCGCGCACCGGGTCGAGCAGGCTGAGCGTGGTGACCGCGGTGAAGAGGCGGATGCGGCGGGTCAGGGCCGCGAGGTGGCCGAGGACGACGGTGGGCGCGGAGGAGAGGAAGGGCCGCTCGTGCCGCTCCCCCACGCCGAAGCCGTCGAAGCCGAGCTCCTCGGCGAGGACGGCGTTGTCGACGACCTCGCGGAAGCGGTCGTGGGTCGGCTTGAGCACTCCCGTGACGGGGTCGGGGCGGTGGACGATCAGGGTGACCGCGAGGAACTTCATGAAGCGGCCCGCCGGTCGTCGAGGTCGTCCGGGTGGGCGAGGCCCAGGTGGTGGCGGAGGGTGGGGCCCTCGTAGTCGGTGCGGAAGACGCCGCGTTCCTGGAGCAGCGGGACGACCTTGTCGGCGAAGGCGTCGAGGCCGGTGGGGGTGACGTGCGGGACGAGGATGAAGCCGTCGCTGGCATCGTTCTGCACGTACTCGTCGATGGTGCGGGCGATGGTCTCGGCGGAGCCGATGAAGTTCTGCCGGTTGCCGGTCTCGATGACGAGGTCGCGGATGGACCAGTTGTTGGCGGCGGCCAGTTCGCGCCACTCGCGGGCGGTGGCCAGCGGATCGCGGTACATGCGGACCTGGGCTCGGCCCTCGGCGATGTGACGGCTGCTGACGTCCGGGTCGATGTCGGGCAGCGGACCGTCGGGGTCGTAGCCGGAGAGGTCCCGGTTCCAGACGAACTCCAGGTGGCGCAGGGCGGTGGCGCCGCTGACCTGCTGGCGGCGCACCGCCTTCGCCAGCTCCCGCGCCTCCTCGTCGGTGTCGGCGAGGGTGAAGGTGGCGGCGGGCAGGATGAGCAACTGGTCGGGCCGGCGGCCGTACTTGGCGAGGCGCCGCTTGACGTCGGCGTAGAAGGCGCGGCCGGCGTCGAGGGTCGCGTGGCGGCTGAAGATGGCGTCGGCGTCCGAGGCGGCGAACTCGCGTCCCTCCTCGGAGTCCCCCGCCTGGAAGATGACGGGGCGGCCCTGCGGGGAGCGCGGGACGTTGAACCGGCCGTGGATGTCGAAGTGCTGTCCTCGGTGGACGAAGGCGCCTGCCTTGGCGTCGCTGAGGAACTGGCCGGTCTCCTGGTCGGCGAGGATCTCGTCGCCGCGCCAGGAGTCGAAGAGTTCGTGGGCGGTGGCGAGGAACTCCTTGGCGCGGGAGTAGCGCTCCTGCTGCGGCAGGAAGCCCCCGCGGCGGAAGTTCTCGCCGGTGAACGCGTCCCAGGAGGTGACGACGTTCCAGGCGGCGCGCCCGCCGGAGAGGTGGTCGAGGCCGGCGAACTGGCGGGCCACCTCGTACGGTTCGTTGAAGGTGGAGTTGATGGTGCCGGTCAGTCCGAGGTGGTCGGTGACGGCGGCGAGCGCGGACAGCACGGTGAAGGTGTCGGGGCGGCCGACGACGTCCAAGTCGTATATTTGGCCGCCCTGTTCGCGGAGCCGTAGCCCTTCCGCGAGGAACAGGAAGTCGAACTTGGCGCGTTCGGCGGTGCGGGCGAAGTGCGCGAAGGAGCTGAACTCGATGTGGCTGCCGGACGCGGGGTCGCTCCACACGGTGGTGTTGTTGACGCCCGGGAAGTGGGCGGCGAGGTGGATCTGCTTCAGCGGCTTGCTCATGGCGGTGGTCGTTCCTCCGGCTCAGGCGGTGGCGTAGCGGTTGGCGGGCCGGGGCAGACCCAGCAGGCCGCGCAGGGTGCCGGCCTCGTAGGCGCGGCGGAAGGCGCCGCGGCGCTGGAGTTCGGGGACGAGGCCGCGGGTGATCGCCGGGAGGTCGTGGCCGTGGACGGCGGGCCGCAGCCGGAACCCGGTGAGCCCGGCCGCCTGGAACTCCAGCAGGAGGTCCGCGAGTTGGGCGGGGGTGCCGGTGAAGACGCGGGCGTCGGGCGTGTACGGTTCCCCGGCGAGGTCGTCCAGGCGGGCGCGGCGGGCTGCGGCCTCGGCCGGGTCGTCGTCGAGGAAGACGGTGAGGTCGCCGAAGACGTGCAGGGGTTCCGCGGCGCGTCCGGCGGCCTCCTGCTCCTCCCGGACGGTGGCGACGATGTCCCGGGCCTGGCCGGCGTCGTGCGGGGTGACGTAGCCGACGTCGGCGGAGCGGGCCACCAGGCGGTAGGGGACCGTGTCGTGGGCGAGCGCGCTGACCAGGGGCTGGCCCTGCGGCGGGCGGGGGGTGATGGAGGGGCCCTTGACGCTGAAGTGCCGTCCCTCGAAGTGGATGTGGTGCAGCTTGTCCCGGTCGATGAAGCGTCCGGTGGCGACGTCGCGGATCTCGGCGTCGTCCTCCCAGCTGTCCCAGAGCCGACGCAGCACCTCGACGTAGTCGGCGGCCTCGTCGAACAGTTCGGTGACCCGGTCCCGGACGGCCGGGTCCTCCCAGGAGTCGATCCGGGGGACGGTACGGCGGCCGAAGTGGGCGGCCTCGTCGGGGCGGGCGGTGATCTGCACGCGGACGCCGGCCCGGCCGGTGCTGACGTGGTCGAGGGTGGCGATCGCCTTGGAGAGGTGGAACGGCTCGGTGTGGGTGACCACGGCGGTCGGGACGAGGCCGATGTGCCGGGTCAGGGGGGCGATCCGGGCGGCGGTGAGGACGGCGTCGAGGCGGCCGCGCACCTGGTCGGTGCGGTCGTCGGGTTCGAGGAAGCGGGAGGTCTGGGGGCCGAGGCCGTCCTCCAGGGTGACGAAGTCGAGCAGGCCGTGTTCGGCCTCGGCGACCAGGTCGGCCCAGTAGCGGGCGGTGAACAGCTCGCGGGGGCGGGACACCGGTTCCCGCCAGGAGGCAGGGTGCCAGCCGGTGCCCTCCAGGGCGACGGCGAGGTGCAGGGGTGATGCGGGTGTCGGGGACATGTCGGTGCCTTCCAGGAAGTCCGTGGCGGTGGCGGGGTGGGGCGCGGGGACGGCGGGGAGCGCCGTCCCCGCGCCGGGGTCCGGTGGTCAGCTCGCGGTCCTGGGCAGACCGGGCGGGTTGATCTCGGACGTGGTGACGGCCTCGTCGGACAGGCCCCAGCGCTTCAGGACCTTGGCGTAGGTGCCGTTCTCGATGACGTGGTCGATCGCCTCGGCGAGGGGCTCGACCAGTCCGCTGTCCTTCTTGGTGGTGGCGGCGATGAGGCCCTGGAGGTCGGCGCCGGCGCCGGAGTAGGTCCCGACGACCTCGGTCCTGCCGGTGGTCGCGGCGTGGTAGGCGGCGGTGGGGTTGGGGCCGAGGTAGACGTCGATGCGGCCGGACTGGAGGGCGAGGTAGGTATCGCTGTCGTTCTGGTAGTACTTGATGTCCACCGGTTCGCGGCCGGCCCGCTCGTTGTCCTTGCTCCACTCGATGAGCAGCTTCTCCTGGTTGGTGCCGCTGCTGACCGCGACGGTGAGGCCGGCCACGTCCTCGGGTCCGTCGACCTTCAGTCCGCTGCCCTTCTTCGCCTCGAAGCCGAGATTGTCCTCGCGGTAGGTGGCGAAGTCGTACTTCTCCTTGCGTTCTTCGGTGACGGTGATGTTGCTGAAGCCGGCGTCGTACTTGCCGCTGTCGATGCCGACGAAGATGTTCTCCCAGGAGACGGGGTTGAGCCGCAGCTCCAGGCCGAGGACGTCGGCGACCAGGGAGGCGATGTCGGGTTCGACGCCGATGACGGTCTTGTTGTCGGTGGCCACGAAGGTGAGCGGCGCGGCGGAGCCGGAGGAGTTCACCACCTCCAGCGTGCCTCTCCTGCGTACCTCCGCCGGGACCTTGGCGGCGATGGCGTCGACCTTGTCGGTGCGGACGCGGTCCTGGTCGGCGGTCAGGTTGATCTTGGTCTTGCCGCCGTTGCCCGAGTCGACCTCGGTGGTGCCTCCGTCGTCGGGGTTGCCGCAGCCGGCGAGGGCGAGGGCGGAGGTCAGGGCGAGCACGGCGGCGGTGCGGCGGAGGGTGGAGGGGGACACAGGGGTGCTCCTTGCGTGCGAGAGGGACGGGCGGGGCGGTCAGAGGACCTTGGAGAGGAAGGCGCGGGTGCGCTCGTGCTGCGGCTTGTCCAGGACGGCCGAGGGCGGCCCCTGCTCCACGACGACTCCGCCGTCCATGAACACCACGGTGTCGGCGACCTCGCGGGCGAAGCCGATCTCGTGGGTCACGACGATCATGGTGGTGCCGGTGCGGGCCAGGTCCTTGATGACGTCGAGGACCTCGCCCACGAGTTCCGGGTCGAGGGCCGAGGTGGGCTCGTCGAACAGCAGCACCTTCGGTTCGAGGGCGAGTGCGCGGGCGATGGCGACGCGCTGCTGCTGTCCGCCGGAGAGCTGCCGCGGGTAGGCGTCGGCCTTGTCGGCGAGACCGACGCGGGCGAGCAGCCGCCGGGCCGTCCCCACGGCCTCCTTGCGCGGGCGGCGCAGGGCGGCGACGGGCGCCTCGACGAGGTTGTCGAGCACGGTGAGGTGCGGGAAGAGGTTGAAGTTCTGGAAGACGAACCCGATGTGGGTCCGCTGCTTCAGTACGTCCTTCTCCTTCAGTTCGTGCAGCCGGTTGCCGGAGCGGCGGTAGCCGATGAGCTCGCCGTCGATGCTGATCCAGCCCCGGTTGACCTTCTCCAGGTGGTTGATGGTGCGCAGCAGCGTGGACTTGCCGGAGCCGGACGGGCCGAGGACGACGGTGACCTCGCCGGCCCGGACCCTCAGGTCGACGCCGCGCAGCACCTCCAGCGGGCCGAAGCTCTTGTGGACGCCGCGCACGTCCACCATGACGTCGCTCATCGGATGTCTCCCAGGGGCTTGAACGGTACGACGGGCCGGTTGCGCTGCGCCGCGGCCGTGCGCAGGGTGCGGACGAAGCGGCGGGCGCGCTGCAGCGGGGTGGGCGGCGGGGTGCGGTCGGCGCCGCGGGCGTAGCGGCGTTCCACGTAGTACTGGACGACCGACAGCAGGGAGGTCAGGACGACGTACCAGGCGGTGGCGACCAGCAGCAGGGGGATCACCCGGCCGTTGCGGCCGTAGATGACCTGCACCTGGTAGAAGAGCTCGCCGATGGACATCACGTAGACCACCGAGGTGCCCTTGAGCAGGCCGATGATCTCGTTGCCGGCGGTGGGCAGGATGGCGCGCATGGCCTGCGGGAGGACGATGCGCCGGATCTGCCGCAGCCGGGGGATGCCGAGCGCGGCGGCGGCCTCCAACTGGCCCTCGTCGACGGCGAGGACGCCGCCGCGCACGATCTCGGCGGCGTAGGCGGCCTGGTGGAGGGTCAGGCCGATGACGGCGGCGCCGATGGTGCCGATGATGCTGTTGCTGTCGACGGACCAGAACACCGGGCCGAAGGGGATGCCGAAGCCGAGCCGGTCGTAGAGGGCGCTCAGGTTGAACCAGAACACCAGCTGCACGATCATCGGGATGGACCGGAAGATCCAGATGTAGGTCCAGGCGACGGTCTGCAGCACGGGGCTCCGGGACAGCCGCATGAAGGCGAGGACGGTGCCCAGCAGGAAGCCGAGGACGGTGGCGTAGGCGGTGAGCTGGAGCGTCACCCACACCGCCTGGACGATCGTCTCGGACAGCACGTAGTCCCGGAAGACGTCCCATTCCCAGACGGGGTTGGTGGCCAGGCCGTGGGTGAACTGGGCGACCAGCACGACCACGGCGACGGCCGCGACCCAGCGGGCGTAGTGGCGGGCGGGGACGACCTTCAGGCCCGCCGGGTCGTCCGGCAGGGGCGGGGCCGGGGCGCCGGGGGCGGCCGGGCCGGGTGGCGCGGTGTCGGTGGTAGATGCCATGGCGTGGTTCCTGCTCGGCTCAGAGGTGTTCGCGCGGGTTGATCTCGGAGGCGTCGATCGCCGAGGCGGTGGTGCCCCACTTCTCGAGGATCCGGGTGTACGTGCCGTTCTTGATCAGTTCGTTGACGGCGGCCTGGAACGCCTTGGTGAGCGGGGAGCCCTTCTTGAAGGCGAAGCCGACGTCGAGGCGGTGGAACTCGCCGAGGAACTCGGTCTGCGAGGCGGGCTGCGAGGCCTGGTGGCGCAGGCCGTTGATGGTCGACATGATGACGTCGATGCGGCCCTGCTGGAGCGCGGTGAGGGTGGCGCCGTTCTCGGCGTAGACCTTCACGTCGTACGGCTTCTTGCCGGCCTTGGCGCAGACGCCCTTCTCGGCGGTGAGGGTGGCCTCGAAGGTGGTGCCGGCGCCGGTGCCGATGGTCAGGCCGCACAGCTGGACCAGGTCGGTGATCTTCTTCTTGCCGAGCTCGGTGTCGCCCTTGCGGACGGCGAAGCCCTGGCCGTCGTTGATGTAGGTGACGAAGTCGATGGTCTTGAGGCGTTCCGCGGTGACGCCGAAGTTGCCGGTGCCGACGTCGTACTTGCCGCTGCCGAGGGCGGGCAGGATCGTCTCGAAGGAGGCGTCCTGCCGCTGGAGCTCGATGCCGAGCACCTTGGCGACGGCGTCGGCGATGTCGATGTCCTGGCCCTCGGGGTCCTTGTCGGTGCCGTTGGGGTAGTAGGCGCCGGGCGGGAAGCCGACCGAGCTGCCGACGCGGAGCGTGCCGGCCTTGCGGACGTCGGCGGGCAGCAGGGCGGCGATCGCGTCGACCTCGCGGACGTCGGCGACGGGGTCGTCCTTCGGAGCGGCCTGGGCTCCCGCCGGGGCCGTGCCGTCGGTGTCGCCCGAGCCGCAGGCGGTGAGGGCCAGCAGCGGGAGCAGGGCGAGTGCGGCGGCGCGGGGGAGTCGGGTTCTGAGCTTCACGGGCGGGAGGCCTTTCGGGTGTGCGGCGGGGTCGCGGCGCGTTCGGGGCGGGCCGGGCGGGCGAGGTGTTTCTCGAAGGGCAGCGGGCCGATGGTTTCCGGGTCGGCGTCCGTGTCGAACAGGGGCGTGTAGCCGGTGGCCAGGTAGAGGCCGCGGGCCTCGGGCTGGCGCGGTCCGGTGGTGAGGTGGACGCGCCGGTAGCCGCGGGCGTGGGCGACGCGCTCCAACTCGCCGACGACGCGGCGGGCGAGGCCGCGCCGGCGGTGCGCGGAGTGCGTCCAGATGCGCTTGAACTCGGCGGTGTGCGCGTCGTAGCGGCGGAAGGCGCCGCCGGCGACCGGCTCGCCCCGCTCCAGGAGCAGCAGCAGGACGCCGCCGTGCGGGGCGGTGAACTCCTCGTCGGGGTAGCGGGACAGCTCGGCGTGGGCGTCGCGGCCGTAGCGGGAGGAGTACTCGTCGCCGAGTTCCCGGAGCAGCGGGCGCACCCGGGGGTCGGACACCGGCACTTCGACGAAGGTGAACTCGACTTCTTCAGGCGTCACTTGGGTGAAAACGGGCGTGGCCTCTCGGGGCGTCCCGGACCGCGCACGCACGCATGGCTGGACCACGGGTGGGCTGCGACCGGAGATGACGAACCGTCGGACGGACGGGTGAAGGGATGCGTGACGACGCCGGGCGTCGGGAGATTCAGGGGTGCGGCAGCGCGCGTGGGAGAAGAGCTCGGCCCGCGACGGGGTCACCGAGGGAGGGAAGGGCCGGTCGGACGGCCCGCTGCCGAGTCAGGCGCAACACGCGGCGGACCACACTCGACCGAAGTCGATGTGGTCGCGCGTCACCAAGCGCTGCTGGGCATTCATGCGACATATTGAGCAGTACATCGCGCCGCACGTCAAGCGTCGCTCGGATGCCGGGACGCCGGCCCGGCGCTTCGGGACGCACGGGCCACCGGCCTTCGGGACGCGTTGTTGACACGGCGTGGCCACAGGCGCTTACGATCGGCGACGGACGCGCCGCCCGTGGGAACGGGTGTCCGCTCCGGCCGCGTTGAGGGACGCGGCGCATGTGACGACGCCGGACCCCGGCGCACCGTGCCCGCGCGGGCAGCCACTGCCGCGCCGTGGGCCACGGGTTGCAGCCGGGCGGTCATCCACGTCTGCGCCCCTCCCCCGGAGAGTCCTTCGATGGTCATGCCTCCCGGCGTCACGCCGGCCCCTGCCGCGGTCCCGCCGAGAAAACAGCCGGAGACCGCCGCCCCCGACACGGACGTGCCGCGGATCGTGCCGCGCCGGAACGTCGGCCGCTGGATCAGCGCCGGCCTCGCCCTGCTGCTGTTCGCGATGGTCCTCAACTCGGTCGTCCGCAACGACGCCTTCCAATGGAGCGTGGTGGGGCAGTACTTCACCACCTCCGCCGTGCTGGACGGACTGCTGCTGTCGCTGTGGCTGACCGCCGTGGTGATGGTCCTGGGATTCCTGATCGGCACCGTGCTGGCGGTCATGCGGCTGTCCGGCAACCCGGTGCTGCGCACGCTCAGCTGGGGCTACATCTGGATCTTCCGGTCCACGCCGCTGCTGGTGCAGCTGCTGTTCTGGTTCAACATCGGCGCGCTGTACCCGACGCTCGGCCTCGGCGTCCCGTTCGGCCCGCAGTTCGTCACCGTGCAGACGGTCAACCTGCTCGGGCCGACGCTGACCGCGGTGATCGGGCTGACCCTGCACGAGAGCGCGTACGCGGCCGAGGTGGTGCGCGGCGGCATCCTCTCGGTGGACTCCGGACAGACCGAGGCGGCGCAGGCGCTCGGGCTGAGCCGGCGCCGTACGCTGCGCCGGATCGTCGTGCCGCAGGCGATGCGCTCCATCGTGCCCACCGCGGGCAACATGCTGATCGGCACCCTGAAGGGCACGAGCATCGTCAGCGTGCTGGCCGTGCACGACCTGCTGTACTCGGTGCAGCTGATCTACAACCAGACGTACCAGATCATCCCGCTGCTGATGGTCGCCACCCTGTGGTACATCGCTGTCACCACGGCGCTGAACATCGCCCAGTTCTACGTCGAGCGGTACTACGCGCGCGGCAACTCCCGTTCGCTGCCGCCGACTCCGCTGCAACGGCTACGTTTCCAGCTGACCGCGCTGCGGCTGTGGCTGCGCAGGGCGACCGCGGCCGACGCCCGTCCGGCGATCGGCGGTGACCGGTGAGCGGCCCTTCCGCGCCCGCGGTGCTGGCCGTCGTCGGCGCGGGACCGCGCGCCACCGGTCTGCTGGAGCGCATCGCCGCCAACGCGCCCGAACTCTGGGACGGCACAAGGGCGTTGCACATCCAGCTGATCGATCCGCATCCGCCGGGACCGGGGCGGATATGGCGGCACGAGCAGTCGGGGCTGCTGCGGATGAACTCGATGGCGGAGGACGTCACGATGTTCACCGACGAGTCGTCCACCATCGAGGGCCCGGTGCGGCCGGGACCTTCGCTGGCCGAGTGGGCGGCCCAGTTCTCCGGCCGGGGCCCGCGCCACGCCCCGTACGCCGAGCCCGCCGACCCGGAGGTGCTCGCCGAGCTGCGCGCGCTGGACCCCGCCGACTTCCCGACCCGCCGTGCCCAGAGCGCCTACCTGGACTGGGTGTTCCGCCGGGTGCTGACCGAGCTGCCGGCGTCGGTCACCGTCGAGTGGCACCGCACCACGGCGACCTCGGTCACCGGTCCCCCCGACGGCCCGCAGGAGGTGCGCCTGGACGGCCGGGACACCCCGCTCACTGCCGATCTGGTGGTCCTCGCCCAGGGGCACATCGGCGCCGAACCGGCGGCTGAACACCGGGCGTTCGCCGACTTCGCCCGCCGGCACGGCCGCTTCCATCTGCCGCCGGAGTTCTCCGCCGACGCCGACCTGTCCGGGCTGCGGCCCGGCGAGCACGTCCTCGTGCGCGGCCTCGGGCTGGCCTTCGTCGACCTGATGTCGCTCCTCACGGAGGGACGGGGCGGCCGGTTCCGCACCCGCCCCGACGGCACCCTCCACTATCTGCCGTCGGGCCGGGAGCCCGTGCTGCACGTCGGGTCGCGGCGCGGGGTGCCGTACCACTCCAAGACCCGCTACCGGCTCCAGGGACCGCGCCCCGCGCTGCCCCGCTACTTCGGCCCCGGCGCGGTGGACGCGCTGCTCGCCGAGAACCGCCCGCTGGACCTGCGGCGGGACGTGTGGCCGCTGATGGCGAAGGAGATCGGCTACGGCCACTACCACGAGCTGTTCCACGCCCACCCCGGCCGCACGACGCTCCCCTGGGAGGACTTCGCCGCCGCCTACGACCGACTGGGCTGGTACGACCCGGACATGACGGAGCTGGTCGCGTCGGCGGTGCCGGACCCGGCGGACCGGCTGGACTTCGAGGCGCTGGACCGGCCGCTGGACGGACTGGCCTTCGCCTCACCGGACGCCTTCCAGGACCATCTGCGGACCTACGTCACCGAGGATGTCGCCCGCCGTGAGAACCCCGGGTTCAGCGCCGACCTCGGGGCGTTCCTCGCCCTGCTGTCCCTCTACGGGCAGCTGCCCCGCCTGGTGGGGTCGGGGCGGCTGACCGCGCGGTCCGTGGCCGAGCAGCTCGACGGATGGTGGCAGGGGTTCTTCAGCTTCCTCGCCTCGGGCCCGCCCGGTTTCCGGCTGCGTCAGCTGCTCGCGCTGTCCGAGGCGGGCGTGGTCCGCTTCCTCGGCGCGGACGTACGGATCGCCGCCGACGAGTCCACCGGCACCTTCACCGTGACCAGCCCCACCGTCCCCGGCCACACCACCCGCGCCACCGCCCTGATCGAGGCGTACCTGCCGCATCCCAGCCTCGACCGCACCGAGGACCCCTTGCTGCGCGACCTGCACCGTTCCGGGGCGGTCGCCGAGGAGGTCGTCACGGACCCCGCGTTCACCCACCGCTCGGGACTCCTCACCGTGTCCCCCGCCGACGGACGGCTCGTCGACCCGTCGCTGGGCGGGCCGCACCCGCGGCGCATCGCGCTGGGCGCGCCCACCAACAGCCGCGCCGTCGCCGCGTTCGCCCGGCCCCGCACCGACTCCCCGGGCTTCCGGCAGAACGACGCGGTGGCCCGGGCGCTGCTGCGCACCCTGGCGGAGGTGTCGCCGACGGCCGACCACGCGTCGGTCGCCGTGTGACGGGCGCCCCGGAGCGGCCCGTGGTTCGCCCTCGTCCGCCCTCGTCCGTGCCGGCTCCGGCATGACCGGCCCTGATCGGGGCAAACGGTCCGCCTGGAACCGGGGAGGACACCATGACGATGACGGAGCAGCCGGCCGGGCGGACGGAGAACGGACACGCCTGCTGCGGACACCACGACGACGGCGCCGCGCGGCACGGCGCCGAGCCGCCGGAGCCGGCGCGTGAGCGGGTGAACCGCCGCTGGAACGAGATACTCCAGGAGACACGTGTCACGCAGACAGGTGTCCAGATCCTCTTCGGTTTTCTGCTGAGCGTGGCGTTCACCCCGCTGTTCCGTGAGCTGGAGACGCCGGACAAGGTCATCTACGTGATGACCGTGGTGTTCGGCGCCGCCGCCACCGGATCGCTGATCGCGCCCGTGTCCATCCACCGCTTCCT
The DNA here is from genome assembly GCA_014655195.1 of Streptomyces cellulosae. GTDB lineage: Bacteria > Actinomycetota > Actinomycetes > Streptomycetales > Streptomycetaceae > Streptomyces > Streptomyces cellulosae. Next base: position 71,741 of record BNBH01000020.1, on the reverse strand, counting down.
GTCCGGGCAGCGGATGAAGGACGAGGTGGTGGAGGCGGCCGGACGTCTGATGGTGTGCGGGATGGTGCTGCTGGCGCTCACCATCGGCTGCACGCTGCTGCTGATCCTGCGGTTCGTGGTGCCGGGCGTGCTCGCCGAGGTGCTGGTGGGCGCGGTCATGCTGTGGTTCGGGCTGTGCTGGTACGTGCTGCCGCTGCGGCTGCGGCGCAAGGCCGCCCGCAGGGCGGAACGCGAGCAGGCCTGACGGCCTCAGTCCGTTAAGGCGGCTGTGCTCACCGGCGCAGCACCGTCTCCCGGTCCATGTGCGACAGCTTCTCCGGGTTGCGCACCGCGTACAGCCCGGTGACCAGGCCGTCGTCGACACGGACCGCGAGCACGCTGTCGAGTTCGCCGTCGAGGTGCAGGACCAGCGCGGGACCGCCGTTGACGAGGGCCGGCCGCAGCGTCACCTCGGCGGGGACCTTCAAAAGCCCGCCCCGCAGCAGCCGGGCCACCTTGTCCGCGCCCACGACCGGCCGCAGCACCGCCTGCTTGATCCCGCCGCCGTCGCCCAGCAGGACGACGTCCGGCGCGAGGACGTCCAGCAGCCCCTGCAGATCGCCTGTCTCCACGGCCCGCCGGAACGCGTCCAGGGCGTCACGGGTGCGGGCCGGCGAACCGTCCCCGCGCGGGCGCCTGGCCGCCACATGGGCGCGGGCCCGGTGCGCGATCTGCCGCACCGCGGACGGGGACTTGCCGACGGCCTCCGCGATCTCGTCGTAGCCGACGTCGAACACCTCGCGCAGCACGAACACCGCGCGCTCGGTCGGCGCGAGGGTCTCCATCACCAGCATCATCGCCATCGAGACGCTGTCGGCCAGTTCGACGTCCTCGGCGACGTCGGGCGAGGTGAGCAGCGGCTCGGGCAGCCAGGAGCCGACGTAGGACTCCTTGCGGCGGCCGAGTGTGCGCAGCCTGGTCAGGGCCTGGCGGGTGGTGATGCGCACCAGGTACGCGCGCCGGTCCCGCACCTCGGCGAGGTCGACGTCGGCCCAGCGCAGCCAGGTCTCCTGGAGGACGTCCTCGGCGTCGGCGGCCGAGCCGAGCATCTCGTAGGCGACGGTGAACAGCAGGTTGCGGTGGGCGAGGAAGTCCTCGGTCGCGGGCCCCGCTCCCCCGCCGTTGTCCCCGCCGCTGCCGCTGCCGCTGGTCACGTCCGCTCCCTGGTCCCGGCTCCCGATCACAGTCATACGCACAGGACGCCGGCCGGCCCCGTTCTGTGACAGCGGCGGCGTGTGGTCCACCTCACTCCGGCCGCCCGTCACACGGTACGGCCGCCCGGCATCTGGTGGGTGTCCCGTACACGACCACGAGTGAGGACCACACGATGGACGCCCGTTTCAACCTGTTCGAGAACGAGATCGCCTCCCGCTTCGCCAAGCGGTTCGCCGGAGCGGCTCTGGTGCTGCACGACTCGCCGCTGCCGAAGTCCGTGCAGGAGCTGGTGTCGCTGCGGGCCAGCCAGATCAACGGCTGCGGTCACTGCGTCGACATGCACGTCAAGGAGGCCGCCGCGGCCGGGGAGAGCGACGTCCGGCTGCACCTGGTCTCCGTGTGGCGCGAGACCACGGTGTTCACGGAGGCGGAACGGGCTGCCCTCGCGCTCGCCGAGGAGGGAACCCGCCTCGCCGACGCCCACCAGGGCGTGTCCGACGAGACCTGGGCGCTGGTGCGCAAGCACTACGACGACGACCGGACGGCCGCGCTGGTCTGCCTCATCGGCATGATCAACGCGGCCAACCGGCTGGCGGTCATCACCCATCAGAAGGGCGGGTCGTACGAGGCGGGGATGTTCGCGGCGGTGGTGTCGCAGGGGTGAGGTGTCGGGGGCGTGACGTGCGGGGGCGGGCTCATCGGCCCGCCCCCGTCCGCTCTCCCGACCGGCGCACGGCCGGGGGCGAGCACCTCCGAGGACGACGACGAGGACGATGACGACGGGGACGACGACGTGGACGACAACCACACCTGAGTCCGCCCGTTCCTGACCGGTACCGGTACCGTTCGGGCCCGAGAGCCGACAGGCATCCGCCTTGGTGAAGGGGCCGCCCGCGATGACCGCCGAACGTGAGATCACCTCGCCCGTCGACCTGTGCCTCCCCGACGGGCGGCTGAACCCGGCGGCGGTCGGCTGGACGCGGCGGCCGCTGCACCGGGCGAATCTGCGCGGCTGGGGTCGCGCCAAGCGCTGGGAGTACTGGGGCATCGTCACCCCGACCCACATCGTCGGCCTGGTCGCGTCCTCCCTCGACTACGCGGGCACGCACGGCGTGTACGTGCTGGAGCGGGCCACCGGCCGCGAACTGGCGAAGGACGCGGTGACGCCGCTGGCGCGGGGCGTGCGCATGCCGGACCGCAGCGGGGAGGGGACTGCGTCCGCGCGGGGCGGCGGGGTGACGGTGGCGTTCGTCCAGCACGCGGAGGGCACCACCCTCACGGCCGCCGCTCCCGGTGTCCGGCTGGAGGCCGAGGCGCCCCTGGTGCCGGGGCACGAGTCGCTGGGCGTGGTCGTGCCGTGGAGCGAGCGCCGGTTCCAGTACACGCTCAAGGACCTCGGCCGCCCGGTGCGCGGCCGTCTTCAACTCGGTTCTCGGGAGGTCACGTTCGGCGCGTCCGACTCGTTCGCCGTCCTGGACCACGGGCGCGGCGAGTGGCCGTACTCCGTGTCCTGGAACTGGGCGGCGGGCTGCGCGCCGGGGCGGGCGGTCCAGTTCGGCGGGCGGTGGACCGACGGCACGGGCTCCACGGAGAACGCCCTGTTCGTGGACGGCCGGCTGCACAAGATCGGTGACGACCTCGTCTGGGAGTACGACCGTGCGGACTGGCTGCGGCCGTGGCGGATCACCGGGCCCCGGGTGGAGGCGGAGTTCCGCCCCTTCCACGTACGGGCGGCCAGGACAAGCCTGTTGGTGGTGTCCAACGACACCCATCAGTGTTTCGGGAGCTTCACGGGGCGCGCCCGCGCCGACGACGGCTCCTGGGTGGATCTCGACGGGCTCACCGGCTGGGCCGAGGAGGCCCGTAACCGGTGGTGAACGCGTCCTGCCCGTGACGCGCGTGCGTCACGGGCAGGGCGGGACGGCTCGGGTCAGCCGCTCTTGCGGCGGAACGACCGCTGGCTGGTCGCCGGTCCGTGCGTGGCACGCACCTTGGACGCGTTCGGGTTGCCGGCGGCCTCGGACGCCTCCGCCTGCGCGCCGCGCTTGCGCGCCAGCGCCTCGCGGAACTTGCGCTTGAGGTCGTAGGTGCCGTCGGCCTCCGGTGTGACCGGGGACGTCGCGGCGTCGGCCGGCTCCGAACCTTCCGTGGCGGGGGGTTCTGCGGTCATGGTGACCTCCTGGGTTCGGGGACGGACGGGCGAGCACAGCTTGTCACGCCCGGCGCCATGCGGGCAGCGAATATCGCGGCGCGGTGCCGCTCAGCCGCCTCGGCGGACCTGCGCGGCCCGGCGGGCCTCGGCGAGCCTGCGTGCCTCGCCGGCCTTGCGCGACTTTCCGCCGCCGGAGCCGGTGCCGCGCGGGGCGCCCTTGCTGGTGCCGAGGCCGCGGAAGGGGGCGTTGACGTTCTTGGGGCGGGGCGCGGCGGGCCCGCCGTCGAGGGGGACGCCGGAGGGGGCCTTGGCTCCTGTGATGCGGGTCAGTACCGCCTCGCCGGAGCGGACCGGGGTGACGGTGGCCTTGATGCCGGCCTCGGCCAGCATGCGGAGCGTCTCGCGGCGCCCGCCGGACGCCACCAGCGTGACCACGCGGCCGGACGCGCCGGCGCGGGCGGTGCGGCCCGCGCGGTGCACGTAGTCCTTGGCGTCGGCGGGCGGATCGACGTTGACGACGAGGTCGAGGTCGTCGACGTGGAGGCCGCGGGCGGCGACGTCGGTCGCGACGAGGACGGTGAGGCCGCCCTCCTTGAACTGGGCGAGCGTCTTGGTGCGCTGCGGCTGGGACTTGCCGCTGTGCAGGGCCCCGGCGCGCACCCCGCTCGCCCGCAGATGGCGGGTGAGCCGGTCGACGGCGTGCTTCGTCTCGAGGAACAGCAGGACGCGGCCGTCGCGGGCGGCGATCTCCGTGGTGACGGCGTAGCGGTCGGGGCCGTGGACGACGAGGAGGTGGTGCTCCATGCCGGCCACCGCGGCGCCGGCCGGGTCGACGGAGTGGACGACGGGGTCGTCGAGGTGGTCGCGGACCAGCTGCCCGACGTCGCCGTCCAGGGTGGCCGAGAACAGCATGCGCTGCCCGTCGGGACGCACCTGGGCGAGCAGCCCGGACACCTGCGGGAGGAAGCCGAGGTCGCACATCTGGTCGGCCTCGTCCAGGACGGTGATCCGTACCCGGCCCAGGCGGCAGGCGTTGCGCTCGACGAGGTCGTGCAGCCGGCCGGGGGTGGCGACGACCACCTCGGCGCCCTGGCGCAGCTCGGCGATCTGGCGGCTGATCGACAGCCCGCCGACGACGGTCGCCATCCGCAGCCGCAGCGCCTGCGCGTACGGCTCCAGGGCCTGCGTGACCTGCTGGGCCAGCTCGCGGGTGGGCACCAGGACCAGGGCGAGGGGCTGCTTGGGTTCGGCCCGGCGGCCCGCGGTGCGGGTCAGCAGCGGGAGGCCGTAGGCGAGGGTCTTGCCGGAGCCGGTACGTCCGCGTCCCAGGACGTGACGTCCGCGAAGGGCGTCGGGGAGCGTGGCGGCCTGGATGGGGAAGGGTTCCCGTACGCCGAGCCGGTCCAGGGTGCGCAGCACGGTCTCCGGCAGCCCGAGGGCGGCGAAGGAGGAGCCGTCCGGCGTTCGGGCGGGCGTGGCGGCTTCGGGGTGGAGCTGGGTCACGGGGGGAGCCTTCCGCAGGGGACGTGCCGAGGAAGGCCCGGCAAAAGGGTCACCTTATCACCCACCGGACGCGACCCGACCGGCGGCGGTGGTCCGTGCACCGGGTCAGCTCGGGCCGCCCGGCCTCTTGACGGTCGATGTTACAAGTCAATAGCTTCAGTATCACCGTTGCACCAGGGGCCGCGTCGCCGACAGGAGGCATCAGCATGGGCCGTTACGGCCGGCTCGCCCGGATGCGGCAGATGGATCCGCAGCGGGACTTCGAGCAGATCTACCGGTGGATCACCCAGTACGAGTTCCCTCGCGACTACCTGCACGGCACGTCGGTCGCCTTCCTGCGCGACTACGGCGTCCCGCGCATCTCCCGACTGCTCGACCGTACGCAGGAGTTCGAGCGCGCGGGGCAGAAGCGGTACGACGACACGGTGCTGATCGCGTACGAGATGGTGCGCCACGGGACGGACTCGGAGCACGGCCGTGCCGCTGCCCGCCACCTCAACCGCATCCACGGCCGGTACCGGATCGCCAACGAGGACTTCCTGTACGTGCTGGCCACCACGGTGGTCGGCCCGAAGCGGTGGATCGACCGGTTCGGGTGGCGTCCGCTGTGCGCACAGGAGACCGAGAGTCTGGCCCTCGTGGGGCGGCGGATGGGCGAGATGATGGGCATCGCCCAAGTACCGTCCACGTACGCCGGGTTCGAGCGGCTGCACGACGACTACGAGCGGGAGACGTTCGCCTACGACCCCGCCAACCGCCGGGTCGCCGCGGCCACGTTACGCATCATGGCCGCGTGGTATCCGGCGCCGCTGCGCCGGATCGCGGTAAGGGCGTCACTGGCGGTGCTGGACGAACCGCTGCTGACGGCACTGGGGTTCCGGCCGCAGCCGGCGTGGGTACGGGGTGTGGTGCACCGGGCGCTGCGGCTGCGGGCGGCGTACATCCGGCTGCTGCCGGCCCGCCCGGAACGGTTCCCCCGCGGGCCTGAGCCCCGCACGTATCCGTTCGGTTGGACGTTGGACGATCTGGGTCCGCACTGGGCGCAGTCGCGGCCGCTGGAGCCGCTGGGGGACGAGAAGGCGACCGGCGCCGGGCCTGCGGAGGCGGGGCGCTCGGACGAGCCGCGGGAGCAGGAGCCACCGGACGAGAAGCCACCCGATACCGCGCCCCCGCGACCCTCCCCCGTCCGAGCACCCCGCAAGGAGACCCCATGACCGAGACCGCCCCGGACGCCGCGCCGCGCGCCGCCGCCGCTTCCCCCGCGCCGGCGTCCGCCGCGACTTTCACCACCCACTCCCCCGCCAACGGCGAGCGCCTCGCCGAGTACCCCGTGCACGGGCCCGAGGACGTCGCCCGGGTCGTGGCGCGGGCCCGGACCACGCAGACGGGGTGGGCCGAGCTGCCCGCGTCCCGGCGCCGGGAGCTGCTGCTGCGGTGGAAGAAGGCGATCGCCGAGAACCTGGACACGGTGGCGCGGACCGTCGCGCGGGAGACCGGGAAGCCGGTCGGCGACGCCGAGCTGGAGGTCGTGCTGACGCTGGAGCACCTGGCGTGGGCGGCCCGCAACGCCCGCCGTGTGCTGGGCCGCAGAGGCGTGCGGACGGGGCTGTTCACGGTGCACCAGCGGGCCTCGCTGGTGCACCGCCCGCTGGGTGTGATCGGCGTGATCGGCCCCTGGAACTACCCGCTCTACACGCCGATGGGCTCCATCGGGTACGCCCTCGCCGCGGGCAACGCGGTCGTGTTCAAGCCCTCGGAGCTGACTCCCGGCACGGGTGTGCTGCTGGCGGAGCTGTTCGACGCCGCCGCGCCCGAGCACGCGGGGCTGCTCACCACGGTCACGGGGGCGGCGGCGACCGGGGACGCGCTGGCCCGGTCCGGGGTGGACAAGGTGGCGTTCACGGGGTCGCCCGGCACCGCGCGGAAGGTCATGGCGGTGTGCGCGGAGACGCTGACCCCGTTCCTCGCCGAGTGCGGCGGCAAGGACGCGGTGATCGTCACCGCCGACGCCGACCTGGAGGCGGCCGCCGACGCGATCGTGTGGGGGGCGCTGAGCAACGCGGGGCAGACCTGCGCGGGCGTGGAGCGCGTCTACGCGGTGCGCGAGGTGCACGAGGAGCTGTGCGAGAAGGTGGTGGAGAAGGCCAGGGCGCTGCGCACGGGCGCCGACGCGGACGCCGCGTACGGGCCGATGACGCTGCCAGGACAGGTCGCCGTCGTCGAACGGCATGTGAGCGGAGCCGTGGCGGCGGGCGGCCGGGCGCTGCTGGGCGGGCCGGACTCCGTGCGCGCGCCGTACGTGGCGCCCGTGGTGCTGACCGACGTGCCGGAGGACGCGCCGGCGATGACGGAGGAGACGTTCGGGCCGGTGGTGACCGTCAACGCGGTGGGGAGCGTGGACGAGGCCGTGGAGCGGGCCAACGCCTCCCGCTACGCCCTCGGCGCGGCGGTGTTCAGCGGCAGCGGGCGCACCGGTGCGGCGATCGCGGCGCGGCTGCGCGCGGGCGCGGTGTCGGTGAACTCGGTGCTGGGGTTCGCGGCGGTGCCCGCGCTGCCGTTCGGCGGTTCGAAGGACTCCGGGTTCGGGCGGATCCACGGCGAGGAGGGGCTGCGGGCGTTCACCTCCGTGCAGTCGGTGACGGTGCAGCGATTCGCCCCGGCGATCGCGCTGACCTCCTTCTCGGTCCCGGCGGCCACCCGTGAGCGCGCGGTACGGCTGGCGCGTGCCCTGCACCGGCGACGCTGAACGCCCCGCGGACGCCTGCCCGTCGCCGTCGGCGCGGTCAGGCGTCCAGCAGCGGGGCCAGATAGCGCCGGGCGAAGTTCCGCGCCTGCTCCGCGTCCTCCATCTCGATGCAGCTGGACGGGTTGAGCAGGAAGGACACGGCGACCCGCACCATCAGCTCGGCGACCGGGCGCGGGTCCTCGTCGGGGCGCCCCTCGACCTGCTGCGCCCGGCGCAGATGCCCCGTCAGGTACTCGACGGTCGCGTTGAGCGAGGAGCCGCCCTGCACGGTCAGGTACGGCAGCACCACCTCGGGTTCGAGCCGCAGCATGCCGCCGAACAGGGGGTGGGCACGGGTGTGGCGCAGGGAGACGGCGAACCCCTCGATCACGCGCTCCTTCATGGTCGGCAGACCGGCCACCGCGGCGTCCAGCCGGGCGAAGAAGCGGCTCAGCTCGCGCAGCAGGGTCTCCTCGACCAGGCGGTCCTTGGTCTGGAAGCGCCGGTAGACGGTCACCCGGGAGACACCGGCCCGCTTGGCGACGTCGTCCACGGAGGAGCGGCGCACGCCGAGGAGGGTGAACTGCTCCAGTGCCGCGTCGAGGATGCGCCGCGCCGTGTCGTCCTCGGGCTCCGGCAGGGCGAGGGCCCGGGCGAGCCACGAGTCGTTCGTGTCAGTTCTCATGGTGCTCCTCACGATACCGGCGAACGACTCCCTCAGAGACGCTGATACAACTATCATAACTTTGTATCTGCAGAACGCGCCCCACCCGTACCGAGCCGCCGACCGGCACCGGACCCCGGAGGACCTGATGGGCAGTCGACTCACCGAGGAACAGGCCGCGTTCGCGGCGGCCGTACGCGACTTCGCCAAGCGCGAGTGCGGCACCCGAGAACAGCGTGACGCGCTGACGGACGGGGGCCGCGAGGCGCACCATCCGGAGCTGTACCGCCGGCTCGCCGACCTGGGCTGGCTGGGCATCTGCCTGCCGGAGGAGTACGGCGGCGCGGGCGGCGGCACGGCCGACGCCTGTCTGTTCCTGGAGGAGACGTCGTACGGGATGGTGCCGTGCGGCGGCTTCATCACCACGGTGATCACGGCGAAGGCGTACGAGCGGTTCGGCACGGAGCAGCAGCGGCAGGAGGTGCTGTCCGGTGTCGTCCGCGGGGACGTGCTGGCGATCGCGATGTCGGAGCCGGGGGCCGGTTCCGACGTGGGGGCGCTGCGCTGCCGGGCCCGGCAGCAGCGGGACGGCACCTGGGTGATCGACGGCCAGAAGACATGGATCTCCAACGCGCACTGCGCCGAGAGCATCCTGCTGGTCGCCCGCACCGGCGAGGACAAGCACGGCGGGCTGACCATGTTCCATCTGCCCGCCGGCACGCCCTTCGTGGAGATCCGGGGCATCGAGACGATGCGCGGCCGGGAGGTCAACGACGTCTATCTGACGGACGTACGGCTGCCCGCGGACTCGGTGGTGGGCGAGGTGAACGGCGGCTGGAAGCAGTTGATGGCCGGTCTCAACCACGAGCGGCTGTTCCTGGCGGCGAACATGCTGGGGCTGGCCCGCCGCGCCTTCGACGACGCGATCGCCTACGTCCGTGAGCGGGAGCAGTTCGGGCGGCCCGTCGGCTCGTTCCAGGCGATACGGCACCGCGTCGCGGACCTCGCCACGGAGATCGAGTGCACGCGGCTGCTGGTGCGCGAGGTGGCCCTGGACTGCGACGCGCACCCGGAGAAGCTGTTCCCGCGCGAGGCGTCGATGGCCAAGCTGAAGGCCACCGAACTCGCCAAGCGGGTCACGCTGGAGGGCATGCAGATGATGGGCGGCTACGGCTACACCACGGAGTTCGACATGGAGCGCCACCTGCGGGCCGCGGTCGTCTCCACGGTGTACGGAGGGACGAGCGAGATCCAGCGGGACGTCATCGGCAAGACGTACGGGCTCTGAGCCGGGGCGCACAAGAAGGCCGCCCGTCCCCTGACCAGAGGGGCGGACGGCCTTCGTCCTGTGGAGGGCGGTCAGTCGTGGTAGAGCGCGGTCAGGGCGTCGGCGTACTTGTCGCGGATGACGCGGCGCCGCATCTTCAGCGACGGCGTCAGCTCACCGGTCGCCGGGCCCCATTCCTCGGCGAGCAGCTCGTACCGCTTGACCTGCTCGGTGTGGTTGAGACGGGAGTTGGCGGCGGCGACCGCGCGGTCCACCTCCGCCCGCACCTCGGGGTGCCGGACCAGCGCGGCCAGACCTCCGTCCGTGTCGATGCCGTGCTTGGCGGCCCAGGCGGGCGCGGACTCCGGGTCGAGGACCAGCAGGGCGACCAGGTAGGAGCGGTTGTCGCCGTGGACCATCGCCTGACCGATCAGCGGGTGTTCCTTGAGGGCGTTCTCCACCAGGGCCGGCGAGACGTTCTTGCCGGTCGAGGTGATGATCATCTCCTTCTTGCGGTCGGTGAGCCACAGATAGCCGTCCTCGTCGAGACGGCCGATGTCGCCGGTGGCGAGCCAGCCGTCGGCGTCCAGCGCGGACGCCACGGAGCCGTCCGGCTGGAGGTAGCCGTCGAACACGGACGTGCCGCGCACCAGGATCTCGCCGTCGTCGGCGATGCGGATCTCCACGGACTCCACGGGCCGGCCCACGGAGCCGAGCCGGAAGCCCAGCTTCGGGCTGTTGCTGGTGGCGACCCCGGTGGTCTCGGTCAGCCCCCAGGCGTCCATGATGACGATGCCGAACCCGGCCCAGAAGTTCACCACGTCGACCGGCATCGGCGCGGACGCGCTGGCCGACCAGGTCACCCGGTCCAGACCGCCGGCCGCCAGCATGGGCAGCAGCACCTCCTTGCGGACCCGCCGGTAGCGCTCCTCGAGCTCGGGCGGCGGGGTCTCGCCGCGCTCGCGGTACCGGACGTGCGTACGGGCCACCTCGAACGCCTCGTCGATGACGGCCCGTTGGTCGTCCGGCATCAGCGAGAGCACGGCCCGCACGGCGGCGGACAGCTTCTCCCAGATGCGCGGCACGCCGAAGAACTGCGCGGGACGCACCTTGCGCACCACCTCGCCGACCTTCGTCGGGTCGGCGCACAGATAGACGTGCGAGGCGCGGTGACAGGGCAGGTAGATGCCCAGCATGCGTTCGGCGATGTGCGCGAACGGCAGGTAGCAGATGTGCTCGACGTGCGGCGGGAGTTCCACCACGGCGTCCAGGGCGAGCGCGTTGGACAGCACCACCCGGTGGGTGAGGACCACGCCCTTGGGCTCTCCGGTGGTGCCCGAGGTGTAGACGACGGTGAGCGGGTCCTCGGGCCGGGCGGTGTCGAGCTCCTTGTCGAACTCGTCCGGCACCGGCGCCTGTTGCAGCGACGCGTACGGCACGTGCGTCGCCTCCGCCCCCGCGTCGGCCACCACCAGCTGTTCCAGCGGGGTGTCGGCGTCGGCCAGCAGCGGCTCCCACACCGGGAGGTGCTCCGCCCCGCCCACGACGGCGAGGCGGGCGCGGCAGTTGCGGGCGATGTGGGTGATCTGCTCGGGGGCGGCGGTGCCGTAGACGCTGACCGGGACCGCGCCGAGGCGGACCAGCGCCAGGTCCGACAGCCAGTGCTCGGGCCGGTTGGCCATGAGCAGCAGCACATGGTCGCCGCGGCCGACGCCGAGGGCCCGGTAGCCGGCGGCGAGGGTGCGGGTGTGCTCGTGGATCTCGCCCCAGGTGAGCGTGGTCCACTCGGCGTCCGGGTCCTCCGACTGCGAGGACAGGCCCGGCAGTTCGGGGTAGGCGTGCGCGTTGTGCGCCAGCAGCTGGGGCAGGGTGCGGTCGGCGGGGTCGTCGGGAAGGGCGCCTGCGGTGGGAGGTGGTGACGTCATCGGGGCCTCCTTGCGTTGCGGGTCGGGGAGAGAACGTCTGGGAGACCGGGGCGTGGGGGGAAGCCCCTGCGGGCGTACCCGGTGTCGGTGGGGAGGGGGCGGACGGTGCTCAGGCGTCGGTGAAGGTCTCGCCGCGCTCGGCCTTGCCCAGCAGCAGCCCGGGCGGCGTGAAGCGGTCGCCGTACCGGGCCGCGAGCTGCCGGGCGCGGGCGACGAAGCCGGGCAGTCCGCCGTCGTAGCCGTTGACGTACTGCAGGACGCCGCCGGTCCACGGCGGGAAGCCGATGCCCAGCAGCGAGCCGACGTTGGCGTCGGCCACCGACTCCAGGACGCCTTCCTCCAGGCAGCGGACCGCGTCCAGCGCCTCGACGAAGAGCATCCGCTCCTTCAGCTCGGTCAGGTCGGCGGGCTGCTTGGCGGGGTCGGTGAAGTGCTCGCGCAGTCCGGGCCAGAGGCCCGCGCGCCTGCCCTGCTCGTCGTAGTCGTAGAAGCCGGCGCCGCCGGACCGTCCGGGGCGGCCGAACTCGTCGATCATGCGGTCGACGACCGCGTCCGCGGGGTGCGGCTCCCCAGTACCGCCGTCGGCCTCGACCGCGCGGCGGTTCTCCTCACGGATCTTCCGGGGGAGGGTGAGGGTGAGTTCGTCCATCAGGCCGAGGACCTTGGCGGGGTAGCCGGCCTGGGCGGCGGCCTGCTCGACGGAGGCCGGTTCGATGCCCTCGCCGACCATGGCGACGCCCTCGTCGATGAAGCGGCCGATGACGCGGGAGGTGAAGAAGCCGCGCGCGTCGTTGACCACGATCGGTGTCTTGCGGATCTGCCGGACCAGGTCGAACGCCCGCGCCAGCGCCTCCTCCCCGGTCTTCTCGCCCTTGACGATCTCGACCAGCGGCATCTTGTCGACGGGCGAGAAGAAGTGCAGGCCGACGAAGTCGCGGGGCCGTTCGACGCCCTTGGCGAGCACGGTGATGGGCAGGGTGGAGGTGTTGGAGCACAGCAGGGCGTCCGGGGCGACCGCATGCTGGACCTCGTGGAACACCTGGTGCTTGAGGGCGGTGTCCTCGAAGACGGCCTCGATCACCGCGTCGCAGCCGGCCAGGTCGCCGGTGTCCGCGGTCGGGGTGACGCGGGCGAGCAGCGCGTCCGCCTTCTCCCGCGTCGTACGGCCGCGGGCGACGGCCTTGGCGAGGAGCTTCTCGGAGTAGCCCTTGCCGCGGGCGGCCGACTCTGTGGAGACGTCCTTGAGGACGACGTCGATGCCGGCGGCGGCGCAGGAGTAGGCGATGCCGGCGCCCATCATGCCCGCGCCGATCACCGCGACCTTGGTGACCGTGCGGGCCGGGACGTCCTTCGGTCGCCTCGCGCCGGAGTTGACCGCCTGGAGGTCGAAGAAGAACCCCTGGATCATGTTCTTGGTGATCTGCCCGGTGACCAGCTCGGTCAGGTACCGCGCCTCGATCTCGAAGGCCGTGTCCACGTCGACCTGGGCGGTCTCCACCGCCGCCGCGAGGATGTTGCGCGGGGAGGGGTACGGGGCGCCGCCGGTCTTCTTGCGCAGCAGGGCGGGCAGGGCGGGGAGCTGTGCGGCGAGCTTGGGGTTGGACGGGGTGCCGCCGGGGATGCGGTGGCCGGGGGTGTCCCAGAGCTGCGCGGACTCGGGGTGGGCGTCGATGAACGCCCTTGCTCGGCTGAGGAGTTCGTCGGGGTCGGAGACGATCTCGTCGACCAGGCCGTTCTCCAGGGCGCGGGCGGCGCCGTACTGGGTGCCCTCCAGGAGCACCTTCCGCAGGGCCTCCGTCACGCCGAACATGCGCACCGTGCGGGTGACGCCGCCGCCTCCGGGGAGCAGGCCCAGGGTGACCTCGGGGCAGCCGACCTTGGTGCCGGGGGCGTCCAGGGCGACGCGGTGGTGGCAGGCCAGGGCGATCTCGTAACCGCCGCCGAGGGCCGCGCCGTTGAGAGCGGCGACGACCGGCTTGCCCAGGGTCTCCATGACGCGCAGCGCCCGCTTGACGCGCATCCCCGCGACGTACGAGGCGCCGGCGGTGGCGGGTGTGACGGAGATCAGGTCGTGCAGGTCGCCGCCGGCGAAGAAGCTCTTCTTGGCGGAGGCGACGATCACGCCCCGCACGCTGTCGCGCTGCTCGGCGAGCCTCGCGGTGACGGCCTCCAGCGAGTCGATGAATGCCGCGTTCATGGTGTTCACCGACTGGCCGGGGTCGTCGAGGACGAGGGTGACGACGCCGGTGTCGTCCTGCTCCCAGCGGATGGTGGTGGACTCGCTGCTCATGCGGATGCGCTCCTGGTGATCCGTGTGATCCATGTGATCCGGGGAGAGGGTTCAGAGGCGTTCGACGACCGTGGCGATGCCCATGCCGCCGCCGACGCACAGGGTCGCCAGCCCGTAGCGCTTGTCCTGGCGCTCCAGTTCGTCGACGAGGGTGCCGAGGATCATCGCGCCGGTCGCGCCGAGCGGATGGCCGAGCGCGATGGCGCCGCCGTTGACGTTCACCTTGTCCAGCGGGAAGCCCATGTCCTTCACGAACCGCAGCACGACCGCGGCGAACGCCTCGTTGATCTCGACCAGGTCGATGTCGTCCGCGGTCAGCCCGGCCTTGGCGAGCGCCTTGCGGGAGGCCGGCGTCGGTCCCGTCAGCATGATCGTGGGGTCGGCGCCGGACACGGCCCCGGAGACGATCCGGGCGCGCGGGGTGAGGCCGTAACGCTCACCGGCCTCGCGCGAGCCGACCGCGACGAGGGCGGCGCCGTCGACGATGCCGGAGGAGTTGCCCGCGTGGTGGACGTGGTCGATCTTCTCGACCCAGTGGTACTTCTGCAGCGCCACCGCGTCGAAGCCGCCCAGTTCGCCGATGTCCGCGAAGGACGGCTTGAGCTTCGCCAGCGACGCGGCGGTGGTGCCGGGACGCATGTGCTCGTCGTGGTCGAGGACGACGAGGCCGCTGCGGTCCCGCACGGGGATCACGGAGCGGTCGTAACGGCCCTCCTTCCACGCCGTGGCCGCCCGCTCCTGGGAGAGCGCCGCGTAGGAGTCCACGTCATGTCGGGAAAAGCCCTCGATGGTGGCGATGAGGTCGGCGCCGACGCCCTGCGGCACGAAGCCGGTGTCGTGGTTGGTGCGCGGGTCGGACGACCAGGCGCCGCCGTCGCTGCCCATCGGCACGCGGGACATGGACTCCACCCCGCCCGCGAGGACGAGGTCCTCCCAGCCCGAACGGACCTTCATCGCGGCCATGTTGACCGCTTCGAGCCCGGAGGCGCAGAAGCGGTTCTCCTGGACGCCGGCCACCGTGTCCGGCAGTCCGGCGAGGACGGCTGCGGTACGGGCGATGTCCGCGCCCTGGTCGCCCAGCGGACTGACCACGCCGAGGACGATGTCGTCCACCGCCGCCGGGTCGAGCCCGGGGAAGCGGGCGCGGATCTCGTGGATCAGGCCGACGACCAGGTCGACGGGTTTGGTGCCGTGCAGGGCGCCGTTCGCCTTGCCGCGTCCGCGCGGGGTGCGGATCGCGTCGTACACATACGCTTCGGTGCTCACCTCGGTTGCCCTTCCAGTCGGTTCAAGGGGGTGCGGAGCCGGCCGGTGCTCAGCGCAGCAGGGAGCGGCCGATGATCTCCTTCATGATTTCGGTGGTGCCGCCGTAGATCGTCTGGATGCGGCTGTCGAGGAACGCGCGGGCGACCTTGTACTCGCTCATGTAGCCGTAGCCGCCGTGCAGCTGGAGGCAGCGGTCGACGACGCGCTTGTTGAGTTCGGTGGCCCACCACTTGGCCATCGAGGCGTGCACGGCGTCGAGCCGGCCGTCGCTGTGGTCGGCGACGCAGCGGTCCAGGAAGGCGCGGGTGACGGCGTTCTCGGTGGCCATCTCGGCGATCTCGAACCGGATGTGCTGGAGCTTGGCGAGGGGCCTGCCGAACGCCTCGCGTTCCTTCACGTAGCGGGTGGTGACGTCGAGGATCTCCTCGGCCGCGGCCGCGGCGCCGACGGCGATGGCCAGCCGCTCCTGGGCGAGGTTGCCCATGAGGTAGGCGAACGCCTGGTTCTCCTCCCCCAGCAGGTTCTCCTTGGGGACGCGCACGTCGGTGAAGAACAGCTCGGCGGTGTCCTGCGCCTTCTGGCCGATCTTGTCGAGGTTGCGGCCGCGTTCGAAGCCCTCCGTGCCGCGCTCGACGACGAGGAGGCTCTGCCCGCCGCTGCCGCCCTCGGGGGTGGTGCGGGCGACCACGACGACGAGGTCGGCGAGGACGCCGTTGGAGATGAACGTCTTGGCGCCGTTGAGCAGGTAGTGGTCGCCCCGGTCGACGGCGGTGGTGCGGATGCCCTGGAGGTCCGATCCCGCGCCGGGTTCGGTCATGGCGATGGCGGTGAACAGGTCGCCGGAGGTGAAGCCGGGCAGCCAGCGGCTCTTCTGCTCGTCGTTGGCGAGACGGGTGAGGTAGGGGCCGACGATGTCGTTGTGCAGGCTGATCGCCAGTCCGGAGGCGCCGGCGCGGGCGAACTCCTCGATGAGGACGGCGCTGTAGCGGAAGTCGTCGATGCCCCCGCCGCCGTACTCCTCGTCGACGGCCATGCCGAGCAGTCCCTGGCGGCCGGCCGAGCGCCACACCTCGCGGTCCACCACCCCGTCCTTCTCCCAGCGTTCGTGGTGCGGGAGCACCTCCTTCGTCAGGAAGGTCCGCACCGTCTCGCGGAAGGCCTCGTGGTCGGGGCCGTACAGGCGTCGGTCCGGGGTGCGTTCCGGGGTGGTCACAGCCAGCTCCTCACGTGCTCGATCAGTCGGGCGGGATCAGGGCCGACGGGGGTGACGTTGAGCATGGTGACGCCCGCCTCGCGGAAGACCTCGACGCGGTCGCGCACGTAGCCCTCGGGGCCGGCCAGGCACAGCTGCTCCAGCAGTTCCGCCGGCACGGCGGCCTCCGCGTCCTTCTTGCGTCCGGCGAGGTAGTGCTCCTGGATCGCGGCCGCGGCGGCCTCGTAGCCGTAGGAGCAGATCAGGTCGAAGTAGAAGTTGCGGCCGGGGGCGCCCATGCCTCCGACGTAGAGGGCGACGGTGGGCCGCATCAGGTCGCGTACGGCGGCCGCGTCGTCGCCTATGGCGAGCAGTCCGCCGGCGACGACCTGGAGCGGGCCGAGCGCCAGGTCGCGTCTGGCGGTGCCCTCGGCGAGGGCGGCGCCCCACACCTTCCCCGCGTGTTCGGGGGCGTAGAGGAACGGCAGCCAGCCGTCGGCGATCTCGGCGGCCGTGCGGACGCTGGCCGGACCGAGGGCGGCGAGGTGGACGGGGATGGTGTCGCGGACGGGGTGGTTGAGCAGCTTGAAGGGTTTGCCGAGGGTGCCGCCCTTCTCGGGCGGGACGGGCAGGTCGGTGATGCCGTGGTGCTCGATCACCTCGCGCCGCCAGATCCGCCGGCACAGTTGGATCACCTCACGGGCGCGGCCCAGGGGACGGTCGTAGACGCGGCCGTGCCAGCCCTCGACGACCTGCGGTCCCGAGGCGCCGACGCCGAGGATGGCGCGCCCGCCGCTGATCGCGTCAAGTCCCGCGGCGGTCTGCGCGATGAGCGCGGGGGTGCGGGAGTAGACGTTGAGGACGGCGGACCCGATGCGCATCCGCTCGGTCCTCGCGGCGAGGTATCCCATGATCGTCGGGGAGTCGAAGCCGTAGGCCTCGGCGACCCAGACGGCGTCGAGCCCGGCGGACTCCAGGGCGGCGGCCTTGTCGGCGGCGGTGCGCGGGTCCTCCGCGTAGGCCAGGGGTGAGGACAGTTCCATCAGCAGTGGTCCTTCAGCAGTTCGGGCACGTCCCAGTCGCGGGCCACGTCGTGGGTGTGGGCGCCGGGGACGGCCGGCGGGCGCCGGAGCGTGCCGGGTGTGCCGGAGAAGCGGGGGGCGGGGGCGGGCTGGGTGACGCCGTGCGCCTCGGTGTACGTGCCGCGCGCGGTGAGGTGCTTGTGGTCGGCCGCCTCGGTCAGGGTCAGCACGGGGGCGACGCAGGCGTCGGTGCCTTCGAAGAGGGCCGTCCAGCGGGCGCGGGTCGCGGTCCTGAAGCGGGCGGTGAAGGTGGCGCGCAGGGCGGGCCAGGTGCGCGGGTCGGCTCGGTCGGGCAGCTCGTCGGCGTCCAGGCCGAGCAGGGACACGAACACGGCGTAGAAGTGCGGTTCGAGGGCGCCGACGGCCATCCAGCCGCCGTCGGAGGTCTCGTAGACGGCGTAGTAGGGGCAGCCGCCGTCGAGCAGGTTGCGGCCGCGCGCGTCGCGCCAGGTGCCCTCGGCGAGCATGCCCCAGAACAGGCTGGTCAGGTGGGCGGTGCCGTCGACGATGGCGGCGTCCACGACCTGGCCGTGGCCGGTGGCGCGGGCGGTGAGCAGGGCGGCCAGGACGCCGGTGGTGAGGTAGAGGGAGCCGCCCGCGTAGTCGCCGAGCAGGTTGGCGGGGAAGACGGGCGGGCCGTCCGCGGCGCCGATCATGGAGAGGGCGCCGGCGGTGGCGATGTAGCCGATGTCGTGCCCGGCCAGGGAGGCGAGCGGGCCGTCCTGCCCCCAGCCGGTCATCCGGCCGTACACCAGCGCGGGGTTGGCGGCCATGCAGTCCTCGGGTCCGACGCCGAGCCGCTCGGCGACGCCGGGCCGGTACCCCTCGAGCAGGATGTCGGCGCGCGCCGCCAACGCCCTTACGGTTTCCGGTCCTTCGGACGTCTTGAGGTCGACGACGACGGACCGCTTGTTGCGGTTGGTCAGGTCACGCGAGGGGTCGCCGCCGAGCGGGCCGCGGCCGGGGCGGTCCACCCGCACCACGTCGGCGCCCAGGTCGGCGAGGAGCATCGCGGCGAACGGTCCCGGTCCGATGCCGGCCAGTTCGACCACGCGCACACCGTCCAGCGGGCCCGCGGCGGTGCGGCCGGGAGGGTGGGTGGAGGTGGGGCTCATGGGTTCCTCTCTCGGTGCGCGGCGGACCCGCCGCCGGCGACCGGGGACTTACTGAGCGTTCGCTAAACGTAGGAGCGGGACGCGGAGCGGTCAACTCCCCGTGCGGGACTTGTTTTTCCGGGGTGCGCGGAGGAAAGTGGCTGCGGGTCGGCCGTCGTGCGCCACGATCTCCTGAACGATCGCTAAGCGGTGAGAGGGAGGTGGGCCGGACGCACCGCCGTACGATGACGCCGACCGCCGCAGCCCCGGAGGAGAGCCGTTGAACACCGCGCCCAGCCAGGAGACCACCCCGCCGGCCGGACACTGGCGCTCCTACGACCCGCTCGACCTGCACCCGATCCTGATGCACGCCATGCGGGCCTTCAACGAGCAGGGCTACCACGGCACTTCGGTGCGGGACATAGCCGGCCGGGTCGGGGTGACCGTGCCCGCGCTGTACTACCACTACGAGAACAAGCAGGCGCTGCTGGCGACGCTCCTGGAGACGTCCATCAAGGACGTCCTGGACCGCTGCCGCGCCGCCGCCCGGGAGGCCGGGGACGATCCGCTGGCCCGCTTCTGCGGCATGGTCGAGTCGATCGTCCTGTACATGGCCCACCGCCGCCAACTGGCGTTCCTGGACACGGAGATACGCAGCCTGGAGCCGCAGAACCGGGCCCGGTACGTCGCCCTGCGCGACTATCTGGAGCACATGCTCCTGGACACGGTCGAGGAGGGCCGCGCCCAGGGCGTGTTCACCACGCCCATCCCGGCCGACGCGGTGCGCTCGGTGCTCGTGATGTGCCAGGGCGTCGCCAACTGGTTCCGCGAGGACGGCCCGCTCACCGCCGAGGAGGTCGCGGAGCGGCATGTGCTGCTGAGCCTCGGCACGGTGGGCCACCCGGCCGCGGTGACCGGCGACGTCGTCCTGCCGTTCCCGCGGCGGGCCCCGGCGGGACGGGGCACGGCGTCCCGCGCGTCGTCGGGCTGAGGCACTCCGGGTCCCGGCCGCGCCGGCCGCAGCACCGACCGACGAGAGGACACCTGTGATGGACGTGCACGAGGCGCGAGCCCTGTTCCGTGAGCTGACGGAGCGGGACGGCCGGGTCGACCCCGGCGAGCTCGACGCGATCTGGGCCGTGCTGCCGACGGTCCGCCCCGAGGAGATCCTAGGCGAGTGGAAGGGCGGCGAGTTCGACACCGGCCACCCGCTCAACGGCATGCTGGAGAAGGCGGGTTGGTACGGCAAGACGTTCCACTCGCTGCAGGACGCCAAGCCGCTGATGTGCCGGAACGAAGCGGGCGAGCTGTACTCGAACACCGAGCTGGGCCAGGGCGAGGCGAGCCTGTGGACGGTGGAGTTCCGCGGTGAGTCGACGGCCACGATGGTGTACGACGGGCGGCCGGTGTTCGACCACTTCAAGTGGGTGGACGAGGGCACGCTGCTGGGCATCATGAACGGCAAGGACGTGCGGGACGGCGGGCCGTACTACTACTTCTACCTGGAGCGTGTGTCCGGCTCCGGGGCCGGCCCCACGGGAGACGGCGCGTGAGACGGATCCGCGCGGCGGTCGCCGAGGCGCCGGGCGCACCGTTCACCGTGCACGACCTGGACCTCGGCGAGCCGCGGCCCGACGAGGTGCTGGTGCGGATGACCGCGGCCGGCATCTGCCACACCGACCTCGGCATGCGGGACACCTGGCCCGACGGGCTCACCCCGATGGTCTTCGGTCACGAGGGCACGGGGCGGGTCGAGGCGGTCGGCGCGAAGGTGAGGTGTGTGGCGCCCGGCGAGCGGGTCTGCCTCACCTTCGCGAGCTGCGGCGCGTGCGAGCAGTGCGCCACAGGGCATCCCGCGTACTGTCTGCACGCGCGGTCCCTGAACTTCTCCGGCGGACGCGCCGACGGCACCACTCCCCTCGCCCGTGACGGCACACCCGTGCACGGCGGCTTCTTCGGCCAGTCCAGCTTCGCCACGTACGCCGTGGTGCGGGAACGGGGCGTGGTCCCGGTGCCGGGGGACCTGCCCGACGAGGTCGCGGCGCCGCTCGGGTGCAGCGGGCAGACGGGCGCGGGGACGGTGCTCAACCGGCTGCGGCCGGAGCCCGGCGCGTCCCTGGTCGTGATGGGGGCGGGCGGGGTCGGGCTGAGCGCGGTGATGGCGGCGGTGGCGGTCGGCTGCGACCCGGTGGTGGCCGTCGACCCCGTCCCCGCGCGCCGCGCCCTGGCCGTCGAGCTGGGCGCGAAGGCGGCGCTGCCGCCCGGGGACGGTCTGGTGGCGGCGCTGCGGGACCTCACGGGCGGCGGGGCGCACCATGTCGTGGAGACGACGGGACGCCCGGAGATGGCCCGCCAGGCGGTCGCAGCGCTGCGCCCGCGCGGCGAACTGGCGCTGGTCGGGCTGGGCGGCGAGGTCACGTTCGACGTGATGCCGCTGCTGGCGAAGGGGGTGCGGGTGCACGGGGTGATCGAGGGCGACTCCCACCCCGGCCGCTTCCTGCCGGACCTGATCGGCCTGTGGCGCCGCGGCCTGTTCCCCCTGGAGACGCTGGTCGCGACGTTCCCGTTCGAGGAGATCGGGTCGGCGGTGCGGGCGATGGAGGAGGGCGGGGTGGTGAAGCCGGTGCTGGTGTTCGACTGAGGGGCGCCGGCACGCGCGGGACGGCGTCCGGTCCCTGCCCTCACCGGGAGCGGAGGGCGCCCGGTCGCCTCACCCCGTGTGATTGACTGAACGCCATGGCTCCCGCCTCCTCGTCCGCCCGCTCCGCCGCGCCCGCCGAGCCGACTCCGGGCACGCGGCCCCGTAACCGCAGACAGCTGATCGTCGAGGCGGCCGGGCGGGTGTTCAGCGAGCGCGGTTACCACACGGCCTCCATGGAGGAGGTCGCCGCGCAGGTGGGCATCTCCGCGGCGGCGCTGTACCGGCACTTCCCCAACAAGTACGCCCTGTTCGCGGAGTGCGCGGACGTCATGGTGGACGGACTGGTCGAGGCGCTCGACGAGGTGCCTCCCGGGGCGAGCCTCACGGACGTGCTGACGTCGCTCACCCGGATCACCGTGGCGCACCGCGCGTCGGGCGGCGTGTACCGCTGGGAGGCGCGCTACCTCAACCGTGAGGACCGCAGGCGGCTGCGGGTGAAGTTCGGGCGGCTGGTGGAGCGGGTCGAGGAGGCGGTGCGGCGCGAGCATCCGCTGCCGGACGAACGGCTGCGGGCCGTGGCGGCGCTCGGCGCGATCGGGTCGGTCACGATGCACCGCACGTCCATCGCCCAACGCCGCGCGGAGGAACTGCTGTCGGCGGCGGCGCTCGGGGTGGCGGCGAGCGATCCCGCGGCGGTGCCGCCCGGGGCGCACCCGGTGGAGCTGCCCGGGCGTCCCGTCCCGCGCACCCGCCGCGCGGAGATCCTCGCCGCGTCCGTGCCGCTGTTCGCACGCAACGGCTTCGCCAGCGTCACCAACGGGCAGATCGCGCAGGCGGTGGGCCTGACCCCGTCCGCGCTGTACCGGCACTACCCCGGGAAGATCGACATCCTCGCGGCGGCCTGCCTCCAGGCGGCGGCGCTGCTCTCGCAGGGGGTGGAACGGAGCCTGCAGGGGGTGGACGGGCCGCGCGAGGCTCTGGTCGCGCTGGCGTCGACGTACGTGGCGTACAGCTTCGAGCACACCGAGCTGAACAGCGTGGCCGAGGCCGAACTGGGCGGTCTGCCCGACGCGTTGCGGCAGCCGGTGGTGCTGGCGCAGCGGGAGCACATCGCCGTGTGGGAGCAGCAGCTGCGGCAGGTCCGTCCGGAGCTGGACCCGCGGCAGAGCCGGGTGCTGGTGCACGCGGGCTTCGGTGTGGTCGTGGAGGCGGGCCGGGCCCTGCGCTGGCGGGACACCCCGGCAAACCGCGAGACGGTCACGGCGCTGGTGCTGGGCGCGCTGGGCGTGTGACCCCGTCCGCCTCGGCGCGGTCGCCGCGGGACGGGGTCGTGCCGGTGTGCTGCCGGATTCCGTCCGCTCAGCCCGCCCGGTTGCCGGTGGGGATGGTGATCGGCGTGGTCTTGCCCGACTCCCCCTTGTTGAGGAACAGCATGGCCAGGGCCCGGATGAACTGGTCGAACATGTAGAACGTGCCGGGCATCACGGGCGACAGACCCTCACGGAAGAGGATGAACGCCGGCCAGGCCGTACGCACCAGCGCGGCGGCCGCGTAGTCGCGGCGCAGGCCGAGCCAGTCACCGACCTGGTCGCTGAGGACGTACCGCACGAACTCGTTGAGGAAGCCGCGCGTGACGCCGAGGTCGATCTGCGCGGTCAGGCCGAGCAGGTCCTCCGCGAGCTCGATGCCCTCGGTCGACGGGGTGAGGATCGGGGTGAGGACCCGCTGCGACTGCGCGACGGCCTCGGCCCAGGTCTTCGGGATGTGCTCGTAGGGCACGCCGAGCAGGTGGACGGCCACCTGCCACATGTGCAGGAAGGCCTCCTGGTCGGCGGCCGGGTACGGGATCTTCCACTCGAGCAGCTTCTGGTGCACGTACGTGCCGAGGCTGTGGAAGGTGACGAGGATGTCGGCGGCGCTGATCGGGATGGACTCGTCGGCGACGGCCTTCCAGTGCGGCGACTGCGGCAGCAGGTGCCGTACGGCGGCGTGCACCACGCGGGTCTTGTTCGCGGTGACGACGAACTGCCCGGTCGGCTTGAACGCGCCGAGTTCGGAAAGGTCGTAGCCGAAGGTGAACGTCTTGGCCGCGCGGTCCTGCATGTCGGCGCCGCCCGCCGACCAGTAGACGCTCTTGGCCTCGCGCGGGATGACGGTGCTCATGATGCCGCTGCCGAGGCCGTACAGCATGAACAGGTACGTGTCCCGGCGCCGGTTGAAGTCGGCGGCGCGCTCGAGCTTGGCCTGGTCGGCCCAGGAGGGCAGCCGGTTGACCTGCGCCAGATAGGCGGCGAAGTCGGAGGGGAGGCCGCCGGGGATCGGGTCGTCGTTGTTCACCCAGCCCTCCCACGCCCGGTTGATCGCCGGGACGTGGCCGCCCTCGATCATCCGGACCATGAGCGGGTCGGCCGCGTCGTCCCAGATCCACTCCGGGCCGGGCCCCGCTGCGGCCCCGGCTCCGGCGAGCTTTCCGGCTCCGGCGGTTCCGGCGGCGGAGCCGGCCGACGCCCAGGCGGGCACGGGCGCCGCGGCGCCGGCGAGGCCCAGCGCGACACCGAGGGTCAGCGCCCTTCTCCTGCTGAGGTTCTCCATTGACTTACCTGCTTCCCTGAGGGGAGGGACGGTTCGGGATGCCTTCGCAGACTTGCCAGTTGCGCGACAGATGCGTGCTGAACCTCGTCGCACGGATGTGATTTTCGATTAACATAGCGAGGGTCGCGGCGGTGAGCAATGGGCATGACGGAGGTGCCTGACCAAGGGCTGGTGACAGGCCTGGGGGGGGCTCAACAGCCGCCCGGGCGGGGTGTCAGGCGCGGGCGGCGCGGCGTGCGGCGTAGGCGACGGGCAGGTAACGGAGACGTTCCGGCAGACGGGGTACGACGGTGCGGACGACACGGCCGAGCAGCCGCAGCCGCCGCTCGTCACGCGCCGTCCACGGGACGTCCAGCCGCTCACGGGCGACGGGCGGCAACAGCCCCTTGGTGACGAAGACCTGGAGCCGGAGGAGGACGGGACGCAGTACGGGCCAGAGCAGCCGCAGCACTGCCGCCGCCCCGTCCGGCGGTGGCACGGACCGGCGCGGGTCGAGCAACTCCTCGACGACGACGGTCCGTTCGAGCTCGTCGCGGACGACCGCGTCGAAGTAGATCCGGAACTCCTCGACGGAGCCCGGCATGTCGCGCTCCCGGATGCCGAGGATGCGCCCGAGCCGCCGCGCCTCCGTGTGCAGCTCCCGCTCCCCCGCCTCGTCGAACGGGCGGAACAGATACTCGGCGGCCCGCAGGAAGACAGGGAAGCCGGTGGCGTGCACCCAGGCGTAGTGGGCGGGCGTCAGCGCGTGGTAGGGGCGCCCCCGGGTGTCGGTGCCCTTGATGTCCCGGTGCAGCCGCCGCAGCCTGCGCCCCTCCTCGACGGCCCGGTCGCCGCCGTAGACCCACAGCTGCAGCGAGTCGAGCGAGCGGCGGGCGCGGCCCCAGGGGTCGGTGCGGAAGACGGAGTGCTCGTCGACGCCGGCGCCGACGGCCGGGTGCGCGACCTGGAGGACGAGGGCGGCGGGGAGGTAGAGCAGGACGCGGATGTCGCCGGCCATGTCCCAGAGGAGGGTGTCGGGGGTGAACGGCACGGGGTCGATGTGCTCGGCACGGGGCGTGCGGTCGCCGCCCGGTCCCGGTGTCGGCACCGGTGCCGGTATCGCCTCGCCGGCGGAGTGCGCCGCCCGTCCCGTGTCCATACCTCCAGCCTCCCACGCCCCTCCGTGACGGTCCGGGCGCGTCCTCCTCGGCCGTCAGGGGACCTCGTGGCGCACCAGCGCCCTCGCGATCGGCTCCCCCGTGCGCCGGGCGTACGCCATCCGCTCGCGCACCTCGCGGAGCGTGCGCGGCCGGTACCCGGGCCCGGCGCAACAGCTCTTGTGGAAACGGACGCCGGCGTGCAGCAGCAGGGAGAGCACCCTCCACCCCTCGGTGTCCCTGCGCGGCGGCGGGGCGAAGGCGGAGCCGACGTGGATCAGCGTGCCGGCACAGCGCGGGCAGACCCGCCGCCCGGCCTCGCCGTTTCGCGTCCGGGCGGGGTGCGGCTGCTTGCAGGAGGCCCGGCACGGCAGGCAGACGAAGGAGGTCTTGGAGCGGGGCATGGGGGTCAGCGTAGAAGGAGGGCGTGGTGCCGCTCCACGCCTTTGTGACCCGCGCCCGACCGCTGCCACCGCGTTTCGTTCCGGGGCCGCCGGGACACCCGGCGCAGGTCGGACGGCGTTCCGGCCAGGCACCACCCGGCGACGGAGGAAGGACGCACATGACCTCGCACGACGCACCCGGCACGGCGATCGTCACGGGGGCCTCGTCCGGCATCGGATGGGAGTACGCGACCCGGCTGGCGGCGCGCGGCTGGGGTCTGGTGCTGGTCGCCCGGCGGGCGGAGCGACTGGACGTCCTCGCGGAGGAGGCGCTCAACAAGGGCGCGGCGGCCGTGGAGGCGTTGGTGGCGGACCTGGGCAGCCCGGACGACCTGGCCCACGTGGTGGAGCGGGCGTCAGGGGCCGACGTGGACCTAATGGTCAACAACGCGGGCATCAACGGCTACGGCCCGTTCGCGGAGGTGGACCCCGCCCTGCTCACCAGGGTGGTGAACGTGAACGTCGTGGCGCTCACGGCGCTGACCCGGCCGCCGTGCCGGGCATGCTGGCGCGGGGCCGGGGCGCGGTGATCAACGTGGCGTCGCTGCTGGCCTTCGCCGGTGACCTGCCGCCGGACCCGCTCCCCTGGCGGGCCGTCTACGCCGGGACGAAGGGGTACGCGGTGACGTTCACCCGCACCCTGGCCGCCGAACTGGCCGGCTCTCCGGTACGGGTGCAGGTCGTGTGCCCCGGCCTCACGGCGACCGAGTTCCACCTGGGCGCCGGGGACACCCCGGTGGGCGGTGAGCGGCGCGTCCACGACGAGGGCGGGATGCCGGCGGCGGACGTGGTGACGGCGTCCCTGGCCGGTCTGGAGGCGGGTGAGGTGGTGTGCGTGCCCGGACTGACGGACGCGGAGGCCGTGGCCCGGCTGGCGGAGGCGGAGCTGAACCTGCGCGCGGGTTCAGGGAGCCGTATGGCACCCCGCTACGGTGACGGGTGACGGCTCCGGACAGGGAGGACGGCTCCGGATACGGAGGACGGCTCCGAACACGGAGCGTGACGGTCAGGCGCTGTCGGCCAGCTCGGCGTGCCCCTGGGCGCGGGCGCAGTGGGCGCAGCAGAAGAACTGGCCGCCGACCTGATGGCCGTGGCCGAGCACCTTGCAGCCGCAGTTGTCGCAGATGGGCGCCAGCTTGTGGGCGGCGCACTCGATGCTGTCGAACGTATGGACGGAACCGTCGACGGTGTGCACCTCGAAGGAGAGGGCGTAGTCGTTCCCGCACACTTCACAGATCGCCATGATCCGCTTCCTTCCGCAGTGAGTGCGGGCCGAGTACCGCGCCGGGCGGGACGTCATGCACGGAAAGCGAGGAAGCGGGGAAATGAGGGGCTGACGGTTTCGCATTCAACTGGACCCGTCACACGGGAAGTTCACAGTCCCTACACTCCCGATCATGACAACTGAAACCGCTGTCGCCGGGGCCGTGGCCGCCGGCGCCGCCGAGCCGTCCCTCTTCGCGACCATGAGCACGATGCGGGCGATGCGCCGCCTGCGCCCCGACCCGGTGCCGGACGAGCTGCTCGACCAGCTGGTACAGGCGGCCGTATGGGGCCCGAGCGGCGGCAACATGCAGCGCTACGAGTACGTCGTCGTCACCGACCGTGCGGTCATGGCCGAGCTGGCGCCGCTGTGGAAGCGGTGTGTGGACGCGTACCTGGCCACGACCGGGAAGTACGCCCCCGAGGGCATGGACGAGGCCGCGTACGGACGCATGGTCGCCGCGATCGAGTACCAGCGCGACCACTTCGCCGACACCCCGGCGCTGATCATCCCCTGCTACCAGTTCCCGCCGCCGCGGATCGAGGAGGAGGGCCTGCGGATCTACGCCGAGGCGCTGGGCGCGGAGGCGACGGAGCGGATGGGCCGCATCCAGGAACGCTTCTCCGCCCTCGCCGAGGGCTCCTGCGTCTACCCGGGCGTCCAGAACCTGCTGCTCGCCGCGCGAGGGCTGGGCCTGGCGGCCAACATCACCATCTGGCACCTGTTCCTCGAGACGGAGTGGAAGGCGGCGCTGGGCATCCCCAAGGACATGAACACCTTCGCGGCGATCCCGGTGGGATGGCCGCTGGGCAAGTTCGGTCCGGTGCGGCGGCGGTCGATGACGGAGGTGGTTCACCGGGATCGGTGGTAGGACACAGGGCTCGGTACGGCGGGCGTACGGATCTGTACGGCCGCCGTACGGCTCCCCGCCGTGGCCGGAGCGGCGGCTCGGTCGTTGTGCTTCACGACGGATCACTGTGCGGTGGAGCAGGGGGCGCGCACCGTCTACGTGCGGGACCCCAAGGCCGTCGAGGCCGGCCCCGTACTGCGGATCGGTCGCGACGGGTGGGCGGCGTTCGTAGGACTCGCCGCGAAGTAGTCAGGACCGCCGCCCTCCGTCCGCGTCGGTGGGCGGCGCTTCCTTCAACCACCCCTGGTCCGACGCAGCGTTCGTAGAACAACTCCCCCTCTGTGGCCGCCGCATCACGCTGCAATCTCCCCTTCCCTTGTCGGCCCTGCAAGGCGCCGCAAGATGCCTGCAAGGTGTTGCGATCACCTCCTTGGTCCAGGCCAGAGCCTGGCCCTGGCCCGCCGGAAAGTTGAAGCACACCCCCTTCACACCTTCGTATCCCGGCGGTAACTTGCCGCTGCCGTAAGAGCTTTCAGCAAGTTTCCGTACGTACTTGCATCGTCCGCGCGCCCGCACGTCTTGACTCCCACCCCGCGCTCTCCCTGGAGACACCCATGAGACGCACCCGCACGCGGCTCCTAGGGCGGCCGGTTGCCGCCGCGGCAGCCGCCGTCACCCTGTTAGGCCTCCTCACCGCCCCCTCCCCCACCGCCGCCGCGGCCCCCGACGCGGCGGCCGGGAACACGGCGACCGTGTACTACTCCACAACCACCAAGAACTGGGCCCGCCACCACCTTCACTACGCCCCCGACAGCGGCGCCTGGACCACCGTCCCCGGCATCGAGATGGAGGCGGCCTGCACCGGCTGGGTGAAGAAGACCGTCGACCTCGGCACCGCCGACGGCTTGCAGGCCACCTTCACCGACGGCTCCGGCACCTGGGACAACAACAGTGGCCGCAACTACGCCCTCGGCACAGGGAACATCACCGTCAAAGACGGCGTCGTCGCCCACTCCGACCCCTGCGCGGCCCCCGACGGCGACGGCAACACCGCCACCGTCTACTACTCCACCCGCACCCTCGGCTGGACCACCGCCAACATCCACTACCGGCCCGCCGGCGGCGCCTGGACCACCGTACCCGGGATCGGTATGCGGCCCGTGTGCACGGGATGGTGGAAGCAGGACCTCAACCTGGGCTCCGCCACCTCCCTCACCGCCGCCTTCAACAACGGCAACGGCGTCTGGGACAACAACGGCGGCGCCGACTACACGATCCCCGCCGGTGTCTCCGCCGTCGCCGACAGCACGGTCACCGCCGACGCGGAGGACCCCTGTGCCGAGCAGGCACCCGACACGCAGGCGCCCACCGCGCCGACCGGCGTGACCGCACGCGCCGACGGCGTCTCCGTCGTCCTCACCTGGGAACCGTCGAGCGACGACACCGGTGTCACCGGCTACCAGGTCACCCGCACCGGCGGGACCAAGGGGGACGTCGTATCGGACGTCGGCTCCACCGTCTTCTCCGACACCGGGCTCGAGGAGAACACCGCCTACACCTACACCGTCCGCGCCGTCGACGCCGCCGGCAACCTCTCCCCCGCCTCGCCCTCCGCCACCGCGACGACCGGCACCGAGCCCTCAACGCCCGCCTCCGGCACGCCCCTTGGTACCGACCCCCGCAAGGACCCCATCTACTTCGTCGTCACCGCCCGCTTCCACGACGGCGACCCCGCCAACAACCGTGGTGGCAGCCAGCACGAGAAGTCCGGCAACGCGGCCAACGACGACCCCATGTTCCGCGGCGACTTCAAGGGACTGGTCCACAAACTCGACTACATCAAGGCGCTCGGTTTCTCCGCCATCTGGATCACCCCGGTGGTCCTCAACCGGTCCGACTACGACTACCACGGCTACCACGGCTGGGACTTCTACAAGGTCGACCCGCGCCTGGAGTCCGCCGGCGCCTCCTACCAGGACCTCATCGACGCCGCCCACGCCAAGGGCATGAAGATCTACCAGGACGTCGTCTACAACCACTCCTCCCGGTGGGGGGCCAAGGGGCTGTTCACCCCGACCGTCTACGGGGTGCGGGACGCGCAGTGGAGCTGGTACTACGACGAGAGGCAGCCGGGGTTCGAGTACGACGGGCTCACCGTCGAACCCAAGAGCGGTAAGTCCTACTACAACGGCGACCTGTGGTCCACGGCCGAGCCCTCCGGCAACACCTGCGTCAACTGGGGCGTCCCCACGGGCGGCAGAAGTCCCGAGGGCTACACCCTCTACAACTGCCAGTGGCCGAGCCCCACCTCCGGCATGTTCCCCAAGGCGCTCTACCACCAGTGCTGGATCGGCAACTGGGAGGGCGAGGACTCCCGTTCCTGCTGGCTGCATGAGGACCTGGCCGACTTCAACACCGAGAACGCGCAGGTGCAGAACTATGTGATCGGCGCATACAACAAGTACATCGACATGGGAGTCGACGGCTTCCGCGTCGACACAGCCGTGCACATCCCGCGCACCACCTGGAACCGCCGCTTCCTGCCCGCCGTCCAGGAACGCGTCGCCCAGCGGCACGGCGCCGAGGCCGCGCGGAACTTCTTCGTCTTCGGCGAGGTCGCCGCCTTCGTCAACGACAAGTGGAACCGCGGCTCGGTCAACCACTCGGCGCAGTTCTACACCTGGAAGGAGCGCAAGGAGTACAGCGCCGACGACGAGCGGGCGGCGCTCGAGATGTACGAGTACGAACAGCAGCAGGGCACCGGCAACCAGCCCACGTCCACCAACGCGTTCCTCGACGGCAACAGCTACCACGCCCCGGACCACAGCCGCGCCTCCGGCATGCACGTCATCGACATGCGGATGCACATGAACTTCGGCGACGCGAGCAACGCCTTCCACAACGGCAAGGACTCCGACGACAGTTACAACGACGCCACGTACAACGTCGTCTACGTCGACAGCCACGACTACGGCCCCAACAAGAGCAGCGAGCGTTACACGGGCGGCACCGACGCCTGGGCCGAGAACATGTCGCTGATGTGGACCTTCCGCGGCATCCCCACCCTCTACTACGGCTCGGAGATCGAGTTCCAGAAGGGCAAGAAGATCGACTGCGGCCCCAGCTGCCCGCTGGCCACCACCGGGCGCGCCTACTACGGCGACCACCTCGCCGGTGAGGTGAAGGCGTCCGGCTTCTCCCAGGTCGAGTCCGCCTCCGGGACGGTCGCCACCACCCTCCAACAGCCCCTGGTCAAGCACGTACAGCGCCTCAACCAGATCCGCCGCGCCGTGCCCGCCCTCCAGTCGGGCCAGTACTCCACAGCCGGCATCAGCGGCGACATGGCCTTCAAACGCCGCTACACCGCGGGCGCCACCGACAGCTTCGCCCTGGTCACCGTCTCGGGCGCCGCCACCTTCACCGGCATCCCCAACGGCACCTACCGGGACGCGATCACCGGCGACACCCGCACGATCACCAACGGCACCCTCTCGGTGGCGGCCCCCGGCAAGGGCAACCTCCGGGTCTACGTCCTCGACGGACCGGGCAAGATCGGCACCGACGGCCCCTATCTGAAGTAGCGCAGGCAGAACGACGGCGGTGCGGGTCCCCGGCTCCGGGACCCGCACCGTCGTCTCCCCCGAACCGTGCGGCTACTCCACCGAGAACTCCGCCCGGAACCGCCGCCTGTGGTCCACCTCCCGTGCCTCCCCCGTCAGGGTGACCGCCGCCGTCAGGCGGGGCTCCGTGCTGGAGGCCGACAGGCGGAGTTCCAACGCACCCGGTTCCACGACGCGGCGGCCGTCGCGGCCGGTGAAGGACGCCACGTCCGCCGGGATCGTGACCCGGAGCCTGCGCTCCTCGCCCGGCTCCAGGTCCAGACGGGTGTAGCCGACCAGGCGCTGGACCGGCTGGACCACCGAGGCGACCGGGTCGTGCAGGTAGAGCTGGACGACCTCCGTGCCGGCCCGCTCCCCCGTGTTGCGCACGGTGAGCGAGGCGGTGAACTCCCCGTCCGTCGGCGCCTCTTCGGCGTCCACCGTCAGGTCGCTCCACGCGAACGTGGTGTACGTCAGGCCGTGGCCGAAGCCGAACGCCGGCGTCGGGTCGATGTTGGACACCTCGCTGGCCTGGGCGAGGGGGGCGCCGAGGTACGTGGTCGGCTGGGAGCCGGACGTGCGCGGGACGCTGACCGGGAGGCGGCCGGACGGGTTCGTACGGCCGCTGAGCACGCCCGCGATGGCCCGCGTGCCCGCGACGCCCGGGAAGAACGACTGCACGATCGCCGCCGATTCCCCCACCCCGCGGCCCAGCGCGTAGGGGCGGCCCGCCAGCAGGACCGTCACCACCGGGGTGCCCGAGTCGAGCAGCGCGTCCAGCAGTTGCTGCTGCGCGCCCGGCAGTGCCAGGGACTCCGCGTCGCAGCCCTCGCCGCTGGTGCCGCGGCCGAACAGGCCGGCGCGGTCACCGAGCGCCACGACGACGATGTCGGCGTCACGCGCCGTGTCCACCGCCTCCGCGATGCCGGAGAGGTCCCCGTCGTCGACGCCCGTGCCGCGGACGACGGTGATCTCGGCGTCCGGGAACTCGGCAGTCAAGCTCTCGCGCAGGTCGGGCAGTTCGATGCCCACAGGGATGTCCGGATACTTCACGCCCACGTGCTGCGGGAAGGAGTAACAGCCGAGGACGGCCGACGGCTCGGTGGCGTTGGGGCCGACGAGCGCGATCCGGCGGGGGCGGGCCAGCGGCAGGGTGCCGTCGTTGCTGAGCAGGACCACCGCCTTCTCGGCGATCTCGCGGGCCAGTTCGCGGTTCTCGGGTCCGTCCAGGTCGATCTTGCCGCGCAGGGCGTCGGGGTCGTCCAGGTCGGCGCCGTCGAACGCGGGCGGCACCGGGCTCCAGTCCCGGTCCAGCAGGCCCAGCTCCGCCTTCTGGGTGAGGACGCGGCGCAGGGCGCGGTCGATCAGGTCCTCCGGTACCCGGCCTTCGGTGACGGCCTCCACGAGCGGGGCGCCGAACGTCTTGACCGTGGGCAGTTCGACGTCGACGCCCGCCTTGAGCGCGGCGGCGGCCGCGTCGGCGAAGTCGCCTGCGACACCGTGCAGCGTCTTGAGGAACGCGATGCCGAAGTAGTCGGCGACGACCGTGCCGTCGAAGCCCCACGTGTCGCGGAGCAGACCGGTGAGCAGGGCCTCGTCGGCCGCGGCCGGGACGCCGTCGATGTCGGTGTAGGCGTGCATGACGGAGCGGGCGCCGCCCTCGTGGATCGCCATCTCGAACGGCGGCAGCAGCACGTCGGCACGTTCGCGCGGGCCCACGGAGGAGGGAGCGAGGTTGCGTCCGGCGCGGGAGGCCGAGTAGCCGACGAAGTGCTTCAGCGTGGCGACGATCCCGGCGGACTCCAGGCCCTGGACGTAGGCGGTGCCGATGGTGCCGACGAGGTACGGGTCCTCGCCGATGGTCTCCTCGACGCGGCCCCAGCGGGCGTCGCGCACCACGTCCAGGACGGGGGCGAGGCCCTGGTGGACGCCGACGGCGCGCATGTCGCGGCCGATGGCGGCGGCCATCCGGCGGATCACGTCCGGGTCGAAGGTGGCGCCCCAGGACAGCGGGACGGGGTAGGCGGTGGCGCCCCAGGCGGCGAAGCCGGCCAGGCACTCCTCGTGCGCGACGGCGGGGATGCCGAAGCGGTTCGCCGAGGTGATGCGGGTCTGGGTGCGCAGCAGGGACAGCGCGCCGAGCGCCGGGTCGACGGGGGCGGTGCCGAAGGGGCGGGTGAGCTGGCCCAGGCCGGACGGCAGGAGGTCGTCGAGGTCGACGGCCTCCTCCATGTCGTGCTGGTGCGGGGCCACTTCGCCGCCGTCGGCGGAGGCGCCGACCCACACGCCGTACAGCTGGGCGATCTTCTCCTGGAGGGTCATGGCGCCGATCAGCGCGTCGACCCGGGCGGAGACGGGGTGGGAGGGGTCGTTCCAGAGGGGGATTTCGGGGGTGGTCTCTACGGCCACGTTCGCGGTCACTTTCCTCCGACACCCATCAGCCCCTGGACCAGGGCACGACGGGCGAACAGGTAGACGAGCAGGATGGGCACCATGGACAGCACCACGGCTCCCAGCAGCCCGGGGATGTCGATGCCGTGTTCGGTCTGGAAGTCGTACAGGCCCAGGGTGACGACCTTGGTGGAGTCGGACTGGGTCAGCACGAGCGGGAACAGGAAGCCGTTCCATGCCTGGAGCGCGGAGAAGACCACGATGGTGGACAGTCCGCCCCGGGACAGCGGGAGCACCAGCTGGAAGAACATCCGGCGCGGGGAGGCGCCGTCCATGGCCATGGCTTCGTACAGCTCCGGGGAGATGTCACGCATGGCGCCGCTGAGGATGAGCGCCGACATCGGCAGGCAGAACGCGGCCGTGGGCAGGATGACGCCGAGCAGGTTGTCGTACAGCCCGGCTTCGCTGATCAGGTAGAACATCGGCACGATGACGGCCTGGGCGGGGATCGCCAGGCCGAGCAGGAACAGCCGGAAGATCGCCGACGTGGTCCTGCCGCGGCTGCGCACGATGGCGTAGGCGAGCGGCGGGACCAGCAGCACCACGATGCCGATCACGCAGGCCGTGACGACGAGCGTGTTGAGGAAGTAGCGGCCGAAGCCCGAGTCGAACGCGCCGGTGAAGTTGTCCAGGGTGAAGGTGTCCGGGAAGGACACCGGGCCGTTCTGGGCGTAGTCCTGGCGGGTGCGCAGGGTCGCCGCGAGCATCACGTACAGCGGCAGTCCGACCAGGAACAGCCAGACCATCGAGCCGGCGCCGGCCAGGTAGTTGGGGCGGCGCCTCATGACACACCTTCCATGGAGCTGCGCATCTTGTCGTAGCCGGAGACCTTGACCACGACCAGGGAGATGACGGTGGCGGCGACGACCAGGGCGAGGGCGATGGCGGAGCCGGCGCCGAAGTCGAAGCCCTTGAAGGCCTTGTCGTACATGTAGTAGGCGCTGATGGTCGTGTCGGTGCCGGGGCCGCCCTGGGTGAGGATGAGGACGGTCTCGAAGGTGGTGAGGCCACCGACGATCATCAGGATCATCGACGTGATCATGGAGTTGCGGAGCTGCGGCAGCGTGATGTGGAAGAACTGCCGGTAGCGGCCCGCGCCGTCGATCTCAGCGGCCTGGTAGAGCACCTGCGGGATGGAGCGGGCGGCGCCCTGGTAGATCAGCGTGTGGAACGGGGTGAACTGCCAGGTGCTGACGAACGCCAGCACGCCGATGGCGGTGGCCTGTTCGCCGAACAGGTTGCCGTCGCCGAACAGCCAGGAGGCGTCCGCCGGGATGCCGAAGTTCGGGTCGAGCAGCGCACGCCACAGCACGGAGACGGCGGTGGCGGACAGCAGCAGCGGGATGAAGTAGATGACGGACAGCACCGCGCGGTTGCGCTGGTAGCCGGCCGCCCAGACGCCGAGCAGGATGCTCAGCGGGGTCTGGACGACCACGCCGAGCGCGGTCAGCAGCAGGGTGAGCCAGACGCTCTTCAGCATGACCGGGTCGTCCCACAGGCGCGACCAGTTGTCGGTGCCGACCCACTGGGGCGAGCCGAGCCCGTTCCAGCTCATGAAGGACAGCACCGCGACCATCACGAGCGGGACGATGGCGAAGAGCGTGAAGAACAGGGCGGCGGGCAGCGCCCAGGCGAAGCCCGGGCGGCCCACCGTGGATATGGAGGGGGAGGCGGCCGGCCGCCGCCGGGACTCCTTGCGGAGTCCGGCGGCGGGCGGAGCGCTCGTGATCTTTGTGGTCATGAGCCGTTCGTCACTCGGTCGGGAGGGCCTGCATGGCCTTGATGAAGCCGTCCGCGTCGAGCTGTCCGTTGAAGAACTGCTGGATGGCCTTGTGCATGTCCGACGCCGCCGACTGCGGGTACGCCTGGTCCCAGGAGAGCTGGAACGAGGGGGCGCCCGCGACGAGGTCGTACTGGAAGCGGGAGTACTCGGGCGTCGCGGACGTCTCGATGAACTCGTCGGTGTTGGTCGTGGTGGTGAGGTTGCCGACGTCGAGCTGCGCCTTGACGAACTCGTCGGAGTACATGAGCTCGAGGAACTTGGCGACGGCCTCGGGGTGCTTGGTCTTCTTCAGCACCGAGTAGTAGTTGTTGGTGTTGCCGGCGACGTTCTTCGGGTCGCCCTTGCCGCCCTCGACCGTCGGGAAGGCGGAGTAGCCGAGGCCCTTCTCCGCGAAGTCCGGGTGGTCGGTGAGCTGCTGGGAGTAGTACCAGGAGCCCATCAGCTCGAAGCCGGCCTTGCCCTGCGCGACCAGCGCGACCGAGCCGCCGTTGGTGTACTTGACGGAGTCGTAGTTCTTGCCGAAGGCGCCCGCGTCGACGAGCTCGCGGATCTTCTCCAGGGCCTTCTTGCTCTCCGGGGCCTCCCAGGCGCTCTTGTCGCCGTCGAGGGCCTTCTGGAAGAGCTCCGGGCCGGCTATGCGGTCGTAGAGGTACTGGAACCACATCTGGGTGGGCCAGACGTCGCCGCCGCCGAGCGCGATCGGGGTGACGCCCTCGTCCTTCAGCTTCTCGACCGCGTCGAGCAGGTCGTCCCAGGTCTTCGGCGGCTGGACGCCCGCCTTCTTGAGGACGTTCTTGTTGTGGAACAGCAGCACCGGCTGCGTGCCGCGCATGGGGATGCCGTACGGCTTGTCGTCGACGACGGCGTTGTTGAAGACGGACGGGAGGAACTTGCTCTCCAGTTCCGGGTTCTTCTTGATGAAGTCGTCGAGCGGGAGCAGCAGGTCGGCCTTGACGAAGGGCTTGATGCTGCCGCCGCCCCAGTTGAAGAAGACGTCCGGGGCCTGCGGGGTGCTGATGATCGTCTGAAGCTTCTTCTGGTAGTCGGCACCGGGGATGGTGTCGAGGACCGCCTTGACGTCGGACGTCTCGTTGAACTTGTCGACGACCTGCTTCTCGATCTTGTTGGTGGCGTCCCCGTAGACAAGGATATGGATCTTGCCGTCGTCCGCCGACGCCCCGCCGTTGCCGTCACCGCAGGCGGACAGGCTCAGGGCCAGGGCGAGCGTCGCACCGGTGGCGATCAGTCTGGGCAAGCGCGCACGTGTCTTCATCGTTCGCCTTTCGAAAGTTTCGGCTTCATCGCCGAAAGTCCATGCCGAGGGACAGTAGGTCAGACGGGAGTTGGGGTCAACGGTCGAGTCGCAACTCGCCCGAAACGTTATCGACACGCGGTGCTCTATCCTGCGGGTATGCGTGAAGACGACGAGGCGAGCGGGCGTGTCACCCTGGCTGCGGTAGCGAAAGAGGCCGGGGTGTCGATGCCGACAGTTTCGAAGGTGCTCAACGGCCGTTCGGATGTCTCACGCGCGACGCGTGCGAAGGTGGAGAGGCTGCTGGACCTGCACGGCTACCGGCGGAGGGTGCAGCCCGCGGCCCGCTATCCGCTCATCGAGATCGTGTTCCACGAGCTGGAGAGCGTGTGGGCGATGGAGCTGATACGGGGCGTGGAGAACGTCGCGAAAGAGAATCGCGCGACGGTCGTGCTCACCGAGAGCGGCACCCGGCACACCCCCGACCCGGACTGGCTGCCGGGCGTGCTGCAGCGGCGGCCGCTGGGCGTGGTGCTGGTGTTCTCCAGCCTGCCGCAGGACATCAAGCGCCAACTGCGGGCGGCCGCCATCCCGTTCGTCGTCATCGACCCGGCGGGCGACCCCGACCCGGACGTGCCGTCGGTCGGCTCCGCCAACTGGGCCGGCGGTCTTGCCGCGACCCGGCACCTCACCGAGCGCGGCCACCGGCGCATCGCCATCATCACCGGCCCCAACGACATGCTGTGCTCGCTGGCGCGCCTCGACGGCTACCGCTCGGCCATGGCGATGGCGGGCCTGGAGGTGGACCCGCGGCTGACCCGCTTCGGCGACTTCCACGTCCAGGGCGGCTTCGAGCGGGCCATGGAGCTGCTGGAGAGCCCCGACCGGCCCACGGCGATCTTCGCGGGCAGCGACCTCCAGGCGCTGGGCGTGCTGGAGGCGGCGCGGGTGAAGGGCCTGCGGGTGCCGGAGGACCTCTCGGTCGTGGGCTACGACGACGTACCGCTCGCCCAGTGGTCCAGCCCGCCCCTCACCACGGTCCACCAGCCGCTGCGGCACATGGCGGAGGAGGCCTCCCGCATGCTGCTGCGCCCGGACGACCCGGACGGGCCCGCCCAGCGGATCGAGCTGGCGACGCATCTGGTGGTGCGGCAGAGCACGGCTGTGCTGGAGGGCTGACGCCCTTCCCTGCGCCGAGGCGCGGCACCACGGGCAGGTACGGCGCGGCAAGTCAACCGGCCGTCCCGCCACGCCGCGTGCGGCGCAGCACGGTCCTGCCGGAAGCCGACGCGAGTCACCGTGGAGCAGCCGCCTGCCGGCGCACGCGGCAGAGGGCGACCGCCGCGTACGGCCCGGCCGTCCCGGCGGCTTCGCAGCGCCACGTGCGCAACGCATCACCGCCCACCGGAGAGGCCGGCGCCGGTCACTCCGCCGCGCCCCGCTCCCGGCGCAGGCGGCGCAGCACCACCGTGACGTCCCGCGCCACTGCCGGAACGCCCCCGCACCGCGCCCGGCACATCACCGCCCACCGGGCAGCCGGCGCCAGTCACTCCGCCGCGCCCCGCTCCCGGCGCAGGCGGCGCAGCACGACCGTGAGGTCCAGCGCGGCCGTCAGGGCGAGGACGCCGCAGATCACGGCGAGGAGTGTCAGTGGGCCGCTGCCCGGGCTGTCGCCGGGGGCGGAGTCCGCCGCCCACACCGCGAACAGCACCGTTCCCGCGACGAAGAGCGGCAGGAAGACGGAGGCCAGCAGCAGCCGCAGTTTCAGGGGGCTGCGCGCGGTGACCGGCTCGGTGCCGGTGCGCGGGTACCTGCGGCCCACCATCCCCGAGCGGGCACGGGGAACCGGCTCGCGGCTGGATCCGGGACGGCTGTCGGGCACGTCCATGCACCTCCTTCGCCTCGTCCCCCCATCGGGTAGCCCCCGGTCGCGGGCGGCAAACCGGGTACCCGGTGGACCGGACCGGAGTGGCCGGAGGAGGTGGCCGGGCATGGTGAGCGCGTCGGTGACGGTTCCGTCGGGAGCCGCGGCCCTGCGTGGTGATCTGGAGATCCCCGTGGGGGCGCGCGGTGTGGTGCTGTTCGCGCACGGCAGCGGCAGTTCGCGGCTCAGCCCGCGCAACCGGGCCGTTGCCGGGGTGCTGCGCAGGGCGGGGTGCGGCACGCTGCTGCTGGATCTGCTGACGGCGGCGGAGGAGGACGAGGACGCGGCGACGGGCCGGCACCGTTTCGACATCGGCCTGCTCGCGGGCCGCCTGGCGCACGCCGTGGACTGGCTGGAGGACCGGACGGACGCGGTGGACCTGCCGGTGGGGCTGTTCGGGGCCAGTACGGGCGCGGCGGCGGCGTTGGTCGCGGCGACGGAGCGGCCCCGGCGGGTGTCAGCGGTCGTCTCACGCGGCGGACGCCCCGACCTGGCGGGCGACGCGCTGCCCCTGGTGGCGTGCCCGGTGCTGCTGGTGGTGGGCGGCGCGGACACCGAGGTGCTGGAACTCAACCGCCAGGCCGCCCAGCGGCTGTCCGCGCCGCACCGGCTGGACGTGGTGCCGGGCGCCACCCACCTGTTCGGCGAGCCGGGCGCCCTGGAGAGGGTGGCGGAGCTGGCCGCCGGGTGGTTCACCGAACACCTGAAGTGAAGGCGCCCGAGGTGAGCCGCGGCGACCACACGCACCGCGGCTCACCCGACCTGCTCAGCTCGTGCTGCAGGAGACCGTGGGCCAGTTCCAGTTGCCGTTGGTCTGGATCGTCACCCCCCAGTTGTTCCCGCTCCCGTTCGGCCGGGCGACGAGCGTCTGGCTGCTGGGGTAGGAGGTGGTGACGTTCCAGGTGCTCAGCACCCTCGCCGGGGACGGCACGTTCATCGTCACGGTCCAGTTGTTGGAGCCGTTCACCGCGACGTTGAGGTTGTACCGGTCGCCCCAGACGCTGCCCGCGGACAGGGTGGCGGTGCAGGAGCCGTTGCCGCCGCCTCCGCCGCCCCCTCCCCCGCCGCCGGAACCGTCGGGGGCGACCGCCCGGCCGGTCTGCGGGGAGATCATGCCGGCGCACAGCCCGCGGGAGGCGAGGTTCTGCGCGATCCGCGGGATGGCGGCGATGGTGTTCGCCGGCCAGTCGTGCATCAGGATGACCTGCCCGTCGTTCAGCCGGGAGGCGGCCTGCACGATGGCGTCGGTGCTCGCGTTGTTCCAGTCCTGCGAGTCGACGTCCCAGATGACCTCCGTCAGACCGTACTTGGCCTCCGCCGAGCGCAGGGTGGAGTTGGTCTCGCCGTAGGGCGGGCGGAACAGCTTGGGTGTGCCGCCCCCGGCGCTCGCGATCGCCTGCTGGGTGCGGGAGATCTCCGACTCCATCTGGGACTGGCTCAGCTGGGTCATGTGCGGGTGGGTGTAGCTGTGGTTGGCGACCCACATCCCCGCGTCCGCCTGGGCCTTGACCAGCGAGGGGTTGGCGGCGGCGTTCTGGCCCGTGTTGAACATGGTGGCCCGCAGGCCGTTCTGCTTCAGCGCGTTGAGCAGGTTCATGGTGCTGCCGGCCGACGGGCCGTCGTCGAAGGTGAGCGCGACGTACCCGTTGCAGGCGGCCGCCTGTGCGGGTGCGGCGCCGGCGCCCGTGGTCACGGTGGCTGCCACGGTCAGTGCGGCGGCAGCCACACCCGGGACCAGGTACCGGGTGACGTGCTGTCGCTTTCCGGTGCTCATGTGTGGGGGTCCTCCTCGTACGAAGGTCAGCCGGCGCTGCAGGACACCGACGGCCAGGTCCAGTTGCCGTTGGTCTGGATGGTCGCGCCCCAGTTGTTGCCGTTGCCGTCGGGCCGCGCGACGAGGGTCTGGCTGTCTGGGTAGGAAGCGGTCACGTTCCAAGTGGCGGAGACCTTGGCGGGGGACGGGACCCGCATGGTCACGGTCCAGTTGCTCGAGCCGCTCACCGAGACGTTGAGGTTGTAGCGGTCGCCCCACTGCTGGCCGGCCGACAGGGTCGCGGTGCAGCCGCCGTTGCCGCCTCCACCGC
This sequence comes from Streptomyces cellulosae, assembly GCA_014655195.1. Classification (GTDB taxonomy): domain Bacteria; phylum Actinomycetota; class Actinomycetes; order Streptomycetales; family Streptomycetaceae; genus Streptomyces; species Streptomyces cellulosae. The sequence goes on along the minus strand of BNBH01000020.1, from coordinate 31,368 downwards.
CTCCACCGCCACCGCCGCCTCCGCCACCACCGCCGGAGGAGCCCTCGCTCACGGTGATGTTGGAGCTGCCGCTGCTCTGGTAGCCCTCGGTGGCCATGATCATGTAGTTGTGGCTGCCCAGGTTCATGCCTTTGCCGGCCCAGGCGTCGAAGTGGTTGCCGCTGGTGATGGTGCCGCCGGTGCGCTTCTGCTGCCGGACGCTCCAGTACTGGTCGAAGGTGCGGGTGCCTTCGATGGAGGGGGCGTTGTACCGGGTGGTCTTGTAGATGTCGTACGTGCCGCCGTCGGTGGTGACGGTGCCCTTGTACTCACCCGTGGGCCGGTAGGTGCCCCAGTTGTCGACGATGTAGTACTCGATCAGCGGGCTGGTGGTCCAGCCGTACAGCGTCAGGTACGCGTTGCCTGACGGGTTGAAGCTGCCGGAGTAGTTGACGGTCTTGCGTCCTCCGGTGCTCCAGCCCTTGCCGGCCACGAAGTTGCCGGTGTTCCTCCACTGGGTGCTGTAACTGCCGCCGGAGCCCAGGTCCATGGAGACGGTGCCCTGGGAGTCGGTCCAGAAGGAGTACCACCAGCCGTTGTTGGTGCCGGTCTGGTTGGTGGAGATGACGGGGGCGGCGGTCGCCGTGCCGGTGGTGAGGAGCAGTGCGGTGAGCGCGGCGAGAGCGATCGTCCAGACGCTCTTCACGCTCATGATCAGTCGGCCGCGTCTGCGGCCGCCGGGGGGTACGGACACATGCATGGGTGACGCCTCCTGTTACGGCTCGATGGGGAGGTCGATGCCGTGACAGTGTTGGTCCGAGCACGTCAACCGTCAACGGTTTCGGTGAGAGTTTCGAAAAGTTCGAGTGACCCCGGATCAGGGTCCGCCGCTATCTGACCAGTTCAAAGGCCGAGTGGAGGCACCTGGGATGTGAAGCGGCGACAGGTCACCGGGCGCTGGGTCGAAGATCGATCAAGCGCGTACGAAACTTTCGCATCAGGTCGGCGTCGTCCAGCGCGGAGCTGTCTCCGCCCAGGCGGCGGCCCAGCGGGCGAGGTTGCGGCGGTGCAGGACGAGACCGGTGACGGTGTGCACGGCGGCGCCCGCGAGGGCGACGCCGATCGCGGCGAGCAGCGCCCAGCCCACGGCGCGGCTGCGGACCTCCCTGCCGGTGAGGGGTGCGTCGGTCGCCTCGCCGTCGGAGGTGATCCAGATGCTGACGACGCTGTCGGCGGTCAGCCCGGGCGGGACCTCCGCGCGCGTGGTGCGGGTGCGTCCCTCGCGGGTGACGACCCGGACCTCGACCGGGTAGCGCGTCTTCTTCTCCTCGTCCGAGCCCGGCTCGGGGTGCCGGGGCGCGTCGTGGACGAGGGTGGCGTCGGCGAGGTGGCGCGTCTGCTGCTGGTGACGCGCGACGTCCTGGTAGTGGCGGTGCGCGGCGTCGCCCACCAGGGCGCCGGCCACGGGCGCCACGGCCAGGACGGCGAGCAGCACGCCGAGCCCCAGCCAGGCCCGCACGGTGTCGGTGCGGCGGCGCAGCGGGTTGGGCCGCCAGGGCCAGAACAGCGGGCGCGGCGGCGGTCCGGGGGGCGGCTGCGGCGGAGGTACGGTGCCCGCCACGTCATGGCTCCTTTCCGATAGCGGTCGCAGGCGGAGGCCGGCCGGCCCAGCGGGGGCCGCTCGGCCGGGCAGGTGAGTCGGCCTTGCGCGGGCCGGTCGGTCCGGCCCAGGCCGCTCGGCCGGGCAGGTGAGTGCGCCCGGCACAGGCGGGCCAGGCACCGGCCGGCCGGTGAAACGCAGGCCGGCCGGCCCGGCACAGGCCGGTCAGAGCACCCCGTCGACCGACGGATGCCGATGTGCCACCGCCAGCAGTCCCGCCGCCCCGCGCACCGCGGCGGTGTGCGGCGACGGCACCGGCTGCACCGCGCAGTTGAGGCCGCCCGGCAGCCCGCCGGTGATCTCGGGGCGCAGCGCTCCCCCGCCGGCCAGCAGCAGACCGCGGCGCAGGGCGGTGCGGGTGAGGGAGGTGCGGTCCTGCCGCAGCATCTCCGTCACCATGCCGACCACCGCGTCGGTGATCAGCTCCGGCGGTGTGCCGTCGGACAGGTCGGTGGTGCCCAGCGCGGTGCGCCGGGCGTCGGTGACCGCGCCGTCGGCGAGCAGCACCACCTCGGTGAGGTGCGCGCCGATGTCCGCCACCAGCAGCGGCCGGACATGGTCGGCGCCGGCGGCCAGCGCGACCGCCCGCGCGCCGGGGACCGTCAGTACGGCGCGCGGGCGGAGCACCTCCACGGCCGTACGGGCCGCGGCGCGGAACGCGGGACCGTCGAGCACCGGGGAGGTGACGACGACCAGCGGGCGGCCGATCCTCGGCAGGCGGTGGCCCAGCAGCCGCTCCAGCATGCGGGCGGTGCCGGGGGTGTCGACGATGGCGCCGCGCTGCACGGGGTGGACGGCGCCCGAGCCGGGGAACGTCACGGTGGGCACGTCCAGGACCATGCCGCGTCCCGCGATGAACGCGCGGGTGCGGGCGCTGCCCAGGTCGAGAGCGAGACCTGGGCAGCGCCTGCACAGCGGCCGGTACCGGTGCCGCAGGGGGACCGGCCGGGGGTGCCGGATCACGGTCACCGGCCGGCCTCGCGCACCTGCTGGCAACGCCCGCAGTAGCGGGCCTGGGGTACGACCAGCAGGCGATGGCGCTCCACCGGGCGGCGGCAGAGGTGACAGACGCCGTAGGTCCCTGAGTCCATCCGGGCCAGCGCCTCCTCGACGTCGGCGAGCACCATGCGGGCCGACGCGGCGAGTTTGACGCCGACCTCGACCTGCGCCGCGTCCTCGCGGACGCGGCGGTCGTCGGCGCGGCTCGCCGTGGCGAACTGCCGCAGCTGTTCCCGGCGGAACAGCAGCTGCTCGTGCAGGTTCTCACGGAGCTCGGCGAGGTCCTCGGCGCTGAGGACCTCGTCGTGCTCGCCGATGGTCTGATGGGTCACCACTGCACCTCTCGGGCAGAGCGGGGGCGGACGGACGTGAGGGTGCGGTCAGGCCGCGCGCTGGCAGCCGACGCAGTACCGGGTGTGCGGGAGGATCTCCAGCCGCTCCGGCGGTACCGGCTTCGAGCAGCCCAGGCAGGTGCCGTAGGTGCCGTCCTCGACGCGTGCGAAGGCCTCCTCGATCTCCCGCAGGACGCGCTTGATGGCGTCCTTCTGGTTCGACATCAGGTGGTCGCCCGGGCTCGTCCCGGTTTCGTCCAGCGCCTTGAGCTGCGCGAGCCTGGTTGTCCGGGCGTGCTCCAGGCGCCGGCGGACCTCGTCCGCGGCGAGGTTCGCGGCACGGGGGTCGGTGCGGGGCAGGTCGAGCGACACGTGGTCCTCCTGGAGACGTAAGAGACGCGGGAGACGTACAGGCGTACGACTCGAAGCCGTACGGCGTGAGGCCGTACGGCATGACGCTTCCACCATGGCCCGGGCCCGCCCCGCTTCCCATTGGGCGCGGGACCCATCTGTGCGGGGTCGGAGGACCCACCCCGTGCGGCATGGGTCCGCCGGTCGGCGGGAAATGGGGCATGCGGCCCATCGACCGCGGCGCGGCGGGCGGGGCAGGCTGGCCGGTGTCCGCCGGGACCAGGGGGTCGCTGCCGCATCAGGGGGCGCGGTGACCGACAGTAGAGGCAGACGAGAAAGAGGAAGGCGTGACCTCCGTGTCCCTGTACTGGCGGATCTTCGGTCTGAACGCCGTGGTGCTCGGCAGCGCCACGGCGCTGCTGCTGTGGGCTCCGGTGACCGTGTCCGTGCCGGTGCTGCTGACGGAGGCGGTGATTCTCGTCGGCGGTCTCGTGGTGATGCTCGTCGCCAACGCGGCGCTGCTGCGCATCGGTCTGGCCCCGTTGGACCGGGTGACCCGGCTGATGACCACCGTCGACCTGCTGCGCCCCGGCCAGCGGCTGCCCGTGCGCGGCGGCGGTGAGGTGGCCGGGCTGGTGAGCGCGTTCAACGCGATGCTGGAGCGTCTGGAGGGTGAGCGCGCCGCGAGCAGCGCCCGCGCGATCCTCGCCCAGGAAGGTGAGCGGCGCCGTATCGCCCAGGAGTTGCACGACGAGGTGGGGCAGAGCATGACGGCCGTGCTGCTGGCCCTGAAGCGGGCGTCCGACGAGGCGTCGGAGCCGCTGCGCGAGGAGCTGCTGCAGGCGCAGGAGATCACCCGGGGCAGCCTGGACGAGGTACGGCGGCTGGTGCGCCGGCTGCGCCCCGGGGTACTGGACGACCTGGGTCTGGTGAGCGCGGTGACGTCGCTGGCGACGGAGTTCTCCACGCACACCGGGCTGCGGGTGGTGCGCCGCTTCGACCCGGACCTGCCCGCCCTGGACCAGGAGACGGAGCTGGTGATCTACCGGGTGGCGCAGGAGAGCCTCACCAACGCGGCCCGGCACGCCGAGGCCCGCCGGGTGGAGGTGTCCCTGTACGGCGACGAGGAGACCGTCGTGCTGGAGGTCGCCGACGACGGGCGCGGCATCGGCGCCGCCCGGGAGGGCGCGGGACTTCGCGGAATGCGTGAACGGGCCCTGCTGATCGGGGCCACGCTGGACATCTGGAGCCCGGACGAGGTCTCCGCGACAGGAACCGGTACCCGAATCCGGCTGACCGTGCCGGCCGTCAGGAAGCAGTCATGAACGACCAGGACATCCACGCCGACCGCCCCGCGGAGAAGATCCGCATCCTCCTCGCCGACGACCACGCGCTGGTGCGGCGGGGCGTCCGGCTCATCCTCGACCGGGAGCCGGACCTGGAGGTGGTCGCGGAGGCGGGCGACGGGGCCGAGGCGATCGCCATGGCCCGCACCCACGACGTGGACCTCGCGGTGCTGGACATCGCCATGCCGCGGCTGACCGGTCTGCAGGCGGCGCGGGAGCTGACCTCGCTGAAGCCGGGGCTGCGCATCCTGATGCTGACGATGCACGACAACGAGCAGTACCTGTTCCAGGCGCTGAAGGCGGGGGCGGGCGGCTACGTGCTGAAGTCCGTCGCCGACCGTGACCTGGTGGCCGCCTGCCGCGCGGCGATGCGGGACGAGCCGTTCCTGTACCCGGGGGCGGTGACGGCCCTGATCCGCAACTACCTGGACCGGGTGCGGCACGGCGAGGAGGCGCCCGAGCAGCTGCTCACCCCGCGCGAGGAGGAGGTGCTGAAGCTGGTCGCCGAGGGCCACTCGTCGAAGGAGATCGCGGAGCTGCTGTTCATCAGCGTCAAGACGGTGCAGCGGCACCGGGAGAACCTGCTGCACAAGCTGGGTCTGCGGGACCGTCTGGAGCTGACCCGGTACGCCATCCGCGCGGGGCTCGTCGAGCCTTGACCGCCTACGTCCCGGGCCGTGCCGCCCGGTTTCCGCTGAGGGCCGCCGCGGCCGTGCTGGCCGCGTTCGCGGCCGTGCTGCTGACCCTGGGTTTCACCCCGGGCGCGGCCCCCGCGTCCGCCGTCGCTGCGGGCCCCGCCTACTTCCCGGCGTCCCCCGGCACTCCCACCTACTCCTCCGGGACGCAGCCGCGCAGCGACGAGGCGTACGTCGCCGCCCGTACGGTGCTCGCCCGGCCGGAGCGGGACGCCGGCGAGCGCGACACGGCCGCCGGTCCCCTCCTCTTCACGCCCCCGTACACCCCGCGCGTCCCGCCGCGGCCCGCGCGTCCCGCGCCGTCGGCCGGTCACGCGCCGCCCGCCGCCGCGCACGTCCCGGCGGACCTGGGGCGGGCGCCACCCGCCGCCTCCAGCACCTGAGCCGTCTTCTTTTCCTACTTTCCGCGTGCCCCTCCGACGGGCGCGTGTGCCTTGCTGGAGGCATCTGTGAAACGTCCCGCCCGCGTCAGGGCGTTGTTCGCGCTCGCCGTGATCGCCGTGTCCGTGTTCGTCGCCGTCACCGTCCCGGTCCGTCTCGGACTGGATCTGCGGGGCGGCACCCAGATCGTGCTGGAGACCCGTTCCACCGAGACGCTGAAGGCCGACGCCGAGGCCACCGACCGCACGCTGGAGGTGCTGCGCGGCCGCGTCGACGCGCTCGGCGTCGCCGAGCCCACCATCGTCCGTTCCGGCGACCAGAGGATCATCGTCGAGCTGCCGGGCGTGCAGGACCCGAGGAAGGCCGCCGACGTGCTCGGCCGCACCGCGCAGCTCTCCGTGCACCCGGTCAAGGGACCGGGCACGGCCGACGCGAAAAAGCTGCCGCAGGGGGAGCGGGTGCTCCCCGACGAGTCCGGCGAGCGGCTGCACCTCGGCAAGGCCGCGCTGAGCGGCCAGGACGTCAAGAGCGCCGAGTCCCGCTTCGACCCGCAGAGCGGCGCCGGCTGGCACGTCACCGTCGACTTCGAGGACGGCAAGGGCTGGGCCCGGCTGACCGGTGAGGCCGCCTGCCACCCGGCGGGCGACCCGCAGCGCCGCGTGGCCATCGTCCTCGACAACAAGATCATCTCCTCGCCGCAGGTCGACCCGTCCGTGGCCTGCGGCGCCGGCATCACCGGCGGGTCCACGCAGATCACCGGTTCGTTCACCAGCGACGAGGCGAAGGAGCTCGCGCTGCTGGTGCACGGCGGCGCGCTGCCGGTGCCGGTGGAGACGGTGGAGCAGCGGACCGTCGGCCCGACGCTGGGCGCCGAGGCCATCCGCGCCAGCGCCTGGGCCGCCGTCGTCGGCACCGCCCTCACGGCGCTGTTCGTCATCGTCGTCTACCGCCTGATGGGCCTCCTCGCCATCGTGGCCCTGCTCTGCTACGGCCTGATCTCCTACGCCGGACTCGCCGCCCTCGGCGCGACGCTGACGCTGCCCGGCCTCGCCGGTTTCGTGCTGGCCATCGGCATGGCCGTCGACGCGAACGTGCTGGTCTTCGAACGTGCCCGGGAGGAGTACGCCAAGCGCAACCGGCCCAGTGGCCGCTCGGCCCTGACCGCCGGTTTCAAGGGCGCGTTCAGCGCGATCGCGGACTCCAACGTGACCACGCTGATCGCGGCGGCCCTGCTGTTCGTGCTGGCGTCCGGCCCGGTGAAGGGCTTCGGCGTCACGCTCGGCATCGGTGTGCTGGCGTCCATGATCAGCGCCCTGGTGATCACCCGGGTACTCGCCGAGTTCGCGGTGGCGCGCCGCTGGGTGCACCGGCGTCCCGCGGTCACCGGCCTGGCCTCCGTGGGCCGGGTCCGCGCCTACCTCACCCGCCGCGACCCGCAGCTGATGCGCCGCCCCCGCCGCTGGCTGGCGGTGTCGGCGGTGGTCCTGGCCGTCGCCGCCGCGGGCATCGTCGTACGCGGGCTGAACTTCGGCGTGGAGTTCACGGGCGGCCGGCTGATCGAGTACTCCACCGAGCAGACGGTCGACCCGGACCGGGCCCGGGCCGCGCTCGCCGACGCGGGCTTCCCGCAGGCGGTCGTGCAGTCCTCCGGCGACAACGGCCTGACCGTGCGCACCGAGGAGCTGTCCAACGAGGAGGCGGTGAAGGTCGCCGAGACCGTCGCCGAGGTAGGCGGCGGTGCGGAGAAGGTCCGCGACGAACTGATCGGCCCGAGCCTGGGCGACGAGTTGCGCCGTAACGCACTGCTCGCGCTGGGCCTCGCCCTGGTCGCGCAACTCTTGTATCTGGCCGTACGTTTCCGGTGGATGTTCGGCACGGGCGCGGTGGCGGCGCTGGCGCACGACGTGGTGATCCTCACCGGCATCTTCGCCTGGCTGGGCAAGCCCGTCGACGGCGTGTTCCTGGCGGCGCTGCTCACCGTGATCGGCTACTCGGTGAACGACTCCGTGGTGGTCTTCGACCGCATCCGCGAACTGTGGCGCAAGGACGCGAAGGCGCCGCTGGCTCAGGTCACCAACCAGGCGATCCTGCAGACGGTCCCGCGCACGGTGAACACGGGCATCGGCGTGATCTTCATCCTCGCCGCGCTGGCGTTGCTGGGCGGAGACTCCCTGACGGACTTCGCGTTGGCCCTGCTGATCGGCATGGTCGTGGGCACGTACTCGTCGGTCCTGACGGCATCGCCCTTGGCAATCGAGCTGAACACCCAGGCGGGCAGCGGCAAGCGGCCCCGCGGAACCACCCCCCGCAAACCGATCCCGCGACGGGAACGGACGACGACCGAGGTGTGACACGGGGGGGTGCAGGCGGCTGGTCCCGCCTGCATCCCCCTTCAGGGGCGCGGGGAACTGCGCGGGCAACCCCCACCGCCCCGCAGACAACGCGAGACCGCAAGCCCCCTCCAGGGGCGCGGGGAACTGCGCGACCAGCCCCCACCGGCCCGCAGACACTGCGACCCCAGGGGCGCGGGGAACTGCGCAGAACAGCAACCCCAACCCCCCGTCACACAACCACCGCGTCCCCCTCGAACTGCGTCCGATACAACTCCGCATACCGCCCACCCGCCTCCAGCAGCTCCCCGTGCGAGCCCCGCTCCACCACACGCCCACCCTCGACCACGAGGATGAGATCGGCGTCCCGCACGGTCGACAGCCGGTGCGCGATCACCACAGCCGTCCGCCCCACCAGCGCCTCCCCCAAAGCCTCCTGCACCGCAGCCTCGGACGTGTTGTCCAAATGAGCCGTCGCCTCGTCGAGGACGACCACCCGCTGCCGCGCCAACAGCAACCGCGCGATCGTCATCCGCTGCCGCTCCCCGCCCGACAGCCGGTACCCCCGCTCCCCCACGACCGTGTCGAGCCCGTCCGGCAGTTCCCGCACCAGCGCGTCCAGACGCGCCCGCCGCAACGCGTCCCACAGTTCCTCCTCGCCCGCGTCCGGCCGCGCCAGCAGCAGGTTCGCGCGCACCGTGTCGTGGAAGAGGTGACCGTCCTGCGTCACCATCCCGACCGTGGCCCGCAGCGACGCCGCGCTCAGGTCCCGTACGTCGACCCCGCCCACGCGGACCGCCCCCGCGTCGACGTCGTACAGCCTCGGCAGCAGGGACGCCACCGTCGACTTGCCGGCGCCTGAGGAGCCGACGAGGGCGACGGTCTGCCCGGGTTCGGCGCGGAAGGAGATGCCGTGCAGCACCTCCTCGCCGCCGCGTGTGTCGAGGGCGGCGACCTCCTCCAGGGAGGCGAGGGAGACCTTGTCGGCGGACGGATAGCCGAAGCGGACGTCGTCGAACTCCACGGCGACCGGCCCCTCCGGCACCTCGCGGGTGTCCGGCTTCTCCCGGATCAGCGGGTCGAGGTCCAGCACCTCGAAGACCCGCTCGAAGCTCACCAGCGCGCTCATGACCTCCACCCGCGCCCCGGCCAGCGAAGTCAAGGGCGCGTAGAGGCGGGTGAGCAGCAGGGCGAGCGCGACCACCGCGCCGGCGTCGAGGGCGCCGGAGAGGGCGAGCCGGCCGCCGAGGCCGTAGACCAGCGCGAGGGCGAGGGCGGAGACGAGCGTGAGGGCGGTGATGAACACCGTCTGGGCGGTGGCCGTCCGCACGCCGATGTCCCGCACCCGCCGCGCCCGTACCGCGAACTCCTCGGACTCCTCCTCGGGCCGCCCGAACAGTTTCACCAGGGTGGCGCCGGGCGCCGAGAACCGCTCCGTCATCCGCGTCCCCATCGCCGCGTTGAGCGTGGCGGCCTCACGCTGAAGTCCGGCCATCCTGCGGCCCATCCGCCGCGCCGGGATCACGAACACGGGGAGCAGGACCAACGCCAGCAGGGTGATCTGCCAGGACAGCGTGAGCATCACGCCCAGCGTCAGCACCAGCGTGACGACGTTGGCGACCACGGTGGACAGGGTGGAGCTGAACGCCCGCTGCGCTCCGATGACGTCGTTGTTGAGACGGGAGACGAGCGCTCCCGTACGGGTCCGTGTGAAGAACGCGACAGGCATCCGCTGCACGTGGTCGAAGACCGCCGTCCGCAGCCCCAGGATGAGATCCTCGCCGAGCGCCGCCGACAGCCGGCGGCCCAGCACGCCGAGGGCCGCCTCCACCACCGCGATCAGCGCGATGAGCAGCGCCAGACGCACCACCGAGTCCGGGTCGCCGCCGGACACGATCGTGTTCACCACCCGCCCGGCGAGCACGGGCGTGGCCACGGCGAGCGCCGCGGTCGCCGTGCCGAGCAGCAGGAACAGGATCAGCTTGCGGCGGTGCGGGCGGGCGAAGGCGCCGATGCGGCGCAGGGTGTCCCGGGTGACGGGCCGGCGCTCGTCCTCGGCGGTCATGACGCTGCGCAGTTGCGCCCACGCGGTGGTTTCCATGCTCATGACGGCGACGCTAGGACCTCAACCATGATTGAGGTCAAGGCCGCGCCCGGTACGCCGCCCCGGCCGGCGGATGCCGACAACGCCCGTCCCCCGGCGTCCCGCTCCTCGCAACTCTCCGTTCGCACCCGTCGTTCATCCTCCGTGAACATGACGGTGACGATCCGACGGGTGCTGTGCGTGCTGCCGCTGCTGCTCGTGGCCGTGGTCGCCGTACGGCAGCGGGAGGTGCTGGCCGAGGGGCTGGGTCTGGTGACGACCGCCCGGTGGCCGTGGCTGCTGGCCGCGGCCGGTCTGACGTGTCTGACCTGGCCGGCCGCCGCGTGCACCCGGCAGGGCGCGGTGCTCGAACGGCTGCCCGGACGGCGGCTGGTGGCCACGCAGTTCGCGGCGGGCGCGGCGAACCATCTGCTCCCCACCGGGCTGGGGGCGAGCGCGGTCAACCTTCGGTTCATGACGGTGTGCGGGCTGAGCACGGCCCGGTCCTCGGCCGCGCTGGCGCTGTATCTGCTGGCGGAGAGCGTCGGGCGGGTGGGGCTGCTGGCCGCGCTGCTGGTGGCGTTCCCCGACGCGCTGCCGTTCGGGTCGCTGCTGCCGGACGAGGCGCCGGCCGGGCCGTTCCTCGCGGCGGGCGCGGTGCTCGTCCTCGTCATCGGCGCGCTCGCCGCCGTACGGCGGGTGCGGACGGTGGTGGCCGGGTTCCTGCGGACGGCGCTGGGCGAGGCGCGGTCGGTGCACGCCCGGCCCGCGCGGGCGCTGGCGCTGTGGGGCGGCGCGCTGGCCTTCCCGGCGCTCCAGGCGGGCGTACTGGTGCTGGTGGCACGGGCGTTCGGGCTCGCGGTCCCGTCCGCGCACCTGGCGGTGGCATACCTCGCGGCGACGGTGGCGGTGGCGCTGGTGCCCACGCCGGGCGGGATCGGCTCGGTGGAGGCGGCACTCGTCGTGGCGCTGGTGGCGGCCGGCGGGGCGGCGGCGGTGGCCACGGCGGTCGTGGTGGTGTTCCGGCTGCTGACGGTGTGGCTGCCGCTGCTGCCGGGCGCGCTGACCCTGGCGGCGCTGGTGCGGTTGAGGGTGATCTGACGTGCGGGACGGGTGAGGTGGGAACGTCGGGCGGGTAGGGTCCCGGTCCACTCACGGAAGGGACCACGTCATGCCGGTACGGATCGAACGCCGGGGAGCCGTCACCACGGTGGTGCTCTCCCGCCCCGAGGCACGCAACGCGGTGGACGGGCCGACGGCCGCCGAACTGGCCGACGCCTTCGGCGCGTTCGAGGCGGACGACGAGGCACGGGCGGCGGTGCTGTGGGGCGAGGGCGGCACGTTCTGCGCGGGCGCCGACCTGAAGGCGCTGGGCACGGAGCGCGCCAACCGGGTCGCCGAGGACGGCGACGGACCGATGGGCCCGACCCGGCTGCGGCTGTCCAAGCCGGTGATCGCGGCGGTGTCCGGGCACGCCGTGGCGGGCGGTCTCGAGCTGGCGCTCTGGTGCGACCTGCGGGTGGCCGAGGAGGACGCCGTGTTCGGGGTGTTTCTGCCGCCGCTGGGGGGTGCCGCTGATCGACGGCGGCACGGTACGGCTGCCCCGTCTGATCGGCGTGAGCAGGGCGATGGACATGATCCTGACCGGGCGTCCGGTGCCGGCCGACGAGGCGTACGCGATGGGGCTGGCCAACCGGGTGGTACCGGTGGGGCGGGCCCGCGCGGAGGCGGAGGAACTGGCCGCGTCCCTGGCCCGGTTCCCGCAGGCGTGCCTGCGCTCGGACCGCGCGTCGGTGCTGGAGCAGGAGGGGCTGGGCGAAGAGGAGGCGCTCGCGGCCGAACTGCGGCACGGGGCGGCCGTGTTGGCGGAGAGCCTGGAAGGCGCGGCCCGGTTCACGTCGGGGGCGGGGCGGCACGGCTCCTTCGACGGGGTGTGAGACCGCCCGGAACCGGCCGAACGCAGGCCCGGGCACCCCGCGCGGTACGAACCCCCCTGCGGGATACGGCAGGATGAGCGACGGTGCCCCCGCAGGTCAACGCGGGTGCGGCACCGTGGATTCCGTATACCTCGAGCAGGTGACTTCACGTGACACGACTTCACATACGGCTCTCCGCCCAGGAGAGGCGGCCGTCGGCCCAGGGGTGCGCGGGAGGTGGGCGGTGACCCGCTCCCTCACCGTGGACGATCTGGTGCACGCCGGAATCGCCCTCGCCGCCGGTCTGCTGGCGGCGTTCCTGCTCCGTATGGCGCTGCGCTGGCTGGCCCGGCACGCCGAGCGCACCGCATGGCGCGGCGACGACATCATGGTGGAGGCCCTGCGTACGGTCGCCCCGTGGGCGGCCGTCGCGGGCGGCACGGCCTCCGCGGCGGCGGCGCTGCCGCTGACCCGGACGGTGCAGCACACGACCAACCAGGTGCTGACCCTCCTGGTGATCCTCGTCGCGACCGTGGCGACCGCCCGGGTGGTGGCGGACCTGGTGCGCTCGGTCACCCAGTCCCGGTCCGGCGTGGCCGGCTCGGCGACGATCTTCGTGAACATCACCCGGATCCTGGTCCTCGCGATCGGCTTCCTCATCGGGCTGCAGACGCTGGGCATCTCCATCGCGCCGCTGCTCACCGCCCTCGGCGTGGGCGGTCTGGCGGTGGCGCTGGCGCTCCAGGACACGCTCGCGAACCTGTTCGCGGGCATCCACATCCTCGCCTCCAAGACCGTGCAGCCGGGCGACTACATCCGTCTGAGCAGCGGCGAGGAGGGGTACGTCGAAGACATCAACTGGCGCCAGACGACCGTCCGTGAGCTGTCCAACAACCTGGTGGTCATCCCCAACGGCCAGCTCGCCAAGACGAACATGACCAACTTCATGCGGCCCCAGCAGCAGCTGACCATCCTGGTCCAGGTCGGCGTGTCGTACGACAGCGACCTGGAGCACGTGGAGCGGGTGACGAAGGAGGTCGTCGCCGATGTGATGACCGAGATCACCGGGGCGGTGCCGGAGCACGAACCGGCGGTGCGGTTCCACACCTTCGGCGACTCGCGCATCGGGTTCACCGTGATCCTGGGCGTGGCGGAGTTCAGCGACCAGTACCGGATCAAGCACGAGTTCATCAAGCGGCTGCACCGGCGCTACCGCGAGGAGGGGATCCGGATTCCGTCGCCGGCGCGGACGGTCGCCCTTCAGCAGGGGACGGTGCTGATTCCGTCCCAGCGGGACGGGGCGGCGGCCGCGGACGACATGATCACCGGGCGGCCGGTCTGACGGTCGTCCCCGGGCCGTGGCGCGTGTCAGCGCCGCCGCGGCCCGGCGCACCCGCCTTCGGCGGGTGGTCGGGGCTCCGCCCCGGACCCCGTTCGCACGGTTCCCCGCGCCCCTGACGCGGCCCTGCCGGAATACTCGGCGTGGACCCCTGTCGAGCATGGGGCCGCCACAAGATATCTTGATGTCGAGCAATGTTGCAGACGTGGAGCGGAGCACCCGGTGACTGACTCGACCATCATCTATACGCACACTGACGAGGCCCCGGCCCTGGCGACGTATTCCTTCCTGCCGGTGGTCCAGGCCTACGCCTCGCAGGCGGGTGTCGCCGTGGAGACGCGGGACATCTCGCTCGCCGGGCGCATCATCGCCGTGTTCCCGGAGTACCTCACCGAGGACCAGCGCATCCCGGACGCCCTCGCCGAGCTCGGCGAGCTGGCGAAGACGCCCGCGGCCAACATCGTCAAGCTGCCGAACATCTCGGCGTCGATCCCGCAGCTCAAGGCCGCGATCGCCGAGCTGCAGGGCAAGGGCTACGCGCTGCCGGACTACCCGGACGACCCGAAGACCGACGAGGAGCGGGAGATCCAGGCCCGCTACGACAAGGTCAAGGGCTCGGCCGTGAACCCGGTCCTGCGTGAGGGCAACTCCGACCGCCGCGCCCCCGCCTCGGTGAAGAACTACGCCAAGGCCCACCCGCACCGCATGGGCGCCTGGACCCCCGAGTCCAAGACGAACGTCGCCACGATGGGCCAGGACGACTTCCGCTCCACCGAGAAGTCCGTCGTGATCGCCGAGGACGGCGCCCTGCGCATCGAGCTCAAGGGCGACGACGGCTCCACCACCGTGCTGCGCGAGTCGGTGCCGGTGCTCAAGGACGAGGTCGTCGACGCCTCCGTGATGCGCGTGGCCGCGCTGCGCGAGTTCCTGACCGAGCAGGTCGCCCGCGCCAAGCAGGAGGGCGTGCTGTTCTCCGTGCACCTGAAGGCCACGATGATGAAGGTCTCCGACCCGATCATCTTCGGCCACGTGGTGCGCGCCTTCTTCCCGAAGACGTTCGCGAAGTACGGCGACAAGCTCGCCGCCGCCGGTCTCACCCCGAACGACGGTCTGGGCGGCATCTACAAGGGCCTGGAGAACCTGCCCGAGGGCGCCGAGATCAAGGCATCCTTCGACGCCGAGCTCACCGAGGGCCCGGACCTGGCGATGGTCGACTCCGACAAGGGCATCACCAACCTGCACGTCCCCTCGGACGTCATCGTGGACGCCTCGATGCCGGCCATGATCCGCACCTCCGGCCACATGTGGGGCCCGGACGGCCAGGAGCACGACACCCTGGCGGTCCTGCCGGACTCGTCGTACTCGGGCGTCTACCAGGCCGTGATCGACGACTGCCGCGCCCACGGCGCCTACGACCCGTCCACCATGGGCTCGGTCCCGAACGTCGGTCTGATGGCGCAGAAGGCCGAGGAGTACGGCAGCCACGACAAGACCTTCGAGATCCCCGTCACCGGCACCGTCCGCCTGGTCGACCGGAACGGCGACGTCGTCCTCGAGCAGGCCGTGTCCGCGGGTGACATCTTCCGCGCCTGCCAGACCAAGGACGCGCCGATCCGCGACTGGGTGAAGCTGGCCGTGACCCGCGCCCGCGCCACCGGCGACCCGGCCGTCTTCTGGCTGGACGAGACCCGCGCGCACGACGCCAACCTGATCGCCAAGGTCAAGCAGTACCTGCCGGAGCACGACACCGAGGGCCTGGACATCCGGATCCTCGACCCGGTCGCGGCGACCAAGCTGTCGGTGGAGCGCATCCGCCGCGGCGAGAACACCATCTCGGTCACCGGCAACGTGCTGCGCGACTACCTGACCGACCTGTTCCCGATCCTGGAGCTGGGCACCAGCGCCAAGATGCTGTCGGTCGTCCCGCTGATGGCGGGCGGCGGCCTCTTCGAGACGGGCGCGGGCGGCTCGGCGCCGAAGCACGTGCAGCAGCTGATCAAGGAGAACTACCTGCGCTGGGACTCCCTCGGTGAGTTCTTCGCGCTGGTGCCGTCCTTCGAGCAGTACGCCTCGACCACGGGCAACGCGCACGCCAAGGTGCTCGCCGACACCCTGGACCGCGCCACGGCGACGTTCCTCAACGAGGACAAGTCCCCGACCCGCCGTCTCGGCGGCATCGACAACCGCGGCAGCCACTTCTACCTGTCCCTGTACTGGGCGCAGGAGCTGGCCGCGCAGACCGAGGACGCGGACCTCGCGAAGGCGTTCGCGCCGCTCGCCGAGACCCTCGCGGCCAACGAGGCGAAGATCGTCGAGGAGCTGATCTCCGTCCAGGGCAAGCCGGCCGACATCGGCGGCTACTACCAGCCCGACCCGGCGAAGGCCTCCGCGGTCATGCGCCCGTCCGCCACGTGGAACGAGGCGCTGGCGTCCCTGAGCTGAACCGGACGACTCTGAGCTCCGCCCCGGCCGGCGACCCGCCCGGCCGGGGCGGAGCCATGTCGAGGGGGCATGGACGAGGGGGCGTTGTCAGTGGCGTGTGGCACCTTGACCGTCGTACGTCTTCTTCACCGACAGCACCTTTGGAGCAGCGCATGACCGTCGTGCCGCCCTCGTTCGACCTCCTCCCCGGCGACCCCGCCTCCCCCGTGATCCTGCATGTGCCGCACTCGGCGCGGGAGATACCGGCGGACGCGCGGTCCGGGATCGTCCTGGACGACCCCGCGCTGGAGCGCGAGCTGGACCACATCACCGACGCGCACACCGCGACGATCGCCGAGGAGGCGGCCCGGACGGCCGGAGTCACGCCGTGGCGTTTCGTGAACCGGCTGTCGCGGCTGGTCGTGGACCCGGAGCGGTTCCCGGACGAGCGGGAGGAGATGCTGGCCGTCGGCATGGGCGCGGTCTACACGCGGACCACGCACAAGGACGTGCTCCGCCCCGACGGCTTCGACGCGGGCCCGCTGGTCGAGCGGTACTTCCACCCGTACGCGCAGGCGATGACGGAAGCGGTCACGGACCGGCTCGCGGCGACGGGACGCTGCGTGATCGTCGACGTGCACTCGTACCCGACGGCCCCGCTCCCCTACGAACTCCACGGCACCGGCCCCCGCCCCGAGGTGTGCCTCGGCACGGACCCCTTCCACACCCCGCCGGCCCTCCTGGAGGCGGCACGGGAGGCGTTCGCGAAGTGCGGCGAGACGGGCCTGGACAGCCCGTTCGCGGGCACGTACGTCCCGCTGAAGTACTACGGCGAGCGGGCGGAGGTGACGGCCCTGATGGTGGAGATCCGCCGGGACACGTACATGACGGAACCGGGCGGGCCGGCTCACGAAGGGGTGACGCGTCTGGCGTCGGCGCTGGCGTCACTCGTCGACGCGGTGTGAGCCGGCCGCGGGCCGCCTCCCCGCGGCCCGCGACCGGGCCGACGTCAGGCGCGGAGCCACTCCGTCATGACCACCTCGCCCGGTGTGTGCAGGCGGAGGGCGAAGGGGCCCGACGGGGTCACCGGTGCCGTGAAGCGGCCCATGTCGTCGGCCGTGGTCGTCGTGGCCGGGCGGGGGCCCGTCAGGATGTCGATGCGGGCGGGGGACGGGGGGAGGACCTGGCCGATCATGCCTTCCTCCGTCAGTTCGACGTCCAGCGTCGTCCCGCCGGCGCTGAACGTCAGCATCCGCGGGGCCGCCGCCGCGCCCCGCACGGGGATCGCGTCGACGAGCGAGTCGAAGGTCAGCTCGGCGACCCGTGCCTCCAGGTCGCGCAGCGCGAACGCGTCGATCGCGCTCTGGAGCAGTAGCGGGGGCACCGGGTCCAGGAGGGACGCGGCCTGCCGCAGTTCCTCCTCCAGCAGCTCCTCCTCGACGCCGGGGCCGTCGCCGAAGCCCGTGCCGCCGTCACCGATGCCGCCGCTGATGTCGCCGCTGTTGTCGTCGCTCATGCCGTCCCCCGTGCCTCCAGCCGGGCCCGCAGCCGGCGCAGACAGCGCTGGCGCATCGGCCCGATACTGCCCACCGCGATGTCGAGCGCGGCGGACACCTCCTGATAACTGGGCGGCGGCGACGTGATCAGCACCCGCAGCAACTGCCTGCACCGCTCGCCCAGTTCCTCGAACGCCTGCCACAGCCGCCGCACCCGCTCGCCGTGCGCGGCGGCCTCCTCCGTCTCCAGGAGGGCCTGTTCGGGCTCCCCGCCCTCACTCACCCTGTCGAGCATCTGCGGGTCGTCCGTGAGGACCAGCCGCCGCGCCTGCCGGTGCACCTTCAGGCACTCGTGGCGCGCGGTGCTGGCCAGCCAGGAGCCCGCCTTCTCCGGCTCCCGGATGCGGTCCAGATGCTGGGTGAAGCGGAACCAGACGGTCTGGTACACCTCGTGGGCGTCCGCGTCGGACAGCCGGTGCGCGCGCACCACGGACCAGACCAGCGGGCCCAGGCCCTCCACGATCGCCTTCCAGGCCGCCGCGTCGCCGTCGACTGCGGACCGGACCAACGCGCCGACTTCCGAACGCTCCACGGTGCCACCCCTCGTGTACGGCACGTCATGGTACGCCGTGGAGCGGATGGTTCCGGCCGTCATGGCCGCGCGGTGGGCGCCGGGACGCGTACGGGACTCCAGGTCGGCGGCAGCAGCGCGGGCTTGTGCGCCCCGCGCACGTCCACGAACTCGTCCACCGCGTCGAGCAGTTGCCGCCGGGCCGCGCGCGGGTCGAGCTCACCGTGTGCCGCCATGTGGCCGGCGATCATCCCGACCGCGACGGGGGTGGCGAACGAGGTGCCGCTCCACTGGGCGAGCCCCTCGAACATCACCTGGTCCGGCTTGGCGGACCCGCCGTCCTCGCTCAACACACCTGTGTGGCGCGGGTGGTGGCAGGTGCAGGCGTAGCTGAAGCCGTAGCGGCAGGAGTCGTAGGTGGAGTGCTGGTAGATGTACGGGACGGGCGTCCGGAATCCCGTCAGGGCGCTGGTGAGCCGCTCGCCGGGGGCGTACGCCTTGACCCAGCCGCCGTGGTTGGAGAAGCAGGCGCCGGACTCGCCGTCCGCGCGCAGCGCGCCGACCGACAGCACGGCGTCCTCGTAGCCGGGCAGGTCGGCGTAGGCGGCGGGCCAGAAGGACGTGGCGCCGGCGTTGTTGCCCGCGGCGGCGACCAACAGGGTGCGCCGCTGCCGCAGTTCGCGCATGAAGGCGTCGACACCGAGGAGCCCGTCGGTGCGGCCGTTCGTCGTGCCGGCGGAGAGGCTGAGCACGTCGGGCCAGCCGCCCGCCTCGACGGCGTCGAAGAGCTTCTCGCCGAACTCGTGCTCCAGCACCGCCCCCGCGTCGTTGAGGGCGCCGCTGACGGTGATGTCGGTGTGCGGGGCGACGGCGGCGACCAGCCCGGCGATGAACGTGCCGTGTCCGCAGTATTGCCGCAGGACCCCGTCGTCGTCGCACTCGGCGACCTGGGAGTCCCCGTGGGTGCGGGCGAGCGGCGGGTACTGGCGGTAGTCGTGCATCAGGCCGGTGTCGACGACCAGGACGCGTGCGGCGTCCTCGCCGGGTTCGCCGTCGGTCCCGGCGACGGCCGGGTTGGGCCGGGCGTCGCGCGCCACGGGCACCGGCTCGTCGCCGGGGCAGGCGTTGACGGCGATGTGCACCACGTGGTTGCGGCTGACCATACGGCGTCCGGCACGCCCCTCCACGGCGGCGAGCGAGCGCAGGGCGCCCGCGACGGCCGGGTCACCGGCCGCGTCCCCCTCGCCGGGGTCGGACACCTGGATGCGGACGACACCGGAGCGGTTGCCCGCGGGGCCGAGCCGGCGGACGCGGTCCGGGGCGCCGGCGGCGAAGGTGCGGAAGTGCCCGCGCACGGTGTCCTCGACGACCTGCGCCTCCTCCCCCTCGCGGGCGAGGACGACGCCTTTCTCGTAGAGGAACTCCCCCGCGTCGTCGGGTCCCATGGCCAGCGGGACGTCGGGCATGGAGCGCTGGATCTGCCGGAACTGCTCACGGAAGCGCTGAGGTGGCATGGCATGTCCTCCACTGGGGCGACGGGGGCCGGGGCCGCGGAGCTGTCATGAAGAAGAGTCCCGGGGCGGTCGCCTGATACAACGCCGTACCTGTGAGGTGTGGTTGCGGACCACTACCATCGTGCAGGTGACAGCGGGAAGCGACGCGGTGCAGGACCTCCTTCCGCTGGTGTTCGCCGCCCCGAACGAGGCGCTGACGAAGGCGGAGTCCGTGCTGCGGCACCGCCCCGAGCCCCTGCACGCCTCGGTGGCGCATCAGGTGATCGGCATCTGGCAGCGGGATTTCGGGGACCTGCGGCTCGCCCTGCGCCATCTGCGGCGGGCGCGGAACTGGGCGGCGCGGGCGGGTTCGGCGGACCGGGAGGCGGACGTCCTCGCCACGCTCGGGGTCGCGTTGGTGCATTCGGGGCGCACGCGGCAGGGCCTGGACGCCCTGGGGCAGGGCGTGCGGCGCGGCACCGGCCACACCCGGGCGCGGGTGCTGTTCCGGCGGGCGTACTGCTGGTGGGTGCTGGGCCATCACAAGGAGGCCCTGGAGGACGTACGGCGAGCGGTGCCGGTGCTGCGGCAGGCCGGGGACGTGATCTGGACGGCGCGGGCGCTGACGCTGCGGGCGACGGTGCATCTGGCGCTGGGCGCGGTGGAGCGGGCGGAGGCGGACTTCGCGTCGGCGGAGGACCTGTGGGCGGTCACGGACCAGGAGCACGACAAGGCGGACGCGGTGGAGAGCCGCGGGCTGGCCGCGTTCCGCTCCGGTGACGTCCCGGCTGCGCTGCGGCTGCTGGACGAGGCGGAGGAGCGGTACGCGAAGCTGGGCACCCCGACGTTCATGCTGAGCATCCGGCGCTGCGAGGTGCTGATGGCGGCCGGTCTGGCGGCGGAGGCGCTGGCCGAGGCGGACACGGCGATCGCCGAACTGGACTCCATCGGCGGGCAGTCGACCCGCAAGGCGGAGCTGCTGCTGGCGGCGGCGCGGGCCGCCCGGCAGGCCGACGACCCGGCGACGGCGACGGCGCGCGCGGGGCTCGCCGTGCGGCTGTTCGCGGGCCAGCGGCGCACCTGGTGGGAGGCGCACGCCCGGCTGGTGCTGCTCGGGGCCCGGCACGCGGCGGGGAAGGCGTCGAGGCGGCTGGTCGCGGACGCGGCGGCGGTGGCGGAGCGGCTGACCGGTCTGGGCGCTCCGACCGCCCCGGAGGCGTATCTGCTGGCCGGGCGGATCGCGCTGGACCTGGGCCGGACGGCGGACGCGGAGCCGTATCTGGCGGTCGCCGCGCGCAGCCGTCGGGGCGGGCCGCCGCTCGCGCGGATGACGGGCTGGGCGGCGCAGGCGCTGCGCGCGCGGGCGGCCGGTTCCACGCGGGGCGTGCTGGAGGCGTGCCGGCGCGGGCTGGCCGTGCTGGACGACCACCGGATGACGCTGGGCGCCTCGGAGCTGCGGGCGCGCGCCACGGCGCAGGGCGCGGAGCTGGCGGCGCTGGCGCAGCAGGCCGCGCTGCGGTCGGGCGGGCCGCGACGGCTGCTGGTGTGGAGCGAACGCTGGCGGGCCACGGTGCTGTCCGCGCCGCCGACGCGGCCGCCCGCCGACCCGGAGCTGCTGAGCCACATGACCGCCTACCGGGAGATCGCGGCGCGCGCCGAGGAGACCCGGATGGAGGGCAGGCCGGTGCCGGCCCTGGAGCGGGAGCAGCGCCGCCTGGAGCGGGCGATCCGCTCCCGCACCCTGCACATGCGGGGCGAGGCGCACGACGACGACACCCGCTTCGACGTGGGCCGTCTGCTGGACCAACTGGGCGACGTCGTACGGCTGGTGGAGCTGGCGGTGGTCGACGGGCGGGTGCAGGTGCTGCTGTGCGGGCAGGGCCGGGTGCGCCGGTTCGAGGCGGGCCGGCTGACGGCGGCCGAGACGGAGGCCGACCATGTGCAGGCGGGCCTGCGGCGGCTGGCGCATCCGGGGGCGCAGGCACGGCTGCCGCTGGTGGAGGCTGCGGGCCGCCGTCTGGAGGAGCTGCTGCTGGGGCCGGCCGCGGCACACCTGGGCGACGGGCCGGTGGTGATCGTGCCGCCGGGGCGGCTGCACCGGGTGCCGTGGGCGCTGCTGCCGTCGCTGCGCGAACGGGTCGTCAGCGTGTCGCCGTCGGCGAGCAGTTGGCTGCGCGCGCGGGAGACACGGCCGCCGTGGGGCGGACGCAAGGTGCTCGTACGGGGCCCGGGCCTGGCGACGGGCGGCGCGGAGGTGACCCGGCTCGCCGCCCGGTACAGCGGCGCGACGGTGCTGGAGCACCGGGACGCGTCGGTGCCGCGGGTGCTGGCGGAACTGGACGGGGCGGGGCTGGCGCACATCGCGGCGCACGGCACGTTCCGTACGGACGGCCCCATGTTCTCCTCGCTGCGGATGGCGGACGGCCCGCTGATCGTGCACGACTTCGAACGGCTCGGCCGCAGCCCGTACCGCATCATCCTGTCCTGCTGCGACACGGCCCGCTTCGCCACGGTCGGCGCGGACGAACTCCTGGGCCTGGTCACGGCGTTGCTGCCGCTGGGCACGGCGGGCGTGGTGGCGTGCAGCGCCCCGGTCAACGACGAGGCGGTGGTCCCCCTGATGCTCGCCCTGCACGAGGGCCTGGCGCAGGGCCTCCCCCTCCCTGAGGCCCTGCGCGACGCCCGGGCGGCAATGCCGGACGACGCCCTGCACCGGGCCACGGGGTGGGCCTTCACGGCGTTCGGGGCGGCGTGAGGGGGCGTGAGGGCCGCCTGTACGGGCCCTTGGCGCTCGGTGACACGGTGATCCGGACCTACGCCGGCGGGCGTGAACAGACGACAGCGGAAGAAGCTGGTCCGGCGGCTCGTCGAGGCGGTGACGTTCGGGGAGACCGACGAGGTCGACGCCCTGCTGCGGGCCGGGGCCGACCCCGACGGGCGTGACGCCGACAGCACGACACCCCTCTACGCCGCGTCGGTCCACGGTGCGACCGACAAGGTCCGGCGCCTGCTGGCGGCCGGCGCCTCACCCGACGCGGAGAGCGGGCTCGGTGACCAGGGCACGCCCTTGTGCGGGGCGGCCTGCTGGGGGCACACCGGGGCGGTGCGGGCACTGCTCGACCACGGGGCCGATCCGAACCTCCGCGAGGACCACGGCACGGGTCTCACACCCCTCCAGTGGGCGCGGAACGGGCCGCATGCGGAGACGGTCGAGGTGCTCCTCGCGGCGGGCGCGCGGCCCCCGGACACGGCCGGCTGAGGACACGGCGGCGTGCGGAGCGAGTACCCACTCATTGACGGAGTGAGTAGTCACTCCGCACGTCGCCGTCATGACAGCAGCCAAGAAGGACCGACCACGCCCGCCCGTCGCCGGGCCCCCGGTAGGTCGCCGGAGCAGCGAAGGGCGATGATCGTTCAGGCCGCGATCCCGCTGATCACCGAGTACGGCTCCGCCGTGACGACCGCGAAGATCGCGCGTGCCGCGGGCATCGGTGAGGGCACGATCTTCGCGTCCCTCGCCGGGTGGGCGCTCCTCGCCACGCCGGAGCGCTTCGGGGTACGGCATGCCCGCGCGATCCGGATTGGGGTGGCCGTCGCCGTACTGGCCGTGTCCCTCCTGCCGTTGGCCGGCGACGGCATGGACGGCGGGACCCGCACGGCGCTCACGCTGATGCACCTGGCCGTGGCGGCCGCACTGATCCCGGGACTGACCGGCCGGCCACCTGCTCACTCGTAGCGCGTGCGCAGCGACTCCCGCTCGAGCTCTTCGACCTGCTCGACGGTCAGACCCGGCAGGTCGAGCTGCGCCAGCGTCACCCGGGCGCTGCTCGGCTGGACGTCGGCGGGGACCCAGTTCTCCGGCTTCCAGGCGTTGCCCCGCATCAGGGACTTGGGGCAGTGCGGGTAGGCCGCTTCGATCCGCACCACGATCGCGGAGACGGGCGGCTTGCCCACAGCGGTGAGCCGGCCGAGCAGTTCGGGGCGGGCCGAGACGAAGGCGCGGCCGTTGACGCGGAGCGTGGACGTACGGCCGGGGACGACGAAGAGCAGGCCGACCTGCCCGGTCTCCACCACGTTCTGCAGCGTGTCGAGCCGCTTGTTGCCCGTCGCGTCGGGAATCGCCAGCGTCCGGTCGTCCAGCACGGACACGAACCCGGGCGGCCCACCGCGCGGGGTGACGTCCGCACGCCCCTCGGCGTCGGTGCTCCCGATGAACACCAGCGAGGCGCAGCCGATCAACGCCCGCGTCTCGTCGGTGAGATGGTCGATCTCCTTGCGGACAGCGTTCTCGTGGGGCTGCGGGTACAGCTCGCGCAGCTGCTCCGTGCTGGTGAGGGCGTCCGCTTCCAGTGCCTCGAAGAGCAGGCCGCTGGTGGTCCCCGTGTCGGTCGTCATACCCACGACATTAGAAGACGACCTTGGTCCGGCGCAGGGCTCCGGGTGATCCCGCGGGACCCGCGAAGCCCGCCCGGTGTGCGTCACTCGGTCCCGGACACGTCCGGACCGCCGATGTCGAGCACCGTCCCGTACAGCCGGGTCACCTTCAGCCGGACGGCCAACCGCCGTTCGTCGACCAGCTGTTGGAGGAACGCCGCTTCGTCCTCGGGAGGGCCGGACCGGGACGCGATGCCGAGCAGCTCCCGGCCGACCGCGTCCCCGGGAACCGTCGTGACGTCCGACAGCTCGGCCTCACCCTCGGCAACGGCGAACGACCGGAGTCGTCGCCCTGGACGTGCAGCGCGGCGTGCGGGTCGCGGCGCAGATGGGCGACCTTGACCCGGTCGGCCGTCGTGGAGAAGCCCAGCAGGCGGGCGTCGGCGTCCCAGGCGTACCCCATGGTGCTCAGGTGGGGGTGACCGCTGCGCTTGACGGTGGCGAGGCGTACCGAACCGCCCGCTCGCGAGCAGTCGCGAGAGGGCTTCGTCGGAGAGGGGGCGAGGTCCCGGTCGTGTGGCCATGTCCCGCGCAACACCCGTCAAACGGGCGCTCCATTCCCCGCACATGCGACAGGGGCCCGCCGGATGTCCGGCGGGCCCCTGTGCTCGCATCGTCGGGACGACAGGATTTGAACCTGCGACCCCTTGACCCCCAGTCAAGTGCGCTACCAAGCTGCGCCACGTCCCGATGCGGCTCTCGCGGCGAACCGCGTGATCTCGCAGGTCAACCCTACCGTATGCGGAGGGGAGGATGAGCCGGGGCCGCGGCCCGCAGAAGCCGCACATTTGTCCTGTCAAATGGTTGACAGGACACCGCCCTGCGCCCGAAGGTGGGCGGGCAGGACAGGACCCGGCCGGAGAGAGGCAAGTCATGGTGGATGCGCTGGGCGTCGCCGTCGTCGGATTCGGCTGGATGGGGCGGGTGCACACCCAGGCCTACGCGCGGGTGGCGCACCACTTCCCCGGGCTGCCGCTGCGCCCGGAGCTGGTCACCGTCGCCGAGGAGGTGCCGGGGCGGGCCGAGGAGGCCGCCGCTCAGTTCGGGTTCGCCTCGACGACCCGCGACTGGCGTGACGTGGCCGCCGATCCCCGGGTGCGCGCGGTCAGCATCACCGCGCCGAACTTCCTGCACCGCGAGATCGGCGTGGCCATGGCCGAGGCCGGCAAGCACATCTGGATCGAGAAGCCGGTCGGGCTGACCGCCGAGGACGCCCGGGCGGTCGCGGACGCGGTCGCCAAGGCCGGCGTCCAGGGCGCGGTCGGCTTCAACTACCGCAACGCGCCCGCTGTGGAGGCCGCCCGCGAGCTGATCGCCTCCGGCGGGATCGGCAAGGTCACACATGCCCGCGTCCGCCTGTTCAGCGACTACGCGGCCCACCCGGAGGGCGCGCTGACCTGGCGCTACGAGCGGGAGCGCGGCGGCAGCGGAGTGCTGGGCGACCTGGCGTCGCACGGCGCCGACCTGGCCCGTTACCTTCTCGGCGACATCACCTCGCTGACCGCCGACACGGCGATCTTCCTGCCCGAGCGGGCCCGCCCGGCCGGTGCCACGGCCGGCCACTCCCGCGCGACCGGCGGCGAGCTGGGCGCGGTGGAGAACGAGGACTACGTGAACTGCCTGCTGCGGTTCGCGTCCGGCGCGCGGGGCGTGCTGGAGGCCTGCCGGGTCTCCGTGGGCGAGCAGAACAACTACGGCTTCGAGGTGCACGGCACCGAGGGGGCGGTCTTCTGGGACTTCCGCCGGATGAACGAACTGGGCGTCAGCCGCGGCACCGGCTACCAGGACCAGCCGGTCAGCACGGTGTACGTGGGGCCGGGGGACGGCGAGTTCGGCGCGTTCCAGCCCGGCGCGGCCAACGCCATGGGCTACGACGACCTGAAGGTGATCGAGGCGTACCGCTTCCTGCGCTCGGTCGCCGAGGGCGTCCCGTACGGCGCCACCCTCGCGGACGCGGTGCACAGCGCGACCGTGCTGGACGCGATGGTGCGCTCGGCGGAGAACCGCACCTGGGTCACCGTGGACACGCCCGCGTGAGACACCCGGCGTCTACTTCGCCGCCGCCGCGTCCTCCTTCCGCCCCAGCCACACCTTGACCGGCACCAGCACCAGCCACCACCACATGGCGGCCGGCCCCACCACCAGGGCCAGGGGAATGGTCACCACGAACACCCCCACCATGACCCCCAGATCGACGGCGTAGAGGAACTCGTTCCGCAGGGGTTCGGCGTCGCCGTGCAGCCAGGGCCGACGGGCGACGACGACGGCGAGGGCGAGGTGGACGGCGCCGAGGGAGGCCACCGCCGCCGAGTAGACGACCACGGAGATGGGTTCGTCGCCGTACTCGGAGACCAGGGCGGTGGGGAACGGCAGCAGCGCGGCGAGGCCCAGGCCGAGAACGGTCAGCCAGATGACGTCGGCGTCCACCAGCCGCACCCGGTGGAAGATCGCCCGGTGGTCCCGCCAGAAGCCGGCCAGCACGGCGAGGCTGATCGCGTAGGCGCCCAGGTTGGGCAGGACGTCGCGGAGCGCCTCGTGGAACCCGTCGGAGTCCAGTCCCTGCGGCACCTGGATGTCGAGGACCAGCAGGGTGATGGCGATGGCGAAGACGCCGTCGGACAGCGCCAGCAGCCGGTCGGGCCCGCCTTCCGCGGTCGGTTTCCTCATGCGCTCGACGGTAGGCACGGCCGGCCGGGCGCGGGGCGCTACACGCCAGCCGGGTCACCCGGCCACGGCGGGGGCGGGCATGTTGTACGGCGTGACCACCTGGATCGCGGACGGCAGGGTGGGCCCCGCGGGCGGCAGGGCGCCGTGCGCGCGCATCACCATGTGGCAGGCCTCACGCAGGTCGTGGCGCAGGTCGTGGTGGAGGACGGCGGACAGCCGGTGCTCGCGCAGCAGCCGGGTGTTGTCGTGGTCGAGGTCGTGCGCGATGAACACGGCGCACTCGCGTCCTGCGTCCTCGAAGGCGCGCAGGGTGGCGATGTTCCCGCCGCCGATCGAGTAGACCGCGCGGATCTCCGGGTCGCGTTCCAGGGCGGCGCGGACCAGGTCGTACTGGGTGGCGTCCAGGCCCTGGCCCTCGGCGATCTCGACGAGGACGCGCCCGGGGTGGCGGGCGCGCATGGTGCTGCGGAAGCCCATCTCCCGCTCCTCCTCGTTGCGGAAGAAGCCGCTGGAAAGGCTGGTGAGCACATTGCCGGGCCGGTCGCCGAGCCACTGGCCCATGAGGTACGCGGCGGTGGCGCCGGCCGCCCGGTTGTCGCTGCCGACATGGCCGATCCGCGCGCTGACGGGCAGGTCCGTCACCAGGGTCACGACCGGGATGCCGGCCGCGGCGAGCCGCCCGACGGCGGCGGTGACCTCGGGGACGTCGGGCGCCTTGAGGAGCACGCCCTGGGAGCCGCGGCGGGCGATCCGGTCCAGGACCGCGACCAGTTCCTCCGCCGGGCCGGTCTCCCGGAAGTGGAAGCGGGAACGCACCACCGCCGGGTGCAGGGAGGGCAGTTCGGCCTCCAGAGCCGCCCGGACGGCCGTGGAGAAGCGCTCGGGCGACTGCATGACGATGTCCACCATGAACGTCCGCCCGACCAGACGGACCTGGGTGCGCTGCCGGTCCAGGTCCGCGATGGCCCGGTGCACCTCGCGCGCGGTGCTCTCCCGCACCCCGCCCCGGCCGTTGAGGACCCGGTCCACGGTGGCCTCGCTCAGTCCGGCCTGACGTGCGATTTCGCGGATCGGGAAGGGGTGCCCCATGCGACTGCTCCTGAGGGGTTTTTGATGGGTTCCTGATGGTGGTGCGAGGGGTTTGTTCTGACAAGAATGACATCACCCACGTCGCTCCGTGACCCGAAGGGACGACTCCATGTCCGCATCGCCTTCCGTGCAGACCCCCGCGCCGGCCGCCTGGCTGTCGGAGCGGGACTGCGACCTGGACGCCTTCCGCGCCCTGGTCGAGCAGTCCACCGACGCCTCCTCGTACCCGCTGGCCTCGGCCGTCGAACGGAACGTACTGCTGTACGACGCCGACCGGCTCGCGCTCGCGGACCGCCGTACCGCGCAGGCCGAACTGGTCCACGCCCTCGCCGACGGCCCCGGCATCGTGGTGATCCGCGGCGCCTTCTCGGACACGTCGGTGGTGGACCGGACCACGGACGTGTTCGACGCCCTGATCGCCCAGCAGCGGGCCGCGGGCGCGACCGCCGGCGACCACTTCGCCGCGCCGGGCGCCAACGACCGGGTGTGGAACGCGCTGGAGAAGGCCGCGCTGCACGACCCGGAGGCGTTCGCCGACTACTACGCGAACGACATGATCGCGCTGGTCTCCACGGCCTGGCTGGGCCCCGGCTACCAGGTGACGTCCCAGGTCAACGTGGTCAACCCGGGCGGCGCGGCACAGACCGTGCACCGCGACTACCACCTGGGCTTCCTGTCGAACGAAACGGCGGCCGCCCACCCCGCGCACGTGCACCGTCTCTCCCCCGTGCTCACGCTCCAGGGCGCCGTGGCGCACTGCGACATGCCCGTCGAATCGGGACCGACGATGTACTTGCCGCACTCTCAGAAGTTCGAGCCGGGCTACCTCGCCTGGCGGCTGCCGCACTTCCAGGCGTACTTCGACGAGCACCACATCCAGCTCCCCCTGGCCAAGGGCGACGCGGTGTTCTTCAACCCGGCGCTGTTCCACGCGGCCGGATCGAACCACTCGGCGGACATCCGGCGTACGGCGAACCTGCTCCAGGTGTCCTCGGCGTTCGGACGTGCGATGGAGACCGTGGACCGGGAGGCCGTGGTGGGCGCCGTCTACCCGGTGCTGCTGGCCCGCAAGGCCGAGGGCGCCTCGGAACAGTGGCTGGAGAACGTGATCGCGGCGAGCGCCGAGGGCTACCCGTTCCCCACCAACCTGGACAACGACCCGCCGGTCGAGGGACTCGCTCCGCCGTCCCAGGCCGACACGGTGCGCCGCGCGCTGCACGAGAGCTGGACCCCACGAGCCCTCCGCGACGCGCTGCGGACGGCCACGGCCCGGCGCGCAAGCTGACCCTCAGACTGAACAACCGGAAGGACACCATGGGACTCCTCGACGACAAGGTCGTCCTCGTCAACGGCGGCACTCAGGGCGTGGGCGCCGCCGTCGCGCGGGCCGCGGTGCGCGAAGGCGCGGTCGTGGCGGTCAGCGGCCGCCGCCCGGAGCCGGGGGAGGCACTGGTCGCCGAACTGGCCGGGCAGGGCGCCAAGGCCATGTTCGTACGGGCGGACCTGGCGGACGCCGGCCAAGCCAAGGAAACGGTCACCCAAGTCGTACAGGCCTACGGCCGTATCGACTGCCTGGTGAACGCGGCCGGCCTGACCTCACGCGGCACGCTGCTCGACACCACCCCCGACCTGTTCGACCAGCACATCGCGATCAACCTCAAGGCGCCGTTCTTCGCCATGCAGGCGGCGGTGGCGGACATGGTGCGGCGCGCCGAGCCCGGCACGATCGTCAACGTCATCACGTCGTCGGCGCACGGCGGACAGCCGTTTCTCGCCCCGTACGTCGCCGCCAAGGCGGGCCTGACGGGCCTGACCCGCAACGCGGCGCACGCCCACCGCTGGGACCGGATCCGCATCAACGGCCTGAACATCGGCTGGACCGCGACCGAGGGCGAGGACGCCACGCAGCGCGCCTTCCACGGCGCCGGCGACGACTGGCGGGAGCAGGCCGCCGCGCGGCTGCCGATGGGCAAGCTCGGCCAGCCGGACGAGATCGCCGACTTCGTGGTCCTGCTGCTCTCCGACCGTTCCGGGGTGGTCACCGGCTCGGTCATCGACTGGGACCAGAACGTCCTGGGCGGCCTCGACTGACCTCCCCTCGCCCCCACCCGCACCACCCGCACCCAAGGAGCACCCCCTCATGCGCATCGGAATCCTCGGCCTCGGCCGCATCGGCGCCTTCCACGCCGAAACCCTGTCCGGGCTCGACGCCGTCGAGTCCCTCGTCGTCTCCGACCCGTTCGCGGACGCCGCGAAGGCAGCCGCGGAGCGCTTCGGCGCGCAGGTCGCGGACTCCCCCGAGGCGGTGCTCGCGGCCGGCGTGGACGGCGTGGTCGTCGCCGCGGCGACGGACGCCCACCCGGGGCTGATCACGGCGTGCGTGGACGCGGGCGTGCCCGTCTTCTGCGAGAAGCCGGTGGCACGCACGATGACCGAGGGCGTCGAGGTGCTGAAGGCGGTCGCGGGCCATGACGTACCCGTGCAGATCGGCTACAACCGCCGCTTCGACACCGGCTTCGTCGCCGCCCGCGCCGCAGTCCAGTCCGGCGAACTGGGCAAGCTCCACACCGTACGTTCCACCACGCTGGACCCGGCGCCGCCGCCCGCCGCGTACATCGCCGCGTCCGGCGGGATCTTCCGGGACTGTTCGGTGCACGACTTCGACATCATCCGCTGGGTGACCGGCCGTGAGGTGACCGAGGTGTACGCGGCCGGCGGCAACCGGGGCGCCGACTTCATCAAGGAGGCGGGCGACGCCGACACCACGGGCGCGATCCTCACCCTGGACGACGGCACCCTCGCGGTGGTCTCCAACAGCCGCCACAACGCGCGGGGTTACGACGTCCGCATGGAGATCCACGGCTTCACCGACTCCATCGCGGTGGGCCTGGAGGACAAGCTGCCGCTGCGCTCGGTCGAACCCGGCGTCACCTTCCCGGCGGGCGTGCCGCACGACTTCTTCATGGACCGCTTCACCGAGGCCTACCGCGCCGAACTCCTCGCGTTCACCGAGGTGGTGGCGGGCACCCGTCCCTCGCCGTGCACGATCGAGGACGCGTTGGAGGCCGGCTGGATCGCCGAGGCGTGCACCCTGTCGCTGCACGAGCACCGGCCCGTCACCCTGGAGGAAGTACGGCAGGCATGAGCGAGTCCGCTCCGCAGCCGCTGCGCATCGGCATCCTGGGGGCCGCGCGGATCACCGAGCGCGCCCTCGTCGCCCCGGCCCGGTCCGCCGGCCACCGCCTGGTCGCGGTGGCCGCCCGCTCCCGCGCCGAGGCCTTCGCCGCGGCGCACGGTGTGGAGCGGACCCACGGCTCGTACGCCGAGCTGCTCGCCGACCCCGAGGTCGAGATGGCCTACAGCCCCTCGCCAACGGGCTCCACGGGCCGTGGAACCTGGCGGCGCTCGCGGCGGGCAAGCACGTTCTGACGGAGAAGCCGTCGGCAAGCAACTCCGTGGAGGCGCTCCTTGAGGCCGCCGCTGCGTCCGGCACGGTCTTCATGGAGGCGTTCCACTTCCTCTTCCACCCGGTCACGCGGCGGCTGCCGGCCTCCGGCGAGCTGGGCGAACTCCGCCACGCGGAAACTCTGGTGGCGATCCCCGCCCCCGGATCCCGACGACCCGCGCTGGTCGCTCTCCCCCGCCGGCGGCGCGCTGATGGGCCTCGGCTGCTACGGGCTGCACGAATGCCCGCAGTTGGCGGGGGGCCCGCCACCGATGTCCGGCTAGCCGCCCGCGGCGGGGAGGGGACGGGGTGGGGGCGGGGTGGGGGCGGGGTGGGGGCGG
>BNBH01000019.1 GCA_014655195.1 Streptomyces cellulosae | reverse complement strand
GACCACCGAGTTCGTGGTTCCCAGATCGATTCCGACGGCACGTCCCATCGCTCTGCCCCCTTCCGCAAGGGCTCCTCTCCGGTCTTCCACCACTTCCAGCACAAAACTTGAGCGTCCTCTTGTCAAGCGTGCGGGCGGGGGAAGTCAGCGGACGCGTGCGCCGTCCGGGTGGTCGCGGAGCGTCACCGCACGGCGGGGGCGGTCGGTGACCAGGACGTCCACGCGCGGGTCGGTGAGGAAGGCGCGCAGCTCCGCGTCGTCGTTGACCGTCCACACCATCGTGAACAGTCCGCCGCGCGCGGCCTCGCGCAGCACCGTGGCACGGGCCAGCCGCTGGTGCACGGCTACCCCGTGGGCGCCGCAGGCGCGGACGCGGCGCAGCGGCAGCAGTTCGCTCATCCGGGTGCGCACCAGCCGGCGCCTCCCGAGGCCCCGGCCGTCGCGGCCGAGGGAGAGCAGGGTGCGCACGCGGGGGCGGGCGGCCGTGAGGGCGGCGACGGAGCGGTCCTCCAGGGTGGTGGCGACGACCCCGTCCTCCCCCAGCAGGGCGACCGCCCGGTCGAGCAGCTTCCGCTCGTAACCGGTCTCCTTCAGGTCCAGATGGGCGACGAGCTTCCCCGCGATCAGCTCCATCACGTCGTCGACGACCGGCACCGGGTGTCCGGCGCGGGCGTCCAGCTCGGCGCGGGTGAGGGTCGACAGCAGCGGTCCGGTGCCGCCCACCCGGGCGTCGTGGTGGACGACGAGGACGCCGTCGGCGGTGCGCCGTACGTCGAACTCGACGTACTCGGCGCCGGAGGCGAGGGCGTCCTGGTACGCCTCCCAGGTGGCGGGGGCGGCGTGCTCGGCGCCTCCGCGGTGGGCGGAGACGGCGGGGCGTGACGACGTCATGGCGGCGGCTTCCGGTGGCGGAGGCGGCGCAGGCCGCCCCGGCGGCGGGGGCGGCCTGCGGTGGTCCTGCGGGTCGGACGGGTCAGGCGAGCTTCGCCGTCAGGGTGATCTCGGTGCCCTTGAGCGCCTGACTGACCGGGCAGTTCACCTTGGCGTCCTCGGCGGCGGCGACGAAGCCGGCCTCGTCCAGGCCGGGGACCGTGCCCTCGACGGTGAGGTGGATGCCGGTGATGCCCTGGCCCGGCACGAAGGTGACCTCGGCGTTGGTGGTCAGCCGGGTGGGCGGGGTGCCCGCCTTGTCGAGGCCGTTGGACAGGGCCATCGAGAAGCAGCTGGAGTGCGCGGCGGCGATCAGCTCCTCGGGGCTGGTCTTCCCGTTCGCGTCCTCCGCGCGGGAGGCCCAGGTGACCGGCTGCTCGGGGATGGCGCCCGAGGAGTCGAAGGCGACGACCCCGCTGCCCTTGAAGAGGCTGCCTTCCCAAACGGTGTGTGCGGAGCGCGTGGTTGCCATGACGCATCCTTTCCAGAAAAAAAGTCCGGCCGGGTGACCGGCGGTGCTCGGTCCGGACGCCCGGATCATCGGGCGCCCTGCCCCATCCGATCACATCACGGCTCAACTCACCCGGAAGACGGGCCCCCTCGGAGTGAAGGGCAGGGCTCCGCCCTGCGGAACGAGGTGGGCGTGCTCGCGCCGCACCCGCAGCACGTCGCACCAGCCGTCGGTGATGACCGGCACCGGCGCGCCGCGCGGGAAGTCGTCGGCGCGCTCCAGCAGGTCGACGCCCGGCTGGAGGACGGTGCCGCCCCGGCCGCGCGGATCTGCGGCACGCCGATCCGGTCCTCGGGTCCGTCACGCGAATCTCCGCTCGCGACGCCCCTGTTGCCGCGTCGGCCCTGTGTCGCCTCGCCCCTGGTGTCGCGTCGGCCCCGGTGTCGCGTCGCCGCGGTCAGGCCGCGCGTTCCCGGTGGTCCGGGAGGGGGCGGGTGTCGGACTCGTCGGCCTCGGTGAGCCAGCGGCGCAGGACGTGGTGGACCTGTTCGGCGCCGGCCAGTTCCGTGCCCTCGGGGACCGGCGCGGACAGCACCAGCGGGGAGAGCAGGAAGGGGCGGGACTGGGCGCCGCCGAGGCCGCCGTGGGAGCCGATCTGCTCCTCGAAGGCGAGCACCTCGCCGTCCGCGGGGTCGTAGAAGGAGTTGACCATGACGTCGGCGGTGTGCGGGAAGGTGTGGGTGCGGCGCACGACGTCGGCGGCGCCGGGGCCGAACGGGGCCAGCGGGCCCGGGTTGTCGTCGAGGTCGTCCAGCGGGATCTCCGCGCCGTACGCGCCGAGCACGACCCCGCCGTGGCGTTCGCTGCGGACCAGCAGGAAGCCGATGCCGGGGTGGTTGGCGAGGGTCGGCAGCAGCGCGGGGTGCCGGGCGTCGATCTCCTCCTTGGTCATGCGGTGCGGCACGTCGGGGAAGGACACCAGGCCCAGGTTGCCGGAGGCGAGCACGACCGGTTCCGAGCCGCGGGAGGGCCGGAAGTGCTGGGCGCCCTCCTCGACCGGCCGGCGCAGCGCGGCGCGGACCGACGCGCGGGCCTCGGCGCCGCTGTGGGTGCGGCGGGCGCGGCGCGGCACGGGCAGCCCGCAGCCGGCCCGCACCAGGTCGCCGAGGGTGAGGCCGTAGCGGGAGCGGAAGGTCTCGCCGGGACTCTGCCCGTGGTCGGACAGCACGACGATCCGGTACGGGCGGGGCGCGTGCTCGGCGACGTTCTCGATCAGGGCGAGCGAGCGGTCCAGGCGGCGCAGCACCTGCTCGGTGTCGCGGCCGGTCGGCCCGGAGTGGTGGGCGACCTCGTCGTAGGCGACCAGGTCCGCGTAGACGGCGCTGCGTCCGGCCAGCAGGTCGCCCGTCACGGCGGCCGTGACGACGTCCCGTTCGACGACGGTCGCGAAGGCGCGCACCAGCGGGTACAGCCCGCCGCGGGAGACGCGCGGGCGCTGGGCGCGCATCCGGGCGCGCACGGACTGGCCGATCTCCCGGCCCACCTCGGCGACGAACGACAGGGCGGTGCGCACGGCGTTGGCCGGGTCGGAGAAGTACGCGAAGTAGCCGGCGCGGGAGCGGGCGGCCGGGCCTCTGCGGCGGGCGGCGATGGACAGCACCAGCGCCTGCTCCCGGGCGCCGCCGCCGAAGAGGTTGCCGCGGCTGGCGCCGTCCTTGGCGAGCAGTCCCGCGTGGCCGGTGCGCTCGATGGCGCGGGCCTGGAGCTCGGCGGCGCTGGTGGGCCGGTTGCACACCATCACCTCGTGGCGTGCCTTCTCGTACCAGCGGAAGGCGGGGACGTCGAAGTTGCTGCCGTGCAGGATGCCGAGCTGACTGGCGCCGGTCTGGCTGGACCAGTCGGTGCGCCAGGGGGTGAGGCGGTGGGTGGGCCGGTCGCCGCCGGTGCCCAGCCAGCGGGCGACGGTGGGCATCAGGCCCTTGTCGAGGGCGGCGAGGAGGACGTCGTGGCCGACGCCGTCGAGCTGGACGAACACCGTGCCGGGGGTGGACGGGCAGGGCGGGTCGGAGCGCCGTCTGCGGTCCGCGAGCCGGTACAGCCGCCGGCGGTAGGCCTCGTCGTCACGGACGGCGAGGGCGCCCCCGGTGGCGGAGGCGACGGCGGACATCACGGCGGCGACCACCACGGCCGTCTCAGGCGCCGCCGAGCCGCGCTCGACGGGGTTGACGCGCAGCGCCACCCACAGCAGGGCGCCGTTGAGGAAGAACACCAGCAGGCCGAGGACGAGCGCCGGCACGAGCAGCAGCAGCCGCACCAGGAGCGGCCAGACCAGGGCGGACAGCAGGCCGAAGGCGCCCGCGCCGAGCGCGGCGGTGACCGCGATGTCGGTGGCGCTGCTGCCGTCGGCCGACCGCAGCCGGAAGTCGGGCAGGATGCCCGCGAGGACCAGCATGGTGAGCGTGGAGACCGCCCACACCGTGACACTCCGCCCGATCTGGCTGGCGACCTTCCGCCATCGCCGGTCACCCACGCCGCGCACACCTCACGTTCCGGTCCCTGACCCGCCTCCACCCTGTCACAACGTCCTGATGAGCCGTTTCGTCCCCCCTTGACGCCCCGCTCTTCGTACGTCTCAGCGGCCGTCGTAGCCGGCGGTCGGCATGGAGAGCCTGCGGTGCACCCGGGCCTTCATCGCCGCGTCGTACGCCGGCTCCGCGCGGCCCACCGTCTCCACCCGCACCCCGCGCCGCGCGCACTCCGCGGCGAACTCGGCCACGGACGACAGCGCCCGCTCCAGCACCCTCCGGCTGGGCGCCACGAACACGTCGGCGCCGGGGCGCACCCCGTCCCAGAGCAGCGCGTGGTCCGGGCGCAGTCCGCGCACCAGCAGCTCGCGCGCCACCACGTACCCGTGCTCGGCGGCCCAGCGCGCGCACATCGTGTGCTGGCCGCGGGAGTCCACCAGGAACGGATCGGCGTCCAGCTCCTCCAGCGGCGTCAGGCTCGCGATGGTCGTCACCCGCACCGGCGCCATGGCGTCCCCCTCACCTCGGGCTCACCTCGGGTTTTCGCCGACGACCCTACTCCTGCGCGTACGCTTCGGGGAGTCGCGCGAAGGAGGCGAAGAGGTGCCGGTGGAGGTCACGTGGTGGGGGCACGCCACCTGCACGCTGGAGGACTCGCACACGCGCGTCCTCACCGACCCCCTGTTCGCACGCCGGCTGGCGCATCTGCGGCGCAGGCGCGGTCCGGTGCCCCCGCCGGAGGCGCTGCGCGCGGACGCCGCGGTGGTCTCCCATCTGCACGCCGACCACCTCCATCTGCCGTCGCTGGCCCGGCTCGCCCCGGGCACCCGGCTCCTGGTGCCCCGCGGCGCGCTCCGCGCGGTGCCGGGGCTGCGCAAGCTCACCGCGCTCGACATCACGGAGATGGCACCCGGTGACGTGACGTCCGTGGGCCCGCTCGCAGTGCGGGCGGTGCCCGCGCTGCACGACGGGCGGCGGCTGCCCCTGGGCCGGCGTCACGCGCCCGCCCTCGGCTACGTGGTGGAGGGCGAGGCGCGCACCTATTTCGCCGGGGACACCGGCCTGTTCGAGGACATGCCCAAGGAGGTCGGCCCGGTCGACACCGCGCTGCTGCCGGTGGGCGGCTGGGGACCGTACCTGGGCGACGGGCACCTGGACGCGGGGCGCGCGGCGCGGGCGCTGGCGCTGCTGGGCGCGGCGAGCGCGGTTCCGGTGCACTACGGCACGTACTGGCCGATCGGGATGGACGCCGTGCGCCCCCACGAGTTCCACGCGCCGGGGCACGAGTTCGAGCGCCTGGCCGCGCGGCACGCGCCGGAGGCGGCGGTGCACCGGCTCGACCACGGCGGCAGCGTGAGCCTGGGGGGCGCGCGGTGATGTCCCCCGCCGCCCTCGTGCTGGCGGCCGACGGTCTGGTGCCGCCGGCGGCCGTGGCGCCCGAGTCCACCCAGCAGGCCATCGGGTATCCGTCGCTGTTCCTGCTGGTGCTCATCGGGGCGCTGGTGCCGGTGGTGCCGACCGGCGCGCTGGTCAGCTCGGCGGCCGTGGTGGCCTTCCACCAGACCGCGCCGTTCTCGATGGCGCTGGTGTTCGTGACGGCGTCGCTGGCCGCCTTCCTCGGCGACGTGGCGCTGTACTGGCTGGGGCGGCGCGGGATGACGTCGAAGAACGGGTCGCGCTGGCTGGAGGCGATCCGGGAGCGCGCCCCCGAGGAGCGGCTGGCGCAGGCCCAGGAGAAGCTCGCCGACCACGGGGGGGCGGTGCTGGTGCTGTCCCGGCTGGTGCCGGCCGGACGGCTCCCGGTGATGCTGGCCTGCCTGGTCGCGAAGTGGCCGCTGCGGCGGTTCGTGCGCGGCAACCTGCCGGCCTGCCTGGCCTGGGCGGCCACCTACCAGCTCGTCGGCGTCCTCGGCGGCTCGCTGTTCCCCGAGCCGTGGGAGGGCGTGCTCGCGGCGATCGTGCTGACCGTGCTGATCAGCGTGGCGCCGGGCCTGTGGCGGCGGGTGCGCCGCACGCCCACCGGCTGACACCGGTCAGCCGTACGTCACGCGAGCACCCGCGACCCGCCGATCGGCAGGTCCCACAGCCGGTCACGGGGCAGTCCGGCCGCCTCCCAGGCGGCGCGCACCCGGGCGAGCGGCTCCAGGACCGGCTCCGCGGACAGCACGAACGTGCCCCAGTGCATGGGCGCCATGTGCCGCGCCCCCAGGTCCTGGGCGGCACGCACCGCCTCCTCCGGGTCGCAGTGCACGTCGGCCAGCCACCAGCGCGGGTCGTACGCGCCGATCGGCATCAGCGTCAGGTCGATGCCGGGGTAGCGGCGGCCGATGCGGGAGAACCAGTGGCCGTAACCGGTGTCACCGGCGAAGTGCACCCGGTGACCGTCGGGCGCGGTGAGCACCCAGCCGCCCCACAGCGAGCGGCAGGTGTCCGTGAGGGTGCGCTTGGACCAGTGGTGGGACGGCACGAAGTCGAAGCGGACGCCGTCCAGTTCCGCCGCCTCCCACCAGTCCAGTTCGGTGACCCGGGTGAACCGGCGGCGGTGGAACCAGCGGCCCAGGCCCGCCGGGACGAACATCGGGGTGTCGCGCGGCAGCCGCCGCAGGGTCGGGGCGTCCAGGTGGTCGTAGTGGTTGTGGCTGATGACGACCGCGTCCACGCGGGGCAGCGCCTCCCAGGCCACGCCGACGGGCGTGACGCGCGCGGGCGTGCCGAGGATGCGCCGGGACCACACCGGGTCGGTGAGCACGGTGAGCCCGCCGATCCGCACCACCCAGCTGGCATGGCCCGCCCAGGTCACGGCGAGCGTGCGGGCGTCCACGTCGGGCACCGGGCCCGGCTCGTACGGCAGGTGGGGGATGCCGGCGAGGCCCTCGGGTCCCGGCCGCACCGCGCCCTCGCGGGCGAAGCGGGCGAAGGCCTTGAGGCCGGGCAACGGGGCGGTCAGCCGGTCGTGGAAGGTGCGGGGCCACACCCGGCGCTCGGCGAGCGGACGCGGTTCGGCGAGCGGGGGGTGGGGGCGGCCGTCGTCGCGGTCCGGGGGGCCGGCGTCCGGCGCCGTGGGCGTCGTTCTGGTCGACTCGTGCCGCTGCGTCATCGAGAGGACTCCCATCGCCGAGCGTCGTCGCGGAGATCGTCGAGGACCGATGTCACATGGTTCAACGCGCGTCCCACCCGTGGCAGTTCCGCCGGTTCGTCCGCTTCCAGGCACGCGGCGCGCTCCTCGGGCGTGTCCCCCAGCAGGGGCGCGGTGCACAGCCGTACGCGCGGTGTCTCGAGGTCGTCGCCGAACCGGTGGCCGCCCGCCGCGGGCATGCCCAGCCGGCCGGTGAGGAAGTCCTCCAGTTCCTGGGTGTCGGCGACGCCGTGCGCGGCGAGCGCGGGCGCCAGCGGGGAGAGGTCGACGTACAGGTGCCGGCCGCACTGCGGGGGCCGGGCCAGGGCGCCCGCCGCGACGACGGCCCGGTGCGCGGCGGCGGCCACGCGCGCGTGCGTCCGCACGGACGCGGCGACGCGGGCGGTGACCGGCTCGGGTTCGGACAGCGCGTACCCGGCGGCCGCGGCGACGGGGGCCGCCACGCGCGCGTCGAGGGCGGTGAGCACGTCGAGGACGCGCGCGTGCAGCGCGCCGCCCTTCTCGCCCGCCGGGAAGCGGGCGACGGCGGCGGGCCAGCCGGGCGGGAGGAGGGAGCCGGCGAGGTCGGTGACGACGGTGACCCGGTCGGGCAGCATCTCGGCGGGGCTGAGCAGCACCGTGCCGCGCGGGTCGTGCAGCGTGTCGCGCCAGGTCTCGTCGCTGACCAGGTGCAGGCCCTCCCCGGTGGCGGCCTCCAGCGTCTCGTGCAGCAGCTCGGGCGGGGCGACCGTCGCGGTCGGGTCGTCGGCCACGGACAGCACCAGCAGCCGCGGGTCGCGGCCCTCGGCGCGCATCCGCCGCACGGTCTCGAGGAGCGCGTACGGGTCGGGCACGCCCCCGCTCTCGGGGGGAGTCGGGACGTGGAAGACGGGTCTGCCGAGCAGCCGCGCGTACGGCGCCCACCAGGAGGCGCACGGCCTCGGCACCAGCACGTCGCCGTCGATGGCGGCGGTGAGGGCGGTCAGCAGGGCGGGCGCGCCGGGGGCGAGGGCCGTGCGGCCGGGTGCGGCGGGCAGTCCGCGCCGCTCGCCGTGGCCGCAGGCCGCGTCGATCAGGGCGGGGCCGCCGCCGACCGGTTCGGGTCCGACGCGGGAGGCGGCCGCCGCCAGCACCCCGGCCAGCTCGGGCAGCACCGGCAGCCCGTCCTCGGGGAGCGGCGGCCCGAAGCGGACCGGGCCATGGCCTTCCGGATGCGTCCGCATCGCCACCTCCGCGCAGTTGCCGGTGCCCGGCGCCGTGTCCCGGCGTCCGGCCGTGCCGCCCTCGGCGAAGTCAGTACCCCGAGACCGGCCCGTCATGAGCACGGTGCCGGATCGGGTGCGCCGCCGCACCGGCACGGCCGCCCGGCGGGGGCGTCAGGAGCGGGTCCGGCCCGCACGCCGGCGCAGCAGCCGGTGCGCGCCGGCGCCGAACGCGCCCGCGATCAGCAGACCGCCCGCGACCTGGGCGGGCACGGAGTCGGTGAAGGCGCCGCCGCCGCCCGCCTGGACGCCCTGGTGCGCGGTCGGCGAGGGGCAGGGGGTCGAGGTCGGCCTGTGGCTGGGGGTGGGGGTGGGGGTGGGCTTGTGGGAGGGGGACGGCGAGGTCGTGGGCGGGGCGGTCCGGAGCGGGGCCGCCTCCGGGCCGGAGGCTCCGGGATCGGTCATCGGGTCGGTGGCCGGGGCCTTGTGGTCCGTCGCGCCGGTGTCCGCGGCGTACGGGTCGGCGGGGTACGGGTCGGCGGGGTACGGATCGGCGTACAGGTCCGTCGCCCCGGCTCCCGTGCCGTACGGGTCGGCCGCACCGGGGCCCGCGGCTCCGGGGTCCGCCGCCGTGCCGGGGGTGCCCTCCGGGCCCGGGACTCCCGCGCGCTCCTCGGCGCCGGCGTCGGGGATCAGCTCCTCCAGTCCCGCCGGGGGCTCCTCCGCCAGTCCGGGCGCGAGCGGGTCGGTCTCGGCCGGGTCCTCGGGCGCGAGGCCCTCGGCGGTGTCGAGGGACGTGGCGCCGTAGAGGTCGGCCTCGGTGAGCTCCTCCACCAGCGTCTCCGACCGGTACTCCTCGACGTCGTGCGCGCCGGGCGCGGCCGGGGTCGGCGCCGCGCTGCGGGAGGCGTTCCCCTGCCATCCGTGTCCCGCGGTCGGTGACGCGCACGGGGAGGGGGACGTCCACGCGGCCACGCCGGCGGGGGCCGTCAGGGCGGACGCTGCCGGTGCGAGCGCGCCGAGGACGGTGCCGGCGACGGCGGCGACGGACAGGGCACGGGCGGTGCGGCGCATGGTGCGGGCTCCTTCGGCGACGGCTGGGGCGCGGCGGTCGCCCCGGTGCCATCACAGCCCGCCCGTCCCGGCCGCGCGCGCGGCCGGACACCATTCGCGGGACCGGACGCCCCCGCGCGGGTGAAGGGCGCGGGCGGGCGCCTTCCGCTCACTC
Organism: Streptomyces cellulosae; assembly: GCA_014655195.1. Classification (GTDB taxonomy): domain Bacteria; phylum Actinomycetota; class Actinomycetes; order Streptomycetales; family Streptomycetaceae; genus Streptomyces; species Streptomyces cellulosae. Next base: position 155,822 of record BNBH01000019.1, on the reverse strand, counting down.
CTCGCCGGTGTCGCCCATCACCTGGTCGCGGACCCGGCCGCAGCTGCGGCTGATCAGCCGGGAGACGTGCATCTGGGAGAGGCCCAGTTCCTGCGCGATGCTGTTCTGCGTCATGTCGTCGAAGAAGCGCATGTAGAGGATGGCCCGCTCGCGCTCGGGCAGCTCGGCCAGCCGGTCCTTGACGGCCTCGCGGTCGACCACGGTGTCCAGGGCAGGGTCGGGGCCGCCCAGGGCGTCGCCCAGGGACCAGCCGTCGTCGCTGCCGGACATCCGGGCGTCCAGGGACAGCGCGCTGAAGCTCTCCGCCGCCGACTGCCCGGTGCGCACCTCGTCCTCGGTCAGCCCGGCGCACTCGGCGATCTCGGCGACGGTGGGGTTGCGGCCCAGGACGGTCTGGGAGAGGTCCTGGGAGGCGTGCCGGACGCGGTTGCGCAGTTCCTGGACGCGTCGCGGGACGTGCAGGGTCCACATGTGGTCGCGGAAGTGCCGCTTGATCTCGCCGGTGACGGTCGGCACGGCGTAGCTCTCGAAGGCGTTGCCGAGGTCCGGGTCGTACCGGTCGACGGCCTTGACCAGCCCCAGGGCGGCGACCTGGCACAGGTCGTCGTAGCTCTCGCCGCGGCTGCGGAACCGTCCGGCGAGGCGGTGGGCCATGGGGAGCCAGGCCCGTACGAGCTCGTCGCGGAGCGCGTCGCGCTCGGGTCCTTCGGGCAGGCCGGCGAGCCTGCGGAAGGCGTCCGCGGTGTCGGGTGCGTCGTGATGGGAATGCGTCTTGGCGCCTGTTCGGCTGGGCATGGTGCGTCGCAACTCCCTAGGAGGTGCTCGGGGACGAAGTCACCGTGGCGGACCCACCCGCCGGGACAGGGACGCCCGGGGCGGTTCTGCCGCCGCCACGGACGTGCCTCCTGTCCGAAGCACTTCCCGTCCGCGTTCCCCCGTGTCAGCCGCGCAAACCTCCCACGGGCCGGTCGCGTGGTTCCGGTTCCGCCTCGCGAGGCGGCAGGACGTAGTCCTCGTAGCGGCCCAGCATCAGGAGCACGCCGAGCATGAGGGACGGGACGAGCAGGGCGAGCACCGCCATGGCCGGTCCTTCCGGAAGCCGCGTGGGGGGCGTGCGGACCGGGTCTCCCCCGGCCCCGGCGTCAAACCACGGCGGCACGGACAGGGCCTCCGGCCCGCCCTCGGCACACCCCTTCGGATCCGCCCGGATCGGCTTCCGTGTCCCGGTGTCGGCCCGCGCTCCTCGGGTACGCGGTGCGCACCCCCGAAGGATCTGGAGGGAGACATGCAGCGAGGCAGTGACCGGCTCAGCGTCCACCGTGACGACGAGATGAAGCACGAACTGCAGGGCCTGCTGCGGTCCGGACATCCCACCCGCACCGAGGAGTGGCACGACCCGGAGCCGTTCGCCGACGACGACCCCGAGGTGGCGCACGGTCCCGTGACGCCCGGCCGGGACCCGTCGTCGCTGGAGACGGTGCGGCTGGAACTGGCCCGGGCCCTGGGCCGCGGGGACTTTCCCGCCGGTCCCCGTGAACTCATGCGTGCCCTGGAGCGGCGGCACGCCCCCGACGCGCTCGTCGAGGCGCTGGAGCGGCTGCCCCGCAAGGAGCGCTACCACAACGTCCAGGAGCTGGCCCGGGCGCTGACCGGTGTCCGGGAGACCGAGACGGCTTGACCGGAAGGGAGGCCCGCCGGCCATGGCCGAGTACGTGAAGGACGTCATGACCCCCGGCGTGGTCGCGGTCCGTCCGGACGCCTCGGTCGTCGAGGCCGCGCGGCTGATGCGCGCCCAGAACATCGGCGACGTGGTGGTCGCGGACGGTCAGCACGTCGTGGGGGTGGTCACCGACCGGGACATCACCGTACGGGCGGTGGCCGAGGGCCGGGACCCGTACGCGGTGAGCGTCGGCTCGGTGTGCACGCCGGACCCGCTGACGCTCTCCCCGGACGACCCGGTGGCGTCGGCGGTCGCCTTGATGCGGGAGCACGCCGTACGGCGGATCCCCGTGGTGGAGGGCGGACTGCCCGTCGGCCTGGTCACCCTCGGCGATCTCGCCGAGGCCCGGGACCCCGGGTCGGCCCTCGCCGACATCAGCCGCGCGGATCCCGACGCGGCGGGCTGACGGACGAAGACAGCAGTACGACGAACCGACGAAGGGACGTAGCGCCATCATGCGTATCGCATTTCTGACCGCACCCGAGGGCGTCGAGCAGGTCGAGCTGACCGAACCCTGGAAGGCGGCCGAGCAGGCGGGCCACGAGCCCGTGCTGGTCTCCACGCAGTCCGGGGAGGTCCAGGCGTTCCACCACCTCGACAAGGCGGACACCTTCCCCGTTCAGGAGGTCGTCGGCGACACGTCGGCGGACTCCTTCGACGGGCTGGTGCTGCCCGGCGGGGTCGCCAACCCGGACTTCCTGCGGATGGACGACAAGGCCGTCGCGTTCGTCCGGGACTTCTTCGAGCAGGGCCGGCCGGTGGCCGCGATCTGTCACGCTCCGTGGACGCTCGTCGAGGCGGACGTCGTGCGCGGCCGGGTCCTGACGAGCTGGCCCAGCCTGCGCACGGACCTGCGCAACGCGGGCGCCGAGTGGGTGGACGAGCAGGTGAAGGTCTGCGACCACGGCTCGAACAAGCTGGTCACCAGCCGTAAGCCGGACGACCTCAAGGCGTTCTGCGAGACCTTCCTGGAGGTGTTCGCGGCGGAGCGCGCCTCGTAGACGGACCGAACAGTGCACGGGAGCCCCGCACCGGCGGGGCTCCCGTCGTTCACGTGCTCGAGGCGGTCGGCGTCGCGGAGTCCGAGGCGGTCCGCTCCCGGGCGCCCTCGCGGGTGCGGCCCGGTGCGACGGGGCGGCGCGGGTTGCGCCGCAGGTACTCGCCCTCCAGCTGCGCCATGCGCTCGTTGTGGGCCCGCAGCGCGTCGTTGGACCCGTACAGCAGCGTGTCGTGGCGCGTGCGGTGGATGGTCTCCAGCTCCTTCATGAGCTGCTGGTCGTCCAGGCGGTTCGGGTCGACTCCGGTCATCGTGGTGCCCCGCTCGTCGTGTGCGTTCATGCGACCCGGGTACCCGCGCCGCGCCCCCGCCCACCACGCGTCAGCGCGCGCGTTCCACCCGGCGCTCGTCCCAGACGGGCTCCGGGGTCTCGCGGACCCGGCCGTCACTGCCGAAGACCAGGAACCGGTCGAAGGAGCGGGCGAACCAGCGGTCGTGCGTGACGGCGAGGACGGTGCCCTCGAAGCTCTCCAGACCCTCCTGGAGGGCTTCCGCCGACTCCAGGTCGAGGTTGTCGGTGGGCTCGTCGAGGAGCAGCGCGGTGACGCCCTGGAGCTCGAGGAGCAGGATCTGGAAGCGGGCCTGCTGCCCGCCGGAGAGCCGGTCGAAGGTGCGTTCCGCCTGCTGGGTCAGCTCGTAGCGGCGCAGCCGGGACATGGCGGCGCCCCGGTCCTGGGCGTGCTCGGTCCACAGGATGTCGAGCAGGGTGCGGCCGGTCAGCTCGGGGTGGGCGTGGGTCTGCGCGAAGTGTCCGGGCACCACGCGCGCGCCGAGCCGCCAGGCGCCGGTGTGCGCGACGTCGTCGCCGGCGAGCAGCCGCAGGAAGTGCGACTTGCCGGAGCCGTTGGAGCCGAGCACCGCGACCCGCTCGCCGTAGAACACCTCCAGGTCGAAGGGTTTCATCAGGCCGGTCAGTTCCAGCTGCTCGCAGGTGACGGCGCGGACGCCGGTGCGGCCGCCCTTGAGGCGCATCCGGATGTCCTGCTCGCGCGGCGGCTCCGGCGGGGGTCCCGCCTCCTCGAACTTCCGCAGCCGGGTCTGGGCGGCGCGGTAGCGGGATGCCATGTCCGGGCTGTTCTCGGCGGCCTGCCGCAGGTTCAGCACCAGCTTCTTCAGCTGGGCGTGCTTCTCGTCCCAGCGGCGGCGCAGCTCCTCGAAGCGGGCGAAGCGCTCGCGCCGCGCCTCGTGGAAGGTGGCGAAGCCGCCGCCGTGCACCCAGGCGTCGGCGCCCGCCGGGCCGGGTTCGAGCGAGACGATCTTCTCGGCGGCGCGGGCGAGGAGTTCCCTGTCGTGGGAGACGAACAGGACCGTCTTGCGGGTCTCCGCGAGGCGCTCCTCCAGCCAGCGCTTGCCGGGGACGTCCAGGTAGTTGTCGGGCTCGTCGAGCAGCAGCACCTCGTCGGGGCCGCGCAGCAGCGCCTCCAGCACCAGCCGCTTCTGCTCGCCGCCGGACAGCGTGCTCACCTGCCGCCACTGGGCCTTCTCGTAGGGGACCCCCATCGCGGCCGTGGTGCAGATGTCCCACAGCGTCTCGGCCTCGTAGCCCTGGACCTCGGCCCAGTCGGAGAGGGCCTGCGCGTAGCGCATCTGGGCGGCCTCGTCGTCGACAGTCATGAGGGCGTGCTCGGCGGCGTCCACCGCGCGGGCGGCCTCGCGGATGCGCGGCTGCGCCACGGACACCAGCAGGTCGCGCACGGTGGAGTCGTCCCGTACGGAGCCGACGAACTGGCGCATCACGCCGAGGCCGCCGGTGACGGCGACGCTGCCGCCGTGCGGGGCGAGCTCGCCGGAGAGGATGCGCAGGAGCGTCGTCTTGCCGGCGCCGTTGGGCCCCACGAGGGCCATGACGGCCCCCTCCCCCACCCGGAACGACACGTCGCCCAGGAGTGTCCTCCCGTCGGGGAGGTGGTACTCGAGGTGCGCTGCTTCCAGGTGTCCCATGGGCGCGATTCTGCGGGTCGCGCGGAACGCCTGGCAAACGGGTTTTCCGGCGCCCTCGCTTCCCGGCGGGCGTCCCATCATGTGAAACCTGTATCTCATCATCCGGCCGTCGCGCGTAACGTGGGCGTCCTCACGACGAGTTGAAAGGGGTGGCCCCGCCATGCCGCACGCACGGGAGACCGCCGTCTACACGCACGGGCACCACGAGTCGGTGCTGCGGTCGCACACCTGGCGCACCGCGGAGAACTCGGCCGCGTATCTCCTCGGGGCGCTGAGGCCGTCCATGCGGGTCCTGGACGTCGGCTGCGGGCCCGGCACCGTCACCGCCGACCTGGCCGCCCTGGTGCCCGGCGGCCATGTCACGGGTCTCGACCGGGAGCCGGGCATCCTGGAGCGGGCGCGCGCGGTGGCCGAGGAGCGCGGGCTGAGGAACACGGACTTCGTGACGGGGGACGTGCACGCGCTGGGCTTCCCCGACGACACCTTCGACGTGGTCCACGCCCACCAGGTGCTCCAGCATGTGGGCGACCCGGTGGCCGCGCTCCGCGAGATGCGGCGGGTGACGAGGCCGGGCGGGTACGTCGCCGTCCGGGACGCGGACTACGCGGCGATGACCTGGTACCCGTCGGTGGAGGGCCTCGACGTCTGGCTGGACCTGTACCGGCGCGTGGCGCGGGCCAACGGGGGCGAGCCGGACGCGGGGCGGCGGCTGAAGGCGTGGGCCCTGGAGGCCGGGTCCGGTGACGTCACCGCGACGTCGGGCACCTGGACCTACTCCACGGCGGAGGAACGCGCCTGGTGGAGCGGGCTGTGGGCGGACCGCACGGTGGCGTCGGCGTACGCGGAGCGGGCCGTGGAGGGCGGGCACACCACCCCCGCCGAGCTGCAGGCCGTGGCCGCCGCGTGGCGGGAGTGGGGCGCCCGGGAGGACGGCTGGTTCGCCGTGCTGCACGGCGAGATCCTCTGCCGCGTGGACGCCCGGGACGCCCGGGACGCCTGACGACGTTCATGAAGGGTCCCGGGAGCTCAGTCCCGGGGCAGCAGCGGCCCCAGCGGGCCCAGGTCGAGGTTGAGGTCCTCGGGGCGCAGCCCGTAGCGGTTGCGCAGTTCGGCCATGCGGTCCTCGAGCAGCATGAGGGTCAGTCCGACCCGCTCCTCCTGCTCCTCGGTGAGGTCGCCCTCGTCGAAGCGGCGCACCGCCTGGCGCTCCATGAGCTGGCGGAGCAGTTCCACCACGGTCAGCACCAGCTTCACCAGGTCGCGCTCGACCGTGTCCGGCTCCAGGTCGAGGCGCCGGCGGGGCTTGGGGCGCGGTTCGGCGGGGCGGGCGGCCGGCTCCGGACGCGCGTCGAAGGACGCCTCGGGGTCCAGGGGCGAGCGGCCCTCGCAGAGGTCGGCGTCGGTCACCGTGACGGGGTCCGGCGCCGCCTCGGGTGCGCGGGGGCGCGGTTCGTCGGTCACGGGGACTCCTCGAAGGGCGAGGGGACGTTCTGGTTCACGGAGCTGATCAGCGCGTTGAGGTCGATGCGGACCAGGTCCACGTCGGCGATGCGCAGCGTGATGTCGCCCGTGATCACCACGCCGCCGGCCAGCAGCCGGTCGAGCAGGTCCACCAGGGCGATCTCACGCCGTTCGACGACGGTCACGCGGTCCCCTCCCCTGCGGTCTTCCCGCCCGCGGTCTTCCCGCCCGCGGTCTCCTCGCCGGAGGTCTCCTCGCCGGCGAACGAGTAGGCCGCCCACGGCCCGGTGAGCTCCACCCGCAGCCCCGGGGAGTCGTCCTTCGTCCGCTCCACCTGCTCCACGAACGCCTCCGACTCGCCGCGCGGCACCAGATAGGCGGCGTTGAGCACGTTGCGTCCGCTGTGGCCGGACAGGGTGGGGTTCTGCGGCGCGTGCAGCCGGGAGTCCTCGGCGAAACCGGTCAGGGTGCGGTGCAGCCCGGTCGCGAAGGTCTCGGCGCGCTGCCACTGCTCCTCCCTCGACCGCGTCTGCTCCCGGCGGCGGCGCAGATAGTCCCGTCCGGACATCGCCGCGGGCTGCGGCGCTGCCTGCTCGGGGGTCTGCTCCGGCTCGGACTCCAGGAACACCTTGACGCCCCACTCGACGCGGCCCTCCAGCCGGTCCAGCCGGCGCAGGAAGTTCTCCTCGCGCGCCTCGATCATCGACCGTACGCCGCTGTCGTCGCGGAAGACGGTGCCGAGCCGCAGCGGCAGCGGGGTGGTGACGGTGGTGAGCGCGTCGATCACCCCCTGGTGGGCCCGCGCGACCGCGGTCAGCCAGTCCAGGTCCTCCAGATGTGCCCGCAGCGGCTCCTCCGCGAAGTCCGCCTCGGGCACATGGCTGACCACGGCCACCAGGTCGTGGTGCGGCACCAGCCGGGGCGGGTCGCCCCCCACCCCCGTCAGCTGGGCCTGGAGCGGTGTGCCGAAGGGGCGGCAGACCGCGTAGACGTAGCGCAGTCCCGTCACGGGGCCTCCTCCTCGGCGCGGCGCGGCTCCAGCTCCTCGAGCCGGGCCAGACGCTCGCGCAGCTCGGCGTTCTCACGGGCCAGTTCGTCACGCCGCGCGCGTGAGGACAGCGCCGGGTCGGACTCCCACCAGTCGATCCCCATCTCCTTGGCCTTGTCCACGGAGGCGACGACGAGGCGCAGCTTGATGGTGAGCAGCTCGATGTCGAGCAGGTTGATCTTGATGTCGCCCGCGATCACCACGCCCTTGTCCAGCACCCTTTCCAGGATGTCGGCGAGATTGGCGCCGCCGCCCTGGCCGTACGGGTCGGGGAGTCGGCTGGGGGTGGTCATCGGCGGCTCCGGCCCTCGGGTTCCTCAGCAGCGGCCTCACCGGCCGGCTCGTCGTCCTCGTACTCCTCGTCCGCGTCCTCGTCCTCGTACTCCTCCTCCGGCGGGACGCCCTCCTCGTACTCCTCGTCGTCGTCCTCGTCGTCCCCGGCGGCCTCCTCGTCCTCGTCCTCGTACGGGTCGTCGGGCTCGGCGCCGCCGGCCTCGTCCTCGTGCGCGTCCTCGGGCCCGGCGGCCTCGTCGTCCTCGTACTCGTCGTCCTCGTCGGACTCGTCGTACGTGTCCTCGGGAGCGCCGTTCTCCTCGGCCTCCTCGTCGTACTCCTCGTCCGCGGAGCCCTCGGCGTCCTCGGAGCCTTCCTGCTGCTCCTCCTCCTCGGCCAAGGCGTCCTCGTGACTGCGGACGACCTCGCCCTCGCGGATCTCGCCGCGCCAGCTGTCCTCGGCCTCGCCCTTGATGGTGATGAAGCGGGCGAAGTTCTTCAGGTCGAGCCGGGTCCGGCGGCCCTGGGCGCGCCAGATGTTGCCGGTCTTCTCGAAGAAGCCCGAGGGGTAGTACTCGATGACCAGCAGGACCCGCGTGAGGTTGTCGGCGAGCTTGTGGAAGGAGACGACGCCCTTCGTGGTGCCCTTGGCGCCCTCCGAGGTCCAGGCGATCCGGTCGTCGGGCACCTGCTCGGTGGTCGTGGCCTTCCAGCTGCGGCTGGACCACCAGATCTTCGCCTGCCAGTCCGACGTGGTGTCGTCGGCCTTGTTGGCGCTCTTCACGCCCTTGGCGAAGGTGCTGAAGTCCTGGTACTGCGTCCACTGGTCGTACGCGGTGCGCAGCGGCACCCCGACGTCGATGTGCTCGATGATGACGGTCGGCTTGTTGCCGGAGGACTTCTTGCGCTTGCCCTTGCCGCCGCCGAGGTTCTTCAGGGCGCCCTTGACGTTGTCCTTGGCGCGGCCGGCGCCGAGCTCCACGGCGGTGCGCAGCGGGCCCTTGCCCTCGGCGAGCTTCTTGCCGCCGTCGGTGGCGAGCTTGGCGAAGCCGGGGCTGTTGCCCTCCGCGATGTCGTTGAGCTTGCCGGTGGTCTCGCCCAGCTTCTGGCCGACGCCGGTCAGCAGCCGGGTGGCCTGGGCGGCGAGGTAGTCCTGCACCTCGGCCTTGAGCCGGTCGGCGGCCTCGCTGTGGGCGAGTTCGGACAGCGGGTTGGTGGCGCCGTCCGCGCCGTCACGTGCGGCGGACGTGGCCCGCCCGACGGTCTCGGTCATGACTCACCGTCTCCCTTCGAGGGGCGGGGGCGGGCGCCGCGCGAGGCGGCCGTCTTCTTCGCGGCCGTCTTCCTGGCGGCGGCCGCCTTCTTCGCGGGTGCCGGGCCGCCGGCGGCGCGCTTGGCCGGTGCGGCCTTCTTCGCCGCGGGGCCCTTCCCGGCCGGGGCCTTCTTGGCCGCCTTCTTCGCCGTCCGCCCGGCGTCCGGCCCGCCGTCGCGCCCGCCGTCGTCCCGGTCGCCGGCGGCATCGTCCGGCTCGTGGCCGTCCGTCTCCTCGTCGGAGGAGTCGTACGGCTCCTCACCGGTGTCCTCCGCCTCCGCGTCCCGGTCCTCGCCGCCGCCGGTCAGCCGGCCGCGCACCTCGGCGGTGCGGCCGTGCAGCCGGTCGGCGAGCGCGCCGAGCTGCCGCTCGACGAGAGCGCCGGAGGCCGCCTTGCCGGCGCCCCGCAGATCACCGCGGAGCTGATCGCCCAGCTCCTTGAACTGCGGGTTGTCGCGCAGCTGCTGCCCCACCAGGTCGGCGACGGCCCGCGGGCTCAGGTTGAGCTTCTTGCCCGCGACCATCCCGCCGACGGCCAGGGCCATCTTCAGCTTCTTGGTCCGTCCGAGGAGATATCCGGCCCCTATGGCGAGGCCCAGTCCCGTTCGATTCATCGTTGTGCCGTCCCGTCCCCTTGACCCGCGCCCGTGCGCGTCGCGATCTCCAACCGGTCCAGGAGGGCGTCCTCCTGTTCGTCGAACTCCTCTTCGGTGATCTCCCCGGCCTCCAGCTGTTCCTCCAGCCGGGCCAGTTCGGCCCGGATGGTCGCGGGGTCGTAGTAGATGCGTTCCGCTTCCTGCAGGACCTGCCGGATCGCCCAGGCGCCACCACGCGCCGGGGCGAGCGGCAGCAGGAGCACTTCCGAGATCAGGCCCATGTCGTCACTCCGCTCCGCTGTCCGCCGCGACCGTGGTGCCCGCCGGCTCGGCGGGGCCGGGCTCGACGAAGCTGTACGGGGGCAGCGGGCCGTTCAGTCGAATCTCCAGGTGGGGCATGTCCGCGCGGGCCTTCTCCACGGCGGCCAGGAAGTCCTCCGCCGTCGAGCGCTTCACCAGGTACGAGACGTTGGCGAGCCAGCCGGTGGACTCGGGGCCCACGCTCTCGGCGTCGGCGATGCCGCGCAGCGCGTTCTCCAGCGTGGCGCCGTCCTCGGCCTCCCGGGCCTTGACGGCTTCGGCGACCATCTCGCCGAGGCGGATCTTGTCGTCGTAACCGCCGCCGCCGGACTGCCGGTTGGACTCCGCGAGGGCGCGGATCTCCGGGTTGAGGGCCATCACGTGATGGAGGACGGCGTCCTCCACGTGGTTGGCCTTGACGTTGTACTCGACGCGGCCGTCGAGGGCGCGCAGCCGCTCCAGGTAGTGGTCGGCGCGCTCGGCGAGGACGGAGGTGACGGTGTCGTCGTCGGGGGCGACGCTGCCGAACCGCATGGGCAGGACACAGCCGCCCGCGCCGACCTCGCTGAGCACGTTCTGGTGGGCGAGCAGCTCACGCCGCTTGGGGCGCAGACCCTCGGGGGCGTCGCTGACGACGGCCGCCAGCTCCCCCTGGGTCAGCACCCGCAGCGGGCGCGCCGGGTCGCCGACGCCGCCCATGCCCTCGGGCAGGGAGGGGTGCGAGGCGGCGGTGATGCCGTAGACGTACGTGCTCACTCCTGCTCCTCCTTGCGTCGCGAGGTGGTCTTACGGGCCCGGGGGCGCGACTCGGTCTCGCCCTCGCGGCCCTGCTTGAAGGCGTCCGAGATGGTCTCGGCGGCGCCGGAGAGGGCTCCCTTGGACTTGCCGCGGGCGCCGGACTCGGTCACCTCGCCGACGATCTCGGGCAGGCCCGGGCTCTTCTTGGGGCCGGACTCGAGGTCCAGCCGGTTGCACGCCTCCGCGAAACGGAGGTAGGTGTCGACGCTCGCGACGACGACACGGACGTCGATCTTGAGAATCTCGATGCCGACCAGGGACACGCGCACGAATGCGTCGATGACGAGCCCCCTGTCCAGGACAAGCTCAAGCACGTCGTAGAGGCCGCTGCTGCCGCCTCCGCCGCCGGACTGCTGTGCCGGTACGACTGTCATGCCGGCCATTCCTCCTTGGTGTCGGGGATGTGGGGATGCAGGGATGTGCTTGCTGTGCTGCCGTGCGGCCTGCCGGCCGCCCTACTTGCGCCCGTCGGCGCGTCCGCGTTCGTAGCGGCGGACCCTCCGGTACCCGGTGAGGTCCCCGTCGGGGTCCAGTTCCACCTGGTAGCTCGCCATCAGGCTCATCGTGTCGGGCACCCGCTCCAGCTCGAGGACCTCGACCTCGAGCGCCCAGCCCTCCGAGGTCTGCTCGAAGGACGACACGGACTCGGCCTCCATGCCGGTGAGCTCCGCCAGCTGCTCGCGCGCCTGGCGCAGCACCTCCATGGGCTTCGGTTTCTTCCGTGCCGTGGTGCTCCCGGTCGTCCCGCCGTCGTCCTCGGGCCGCCTGCGGGGTGCGGTGCGTTTACGGGGTGTGCGTGAGGTCCGGGTCTCCTGGGAGTCCCGCTCCTCACGGGAGTCGGGAGATTCCTGTGAATCTTGTGACTCTTCGGTGTTTTTCGTGTTCGACATGGCCACCTCCCCCTCCGTGTGGCCGCAAGCGTGTTCGCCAAACCTCCGGGGACTCACCCGTTCGCCCTGTCCGGCTGTCGCTCCTGGTCGGACGGGGGTACAGGGCGACGGGTCCGGAGGGTCAGCCGCGCAGCGCGGCGAGCCTGCGACGGGCCGGGGCGAGGGAGCGGCCCTTGCCGGACAGCCCGGCCCACGGTTTCGCCTCGGCCTGCTCCAGGGCGTTCTCGACCGTCCAGCGGCCCCCGTGCAGCTCCGGGTCGTCGAGCTGCTCCCAGGTGACCGGGGCGGCGACGGGCGCTCCCGGCAGGGCGCGGACCGTCCAGGGGGCGACCGCGGTCTGGGCGTAGGCGTTGCGCTGCACGTCGAGATAGAGCCGGTCGCCGCGGTCCTTCTTGCGGGCCGCGGTGGTGAGCCGGTCCGGGTGGGCGTCGGCCAGCGTGTCGGCGACCTCGCGGGCGAACTCCCGTACCGTGTCGAAGTCCTGGCCGCCGTCGAGCGGCACGACCACGTGCAGGCCCCGCGAGCCGGTGGTCATCAGGACGGACGGCAGGGCGAGTTCGTCCAGCAGCTCCCCCAGCAGCCGGGCGGCCTTCCGCACCTCGTCGAAGTCGTCGCCTGACGGGTCGAGGTCGAAGACCAGCCGGTCCGGGCGGTCGACGTCGTCGGCGCGGGAGAGCCAGCGGTGCAGCGTGATGCTCGCCTGGTCGACCAGGTACAGGAGCGTGGCGGTGTCGTCGCACACGGTGTGCGTGACGGTGCCGCCCTCCTTGCCGACCTCGACCCGGGTGATCCAGCCGGGGTAGCTGTCGGGGGTGTTCTTCTGCATGAAGGCCGGGCCGTCGATGCCGTCGGGCCGCCGGTCCAGCATCAGCGGCCGGCCCCGCAGGTGCGGCAGCATGTGCCGGGCGACCGCCCGGTGGTAGTCGACGAGGTCGCCCTTGGTGTACTCCCGGACGCCGTCGCCGCCCGGGAAGAGCACCTTGTCCGGGCGGTGGATCTCCACCCGCCGGCGGCCGGCCCGTACGGTGCGCGAGCCGCCGTCGCTCACGACACGATCGCCTCCCCCACCAGCAGCCTGCCGGCCGCGGCGATCGACGCGGCGTCGATCCCGGAGGCGTGCAGCTGCTCCTCGGGCGTGGCCGAGCCCGGCATGTTCCGCACGGCGAGCCGCACCAGCCGCGGCACGGGACGCCCGTCGCCGAACGCCTCGGCGACCGCGTCACCGAGCCCGCCCTCGGGGTGGTGGTCCTCGACCGTCATCAGACAGCCGGTCTCCTCGGCGGCGGTGCGCAGCGTCTCCACGTCGACGGGCTTCACCGAGTACAGGTCGACGACCCGTACGGCGATGCCCTCGTCCGCGAGGGCGTCGGCGGCCGCCAGCGCCTCCTGCACGGTGACGCCCGCGGCGACCAGGGTGAGCCGGTCCTGCCCGGACGAGCGCAGCACCTTGCTGCCGCCGACGGGGAACTCCTCGTCGGGGCCGTAGATCACCGGGCTCTCGCCGCGCGAGGTGCGCAGATAGCGGATGCCCTCCAGGCCGGCCATGGCGGCGACCAGGCGGGCGGTCTGGTTGGCGTCGCACGGGTACAGCACGGTGGAGCCGTGCACCGCCCGCATCATCGCCAGGTCCTCCAGGCCCATCTGGCTGGGTCCGTCCTGGCCGATGGCGACGCCCGCGTGGGACCCGACCAGGTTGAGCCCGGAGCCGCTGATCGCCGCCATGCGGACGAAGTCGTGGGCGCGGGTCAGGAAGGCCGCGAAGGTGCACGCGAACGGCAGCCGGCCGCGCGCGGCGACCCCGACGGCGTCGGCGACCATCTGCTGCTCGGCGATGTAGCACTCGACGTAGCGCTCGGGGTGTTCCTTGGCGAAGTACTCCAGGCGGGTGGAGTCGCCGACCTCGCCGTCCAGGGCGACGACGTCGTCGCGCGCGGCGCCGAGGGCGGCCAGCGCCTGGCCGAAGGCGTCACGGGTGGCGACGTCCTCGCCGCGCTCCCAGCGGGGCAGCTCGGGCGTGGTGATCCGCCGGGCGGGGGCCTCGCCTCCGGCGGGCGGCGCGTGGACGGTGATGCGCAGGTCGCGGGGGCCGCCCAGTTCGGCGATCGCGTCCTCGGCCTCCGGCAGCGGTTTGCCGTGCAGCCCCTCCCGGTCCTGCACGGACTCCACGCCCTTGCCCTTGAGGGTGCGGGCGAGGATCGCGGTCGGCTGGCCCCGGGTGGACAGCGCCTCGCCGTAGGCGCGGTCCACCGCGTCCACGTCGTGCCCGTCCACCTCGACGGTGTGCCAGCCGAACGCCTGGAAGCGGCGGGCGTAGGCGTCCAGGTCGTGGCCGTGCCGGGTGGGGCCGCGCTGGCCGAGCCGGTTGACGTCCACGATCGCGGTGAGGTTGTCGAGGTTCTCGTACGCGGCCTGCTCGGCCGCCTCCCACACCGAGCCCTCGGCCATTTCGCTGTCGCCGCACAGCACCCACACCCGGTAGTCGGTATGGTCCAGCCGCTTCCCGGCGAGCGCGATGCCGACGCCGACGGGCAGGCCCTGGCCGAGGGAGCCGGTGGCGGTCTCCACCCAGGGGAGCTTGCGGGGTGTGGGGTGGCCCTCGAGGCGGCTGCCGTTCTCGCGGAAGGTGAGCAGCTCCTCGTCGCCGATGACGCCGGCCGCCTTGTAGGTGGCGTACATCAGCGGGGAGGCGTGGCCCTTGGAGAGGACGAAGCGGTCGTTGGCGGGGTGGTCGGGGCGGTCGAAGTCGTAGCGCAGACGGCGGGCGAAGAGGACGGCCACGAGGTCGGCCGCGGACATCGACGACGTGGGGTGCCCGGAGCCGGCGGCGGCCGCCGCCCGAACACTGTCCACCCGCAACTGCTGTCCGAGTTCGGCGAGTTCACCGGTGTTCATGCGTCTCCTTCGTCGGGTCGGTCGGTACGCCGGACGGGGCCGGGGGCCACGTCCGGGCCGGGCTCCGGCTGGTCGGGCGGCGGGGTGACGTCGGTTTTCGCCGGGCCGGACGCCTGCTCCTCCCGGGGCCCTCCCGGCACGCGCGCGACCTCGGGGGACGCGGTGTCCAGCGGCACGGACCAGGACCGCACGAGGCCCAACTGGACGGCCTGGCGCGGCAGTACGGCGTCCAGCAGCCAGTCGGCGGCCACCCGCACCCGGTTGCCCGGCATCGCGGCGAGGTGGTAGCCGCGGGTCACCGCGCCGGCCACCACCCCGGAGAGGTTGACGCCGAGCGGGTTGGCGGCGGCCTTGGCGCCGCCGAGGTCCACCACGAACCCCAGGTCCTTGTGGCGGTACGCCCGCCGCTCGCCGTCGCCGAAGGACGCGGCGATGTTGTGCGCGCAGACCTTGCCCTGCCGCCAGGCGTGCTGGGCGGTCATCGGGGTGTACGAGCCGGGGTTCTCCAGGTCGGGCACGGCGGCCGCGTCACCGCAGGCGAAGACCTCGGGGTGGCCCGGCACCTGGAGGTGCGGGTCGACCAGCAGCCGGCCGCGTTCCATGGGCAGTTCCAGGGACTGGACGAGGGGGTCGGGGCGTACGCCCACGCACCACACGAGCGTGCGGGTCCCGACGAACTCCCCGTCGGTGAGCAGCACCCCGTCGGAGGTGGCCTCCTTCACGGAGGTGCCCATCCGCACGTCCACGCCCCGCTCCCGCAGCACCGTGTCGGCGGTGCGGGAGAGCCGTTCGCTGAGCTCGGGCAGGACCCGGTCGGCGATGTCGAGGAGGATCCAGCGCGGGCGCAGGCCGGTGCGCAGCGGCTGCTTCGCCACCTGCGCGTCGGTGAAGAGCTGGCCGTGCGCGGCGACCTCGGTGCCGGTGTAGCCGGCGCCCACGACGACGAAGGTGCACCGCGAGGAGCAGCGCTCCGGGTCGTCCGTGGCGGCGGCCAGCTCCACCTGGCGGGTGACGTGGTCGCGCAGGTACAGCGCCTCGGGCAGGCCGCGGAAGCCGTGCGCGTGCTCGGCGACGCCCGGGATGGGCAACAGCTTGTTGACGCTGCCGGCGGCGAGCACCAGCCGGTCGTAGGACAGGGTGCCGTCCTCGCCCTCGGGGCCGGTGTAGTGCACCTGGCGGGCGTCGAGGTCGATCCGGCCGGCCTCGCCCAGCACCAGCCGGACGTGCGGCAGCGTCCCGGCAAGGGACACGGTGACCCGGCGCGGCTCGAGGATCCCGGCCGCGACCTGGGGCAGCAGCGGCAGGTACAGGAAGTAGTCGGTCGGGTTGAGCAGGACGATCTCGGCCCGGCCCCTGGCCGTACGGGACAGGATCTGGGCCGTGCGGTACCCGGCGAAGCCGGCACCGACGATCACAATGCGGGGTCGACTCACGGTTCGCCTCCGGCGCGGTCGCGTACGTCGGGAGACTTCCGCGTCCCCCTGTGCGGGGCCGCCAAACACCGGGGCGGGGTTTGCCTCGGCGGCCGCGCCCTCCCGCTGCCGCCGCGCGCCGTGGCGCCCCGGCCTCAGCCGTTGCCCGGGGCGTGGTCGGTGCCGACCGTCGGCGGAGTGGACGGCACCGGGGGCACGGGGGCGGAGCCGGTTCCGGATACCGGGGCGGGCGGTGCCGGGCGGGCCGCCGCTCGCAGGGCGACCGCCGTTGCCGCCAGGATCACCGCCGTGACGAGCGCCGCTGCCCAGCCCGGCAGGGCCAGGTCCAGGGCGAGGCCCACCGCCAGGGCGAGCGCCGCGCCCGCGTACAGCGCGGCGGCGCCCGAGCCGCCGTACAACGCCGCCTTACGGCGCTGCCCCCGCGTCTGCTCCCGCAGTTCGGCGCGTACGGACTCCCGGGCCACCTGGGCCAGTTCGTCCACCAGGTGCTTGTCGAGGTGCTGCATGTGTTCCAAGCGCTGCATGGCGCACGGGTACCCGTGCCCGGGGCCCGGTAACTCGCCCCGCGCGTACGGCGGGAGGGAGTGGTGTGGAGATCGGCAGCGCCCCGCCCGCCGGCCAGGGCGTCCAACTAGGCTCGGACGCATGGAGATTCTGGGTGCCACACTGCGCGTCTGCGTCGACGACATCGAGACCGCCATCCCCTTCTACGAGCGGCTGGCGGGCGGAACCGCCCTCCGCTTCGAACGGGAGGGCGTCCAGGTCGCCGCGGTGGGCTGCTTCCTGCTGATGAGCGGTCCCGAGGCCGAACTGGACGTGCTGCGCAAGGTCGCCGCGACCCTCGCGGTCAAGGACGTCGACGAGACCCGTCAGGTGCTGGAGGAGATGGGCGCGGCCGTCCTCGCCGGACCGCTGCCCACCCCCGTCGGCCGCAACCTGATCGCACGCCACCCGGACGGGGCGGTCTACGAGTACGCCGACCGCCGCGGCGCCTGACGTCACGTCACGGCGTGGGCCTCATCCGGAAGTCGTACCGCTCCGGCAGCGGTTCGTCCGTGAGCCGTGCCCACAGCCGCCCGATCACCTCGTCGCCCTCACGCAGGTCGGCGACCTCGAAGCCCGCGTCGAACACGGCGCGGGCCTCCTCGTTCCGGCCCTCCGCGAGCAGCAGACCCGCCTCGGTCAGCCGGAAGCGTCCGCGGGCCCGGGTGCCGGGGTCCAGCCGCTCCCACACCGCCCGGGCGTCCGCCGTGCGCCCCACCGCGAGCAGCGCCTCGATCGCCTCCCGCCCGAGGGCGGCCAGGGCGGCGGCCCACTCCCCCGCCGTGTCCCCGCCGGCCTCCCCGGCCTCGCGGCACAGGTCGTCGAAGGCCAGCGCGTAGCGGTCGGCGGCGCGCTCCGGGTGGCGTTCCTCCCGGTCGGCGACGGCGAGACAGCGCAGCACGGGCCAGGACGGGCCGTCCTGCGCCAGCCCCCGCTCCCAGCTCCGCACGGCCTGCGCCCGGTCGCCGCCGTGCCACTGGGCGACGCCCAGGTGGTACTCGGTGAGTCCGGTCGCGGGCGCCGTCTCCAGCATGTCCCGCCAGTGCCGGGCCACCAGCGTCCCGCCGGGCGGCCGGCTGTCCGGCGGCTCGGGGAAGGACCCGGCGCGCAGCAGGTGCAGCCAGGGCTCCTGCTCCTCCCCGAGGGTGCTCCCGTCGAAGGGCGTGCCCGGCAGCTTCCGTCCGGCGCGCAGCACTTCGAGCGCGCCCCACCCGGACCCGGCGGCCAGCCGCTCGCCGGGGTCGGTGTCGGCGTACGGCAGCCAGGCCGTGTACGCCGCGTCGACGTCCGCGCGCGGCAGCACGTCCTCAAGACGGGCCTCCGCCTCGTCGAGGACGGCGCCCCACTCCCCGTCGCGCCGCGCCTCGAAGGGCCCGTACGCCTCCAGCCAGGACACCTCGCTCTCCGGTTCCAGGCGGACGTGCTCCAGCTGGGTGCGGGCGAGGCCCGCCTGGATCTCGCAGTAGCCGTCGGTGCCGGGCTCGGTGAGCCACTGCTGCCAGCTCCGTCCGCCGGGCCCGCGGCCCCACACGAACAGCTTCCGGCCGCGCAGGGTGTCGGTGGAGGTCTGCACGAGCCCGCGGCCGTCGCCGTCCAGCGCGGCGATCCAGCGGCGGCGCGCCTCGGGGACCTCGTAGAAGTAGTCGGCGGCGTACGTGCTGTTGGGCGGGTAGGTGCGGTCGACGCCGTCGTACGCGGGGACGGGGACGCGGCTCAGGCGCTGCTCGTAGCCGAAGTGGTAGGCCTCCTCGGCGGGGGCGAGGACACGGCAGTCCTCGGGGACGGCGATGTTGGACCACCAGTACGTCGGCACCTGACGCTCGTGCGGGTTGCGGATCCGCGCGCCGACGTAGAGGAAGTCGGAGCCGTCCGGCAGCCACAGGTCGACCTGGAAGGGCAGGTCGCGCAGCCGCTCCCACTCCCACAGGCGCAGCATCTCCCCGCCGTCCGGGGCGGGGACGCGGGCCGCGTGCACGGGCGAGCAGGACAGGGTGGTGTGGCCGGTCGCGCCGATGTTCCACTCGATGCCGCCGGAGAACCAGGCGCCGTTGAGCGCGAAGTTGGCGGGCTGGAACACCGGGTTCGCATAGAGCAGTTCGCGGCCGGTGGGCTTGTGGACGAGGGAGGCGATCCGGCCGCCGAGGCCGGGCAGGACGGTGGCGCGCAGCCGGTCGTTCTCGAGGACGAGGGCGTCGAGGGACCGGGGCGCCCGGTCCCGGTCGTAGCCGTCGCGGACGCGGACCGGCAGCAGGCTGTGCAGCGGTGCGTAGCCGATCTGCCGGGCCATGTCGCGCGGCAGGTCCTTCTTGTCGCGGTCCTCGATGCGGTGCATCTCGTCGAGGGGGCGCAGGGCGGGCAGCGGGTTGTCGGGGCCGAGGCGCGCGGCCGGCAGTGTGAGTACCTCATGTCGGATCGTCGTCACGATCTCCATGGAAGCCGCCGGAGGCGCGCCTGAACAGAGGCCGTGACGAGCGGTTTTCGCGCGGTGCGCGGTCAGTCGTCCCCGGTCGGCATCTCGGCGGTGAGCGCCCAGCGTTCGTGGTCGCGCCAGGCGCCGTCGATGTAGAGCATCTTCGGGGAGAAGCCCTCCTTGCGGAAGCCGCAGGCGCGGGCGAGGGCGATGGAGGCGGCGTTGCCGGGCTGCACGTTGATCTCCAGCCGGTGCAGCCGCATCGGCCCGAACGCGTACCGCACGACGAGGTCCAGGGCCTCGCGCATCAGTCCGCGTCCGGCGGCGTGGGCGAAGGCGCCGTAGCCGAGGGCGCCGCAGAGGAAGCCGCCCTCGACGATGTTGTTGATGTTGACGAAGCCGGCGAGGGCGCCGTCCGCCTCCTTCTCGCAGACCAGGAACCCCGCCTTGGCGGGGTCCTCGATCAGCCGCTGCGCGTAGGCGGCGTAGGCGGCCGGGGTGTCCGGCGGGAACAGCCAGGGGTGGTGCAGGTCCTTGCTCTCCCGGGCCCGCGCGGTGAACTCCGCGGCGTCGTCGTAGGTGAAGTGGCGCAGGCCCACGCGGCGGCCTTCGGTGAGGTAACGGGAAGCGGTGTGCGGCACCCTGTCACCCTACGACGCCGGCCCGAGGGCGCACACCGGACGGCGCACGCCCTCGGGCCCGCCTTCGGCCCGGTCCCGCCGCGTTCAGCTCAGCGCCGGTTCGTCCAGCGTCAGCGTCCCCGCGTCCGCGTCCAGTTCGGCCGCGACGCCGAACGGCAGCGTCAGCGCGTCGTCGCAGTGCCCGAACCCGAACTGCTCGGCCACCGGCACCCCGAGCCCGCCCAGCCGGTCCATGAGCAGGGTGCGCACCGTGTCGTACGGGTCGCACTCCGCCCAGGAGCCCAGCAGCAGCCCGGCGACGCCGTCGAGCATCCCGGCGCGCAGCAGCTGGGTGAGGTAGCGGTCGAGGCGGTAGGTCTCCTCCCCCACGTCCTCCAGGCACAGCAGTCCGCCGCGCGCGGAGTCGCGGGTGTGCGGGGTGCCGATGCCGCCGGCGATCAGGGAGAGGCAGCCGCCGAGGGTCACGCCGCGGGCGCGTCCCGGGACCAGCGCGGTGCCGTCGGAGCGGATCGTGCGCATCGAATCTGGGTCGAACAGGGTGGCCCGCAGGTGCTCCTGGGCACGCGCGCTCTTGACGAAGTCGGCGCCCGCGGCCATCGGCCCGTGCAGGGTGACGAGGCCGAGCCGCACCGCGAACGCCTCGTGCAGCGTGGTGATGTCGCTGAACCCGACGAACACCTTCGGCCCCGCCGCCCGCATCGCCTCCCAGTCGAGGGCGTCGACCATGCGCTGGGCGCCGTAGCCGCCGCGTGCGCAGATCACCGCGTCGACGGCCGGGTCGCACCAGGCGTTCTGCAGATCGGCGGCCCGGTCGGCGTCGGCGGCCGCGAGGTAGCTCAACTCCGTGTGCCGGCCGAGGACGTGCGGGGCGGCGACGGGGTCGAGGCCCCAGCCGCGCAGCACGTCGAGCCCGGCGGCGAGCCGCTCCTCGGGGATGGGCCCGCTGGGAGCGACCACGGCCACCCGGGCGCCGGGGGCGAGGCGGGGCGGCCGCCGCAGCGGCGTCAGCGGGGTCGGCGTGGTCACGGCGTCAGCTCCAGGGCCGGGATGCCGGGCGTCTTCAGCCCGAACACCTGCGCGTACAGGGACAGCTCGGCCTCCAGGGCGCGCACCATGGTCTCCGCGCGACGGAAGCCGTGGCCCTCGCCCTCGAAGGTGAGGTAGGCGTGCGGGACGCCCCGGCCGGCCAGCCGGGCGAGGAACCGCTCGCACTGAACGGGCGGGCAGATCACGTCGTCCAGGCCCTGGAGCAGCAGGAAGGGCGCGCTGAGCCGGTCGGCGTGGGTGACGGGCGAGCGTTCCTCGTACCGCTCGGGCACCTCGGCGCGCGGTCCGATCAGCGTCTCCAGGTACTGCGACTCGAAGTCGTGCGTCTCGCCGGTGCCCCAGCCGGTGAGGTCGAGCACCGGGTAGATGACCGTGCCGCAGGCGTAGACGTCGGTGGTGGTGAGGGAGGCGGCGGTGGTCCAGCCTCCGGCGCTTCCGCCGCGGACGGCGAGCCGCCGCGGGTCGGCGACGCCCTCCTCGGCGAGGGCCCGCGCTACGGCGGCGCAGTCCTCGACGTCGACCACGCCCCACTGTCCGCGCAGCCGGTTGCGGTACTCCCGGCCGTAGCCGGTGGAGCCGCCGTAGTTGACCTCGGCGACGCCGATGCCGCGTGAGGTGAAGTAGGCGATCTCCAGGTCGAGCACCAGCGGGAAGCGGCCGGTGGGGCCGCCGTGCGCCCAGATCACGTACGGGGGCAGCTCGCCGGCCGGCCCGGCGCTGTCGGGGTTGCGCGGCGGGTACACCTGGGCGTGGATCTCCCGGCCGTCGGGTCCGGTGAACGTGCGGACCTCGGGCTCGGGGTAGTGGGCGGGGTCCACGGCGTCGCTGTGGGCGGCGCCGATCACGCGGGCCCTGCCGGTGCGGGTGTCCAGCTCCACGACCTCGTAGGAGCTCTGCGGGCTCGCGCCCACGCCGACGACCCGCTCGCCGAGCGCGGCGACGGTGGGGCCGAACTCGCTCCAGGGTCCCGCGGCGTCGACGACCTCGCAGGTCTCCGGGTCGAGCACGCCGAGCCGCAGGGCGCCCTTGCCGTGCAGGACGGCGATCAGCCCGCCGTCCAGCGGGGCGAACCAGCGCTGGCCCAGCTTCCACAGCGGCCCGGCGAACTCCTCGGGGCGCGAACAGACGGGCTCGCCGTCCCGGTAGAGATTCCACCAGCCGGTGCGGTCGCTGGCGTACAGCAGGCGGTTGTCGTGGGTCCAGTCGGCCTGCGGGACGGACTCCTCGGGCCCGCCGGCCACGGTGCGGGCGCCGGTCAGGGTGCCGTCCGCGGCGACGTCGGCGACGATCAGCTCGGTGCCGTCCCAGGGCATGCGGGGGTGGTCCCAGCCGATCCAGGCGGCGCGCGTCCCGTCGGGCGACAGCCGCGGTCCGGTGACGAACCGGTGCTTCTCCCCGGTCAGCTCGCGCACCGCGCCCCGGTCCTCCGCGGCGGACCCGTCGAGGGGGACGGCGGCGAGCACCCGGCGCACGTCGCTCGGGCCGTCGCCGGTGAACTCCTCCAGGACGCACCACACCTCGCCGCGCTCCGGCAGCACGACGGGCTCGGCCCAGCGCAGCCCCAGGCCGACCGGCGACACCGGCGTGAGCGGGACCGGCTCGGCGCCCGGCTCCCAGCGGTAGAGACGCTGGTCGGGGAAGTGCGCGAACACCACCAGCGGCTCGCCGTCGCGCACGGCGCCCGCCCACGGGTGGCCGCCGTACTCGATGACGCGGCTGCGGACGTTCCACGGCGCGGGCAGGACCGACTCCTCGGTGCCGTCCGCGTGCCGCCGCACCAGGGTGCGCCGGCCCGCCTCGGCGGGCCGGGGCTCGGTCCACCACACCTCGTCGCCGACGAAGCCCACGTACTCGGGGCTGCCGTCGTGGGCCGCGGCCGTGGCCGCGTCGACGGGCGAGGGCCACTCGCCGTACGCCAGGGTCTGCACTGTCTCCCCCACTCGTTTCAGGCCGACCGCAGGAACCGGTCGAGCACCTGGACACCGAACTGGAGCGCCTCGACCGGCACGCGCTCGTCCACGCCGTGGAAGAGGGCCTGGTAGTCGAAGCCCTCGGGCAGCTTCAGCGGCGCGAAGCCGTACCCGGTGATGCCGAGCCGGGCGAACTGCTTGGCGTCCGTGCCGCCGGACATGCAGTACGGCACGGTGTGCGCCTCGGGCGCGAACGCCTGCACGGCCTCCCGCATCGCGGCGAACGTCGGGGAGTCCACCGGCGCCTGGAGGGCGATCTCACGGTGGGCGAACTCCCAGTCGACGTCGGGCCCGGTGAGCCGGTCCATGGTGGCCCGGAACTCGTCCTCGGTGTCCGGCAGGAACCGCCCGTCGACGTGCGCCACGGCCTCGCCCGGGATCACGTTGACCTTGTAGCCGGCGTCGAGCATCGTCGGGTTGCTGCTGTTGCGGACGGTGGCCTCGACCAGCTTGGCCGCCCCGCCGAGCTTCTGCAGGAGCGCGTCCACGTCGGACAGGTCGGCGTCGACGCCGTACACGGCGGCGATCTCGGTCAGCGCGGCGCGCACCGTCGGGGTGAGCCGCAGCGGCCACTCGTGCTCGCCGATGCGGGTGATGGCGGCGGCGAGGCGGGTGACCGCGTTCTCCCGGTTGACCTTGGAGCCGTGCCCTGCGCGGCCCCGGGCGGTGAGTCTCATCCAGCCGGTGCCGCGCTCGCCGGCCCCGATCGGGTAGAACTGCCGGCCCTCCCCGTCGTGGAAGGTGTAAGCGCCGGACTCGCTGACGCCCTCGGTGCAGCCCTCGAAGAGGTGCGCGTGCTGGTCCGCGAGGAATCCGGCGCCGTCCGCGGCGCTGGCCTCCTCGTCGGCGGTGAAGGCGATGACGACGTCCCGGCGCGGCCGGACGCCCTCGCGGGCCCAGGAGCGCACCACGGACAGGATCATCGCGTCCATGTTCTTCATGTCGACGGCGCCGCGTCCCCAGACCACGCCGTCGCGGATCTCACCGGAGAAGGGGTGCACGCTCCAGTCGGCGGGCTCGGCCGGGACGACGTCCAGGTGGCCGTGGAGCAGCAGCGCGTCGGCCGACGGGTCGGTGCCCTCCAGCCGCGCCACGAC
Organism: Streptomyces cellulosae; assembly: GCA_014655195.1. Lineage (GTDB taxonomy): Bacteria > Actinomycetota > Actinomycetes > Streptomycetales > Streptomycetaceae > Streptomyces > Streptomyces cellulosae. The sequence continues at coordinate 132,393 of BNBH01000019.1, read as the reverse complement.
GTTGGTCCGGCCCGGGGTGCGCTCCAGCATGACCGGTTCCAGGCCGGCCTCGGCGAGCCTCGCCGCCGCGTACTCGGCGGCGGGACGCTCCTGGCAGTCGCCCCCGCCCCGGTTCGTCGTGTCGATCCTGATGAGGTCGGACGTGAAGGTCACGACCTCGTCCAGGGCGAGCTGGTCAGCCATACTGCTCCTCCACCGCGGCCGAGGCGATCGTGGTGACCGCCTTGAAGGTGCGGATTGCGTCGTACATGGTCTCGCTGGTGTAGATCACCTTGCGCTCGCCGCTCCGGGTCACGCCCGGGACGACGGTGACGGCGCCGGCCAGGTGCTCGGCGTCGAACTCCACCGCCACGGTGAAGGGGCCGCCGCCGACCGGCTCCCGGCGCACCGCCAGGGCGGCGGCCTCCTTGGCCGCCGCGTGGATGTCGGCGGCGGTCCGGGACGGGGTGCGGCACACGGCGGCGTACCGCGACACGTGGTCCTTCACGGCGACCTTCCGCGCCTCGGGCGCGTACCCCAGGGCGTCCTCGCAGGCCACGTCGTCACCGGTGACGAGGATCACCGGGACTCCGTACTCGGCGGCCACGTGGGCGTTGAGCAGGCCCTCGCTGGCGCGCACGTCGTTGAGCCAGACGCCCGTGATGGAGTTGGCGAGGAAGGTGTGCGCGAGGACGCCCTCCATGCCGGCGCCCGCGTGGTAGCCGACGAAGGCGATGCCGTCGACGTCGCCGCGCTGCACGCCCTCCACCATGGACAGATCCTTGTGCCGGCCCGTGAGCATCTCGGCGCGCTCGTCGAGCCGCTCCAGGAGCAGGTTGCGCATGGTCCAGTGGGCCTCGTTGATCAGCACCTCGTCGGCGCCGCCGTCGAAGAAGCCGCGCACGGCGGCGTCCACGTCGGAGGTGAACATCGACCGGCACCGCTCCCACTGGGGCGTCCCCGGCAGGACGTCGGCCGGCCAGGTGACACCGGTGGCGCCCTCCATGTCGGCGCTGATGAGGATCTTCATGGCGCACACGCTACGTCGTCACGCATCGCTCCGGCCACCCTGTGGATAACTCTCACCGGTCCAGACCACTGACGCTCTCCGCGCACCCCGGCCCGCACCGCCCGACCTGCGCGGATGCCCGTCCGGACCTACGGTGAACGGGACGAGCGCCCGCCACGGAGCACAGGAGCGTCGCATGCCGCGGACCCGGAACCCGCTGGAGGGAAGGACCGCCGTCGTCACCGGCGCGGCCCGCGGCCTGGGCGCGGCGCTGGCCCGCGAGCTGTCCGCGCGCGGCATGAAGGTGGCGCTGCTCGGCCGGGAGGAGCGGACGCTGCGGCAGATGCGGGACGAGCTGCCCGGCGAGGGCGGCTGCTGGGAGGTCGACGTCACGGACGACGAGGGCCTCGCGGAGACCGGCGCGGACATCCGGGCACGCCTCGGGCCGCCGTCGGTCGTGGTCGCCAACGCGGGGGTCGCCGAGGGTGGCCCGTTCGCCGAGTCGGATCCGGCGGTGTGGCGGCGGGTGATCGAGGTGAACCTGGTCGGCAGCGCGTCCACCGCCCGCACGTTCCTCGGCGATCTGATGAGCACCGGCGGCTACTTCCTCCAGGTGGCGTCGCTGGCGTCGATCGGCTCGGCGCCGATGATGAGCGCGTACTGCGCCTCCAAGGCGGGCGTCGAGGCGTTCGCGCACTCCCTGCGCGCGGAGATGGCGCACCGTCATGTCGCCGTGGGCATCGCCTACATCAACTGGACGGACACCGACATGATCCGCGGGGTGGACGAGCACGCGGTGCTGCGCGAGCTGCGCGGCCACATGCCGCCGCCCGCGCGGAAGGTGTACCCGGTGGAGCATGTGGCGGGGCGACTGGTGGACGCGGTGGAGCGGCGCCGTCCGTCGGTGTACGTGCCCGGGTGGCTGCGCGCGACGCAGCTGGTGCGCGGGGCGATGCCGGCGGTGGTGACGGCGCTGTCCCGGCGTGAACTGCCCCGGCTGGCCGCCGCCGAGCCGTTCGAGGCGACGGGACTGCTGGGCGCGGGCGGTCTCGCGGACCAGGCCGCCGCCCGGAGCCGCGGAACGTCCTGACCGGCGGGCATCTGAGACGACGCTCCCTGCCCTCGCGCCGCAACGACATGTGCAGACACCACGGTTGAGCACTGTTACGTGTGTGCGGGCCACATTGTGGCCGGATACTGACGCGGATCACACTGCCGGGTACCGCTCAGCGCACAGTGATCACCCGTGACGGATCGTGCCGCTGGCGTCGTCCGCCGTCGCACCGAGGAGCCGTTCGGTCATGCGTAGACCCCTTGTCCTGTCCGCCGCCGTGGCCCTGCTCGCCACCGCCTTCACCGCCGGCTGCTCCAGCCCCGGCAGCAGCACCGCCTCCGGCGCCGAGGAGGTGAAGGTCGCCCTCATCACCTCGACCAGCGGCCCGCTGGCCTCGTACGGCGAACAGTATCTGCACGGCTTCGAGGCCGGCCTCGACCACGCGACCGACGGCACGGGCGCCGTCGACGGCGTGAAGATCACCCTGCTCAACGACGACGACGGCGGCGACCCCGCCAAGGGCGTCTCCCTGGCCAAGAAGCGCATCGGGCAGGGCGTGCCGATCATCGCGGGCTCCGCCGTCTCCGGCGTGGCCACGCAGATCGCGCCCGTCGCGGCGCAGAACAAGACGCTCTACATCAGCGGGCCCGCCGCCACGGACGCGCTGACCGGCGTCAACCGCTACACCTTCCGCTCCGGCCGGCAGACCTACCAGGACGTGCTGACCGCGAAGAACATCCTGGGCGGCTCCAAGGGCAAGAAGGTCGTGGTGCTGGCCCAGGACAACGCCTTCGGCCAGGCCAACGCCGCCGCCGTGAAGTCCGTGCTCGGCACCGGCGGCACCACCGTGAGCGAGGTGCTGGCGCCGCCCGCCGCCACCGACCTGACCCCGGTGGCGAGCAAGGTGAAGGCGGCCCGGCCGGACATGGTGTTCGTCGCGTGGGCCGGGGACACCGCCCAGTCGATGTGGTCGACCCTCGACCAGCAGGGCGTGCTCGATGCCGCCACCGTCGTCACCGGCCTGGACAGCAGGGCGAGTTACCCGGTCTTCGGCAAGGCGCGCGAGAAGGTCACGCTGCTCGCCCACTACGTCCCCGGCGCCGCCGAGACCCCGGAGGCCAAGGCGATGCGGTCGTACTTCAAGGCGAAGAAGTGGGAGGAGGACCTGTTCACCCCGGACGGGTTCAACGCGGCGCAGATGGTCGTCGAGGCGGTCCGCGCGGGCGGCGCGAAGGGCGACACCGACGCCATGGTGAAGGCGCTGGAGGGCTTCTCGTTCTCCGGGGTGAAGGGGCCGAACACCGTGCGCGCCGCCGACCACGCGCTGCTCCAGCCCACGTTCCAGGCGCGGTTCACCGCCGCGGACATGCCCGAGGTGGCGCGGACGTTCACGGCCGAGCAGGTCGCGCCCGCCGAGACGAGGATCGGCTGAGCATGACGCCCGTACTGCAACTGGACCGGCTGTGCTGGTCGGTGGGGGGCGCCGACATCGTCGACGGGGTGTCGCTCGCCGTGCGCGAGGGCGAACTCCTCGCCGTCATCGGCCCCAACGGGGCGGGCAAGACGTCCCTGTTCAACCTGATCACCGGGTTGACCCGGCCGACCGGCGGCGCCGTCCTGCTCGACGGCCACGACGTCACCGCCCTGCCCCCGCACCGCCGGGTGCGCCGGGGCATCGGGCGGACCTTCCAGTCGTCCTCGGTGTTCCCCACGATGACGGTCGCCGAGCACGTCGACCTGGCCGCCCGGTCCGCCGGGGTGCGCCGGGTCGGCACGGCGGACGTCACCGGCGTGCTGGAGCGGGTCCGGCTGGCGCACCGTGCCGGGGATCTCGCGGCCGGCCTCTCGCACGGCGACAAGCGCAAGCTGGAGCTGGCGATGCTGCTCGCGCCCACCCTGGGCGCGGGCTCGGCCGGGGCGCGGCTGATGCTGCTGGACGAGCCGATGGCCGGGGTGGCCTCCGAGGAGACCGCCGAACTCACCGACTTGATCCGGTCGTTGCACCGCGACGAGGGCCGCACGGTGCTGCTGGTCGAGCACCACATGGACGTGGTCCTCGGCCTCGCCGACCGGGTGGCCGTGATGCACCACGGGCGGCTGCTCGCCGCCGCGAGCCCCGCCGAGGTGATGGCGGACGTCACCGTCCAGCAGGCCTATCTGGGAGACGAGCTGTGACCGCGCCACCGATCCTGCGCGTCGAGGGCCTCGACGTGGACATCGCCGGGTCCCGCATCCTCACCGGCGTCACCTTCGACGTGCCCGTCTCCGGCGTGACCGCGCTGCTGGGCCGCAACGGCGTCGGCAAGACGACGACCATCCGCGCGGTGCTGGGCCTGCTGCCCGACGGCGGCCGGGTCACCGCGGGCCGCGTCACCTTCGCCGGCGACGACATCACCCACGAGCCCACCCACCGCACCGTGCGGCGCGGCATCGGCTACGCCCCCGAGGACCGGGGGGTGTTCGCCGGGCTCACCGTCGCCGAGAACCTCGCGCTGGCCGAACGCCCCGGGCACGAGCACCGCTACGACCTGGTGCACGACCTGTTCCCGGAGCTTGCCGCCCGCCGCGACCAGCGTGCCGGCACCCTGTCCGGCGGCCAGCAGCAGATGGTCGCCCTCGCCCGAACCCTGCTCAACGACAACACCCTCGTCGTCGTCGACGAGCCCACCAAGGGCCTCGCGCCCCGCGTGGTCACCGAGGCCGCCGAGGTGCTCGAACGGGCCGCCGAGCGCGTGCCGTTGCTGCTGGTCGAGCAGAACCTCGCCGTGGTGCGGCGGCTGGCGCGCAGCGCGGTGGTGCTGGACGCCGGCCGGGTGGTGCACACCGGCGACGCCCGCGACCTGCTCGCCGACACCGCCCGTACGACCGCGCTGCTGGGCGTCGGCAGCCGCCCGGACCACGGAGCCGCCTGATGGACACCCTCGTCCTGCTCACCCTGACCGGCCTCGGTCTGGGAGCCCTGTACTTCCTCATCGCCTCCGGACTCGCCCTGATCTTCGGGCTGATGGACGTGCTGAACTTCGCGCACGGCGCGTTCCTCACCGTCTCCGTCTACACCGCGTGGCGCACCGCCGAGACGGTCGGCGGGATGCCGGGGCTGTTGCTCGCCGCCGTCGTCGGCACCCTCACCGGGCTGCTGCTGGCGGCGGTGGTCGAACTGGTCCTCATCCGGCGGCTGTACGGCCGGGTGAAGGAGCAGATCCTGGTGACCGTCGGCCTGTCGCTCGCCGTCCCGGCCCTGGTGCAGACGGTCTGGGGCGCCGACGCCCGGCCCTTCCCGGTGCCCGACGCGCTCTCCGGCACCATGGGCATCCTGGGCGCGCGCGTGCCGGTGAACCGGTTCCTGCTGATCGCGGTGGCGCTGCTGGTGCTGGCCGGCATCCATCTGTTCCTGTCCCGCACCCGTTACGGGCTGATCGTCCGCGCCGGGGTGGAGGACCGCGCGATGGTCACGGCGCTCGGCATCGACGTCACCCGCGCCTTCACGCTGGTGTTCGCGCTCGGCGGCGCCCTCGCGGGCCTGGCCGGCGTGCTCGGCGGCCTCTACTTCGGCTCGCTCTCCCCCCACCAGGGGACCTCGCTGCTGGTGTTCGCGTTCGTCGTGGTGATCATCGGCGGTCTCGTCTCGATCACGAACGTCGCGCTGTCCGCGCTCACCGTGGGCCTGGTGCAGCAGTACGCCAACTACTACGCGGGCGGCTACGGCGACCTGGCCGTCGTGGCCCTGCTGGCCGCGGTGGTGCTGTCCCGCCCGGCCGCCGGGACCGGGTCGCCGCTGACGCGGCTGCGCCGCGCCCTCTCCGCACCCCGCACCCGATCCGCAGGAGGCACGGCATGACCGCCACCCGCACCCCGCGGGCCACCCCCGCCGCCCCGGCTCCGGCCGTGAAGGACGCGCCGGACGCCAGGGACGGGCTGCTGCGCCGACTGCGCCCGGCGACCGTCCCGGTGGCGGTGCTGCTGGTCCTCGCGCTGCTGCCGTACTCGGCGCTGGACATCCCGGTGCTGCTCGACGGGCCGGTCAACTCCCCCGGCTCGCTGCAGCTGTTCGCGCTGTGCCTGGTCTTCGGCGCGCTCGCGCTCGGCTACGACCTGATGTTCGGCCGCACCGGGCTGCTGTCCTTCGGGCACGCCCTCTACATCGCCGGCGGCAGCTACGGCACGCAGCTCGCGATGACCGAGCTGGGCCTGGGGCTGCTGCCCGCCGCGCTGCTCACCCTGGTGCTCGGGGCGCTGGCCGCGCTCGTCCTGGGCGCCGTGTCGCTGCGCACCCTCGCCCTCGGCAGCGTCGGCTTCGCGATGGTCACCCTGGCCTTCGCGCAGGCCGGCTCCATCTACGTGGAACGCAACCCGGGCGGCCTCACCGGAGGCGAGGAGGGCCTGCCGCTGTACGTCGACGGGGTGCCGGACGCCCTGGTCGGGGTGCAGAACACCGTGAACGTGTACTGGCTGGCGCTCGCCTATCTGGTCCTGGTGGCGGGCGTGGTGTGGACGGTGACCGCCCGTCCGGCCGGCCGGGTGTGGCAGGCGATCCGGGACAACGAGCAGCGGGTGGCCGTCCTCGGCCGCAGCCCGTTCGCGCACAAGCTGGGCGCGTTCGTGCTGGCGTCGTCCCTGGCGGTGCTCGGCGGGGTGCTGCACCTGCTGGTGACCGCGGGCGCCACCCCGCACACCTCCACGCCCGAGTTCACCCTGACCCTGCTGGTGATGGTGGTGCTGGGCGGCAGCGGCACCCGCTGGGGGCCGATCGTGGGCGGCGTGCTGTTCACCTACCTCGACCAGCGGCTCGGCGGCTGGGACCTGGGGGTGGAACCGATGCTGATCCTGGGCAGCCTCTTCGTCCTGGCCGTCTATCTGGCCCCCGGCGGCATCACCGCCCTCGGCCGAAGGAGAAACGCATGACCACCTCCGGCTCCGCCCTCGCGCGGGACCTCACCGCCCCCGTCCGGGGCGGCCGGCTCGCCGTCACGCACTGGCCGGGCGAAGGACCGCCCGTCGTCGCCCTGCACGGCATCACCGCCAACTCGCTCGCCTTCGCCGCCCTCGCCGACGCCCTGCCCGGCGCCGACCTCTACGCGCCGGACCTGCGGGGCCGGGCCGGGAGCGCGGGACTGCCGGGGCCGTACGGGCTGGGCGCGCACGTGGACGACACGGTGGCGCTGCTCGACCACCTGGGGTGCGAACGGGCGGTCCTGGTGGGCCACTCGATGGGCGCGTTCGTGGCCGCGCTGGCCGCCGCCCGGCACCCGGACCGCTTCCCGCGCGTGGTGCTGGTCGACGGCGGTCTCGGCTTCCCGCCGCCCGAGGGCGCCGACATCGACGCGCTGCTGAAGGCGGTGATCGGCCCGGCGATGGACCGGCTGTCGATGACGTTCGCGAGCGCGGAGGACTATCTGGCGTTCTTCCGCGCCCACCCGGCGCTCGGCCCGCACTGGGGCCCGCACGTGACGGGTTATGTGACGCGGGACCTGACGGGCACGGCGCCCGAGCTGCGCAGCAGCTGTGTGCTGGAGGCGGTGCGCGCGGACGGCGCGGACGTGCTCGGCGACGCGGAGACGCTGGCCGCGGTGCACCAGCCGCAGGTGCGCGGCGAACTGCTGTGGGCGGAGCGGGGGTTGCTCGACGAGCCGCAGGCGCTGTACGACGCCGGGCGGGTCGCCGCGGCGGCCCTGGACCCGGCGCGGCTGCCGGCCCGCCGGATCGACGGCACCAACCACTACTCGATCATCTTCCCGCCGGCCGTGGAGGAGATCGCCTCGGCCGTACGGGACGCGCTGACGGCCGCGGGGTGACGGACGTGGACCGGAGCCGCGCAGGGGGGCGGCTCCGGTCCGCCGGCAGGGGGTGCGCTCAGTCCTCGTGCCCGAGTTGGAGGTCGCGTTCGGTGCGGCCCCCGCCGGCCACCTGGAGCACGGTGGCGACCGGCGGATAACCGGCGGCGATGACCGTGTACTCGCCTGAGGACAGGTCGACGAAGCGGAAGGTGCCGTCGGGTCCGGTGGTGAGGGTGTCGACGACGTTGCCCGCCGCGTCCAGCAGCGTGACCCGCGCGTCCTCCACCGGCCGTCCCCCGCCGGCCCGCACGGTGCCGCGCAGCACGGCGCCGCCCGCCAGCTCGACGTCCTGGCGGGTCTCCCGCGCGGCCTGCACGGTGACCGGCAGGGCGGCAGGGCGGAAGGCGGGGGCGCTGGCGGCGAGGGTGTACTCCCCGGCGACGAGTTCGGTGATGACGTAGCCGCCCTCGCGGCCGCTGCGGGTGCCGGCGACGACCTCCCCGTGCACGTTGGTGAGGGTGACGGCGGCGTCCCGTACGGGTGTGCCGTCGGCGGTGACGACGCTGCCCGCCAGCCGGCCCGCGCCGCCGAGGACGACGTCGAGCTCGACGGGCCGCTCGCCGACGGTCACGGAGACCGCCTGCGGCTGGTGACCGCCCGCGGCGGCGATCAGGACGTACGGGCCCGGTCCGGGGGTGGCCAGCGCGTACCGCCCGTCGGCGCCGCTCGCGCCGCGTCCGGTCTGCTGGCCCTGGACGTCGATGAGGGTGAGCGCCGCGCGGGGCACGGGGGTGCCGTCGGGGTGCTGGACGGTGCCGCAGACGGGGATGCCGCCGCTCTGCGCGCTGCGCGCGGACGGTACGCGCGCCTCGAAGTGCGGTGCTTCCTGGACCGGGCCGGCGGTGGGGGTGTGGTGGGACACCAGTGGTTTCTCCTTGAGGAAGAAGGCGATGAGCAGGCCGAGGACGAGCACCGGCACGAGGTACAGGAAGATGCGCGGCATGGCGTCCGCGTAGGCCTGGACGTAGGCGTCGCGCAGCTCGGGCGGCAGGGCGTGCACGAGCTCGGGGGTGATCGACTCGGCGTCGGCCGGCGCCCCTGCCGCGCCGGCCGGGAGCCGCTCGGCGAGCGCGTCGGTGAGCCGGCCGGCGAACAGGGTGCCGAAGACGGCGGCGCCGACGCTGCCGCCGATCTGCCGGAAGTAGTTGTTGGCGCTGGTGGCGGTGCCGAGGTCGGCGGGGCGCACCGAGTTCTGCACGGCGAGGACGAGGACCGGCATCACCATGCCGATGCCGGCGCCGAGGACGAACATCCAGACGCTGTAGTGCAGTCGGGGCGTACCGGTCTCCAGACGGGACAGCAGCCACATGCCGACGACGGACAGGGCGGAGCCGACGATCGGGTGACTGCGGTAGCGGCCTGAGCGGCTGATCATCTGCCCGGAGACGATGGACGTGCCGACGATGCCGCCCATCATGGGCAGCATCAGCAGCCCGGACTCGGTCGCCGAGGCGCCGTCGACCATCTGGAGGTAGGTGGGCAGATAGCTGGCGGCGCCGAACAGGGCGACGCCGACCACGAGGCCCACCAGACCGGTGACGTTGAAGACGGAGTCGCGGAACAGCCGCAGCGGGATGAGCGGTTCGACGGCGAACCGCTCGACGGCCAGGAAGGCGGCGGTGGCCGCGACGGCGCCCGCGCCGAGGCCCAGCACGACGCGGGAGTCCCAGGCGTACTCGGTGCCGCCCCAGCTGGTGAGCAGGACCAGGCAGGTGGAGGCGGCCGTGAGCAGCAGCGTGCCGAGCACGTCGAAGCGGCGCCTGCCCGTCGGCTTGGGCAGCTTCAGCACCAGGGCGACGACGACCATGGTGAGCAGGCCGAAGGGCACGTTGATGTAGAAGCACCAGCGCCAGGAATGATGGTCGGTGAAGTAGCCGCCGAGGAGCGGTCCGGCGACCGACGCGAGTCCGAAGGCGGCGCCGATCAGCCCCATGAAGCGGCCGCGCTGCCGTGCGGGCACGATGTCCGCGATGATCGCCTGGACGCCGATCATCAGGCCGCCCGCGCCGACGCCCTGCACCGCGCGGTAGGCGATGAGCTGGTCCATCGTCGTGGCGCGGCCGGCCAGCGCGGAGCCGACGACGAAGACGAGGATGGCGAACTGGAAGACGCCCTTGCGGCCGAACTGGTCGCCGAGCTTGCCGTACACCGGCAGTCCGACGGTGGCGGTGAGCAGATAGGCGGTGATGGCCCAGGACATCTTGTCCAGGCCGTGCAGCTCGCCGACGATCCTCGGCAGGGCCGTGGCGACGATCATCTGCTCGAGCGCGGCGAGCAGCAGCGCCAGCATCAGCGCGAGGAAGACGAGCCGGACCCGGGCGGGGCTCAGGGCCGGCCCGCTCTCCGCGGCCGGGGACGGAGGGTCCCCGGCCGGTGGCGCGGGGGGATGCGGCCCCCCGGCCGATGGAGCCGTGACCGGCTCGTCCTGCGTCAGAGTGATCCCGCCCACGTGCCGCTCCCCTCGTCGCACTGCTGGACAATTCCCGCGTAAAAGCGACAACTACGAGCAAGCACGACGAGTTACGGCACAGAGTCGGTCCGTCGAGAGATCACCCGAACCGGTGACGGAAGCGCCAACTCCTCTTCAGATGAACGGAGTTGGGCGACGACGAGCGACCGGGTCTACTTCTTCCCGACTTCGGCTTCCAGCCGGGCCAGCACCGCGTCGTAGATGCGGGCGAGGCCCTTGGGGGCGAAGGTGCGCTCGAAGAAGCCGCCGATGCCGCCCGCGCCGTTCCACACGGAGGTGACGACGACCCGGGCGCGTCCCTCGCCGGCCGGGGTGACCCGCCAGGTGGTGACCATGGAGGAGTTGCGGTCCTTCTCGACCAGCTCGCCGTCGGTGGGCTCGGTGACCTCGAGGAGGCAGTCGCGCACCCGCTTGCTGGTGGCCTGGAGCTTCCAGTGCACGAGGGTGCCCTCGCCGTCGCCGCCCTCGCGGACCTCGTACTCGCTGAACTGCTCGGGCAGCAGCTTGGCGCGGGTGCCGCTGTAGTCGGCGAGGGCGTCGAACACCGTGTCCGCGTCCGCCGCGACGATCCGCTCCGTAGTGGCCTCGACCTGCGCCATCGCAATCCTCCAGGGCTCGGTTCTCCAGGGTCGGGGCACAGCCAACCACCCCCCGCGTCCGCCGCCCAAATCGGGGTTCCGGAACTGACCGAAGATGTCGCTCGCACGATCAAGGGAACATGTGTTCTATTCTGTGCGACAGCGACACCGAGGAGGCGTCATGCGCTGGGAGAACCTCTCACCGGACTCCGAACACGGCCGTGCCGACACCGCGCTGTTCGGCGCGGACGCGGTCACGACCCGCACCTTCGACACGCCCGAATTCCGCGGCATCACGTTCCACGAGATCCGGGCCCGCTCCATCGTCAACCGGGTGCCGGGTGCCTCCCGCATGCCGTTCGAATGGACGGTGAACCCCTACCGGGGCTGCACCCACGCCTGCGTCTACTGCTTCGCCCGCAAGACCCACAGCTACCTCGACCTGGACACGGGGCTCGGCTTCGACAGCCAGATCGTGGTCAAGGTGAACGCGCCCGAGCTGCTGCGCCACCGGCTCGCCTCCCGCTCCTGGCACGGGGAGCACATAGCCATGGGCACCAACGTCGACTGCTACCAGCGGGCGGAGGGCCGCTACCGGCTGATGCCCGGCATCATCGAGGCGCTGCGCGACCACGCCAACCCCTTCTCGATCCTGACCAAGGGCACGCTGATCCTGCGCGACCTGCCCCTGCTGCGGCAGGCCGCCGACGTGACCGACGTCGGCGTCTCGGTGTCGGTGGGCTTCACCGACGAGGAGCTGTGGCGCACGGTCGAGCCGGGCACCCCGGCGCCCGAGCGGCGGCTGGACGTGGTGCGGGCTTTCACCGACGCCGGCATCGCCTGCGGGGTTCTCATGGCGCCGGTGATCCCGTTCCTGGGCGACCGGCCCGACCAGCTGAGGGCGACCGTGCGGGCCATCGCGGCCTCGGGCGCCACCTCGGTCACGCCGCTGGTGCTGCATCTGCGGCCCGGCGCCCGCGAGTGGTTCATGTCCTGGCTGGCCCGGCACCACCCGCACCTGGTGGCCCGCTACGAGCGGCTGTACGCGGAGGGCGCCTACGCGCCCCGCTGGTACCAGCGCCGGATCACACGTCAGGTGCACGACCTGGCCCGGGAGTACGGCATCGGCCCGGCCCGCGCGGGCACCCCGCGCCGCATCCCGGCCGCGGCGCCGGAGGAGCCGGAGACGGGGCTGCCGACCCAGCTGACGCTGCTCTGAGGGCATCCGGGCGCATCCGGCGGCCCGATCGGGTCACGTACCGGCGGAACGCGTTCAGGTGGGGCGCCGCTCCGGGACGATGCCGCGTGAACCGTGTTCTGCACGGTCCGCGACATCTCGTCCTGGGAGAACCATGAAGAAACGCGCAGCCGTGCTGTGCGGCGCCGCCGCCGTCGTCGTCGCCTCGGGCCTCACGGCCGTGCCCGCCGAGGCAGGCGCCCCGCACGCCCCGGAGACGTCCCGCGCCACCACACTCGCCTGGAAGAAGTGCGGCACCGACGACTACCCGACGCTGCAGTGCGCGTCCGTCGAGGTGCCGCTGGACCACGCCGACCCCTCCGGGCGCACGATCACGCTGGCGCTGTCGCGCATCCCGCACACCGCGAAGAAGTACCAGGGCCCGCTGCTGGTGAACCCGGGCGGCCCGGGCGGCAGCGGACTGACCCTCGCCGGGTTCGTCGCCGCGTCGCTGCCGAAGGAGGTCGCCGCCGAGTACGACGTCGTCGGCTTCGACCCGCGCGGCGTGGGCGACAGCCGCCCCGCGCTCGACTGCGCGCCGGGCCACTTCGACGCCGTACGCCCCGACTCGGTCCCGACCTCGCCCGAGGTGGAGCAGGCCAACCTGGACCGCGCGAAGTCCTTCGCCGAGGCCTGCGGCCGCAAGTACGGGGACCTGCTGCCGCACATGACCACCACGGCCGCCGCGCGCGACCTGGACGTGATCCGGCAGGCGCTGGGCGCGGAGCGGATCAACTACTTCGGCTACTCCTACGGCACCTACCTCGGCACCGTGTACGCCAAGCTCTATCCGCAGCGGGTGCGGCGCCTCGTGCTGGACTCCGTGGTCGACCCCACGGGCGTCTGGTACGACTCCAACCTCGACCAGAACCAGGCGTTCAACGCCCGCCACCGCGCCTTCATGGACTGGGTCGCCAAGAACGACGCCACCTACCGCCTCGGCACCGACGCGGAGAAGACCGAGGCCGCCTGGTACGCGATGCGGTCCGCGCTGAAGGAGAACCCGGCCGGCGGGAAGGTCGGCCCGGCCGAACTGGAGGACACCTACGTCCCGGGCGGCTACTACAACGGCTACTGGCCCTACCTGGCCGAGGCCTTCTCCTCGTACGTCAACGACAAGGACGACGGACCGCTGGTCGAGGCGTACGAGAACTTCGGCGCGACCGACGTCGCCGGGGACAACGGCTACAGCGTCTACACGTCCGTCGAGTGCCGGGACGCCGTCTGGCCGCGGGACTGGGCGCAGTGGCGCAAGGACAACTGGGAGATGTACGAGCGGGCGCCGTTCATGTCCTGGAACAACGCCTGGTACAACGCGCCGTGCGCGTACTGGCCGGTCGAGCCGGCGCGGCCGGAGCGGATCAACACCACGAGCCAGGTGCCGCCCGCGCTGCTGTTCCAGGCCACGGACGACGCGGCCACCCCGTACCAGGGCGCCGTCACGGTGCACCGCAGGCTGGAGCGGTCGAGCCTGGTGGTCGAGTCGGGCGGCGGCAACCACGGCATCACGCTGAGCGGCAACGCCTGCCTCGACCGGCACCTGGCGGCCTATCTCGCCGACGGCACGCTGCCGCGCGGCAGCCACGGGGACGCCGACGCGGTGTGCGAGGCGCTGCCCGACCCCAAGCCGCTGACGTCGAAGGCGGCCCCGGGCACGGCCCGCGGCTCGGTCCTCCACGGGCTGCTCGGCCCCCGTGTCTGACCCGCCGAAACTCGGGGGCGGACGCGCGGCGCGGTGGGTCATGATGCCCCTCATGACCACCCACATGACCCGCGCGTCCGCCCCCGAGTCCGTCCGCGTCCGTCCCATGACCCCCGACGACAGCGACGCGGTCGCCGCGATACGGGTCCGGGGGTGGCGGTACGCGTACCGGGGGACGATCCCGCAGGCGTATCTGGACGCGATGGACGTCGCGGCGGAGGCGGAGAAGCAGCGGGCGCGGCTCGCCGCCGGGGACGGCAGCGTGGTGAACCTGGTCGCCGAGGCGGCGGACGGCACGCTCGCCGGATGGGCCGCGTACGGGCCGTACCGGGACGGCGACGTGAGGACCGGCGACGGCGAGCTGTACGCGCTGTACCTGGCGCCCGAGCGGATCGGGCAGGGCGTGGGCCGCGCCCTGATGGCCGAGGTGAAGGGGCGCTGCGCGGCGGCCGGGTATCCGCGGGTGTTCTTGTGGGTGTTCGAGAGCAACGCGCGCGCCCGCCGCTTCTACGAGGCGGCGGGCTTCACGCCGGACGGCACGGAGGAGCCGTTCGAGGTGGCCGGGGTCCAGGTCCCCGAGGTGCGGTACGCGCGCACAGCCTGAGCTGACGGCCCGTCATACGTCAGCGCTGCCCCGGGATCCGCCCCCGGGCGCTCCCCTGGTGCGGAATGCGGGCCAGGGCGTGCACCGCGGCCTCCGCGAGCGCCGGGTGGGCGAGCGCCTCGTTCAGCACGGACTCCGCGCGGGGGTCGCCGAGTTCGCCCAGGCCCTCCACGCAGGCGAGCGCGACCCGGCGGTAGGGGTCGTGCGGGCGCAGCCGGCGGCGGAGGGTGGTGATCAGGGCCGGGACCGCCTCGGGGGCGCGCAGCTCGGCCAGGAGGCGCACCGGGTGCAGGGCGTAGGCGACGCGGAGTTCGTTGGTGGCGAGGGCGGCCGCGGCGCGGGCCGTGCGCGGGTCGCCGAGGCGGGCCAGGGCGTGCGCGGCGGCGGCGCAGCGGGGCGGGTCGCGGTGGTTGAGGAGGAGCACCAGCGCCTCGAAGGCCCGCCGGTCGCCCGCCGTCCCGAGCCGGTACGCGGCCAGTTCACGCGCCCAGAGCGGCTGTCCGGGGGCGGTGAGGACGCCGGCCAGGATGTCGTGGTCGTCCGTGGCGGCCAGCCGCTCGAACGCGGCCGTGCCGCCGGACTCGGCCCGTAAGCGGTCCGTGAGCGTTCGCAACTCTTCGTCCATGCGACGAGGTTAGGGGGATCACACCGGGCGCGGGACCCACCTCACAAATCCGGGGGCTGGCGCGCTCGTTACCGGCGAGTTAAGCTCAGACGAGCGAGTTACCCACTCGCACCCTCCTCACGGCGGTCTGGTGACGCGGCCGCAGTGAGTCGCAGTCGGTTCGGTACCCGTGTACCGCAGTACGGCTCGGCCCCGGGACAGGGCCGGTCGGATCCGCCGCCGGATCTCCGGCGGTCCGGGCGTGTGCGCTCGCAGCCCGGCCAACACCCGCATTCACGCACGCACCCGGTGCGCCCCTCGGCGCACCCGGGCGCTGCTTCCGTCGTCACCCTCATTCCTGGAGTCCCGCGATGGCCACTCCCCAGTCCGACACCCCCTTGTCCCCGCTCCGGACCGTCGCCGTGGTCGGCCTCGGCACGATGGGCACCGGCATCGCCGAGGTCCTGGCCGCCGCCGGCCGCGACGTGATCGGCATCGACGTCAGCGAGGCGCAGGCCGCGAAGTGCGCCGCCGCCCTGGAGGCCTCCACCGCCCGCGCCGTCGGGCGCGGCCGGCTGACCGAGCGGCAGCGCGCGGAGCTTCTCGCCCGCGTCACCACCGGCACGGACCTCTCGGCCGCGGCCGGCGCCGACCTGGTGATCGAGGTCGCCCCGGAGTCGTACGAGATCAAGCAGCAGATCTTCCGGGAGCTGGACGGCATCGTGCGGCCGGAGACCGTGCTGGCCACCGGCACCAACGCGCTGTCGGTGACCCGGCTCGCCGCCGACTCCGCGCACCCGGAGCGCGTGCTGGGCATGCACTTCTTCAACCCGGCGCCGGCGATGAAGCTGGTCGAGGTGGTCTCCAGCGTGCTGACCGCGCCCGCCGCCGTCAGCGCCGTCACCGACCTCGCCCTGGACCTGGGCAAGGAGCCGGTGGCGGTCGGCGACCGGCCCGGGTTCGTCGCCGACGGGCTGCTGTTCGGCTACCTGAACCAGGCCGCCGCGATGTACGAGGCCCGGTACGCCTCCCGTGAGGACATCGACGCCGCGATGCGGCTGGGCTGCGGCCTGCCGATGGGCCCGCTGGCGCTGCTCGACCTGATCGGCATCGACACCGCCCGCACGGTCCTGGACGCCATGTACGCCGCCTCCCGCGACCGGCTGCACGCCCCCGCGCCGATCCTCAAGCAGCTCAGCGAGGCGGGCCTGACCGGCCGCAAGGCGGGCCGCGGCTTCTACACGTACGAGGCGCCCGGCAGCGGCACGGTCGTGGAGGACGCCCTCACCCCGCGCGCGGACGGCCCCTCCGTCGCCGGGCGTCCGGTGCGCTCGGTCGGTGTGGCCGGCTCGGGCACGATGGCGTCCGGGATCGCCGAGGTGTTCGCCAAGGCGGGCTTCGAGGTCGTGCTGGCCGCCCGCAGCGAGGAGAAGGCGCAGGCGGCGAAGGCCCGTATCGGCAAGTCGCTGTCCCGCTCGGTCGACCGGGGCCGGATGACCGCCGAGGCGGCCGCGGGCACGCTGGACCTGATCCGTCCGACGGGCACCTACGACGACTTCGCCGACGTGGACCTCGCGGTCGAGGCGGTCGCCGAGGACCTGGAGGTCAAGCGGCAGCTGTTCACCACGCTGGACAAGGTCTGCAAGCCCGGCGCGGTGCTCGCCACCACCACGTCCTCCCTCCCGGTCGTCGCCTGCGCCCGCGCCACCTCGCGCCCGCAGGACGTGATCGGCATGCACTTCTTCAACCCGGCGCCGGCGATGAAGCTGGTCGAGGTGGTGCGCACGGTCCTGACCGCCGACGACGTCCACGCCACCGTGCGCGAGGTCTGCGCGAAGATCCGCAAGCACGCCGTGGACTGCGGCGACCGGGCCGGGTTCATCGTGAACGCGCTGCTGTTCCCGTACCTGAACAACGCGGTCAAGATGGTGCAGGAGCACTACGCGACGCTGGACGACATCGACGCCGCGATGAAGCTGGGCGGCGGCTACCCGATGGGGCCGTTCGAGCTGCTGGACGTCGTCGGCCTCGACGTCTCGCTGGCCATCGAGAAGGTGCTGCACCGCGAGTTCCGCGACCCGGGGCTGGCCCCTGCGCCCCTGCTGGAGCACCTGGTGGCCGCGGGCTGCCTCGGCCGTAAGACCGGCCGCGGCTTCCGCGAATATGCCAAGCGCTGAGCGGTACCCCGGCGAGCCGATCCCGGGCGGTGCCGAATGGGGCGGGCTGCTGGACCCGGACCGGTTCCCGCCGCCCGCCCGCACCGCCCCTCCCCCGCCCCCCGAGGGCGGGGGAACCCCCGGTCACGCGCACCGTGCCGCGCGCATGCAGTACGTTCAGGGCATGTCCCAGCCCGCCAAGTCCGCACGTACGCCAGCCACGACCGAGCCGCCGGAGTCGACCGCCGGCTCGCGTGCCGCCGCCCAGCGGCTCAAAATGCGCCGGGAACTTGCGGCCGCCGCGATGGAGCTGTTCGCGACCAAGGGGTACGAGGCGACCACCGTCGACGAGATCGCGGCCGCCGCCGGGGTGGCCCGCCGCACGTTCTTCCGCCACTTCCGCTCCAAGGAAGAGGCGATCTTCCCCGACCACGACGACACCCTGGTGCGCGCCGAGGCGGTGCTCAACGCCGCGCCCGCGCACGAGCATCCGCTCGACACGGTGTGCCGGGGCATCAAAGAGGTCATGAAGATGTACGCGGCGCGGCCGGACATCTCGGTCGCCCGCTACAAGCTGACCCGTGAGGTGCCCACCCTGCGGGAGGCGGAGATCGCCTCGGTGGCCCGCTACGAGCGGCTGTTCACCCGCTATCTGCTGGGCCACTTCGACGAGCACGCGCACGACGACGACGCCAACGACGACCCGCTGCTGGCGGAGGTCGCCGCGTCCGCCGTGGTCACGGCGCACAACCACGTGCTGCGGCGCTGGCTGCGGGCGGGGGGCCAGGGCGACGTGGAGGCGCAGCTGGACCACGCCTTCGCGATCGTGCGGAAGACGTTCGGCACGGGGATCATGGCGGGCCGGCGCACGGCCGCCCCGCAGCGTCCGCAGGCGGCCACGGCGTCCGCGCACGGCGAGGTGCTGGTGACGGTCGCGCGCACCGACGCCCCGCTGGAGGAGGTCATGGAGACCATCGAGCGGGCCCTCAAGGAGCGCTGAACCGCCTTTCGACGCTGTGATGACGGCCACCCTTCGGGGTGGCCGTTTTGCCATGTCAGGAGCCCTTTTCACCCCCGTTTCCGAGGCGTTTCGATCGATCATCGCTCATCTGATGCGTAAAGATTTCACCTGAGCCGAAGTTCTGGCACGCAGTGCCTTGCCGACTGACACGGCGTGCCATACGTTGAAGGGGTCCGGGCGAGTCCCGGCGGGTCCACCACCCGCACGTCCGGCGCCTGCGTCACAGGCAACCTCCCGCGCAACCACGCGCTGCCGAAGCACCACCCGCCGAACCGACGGCACCCCTCAACCCTCAGCAGCACACCGACGTAACCCTCAGCGCCCCTCCCTCAGGGCGCCCATCGCCGGAGGCAACACCGTGACCGTCAAGGACATCCTGGCCGCCATCCAGTCGCCCGACTCCACGTCGGAGGACTTCGCCGCCCTGCCGCTCCCCGAGTCGTACCGCGGCATCACCGTGCACAAGGACGAGACGGAGATGTTCGCGGGCCTCGACACCCGTGACAAGGACCCCCGCAAGTCGCTCCACCTGGACGACGTGCCGCTGCCCGAACTGGGCCCCGGCGAGGCCCTGGTCGCCGTGATGGCCTCCTCGGTCAACTACAACTCCGTGTGGACCTCGATCTTCGAGCCGCTGTCGACCTTCGGCTTCCTGGAGCGCTACGGCCGGCTCAGCGAGCTGACCAAGCGGCACGACCAGCCGTACCACGTCATCGGCTCCGACCTCGCGGGCGTCGTGCTGCGCACCGGTCCCGGCGTCAACGCCTGGCGCCCGGGCGACGAGGTCGTCGCGCACTGTCTCTCCGTCGAGCTGGAGTCGTCCGACGGCCACAACGACACGATGCTCGACCCCGAGCAGCGGATCTGGGGCTTCGAGACCAACTTCGGCGGCCTCGCCGAGATCGCGCTGGTGAAGTCCAACCAGCTGATGCCGAAGCCGGACCACCTCACCTGGGAGGAGGCCGCCGCGCCGGGCCTGGTCAACTCCACCGCCTACCGCCAGCTGGTCTCCCGCAACGGCGCCGGCATGAAGCAGGGCGACAACGTCCTGATCTGGGGCGCGAGCGGCGGACTCGGCTCCTACGCCACCCAGTTCGCGCTGGCCGGCGGCGCCAACCCGATCTGCGTCGTCTCCAGCGAGCAGAAGGCGGAGATCTGCCGCTCCATGGGCGCGGAGGCGATCATCGACCGCTCCGCCGAGGGCTACAAGTTCTGGAAGGACGAGAACACCCAGGACCCCAAGGAGTGGAAGCGCTTCGGCAAGCGCATCCGCGAGCTCACCGGCGGCGAGGACATCGACATCGTCTTCGAGCACCCCGGCCGCGAGACGTTCGGCGCCTCGGTCTACGTCACCCGCAAGGGCGGCACCATCACCACCTGCGCCTCCACCTCGGGCTACATGCACGAGTACGACAACCGCTACCTGTGGATGTCCCTGAAGCGCATCATCGGCTCCCACTTCGCCAACTACCGCGAGGCCTGGGAGGCCAACCGCCTCATCGCCAAGGGCAAGATCCACCCCACCCTGTCCAAGGTGTACTCCCTGGAGGACACCGGCCAGGCCGCCTACGACGTGCACCGCAACCTCCACCAGGGCAAGGTCGGCGTGCTCTGCCTCGCCCCCGAGGAGGGCCTGGGCGTGCGCGACCACGAGAAGCGGGCCAAGCACATCGACGCCATCAACCGCTTCCGGAACATCTGAGGCAGGGCGGACATGACAGAGCGTCAGAAGGACCGTCCGTGGCTCATGCGGACGTACGCCGGCCACTCGACGGCCGAGGCGTCCAACGAGCTGTACCGGCGCAACCTCGCCAAGGGCCAGACCGGGCTGTCGGTCGCGTTCGACCTGCCGACCCAGACCGGCTACGACCCCGACCACGTCCTCGCCCGCGGCGAGGTCGGCCGGGTCGGGGTGCCCGTCTCGCACCTCGGTGACATGCGGCGGCTGTTCCAGGACATCCCCCTGGAGCAGATGAACACCTCGATGACGATCAACGCCACCGCCATGTGGCTGCTGGCGCTCTACCAGGTCGTCGCCGAGGAGCAGGGCGCGGACATCACCAAGCTCCAGGGCACGACCCAGAACGACATCGTCAAGGAGTACCTGTCCCGCGGGACGCACGTCTTCCCGCCGGGGCCGTCGCTCCGCCTGACGACCGACATGATCGCGTACACGGTCTCCCACATCCCGAAGTGGAACCCGATCAACATCTGCAGCTACCACCTGCAGGAGGCCGGGGCCACGCCGGTGCAGGAGATCGCGTACGCGATGTCCACCGCGATCGCCGTGCTCGACGCGGTGCGCGACAGCGGCCAGGTGCCGCAGGAGCGCATGGGCGACGTCGTCGGCCGTATCTCCTTCTTCGTGAACGCGGGCGTCCGCTTCATCGAGGAGATGTGCAAGATGCGCGCCTTCGGCCGTATCTGGGACACCCTCACCCGTGAGCGGTACGGCATCGAGAACCCCAAGCACCGCCGCTTCCGCTACGGCGTCCAGGTCAACTCCCTCGGGCTGACCGAGGCGCAGCCGGAGAACAACGTCCAGCGGATCGTGCTGGAGATGCTGGCCGTCACCCTCTCCAAGGACGCCCGCGCGCGTGCCGTGCAGCTGCCCGCCTGGAACGAGGCGCTCGGCCTGCCCCGCCCCTGGGACCAGCAGTGGTCCCTGCGCATCCAGCAGGTCCTCGCCTACGAGAGCGACCTGCTGGAGTACGAGGACATCTTCGAGGGTTCGAAGGTGATCGAGGCCAAGGTCGAGGAGCTGGTGGCCGAGGCGACCGCGGAGATCGAGCGGATCCAGGAGATGGGCGGCGCGATGGCCGCCGTGGAGTCCGGCTACCTCAAGTCCCAGCTCGTCTCCTCGCACGCCGAGCGCCGCGCCCGGATCGAGTCCGGCGAGGAGAAGATCATCGGGGTCAACGCCTTCGAGTCGACCGAGCCCAACCCGCTCACCGCCGACCTGGACACCGCCATCCAGACCGTCGACCCCGCGGTCGAGGCCCGGGTGATCGCCGCGCTGCAGAACTGGCGCGACACCCGCTACCAGCCGCCCTTCAACCACCCGCGCCCCTGCAAGGCGCTGGAGAAGCTGAAGGAGGCAGCGCGCGGCACCGACAACCTCATGGAGGCCACCCTGGAGTGCGCCCGGGCCGGCGTCACCACCGGCGAGTGGGCCGGCGCGCTGCGCGAGGTGTTCGGCGAGTTCCGGGCGCCGACCGGGGTGTCCTCGGCCCCCGTCGCGGTCCCCGCCGAGGAGGGCTCCGCCCTGTCGGAGGTCCGCCGGAAGGTGGAACTCACGGCGAAGGACCTCGGTGTGGGCAAGCTGCGCTTCCTGGTCGGCAAGCCCGGCCTGGACGGCCACTCCAACGGCGCCGAGCAGATCGCCGTGCGGGCCCGCGACGCCGGGTTCGAGGTGGTCTACCAGGGCATCCGGCTCACCCCGGAGCAGATCGTGGACGCCGCGCTGGCGGAGGACGTCCACGCGGTGGGCCTGTCGATCCTCTCCGGATCGCACGCCCAGCTGGTGCCGGACGTGCTCGAACGGCTCCGTGTGGCCGGCGCCACGGACATTCCCGTGATCGCCGGTGGCATCATCCCCAGCGGTGACGCCGAACAGCTGCGGGCCGCGGGAGTCGCCGCGGTCTTCACGCCGAAGGACTTCGACATCACCGGGATCATCGGCCGCATCGTCGACGAGATCCGCAACGCGAACAAGCTCGACCCCCTGGAGGTCCCCGCATGACCACGGTCAACCGCCTTCGCCCCCGGCGTTCCTGCCTGGCGGTACCCGGCTCGAACCCGCGCTTCCTGGAGAAGGCCCAGGGCCTCCCCGCCGACCAGGTCTTCCTGGACCTCGAGGACGCCTGCGCCCCGCTCGCCAAGCCCGAGGCGCGGCACACCATCGTGAAGTTCCTCAACGAGGGCGACTGGACCGGCAAGACGCGCGTGGTGCGCGTCAACGACTGGACCACGGAGTGGACGTACCGGGACGTCGTGACGGTCGTCGAGGGCGCGGGCCCGAACCTCGACTGCATCATGCTGCCGAAGGTGCAGGACGCCCAGCAGATCGTCGCCCTGGACCTGCTGCTCACGCAGATCGAGAAGACCATGGGCTTCGAGGTCGGCCGGATCGGCATCGAGGCGCAGATCGAGAACGCGCAGGGCCTCAACAACGTCAACGAGATCGCGCAGGCCTCCCCGCGCATCGAGACCATCATCTTCGGCCCGGCCGACTTCATGGCGTCGATCAACATGAAGTCGCTGGTCGTGGGCGAGCAGCCGCCCGGCTACCCGGCGGACGCCTACCACTACATCCTGATGAAGATCCTGATGGCCGCCCGCGCCAACAACCTCCAGGCGATCGACGGCCCCTACCTGCAGATCCGCAACGTGGACGGCTTCCGCGAGGTGGCCGGCCGCGCCGCCGCGCTCGGCTTCGACGGCAAGTGGGTGCTGCACCCCGGCCAGGTCGACGCCGCCAACGAGGTCTTCTCCCCCTCGCAGGAGGACTACGACCACGCCGAGCTGATCCTGGACGCGTACGACTACTACACGTCCGAGGCGGGCGGCAAGAAGGGCTCCGCGATGCTCGGCGACGAGATGATCGACGAGGCCAGCCGCAAGATGGCCCTGGTCATCTCCGGCAAGGGGCGCGCCGCCGGCATGCAGCGCACCAGCAAGTTCGAGATCCCGGAGGCCTGACCGCCATGCAGTTCGGACGCACCTACGAGGAGTTCGAGGTCGGGGCGACGTACAAGCACTGGCCGGGCAAGACGGTCACCGAGTACGACGACCACCTGTTCTGCCTCCTCACCATGAACCACCACCCGCTCCACATGGACGTCAACTATGCGGAGAAGACGACGGACTTCGGCAAGAACGTCGTCGTCGGGAACTACATCTACTCGCTGCTGCTCGGCATGAGCGTGCCGGACATCTCCGGCAAGGCGATCGCCAACCTGGAGATCGAGTCGCTCAAGCACGTGGCGCCGACCTTCCACGGCGACACGATCTACGGGCAGACGACCGTCCTGGACAAGTGGCCGTCGAAGTCGAAGAACGACCGCGGCATCGTGTACGTCGAGACCAAGGGCTACAAGCAGGACGGCACGCTGGTGTGCGTGTTCCGCCGCAAGGTGATGGTGCCGACCGAGACGTACATCAAGGAGCGCGGCGGCGAGCAGCCCGGCCGCCCCGAGCTGAACGAACAGGGGAAGTAAGCGATGGCCCGTCTCGCCCAGACCGCCGGTCTGACCGACGTCCAGCAGGAGATCCTCTCCACCGTCCGCGACTTCGTGGACAAGGAGATCATCCCGGTCGCGACCGAGCTGGAGCACCGCGACGAGTACCCGCAGCAGATCGTCGACGGGCTGAAGGAACTGGGCCTCTTCGGCCTGATGATCCCCGAGGAGTACGGCGGCCTGGGCGAGTCCCTTCTCACCTACGCGCTGTGCGTGGAGGAGATCGCCCGCGGCTGGATGTCGGTGTCCGGCATCATCAACACGCACTTCATCGTGGCGTACATGCTCAAGCAGCACGGCACCCAGGAGCAGAAGGAGCACTTCCTGCCGCGGATGGCGGCCGGCGACATCCGGGGCGCCTTCTCGATGTCGGAGCCGGGCCTCGGCTCGGACGTGTCGGCCATCACGTCGAAGGCGGTCAAGGACGGCGACGAGTACGTCCTCAACGGGCAGAAGATGTGGCTGACGAACGGCGGGACGTCGTCGCTGGTGGCCGTTCTGGTGCGAAGTGACGAAGGACACTCCCCTGAAGAGGCAGCCGCCAAGCCGCACAAGTCGATGACCACCTTCCTGGTGGAGAAGGAGCCGGGCTTCGGCGAGGTCCGTCCGGGCCTGACCATCCCCGGCAAGATCGACAAGATGGGCTACAAGGGCGTCGACACGACCGAGCTCATCATGGACGGCCTGCGCGTTCCCGCCGACCGGGTGCTCGGCGGGGTCACCGGCCGAGGTTTTTACCAAATGATGGACGGCGTCGAGGTCGGCCGTGTGAACGTCGCGGCGCGTGGCTGCGGCGTCGCGCAGCGTGCCTTCGAACTGGGCGTCCAGTACGCCCAGCAGCGTCACACTTTCGGCAAGCCGATCGCCCAGCACCAGGCCATCCAGTTCAAGCTGGCCGAGATGGCCACCAAGGTGGAGGCCGCGCATGCCATGATGGTCAACGCAGCGCGCAAAAAGGACTCCGGAGAACGAAACGACCTTGAGGCAGGGATGGCGAAGTACCTCGCCTCCGAGTACTGCAAGGAGGTCGTGGAGGACGCCTTCCGGATCCACGGCGGCTACGGCTTCTCGAAGGAGTACGAGATCGAGCGCCTCTACCGGGAGGCCCCGATGCTGCTGATCGGTGAGGGCACCGCCGAGATCCAGAAAATGATCATCGGCCGTCGACTGCTCGAAGAGTATCGATTCCAGGGCTGAGCAGGGTCAGATGTCCGGATACGGGGTGTTTTCTTGAGGAAGAGGATCACACCCCGTATGCGTTCTTCGGCCGCCGACTTGGTTGCCTGGCTTACCCAGTTGCGGCCGAGAGCCGCTACGATCGCCGGAAAGCCGCCGTCCCCCGCAGTTGCGCGGCATCATCCGCTACGAAGGTCATCCATGCCCCACAGCCAAACCTCTGCACACCGCGACAGCCTCGCCGGCGTACGCCTCGCGCGCGGAGCATCGCCGTGGCTTCTGCCGACCGTCGCCACCGCGGCCGTGAGTCTGCTCCGCGCCCGCCGCTCGGGCGCCGCCAAGGCCGTCGCCGTCCCCGCCACCGCTCTCGCGGCGGGGATGCTGTGGTTCTTCCGCGACCCCGAGCGCGAGATCGCCCAGGGCCGGGTCATCTCGCCCGCCGACGGTGTGGTGCAGAGCATCATGCCCTGGAAGGACGGACGCACCCGCGTCGCGATCTTCATGAGCCCGCTGAACGTCCACGTGAACCGCGCCCCCCTGGCCGGCACCGTGACGTCGGTCGAGCACATCCCCGGTGGCTTCGTTCCCGCCTTCAACAAGGAGAGCGAGAACAACGAGCGCGTGGTGTGGCACTTCGACACCGAGCTCGGTGACATCGAGATGGTCCAGATCGCCGGCGCGGTGGCCCGCCGCATCGTCCCCTACGTGCCCCAGGGCACCAAGGTCGAGCAGGGCGAGCGCATCGGCCTCATCCGCTTCGGCTCGCGCGTCGACATCTACCTGCCCGAGGGCGTGGAGGTCGATGTCGAAGTGGGCCAGAAGACCGTGGCTGGGGTGACTCGCATTGACCGTGGTTGATCCCGACACACAGGCCGGCTGGGTGCCGGAGGCCGACGAGGACGACGACGAGGAGATGCCTCTGTCGCTGCGCCTGTCGATAGCGGACACCCTCACGCTGGGCAACGCCACGTGCGGCTTCATGGCGGTGTACTTCACCACCACCGGCATCCTGATCCCGCACCTGCAGGGCAGCCAGGAGACCGGCATGGCCCGCCACAGCGCGGCCACCGCGGTCATCCTGATGCTGTGCGCGGCGGTCTTCGACCTCTTCGACGGCCTGGTGGCGCGCAAGCTGCGCTCCTCGCCGATGGGCGCCGAGCTGGACAACCTCTCGGACCTGATCAGCTTCGGCCTGGCCCCGGCGTACTTCGTCCTGGTCTACGGCATGGTCGCGGACGACGCGCACCAGAGGGTGGCCGCGGTCGGGGCGATCGTGGTGCTCCTGGCGGTGGTGCTGAGACTGGCGCGGTTCTCCTGCGTCACGGTGAAGGACGGCACCTTCCAGGGCATGCCGTCGCCCTTCGGGGCGCTGACGGTCGTGTCCATCGTGCTGCTGGAGCTGCCCTTCGTGGCGACGCTGCTGGCGATCATCGGCACGGCGTGGCTGATGGTGAGCCGCGTCGAGTACCCGAAGCCGCGGGGGCGTCTCGCCGTGGCGATGCTGTCGTGGATCGTGCTGTCGATGGGGCTGCTGGCGGCATGGGCCTTCGACGCGCCGAGCGGACAGCTGCTGCTGCAGACGGGGTGTGCGCTGCAGCTGGTGATGGGGGCGGTCATTCCGCTGTTCGCGACGGCACGGCGGGTGAACAACTTCCGCGACAACCGGCGTGAGGCGCGGGCGGCGCAGCTGCCGTAACGCCGCCGCAGGCTGTGGGTGGGCCCCGGACCCGGGAAGGGTCCGGGGCCCACGTGCGTGCGGGGCCCACGTGCGTGCGGGGCCCTCGTGCGCGCTGCGACCTCGTGCGTGCGCCTCACAGGACCTGCTCGTCCTCCTCGGGCGTCTTGCGCTTCCGGTGCGCCATCACCTCCCAGAAGGCGTGCAGCTCCCGCACGGGGATGCTCACCCAGGAGGCGGTGCGCCGGGTGAGGGCCGGCAGGTGCCAGCGGCGGTGGCTGTGCAGGAGTGCCTGCTGCTGCCGGCAGAACGGCTCCTCGATCTCCTTCTGCGTCCTCGCGGCCTTGGGCGGATAGGGGCACAGACGGAACGTGCAGGTCGGCAGGCAGGTGCAGCCCGGCTCGTCCCGGTCCTTGCGCCCCACGCTCCGCTCGGGGTGGAGCGGCGTCCGGTCGTGGGTCACGCAGGGCGGCAGGTCGCTGCGGTCGGTGAGCTCCAGGCGCTCCTCGATGGCGTCCGGGCTGCCGTCCCGCTCCGTGAGGTTCAGCATGATCAGGACGTCCGCGAGGAGCCGCTGCGCCCGGGGGTGCAGGCTGGTCCAGCCGGACGACGGGGCGATCCACAGATTGTGCTTCCGGTAGCGCTCCGGGTCCGCCGGAGTGGACCCGACGCTGTTGACGGCCCCGTGCTCGTCGATCCAGAGGAACTGCTCGGGATGCCCCGTCTCCAGGGCCAGGGTCACCAGGTCCGCGGCCTCCGCGACGAACGGGTGGAGCATCGCACGCGGCCCTCCTCCCCCGCCGCGGCGCGCGCTGCCCGCGATGGCGAGCCAGCGGTTGACCGCGCGCGCGGGCTCGACGGACGCGCCCTTCCCGGCGGGGGCGTCGCGCCGCCCGGCCGTGTCGGGCAGCTCCCACAGGCACAGGGCGTGGAGCAGGCTCAGCTGCGCGTACCAGGAGCGGCTGGAGGCGAGCATCCGCTCGGCGTGCCTGGTCAGGAACGCCCGGCTCTCCTCGTACGCGTCCGGATGACGCCTGCGCCGGTTCGCGGCGTTCTTGAAGCCCTGGGTCATGGCGATCTCCAGGGACAGCGGCAGGTCGGGCTCGGGCGGCCCCGTGGACGGCGCCGATGATCCGTTCCGGCCGGCCGGGACGGTGAGGTGCCGCAGCCAGAGATCGAGGCGTTCCTCGGCCTCGTCGCGGTACCTCGCGGAGACGGAGCCGAGGAACATGGGGACCAGCCAGGCCCGCAGGGCGAAATGGCGCCACTGTTCGGTGCGGCGCCGCTCGTGCTCCCGTACGAACCGGGCGTATCGCTGCTCCCTGCGCTGCGCCGTGCCCGGGTCGGCGGGGCGGCCCGACTCCGTGTCCTCGAGCCAGGCGGTGTAGTCCTCGTTGAGCTTCCGTTTGGCCTCCCGCGTCTGGTGCAGGTACTGCCGCACGGGATCGGTGTCGAGGGGGAACAGCTCCCGCAGGGCGCGGAAGGCGGCGTCGCCGCCGGCGGCGATCTGGTGGGCGATCGCGGTCCGGACGGCGTGGGAGGGCTCGTGCGTGCCGATGCTGAGCAGCCGCTCGTACGGCAGCGGAGGCGGCGCCGCGGCCGTCCCCGGGGCCGTCCCGGCCTCGTCCCTCCGCCTCTCCCGTTCCCGCAGCGCCGCGCCGAAGCGCCGCACCAGCCCGAGCTTGGCGTCCTCCACGGTGCGCTGGTCGGACCTGATGACCAGCCCCTCCCACTGTTCGCCGAGGCTGCGGGCCAGCTCGTCCTGGATCGGCTCCGGGTCGATGCTGTCGATCTCCAGGGCGGCGGCGTACAGGTCGAAGTACTTCGCGTCGTGCCGGTTCGCGGCGGCGTCACGGAGCAGTTCGCTCGTCCTCGGGGTCCTCCCGCCGTCGCGCGGTCCGGACGGGCGGGGCGCCGCGGTGGTGGCCCGGTGGCGGGAGAGCAGCACCAGGGCGATGAGGAGTTCCCGGGACGGGCCGGGGCCGCGCAGGGCGGGTCCGACGACGGCGGCCATCTCGTCGTCCGGCACCTCGGTCAGCAGCCGGTGCCCCAGGTAGGCCTGGACGATGCTGTGGGGGAACCGGACCTTGTTCTCGGAGCCCCGCACGAGCCCCAGGTGCTGTCCGTTGGCGGCGTACCGGGCGAGCTCGGCGTAGCACTCGGTGGGGGCGTCCAGCGGGTTGATCCAGGACGACGACTCGCCGACCGTGCGGGCCAGCACGTTCCAGATCGCCTCGCGCTGGACCGGCGAGACGGAGGGGCGGACCGCCTCCCGCCAGGATCCGGCCGTCGGCTCGTCGGGCAGGGTCCCGGAGCGGCGGCGCTCACGCAGGTCGTCCAGGTAGGCGCCGACGAAGTCGTCGAACGACACCTCCAGACTGTCCTGCAGCAGACCGAAGCAGGCCAGGGCCGACACCACCCACAGGGTCTCCCTGCGTTCCCTGCGGTTCATCACCAGCTTGTCGCGGATGAGCCCGTCCTCCATGGCCCGGCGGTAGCTGTCGAGGAGCCGCAGCCTGATCGTGGAGCAGTCGTTGCTGCGGGTGTTCAGCCGACCGTCGTTCTCGCGGAGCGTCAGGTGCTCCAGCAGTCCGCGCTGTTGCAGGGCGCGTGCGATGCGCAGGTAGATCGGCGAGTCGGAGACCTCGGCGGTCTCCACCACCCAGTCCAGCCGGCGTTCGTCCCCCTCGCCGGGTTCCCGGACCAGGTACTCCAGGGCCGCCTCCTCGCTGAGCGGTTCCAGGTCGGCGATGGCGGCCCGCGTGCCTTCCAGCGGCGCGTGCGGGCGCGAGGCGATGACCAGGGGGAGCTGCTGACGGTCCGCCCGGTCGATGGCCCGCCGGATGATGTTGTCCCGGTCCTCCCGGTACCGCTCGTCGAGGAGGGCCTCCTCCAGACCGTCGGCGATGACCACGGCCTTGTCGTCGAGCCGCAGTTGCCGCCACGCCTTGTCGATGTTCCCGGCGGCGAAGACGCCCTGGTCGGCCTCCTCGGCGAAGCGGCGCCGTGCCATCTGCTCGAAGTCGAACTCCCCGTCCATGTCGCGCAGGCGCAGGGGCACCGGTACGGCGGACTGCTGAGCGAGCATGCGGGTCAGCTCCACGAGGACGGCGGTCTTGCCGACGCCCACGCCGCCGACCAGCAGATAGGGGCGGCGCGTCTTGCGGTTGCGGAGCGTCTGGGCCATCACCTGGGCCAGTTCGCGGCGCCCGACGATCCGGTCGACGAGCGTCCCGGCCGTGGGGACCAGTTCGTGCGGGCGGGTGCGCGCCTTCCTCACCAGCGGCCTCTTGGCCTTGTGGTACCAGTACAGGAGGAAGACCGCGAGGAGGAGGGCGCCGGTCAGCACGGGGCTCACGAAGGACAGCACGGTGCTGAACCAGGCGTCGTTCTTCAGTTCGTCGTACCACGAGCGCACGTGCTGCGAGGAGTCGTACGCGGCGAGCGCGATCCAGCCGAGCAGCAGCGAGGTTCCGAGGAAGGCGAACACACGCAGCAGCCGGCCGAGCGAGACCCGCCAGGGGTGCCACCTGCGGTTGGGGACGATGCTCCGGCGGGCCTCCCGGCCGGTCCGGTACGACCGCCAGCGCCTGCCCACCGCCCGTGCGGCCCGAAGTGTCCAGCGTCTCGGGTACAGCGTGAACCAGGCGGCGTCACGCGGCCGCTGTTTGCCCTCCGGGCTGCGGATGACTTTCGTGGGCATGGCGTCGTTCCCTCCGTGCTGCGCCCTCCGGCGCCATGTCACGGAACGCCGGAAGGCACAGCGGCCGGGTGACGCCGCCGCTCACGCAGGCGAGGACGTCGGGGACGCCCCTACCTGCGCATGTGCCTTCATGTCCATGGAACCACTGATGAGAGGGATCGCAACACGGTCGCGCCGGGGGCGCCCGGACCGCCGCACCGGCGTGAGGTGAGACGGTGTCAGGTCCCGTCTGCGGGACCTGACACGGCCCGGCTCAGGTGAGGTAGTCCCGCGCGATGCGCTCCGCCGTCCGCTCCAGGATCGGCCCCGCGTCCGCGATGCACCGCGCCACGTCCGGTTCCACGTCCGTCAGGGCGTACGCGCGCCGGATGCCGGCGCGGCCCAGCACCTCCGGCGCCAGCGCCAGGCGTCCGCACACCGCGATCACGTCCTTCCCGGCGGCCCGCGCCGCCGCGGCGACCCCCGCCGGGGCCTTCCCGTGCAGGGTCTGCTCGTCCAGCGACCCCTCCCCGGTGATCACCAGATCCGCCCGCTGAAGCGCGGAGGCGAAGCCCAGCACGTCCAGCATCACCTCGATGCCGGGGCGGAACCGCGCGCCCACGAGCAGCGCCCCGAACCCGATACCGCCCGCCGCGCCGGCGCCCGGGGACGCCGCGAGCTCGGCCGCGTCCAGCACCTTCGCGAAGTGCCCCAGCGCCGCGTCCAGCCGCTCCACGTCCTCCGGCGAGGCGCCCTTCTGCGGCCCGTACACCGCCGCCGCGCCCTTCGGGCCGGTCAGGGGGTTGTCGACGTCGCTCGCGAGCACGAACTCCACCGACCGCAGGCGCGGGTCGAGTCCGGACAGGTCGGCGGTCGCCACCTCCGCCAGCGCGGCGCCTCCCGGGCCCACCGGCTCGCCCGACGCGGTGAGGAACCGCGCGCCCAGCGCGGCGAGCATCCCCGCCCCGCCGTCGGTCGTCGCGCTGCCGCCGACGCCGAACACGATGCTCCGCGCGCCCGCGTCCAGCGCGGCCCGCAGCAGTTCCCCGGAGCCGTACGTCGACGCGGTGAGCGGCGCGAAGACGCCCTCAGGCAGCCGCTGCAGCCCGCTGGCCTCCGCCATCTCCACGACGGCGGTGCCGTCCCGCAGCGCGTAGGCCGCGGTCACCTCGTCGCCGAGCGGTCCGGAGACCGTCACCTCGTGCCGTTCGAAACCGGCCGCGACGGCCGCCGCGACGGTTCCGTCGCCGCCGTCGGCCACGGGCAGCGCCTCGACCCGGAGGTCCGGCCGCACCACGCGGAGTCCTGCGGTGACCCGCTCGGCGACCTCCACGGCCGTCAGCGACCCCTTGAACTTGTCCGCGGCGACCAGCACCCGCTGGGCCGACGGCGTCCTACGCGTACCGCTTCCTGCAGCGTCCGCCACTTGGCTTCCCCTCGATCATCGGGCCCCGCGCGCGTGCCGGGGCCTGTCGCGCCGCTGCGACCCTAACCGCCGGGCCGCGTGCCCGTCATGCCCCGACCGGCCCGTGGACCGGTACGGAACCGCCGGGAAACGGGTAGACCGGTCCCATGACCGCCACGACCGGAGTGACCACCACCGCGACCGGGCTCGCCGACCGCATCCTCGGCGGCTGGCTGGGCCGTGTCGCCGGCAACATGCTGGGCAAGCCGGTGGAGCAGGGCGAGGTGTGGACGCGGGAGCGCATCGACCGCTACCTGCGGGCGACGGACGCGCTGCCGCTGACCGACTACCTGCCGGGACCGCCCACCGAGGACGAGGAGCGGGCGCTGCGCCCGGAGTGGCGGTACTGCGTCCGGGGCAGGGTGCACGGCAGCTGCCGCGACGACGACGTCGACTACGCGATCCTCGGCCTGCACCTGCTGGAGACGCACGGCTTCGGCTTCAGCACCGAGCAGGTGGGCGACCTGTGGCTGCTGCGGCTGCCGTACCTGCAGACGTTCACCGCCGAGCGGGCGGCGTACCGGAACCTCGCGAACGGGCTGCGGCCGCCGCTGACGGCGACGTACGACAACCCCTACCAGGAGTGGATCGGCGCGCTGATCCGCGCCGACGTGCACGGCTGGGTCTCGCCGGGCGCGCCGCGCCGGGCCGCCGCGCTGGCCCGCAAGGACGCGGTGCTGTCGCACACGGGCAACGGGGTGTACGGCGCGATGTGGGCGGCGGCGCTGGTCGCGGCGGCGTTCACGGCGAAGACCGCGCGGGAGGCGGTGGACGAGGCGCTGACGGTGATCCCGGCGAGCAGCAGACTGGCGCGCACGGTGCGCCGGGTGGCGTCGCTGCACGAGAGCGGGCTGCCGTGGGAGGAGACGCTGGCGACGACGGAGGAGGAGACGGCGGGGTTCGGCTGGATCCACACGGTGCCGAACGCGGCCGTGATCACCGCGGGGCTGCTGTACGGCGACGGCGACTTCTCCCGGAGCATCGCGCTGACGGTGCGGGGCGGTCTGGACACGGACTCCAACGGCGCGACGGCCGGGTCGGTGGCCGGGGTGATGTGCGGGGCGGCGGCGGTGCCGGACCAGTGGAAGGAGCCACTGGAGGACACGGTGCGCAGTGCGGTGTTCGGCTTCGACGGGGTGCGGATCAGCGAGCTGGCGGAGCGGACGCTGCGGCTGGCGCAGACGGAGGCCTGACCCCGCGGGTCGCCCAGGCGTGCTCCGGCGTGTGCGCCCGCCGTGTCGATCATGGGACGGCGTGTGCTGCCGTGCGCCGGGCGGGCCGTCCCGGCGAGGCCCCGGCGGGTCGCCCGGCCGCCGTACCCTTCCCGCATGACCACCACGCAGGACACCCAGGACTTCGCCGCCTACATCGCCTCCCTCCCCCGTGTCCTCGCCGGGGCCGCCGCCCTCTTCCGGGACGCGGCGGGCCGGGTGCTGCTCGTCGAGCCGAACTACCGCGAGGGGTGGGCGCTGCCGGGCGGCACGATCGAGTCGGACGAGGGCGAGAGCCCGCGCGAGGGGGCACGGCGGGAGACGGCCGAGGAGATCGGCCTGGACCGCCCGCTGGGCCGGCTCCTCGCCGTGGACTGGGTGCGCACGCCCGGCGTCCCGCCGCTGGTGGCGTACCTGTACGACGGCGGCGTGCTCGGCGAGGACGAGCTGAGGGCGATCCGGCTCCAGGAGGAGGAGCTGCTGTCGTGGCGGCTGGTGGAGCGCGAGGAGATCACCGCGCATCTGCCCGGCTCCCTGGGCCGCAGGGTGCTCGCCGCGCTGGACGTCCTCGCGGACGGCTCGGGCTCGGCGGAGCTGGAGGACGGCCACCGGGTGCACTGACCGGCGGCGCCTGTCGACGCGATATCCGCTCGCCGCGCGCGCACCCTCCGTCCTACCCTCGCCGCATGGCCAAGCCCCTCGTCGCCCTCCTGACCGGCGCCGGCGTCAGCACGGACTCCGGCATCCCCGACTACCGCGGGCCGTCCGGGCTGTGGCGCCGCGACCCGGACGCCGAGAAGCTCGTGACGTACGAGTACTACATGGCCGACCCGGAGATCCGCCGCCGGTCGTGGCGGATGCGGCAGAAGCACTTCGCCGCGCTGCCCGAGCCGAACGCCGCCCACCGCGCGGTGGCCGAGCTGGAGCGGTCCGGGACGGCGGTGCGGGTGATCACGCAGAACGTGGACGGCCTGCACCAGCTGGGCGGCATGCCGGACCGCAAGGTGCTGGAGCTCCACGGCACGGCGCGCGCGGTCGTCTGCACCGAGTGCCACGCACGGACGCCGATGGAGGACGCGCTGGCCCGTCTGACGGCCGGCGAGGACGACCCGCCCTGCGTGGACTGCGGCGGCGTTCTCAAGCCGGCGACGGTGATGTTCGGCGAGGCGCTGGACCCGATGGTGCTCGGCGAGGCGGTGGCGATCACCAAGGCCTGCACCCTCTTCATCGCCGCCGGCACCAGCCTCCAGGTTCACCCCGCGGCGGGCCTCGCCCAGGTCGCCGCCGACCACGGCGCCCGCCTGATCGTCGTCAACGCGGAACCGACGCCGTACGACGACCTGGCGGACGAGGTGGTCCGGGAGCCCATCGGCACGTCACTGCCGGCGCTGCTGCGGCGGATCGCCGCCTGACGCCCGGCCGCTCTCAGAACAGGGCGGATCCGCGTTCGAAGTCCAGCAGGCGCTGTTTGCGGGGCAGGCCGCCGCCGTAGCCGGTGAGGCTGCCGGTGGAGCCGATGACGCGGTGGCAGGGGACGATGATGCCGACCGGGTTGCGGCCGTTGGCGAGGCCTACGGCGCGCGACGCCTTGGGGTTGCCGAGGAGGTCGGCGAGTTCCCCGTAGGTGCGGGTCTCGCCGTAGGGGATGCGGCGGAGTTGGTCCCACACGCGGAGCTGGAACGGCGTGCCGTGGAGGCGCAGGGGGACGGTGAACTCCTTGAGGTCGCCCGCGAAGTAGGCGGCCAGTTGCTCCTTCGTCTCCGTGAAGGGAGTGTCGTCGGGGGCGCCGAAGGTCTCCTCGGGCGGGCGGTGGCGCTGGTCGGTCATGTAGAGGCCGCTCAGGACGCCGTCGTCGGCGACGAGGGTCAGGAGGCCGTAGGGGCTGTCGGTCACGGTGTGCTGGCGCATCGGTCCTCCCCCGCCGGTCAGGCCGGCAGGACGTTGATCGGGTGGTCGTCGGTCGCCCAGAGGTACTGGACCGCGTACGCGCGCCAGGGGCGCCAGGCGGCGGCGCGGGTGGTGAGGGCGGACGGGGTGGAGGGGAGCCCCAGGGCCCGGGCAGCGCGGCGGACGCCGAGGTCGGTGGGGAGGAAGGCGTCGGGGTCGCCGAGGGCGCGCATGGCGATGACGTCGGCGGTCCAGGGGCCGAACCCGGGGAGGGCGAGGAGCGCGGCGCGGGTCTCCGGCCAGTCGCTGTCCGCGCCCAGGCGGAGGTCCCCGTCCGCGAGTCGGCGGACCAGGGTGGTCAGGGTGGTGCGGCGGGTGCGGGGCATGGCGAGGGCGTCCGGGTCGAGGGCGGCCAGGTGCTCCGGGGTCGGGAAGAGGTGGGTGAGGCCGCCCTCGGGGTCGTCGACGGGGGTGCCGTGCGCGGTGACCAGGCGGGCGGCGTGGGTGCGGGCGGCGGCCGTGGACACCTGCTGTCCGAGGACCGCGCGGACGGCGAACTCCGCCTCGTCGACCGTGCGCGGCACCCGGCGGCCGGGCGCCTTGTCGACCAAGGGCGCGAGTGCCGGGTCGGCGCGCAGCTGCTCGTCGACGGCGACCGGATCGGCGTCGAGATCCAGCAGGCGGCGGCAGCGGCTGATGGCGACGGTCAGGTCCCGCGGGTCGCTCAGGGCGAGCCGGCAGGCGATGTGGTCGGGGCGCGGGGAGAGGGCGACGATGCCGTGGCCGTACGGGAGGCGCAGCGTGCGGCGGTAGGCGCCGATGGGGGTGCCTCCCACGCCCTCGAGGCTGTGGGGGAGCCACTCCTCCACGCCCGGTACGGCGGTGGCGGCGAGGTGGCCGAAGAGGTTGTCGGGGTGGAGCGGGGCGCGGAACGGCAGCCGCAGCGTGATCACGCCGGGGGTGCCGGAGGCGGCGTGCTTCGGCGCCCGGGTGCGCAGTTCGCTCGGGGAGAGCGCGAAGACCTCGCGCACGGTGTCGTTGAAGGTGCGCACGGAGGAGAACCCGGAGGCGAAGGCCACGTCCGCCATCGGCAGGTCGGTCGTCTCGACGAGCAGCCGCGCGGTCCGGGCGCGCTGCGCGCGGGCCAGCGCGAGGGGGCCTGCGCCCAGTTCGGCGAGCAGCTGGCGTTCGATCTGCCGGGTGCTGTAACCGAGGCGGGCGGCGAGCCCGGTGACGCCCTCGCGGTCCACGACGCCGTCGGCGATCAGCCGCATGGCCCGGGCGACGAGGTCGGCCCGCACGTTCCACTCCGGGGAGCCGGGACTGGTGTCGGGGCGGCAGCGCTTGCACGCCCGGAACCCGGCCTGCTGGCAGGCGGCGGCGCTCGGGTGGAACACCATGTGCCGGGGCTTGGGCGGGACGGCGGGGCAGCTCGGCCGGCAGTAGATGCCGGTGGTGAGGACGGCGGTGTAGAACCAGCCGTCGAACCGCGCGTCCTTCGACTGCACGGCGCGCACGCAGCGCTCGGTGTCGGTGTGCATCCCTCGGTGCATGCATCAAGGATCGGTCAGGGACGCCGGAGGAGTCTGGCGGGAATCCGACATCCACGTCCCGTGTCCTGTGGTTCCGCGGATCACTTCGGCGCCGGGCCCGCCAGCAGGTCGCGCATCGTCTCCGCCGCCCGTACCGCCGCGTCGCCGCAGCAGTTGTTGAACAGGACGTGCAGCTCGTCCGCCTGCCGCGCCGCCCGGCGCAGGCGAGGGGCCCACGCGGCCAGCTCCGTGACGTCGTAGTCGTGGCGGAAGCGGTCCTCCTTGCTGCCCCTCCCCCACGCGGTGCTGCGGCCGTGGAACCGTACGACGGCCAGGGCGGGACGGGTGACCGGGAGCAGGGGCGGCAGGGAGGCGGTGAGGCCCTGCGCCATGTCGGTGCCGACCGCCGTGACGTCGAGGGAGGTCAGCAACTCCCGTGTCTCGTCGGCACGTTCGGCGTGCCACCAGGCCGGGTGGCGGAACTCCACGGCGAGCGGCCAGCCCTTGGTGCGTTCCGCGCAGTCCTCCAGGAAGCGTTCGGCCGGGGCGCCGGGCGTGAACCACGGCGGGAACTGGAACAGCACCGCGCCCAGCCGCCCTGCCGCCCGCAGGGGGTCCACCGCCTCCGCGAAGCGGCCCCACACCTCGTCCAGCAGGGCAGGGTCGGCCGGACCGCGCGCGGGCGCCCGGTCACGCAG
Source organism: Streptomyces cellulosae (assembly GCA_014655195.1). Taxonomy (GTDB): domain Bacteria; phylum Actinomycetota; class Actinomycetes; order Streptomycetales; family Streptomycetaceae; genus Streptomyces; species Streptomyces cellulosae. Next base: position 95,579 of record BNBH01000019.1, on the reverse strand, counting down.
GTCGGCCGGGAGGGCCTCGGGGCGGGTGGGGTGGCCGGTCAGCAGCGAGAACGCCTTGACGTCGAAGCGGAAGCCGTCCGGGGCGCGTTCCACCCACAGTTCGCTGTTGCGGCGGCGGGGCAACGCGTAGTAGCCGGAGTCCACTTCGACGACCGGCAGCCGCTCCGCGTAGTGCCGCAGCCGCCCCTCCGCGTCGCGCCGACCGCGCGGATACCAGCCGCTCGCGACGAGTTGGCGGTCCGTCCAGGAGCAGGCGCCGGCCAGGATGTCACCCATGGGAGCCCGGTTACCCCGGGCTCCCACGAGTGTGCCGGGCTATTCCACCGCGGTGGGCCGGCGGGACAGGGCGAGTGCCCGGTCCACGTCGGTGAGCGGGCGGAGGCGGTAGGTGTAGGCGTAGTCGCGGTCCGCGAACAACTTGAACTCGTCGTGGGTGTGCGCGCCCCAGCTGTTGTCGCCGCCCACGCCCATCTGACGGTGGTTGACCCGCAGCACGACCGCGTCGCGCGGGGTGAGCTGATAGTCGTGCCGGACACCCGCGGACAGGTCCTCCGGGGTGAAGTGCGAGGCGTTGATCTCGACGAGGGGTTCGCCCGTCACGAGCAGCCCGCGCCCGCTCCGGTCGGTCAGCGCGGCCCAGCGCACGTCGGTCTTGTTGCCGTTCTCCTGCGGCCGGATGTACGGCGTCCACTGCTCGGCCACCGTCGAGGACCAACGGCCCACGTCGGTACCGGTGTTGCGGTCCCAGTGGTTCTCCTCGGGACCGCGCCCGTACCAGTGCAGCCGGTCCAGGCGGCGCGGCAGGAACAGCAGCGAGCCGACCTCGGGGATGTACGGCAGGTTCGCCGCGCCCGGGTGGAGGGTGTGGTCCACCTTGATCTCGCCGTGGCCGAAGACGGTGTACGTCGTGGAGTACGCGGACTCGGCCGTGGTGGGGAGGGTGCCGGTGACGCGGACCTCGACGGCGCGGTCGCCGAGCGGCCGTACGGTGACGTCGGTGACCGTGCGGCGGGCGCCGGCGTCGCGCCAGGTCTGGTTGCGCAGGTGGTGGCCGTTGCCGCGGTCGTTGTCGGTGGGCGCCCGCCAGAAGTTGGGTGCCGGACCCGAAGTGAGCAGGCGGGTGCCGTCGGCCTCGTAGTCGGTGAGGAGGCCGGTGCGGCGGTCGACGGTGACCGAGAACCTCTTGCCCGTGATGCGGACGTCCTGGTCTCGGGTCTCGTACCGCAGCGCGGGGACGCGGGAGAGAGGGACGGGCACGACCGCGGGGGTGTCCACGTCGAGCGGGAGCTGGTGCCGGGCCACCTCGAAGCCGGCGTCCGCCCAGGGTGTGCGTTCCCGGGTGGTGAAGGACAGCTGGAGGAAGAACTCCGTGCCCGGGGCCGGGTCGCGGGGCAGGCGTACGGGCAGTTCGACGCGCCTCTCGGACAGCGGCGCCACGTCGAGCTGGTCCCGGCCGAGACGTCCGCCGCCGATCACCTCACCGTCCGCGACCAGCTCCCAACGTCCTTCGAAGTAACGGAGGTTCGTGAACAGGTACTCGTTGGTGAGCGTGACCGCGCCCGGTCCGCCGCCCGGTGTGCGCACGGCCCCGACGGCCTGGTGGACGCGTTTGACCTCGGCCGCCTTGCCGCCGAGTTCGCGGTCGGCGGTGACGACGCCGTCGGCGACGAACGCGCCGTCGTTGGGGTTGTCGCCCCAGTCCCCGCCGTACGCGAGGAAGGACTTGGCCTCGGGGCGTTTCCGCTCCGTCCTCACCGTGGCGGCGTCGAACCAGAAGCGCACGCCGTCGTCGCCGGGCGCCCGGTCGTCGGAGGCCAGTTCGGCGGTGGTGAGGGCACGGGCGTAGACGCGGGCGCGGCGGATCGTGCCGTCGAACTCCCGGGTCTGGTTGTCGGCGTCGGAGGCGAGGGACAGCGGGGCGGTGTTGCTGGTGGGCCGGCGGTCGGTGGCGCGGGTGGCGCGGACCGAACCGTCGACGTACAGGGTGAGCGTGCCGGCGTCGGCGTCGAAGACGCCCGCCACATGGTGCTCCCTGCCGCTCCAGTCGTCCGGGAAGGCCCAGTTGACGGCGATCCACTGGCCGTCGGAGTGGAGGAAGAACTCCACCCTGCGGTCGGTCTGTTTGAGCGCGTACTGCGTGTCGCCCTTGGCGACGATCGGCTGGTGGTAGCCGGGCACGCCCGGGGTGAACCACGCCTCCAGGGTGAGGGAGCCGGTGAGGTCCAGGCTGTCGTGCCGTTCGAAGACGGTGATGCCGGACAGTCCCTCGTCCCGGTCGAGACGGCCGCGGGTGGCGAGGATCTCGCCGCGCAGCGCCGCCGGACCCGACTCGGTGAGCAGGGTGCGCTCCGGGACGGGCGTGTGGAGGGACTGGTCGGCGAAGTCCCAGATCCAGCCGCCCTGGAGGACGTCATGGCGGCGCACGACGTCCCAGTACTTCTTGAAGTTGCCGTTGGAGTTCCCCATCGCGTGGGAGTACTCGATCATCACGTACGGCCGGGTGTCCGCGGTGTCGAGGGCGCGCTGCTCGACGCGGGCCGGGCTCTCGTACATCCGGGAGCGGATGTCGCTGATGCCGGGCCGGTCGTCGCCCTCGTACTGGATGACGCGGGTGGTGTCGTAGGAGCGGATCCAGTCGTGCATGGCGGTGAAGGTGGAGCCGCCGCCCGCCTCGTTGCCGAGGGACCAGATGACCACCGACGGGTGGTTCTTGTCGCGGTGGACCATGTTCTGCGCGCGGGCGACGCAGGCGGCGGTCCAGTCGGGGTGGTCGCCCGGGTAGCGGTCGCGGATGCCGTGGGTCTCGAGGTTGGTCTCGCCGACGAGGTACACGCCGTACTCGTCGGCGAGTTCGTACCAGAGCGGGTTGTCCGGGTAGTGCGAGGTGCGGACCGAGTTCATGTTCAGCCGCTTGACGATGGTGAGGTCGCGGACCATGTCCTCGCGGGTGAGGGCGGTGCCGCGGGCCGGGTGCATCTCGTGGCGGTTGGTGCCGCGGAAGGAGACGGGACGGCCGTTGATCCGCATCAGCCCGTCCTTGAGCGCGAACTCGCGGATGCCGACCCGGTGGGAGAGCGTCTCGACGACCGTCCCGGACGGGTCGCGGAGTTGGAGCACGGCGGTGTAGAGGTACGGGTCCTCCGCCGACCACAGCCGCGGCTCGGGCACGGCCCGGGACGCCCGTACGGTGACGTCCCGGCCGGCCTCGACGGACACGAGGTCGGCGGTCTGCCGCAGGGGACGCGACCAGACGGCGTGCCCGCGCGCGTCGTACAGCTGGGTCTCCACCGTGTACCGGCCGCCGCCCGCCCCGTCGCCGTACGCCCGCACCTGCGCGGTGACGTCCAGCTCGGCGGCGGTGCAGGTGTCGTTCAGCGGCGTCTCCAGCTTGAAGTCGCGCAGGTGAACGGGCGGGGTGGAGTACAGGTAGACCGAGCGGAAGATGCCGCTCAGCCGGATCATGTCCTGGTCCTCCAGCCAGTCGCCGTCGGAGTAGCGGTACACCTCGACGGCGACCTGGTTGGCGCCGGGACGGAGGTGGTCGGTGACGTCGTACTCGGACGGTGTGTAGGAGTCCTCGTCGTAGCCGACGAGTTCGCCGTTGATCCACACGTAGTGCGCGGACTTGACGCCCTCGAAGTGCAGGAAGACGCGACGGCCGTCCCAGTCGCGCGGGACGGTGAAGGTGCGGCGGTACTGGCCCACCGGGTTGTAGCGGGTGGGCGCGGCGGGCGGCTGGGGTTCCTCGCCCCGGCCGTTGGGGCCCCAGTAGGGGTAGGTGATGTTCAGGTAGATCGGGAAGTCGTGGCCGTGCAGTTGCCACACCGACGGGACGGGAATCGTGTCCCAGTCGCGGTCGTCGGTGTCGGTGCGGTGGAAGTCGGGGTCGCGGTCCTCGGGCCGGTCCGCGTAGGCGAACTTCCAGGTGCCGTCGAGGTCGAGCCGGTACGGCGAGCGGGTGCGGTCGGCGGCGAGCGCCTGGGGGACGCCGGCGTACGGCATGAGGGTGGTGTGCGGGGGTTCGGTGCCGAGGCGGAAGACGCCGAAGTCGTTCCACTCCGGGGGTCCGTCGTCGGCCCGCGGGCGGGAGCCGGCCGCGTGCGCGGCGCCGGACGGGGCGGCGAGCGCTAGGGCGCCGAGCACGGCGGCGCCGGACTCCAGGAGACGGCGGCGGCTCACCACCGGGCGGACGGGGTGGGCGGGACCTGCGGCGGGCGACACGTGCGGGTGCGGCATGACCGTGGCCTTCCTCGGTGCGACAGGGCACTGCGCGGACTGAGGGCACGCCGGATCCCCCGGCGGCGCGGCGTCACGCGGCGACGTCACGCCGGAGGAGAACCACGACGGGTGGTGACGGTGCGACTACTGAGCCCGCCACACCCTAGGACTCGCACACAAACGAAGCAATGATGCCGTCGGACTCTGTGCGGTCGTGGTGGTTCCGAGTGGAGTGCCCTCCGCGACTTCGAGGTTCAGCCGCTCGTGACGGTGCCTTCCGGTTCCGGCGTGCCGTGTTCGCCGAGCCAGCGGGCGAGCTTGCCGCGCCGGCCGATGGCGCGCAGCCGGCGTTCGGCGTCGTCGCGGGTGTCCGGGGTGGCGATGAGGAGGAGTTCGTCCCCGGCGCGCAGCACGGTGTCGCGGTCGGGCACCAGGGTGGTGCCGTCGCGGACGATCAGGGTGACGACGGTCGGGGGCGGCAGCCGCAGTTCGAAGACGGCCACGCCGTGCAGCTGGGAGCCCTCCGGGACGGTCACGGTGAGCAGGTCGGCTTCCAGGACGTCGAGGGGCGCGGTCTCCACCTGGATCTCGCGCAGGGCGTCCGTGCGCACCAGGCCGAGACGGCGGGCGACGGCGGGCAGGGTGGGCCCCTGGAGCAGGGTGAACAGGGCCACCAGCACGAACACGATGTTGAGGATCTCGCGGGCGTGCGGCACGTCCTCCACCACCGGGAAGGTGGTGAGCACGATGGGGACCGCGCCGCGCAGGCCCGCCCAGGCGATGAACGCCTGCTGCCGCCAGGGGATGCGGAACGGGATCAGGCAGAGCAGCACGGACAGGGGCCGGGCGACGAGCAGCAGCACCAGGCCGACGACGAGGGCCGGGAGGATCGCGTCGGACAGCTCGCTGGGGTCGACGAGCAGGCCCAGCATGACGAACAGGCCGATCTGGGCCAGCCAGCCCGCGCCCTCCGCGAAGGATCTGGTGGCGGCGCGGTGCGGAAGCTTTGAGTTGCCGAGGACCAGTCCGGACAGGTAGGCGGCGATGATGCCGCTCGCCCCGGTCGCTCCGGCCGCGGCGAAGGCGGTGATGCCGAAGCCGACCGTGGCCAGCGGGTAGAGGCCTGTGGCGGGCAGGGCGATGTGGCGCAGGGCGACCGAGCCGAGGAGGCCGATCAGCACGCCGAGCGCGCCGCCGACGGCCAGCTGGAACAGAAGGTTGCCGAAGAGCGGCCCGACCGCCGGGACGTCGGAGGTGGTGGTGGAGAAGACCAGCACCAGGATGATGGTGGGCGCGTCGTTGAAGCCGGACTCGGCCTCGACCAGTCCGGTCAGCTTCCGGGGCAGGGGCAGCGCCCGCAGCACGGAGAACACGGCGGCGGAGTCGGTCGAGGAGACGATCGCCCCGAGCAGCAGGGCCACGTTCCAGTCCAGGCCGAGCAGCCAGTGCGCGCCAGAGGCGGTGACCAGGACGGACAGGAACACGCCGACGGTGGCCAGCACTCCGGCGGGCGCCACCAGTCTGCGGACGTCGCTCCACTGGGTGGTCAGACCGCCCTCGACGAGGATGACGGCCAGGGCGGCCGTGCCGAGCGCCTGCGCGAGCTGCACGTCGTCGAAGGCCAGGCCGAGGCCGTCCTCGCCGGCCACGATCCCCACCGCGAGGAACAGCAGCAGACTGGGCAGACCCACCCGGTGCGCGGTGCGGGCGGCGGCGATGCTGGCCAGCAGCACCGTGCCCGCGATGAGCAGCGTCACGTACAGCTCGGGCAGGGTCATCGATCAGTTCCTCGTACCGTCCTCGGCCGTCCGTCGGTCACCGGCGTCCCGGTCCCGTCCGACGACGCTGTGCATCACGATCACACCGGGCGGGGCGGGACAGGCGCACATACACGCCCGGCGGGCACCGGCGTCAAAGGGATCAAGGGGGCCGTTCGAACCCTCGCCCGTCGGGGCGGGCGGGCGCCATAAGGGCCATCACCCAATTGGAGGCGTGCCGGACATGTACGGCGGGAATGCTGCGTGCACGGACCTCGGCACACGGGCCACGGCTGGGTAAAGTGGTGGCAAAGGTGCCGGTTCCCCCCTCGCGTGCCGGCCGGCGCCGGCCAAGCCCTCCACCCCGGGTGAGAAGAGGCGCGACATGGACTCCTGGCTGATCTGGCTGATCGTCGCGGCCGCCCTGGCCGTGGCCGAGATCCTTACCCTCACCGCCGCCCTCGGCATGCTGAGCGTGGCCGCGCTGATCACGGCGGGTGTCGCGGCGGTGGGCCTGCCGCTGTGGGTCCAGCTGGTCGCGTACGCCGCCCTCGCCGCCGTGACGCTGCTGTTCGTACGCCCCCTCGCCCTGCGCCACCTCCGGCGCCCCGCGGGCGCCCGGTTCGGGGTGGACGCGCTGGTGGGCAAGCCCGCTCAGGTGCTGACGGCCGTGTCGGGCACGGGCGGCAGGGTCCGGATCGACGGCGAGGAGTGGACGGCCCGCAGTTACGACGAAACGCTGGTGATCTCGCCGGGGACGACCGTCGACGTCATCGAGATCAGTGGCGCCACCGCGATCGTCTACCCACGGGACTGAAGCCATGGACATCTCCGCCTCCCTCGTCGCCGGCCTGCTGGTCGCCCTGCTCGCGATCTTCACGGTGATCCGAGCGGTGCGCATCGTGCCCCAGGCGCGCGCCCGCAACGTGGAGCGGCTGGGCCGCTACCACAAGACCCTGACGCCCGGTCTCAACCTCGTCATCCCGTACATCGACCGGGTGCACCCGCAGATCGACCTGCGTGAACAGGTCGTCTCCTTCAAGCCGCAGCCCGTCATCACCGAGGACAACCTGGTCGTCGAGATCGACACCGTGCTGTACTTCCAGGTCACCGACCCGCGCGCGGCCTTCTACGAGATCGCCAGCTTCCTCCAGGCGGTGGAGCAGCTGACCGTCACCACGCTGCGCAACGTGGTCGGCTCCATGGACCTGGAGAAGACGCTCACCTCCCGCGACACCATCAACAGCCAGTTGCGCGGGGTGCTCGACGAGGCGACCGGCAAGTGGGGGCTGCGGGTCAACCGCGTGGAGATCAAGGCCATCGACCCGCCGCAGTCCATCAAGGAGGCCATGCAGAAGCAGATGCGGGCCGAGCGGGACAAGCGGGCTGCGATCCTGGGCGCCGAGGGGCAGCGCCAGTCGCAGATCCTCACGGCGGAGGGCGACAAGCAGGCGGCCGTGCTGCGCGCGGAGGGCAACCGGACCGCCGCGATCCTTCAGGCCGAGGGCCAGTCGCGCGCCATCGACGAGGTGTTCCAGGCGATCCACCGCAACGACCCCGACCCGAAGCTGCTCGCCTACCAGTACCTCCAGGCGCTCCCCCAGCTCGCGCAGGGGCAGGGCAACAACTTCTGGGTGATCCCGAGCGAGATCACGACGGCGCTGCAGGGCGTGTCGAAGGCGTTCAGCGAGTCGCTGCCGCCGTCCCCGGCGACCCGGGCGAAGCCGGCCTCCGACGACGAGGCCGCGGCCAGGGCCGCCGACGACACGGCGGAGGCGGCCCAGGCCGCCGCCGAGGCGGTGGCGGACGCGGCGGAGGCGGACGGCCGCCCGCCGCGGGCCTGAACGCACGCGGCGGGCGGCCGGGTGGCCGATCCGAGCGGCACCGGCCGTACGCGGCCGTGCGGTCCACCGTGCGGGGGCCCGTGGCCGCCACGCGGGGGTGCCCGGCCGGCCACGGCAGAGAGCGCCGTCGGCCGTACATACGCCACGGCTGCGTACGCGACCGCGCCGCGACCGTGCGGACACCGGGCCCACACGCGGGAACTGGCCCGGCGCCACCCGGCGGCCACCGTCGACCCGGACGTCCTCTACGTCGACAACGGCGACGTCCTGACCTCCGCGGGCGAAGCCGCCGCCATGGACCTGTGCCTGCACCTGGTCCGCCTCGACCACGGCTCGGCCGACGCCAACAAGACCGCCCGACGCCTGATCACCCCGCCCCACCGGGACGGCGGCCAGGCCCAGTACATCGCCACCCCCTGCCCGCCCCCGGCAGCCACCCCCGGGGCGAGCTCTTCCCCTGGGCACTTGAGCGGCTGGGCCAGCCGCTGACCGTGGAGGACCTGGCCCGTCGAGCCGGCACGAGCTCACGTCACCTCGGCCGCCACTTCGGGCACCTCACCGGCACCACGCCACCGCACTGGCTCCACACCCAGCGCATTCGCCACGCCCAGGAACTGCTGGAGACCACCGACGCCACCGTGGACACCATCGCCGCGGCCGCCGGCATGGGCACCGCCACCACCCTGCGCCGCCACTTCCACCGCAGCGTCGGCGTCCCGCCCGACGCCTACCGCCGCACCTTCCGTCCGTGAGGAGCGCCGAGGCCCTGACGGCAAGGGGAACAGTTCCCGGACAGGTGCCGGACCGCGGCATGGGCTCAGGCGCGTCGGGTCAGGTCGTCCGGGCGGAGAAGGCCTGATAGGCCCGGTCGTCGAAGAGGACGAAGGTCACGTCCTCGACCGCCGTGTCCGCCGTACGGACCGCTTCCACGGCGATGCGGGCCGCGTCGTCCAGCGGCCAGCGGTAGACGCCCGTGGAGATCGCGGGGAACGCGACCGTGCGGGCGCCCAGTTCGTCGGCGACACGAAGGGACTCGCGGTAGCAGGAGGCGAGGAGCGCGGAGCGGTCCTCCGTCGCGCTGTGCACCGGGCCGACCGTGTGGATCACCCAGCGCGCGTCCAGCCTCCCCGCGGTGGTGGCGACCGCCTTCCCCGTGGGCAGTCCCCTGCCGTAGTGGGAGGCGCGCAGGGCGCGGCACTCGGCGAGGATCTCCGGGCCGCCCCGCCGGTGGATCGCGCCGTCGACGCCGCCCCCGCCGAGCAGGGACGAGTTGGCCGCGTTGACGATCGCGTCGGCGCTCTGCCGGGTGATGTCGCCCTGCACGAGGGTGATCCTGGGGGTCGTCATGTCTGGCGGAGCCTCCTCCATACCGCCTTGGCGGCGTTGTGCCCGGGCATGCCGTGCACGCCGGGGCCGGGCGGGGTGGCCTGCGAGCAGATGAACACGGCGGGGTGCGGTGTGTGGTACGGGAACAGCGACAGCTTGGGGCGCAGCAGCGTCTGGAGTCCGGAGACGGCGCCGGTGGCGATGTCGCCGCCGATGTAGTTGGCGTTGCGCGCGGCCAGTTCGGGCGGCCCTGCGGTGGCGCGGGCCAGGACGCGGTCGCGGAAGCCGGGCGCGAACCGCTCCAGCTGGCGTTCGATCGCGTCGGTGAGATCGCCGTCCCAGCCGTGCGGGACGTGTCCGTAGGCCCAGAAGACGTGCTTGCCGTCGGGGGCGCGGGTGGGGTCGACGACGGAGGGCTGCACGGTGATGAGGAACGGCGCGTCGGGGGCGCGCTTCTCCCGGGACGCGGCGCGCAGGGCGGCGCCGATCTCCGCGCTGTCCGCGCCGATCTGCACGGTCCCGGCCCTGCGCGCCTCGGGGGCGGTCCACGGGACGGGCCCGTCCAGCGCGTAGTCGATCTTGAAGACGCCGGGACCGTAGCGGTAGCGGGCGTAGTGGTCGCCGAAGCCGGCGATGCGGGCCAGGGCGGTGGGCGAGGTGTCGAAGACGTACGCCCGCGCCGGCGGCAGGTCGTCGAGCCGCTTGACGTCGTAGTCGGTGTGCACGGCGCCGCCGAGCTCGCGCAGGTACCCGGCGAGGGCGTCGGAGATCGCCTGGGAGCCGCCGCGGGCGACGGGCCAGCCGCGGGTGTGCGCGGCGAGGGCGAAGACCAGGCCTATGGCCGAGGTGGCGAAGCCGCTGAGCGGGGCCATCACATGGGCGACGAGTCCGGCGAAGAGGGTGCGGGCGCGCTCGTCGTGGAAGCGGCGGGCCAGCCAGGTCGACGGGGGCAGACCGACGAGGCCGAACCGGGCGAGGGTGACGGGGTCGCGGGGCAGCGCGGTCAGCGGCAGCGACATGAAGTCGCGGACCAGGGTGTCCCAGCGGTGCAGGAAGGGCGTCACGAGCCGCCGGTACGCGCCGGCGTCGCGCGGCCCGAAGGAGGCGGCCGTCTCGCCGACCGAGCGGGACAGCACGGCCGCCGTGCCGTCCGTGAAGGGGTGGGCCATGGGCAGCTCGGGGTGCAGCCACTCCAGGCCGTACCGCTCCAGCGGCAGGCCGCGGAAGGCGGGCGAACTGACGGCGAGGGGGTGGGCGGCGGAGCACGGGTCGTGCCGGAAGCCGGGGAGGGTCAGCTCCTCGGTGCGGGCGCCGCCGCCGACGGTCCCCTTGGCCTCGAAGAGGGCCACCGAGAAGCCGCGCCTGGCCAGTTCCACGGCGGCGGTCAGCCCGTTCGGCCCCGCCCCCACCACGACCGCATCGAGCATCGACGGCACCTTCGGACTCCTTCGTCAGCCGACGGCCACAGAGGATCAGGATATGCCGGGCCGCCGGCGCCGCCGGACGGCGTCCGGTCACCCGCACGGCGCCGGGCGGGGTGCGCGCGGTCAGACCGGCGCGGACAGCGCGCACGGCACCGTGCGGAGTGCGCGCAGTCAGACCGGCGCGGACAGCGCGCACGGCACCGTGCGGAGTGCGCGCAGTCAGACCGGCGCGGACAGCAGCTGCACGATCCGCCGCGCGGTGGCCTCGTCCCGCGCCGCGGTGAACGGCAGCGTGTTGCCGCCGCGGATCGCGAACGGTATGCCCGCGCGGGTGAGGTGGGCGCCGCCCGCCTCCTCCACCAGCAGCAGACCGGCCGCGTGGTCCCAGGCCAGCTCCCAGTTGAACGCGACCGCGTCCAGCTCTCCGCGGGCCACCGCCAGGTACTCCAGCCCCGCCGAGCCGCAGGGACGCGGGGCCACGCCCTCGGTACGCAGGCCGAGCAGGGCGCGCTTCTGCTCGTCGGTGGTGAAGTCCGGGTGGGACGTGGCGACGCGGAGGTCCCGGCCGGGCTCCGGGGAGCCGGAGCGCAGCGGCTCGCCGTGGAGGCGGGCGCCCTGTCCGCGCACGGCGGTGGCCAACTGCTCGCGGGCCGGGGCGTACGTCCAGGACGCCTGCACCACGCCGTGCAGGGCGAGGGCGACGAGCGTGCAGTAGCCGGTCTCGCCGCGCACGAACTGGCGGGTGCCGTCGACGGGGTCGACGATCCACACCGGCGCGTCGCCGTGCAGCGCCTCGTACGTCGACGGGTCGGCGTGCACGCCCTCCTCGCCGACCACCACGGAGCCGGGCAGCAGGCGGGGCAGCTGGGCCGTCAGGTACCGCTCGGCCTCGCGGTCGGCGTCGGTCACCACGTCGTGCGGCCCGGTCTTGCGGTCCACCTCGTGCGCGGCGAGACGGCGCCAGCGCGGCACGATCTCCCGCGCGGCGGCCTCGCGGACCGCGGCCTCCACGTCCTGGGCGTGCCGGGTGAGGAACAGGTCGATGCTGGCGTCGGTCTCGATCACCCCTCCATGAGAGCACGCCCCACCGACAGCCCCGCCCCGACCCGGGACGATCTCGGGCGCGGACGCACGGAAATGGGCTGCCCGCCCGGGCGAGGATGGGCTCGACGGCCCACCGCGCACGCGGTCGAGCGGACCGCCCGCACCTGGCCTGCGGCCCGCGTACTCCCGTGAGCAGCCCGCCGCGTATCCGCCCAGCGGCCGACCGCACCCGGCCTGCGGCCCGCGTACTCCCGCGAGCACCCCGCCGCGTATCCGCCCAGCGGCCGACCGCACCCGGCCGACGGACCGCCCCCACCTGGCCTGCCGGACCGCCCGCACCCGGCCTGCGGCCCGCGTACTCCCGCGAGCAGCCCGCCGCGTATCCGCCCAGCGGCCGACCGCACCCGGCCGACGGACCGCCCCCACCTGGCCTGCGGGACCGCCCGCACCCGGCCTGCGGCCCGCGTACTCCCGTAAGCAGCCCACGCGTCTCCGCCCAGCGCCCCCGCGCACCCGGCCGCCAGGCCACCGCGCCCCGGCCGCCAGGCACCGCGCACCCGGCCGACGCCCCACCGCACACCCGGTCGGCAGGCCGCCCGCGCCCCCTCAGCGCCCCACCGCGTACCCCTGCTGCCCCCGCGGGTTGGCTGCCGCCGAGAGGACGCCGGTGGCCGGGTCGCGGGTGACCGCGCAGAGGCGGCCCTCGGACCAGGCGTCGCCGACGGTGACGTCGTGGCCGCGGCGGCGCAGTTCCTCGACGACCTCCGGATCGGTGCGGGACTCGACGGTGACGCTGCCGGGCCGCATGCCGCGCGGGTAGAACGAGCCGGGGAAGCTGTCGTTGTGCCAGTTCGGGGCGTCGATGGCGCCCTGGAGGTCGAGCCCGCCGCGCACCTTCGCGCGCAGGGCAACGGCGAGGAAGAAGTGCAGCTGCCACTGGTCCTGCTGGTCGCCGCCGGGCGTGCCGAACGCCATGACGGGCACGCCGTCGCGCAGGGCGAGGGACGGGGTGAGCGTGGTGCGGGGGCGGCGGCCCGGGGTGAGGCTGTTGGGCAGGCCCTCATCCAGCCAGGTCATCTGGAGCCGGGTGCCGAGCGGGAAGCCCAGTTCGGGGACGACGGGGTTGGACTGGAGCCAGCCGCCGCTGGGCGTGGCGGAGATCATGTTGCCCCAGCGGTCGACGATGTCGAGGTGGCAGGTGTCGCCGCGGGTGGCGCCGTCGGCGGAGACGTCCGGTTCGCCGGGCACGGGCGAGGTGGGGCTCTTGGCGACGGTCGGCTCGCCGACGCCCATGGGGCTGAAGCCGGGCTCGTCTGCGGCGACGACGCGCGCGTGGGCGGCGAGCCGGGGGGCGCGGCCGCCGGGGCTGCCGGGGCGCAGCTCGTGGGAGGCGCGCGGGCCGACCAGGGTGCGCCGTTCGGCGTTGTACGCGGCGGACAGCAGGTCGTCGAGCGGCACCTCGGCGGCGTCGCCGTACCAGGCCTCGCGGTCGGCCATGGCGAGCTTGCAGTTCTCGATGAGCAGGTGCAGATACGCGCCCGAGCCGTAGGGCGGCAACTCGTCGGGGAGCAGCGCGAGTTGCTGGAGGAGCGCCGGGCCCTGGCTCCACGGTCCGGCCTTGCACACGGTCCAGCCGTCGAAGTCGTACGTGACCGGGTCCTCGTAGGTGGCGGACCAGGCGGCGAGGTCCTCGGCGGTGAGGGTGCCGGTGTGGTGGTTCCCGCTGGTGTCCAGGGTGGGGCGGGCGGCCTGCCGGACGAGGGCCTCGGCGACGAAGCCGGTGCGCCACACGTCGCGGGCGGCCTCGATCTGCGCCTCCCGGTCGCCGGCGCCGGCGACCTCGGCGAGGAGCCGCTTCCAGGTGGCGGCGAGGGCGGGGTTGCGGAACAGCTCGCCGGGGCGCGGCGGGCGTCCGCCGGGCAGGTAGACCTCGGCGGAGCTGGTCCACTCCGTCTCGAACAGTTCGCGCACGGTTTCCACGGTCTCGCCGACCCGCTCCACGGGCGGGTGGCCGTCCTCGGCGTAGCCGATGGCGTACTTCAGCACGTCCGCGAGGGACTTGGTGCCGTGGTCGCGCAGCAGGAGCATCCAGGCGTCGAAGGCGCCGGGCACGGCGGCGGCGAGGGGGCCGGTGCCGGGGACGAGGTCGAGGCCGAGCCCCTTGTAGTGGGCGACGGTCGCGCCCGCCGGGGCGACGCCCTGTCCGCACAGCACGCGTACGTCCCCGCCGGCCGGGGCGAGGATCATCGGCACCTCGCCCGCCGGGCCGTTGAGGTGGGGCTCGACGACGTGCAGCACGAAGGCGCCGGCGACGGCCGCGTCGTAGGCGTTGCCGCCGTCCTCGAGGACGGCCATGGCGCTCTGTGAGGCCAGCCAGTGGGTGGAGGACACCATGCCGAAGGTGCCTTGGAGGGTCGGTCGGGTGGTGAACTGCATCCCCTGCCCCAGGTGTTCGCGTCGTCCGGCCCTGCGCACCACCCACTGCGGGCCGGTGGCCTCGGCCCTTGCCGCACGCAGGGTAAGCGCGTGCTGCCGGGGACGCCACCCCCGTGGCCGTACGGGGTGCCCCGTTGGCCGGAGTGAAGCCGGACGGCGAAGAGGTCTAGACCCCATACGTCTTACGTCCTACCGTCGAGGGGCGGCGACATCCTCGCGCACAAGCCGATTTCCCGGTCCGTACCAATGCTGGAGGTCTCGTGGGAAGACGCACGACAACCCTGACCGTGCTCGGAGCGTGCTTCGCGCTCGCAAGCACCCTGGCGGCCGGGGCGCCCCCGGCCGGAGCCGCGGAGGCGGGTCCGCGCGCGGCCGCCCCGCTGCCGCCTGTCACCCCCACCCCGCAGTCGATGTCCCGCACCGGTGACGACCTGCCCGTCACGGGCAGGGTGATCGTCGTGGCGGACGCGGACACCGACGTCCCGGCGCGCACCCGTCTCGTCGCGGAGCTGAAGCGGCACGGCGCCGACCGGGTCGACGTCGTCACGCCCGGGAACGTCCCCCGCGCCGCGGCCGGCCTGCTGACCGTGCGGCTCGGCCCGGCGGCCCGCCCCGACATCGCGGAGGGACTCGGTGACACGGCCGTACCCGAGCACGCGGAGGGCTACGCCCTGCGGGTCGCACGGGCCGGGCGGGGCGCGCAGGTCGCCCTGGGCGGCACGGACGGGGCCGGCCAGTTCTACGCCGTGCAGACGCTGCGTCAGCTCTTCGTCCGCTCCGCGGACGGCGGGTGGAAGGTGACCGGCGCCCAGGCAGGTGACCACCCGTCGATGCCGTTGCGCGGCACGATCGAGGGCTTCTACGGGCAGCCCTGGACCCACGCCGAGCGCCTCGACCAGATGGACTTCTACGGCGACGTCAAGGCCAACACCTATGTCTACGCGCCGAAGGACGACCCCTACCATCGCGACAAGTGGCGCGAGCCCTACCCGGCGGAGAAGCTGACGGAGCTGGGCGAGCTGGTGGACCGGGCCACGGCGAACCATGTGCGCTTCACCTTCGCGGTCTCCCCCGGCCAGTCGATCTGCTACTCCGACCCGGCCGACCGCGAGGCTCTCAAGGCCAAGCTCCAGGCGCTGTACGACCTGGGCACGCGCGCGTTCTCCGTCCCCCTCGACGACATCGACCACACCCGCTGGAACTGCGAGGCCGACCGGGCCGCGTACGGCGAACCCGGCACCGGGGCCGTCGGGAAGGCGCAGGCGGACCTGCTGAACGACGTGCAGCGCGACTTCGTGGCCACCCATGACGGCACGTGGCCGCTCCAGATGGTGCCGACCGAGTACTACAACCACACGGAGTCGGCCTACAAACGGGCCCTGCGGGAGGCCCTGGACCCCGAGGTCGAGGTGATGTGGACCGGGGTGGGCGTCGTGCCCGACGGGATCACCAACGCGGACGCCGGGCAAGCGGCGAAGGTCTTCGGCCGTAAGGTGTTCGTCTGGGACAACTACCCGGTCAACGACTACGGCAACACCGGCGGGCGTCTGCTGCTCGCGCCCTACGACAAGCGCGAGGCGGGCCTCTCCGACCACCTCTCCGGTGTCGTCGCCAACCCCATGAACCAGCCCTACGCCAGCAAGGTCGCCGTCTTCGGCACCGCGGACTTCGCCTGGAACGACCGCGGGTACGACGCCGGCCGGAACTGGCGTCAGGCCCTGGCGTACCTGGCCGGCGGCGACCGCGGGGCCACCGAGGCCCTGCTCGTCTTCGCCGACCTGCAGCACCTGGCGCCGACCTTCGGCGCCACCCCGTGGCAGCCGCAGGCTCCCGAACTCGCGCGTCGCGTCGAGGCGTTCTGGACGGCGTGGAACGACGGGGACCGTCCCGGCGCCGTCCGGGCACTGCGCCCGTACGCGGCCGCGATCGAACGCGCGCCGGCCGTCATCCGCTCCGGCTCCGTGCAGGAGGGCTTCACCGTCGATGCGGCGCCCTGGCTGGACGCCACCGAGCTGTGGGGCCGGGCGGCGGTCCGGATGACCGACGCGCTCGCGGCGCGGCAGACCGGGGACCGGGAGACCTCCGACCGGCTGCTGGCCGAGTCCTTGGAACTGCAGGAGCGGGCCCGTGCCGTGCGGATCGACCCGCCGCGCAACGCGTGGGGCGCGGTGCAGCCCAAGGTCGGCGACGGCGTGCTCGACGCGTTCCTCACCCAGGCCGAACTGCGGCTGCGGCTCTGGGACTCGACGGGCGGCGCGCGGAACCTCGCTCCCGACGGGACGGCGTCCGCGTCCAGCGTGGAGCAGGACCTCGACCGCCTGGCCGCCCGGCACGTCAACGACGGTCGGCCGGACACCCGTTGGGCATCCGGGTACGCGGACGACGCCTGGGTGCAGGTCGAACTGGCCGAACCGACGAAGCTCGCCGCGGTGACCCTGGCCTGGGAGAGCGCCTGCGCGACGGAGTACGCCGTGCGGACGTCCGCGGACGGGGCGACCTGGCGGACGGTGTCCACGCAGCGCCCGGAGTCCTGCGGCACCGACGTCGTCCGGCTCCCCGGCGACGAGGCCGTGCGGTACGTCCGGATGCAGGGCGTGGAGCGCAGGACGACGTGGGGCTACTCGCTGTACGAGCTGGGCGTCTACGGGACACCCAGCTCCTGATGGAGTGAGGGAGGCTGCCGTCCTGGGCGGCGGCCTCCTCACCCCACCGTGTCCCCCCGGCCGTCGAGGCCGGCCACGAACGCCGCCGTCAGGGCGGTCGGCGCGGTGATGGCGGTTCCCACGACGACGCTGTGCGCACCCGCCGCCAGCGCCTCGGCGGCCTGTGCCGGCGTCGCGACCCGGCCCTCGGCGATCACCGGGACGGTGAGCGCGGCGGCCAGGTCCGCGACCAGGGCGAGGTCCGGCGCGGACTGGACGGGCGAGCCGGGCACATAGCCGGAGAGGGTCGTGCCCACGAGGTCGGCGCCCTGCTCGGCCGCCTCACGGCCCTCGTCGAAGGTGGACACGTCGGCCATGACCAGGGCGCCCGCCTCGTGCACGGCCTCCACGAGGTCGGCGAACGTGCTCCCGTCGGGGCGGGGCCGGGCGGTGGCGTCGGCGGCGACGACTGCGGCCCCGGCGTCCACGAGGGCCAGCGCGTGCCGCACGGTCGGGGTGATGAACACGCCGCTGTCGCCGTCCTTCCACAGCCCGATCACCGGGAGGTCCACGGCCGCGACGGCGGCGGCGACGACCTCCGGGTCGTTGACGCGTACGGCCGCCGCGCCGCCGGCCCGGGCGGAGAGCGTCATGCGGACGAGCGTGTCGGTGTGCCGCATGGGGTCGCCGGGCGGGGCCTGGCAGGAGACGATCAGGCGGCCCTTGAGGGCGTCGGCGAGGGGCAGGGTCATCGGCGTGCTCCGGTGGTGCGGTCGGGGTGGTGCAGGGGCAGGGTCGAGGTGAGCGCGGCCGCGCCGAGGACCGCGGTGTCGGGTCCGCCGCGCGGTGACACGGGACGCAACGACCGCAGGGGCGGCATGAGTTCGGCGGCGAAGGCCGCGTGCAGGGCGTCCAGGTACAGGGCGCCGATGCGGGGCACGCCGCCGGCGAGGACCACGCGGTCGGCGCCGAGCGCGTTGGCGAGACCGCCCAGGGCGCGTCCGGCGGCGCGGGCGCCGAGGACGACGGCGGCGGTGGCGTGCGGCTCGGCCTGGGCCGCGCGGGCGGCGACGGTCTCCAGGCGGTCTGCCGGGGCTCCGCTCATCCGCGTGTAGTGGGCGGTGATGCCGGGGCCCGCGGCGATCGCCTCGAGGTGGCCGGAGGCGCCGCAGGTGCAGGGCAGTCCCTCGGCCTCGGGGCTCGGCAGATGCCCGAGGTGCCCGGCGACCCCGGCCGCCCCGTGCAGCACGCGCCCGTCCACGGCGACGGCGCCGCCCACGCCGGTGCCGACGGCGGCATAGAGCAGCACGGACGCCCGCTGTCCCGCGGGTCCGGCCAGTTCCGTCGCCGCCGCCGCGCGCACGTCGTTGTCGCAGGCGACGGGGAGGCCGGTGCGGGCGGCGAGTCCGGTCGCCAGGGCGGTGCCGGCCCAGCCGCGGAGGGTGTCGGTGGCGCTGGTGACGGTCCCGGTGACCGGGTCGATGACTCCGGCGGCGGCGACCCCGACCGCCGTGGCGTCGGACGAGCGGACCGCGCGGGCGGCCACCGCGAGCGCGTCGAGGACCGCCTCGGCCCCCTCGGTCGCGGGGGTGGGCAGGGAGTGGCGGGCCAGGACGGTCCCGTCGGGGGCGACCAGGGCGGCGGCGATCTTCGTGCCCCCCAGGTCGAGGCCGATCACCGGGGCGTCGTGCGGCCGATGTGCCGTCATCGGACCGGCAGCAGGCCGGCGCCGCGCAGCCGCTCCTCGACCAGGGAGACCGACGCGTCGCCCAGCTGGACCTGCGGGGCGGCGGTGGTGCCCTCGGCGAACACCCCGAGCAGACGCAGGGCGTGCTTGAAGGCGCCGATGGCCGAGGAGTTGCGGCCCATCTCGCTCTCCGGCCCCGCGTCGACCATGCCGAACAGTTCGACGAGCCGCTCCTGTTCCTCGACGGCGCTGCCGAGGTCCCCGGCGCGCACGGCGTCGTAAAGGCGCACGTACCCGGCGGGGTCGACGTTGCCGAGGCCCGGGACGACGCCGTCGGCACCCGCCAGCAGGGCGGCGTCGACGGTGAGTTCGGAGCCGGTGAGGATGCTGAAGCCGGGCGCGGGGCCGGTGGCGCGGCCGAGACGCCCGCCGAGGGCGACGATCAGCCGGCGCAGTCCGCCCTCGTCGCCGCTGCTGTCCTTCAGGCCGGCCAGCGTGCCGTCCTCGGCGAGTTCGCGGACCAGGGCGACGGAGAGCTTGCTGTGCACGGAGACCGGGAGGTCGTAGGCGTACAGGGGCAGGTCGACGCGGGCGCGCAGGGCGCGGAAGTGGTGCGCGATCTCCACGGGGTGGGTGCGGGCGTAGAAGGGCGCGGTCGCGACCAGGGCGTCGGCGCCGGCCTCGCGGGCTGCCTCCGCGTGGACGAGGACGCGGGGGGTGGTCATGTCGATGACGCCGGCGAGCACGGGGACCCGGCCGGCGACGGCCTCGACGACCGTGCGCAGGACCGTCTCCCGCTGCCGGTCGGTGAGGAAGGCGACCTCGCTGCTGGAGCCCAGGGCGAACAGTCCGTGCACTCCCCCGCTGACGAGGTGCTCCACGTGCCGGGTGAGCGAGGCGGTGTCGACCTCACCCGACGCATCCAGGGGGGTGCAGACGGGCGGTACGACGCCGCGGAGGGGCTGGGACGAGGACATGGGTGTCTCCTGGGCTGTGCGGATGGTGGTACGGGAGCCCCCGGGCCGCCCGCCGCCTGGCGTGCGGGCGGGCCGGGGGCGCCGGGGTCAGGACGTGGTCACGGTGAGGGTGCCGTCACCGTAGGACCGCTGGCTGCCGCGGACGAGGTAGGCCGCGGTCGTCGGCGCGGCGCCCGCGGTGGCGTTCGCCGGGACGGTGACGGGGATCTTCATGTTGGCGCCCTGGCCGGGCTTGAGCGCGGGCACGGTGACCGTGGGGGCGCTCCAGCCGGACGGCAGGGTCAGCGAGACCGAGCCGGGGGGCAGGTCCCTGTCGTTCTGGCTGACGACGCGGACGGTCACCTCGGTGGTCCTCCCGGCGGGCAGGGACACGGGCGGGGTGACGGTGACGGGCGCGCACACGCCGCCGAGCCACTGCACGTCGAAGGAGGAGTAGGTGATGTGCTGGTAGTTGGCGCGTTCCCAGAGCAGGCCCACCCGGTCGTTGCCCGCCGTGCCGCTGCCGAGCGGGGTGAGGGTGGAGTAGGCGGCGGCGCCGGACTCCACCGTCTTGCGGACCGGCCAGTTCTGCCCGTTGTCGCAGGACAGGCGGACGGTGAGGTTGCTGCGGCTGCTGGTGGTCGCCGTGTTGCTGAACATCAGCCACTGGGCCCGGGGATGGGTGGCCGGCACGTCGGGTGCGAAGCGGGCGACGGAGCCGTTGTTGGCGGGGTCGGGCAGCTCCTTGTCCTGCTGGAACGGCGTGTAGGTGACGCCGCCGTCGGAGGAGTAGGCGACCGTGCGGTAGGGGGCGGAGCGGTTGTTGAGCATGATGCGGCCGTCGGACAGTTCGACGGTCTTGTTCTCGTCGCCGCCGGGTCCGACGGGCGTGCCCATCCGCCAGGTGGCGCCGTGGTCGTCGCTGTAGGCGCTGACCGCGTAGTTGGCGCCGTTGTTGCGGATGGCGTACTGCTGGATCAGGCGGCCCTTGTAGGTGCCGTTGCGCACCTGGATGCCCTCGCCGGAGGCGGCGAACATGCCCGCCCAGGCCGGGTTCTTGATCTCGGCGGTGATCCGCTCGTGCGTCCAGGTCAGGCCGTCGTCGTCGGAGTAGCTGTAGTCGGCCTGGAGGACGTTCGGGTCGCTCTCGTCGTTGCCGGTGGCCGAGCCGAAGAAGCCCTGGTTGACGGAGGCGGCGTAGAAGACGAAGACGCGGCCGGTCTCGCGGTCGACGAGGAGGCTGGGGTCGCCGAAGCCCTTGGGCGCGGCCTCCTTGCGGACGACCTGCTGGGCCTGCCAGGTGGCGCCGCCGTCGGTGCTCCGGCGCAGTACCACGCCGAGGTTGCCGGGCAGGTCACCGAGGGTGGGGCGGGCGTCGTAGGCGGCGAGCAGGGTGCCCTTCGTGGTGCGGGTCAGGGCGGGGATGCGGTAGTACGGCGAACCGGTGCCGGCGGTGGCGATGTCCTGCGAGACGAGCGTGCCCGGGGCGGGGGCGGCCTGCGTGGCCGGGTGGGCGGCGGGGGTGCCGCCGGCCAGGAGGGCCAGGGCGGCGCTCGCGGTGGTGACGGCGAGGGTGGCTCTACGCTGCATGAACGTGCCTCTTCTCGGTGAGGGGTCAGGCGAGCTGGGGATCGTGCAGGGTGGAGACGCCGGGGTCGGCGGGCCGGGAAGTGGAGAACAGCGCCCGTACCCAGGCGAGTTGTGCGCGCCGGTGGTGTCCGGCGCCGCCCTCGTGCCCGTTGAACTCGTAGACCCGCAGGTCCTTGGCGCCGCCGTAGAGGTGGTAGGCGGCGAAGCAGGTGGAGGGCGGGCAGACGGCGTCCATCATCGCGATGGAGAACAGGGCCGGGGCGGTGGCGCGGGCGGCCAGCAGGGCCGCGTCGACGTAGGACAGCGTGGTGAACACCGTCTCGACACGGTCGCGGTGCAGGCTGAGGTACTCCGCGATCTCGGTGTAGGGCGGCGCGCCGGCGATGAGTGCCCCGCGGCGGATGTCGCACAGGAACGGGGTGTCGGGCATGACGCCCGCGAGGCCGGGGAGGAGTGCGGCGACGGCGAGCGCGATGCCGCCGCCCTGGCTGTGTCCGGTGACGACGACCCGGTCCGGGTCGACGGCCGGGTGGGCACGGGCGGCCTCGGTGAAGCGCACGGCGTCGGTGTGGACGCGACGGTAGTAGTGGTTCTCCGGACTGTCCACGCCCCTGGTCAGGAAGCCGGGGACGTCACCGTTGAGGGACACGGTGTCGGGGGTGTCGCCGCCCGCGGTGGACCAGCCCTGGCCGCGGGTGTCCATGATGAAGTGGGCGTAGCCGGCGTTCGCCCAGATCAGCTGCTCGTGCGGCAGTCCGCGGCCGCGTCCGTAGCCGAGGAACTCCACGACGCAGCCGAGCGGGCCCTCGGCCCCGGCGGGCAGGTGCAGCCAGCCCCGTACGGGTTCGCCCGCGAAGCCGGGCACGGTCACGTCGTAGGTGGTCACCTGGGTGAGGCCCGTGTCCTCGCGTACGAAGCTCGGGGTTCCGCCGGCCGCGCGGGCCGTGCGCAGGGTCCGGTCCCAGAACGCGTCGAGGTCGGCCGGTTCGTCGAGGTCGGGGCGGAGCGCGAGGCACTCGGCCAGGGTGAGGTCCGTCAGTGGCATGGAGGGGCCCCGGTGAGGTGAGGCGTGCGCGCGGCGCAGCGCTGCGGGAGAAGGTAAGAGCAGACGTCTGATGTCTGCTGTGTTGGGAATCTAGAGACCGGGATGTCGGCCGTCAAGTTCCCCTTCCCGCCGCGGGACTGGAGGACGACCTGTCTCGCGGCGGTGGGGGCGCCCCCTGGACCGGAGCCGCCCCCACCGTGGAAACGCCTGGTCAGCGGCGCGCCCGGGCCTCCGCGATGCGCTGCCGGACGGGCTCGTAGTGCTCACTCAGGGCCGCCGCGAACTCGGCGGGATCGCGGTCGCGGACGGCATCCACGATCCGCTGGTGGTTGGCGATGGTGGCCGCCTCGTGCTCGTGCGTGAAGACGTCGAGGTGCGGGGCGACAATGACGTAGACATCCCAGAAGGCCGTGGACAGCTGGCCGATGAGGTCGTTGCCGAGCGGGGCGAGAAGGAGGGTGTGGAAGGCGCGGTCGGCCTCGACGAAGCCGTGCCCCTCGCCGGCGCCGGCCCGGCGCATCTCGTCGACCAGCCCGGCCAGCCGGTCGATCTGCTCGTCGCTGAGCGCCTCCACGAGCCGCTCGGCCATGCCCCGCTCGAACAGCTCGCGCACCTCGACGAGGTCACTCATCACCTGGAAGTCGTCGTCCGGGCTGAGCAGCCCGCGGAACGCCAGGCTCTCCACCAGCGCGGACAGACTCAGCCGGCCTACGTAGGTGCCGTGCCCGTGGCGCACCTCGACGATGTCGAGCGCGGTGAGAATCCTGATCGCCTCGCGCACGCTGGATCGGCTGGCACCGAGCGCCTCGCACAGGGCGGGCTCGGTCGGCAGCGGGTCGCCGGGGCGTAGCTCGTTGCGCAAGATGTACGACTTGATCCCGTCCACGACCTCCTGGCGCAACGGCTGCCGCACCGCCTTGGGTTCCGGTTCGGCACCCCGAATCGCCCTTTGTCCCACCGCCACCTCTTGACCCCTCTCCCTTGCCCGGCTACGTTCCCACGCTATCAAGCATCAGACATCAGACGTCTGATGCATCCGGCGAGAGACCTTTCACGCCGGACCGTCGTACAGAATCAGCCATTCCGCTTCCTCGCCCGTCTTTGACTCCCGCCAGGAGGGTTCCTTGACGCCGCGCAGCGCAACCGGCGTCGACCGCCGCACCTTCATGAGATACACCGGCGCCCTCGGTGCGGCGACCACCATCACGGCGGGCCTCTCCGCGTGCGGCGGCCCGAGCAGCACCGGTGACGGCTCCGACGGCTCCGGCAGCGGCTCCGACACCATCGAGGCGGGCCTGTCCTACCCCCTCTCCACGGGCTTCGACCCCATGATCACCTCCGGCGCGACCCCGTTCGCCGCCAACATGCACATCTTCGAGGGCCTGGTGGACCTCGACCCGGCCACGCTGGTCGCCCGTCCGACGCTGGCCACCGAGATGCCGAAGAAGATCAACGCGACCACCTACCGGGCGACCCTCCGCAAGGGTGCCACCTTCCACGACGGCTCGCCGGTGACCGCCGAGGACGTGGTGTTCAGCTTCGAGCGGGTTCTCGACCCGAAGAACGCCTCGCTCATGGCGCAGTTCGTGCCCTTCGTCGACCAGGTGACCGCGGTCGACCCGGCGACGGTCGAGTTCAAGCTGAAGTACGCCTTCGCGCTCTTCCCCTCGCGGATATCCGTGGTGCGGATCGTTCCGAAGAAGATCGCCGGCGCCGACGCCAAGGCCTTCGACGCCAAGCCGGTCGGCTCGGGTCCCTACCGCTTCGTGTCGGCGGTCCGCGAGGACAAGATCGTCATGGAGGCGTACGACAAGTACAACGGCCCGCACCCCGCCAAGGCCAGGAAGATGGTCTGGCACCTGATCTCCGACCCGTCCGCCCGGGTCAGCGCGCTCAAGTCCGGCCGCGTCCAGGCCATCGAGGACGTGCCCTACATCGACGTCAAGGGCATCACGGGCAAGGACACGGTGGAGTCCGTCCAGTCCTTCGGCCTGCTCTTCCTGATGTTCAACACAAGGGACAAGCGCTTCGCCGACAAGCGGGTGCGCCAGGCCCTGCACTACGCGCTCGACACCGAGAAGATCATCTCCACCGCCCTGCTGGGCAACGCCGAGGCCGCCACCGGCTACGTGCCGGCCACGCACCCCGACTACCGCAAGGCCGCCACGGTGTACGGCCACGACCCGGCCAAGGCCAGGAAGCTGCTCGCCGACGCGGGGGTGGGCAAGCTCTCCTTCACACTGCTGCTCACCGACAACGGCTGGGTCAAGGACATCGCGCCGCTGATCAAGGAGAGCTGGGCCGCGGTCGGCGTCGAGGCCAGGCTCGACATCCAGCAGTCCGCCGCGCAGTACGCCAAGATCGACAAGGGTGATTTCGAGGCCCTGGCCGCGCCGGGCGACCCGTCCGTCTTCGGCAACGACGCCGACCTTCTGCTGCGGTGGTTCTACTACGGCTTCTGGCCGGAGAACCGCTACGGCTGGACGGGCGCCCCCGCCTACAAGAAGGTCAAGTCGCTGCTGGACAGGGCCGCGGCGGAGCCGGACGAGGCCAGGCGCAAGGCCCTGTGGGCACAGGTCACCGACACGGTCGCCGACGAGGCCGCCCTGTACCCGATCCTGCACCGCAAGCTGCCCACCGCCTGGCGTGAGGACGCGCTGACCGGGTTCAAGCCGCTGCCCACCACCGGGCTGTCCTTCGTCGACGTCGGCCGCGCCTGACCCGCACGCCCCGGCCGACGGGCCGCCGCGCCGTGACGGGCGGCGGCCCCCGCCCCAATCGCTAGGAAAACCACGATGGTTGCTTTCCTCCGGCTCGCGCTGCGCCGCGTCGCGATGATGCCGGTGATGATCCTCGGCATCGCCCTGCTGGTCTTCGTCGTCCTGCAGTTCTCGCCGGCCGACCCCGCGTACAACGCCCTGGGCGACAGCGCGAGTCCCGAGGCGCGTGCCGCGTTCGCCGAGGAGAACGGTCTCGACGACCCGCTGCCGGTCCGGTACTTCGCCTTCCTCGGCGATCTGGTGCAGGGGGACCTCGGGGTCACCGTGGCCCCCAGCCAGCCGGTCGCCGACCGGATCGCCAACGCGTTCCCGCTCACCCTCCAGCTGACGCTGCTCGGCCTCACGCTGGCCGTCGTGCTGGCCCTGGTCCTCGGCGTCACCAGCGCCGTGTACCGCGACAGCTGGCCCGACCAGGTCTTCCGGGTGCTGTCGATGATCGGCATCGCCCTGCCCTCGTTCTGGATCGGTGTCCTGCTCATCCAGCAGTTCGCGCTGAACATGCCGGTCTTCCCGACCGGCGGCTACGTCAACCCGGCCGACTCCTTCTCCGGCTGGCTGGAGAGCCTCGCCCTGCCCGCCGTGGCCCTCGCCCTGCCGGTCGCCTCCTCGCTGGCCCGGCTGATCCGCACCTCGATGGTCGCCGAACTCGACCGGGACTACGTGCGCACCGCCCGCGGCAGCGGCCTGCCGCCCTTCATGATCATCCGGTCGGTGCTGCGCAACTCCCTGATCACCCCGCTGACCGTGCTCGGCGTCAAGGTGGGCTACATGCTCAGCGGCGCCGTCGTCATCGAGGCGATCTTCGACCTTCCCGGGATGGGCAAGCTGATCCTCGAAGGCGTCAACGGGGGCGACGTGGGGCTGGTCCAAGGCACCGTGCTGACGATCGCCGTCGCGTTCCTCGTGGTCAACGTCGTCGTCGACCTGCTCTACCTGCTCGTCAACCCGCGCATCAGGACGGTGTGATGTTCGCTCCACGCTCCCTCGCCGAGCGGCTCCGGCCCGGCACCCGCCTGCGCCGCCTGCCCGTGCCCTCCCGGATCGCGCTCGCGGTCCTCCTCGTCGTCGTGGTGGGCGCCGTCTTCGCACCGCTGCTCACCCAGGACCCGCTCGCCACGGGCGTCCCCGCCCAGTCCCCGGGCGCGGAGCACTGGTTCGGCACCGACCGGGCCGGCCGCGACGTGTTCGCCCGTGTCGTGCACGGCGCCCGCTACTCCCTGGTCATCGGGTTCGGCGCGACCCTCCTCGCGCTGGCCATCGGCTCGTCCCTGGGCGCCCTGGCGGCCACCTCGCGGAAGTTCGCCGACGAGTCGGTGATGCGCACGCTGGACGTCGTCATGTCGTTCCCGCCGATCGCGCTGGCCGCCGTGCTGGTGGCCGTGTTCGGAGCCAGCGTCCCGGTGATCATCTTCACCATCGCCTTCGTGTACTCGCCCTCGCTCGCCCGGGTCGTCCGGGCCAACGTGCTGGAGCAGTACGGCGAGGACTACGTCGCCGCGGAGCAGGTCATCGGCGCCCGCCGCCACTACATCGTGGCCCGGCACGTCGCCGTCAACTGCGCTGCGCCGGTGCTGGTGTTCGCGACCGTCATGGTGGCCGACTCGATCATCTTCGAAGCCAGCCTGTCCTTCATCGGCGCCGGCGTGCAGGACCCCGACCCCAGCTGGGGCAGCGTACTGGCCCACGGCCGGCAGATCCTGCTCTCCGGCGGCTGGTGGGCGACCCTCTTCCCGGGCTTGTGCCTGCTGATCACGGTGCTCGCCCTGAACGTCCTGTCCGAGGGCATGACGGACGCCGCCGCCTCCCCGGACGGGACCCGCACCGACGGCGGCGACACCGTCGAGAAGATCGCCGCCGCCGAGCCGGCCGCCGACCGGACCGCCGCCGACGCGGCGCTCACCGAGCTCGCCACCCGGATCGAGGCAACGGAACCCGCCGTGCCGCCGCTGGCCGAGGACGCCGCCGACCTGCTCGTCGTACGCGACCTGTCCGTCCGCTTCCCCGACCGCTACGGCGACATCCCGGTCGTCGACGGCATCTCCTTCACGGTCCGCGAGGGCGAGACGCTGGGACTGGTCGGCGAGTCGGGCTGCGGCAAGTCGATCACCAGCCTGGCCGTCATGGGACTGCTGCCGCGCAACGCCGAGGCGACGGGCGAGATCCTCTACCGGGGCCGCGACCTGCTGAAGCTGACCCCGAAGGAGCGCCGGGCGCTCATGGGCCCGGAGATCGCCATGGTCTACCAGGACGCCATGTCGTCGCTGAACCCGTCGGTGCTCATCGGCACCCAGCTCAAGCGGCTCACCTCCCGGGGCGGCACCCGCACCCCGGCCGAACTGCTCGAACTGGTCGGCCTGTCCCCCGAGCGAACCCTGCGCAGCTACCCGCACGAGCTCTCCGGCGGCCAGCGCCAGCGCGTGCTCATCGCGATGGCGCTCTCCCGCAGCCCCGGGCTGCTGATCGCCGACGAGCCGACCACCGCGCTCGACGTGACCGTACAGGCCCAGGTCGTCGAGCTGCTGGTGCGGCTGCGCGACGAGCTCGGCTTCGCCATGGTGCTGGTCTCGCACGACCTCGCCCTGGTCGGCGACCTCGCCCACCGGGTCGCCGTCATGTACGCCGGGCAGGTCGCGGAGGCCGGAGACACCCGCTCCCTGCTCACCGACCCGGCGCACCACTACAGCCGGGGCCTGCTGGGTTCCGTCGTCTCGCTGGAGGCGGGAGCCGAGCGGCTGCACCAGATCCGCGGTGTGGTGCCCGCCCCGAAGGCCTTCGGCCCCGGCTGCCGGTTCGTCTCGCGCTGCACCGCCGCCACCGAGCTGTGCGCCACCACCCCGCCGCCCGCCACCGACCGCGGCGACTCCCCCGACCACCTGTTCGCCTGCCACCACCCGGCGCCCGTGCGCCGGTCGGCCAAGTCGCTGGAGCGTGCCCGATGACCGGCCCCGAGGAAACCATGACCGACCCGCTGGTGCGGCTCGACGGCATCCACGTCCGGCACAAGGCGCGCAGCGGAGGCATCCTGCGCCGGGACGCCGTGCACGCCCTGACCGACGCCTCCCTGGAGGTGCGGCGCGGCGAGATCCTGGGGCTGGTCGGCGAGTCCGGCTGCGGCAAGTCCACCCTGGCGCGGGTGGTCACCGGGCTCCAGCGCCCGACCGAAGGCCGGGTGTCCTTCAAGGGCCGGGACCTGTGGGAGATGCCGGCCGCGGAACGCCGCACCCGCTTCGGGGCGAGCGTCGGCGTGGTCTTCCAGGACCCGTCGACGGCCCTGAACCCGCGCCTTCCCGTGCGTCGCATCCTGCGCGACCCGCTGGACGTCCACGCCCGGGGCACCCGCGCCTGGCGCGAGGAGCGCGTCGAGGAGCTGCTTGACCTGGTGGGCCTGCCCGGACACACCCTGGGCGCGCTGCCCGGCCAACTGTCCGGCGGGCAGCGCCAGCGGGTGGCGGTCGCCCGCGCTCTGGCGCTGGAGCCGGAGCTGATCGTCGCCGACGAGCCGACCAGCGCCCTGGACGTGTCGGTGCGCGCGCAGATCCTCAACCTCCTGGTGGACCTGCGCGCCCGGCTCGGCCTCGCGATGGTCTTCATCTCGCACGACGTGCAGACCGTGCGCTACCTGGCCGACCGGATCGCGGTGCTCTACCTCGGCCGGGTGGTGGAGGAAGGCGCGGCCGCGCGGGTCACGGGCGACTCCCGGCACCCGTACACCGAGGCCCTGCTGTCGGCCACGCCCAGCCTGCTGGAGCGGCCCGAGCGGATCGTGCTGCACGGTCCGGTGCCCTCGGCGACGAACCCGCCCTCCGGCTGCCCGTTCCGCACCCGCTGCTGGAAGGCGGACGACGCCTGCGCCGCCGCGTTCCCGCCCGCCTCCACCGCCCCGGACGGCCACCGCTGGCACTGCGTCCACCCGCAGCCGGCCGCCGAGGACGCCGCGGTCCCGGCCACCCGGGCCGGCTGACCGGACGCGCGCGCCGGGACCGGGAACATCGCCGGTCCCGGCGGCGTTGGCGCTGACGGCGAAGGAAAGGCGGAGTCGTGCACGGTGAGTACAAGGTCCCCGGCGGCAAGCTCGTCGTGGTGGACGTGGACGTGGTGGACGGGGTGCTGCGGCACGCGCGCGTGGCGGGCGACTTCTTCCTCGAACCGGACGAGGCGCTGGACGCCGTGAACGGCGCCCTGGAGGGCGCCCCGGCCGACACCGACGCCACCGGTCTGGCCGCGCGGATCGAGGCCGCCCTGCCCGAGGGGACCGTGATGTACGGGCTCACCGCGGAGGGCGTGGGGATCGCGGTGCGCCGGGCGCTGGCGCACGCCACCGACTGGACCGACTACGACTGGCAGCTCGTCCACGAGGGCCCGCAGCCGCCCGCGCTGCACATGGCGCTGGACGAGGTGCTGACCCACGAGGTGGCCGCCGGGCGGCGCCCGCCGACGCTGCGGGTGTGGGAGTGGGCCTCCCCCGCCGTGATCATCGGCAGTTTCCAGTCGCTGCGCAACGAGGTGGACGCCGAGGGCGCCCGCCGGCACGGCGTCGAGGTGGTGCGCCGGATCTCCGGCGGGGGCGCGATGTTCGTGGAGCCGGGCAACACCATCACCTACTCGCTGTCGGTGCCGCAGGCGCTGGTGCAGGGCCTGTCCTTCCAGGACAGCTACGCCTACCTGGACGACTGGGTGCTGGGCGCGCTCGGCGACATGGGCATCCGGGCCTGGTACCAGCCGCTGAACGACATCGCCACCGACCAGGGCAAGATCGCGGGCGCGGCGCAGAAGCGGATCGTGGGCCCGGACGGCGCGCCCGGCGCGGTGCTGCACCACGTGACGATGTCGTACGACATCGACGCGGACAAGATGCTCGAGGTGCTGCGCATCGGCAAGGAGAAGCTCTCGGACAAGGGCACCAAGAGCGCGAAGAAGCGGGTGGACCCGCTGCGCCGGCAGACGGGGCTGCCGCGCGAGGCGGTCATCGAGCGGATGATCGAATCCTTCCGCACCCGGTACGGGCTGACGCAGGGCAAGGTGACGGACGAGGAGCTGGCGCGCGCTCAGGAACTGGCGCGGACGAAGTTCACCGCACCGGAATGGGTCGCGCGGGTGCCCTGACGCTCAAATCCCCCTATTCGCAGAGGAACTGCGGCAAGCGGCCGCCGATGCGGAACCTCGCGGTCACCGCGTGCCTACGGAGCGAGTTGAACCCTTCCGCACCTTGACGAAGCGTGTGACACTGGCGTCCCGTCCGCAGTGCGGACCCCCTCCGCACCGTCCCCCACGAGAAGTGCGCCGTGCGTTCCTTTCCTCTGCCGATCGCCCTGACCGCCCGTCTGTCGCCGGTGGTCGTCCTCGCCGCGGCCGGATGGGCGCTGTCCTCCGGCCCGCTGGCCACGCCCGAGGCCTCCGAGGACAAGCCGACCGGGAAGACCGCCTCGCAGCAGTCGCCCACCGCCCCGTCCGAGACGCAGGCGGTGAAGACGTACGCCGCGGCGCCCGAGCCGTGCGACGCGCTGTCGGCGAAGACCGTCAAGTCCCTTGTGCCGGGCGCGAAGACGGCCGGCAAGGAGATACCGTCCACGGACTCCGACCTGCGTCGCACCTGCTCGTGGAACGCCCTCAAGGGTTACGACTACCGCTGGCTCGACGTGTCGTTCGAGATCCTGGACTCCGACGAGGCCGCGGAGAAGTCGTACAGCGGGCGCCTGGCGGAGAAGAGCGGCGGGGGCGCCGTCCCGGGGGTCGGGAACGCGGCGTACTCGGTCGTGAACCTCACCACCGAGGACAAGCAGGACACGCGTGAGGGTGTCGTGGTGGCGCGGGCCGCCAACGCGCTGGTGATCGTCACGTACAACGGCAGCGACTTCGAGTCGAAGGGCGCTCCGGACACGGAGGAGATCAACAAGGGCGCGATCAAGGCCGCCAAGGAAGCGGTGGCCGCCCTGCAGAAGACACAGGGCTGAGGCGCGGGGCTCGGGCGCGGGGCAGTCCCGGAGCCACATCCGGAACCGATGGTTCCGTGACATCTGTCACAGCCCGTTCCCGATCTGACCGTGTCGCTTAGTAGACGGGGCCGCGGCGACATGGGGGACTTGTCCGTCTTGACGGGAAAGCGGAACCGGCCCGCACGGGTGGCGGGCCGGCCGTGATCGGGAGGCCCGTGCTTCGTCGCCGCAGGGCGCTTTCTGACGTGACGGCAGACGCTCCCCGCACCTTCCCGAGGGCCGGTCGGCATGGTCTCCCGCCCGTCGCAAGGCCCTCCACGGTCTACGAAGCCGAGTAGTACGTGAGGCCTTTGCGCCCCGCGCCGGGCCGTCCCAAGAATGACCAGCCTCCGCACACCCAGGGGTGAGGTCACGTATGGGAATCCATCGCCAGCAGAAGAAGTACCGGCGGACGGTCGTCACCGCGATCGCCGTCGGCGTCATCGGCATACCCTCCGTCGCCATGGCCTGTACCGACTGGCCGGACGGCGGACAGCGGCAGGACCGCGCCACCTCGGTGCCGTCCGTCGGCGAGGACCGCTGGGACGGTCCCGGCTGGTACAGCCGCTGGAGCAGCCAGCACGCCGGCGACCCGTCGCCGGTGGCCTCCGGCTCCCCCAGCGCCTCCGCGAGCCCTTCCCAGGACGCGCGTGAGCAGCACGGCGGCAAGCCCTCGCACAAGCCGAAGAAGAAGGCCACGAAGCCGGCCTCCGCGGCCCCCTCCACCACCACGGCGGCCCCGAAGCCGGCCACGGCGTCCCCGAAGCCCTCGACGGCCGCTCCCGCGCCCACCACCACCGCGCCGAAGCCCACCACCGAGGCCCCGAAGCCGACCACCGCCGCGCCCAAGCCCACCGCCACGGCGTCCGGCGCCGTCGCCCGGGTCGTGGAGCTGGTCAACCAGGAGCGCGCCGAGGCCGGCTGCGCCCCGGTGACGGCCAACTCCACGCTGAACACGGCCGCCCAGCGGCACAGCGAGGACATGGCGTCCACCGGCACCATGTCCCACACCGGCTCCGACGGCTCCGACCCCGGTGAACGCATCACCCGCGCCGGGTACGCCTGGAGCACCTACGGCGAGAACGTCGCCTACGGCTACTCCACCCCGGAGCAGGTGATGCAGGGCTGGATGACCAGCCCCGGCCACAAGGCCAACATCCTCAACTGCTCGTTCAAGGAGATCGGCGTCGGCCTGTCCGGCACCTACTGGACGCAGGACTTCGGCACCGCCCGCTGAGGCCGACGGCGTACCGCCGGGACGCGGCGGCGGGTGCTCACACCCGCCGCCGCCCCGCCATCAGCGCCACGTACACGACGAGGGAGGCCGCGAGGCCGACCGCCCAGCCGTAGTCCGCGAGGGGCTTCAGGAAGGGGATGAGGCCGTCCTCGGGGAAGGGCCCCTTGCCGGGCGCCGAGTGGGAGCCGCCCACCGCGAGCACCCCGCCGATCACGAAGGCGACGACGGCGTGCACGTTCCAGCCGGACGTGTACCAGTAGCGACCGCCCGGGGTGTACAGGTCGGTGAGGTCCAGCCGGGTGCGGCGCACGACCCAGTAGTCGGCGATGAGGATGCCGGCGACCGTGCCGAGCAGCCCGCCGACCAGCCCGAGCCAGGTGAAGATGTACAGCTCCGGCGTCTCGGTCAGCTTCCACGGCATGATGACCACGCCGACCACCCCGGTGATCAGCGCCCCCGTACGGAAGGTGATGAACTTCGGCGCCAGGTTGGCCAGGTCGTACGCCGGTGACACCACGTTCGCCGCGATGTTCACGGAGATGGTGGCGACGAGCACGGTGATCAGCGCGAAGAGCAGCCCGAAGACGTTGTCGGTCTTGGCGGCCAGCTCCACCGGGTCCCAGACCGCCGCCCCGTAGACGGCCTGCGAGCCGGAGGTGACGAACACCGACAGCAGCGCGAACAGGGTCATGGTGGTGGGCAGTCCGAGCGTCTGCCCCCACACCTGGGCCCGCTGTCCCGCGCCGAAGCGGGTGAAGTCGGGGATGTTGAGGCTGAGCGTCGACCAGAAGGCGATCATGCCCATCAGGGACGGGAAGAACACCGGCCAGAAGTCGGCGCCCCAGCCCAGCCGCGACGGCTGGTCGAGCAGCGGGCCGAGACCGCCGGCCTTGTTCGCGACCCACACCAGCAGCACCAGCGCGCCGACGATGACGAACGGCGCCGCCCAGTTCTCGAACCGGCGCAG
Source organism: Streptomyces cellulosae (assembly GCA_014655195.1). Lineage (GTDB taxonomy): Bacteria > Actinomycetota > Actinomycetes > Streptomycetales > Streptomycetaceae > Streptomyces > Streptomyces cellulosae. Next base: position 62,654 of record BNBH01000019.1, on the reverse strand, counting down.
CGCCTCCATCCCCCGGTAGATGATGGCCAGTTCGAGCGCCCAGAAGAGCACGAAGCACACCCACAGGGTCCACGGCTGGCCGCCCACCTCGGACGCCTCGGCCCAGCCGCCGAACAGCTTGCCGAGCAGCACGAAGATGCCCTGCCCGCCGATCCAGGTCTGGATGCCGAACCAGGCGCAGGCGACCGCGGCCCGGATCATGGCGGGCAGGTTGGCGCCGCGCAGCCCGAAGGAGGCGCGGGCCAGCACCGGGAACGGGATGCCGTACTTGGGTCCCGCGTGACCGGTCAGCAGCATCGGCGCCAGCACGATGACGTTGGCCAGCGCGATGGTGAAGACGGCCTGCTTCCAGTCCATGCCGAGCGCGACCAGTCCGGACGCGAGCAGCCAGGAGGGGATGTTGTGTGCCATCCCCACCCACAGGGCGGTGAAGTTGTACGTGGTCCAGCGGCGTCGGGCCAGCGGGACCGGCAGCAGGTCGTCGTTGACGAAGCGGGCGTCGGTGAGGACGGCGCCCGGCGGAAGCTCGACGCGTCCCGCCGGGTCGGGTATCGGGTTCTCCGGGGGCGCGGGCGGGACGGTCGCGGTCATGGGCGTGCCTTTCGCGGTGGTGCCGGTTCAGTCTCCGAGTGCCGGGATGATCTCCGCGCCGTACGCGTCGATCGTCGTTTCCTGCGCGTCGTGCATGTCGTACACCGCGAACTGGTCGACGCCGAGGTCGCGCAGTGCGCGGAGCTTCTCGATGTGCGCCTCGGGCGGGCCGAGCAGGCAGAAGCGGTCCACGATCTCGTCGGGGACGAAGTCGGTGGACGGGTTGCCGGCGCGTCCGTGGTGGCTGTAGTCGTAGCCCTCGCGGTTCTTGATGTAGTCGGTGAGCGCCTCCGGGACCATGCCGGAGTGCTCGCCGTAGCGGGACACGAGGTCGGCGACGTGGTTGCCGACCATCCCGCCGAACCAGCGGCACTGCTCGCGGGCGTGCGCCAGGTCGTCGCCGACGTACGCCGGGGCGGCGACGCAGACGGTGACCGCGTCGGGGTCGCGGCCCGCCTCGGCGGCGGCGTTCCGCACCGCCTTCACCATCCACTCGGTGAGGAACGGGTCGGCGAGCTGGAGGATGAACCCGTCCGCCTTCTGCCCGGTGAGCGCGAGCGCCTTGGGCCCGTACGCGGCCATCCACACCGGGAGCTTGCCGTCGCGGACCCACGGCAGGCGCAGCCGCTGCCCGTCGACCTCGGCCTCGCGTCCCTCGGCGAGGTCGCGGATCACCTCGATCGCCTCGCCGAGCCGGGCGAGGGTGTTCGGCTTGCGTCCGGCGACGCGCATCGCGGAGTCGCCGCGGCCGATGCCGCACACGGTGCGGTTGCCGAACATGTCGTTGAGGGTGGCGAAGGTGGAGGCGGTCACCTCCCAGGTGCGGGTGCCCGGGTTGGTGACCATCGGGCCGATCTTGAGAGTCGTGGTGTTGGCGAGGATCTGGCTGTAGATGACGAAGGGTTCCTGCCACAGCACGGCCGAGTCGAAGGTCCACCCGTGGGTGAACCCGTTGCGCTCGGCGCGCTTCATCAGGCTGATCACCCGCGACGCCGGCGGGTCGGTCTGCAGAACGAGGCCGAAGTCCATGCGCTGCGCTCCTAGTTGAGGTACTGACAGGTGGAACGCGGGGTGTAGACGCCGTGTCCGGCGTGCCCGGTGTACTCCCGGTCGGTGACGACCGGGACCCCGCGCGAGAACACGGTCTCGACGCGGCCGGTGACCCGCTTGCCCTCATAGGCCGAGTAGTCGACGTTCATGTGGTGGGTGTCGGCGGACATGACCTGCTCGGCGTGCGGGTCGTAGATCACGACGTCGGCGTCGGCGCCCGGCGCGATGGTGCCCTTCTTCGGGTACAGGCCGAACATCCGCGCGGGCGTGGCGCAGGCGATCTCGATCCAGCGGCGGCGGCTGATGCGCCCGTCGACGACGGCCTGGTGCAGGAGGTCCATACGGTTCTCCACGCCAGGCAGCCCGTTGGGGATCTTGGAGAAGTCACCGCGGCCGAGCTCCTTCTGCCCGCTGAAGCAGAAGGGGCAGTGGTCGGTGGAGACCACCTGGAGGTCGTTGGTCCGCAGGCCCCGCCACAGTGCCGCCTGGTGCTCCTTGGGGCGCAGGGGCGTGCTGCACACGTACTTGGCGCCCTCGAAGTCGGGCTCGGCGAGGTTGTCGGTGGACAGGAACAGGTACTGGGGGCAGGTCTCGCCGAAGACGGGCAGTCCGTCGTCGCGGGCCCTGGCGAGTTCGGCGACCGCCTCGGTGGCGGAGACGTGCACGACGTAGAGCGGGGCGCCGGCGACCTGGGCGAGCCGGATGGCGCGGTGGGTGGCCTCCGCCTCCAGGAGGGCCTTGCGGACCTCGCCGTGGTGGCGGGGGTCGGTCTCGCCACGGGCGAGGGCCTGCTCGACGAGGACGTCGATGGCGATGCCGTTCTCGGCGTGCATCATGATCAGGCCGCCGTTGTCGGCGGAGCGTTGCATGGCGCGGAGGATCTGTCCGTCGTCGGAGTAGAAGACGCCGGGGTAGGCCATGAACTGCTTGAAGGACGTCACCCCTTCTTCAACCAGGAGGTCCATCTCCTTCAGCGTTTCCTCGTTCACGTCCGAGAGGATCATGTGGAACGCGTAGTCGATCGCGCAGTTGCCCTCCGCCTTCGCGTGCCAGGCGTCCAGGCCCTCGCGCAGGGTGTGCCCGACGCTCTGCACGGCGAAGTCGACGATCGTGGTGGTGCCGCCCCAGGCGGCGGCCCGCGTGCCCGTCTCGAAGGTGTCGGAGGCGAAGGTGCCGCCGAACGGCAGCTCCATGTGGGTGTGCGCGTCCACGCCGCCCGGGATGACGTACTTCCCGGTGGCGTCGACGGTCCGCTCGGCGGAGAGGGCCTCGGCGGCGGGGGTGCCGGAAGCGGCGAGCGCGGCGATGCGGCCGTCCTCCATGAGGACGTCCGCGTGGGTTTCGTCGGAGGCGGTGATGACCAGGCCGCCGCGGATGAGTGTGCGGGTGCTCATGTCGGGGTCGCTCCTCCAGGTGGGTACGTGCGGGTTGTCCGTGGCTTGTCGCGCCCGCGCGGCGCCAGCCGCATATCAGCTGCAGCCCCGCGCCCCTTCAGGGCGTTGTCAGGGGGCCGTAGGCGGACGGGTTGCGGTCGCGGTAGAACTGCCAGCGGTCCCGGACCTCTCGGAGTTTCGCCAGGTCCAGGTCGCGGACGACCAGTTCCGTCTCCTTGTCGCCTGCGACCTCGCCGACGAAGCGGGCCTCCGGGTCGACGAAGTAGCTCGTGCCGTAGAAGTCGTTGTCGCCGTACTCCTCGACGCCCACCCGGTTGATCGCGCCGACGAAGTACTCGTTGGCGACGGCCGCCGCCGGCTGCTCCAGCTGCCAGAGGTAGCCGGACAGGCCGCGTGAGGTGGCCGACGGGTTGAACACCAGCTCCGCGCCCGCCAGTCCGAGCGCGCGCCAGCCCTCGGGGAAGTGGCGGTCGTAGCAGATGTAGACGCCGATCCGGCCGGCCTTGGTGTCGAAGACGGGCCAGCCGCTGTTGCCGGGACGGAAGTAGAACTTCTCCCAGAACCCCTTGACCTGCGGGATGTGGGTCTTGCGGTACTTGCCCAGGTAGGTGCCGTCGGCGTCGATCACGGCGGCCGTGTTGTAGAGGACGCCGGGCTGCTCCTCCTCGTACATCGGCAGCACCAGGACGAGGTTCAGTTCCCGGGCGAGGCGCTGGAAACGCTCGACCACGGGGCCGTCGGGGATGCGTTCGGCGTACTCGTAGAAGGCGGGGTCCTGGACCTGGCAGAAGTACGGTCCGTAGAACAGCTCCTGGAAGCACAGCACTTGAGCGCCCTGCGCGGCCGCGTCGCGCGCGGCCTGCTCGTGGACCTGGATCATCGATTCCTTGTCGCCCGTCCAGGCGGTCTGGAAGACGGCGGCTCGGATCACTCGGCTCATCGGGACCTCCGGTCGCTCGGTGTGCAGTGAGCCTAGGAAGCGGACGAGCGCGCTTTGAGTGGCACCGTGTCACGTCTGCCGGGGTGCGGCGTGTCACCGTGTCATCCGCCGACGATCCCATGTGTCACCGCCGTTGCCGCAGGTGGTCGCTCGTTTCAGCGTTGTTGCGCGTCGTGCGCGAGGAGTGCGATGTGCAGCGAGGCGGCCTGTTCGAAGTCGTCCAGGTCCACCCCGAGGCGCGCCTGTATCGCCTCCAGCCGGCGGTACAGCGCCGGCCGGGACACGTGGTGCAGCTGCGCGGTGCGGGACTTGTTGCGTCCGGTCGCCAAATAGGTGCGCAGCACGGGGAGCAGGTCCTCGCCGGGATCACAAAGGAGTCCGGACAGTTCCCGTTCGGCGAACGACTGCACCTGCGGGTCGTCGCGCAACAGCCGTACGAGGCCGCGCAGATGGACGTCCCGTAGCCGCACCACGGGGGGCAGGTCGAGGGCGGCCGCGTCGTCGGCGACGGCGTCGGCGACGTGCCGGGCCTCACGCAGCCCGGCGGGCACGTCGTCGAAGGAGGTGCGGGCGGCGGCGGCCGCCACCACGACGTGTTCGTCGGCCGGTTCGGCGCGCAGCCGGGCCGCGAAGTGCGCGGTGAGCGCCTCGGCGTCCTGGTCGCGGGCGAGGCTGAGCAGCACGGCGGTCGCGGTGGCGGACAGTTCGCCCGCGATGCCGGGCAGGCCCAGCAGCCGCAGGGTCCGGTCCAGCGGGGCGGCCCGGCGTCCGCGCACCACGAGCGGCAGGAACGTGCGCCGGTTGACGGGGAGTCCGGCGGCACGGGCGCGGGGCAGCAGATGGCGGGCCGGTACGGCGCCGCCGACCAGGTCGGTGAGGAGGCTGAGCGCGGACTGCTCCTCCCAGGAGCAGCCGGCTCCGCCGAGCATGCGGTGCAGCACGAGCGCCTCGGCGGCCCGGTCGGCGAGGAGGCGCCCGGTCTCGGTGTCGCCCCGGTAACCGCACAGCACCAGCCGGCCCCAGGATTCGCCCCGCCCGCCCAGTTCGGCGCGGATCCAGCCGTCGCCCTCGCTGCGGCCGGCCTGCCGGGCGATGCGATCCCAGTCGCGCAGCACGTCGTCGACGGCGGACCGCTCCCCCGCCGTGCCGAGGACACGGTGGGCGAGGTTGGTGACGACGACGGGGCAGCCGCAGTGCCGGGCGATCTCGTCGAGCAGCCGCTGCAGCGGGGCGCCCCCGGTGATCAGCGCGGTGAGTTCGGTGCGGACCGCCTCGGAGAGGCTGACGGCGGCGAACTTGCGGCGCACCAGCCGGGACTGCACCTCTTCGGTCAACTGGGCGAAGGGGAACGGGCGGTGGAGCACCACAAGGGGGAGCTGGCAGCGCTCCGCCGCCCGCCGCATCGCCTCCGGCGGGGACGGGAACGCCCGGCCGAGGCCGAGGACCACGGCGGACGCCTCGGCGCGGTGCAGGGAGCGGACGTACTCGGTCTGCTTGTGCTCGTCGCCGGCGAGCAGCACCCCGGTGGTGAGCACCATCTCCCCGCCGCTGAGCATCACGCCGACGTCGGCGGCCTCGGCGACGTGCACCCAGCGCACCGGCCGGTCCAGCCGGCCGGCGCCGGCCACCACCTCGGGCTCCCCGGCGAGGACCCGCTCCAGGGCGAGGACCTGCCGGACCGAGAGGGCCGGTACCGGTGGCTCCCAGGTGGTCATGGCGGCGTCCTTACGGTGGGTGTGGGGCTACTGGATGCTCCTCAGGGCGTCCTCGAGGATCGCGGCGCCCTCCTCGGCCTCCGCGACGTTCAGGGACAGCGGCGGGGCGATGCGCAGGGCGCTGGTGTCGTGGCCGCCGCCCTTGCCGATGAGCAGGCCGCCGGCGCGGGCCGCCTCCAGGACGGCGGACGCGGCGGCCGGGTCGGCCTCGTCGGTGCCGGGCTTGGTGAGCTCGATGCCGATCATCAGGCCGCGTCCGCGCACCTCCCGTACGGCGGGGACGTGGGCGGCGGCGGCCCGCAGCCGCTCGATGAGCAGGCCGCCGACGCGGCGCGCGTTGCCCTGGAGGTCGTGCTCCAGCAGGTAGTTGAGGTTGGCGAGGCCCGCCGCCATGGTGATCTGGGTGCCGCCGAACGTGGAGATGCTGTTGGCGTCCAGGCTGTTCATGATCTCGGCGCGGGCGACGACGCCGCCGATGGACATGCCGTTGCCGATGCCCTTGGCGAAGGTCAGCATGTCGGGCGGGCCGCCGCGGGCGTGCGCCTGCCAGCCCCAGAAGTGCTCGCCGGTGCGGCCCCAGCCGGTCTGCACCTCGTCGGAGATCCAGAGCACGCCCCGCTCGTGCAGCACCTCGCGGAACGCGGCGTAGAGGCCGTCGGGCGGGGAGGTGAAGCCGCCGACGCCCTGGATCGGCTCGGCGATCAGCGCGGCGGGCGGGCGGGTGTGGCCGAGGATGTCCTTGAGGTCGTCGACGCAGGCGGCGACGAAGTCGTAGTCGTCGAGGTGGGCGAACGGGCCCCGGCTGCGGACCCCGCCGTGCACGTACAGCGTCTGCAGCGGGGACAGCGACGTCGGGGACCAGCCGCGGTTGCCGGTGACGCCGACGGCGCTGAAGGAGCGGCCGTGGTAGCTGTTGCGCATCGCCAGGATCGTGTTGCTGCGCCGGTAGGTGGTGGCGAGCAGCAGGGCGGTGTCGTTGGCCTCGGTGCCGGAGGTGGTGAAGAAGACCCGGGCGTCGGGGATGCCGCTGAGCTTGGCGATCCGTTCGGCGAGGTCCACCATCGGCCGGTTGAGGTAGAGGGTGGAGGAGTGGATGATCCGCCCGGCCTGCTCGGTCACCGCCTTGGTGACCTCGGGCAGGGCGTGGGCGGTCATGGTGGTGAGGATGCCGCCGAAGAAGTCCAGGTAGCGGTTGCCCTGCGCGTCCCAGACGTGGCGGCCCTCGCCGTGGGTGATCTCCAGCGGCTCGTCGTAGTAGAGGGCGAGCCAGTCGGGGAGGACGGCGCGGTGGCGGCTCAGCAGGTCGTCGGTCACGGGCGCACCAGCCCTTCGTAGGCGTCGGGGCGGCGGTCGCGGTAGAACGCCCACTGCTGCCGCACCTCGTCGATGAGGTCGAAGTCGAGGTCCCGGACCACCAGTTCCTCCTTGGTGTCGCCGGCGACGTCGCCGACGAACTGCCCGCGCGGGTCGACGAAGTAGCTCGTGCCGTAGAAGTCGTTGTCGCCGTACTCCTCGACGCCGACACGGTTGATGGCGGCGACGAAGTACTCGTTGGCGACGGCCGCCGCGGGCTGCTCCAGCCGCCACAGGTACGCCGAGAGGCCTCGGTGCGTGGCCGACGGGTTGTACACCAACTGGGCCCCGTTGAGTCCGAGTTGCCGCCAGCCCTCCGGGAAGTGGCGGTCGTAGCAGATGTAGACGCCGACCCTGCCGACGGCGGTGTCGAAGACGGGCCAGCCGAGGTTGCCCGGGCGGAAGTAGAACTTTTCCCAGAACCCCTTGACCTGCGGGATGTGGTGCTTGCGGTACTTGCCGAGGTAGGTGCCGTCGGCGTCGATCACGGCGGCGGTGTTGTAGTAGTGGCCGGGCTGGTCGACCTCGAAGACGGGGGCGACGACGACCATGCCGGTCTCGCGGGCCAGGTCCCGCATCCGGCGCACGGTCGGCCCGTCGGGGACGGCCTCGGCCCAGCGGTAGTGCTCGGCGTCCTGGACCTGGCAGAAGTAGGGGGCGTTGAACACCTCCTGGAACCCGATGACCTTCGCGCCCCGCCGGGCCGCCTCGCGGGCGTGCTCCTCGTGTTTCGCCAGCATGGACTCGGTGTCGCCGGTCCAGGTGGCCTGGACCAGGGCGGCGGTTACGACGTTGGGCATGAGCTGCTGCTCCTTCGACGCGACGTCAGCGCCTCTACGCCCGTAGAGACGGCCGTAGAGGGACGAACGTAAGCCTCTCGGACGGCCTTGCCAAGACCATCGTCGTGCGGCCCGTGGAGTCGATCGTGATTGACACCCCTGTGGGTGAGCGGGACCGGCCGCCGGCCCCCGCTCAGGCGGCCAGTCCCGCGACGCGCAGAGCGTGCAGGACGTCCCAGTGCCGCTCCTCCGAGACAGCCTTTGCGGCCGTCAGGAGCAGGGGCACCAGGCGTCCCGGGTCCGGTGCGGCCGTGCGGGCGGCGTCCTGCGGGGTGCGCGTCCGTACGCACGCGTCGAGCAGGGCGCGCAGCTCGCGGTGGCGGGTGCCGTCGGCGAGGGCGAGGGCGGCGTGCCCGATCTCGTCGGCGGGGCGGACGACGCCCTGCCGCAGGATCTGCTCGCCGTCCTCCGCGCGGCCGCCCGCGGTGAGCGCGTCGGCGGCGGCGACGAGCCGCTCGGCGGGCAGCGTCGCCGCCGTCTCCCACAGCAGGGTCGCCCAGTCGGCGCCGAGCCCGGCGCGTTCCATCTCGGCCGCGAGCAGCGGTAACCGTACGGCGGGCCAGTAGGCGGCCTCGTTCAGCAGCACGTGCGCGTCACCGCTGCGGCCCTCGCGGCGCAGGCGGGTGAGGGTCCGCACGAGGTGCCCGACCTCGTCACGGTCCTCGGCGCCGATCCGCTCCTCGGGCGGCGGCCCGTCGGTCCCCGCCTCCACGGCGGCCCCGGCGAACCGCGCGCCGCGGGCGACGGCGGAGGCGACGGGCAACTCCGGCACGGCGACGGGAGGCGCGACGACGGGCACGGCCCCGTCGTCCTCCACCCCGGCGAACCTGGCGCCCCCGCGGCGCCGCTTGCGGGGAGGGGCGGGGCGGGTGCCTTCGGCGGGGGCGGGCGGGGGGACGTGCTGTTGCGCTGCGCGGAGCTCTGAGGGGATCGGGTCGGGGGGTTGGGGGTGGGTGTGGGACGGAAGCGGCTGGGTGTCGGTGAGGGGGTTTCGGCCGGTCGCGTCCGGGGTCTCGGACACGGGGTGCCGGTAGCTGGGCTCCGGGGACCGGCCGTGGAGGTGCGCGGCTTCGTTCTGGCCCGGGGCCGGACGGTGGGGACCGGGGACGGCTGACGCCGAGGCCGGGCGGTGGAGACCGGCACCATCTGGCGCCGAGTCAGGCCAGCGGGGGCCAGGGACATCTGGTGCCGAGGCCAGGCCCGGACCCGCCTGGAGCGCGCCCGGTGCCTGGGCGGGGCCACGGCCGTCCCGGACCGGGTGCGGGCCGCCACCCGCGGGCCAGTGGTCCGGTGCCGGGCCGAGGCCCTGGCGGGCGGGCCCCGCCTGCGGCACACCCGGCGCCCGAACGACACCTCGGCCGTCCGAAGCCGGAGTCCGGCCGCCGTCACCCTGCCGGTGCTCCGGTACCGAGACCGGGACGCGGCCTTGGAGGGCGGGCCCCGCCTGCGGCACACCCGGTGTCTGGGCAGCACCTCGGCCGCCCGGCGTCGGCGACGGTACGTGACCCTGGCGGGCGGGGCCTGGCTGGGGCGCGTCCGGTGACTGGGCGGCGCCTCGGCCGTCCGGGGCCGGGTGCGGGCCGGTGCCCGCGTGGCGGTGGGCCGGAGACGGGCCGTCGCCCCGCCTCTCGGGGGCCGCGTGCGCCCCGGGGACTTCCGGGCGGGCCGTCCAGCGGCCCTGGGCGTGGGCGTGGCCCGCCCCATGCGTGCGTTCGTCGAGGGCGGCCGTCCGGGCCGTCAGCTCCGCGCAGCGGGCCGTCGCGCGGCGGTGATCGTCCTCGGCCCAGGCGAGGTCGTTGCCGAGAGACTCCGCCTCCTCGCGGCTGGCCGCGGCGGCGAGCCGGCGGGTCAGGTCGGCCCGGCGGTCCGCCGCGTACCGCTGCTCGCGGAGCATCACGTCGAGGCGGTCGCTCAGCGCCTGCCGCGCGCCGGGGCGCGCGTCGAACGCGGCGGTCGCCCCGGCGTGCAGGGAACGGGAGCGCGGCAGCTCCGCCTCGGCGGCCGCGACGCCGTGGGCGGCGGCGAGATCCTGGAGCAGCGACTCCACCACGTCCCACGGCGGCGGTTCCCGCCCTTCGAGGCACGCCCGCATGCCGTCGGGGTCGCGCTGCCAGAACACCAGGCACCAGCCCGCGTACCGGTCCAGACGCGCCAGCAGATCCCTTAGGTGGTCCGTGAACTCCCGGATGCCGTCCGGGAGTTGCTCCGCAGCCATAGCCAACTCCCGCCAGTCCCGGAGTACTCGACTCCGTAGATAACACCCGGCGTGTTACGGCGAGGCTACGGAGAGTTTTCCGGCGCGGTGCGGGAGGGCGGTACGAGCGCGGCGCCCTCGCGTCAGGCGGCGATCGACGCGTCCGGGGTGTCCGGCACGTCCGGGGCCGGGGGCGCGCAGCGTCCGATCAGCTCGTCCATGGACAGTCCGAGCGCCGTGGACAGCGCGGCCACGGTGAAGAACGCGGGGGTCGGAGCCCGCCCCGTCTCGATCTTGCGGAGGGTCTCCGCGGAGATGCCGGCGCTCGCGGCGACGTCGGCCATGCTGCGGGCTCCGCGCGCCTCGCGCAGCAGCCTGCCGAGCCGCTCGCCGCGTTCGCGCTCTTCGGGGGTCAAGGGGGTGCGCACCATGGCGCCCATTCTAATACCGGTATAGTAATTGGCATGGTGGAGCTGAAGACCGACGCATCGATCGATGCCATGTACGAGACGGGCCAGGTCGTGGCCCAGGCGCTCACGGCCGTACGGAAGGCCGCCGACGCGGGCGTTTCCCTGCTGGAGCTGGACGAGGTGGCGAGGGAGGTGCTGAACGCGGCCGGCGCGACGTCACCGTTCCTCGGGTACCGGCCCGCCTTCGCGCCGACCCCGTTCCCGGCCGTGATCTGCGCGTCGGTGAACGACGCGATCGTGCACGGCATCCCGTCCAGGTACCGGCTGCGCGACGGGGACCTCGTGTCCATCGACTGCGGCGCCCAACTCGGCGGCTGGGCGGGCGACTCGGCGATCAGCTTCGTCGTGGGCAGGGCGCGCCCGGCGGACACGCGGCTGATCGGGGCGGCCGAGCGCGCGCTCGCGGCGGGCATCGAGGCGGCCGTCGTCGGCAACCATATGGGCGACATCGCGCACGCCATCGGCACGGTGTGCCGCGGGGCGGGCTACGGGATCATGGAGGACTACGGCGGCCACGGCATCGGCCGCCGTATGCACGAGGACCCGCCGGTGCCGAACGAGGGCCGTCCCGGGCGTGGGATGCCGCTGCGGCACGGCATGGTCCTGGCGATCGAGCCGATGCTGATCGCCGGCGGCGGCGACGCGTACCGCACCGACGCCGACGGCTGGACCCTCCGCACGACGGACGGCTCCCGCGCGGCCCACACGGAACACACGGTCGCGATCACGGACGCGGGGCCTCGCGTCCTGACGGCGCGGGACTGAGACGGGCGGGCGGGCGTCCGGCGGGGGCGGGCGCGCCCAGGTGCCGCGAACCTGGACATGCCCGCCCGTACCGATCGTGTCATCGTGGGCATGAGCGCGCCCCGACCGGGTTACCCGGCACCGGCACGTCGACCCAGCGAAGGAACGGATGACGATGACGAGTGGTTTCGTCGGCCCGGAGGGTGACCCGTTCGCAGAATTCCTCGCCCGCTTCTTCGGCGGACAGCGCCCCCGCCAGATCGACATCGGCAGGCTTCTCAGCCAGCCCGCCCGTGAACTCGTGCGCGGCGCCGCCCAGTACGCGGCCGAGCACGGCAGCCGTGACCTGGACACCCAGCACCTGCTGCGTGCCGCGCTCTCCGCCGAGCCGACCCGGAGTCTGCTCAGCCGCGCGGGCGCGGATCCGGACTCGCTGGCGTCCCAGATCGACGACCGGTCGGGACCCGTGCAGCACCCGCCCGGCGAGGCCCCGCCCCCGACCTCGCTGTCCCTGACGCCCGCGGTGAAACGGGCGCTGCTGGACGCGCACGAGATGGCCCGGGCGAGCGGCGCCGGATACATCGGCCCGGAGCACGTGCTCAGCGCCCTCGCCGCCAATCCCGACTCGGCAGCCGGGCACATCCTGAACGCGGCCCGTTTCGCCCCGTCCGGCCCGCCCGAGGCGCCGGAGGCCCAGCAGCAGCGCCAGGAGCGCCCTCGGCCGTCGTCCAACACCCCCACCTTGGACAAGTACGGCCGTGACCTGACCGCGCTGGCCCGCGAGGGCCGGATCGACCCGGTGATCGGCCGGGACACGGAGATCGAGCAGACCGTCGAGGTGCTGTCCCGGCGCGGCAAGAACAACCCTGTGCTGATCGGCGACGCCGGCGTCGGCAAGACCGCCGTGGTGGAAGGGCTGGCGCAGCGCATCGCCGAGGGGGACGTGCCCGACATCCTGCTCGGCCGCCGTGTGGTCGCCCTCGATCTGACCGGCGTCGTGGCGGGCACCCGGTACCGGGGCGACTTCGAGGAGCGGATGAACAACCTCGTCGACGAGATCCGCGCCCACTCCGACGAGCTGATCGTGTTCATCGACGAGCTGCACACCGTCGTCGGGGCGGGAGGCGGCGGCGAGGGCGGCTCGATGGACGCGGGCAACATCCTCAAGCCGGCCCTGGCGCGCGGCGAGCTGAACATCGTCGGCGCGACGACCCTGGAGGAGTACCGGCGGATCGAGAAGGACGCGGCGCTGGCCCGCCGCTTCCAGCCGATCATGGTGCCGGAGCCCACGCCCGCGGACGCGATCGAGATCCTGCGCGGTCTGCGCGACCGCTACGAGGCGCACCACCAGGTCCGCTACACCGACGAGGCGCTGGTCGCGGCCGTGGAGCTGTCCGACCGCTATCTCAGCGACCGCAGGCTGCCGGACAAGGCGATCGACCTGATCGACCAGGCGGGAGCCCGCGTGCGGCTGCGGGCTCGCACCAAGGGCACCGACGTGCGCGCGATGGAGCGTGAGGTCGAGCAGCTGACCTGCGACAAGGACCAGGCGGTCGCGGACGAGCAGTACGAGCAGGCGATGCAGCTGCGCGACCGCATCCAGGAGCTGAAGGGGCGCATCGCGCAGGCCGGCGGCGAGGACGAGGTCGACGAGGGCCAGAGCCTGTGGGTGGACGCCGAGGCGATCGCCGAGGTGGTGGCCCGGCAGACGGGCATCCCGGTCAGCCGGCTCACCGAGGAGGAGAAGGACCGCCTGCTGGGCCTGGAGCAGCATCTGCACCAGCGGGTGGTGGGCCAGGAGGAGGCCGTACGGGTCGTCTCCGACGCCGTTCTCCGCTCCCGCGCCGGGCTGTCCAGCCCGGACCGGCCGATCGGCAGCTTCCTGTTCCTCGGCCCGACGGGCGTCGGCAAGACGGAGCTGGCGCGGGCGCTCGCGGAGGCGCTGTTCGGCAGCGAGGAGCGGATGGTGCGCCTCGACATGAGCGAGTACCAGGAGCGGCACACGGTGAGCCGTCTGGTGGGCGCCCCGCCCGGCTACGTGGGCCACGAGGAGGCCGGCCAGCTCACCGAGGTGGTGCGCCGGCACCCGTACTCGCTGTTGCTGCTCGACGAGGTGGAGAAGGCCCACCCGGACGTCTTCAACATCCTGCTGCAGGTGCTGGACGACGGCCGGCTGACCGACTCGCAGGGCCGCACGGTGGACTTCACCAACAGCGTGATCGTGATGACGAGCAACCTCGGTTCCGAGGCCATCACGCGGCGCGGCGCGACCCTGGGATTCGCGACGGGCGGCGCGGAGGCCGACGAGGAGGCGCGGCGGGAGCAGATCCTGCGGCCGCTGCGGGAGCACTTCCGGCCCGAGTTCCTCAACCGGATCGACGAGATCGTGGTGTTCCGCCAGCTCACCGCCGAGGAGCTGCGGCAGATCACCGACCTGCTGCTGGAGAGCACGCGCCGCCGCCTGAAGGGGCAGAACATCACGGCCGACTTCACCGACGCGGCCGTGGACTGGCTCGCCGAGCGTGGCTACGAACCGGAGTACGGCGCACGGCCGTTGCGCCGCACCATTCAGCGCGAGGTCGACAACCAGCTGTCCCGGCTGCTGCTGGACGGCCGCGTGAAGGAGGGCGGCCGGGTGACGGTGGACGTGGAGGACGGGCGGCTGGTCTTCCGCACGCAGGAGGCGCGGGAGACGCAGACGCCTGAATCTCCGGCTCCTGGTAGTCCGGCCCCGCAGAGCCCGGCCCCGGAGAATGCGGCCCCGGAGAATCCGACGCCGGAGAGTCCGGCCCCGGAGGGTCCGACGCCCGAGCAGTGACGTCCGTACAGCCCGTCGGCCCGGTTCCCCTCGCGGGGAGCCGGGCCGACCGCTGTACAGGGTTACTTCGGGTGGACGACCATCGCCGAGCCTCCGCCCCGGCGGGTCTTCTCCGCCGCGGCGAGCCAGGCGCCGCCCGGCAGCCGCTGCACGCCGGTGGTCGCGCCGATCTCCGGGTTCTCACGGAAGGAGTGCCCGATCGCCTCGAGCCGCTGCCTCAGCTCGCTGTCGTACAGGCCGGGTTCGAGTTCGGTCTGTGCCGTGTTGCGCTGGCTGGCGCGGGGTGCGGCGATCGCGTCGACGAGGGGCAGGCCCCGGTCCAGGAAGCCGGTGAGGGTCTGCAGCACGGTCGTGATGATGGTCGAGCCGCCGGGCGAGCCGAGCGCCACCACCGGACGGTCGTGCCGGTCGAGGACGATCGTCGGCGCCATGGACGAGCGGGGCCGCTTGCCGGGGCCGGGCAGGTTCGGGTCGTGGACGGCCGGGTTGGCCGGGGCGAAGGAGAAGTCCGTCAGCTCGTTGTTGAGCAGGAAGCCGCGGCCGGGCACGGTGATGCCGCTGCCGCCGGTCTGCTCGATGGTGAGCGTGTAGGCGACGACGTTGCCCCACCGGTCGGCGGTGGTGAGATGCGTGGTGCTCTCGCCCTCGTACGTCGTCGGCGCGGCGGTGCCGCCCCGCGGGCACGGCGCCGGGTCGCGGGGGTCGGCGGGGGCGACGGGGCTGGTGAGGACGGCGTCGTCCTTGATCAGGCAGGCGCGGGAGTCCGCGAACCGCTGCGACAGCAGTTCCTTCGTCGGTACGTCCTCGAAGGCGGGGTCGCCGACCCAGCGGCCCCGGTCGGCGAAGGCGATGCGGCTCGCCTCGATGAAGCGGTGCAGGTAGCGCACGTCGCTCACCCGGGACAGATCGGTGCGCTCCAGGATGTTGAGCGCCTCGCCGACCGTGGTGCCGCCGGAGGACGAGGGCGCCATGGAGTAGACGTCGAGGCCGCGGTAGGAGGTCTTCGACGGCGCCTGGAGCTTGGTGCGGTAGGCCGCGAGGTCGCGGGCGGTGAGGTCGCCGGGGCGGGCGTTCCAGCCGGACGCCGGGTCCACGGGCGGCTTGTTGACCGTGTTCACGATGTCACGGGCGATGTCACCCCGGTACAGGGCGTCGACGCCCTTGCGGCTCAGCTCGCGGTAGGTGCGGGCCAGGTCGGGGTTCTTGAAGGTGGAGCCGACGGCGGGGAGTTCACCGCCCGGCAGGAACAGCTCGGCGGTGTCGGGGAAGTAGCGGAAGCGGGTCTCGTTGGCGGCGGTCTGCGCGCGGAAGGTCTCGTCGACGGTGAAGCCGTCGCGGGCGAGGCGTTCGGCGGGCCGCAGCACCGTGCCGAGGCTTCTCTTGCCCCACGTGTCGAGGGCGCGCTGCCAGGTGGCGGGGGTGCCTGGAGTGCCGACGGACAGTCCGCTGCTGACCGCCTCGGCGAACGGGATCGGTGTGCCGTTCTCCAGGAAGAGGCCGGAGTCGGCGCTGAGCGGGGCCGTCTCGCGGCCGTCGAGGGTGTGCACGGTGCGGGACCGGGCGTCGTAGTAGACGAAGTAGCCGCCTCCGCCGATGCCGGCCGAGTAGGGCTCGGTGACGCCGAGCGCGGCGGCCGTGGCCACGGCGGCGTCGACGGCGTTGCCGCCCTTGCGCAGCACCTCGATGCCGGCGGCGGTGGCGTCGGGGTCGACGCTGGAGACGGCGCCGCCGTGGCCGACGGCCACGGGTGTCTTGGCGGGGGGAGTCTTCCCGCCGTACGTCGTCGGCGGCGCGGCCGCTCCCACCGAGACGACGGCGGTGGTGACCGCGAGGACAGCGAATTTCCGTGCGACAGGGCGACGCATCCGCACCTCCAGTAAAGGGCCGTCCGGGCAGCTTAGTTCGCCGCCATGCCCGCGTCGGGGAGGCCGTACGCGCGTGCCGCCGGGCGCGGTGGCGGCAATCGGCCTCCCGGGATGTCGAACACGGGTGCGTCCGGGACCGCTAGCATGCCCGCCCATGAATGACGACGTGCGCAACATCGTGCTGGGCCTGGTGGCCGCGGGCATCAGCGCCGCCCTGGGCTGGATCGCCCGGACCTACCTCTGGAATCGCAAGCTCCGCCGTAAGCAGGCGTTCTTCGGACTGCCCGAGAACGCCGAGTCGTTGCTCGTCGTCAACCGCGACCCGGCGACGGCGGAACCGGCGGTGCACCGCTTCGACGTCTTCGCGCTGCTCGAACTGTCCGCCCTCATCAAGGACTGCGGGGCGCACGTCCAGGTGGTCACCCAGGACGCGGCGCACCAGGGGTTCGGCGAGCGGACGGAGTTCTGCGTGGGCGGGCCGGGGTCGAACCGGCGGATGGTCGCCCACATGGCGGCGATGCTGCCGGGTGTGCGGGTCAACGTCGACCCGGAGCCCGGTCCCGACCGGGGTGCCTTCCGCATAGGCGCCGACCTGTACCGCATGGAGCCGGGCGTCACCGAGTACGTGCTGCTGGCGCGGCTGACGGCGGGCGAACGGCGCGAGACGCGGCCGGTGTTCCTGTTCTGCGGGCAGCGCGCGATCACCAACCAGGCGGCGACCCGCTACCTCGCCCGCAACCATGAACGGCTGGCCCGCAAGTACGGGTCGGGGTCGTTCGTACTGCTGCTGAAGGTCGTCAACTCCCAGGCGTACGGGCCGGACGTGGTGGAACTGGTCGCGGACGTGACCAAGCCGGCCCAGAGCCCGCTGCCCGCGCCGGAGACGGCGGAGACGCCGCCGAAGGCGCTGAAGGGGCCTAAGAAGTCGCATCGGGCGGACTGAGGCGGACGCACGTCCGCGGGGGCACACTGGCGGGGCATCCCCGCCACCCCGCCAGACGCCGTACGGGCGGGCCGGAACGCCCGCCACCCCGCGGGACGCCGTGCCGGCGGGGCGCAACGTCTGTCACGGAGTGCGGGCCGGCCACGCGCCCTTGGCGCGGACGGCATGCGCCCTGGCGGACGCGCGTGGGAGGTCGGCGGGGCGGGGTCGGCGGGGCTCGCACCCCGCGTGTCCGGAGGCGCGCCTCCGAGCAGGTGGCCCCGCGTCGGGGCCGGCACCACCCGTCCGGCGCGCAGCTGACCTTCTCCTCACCCGCGGGCGACCGTGGCTCGGTCGCTGCCGCCGGGAGCAGTGATCTCCGGCTGCCGCCGGACGGGACCGGCCTGTGTGATCCGCCGCCCCGGCTGGGCGGGCGGTCCCCTCCCGGCGGCGGCGTCCCCGCTTACGCCGCGAAGTCTCCTCCCCCACCGGGACGGAGGGAACATCGTAGTCGAGGTCCGGGCGGACGGGTTTCCGTACGTCATGGTGACCGCCGCAACGTATCCGGGCAAGATCGCCAGGACACCGCGACACGCACTTACCGGACATAAGCAGTATTTACGGCGGTTGGTGGGGCGCGCGCGGGGGCGCGTACGTCAGCCTTCTGCGACCTCTGCGTACCACTGCGACAGTTCGGGCGCCCCGTCCGCCGCCCACCGGTGTCCCGCGTCGACGACGTCGAACTCCCGTCCGCCCGCGAGCCGTACGACCGGCTGTCCATCGGGACGGAGGTCCCACGCCGCGCCCTCGACGGTGCGGACGATCACGGTGCCCAGGTACAACCCGGCGTCGTTCCCCAGCCAGTCGGAGGCGTCCTCGTCGTCCCGCCAGCGCGGAACCAACTGGTCGAGCGCCTCCAGCGAGGCCGGGCTGTCGTCCAGCCGGACCCCCTCCCGCTCCGCCTGGGAGCGCAACAGCGCACACTCGGCGAGGAGTTCCGCGAGCCCCTCGGGCCCGGGGAGTTCGTCCTTGTGGCGCCGCCTGCCCAGGAACGGAATCCTCATACTGCCAGCCTGTCATTCGAACCGCCCCGCGCACCACAGGCGCGCGGGGTCCGTCGACGCCGGGCCGGCGCCCGTCACACGTCCAGGTCGACGACGACCGGGGCATGGTCCGAGGCGCCCTTGCCCTTGCGCTCCTCCCGGTCGACGTAGGAGTCGGTGACGGCCTTGGCGAACGGCTCGTTGCCGTAGACCAGGTCGATGCGCATGCCGCGGTTCTTGGGGAAGCAGAGCTGGCGGTAGTCCCAGTACGTGTACGGGTGGTCGTACTTGAGGGGGCGCGGGACGATGTCGGTCAGGCCGGCCTCGCGCAGGGAGGCGAGGGCGGCGCGCTCGGCCGGGGTGACGTGCGTGGAGCCCTCGAAGGCGGCCCGGTCGTAGACGTCGTCGTCGGTCGGCGCGATGTTGTAGTCGCCGAGGACGGCGAACGGGCGGCTGCCCGCCGCGTCGCCCGCGACGGCCGCCTTGAGGGCCTCCAGCCACTGCAGCTTGTACGCGTAGTGGGGGTGCTCCACCTCGCGGCCGTTCGGCACGTAGACCGACCAGACGCGCACCGGGCCGCAGGTCGCGGAGACGGCCCGGGGCTCCTCGGAGCCGTCGTACCCCGGGTCGCCCGGGAGGCCCTTGACGACGTCCTCCAGGCCGACGCGGGAGAGCACCGCCACCCCGTTCCACCGGCCGGTGGCGTGGACCGCCGCCTCGTAACCCAGCTCGCGCAGCGGCTCCACCGGGAACTGGGCCTCGGCGACCTTGGCCTCCTGGAGGCACAGCACGTCGGTGCCGCTGCTCTCCAGCCAGGCCAGGAGCCTCGGCAGGCGGGCGGTGATCGAGTTCACGTTCCAGGTCGCGATGCGCATGCCTCACAACCTACCCGCCGCCTCTGACAACGCGCGGCCGGCGGCCGTGGGCCCGGGGACGGCCGCCGCCTCACGCCCGTGAAGCTCAGAGCTGGACCGCGTCCCTGGGCGCCAGCCGCAGGTGCTCGGAGCCGCCGAGGGCGCCGATCTGGCGGTCGTAGATCGGGCGGGCGAGGTCGGTGAGCAGGGCGTCGTGGATGTCGTAGGCGCGCTGCGGGCGGACCTCGCGGACGTAGTCGATCACCTCGGAGATCTTGTTCCAGGGCGCCATGACAGGCAGCATCAGCGTCTCGACGGGGTGGTCGGGGACGGTGAGCGCGTCGCCGGGGTGGAACAGCTTGCCGCCGTCGACGAGGTAGCCGACGTTGGTGATGCGCGGGATGTCCGGGTGGATGACGGCGTGCAGCTCGCCGTGCACCTGGACGTCGAAGCCGGCGGCGGTGAAGGTGCCGCCGTGGCCGACGGTGTGCACGCGGCCCGGGAAGGCGGCGGAGATCTGGTCGGCGACCGCCTTCAGCGTCCAGATCTCGGCGGCCGGGTCGGCCTCCATGGCGGTGCGCAGCCGGCCCTCGTCGAAGTGGTCCGGGTGCTCGTGGGTGACCAGCACGGCGTCCGCGCCGACGGCGGCGTCCTCCTCGCTGAACCCGCCGGGGTCGACGACGAGGACGCGCCCGTCCTTCTCCAGCCGGACGCAGGAGTGCGACATCTTGATGAGCTTCATGGCTCCATCCTGCATCCGGGACGCCGCGTGCTCACTCCGGCCTCGCTCCGTGTCCCACCCGGTCCCACCCGGCCCCACCCGGTCTCACCCGGTCTCACTCCGGCGGGGTGGTCTCCTCGCGGATGACCTGCTGCGCCACGCGGAAGGCGCCGCTGGCGGCGGGGACGCCGCAGTAGACGGCGGCCTGGAGCAGCACCTCCTTGATCTCGTCCGGGGTGAGCCCGTTGCGCAGGGCGGCACGGGTGTG
This sequence comes from Streptomyces cellulosae, assembly GCA_014655195.1. GTDB lineage: Bacteria > Actinomycetota > Actinomycetes > Streptomycetales > Streptomycetaceae > Streptomyces > Streptomyces cellulosae. Next base: position 42,873 of record BNBH01000019.1, on the reverse strand, counting down.
CACGGCGAGTTCGTCGAGGTGACCGCCCGCGACGAGGGCGGTGAGGGTGACGCAGCTGCGGGTACGGCGGTCGAGTCCGGGGCGGTCCCAGACCTCGCCCCAGGCGTACCGGGTGACGAGCTCCTGGAAGTCCTCCGAGAAGGCGTCGGTCTGTTCGAGAATCCGGTCGACGTGGGCGTCACCCAGTACCTCGCGGCGGACCTTGATCCCGGCGTCGTAGGTGTCCGGGACGCCCTGCCCCTCCGGGGGCGCGGCGGCCGGGGCGATCTCGGCGACGGGGACGGGTTGCGGCGGGGCCGGCGTCACGGCCGGCCGGGGCGCGGCGGCGGGCAGCACGACGTGGCCGGTGGCGTTCTCGGGAAGCGGCTGCCAGGCGGTGGAGAAGTGCCGGACGAGCAGGTCGGTGACGGCGGCGGGCTGCTCCACCGGCACGAGGTGGCTGGCGCCGGGCACGACGGCGAGGCGCGCGTCGGGGATGCCGGCGACCAGGGTGCGGGCCTCGGCGGGCCCGGTGACCTGGTCCTCGGAGCCGACGAGCACGAGGGTCGGCACGCCGACGCTGCCGAGGCCCGCCCGGACGTCGAAGGAGGCGAGGGCCTCGCAGGCGGCGATGTAGCAGCCGGGGTCGGTGGTGCGGACCATCTGCACGGCCCACTCGGTGATCGCGGGCTGGGCGGCGGCGAACCCGCCGGTGAACCAGCGCTCGGGCGCCGAACGGGCGATCGGGTCGAGGCCGTTGGTACGCACGATGACGCCGCGCTGGCGGAACTCGTCGGCGGTGCCGAAGCGGGGCGAGGCTGCGATCAGTGCGAGGGAGGCGAGACGCTCGGGGTGGCGCAGGGCCAGCTCGATGCCGACGGCGCCGCCCAGCGCGCAGCCGGCGTACCCGAACCGGTGGACGCCGAGGCCCTCGAGGGTGGCGAGCAGCCGTGTGGCGAGGTCGGTGACGGAGGCCGCGGGGTGTGCGGGGGCGCCGCCGTGCCCCGGCAGGTCGAAGCGGAACACCCGCCACTGCTTCGTCAGCTCGGGGATCTGCCGGTCCCACATGTGCCATGTGGTACCCAGTGAGGGACCCAAGATCAGGACAGGAGCGTCTTCTGGCCCGTCAAAGCGGTATTGCAGGGTGTTCGGTGGTGTCTCACTCACGCCCCAGACCCTCTCACGTCTCACGAAATCTCACACGGCCAGGTGAACCCGGCGGCTCGTGACTCTCGCGGCGCGGCACGCCCGGCGCTGCCGAGACCCTCGTGGGTCCACGTACGAGTTTTTCGATGTGCACGCCTGACCGTGGGGACAGTGCGTCCTCCTGGCTCGCGCACCCTCGCGATCCCGGCGCTGCGCAGCTTCCCACTTCGGCACGGCTTCCAGACAGTCTGGTTTGCAGCAAAGCGGGTGGTAGGACTCCGTTAGCTCTGTCTTGATCTTGGTGCCCAGCTCGCGAAGGCTCCAGACGAGGACGCGTAGGACATGGTGGACGGCCCGAACCAACCGTCGCTTCAGTTGCGATAGCCACGCTTGAAGTCTGCTTCGCGCCGACGATCTTCTTCTTCGAAGATGTCGATGGGGCGTAGGGTCCGTCACCAACAGCGCATGGGATCGGCACCCGCTCGCCTCCTCAGGGTGCCGGACGGGTAAGCCAGTCGGCGAAGGGCGTGCGGACATCCGGAACGTGCAATGGCGTGGCGTCTGCGCCGGCGTGGCGCGCTGCCTGCAGGACCGTTGTGAGGTCTCCGCTGGCGAGCGTTTCGACGGGGCACGCACTGCACTCGCCCTCACGGCCATGCTCTGTCCCGGCATCGGCGATGGCACGGACATGAGCGAACCCGTCGAGCCCGCGGTCTACACGAAGCGCGTACCAGGTGCCGTCCTGCTCAGCTCTGGGGAGTCCGGCTGCCACGCCCGGGTACATCGGCAGATAGACGTGGCCATCGTTGACACGTACGAGGACCACCTGATCGAGGTAGTCGCACAGATCGGGCTCAGGCTGATGGTCGTCCAGCCAGGCGACGGCTTCTTCGCGCGGTCCGGGACCCCACAGGTATTGGGCGGGGAAGACGGTGGTGGCGCTTCGAGCATCGAACTCCATCAGGTTCGGGTCAGTAACTCCGCCAGGGCAGAACACGGCACGGACCAGGACGTAGGTGAACCTCCCCTCCTCGTCCTCTTGGGCCAGCTGGCTGGCGTAGCCAGCCGTGGTGTACTCGCCGCTGTCGTTCCAGCCGATGGCGATGATGCTCCGGCTGAGCGGTGCCGGATACAGCCGGCCTCCCGGCGTCGCGTGCCCCCACAGATGATTGATGATCTCCGCAAGGTCGGAAAGCTCCCTGGCCGCTTCCACCGGAGAGGTCAGGTGGTAGGTGCCGTGCGCCACCATGTTCCGCAGCCTGCGCAGAACCGGTTCCAGAGACCGGTTGCGCTGCCCGCGCAACATGCCCTCGCGGCGGGCCCAGGTCAGCAACCCGTCGAGCATGGCATTGAACGGCTCCCACACCCGGGAAGCGCCCATGCGGATTTCCGCACCGCGCACCTTCTTGTACTGCTCGAAGAAGTCGCTGTAGCTGGTCATCGTGATCTGGTGCTCGTGCTTCTTGCGATCCCGGACCTCGACGACCTGTCCATGGTGGGCGACGAACCGGTCTCGCAACGCTTGCTCCAGCGTCAGCCGGGCCACGTCTGCCACCAGCGTGAACAGTTCGTAGCAGAGCACTCCGTGGCTGTGGGCGGCGCGCAGCTGATCGAACTTGTGTCGGGTTGTTTCAGCGACATCGTCGGCCAGCCTGAGCCCCGCGATCATACGCTGCTGGAAGTCGGCGGCGTCCTCCGGCTGCATTTGGCCCAGGCCGAGAGGTGTGAAGCGCAGAGAGCGTTCGTCGGCGGCCTGCAGTTCCTCCAACGGCTTGATGTCCATGCGCGACCTTTCCTGCCTCTCCTAGGCATGCGTCTGGCGAACTGGTCAGGGTGAGGTCTGCATCCTGTGCGGTGCAAGCGGATTGAGATTGTGCAGCGGGACAGGGTTGGGCCAGGCAGGGGGCGCCGGTCAGGATTGCGCGATGATGCCGACGTCGGGCCGAACCAGAGCTTGTGAGCCGGGACCGGCTCGGGCAGTACCGGATCAGTGAGGCTGCCTGGGTATGCGCTGGGACAGAAAGGACCACCAGTCGCAGGCCGACATACGCTCGCCAGGCCGCGCCGAGCGGGGGCGTCCAGGCCGAGGCGCGCAAACACCGGCCGGAGCACGGGGTGTTCTGGAATGCTGACCTGTGTACGGATCGCCACAGAGGGCCGGTAAGGGGACGTATGGGCCTGCACATCTCGCGGATCGAGATACGGAACTTCCGCAACTTTCAGCACCTGGTCATCGATGACTTCCCCGCCCACGCGGTGATCGTCGGTGAGAACGGGGTCGGCAAGTCGAACCTGCTGGAGGCGATCCGTCTGGTCCTGGACCCCTCGTTGCCCGACGCCCGCCGTCTGCTGCGCGAGGAGGACATCTGGGAAGGCCACCCGGGCGGCCTGAGTGGCAGGGCCGAAGTGACCATCATCGTGGACCTACAGGGATACGACAGCGACGACGACGCCAAGGGCGTCCTGTCGACGGCCACCGTCGACTTCGATCCCTATACCGCGCGACTGACCTACCGGTTCGCTCCCCGTACCGAGATCGAGACCGCTGCCGGTCCCGCGGTCCAGGTCACCGAACGGCCGCTGACCGCCCAGGACTACGACTTCGTCGTCTTCGCCGGCGTGAGCGAGACCAACGACGTGCGCAGGATCCGACGCGAAGTGGCCCTGCGCGTCCTGCCGGCGCTACGTGACGCTGAAGCCGACCTGCACAACTGGCGTCGCAGCCCCCTGCGGGACCTGCTCGAGCGGCTTCCCCTGGACCCGGCCAACCTCGAGGCCACCGCCTCCGCGATTGCCACTGCGGTCGACCAGCTGACCAAGGACGCCAACGTCGCGAAGCTCGAGCAGCACCTGACCGACCGGCTGCAGGCCATGCTCGGGCCGCGCCTGGCGGTCGAGCCCACCCTCGGCTTCGCCTCCTCCCAGCCCGACGAACTCATCCGCGCCGTCCGCCTCTTCCTGGACACTGCCCGCCGCAGAGGCATCTCCGACACCAGCCTCGGCAGCGCCAACGTCATCTACCTCGGCCTGCTGCTGGAAGCCCTCAGCCAACAGCGCCGGGACGAGCAGTTCGTCGCCACCCTGATCGCTGTCGAGGAACCCGAAGCACACCTCCACGTCAGCCTCCAGCGCCACCTGTTCGGCTACCTGCTGCGCAGCGGACCGGCCCTCATCCTCACCACACACAGCCCCCACATCGCCGCAGTCGCCCCCGTCCGCTCCTTCATCGTCCTGCGCGCCACCGAGGCCGGCACTGTCGGGGCCAGTACTGCCAGCCTTCCCGTCACCAGCGAAGAGGCCGCGGACCTCGAGCGCTACATCGACATCAGCCGTGCCGAGGTCCTGTTCGCCTCCGCCGTCATCCTGGTCGAGGGACTGGCCGAGCTGTACGTCCTGCCGGCTCTGGCCGCCGCCGCGGGATTCGACCTCGACGCCTACGGGGCGGTCGTCGCCAGCGTCCACGGAACCGACTTCAAGCCCTACCGGGCCCTGTTGGGGCCCCGCGGCCTGAACACTCCCCACGTGATCATCACGGACGGCGATGCCGCCCCCGACAAGCGCAACCGGCGCGAGGCCGGTCTCACCAGGGGCGCGGACCTCCACCCCAACCCCACCCAGACCGCAACGCTCCTCACCCAGATCGGGCAGTTGCCTGAGCACGGCACGGCTACTTACCACGCCAGCCGCAGTCCCCTCGCCGACGCCCTGCAGAGCATCGGCGTGTACGTCGGTGCTCAGACTCTGGAAACCGACCTGTGCGCCCTCTTCGGCGAGGAGATCATGGAGGCATTCCAGGAACTCAGCAGCAACGCCAACGCGATCGCCGACGTGCGCCGTGGCGTCGCCAACGAGCAGAGCCCGACTGTGGATCCCGACGTCCGCAAGGACATGCTGGACCGCATCTCCGACTTGGGCAAAGGCCGCTTCGCGCAGCGGCTTGCCGCGCACATCCGCGCCGTTGATCTTCCGGCCCGCATCCGCACGGCGGCTCAGATCACCGACTCCGGCACACCCCTGGACACCCGGGCCCTGCACCGCCTGGGCACTGCTTCCTACCTCTTCCTCGCCCTGGACGACATCTCCCACAAGGCCCGCGGAACCTCACTCTTCGCCGCCCGGCAGGACACCAACGGCACCAGCGAGCCGCGGGGAACCGATGCTGCAGGTAAGTGACGCGCTGCTGAGCGAACTCGAAGAACTCCACCCTACGCAGCGCACCGCCGTCCTGCACCCAGGCAACGTCGTCCTACGCGCTGGCCCGGGCAGCGGCAAGACCCGCACACTCGTCGCCCGCGCCGCCTACCTGCTCGAAACCCAGATCTCCGCCTTCCGCGGCATCGCGTGCATCACCTACACCAACGCCGCAGCCGACGAGATCCGCCGCCGCGTCCTCAAGCGCGGCGTCCGCACCGACGGACGGATCACCTGCTCCACCGTCCACGCCTTCTGCCTCAACGAGATCCTGCGCGCCTTCGCCCCGCTTACCAAGGAACCCGCACCCCAAGCAGGACAGGTACTCGGCGACAAAGCCACCCAGATACTCCTGCAGCACTGCTTCGACCGTGTCGGTATCGCCGAGACCCTCGCCCAGTTCCGCACTGGCGAGAACACTAGGATCCGCCGCGCTCTGGCCTGCGGCGAACCCCTCGAGACCTTCGACCCACGTGAAGTAGAGGCAGCCCGCCTCTACGAAGAAGAACTCACCGTCAGGGGAGAGACCGACTTCGAGTCCATGGTGACCCGGGCCCTGCGCATAGTGCGCGAGCACGAACCTGTACGCGACCTTTTGCGCGCACGCTTCCCGCACCTCATCGTGGACGAATACCAAGACCTCGGCGGAGTCCTCCACGAACTCGTCGTGGCACTGCACGACCTGGCCGGCATCACCGTCTTCGCTGTCGGAGACACCGACCAGTCTGTCTACGGATTCAGCGGCGCTGACGCCAAGTACCTGACCGCCCTGGCCGAACGCGGCGACTTCCGCGACCTGCCCCTCGACGTCAACTACCGCAGCGGACAAAAAATCATCGTCGCCGCCGAAGCAGCTCTCGGAACAACCCGTGAGCGCCGTGCACGCGACGGCGCACCTCCCGGAAGCGTCAACTTCCACCCCGTCGAAGAAGGCTTCGACGACCACGCACGACTAGTCTGCGACCTGGCCCAACAGGCAGAGCAGCAGCAGGTCCGACCGGAACGCATCGCCATCCTCTACCCGCAACGCGGCCCCCTCCTCGACGCCCTGCTGGACGAACTGACTCGACGCGAGATCAACTTCCTCTACGAACGCGACGACAAACTTCCCGCCGGAACCCTTTCCCGGTTCGTTCAACGCTGCGCCAGCCGCGCGGTGACGAACTACCAGATCCACACGGCCTCCGCCGACGAACGACCCGATATGCTCCGCCGGGCCGAAGCGCCCCCGCTTGCCCAGTTGGAACACACCCTCACCACCCTGCGCACTGAAGCCCAACTACCCCCGCCGTCCTCCCGCCTGGCCCTACTGCGGACGCTGCAGACCTGCCTCGACCCCCAGCCGCCCTACCCCTTGGACGCCTCCGCGTACGACTGGCTCCAGCAGCTACGCGCCAGCCTCACGCTCGACGCGATCGCCGAACAGCATCCCGACAAGGACAACAACACCAGCCTCGGCGAGCTGGCCGCCCTGTGCCGGTCCAAGGGCCTCGTCCTGCAGGACCTGGCCCAGGGCGAAGAGGTCATCGGGAAGATCCTCCTCACCACCTATCACTCAGCCAAAGGCCGCGAGTTCGACACCGTGATCCTCCCCGGGCTACTCAACGGCATCATCCCGCGCAACGTTGCAGACCGCGGGAAGTGGCGCCAGCCCACGGTGAAGGAACTCGCCGAACAGCGGCGCACGTTCTACGTTGCCTTGACTCGCGCCGAGAGCACGCTGCACTTGATCTATGGCCCCGGCTACCACACCAAGAACGGCTATTGGCGTTCAGACGGACCGTCGGACTTCCTGATTGAGATGTACAGGCGCCTTCCGACAACGGACTTGTCGGAGCAACAGACGTGAACACCTCGCGCAGGACCGAAGGTCGCCCGATTTGCGTTCCCGCCTGCGCGATAGCCGCCCCGGCCCCCGCTGGTCCACAGCCAGCAGCCGGCCTCCGGGTCACCTCGATTTTGACTGCCATACTGCTGGGCAGGTCGCTCAATCGGCAGGCCGCCTGAGTCACGCTTACCCCTCCGTCGCAGCACCGTGCAGGCCGTCCCACGTTGTGGCGGCTCCGCGGAGGTCCTCCACGTCCGGCTTCACATACCACTTCTTGGTGGTCTTGACGTTCGTGTGTCCAGCCCACCGGGCAAGGATGTGATCCGGCACGCCTTTGTTGGCGAGGTATGTGAGGCAGGAGGAGCGAGCGTCGTAGAGGCGCACTCTGCGGAGTTCAAGGATCTCCATGAGCCGGTAAGCGCGTCTGCGGAGCTGCTTGATCGTGAAGGCTTCCCCAGTCTCGTGCACCACCACGTATCCGGAGTCCGAGTAAGCCTCACCGAGGACGAGCTTCTCCTTGGCTTGGAGAGCCCTGAACGACTTGAGGGCAGCCAGCACCGGTGCCGGCAAAGGAAGATCCCGTTCCCCAGCCAGGGATTTGGTGTCCTTCTCCACAACGTACCGATTCCCCATCATCGTCCGCGTGTTGGCTATGGTGATCGTGGCGGCCTCCAAGTCCACGTCTTCCCATCGGAGTCCGCAGACTTCAGCCGGACGTAGACCCATGAGGGACAGCAAGAGGGCAGCGTAGAGCCGTTCTTTCCGGACACCGTGAATGAACGTCTGGATCTCCTGGACGTTCCACGGCTTCACCTCCTGCTTCTTCTTTCGCTCCTCTTTGCGTGCCCTACGCGGAATAGTCACATGCTGGGCCACATTCATGGTTACTAGCCGACGCGTAACGGCTCGATTCAGGGCATCCTTCAATCGAGCGAGACTCATTTCCACGCTGGTCACTCCGAGCGGAGTGCCTGCTTTACCACCGCGCACCCGCCCATGCTTCAACGCCCAGTGCATCCAGTCTTCCACATCTTCCTCGGTGAGTTCCTGAAGCCGGATGCGCCCCAGCCTCCCCCGAACTCGATCGAGGGTAACCCGATAGTTGTAGATAGTGGTCTCTTCCAGATCCTCTGCCTTCATGGCCAGCCACTGATCAAGCCACTCATTTACATTTATCTGGTTGGGCGGTACGAACGTCCCTTCCTCGCGGCGGTTGGTGATGCGCGCGTACTCAGCCTTCGCCTCCTTGAGCGTGGCGAACGTACGAGTCAGCTGTTTGCGCCTCCCGGTCGCAGGGTCGATGCCTACGTCGACTACGAACCGGTAGCGCACCTGCCCCTTGGAGTTGGGTGGAAGCTTCTTGATCGGAACGGACAGGGGGTACTCACTCTCCTTCAAGGTGGACCTGCACCAGCAGGGCGCCGGATCATCTGGCTGGCACCAGACCAGTGCCATTCCGTTTCACGAGCTGCTGAGTTCGCTGCAGCTCCGCCGCCAAGCACAGCCGCGCATGCGAATCCTCAAGGAACCTCACGATCGCCGGTTTTGCCAACCGGCGATCGTCGTCTATGTTGCGCACCGCATCACGAAGACGGCATCTGCTTAGGCTCGCCGCAGCCAGGGCCAGTCGACGCCCAACCAGGTGCGCGCCGTCCGTGGCGAGCACCAGCGGACCGTCATCGGTGAGGCGGTCGAGATTCCGCGCAGCGAGGCGCTCGTCCTGATGGCGTGTGCCATTTGCCATGTTGCGGCGCCAAGACGTGCCGCAAGGTATACGAGGGCGGCACTGACGCTGCGATAGCCACGCTGCAACAGGTCCTCGCCGAACAGGCCGGCCACGCAAAAGCAGACGCACAGCCCGACGGAGACGGTCCCGTAGTCGCTGGCTGCCTGGCTGTACCAGGCGTTCAGACGCGCCGCGGGTATAAGGAGCGGGTGCAGTGAAGCGAGCGGATCGCATAGCGGGGTCAGACAGGCGGACCTCCCCAAGTAGGAGCCCTGCCAGCAAGGCAGTCACACGGGTGCAGGATTCCAAGGCATTTCGCAACCCGGGCCGCAGTGGACCATCTGCACATCCTGGCCTGGTGTTTTCCGGGACGTTGTACGTTGACATGGTCCGGACGGAGGTATCCAGTCCTGTGGTCCTATTTCTCGTCTGCCGTGAGCGAATAGCCGCCGACAGCCAGCAAGTCCTCCTGTCGTGGGCTTGTGAAGCGCACGAGCCCCGGCGCCTGCATCATGCAGCCGCACGACCTCCTGCCGCTGCGGTGCCTAAGCGACACGCCACCGGCACCTGACTAGTACAGGTCGTGGTTGAGCCTCACGATGGCGTCCCGCTTCGTGGTGTAGCCGATCAACGTTGGGGCGTACGCCCCGGGGCGTGTGTCGATAGGGATTCCGCTCCCTGCCCGGCAGGCGGGCCACCATGCAACTCTCCCTGGTAAACGGCCAGTTCAACCAGGAGGTGCATGATGGCCCTGTCCCAGCATGACTTACTTCGGCTGCTGGAGTCACTGCGTTCGGCGGACGGACTCGAACTCGTCCGGTCCGTGGCCGAGCGGATGCTCCAGGAGCTGATCGAGGCCGAGGCGACGTCGAGGATCGGTGCGGAGTGGAATGAGCACACCGAGACACGCACCGCGCTGCGCAACGGGCACCGCGACAAGACGCTGACTACGCAGGCCGGTGACCTGGACCTGGCCATACCCAAGCTGCGCTCGGGCAGCTTCTTCCCGAGCCTGCTAGAGCGTCGCCGCCGCATCGACCAGGCTCTGTTCGCCGTCATCATGGAGGCGTACGTCCACGGCGTGTCCACCCGCTCGGTCGACGACCTGGTCAAGGCACTGGGAGCGGACAGCGGGATCTCCAAGAGCGAGGTCTCACGCATCTGCGCGGACCTGGACACCCAGCTGACCGCGTTCCGCGGCCGGCCCCTGGACCACACCCGCTTCCCCTACGTCTACCTCGATGCGACCTACTGCAAGGCACGGGTCGCGCACCAGATCGTCTCGCGGGCCGTGGTGATCGCCACCGGCATCACCGAGGACGGCGGCCGCGAGGTGCTGGGAGTGATGGTCGGCGACAGCGAGACCGAGGTGTTCTGGACCCAGTTCCTGCGTCACCTGCGCGAACGCGGCCTGGGCGGTGTCCGACTCGTACTCGGCGATCACCACTCGGGCCTGGTCAAGGCGATCCGCAAGGTCATGATCGGCGCGGCCTACCAGCGCTGCCGGGTTCATTTCCTGCGCAATGTCTTCGGCGTGATCCCCAAGGACGCCGCGGAAATGGTCGCCGCGACCATCCGCACCATCTTCGCCCAGCCCGACCAGGACGCCGTCCGCAACCAGCTCGACACGGTCGCCGACATGCTTGGCGCACAGTTTCCTCAGGTCAAGCAGATGCTCCTGGACGCCAAGGACGACCTCACCGCCTTCGCCGCCTTCCCGGAACGGCACTGGAAGAAGATTCAGTCCACGAACCCGCTGGAGCGGATAAACCGCGAGATCAAACGCCGCGTCGATGTCGTCCAGGTCTTCCCCAACGACGACGCGCTCCTGCGGCTGGTCACCGCCGTGCTCTTCGAGATGCACGACGAGTGGATCGCCTTCCCCCGCCGCTACCTACCCGAAGGCAGCATGGACCAGATCTACCCCACCGAGCCCGGCGAAAGCGCCCCCGCACTACCCAACACCACCAACACGACCGACGATTGATCGCCTACACCACGTCAAGGGACACGACCAGCCTCACTCGCCTTGAGGGGTGGCTACCAGCTTTCGGTGTGCCCTGGACGGCTGGGTAGGGTCGCGGTACCCAAGCTGGAGAGGTAGTTGCATGGCCCACGATATTGTGATTGCGCAGACGACCAGCGACGACGAGGGGCAGGCGACGATGCTGGCCCGAGGTGCGGTCGAGAGCAAGCTTGCAGCGGGAGTTCACATTGATGCGCCAATCACCGCCTTCTACTGGTGGAAGGGGAAGGTCGAGGCGGCGCGGGAGTGGCGCATCTCGTATATGACTACGACGGACCGTCTACCCGCGCTAGAAGCGTGGGTGCACGAGAAGCACTCGTACGACGTCCCCCAATGGATCACTCTGCCCGTAACCGGCGGGTCGGAGGCGTACCTGTCCTGGGTCTTCGAGGAGACGGAATCGGACTGAGGAGCCACGGGCCGGGCGTCGGCGGCGTTGGCGCCCTGGGCGTGCCGCGTGCCACCCGAGGTGGATCAGGATGCGAACCGCCGGAAATGAACGGCAAGTTCGTGTTCGCTGTCAGGAAGCAACGCTGCAATAGCCGCCGCCCGCTCCTTGCCCATGGTGTTGGGCTTGGCCTGTGCCGCCGCAGCAAACTGGCGTGCCACGTAGACGCCTTGGTCGACGTCACCCCCACGCAGTAGGGCCGAAGCGAGATCACCGAGGACCACGACGCCCCCGTCCGGTAGTCCGTCTCCGAGGCGGTCGACCGCGGTATCAGCTGTGGACGTGAGCTCGGGACGCCTCAGCTGGCCGTACACGGACAGGGCCAACGAGTCCATGCGGTATGGGGTCACGAACCTGACCCATGCCTGCTCGCTGGCGTGGTCCGCGAAATCGTAAGCGAAGCGCGCTCGGTCTAACGCCCGGAGCGCCCCCACCTCGTCGCCGGCCGCCGCAGCTTCTTCCGCATGTCTACCGAGAACCCAGGCGGCAGCAGTAGCGTTACCGTGGCCGCGCACGTCGTTGGCGGCTTGGGAGAGGAACTCCATCTTCGCCTTTGGCGTCAAAGCGCCGTAGCTGCTGTAGGTCAGGGCCAGGGCTCGGAGTGGAGGATGCCCGGCAGCCGCCGCGCACTGCGACGTGACTTTGTAGTAGGCGTTGGCTTTGTCGTGCTCCCCCAGGTCCCAGGCCACCCAACCGGCCAGAGCGGCGGTTTCTCCGGCGGCGATGGTGAGAGCGCCTTCGTGATCGCCTGCACGAGGCAGGGCCGCAGTGATCGCGTCAAGATGCGACTCGACCGTTTTTTGTAGCCGCCGCGCGCTGAGGTTGAGTTCCTGGACGTGCAGTTCAGCGGCTCGGTCGATGAGCGCGGCGGCAGCGGGCGAATCGATCTTGGCCCCCTTGCTGAGGGCGAAGGCGAGGCGCCCCCAGGGCTCGGCGGCCACGCTCACGCCGATGGTGGCGCTACCCAGGAGGGTGCGACGCTTCACGGCGTCTTGCTCCTCCCCTGCATCAGCATGCCCCTTTCTCTTCCGAGCGCGGGCGGCCTTGGCCTCTCGCTGTAGTTCCTCGAAGGGGACACCGCAGGCCGCCGCGATGTGGCCGATCGTGTGGTTGGTAGGAATGTTCTCGAAGTTCTCATAACGGCTGATCTCTCGGCGGGTCATTGTGTCCCGGCCGGAGACAGCGTTGATCGCCTCCGCCTGCTCCTCCTGAGTCCGGCCCGCCTCCTGCCGAAGCCGGAGGAGCAGGTCGGCGAACGGGTCTGGCATGAGTGTGACCTCTGTTGGTGGGCGGAATCCAATCATGGCCTCAATTCCCCCCTGCAGTTTCCCCCTTGACATAATTTTCCCCCTCTGGATTCCCCTGGTCGACGGCGTCGCCGCGCGGTGCCATAGCCGACATGACCAGGCTCCAAGAGGCGGCCCCGCCCGGCGGGGGCATCCGTAGCTGTGCGGCTACAGCAGGCGTGTCATGCGTCAGGCCGGTTCAGGAAGATGAGCCCGGCGCATGGGCGAGGGCAGAGGTACCGGCGGCATCCCATGCCTGTCAGGCGGCCCTTCTCCCCGACCTCGCGAAGGTCGGGGAGATGCGGCGCATAGCCAGGGCGTTCCTGCGGCGGTGCCGTGTTTCGGAGCCGGTGGCGGGGCTCGTCGTACTGGCCGTCTCGGAGCTGGTCACCAACGCCGTAGTCCACGGTGAGGGCGAAGTCGTGCTCCGCATCACGGTGGGCGTCGACGTGGTGCGTGTCTCGGTAACCGACCACAACCCGGCGCCCGCTGTGCTCAAGGAAGCCGGACCCGACGGTGAATCGGGGCGCGGGATCCGGCTGGTCGATGCGATCTCAGACGCATGGGAGAGCAGCGGCGAGGAGACGTGGTGTGAGTTCCAAGACGCGAGGGCTGCAGCTTGAGCCAGACCTCCAGTTGGTTGCCGACGATGCAAATGGCAAGCCGGGCAGCTCAGTCGCTTCTGTCACACAGGGCGCTCCGAGGGCCGTTCGCTTGCCTTCGCCCAGTAATTCGGTTCGAGCATCTCGCCGGGCCAGGCGGGCTGACGGATCGGGCCACGAGGCCCCATCTGTTCGAAGTACGGTGCCAAGTCGATCACGGGCGTTCCGTCTACAGCGTCGAGATCGGTGACCAACAGGTCCCGCCCCTCGACCTTGAGCAGCCGCGGGTAGCTGATCGCCAGTTGATTGGGACGCCGATGGTTGCGGTGGACGAAGGTACCGGTCGACGGCCAGTCCGGATTCCCGCGGGGGCTGCGTGCGTGGAGCTGGACGTCTTCCGGTCGCGCCAGGTGGAAGAGCCAGGTCACCGTCAGGTGGGAAAACTCTTCGATTCCCTGCAGCGTCTCAAGGGGGTACGCCTCGTTGAGTCGGATGACCGACTCGACTCCGCCCTGGTAATCGTCCTGAACGCGGGTGTGGCCCCCGACCACCGTTGCGATCGATTCGACCTCGTACGTTGCCATCGGCGCTCGTTCCTCTCTAACGGGGTCGCGTGTTCAGCAGCTGCCGTCAATAGCTGCGGACGTGCCCTGTGGTCAGCCTATGGCGCGCAGCATTTCCCGCGCCCGGCGGTCCAGTTCGGCGACGTGGCGGCCACCACGTTGCCGCACAGGCGAGAGGTCGCTCTGCATGCGGACGATGACGTCGCGGGCGCGGCCGGACTGGACGCCAGCCATGGCGTCCAGTGCTTGTCCCCAGGTACCACATGCCTCATCGAGGCGTCCCTGCTGGACCTGGACAGCACCGAGGTAGCCGAGGGTCACACTGTGGGTACGGGCATACTGCTGCCGTCGGCGGGTGGCGACGCTGCGCTGGAAATGCAACTCCGCGTCGAGAGGATTTCCCAGGTCCCGCAAGGCACACGCAGTCTCGTGGGCGAGGGAGGCTTCCTGGAAGAAGCTGACGCGGTCGGGGGCACCTTCGTTATCGGCACGTGCGAGGTCCCTCTCCGCGCGACTGATGGCCGCGAGAGTGCCGCGGCGGTCGCCGCCGGCGGCCAGGGCGCGGGCATGGACTACCGCGAGCAGGGCCTTCTCCCGCGAGCTGGCCTGGCCGTAGTGGGTGCGGGACATGGAGGCATCGGCCAGGTCGAGCGCTCTGCGTGGGTGCCCGAGGTCGACTGCTTGATGGGCGAGGGCACGCAGGATGTGGCCGCCCAGCGGTCCGTCTGCGGCTTCGGCCGCAATGCGTGCGGCGAGGGTGAGGTAGCGCTGGGCGGTCCGATGCTCGGAGGCGTCGAAGGCCATCCAGCCTGCGAGGTAGGTCATCTCTGCCACGGCCGAGTACGTATCCCGGCGGTGCTGTTCCGTTCGGAACCTGCTGCCCAGGAGCGGCACCGCTTCGTCGCGAAGATGGCCGGCCAGGGCCGAGCGCCCCGAGGCTCCACCGCGCTGCTGGTCCCTCGCGGAGTAGAAGGTGGTCAGTTTGCGGACATCGTCGATGTCAGCCTGAGTCACCAGCCGGGAGGAAACTGCAGGGCGCGAGGCCGCCGCGGCCGGGGCGGCTGCCCACCATGGAGCGGCAGGCAGGACGAGGCCGGCGGCCGAGTACGCGGTGGTAGCCAACAGCTTGCGTCGGTGCATGTCCAGATCGTCGCTTCCCAGCTCGGCCAGCACGGTCAGAGGGTCGACGCTCCAGTCAGAACTACTGTCAGTGGATCCTGTCGGCCCATCTTCCAGTCCGAGGTCAGCGAGGGTGAGGCGTCGGCCGAGCCTGCGGGACAGCGTCTCACGCAGGATATGAGGCGCTCGTCCACTGGGCTTCGTGCCCTGGACCCACATGGCGATGTGGGAGCGGGAAATGGCCTCCAGTTCGCGTACACCGCTCTCCGCGGCAACGCGAGCGACCGCGACGGCTGCTTGGGGCTGGGACCAGCCCGCTTCGCGCAGGAGCGCGGCAAGGGCGACGTTTCTCTCACGGGCCATGTACTGCCCCTCGGTTCCGAAATGATCTTTGACGCCTTTGACGGCCTTGAGGGCCGCGTAGGCATACCCCCTGACAGGGATTCGCGGTTCGCTCAACGTAGCCGCAGGATCACTCACCTTGCACGTCAGTTGCCTGCGGTGCACAGCGTTCCTCGCTCAAGTTGGCTTGATTCACCTAGGAGTTGCGTCATGCGTCCCTCGCTGGCCCTTCGCCGGGCGTGCCAACTCAGTGATCACGGAAGGAGAAGCCACGCCCTTGGTGAGCCCATCCTGCGACGGGACCCGGCGGCCTCGGCGACGGAAACGCTGGCGCTCGTGCTGGGGGAGGACTCGCCGTTACCCGATACTGCCGCCGATGTGGAGGACCTCGCACTGCGGCTGCGAGGACACGTCAGCCAGCTCGGAGCTCTGACGCCTTCGCAAGAGCCAGCCCTGCTCCGTGCGCAGCAGCTCTGTTCGGGCGGCCTCCCCGATGGCTACATGCCCAGCAGGGTTCATCTGGTCAGGCTGGCCGAGGCGACCCAAGACCTTATCGCTGCCGTGCAGGCCCACGACGTGGCCCCTGCGAAGTCGGTCCAGAGACGGCGCTGGTGGAAGCCGCCGATCAACGTGCTGCGCGGCGCGGTCTTCGCTCTCGCCCTCGCGTGCGTGGTTCTGGCCGCGTCGGTGCCCCGGACATGACCGCCGCCGGGGCAGTTCTGATCGCGCTGATTCTCGGTCCCATGGCGTGGCTGGCTCTTCGTGGTGAGCGAGTAACCGGCCGCATTGCTCCACGGGACGTGGATCCCCGGCCGAGGCAGAACAGACCTCCCCCGGACCGATAACCACCGTGCCTCTCTCACCGACACTTCCCGGCCGCCCCGGCGGCCCCGAAGCCACCCCCCGGGTCCACGGGGACTACGGAGACCCACACGATGAAACGCCTCCCGCGCATCGAGCAGTACGGCCTGATCGGCGACATGCAGACCAGTGCCCACGTCTGCGACGACGGTTCGATCGACTGGCTGTGCCTGCCCCGGTTCGACTCGTCGGCCGTCTTCGCCGGCCTGCTCGGCACGCACAAGCACGGCACCTGGCAGATCGCCCCGGCCGCGCCTGGCCCCTCCGGGCCCGAAGCGGTCGCCGAGCGCCGGTACCGCGGTGACACGCTCGTCCTCGAATCGATCTGGCGCACACCGGCCGGGTCGGTCCGCGTCCTGGACTTCATGCCGCCTCGCGACGGGGCACCGCAGGTGATCCGGATCGTCGAGGGTCTGGCCGGTGAGGTGGCAATGGTTTCGGCCATGCGTCCGCGGCCGGGATACGGCAGCGTCAGCCCGTGGATCCACGAGGCCGATGGGCGCATGGTCGCGGAGGCTGGCGCGGACGCACTGTGGCTCGACACCTGCGTCCCGCAGGCGGAGAAGGACGGGGTCGTCGTCAGTGCCTTTGCCATCCGCGCCGGGCAGAGCGTGGCCTTCGTGCTCAGCTGGTGCCCGTCCCACGCACCGGCTCCGGAGATCCCCGACCCGCACGCGGCGCTCACCGAGACGCTCGCCTTCTGGCAGGACTGGACGCAGCAGTGCACCTACGACGGCCCCTACCGTGAGGCCGTGGTCCGTTCCTTGATCGCACTGAAGGCACTGACCTACCACCCGAGCGGCGGGATCGTCGCCGCGCCGACCACCTCGCTGCCCGAGGAGATCGGCGGCCGACGCAATTGGGACTACCGCTTCACCTGGCTGCGCGACGCCGCTACGACCCTGGCCGCGTTACTGGAGACCGGCTACCGGCAGGAGGCGCAGGCATGGCGGCGCTGGCTTCTGCGTTCCGTGGCCGGCGACCCAGAGAACCTGCAGATCATGTACGCGATCACCGGAGAGCGTGATCTTCGGGAACGGGAGTTGCCCTGGCTGCCCGGGTATGAGGGCTCGACGCCGGTGCGGGTCGGGAACGGGGCGGCGGACCAGCTCCAGCTCGACGTGTACGGCGAGGTGATCGAGACCCTGTACCTCGCGCACGAGAGCGGTGTGGCCCACTGTGCCGACACTGCGGTGCTGCACCAGCGGCTCGTCGAGCACCTGGCACAGCGCTGGCGGGAGCCCGACGAGGGGATCTGGGAGATCCGCGGGGCACGCCAGCACTTCGTCCACTCCAAGGTGATGGCCT
Organism: Streptomyces cellulosae; assembly: GCA_014655195.1. GTDB lineage: Bacteria > Actinomycetota > Actinomycetes > Streptomycetales > Streptomycetaceae > Streptomyces > Streptomyces cellulosae. The sequence goes on along the minus strand of BNBH01000019.1, from coordinate 25,448 downwards.
GGGTGGCGATCGACCGCACCATCCGCCTGGCCGAAGCCGGCGCGCTCGACGTCGACCTGGCCCGCCTGACCGAGCTGCGGGCAACCATCCACCACGAGGTCTGCACCAGGGGCTTCGATCCGGTGCGCAACACCTTTACCCAGTCCTACGGTTCCAAGGAACTCGACGCCGCCACGCTGCTGATCCCCCGCGTTGGCTTCCTACCGCCGAACGACCCGCGCGTCATCGGCACCGTGGACGCAGTGCGCCGTGAACTCTCCACTTCTGACGGGCTTGTGCGCCGTTACCCGACCATCGGCGACCACACCGGGGTGGACGGCCTGAGCGGAGACGAGGGCACATTCGTCCTCTGCTCCTTCTGGCTCGTAGACGCCCTGGCCCTGACCGGCCGCCTCGACGAGGCCCACGCCCTGTTCGAACGCCTCCTCGCACTGCGCAACGACCTCGGCCTCCTGGCCGAGGAGTACGACCCCCTCCAGCAGCGCCAGCTCGGCAACTTCCCGCAGGCATTCAGCCACATGGGCCTGATCCAGAGCGCCCGGCTGCTTCAACTCCTGGCGACGCAGTCCTCCCACCGCGGCGCGGTCGCGTTTCCGTCGCCCCGCTCGACCGCACGCAGCACACACAAGACCTGCGCAGACCTGACGCTGCAGCACGCCTAGCCACCCCCACCCTGACGAGGATTCCCATGCCTGACAGCGCCTTTTCGGCACGGCCGGCCGCCACCGGCCACCGCCGACGGCGGCCTCCGATCAACGCGTTCACCCTGCACCGTGTCCACCGCGCCGTCGCACTGCCCCTAGTGCTCCTTGCCGCCCTGCTGGGTGCCGCCTTCACCCTCTGGTCGGTGTCCGCGGTGGGCCCCGGCTGGCTCCTGGCCGGCCTGATCTGCGGACTCGCGGGCGTCGCCACGATGGCGGCTCGCGGAGCGCGAACGGCTGCAGGAGCCATACAGGCAGCGGCGGAGGAGGCCCGGGCAACGGCACTGGCAGCAATCGCAGGGGCAGCCGCGGCCATCGAGAAGTCGGTGCAGTGGTCGGCGGACGAGCTGTGCCGCGGGGGACGGCCGCCGCTGCCGGACCTGCAGGTGCCACCATCGGCCAGTCCGAACGTCGAGATCAACAAGGCGTTGAGTGCCCTCCAGGTGCAGGCCATCGCGTCGCTGATACGGGTGCACGACGAGTCCCAGTCCGTCGTACTCCTGGAAGTGCTGCGCCGCCTGGCCATGCGCGAGCACGCCTTGGTCGGCAAGGCACTTGAAGCACTGAGCCAGCTGGAGATGCTGACCGACGACCCGGAGCTGCTGGCCAAGATCTTCGAGATCGATCACCTCGTGACGCGGATGCGTCGCCAGGTCGAGAGCACGGCGGTGCTGGGCGGGCAGTCCCTGCGCAGCGTGCGTCGGCCCGTTCCCGTCAAGAGCGTGCTGCGCGGCGCCGTCTCCGAGGTCGTGCAGTATCCGCGGGTGGCGGTTGCGGCGGGGTCCGTGGGCGCGGAGCTGGGCCTTCCCGGCCATGTGGGTCCGGACCTGACGCACCTGCTGGCTGAGCTGATCGAGAACGCCTGTGAGTGTTCCGATCCGGCTACGAAGGTGATGGTGCGTGCGCAGCGGGTGGCGAACGGGTTGGCGGTCGAGGTCGAGGACCGGGCCATCCCCATGCATCCGCAGACGCGGGCGCAGATGAACCACCTGCTCCAGGCCCCCGAAGAGGTCGACGTCAGCGGCCAGGTGCGAGCGGGGCAGCTCGGCTTGCTGGTCGCCGCGAAGATCGCCCAGTCGCACGGGCTGTCCGTTCTCCTGCAGGAGAACGTGACGGGAGGCACCACCGCCCTGGTGGTCATCCCGGCACGGCTCCTAGTAGCGATTCCCTCCGTCGACGATGCGAGCGCGCTGCCCCAGGACGCCCGCCCCTTGGCGCCGCAACCGCAGCAGGTTGCCGCGACTCCAGCCACTCCGAGGCCGGGGCAGGTCCCACACCCCGGTACCGCAGGGGCTCCGGAACCCGCACGGGCAGGTCACTCTGCTGATGCGCCCGCCCTTCCCACGCGTAGACGCCAGGCCGGCACGTTCCATCCGCCACACGAGCGGGAGCAAGCCCCCGTGATCGCGGCGACGCCAGGGCTCGCAGCCGCCTTCCGCACCGGCATCCAGGCCGGCGGGCAAGCCGGTTCTCCCACCGCTTCGACAGAGCACCCCAGGCCCTGAACCTCGTCCCTCCACGTTCCCGGTGGCCGTTACATCCGCTGGCCCTTCCCCCCTTCTGGAGCGATCCCTATGAGCACCCACCCCGCGACGAACAACGTGACCGGCGACGCACCCGCAACCGAGACAACGGCAAGCGGACAGCGGGACAACATGGCGTGGCTGCTGCGGCAGTTCGCCTCCGACACGACGGGCGTCACGCACGCCGTCCTACTCTCGCGGGACGGACTACGGCTGCTGGACAGCGACGTCGACAAGGACTGGGCGGACGAACTGTCAGCCGCCATCAGCGGAGTGGCCTCACTCGCGGCGAACATCACCGGTCCCACCCACAAGAAGAGGCCGGCGAGGCAGGTCGTCATCGAACGAGACGACTGTCTGATCTTCGTCCAGAGCTCCGGTCGCAGCGCGGCCTTCGAGGGCCATCCCGGCAACGAGCGGGGCGTGGTGGACACGGTCCTCGCGGTGATCGCGACCATGGACGCCGATGCCGGCACCGTCGGGTTCGAGATGGGGCGCCTGGTGCAGAAGTTCGCCCCCTACATGCAGATCCCCGTCCGCGTCGGCACGGGTGATGAGGTCCGGTGACCGCACACGGCAGCGCGGCCGAGGATTCGACGTTCGTGCGGACCTACACCCTGACGCGCGGTCGCACCCGGCCACGGCATTTGCTCGGCCTGGACACGGTGCTGGATGCCGGACCCGGGCGGCCCGGCCCGGGCCAGGCCGAGGAATGCGCAGAGATCCTCGCCCTGTGCCGGGAGCACCGGCGTTCGGTGACCGAGCTGGCGGGCCGACTCGGCCGTCCCGTAACCGCCGTCAAGATCCTCATCTCCGACCTCCTGGACGCCGACGCCCTGGTCGTCCCCGTCACCGCCCATGCCGCGTCCGACGCGCATGCACGTCCCTCTGCACAACTGCTGGCGGCCCTGTCTGCGGGCCTGAAGAGGAAGTGGCCCGATGCCATCGCCTACCCCCAGGCCGGGTGACCCGGCCGTGGTGCTGCGGCCGTCGTCGCGCCCGCGTGCCGGCGCACCGACCGTGCTGAAGGTCGTGATCGCCGGCGGTTTCGGCGCGGGCAAGACCACCGCCGTGGGTGCCGTCAGTGAGATCACGCCGCTGAGCACGGAGGAGTACCTGACCGAGGCGAGCGCGGACGTGGACAGCCTGGCGGGCGTCGAGGCCAAGCAGACCACCACGGTCGCCTTCGACTTCGGTCGCCTCAACCTGCCCGACGCGCCCGTGCCCCTGGAATTGTTCCTGTTCGGCACGCCCGGCCAGGACCGGTTCGTCGACCTCTGGTACGACCTTTGTCGCGGAGCCGTCGGCGCGGTCGTCCTGGTCGACACCCGCCGCCTGGAAAGCAGCTTCACCCCCGTCGGCTTCTTCGAGGACATCGGCCTGCCCTTCGTCGTCGCGGTGAACCAGTTCGACGGAGCACATCGCTACCACCCCGAAGAGGTCCGCACCGCCCTCGAACTGCCCGCCTCTGTGCCGGTGGTCACCTGCGACGCTCGCGATCCGAACCACGTCGCTGGCGTCCTGCTGACCCTCGTTGGCCACGCCTTGAAGAGCGCATCGGCAAGCCCCGCTCGCCCCGCATCCACTACCACCTTTCAGGACGCCTGATGTCGTATCAGCCCAACGATCCCTACCGCGCGCGGCAGATCGCCCCCCTCACGCAGTCGCTGCCGCGACGCACCATGCGGGACGTCACCCATGGGCCATACCTCCCCGCCGGCGCCGCCGTCCCCGTCCCGCAGGCCCAGCAGGCGACCGAGCTGGCGCAGCGGTACGAGCTGCTGGATCGCCTAGGCGTGCCCACCGCTGCCAGCGAGGACTTCGACGAACTGGCCCGCGACATGGCCACACGAGCCGGGTTCCTGTACGGCTTCGTCAACCTCTTCCTGGAGGAGCAGACCTTCGTCGGGCTGCACCAGCCGCCCGCGGACAGCGGGTACGTCATCGTCGGCCGCACCATGAGCCGCGACCACGGCTGGTGCCCGGAGGTCATGGCCCGCAAGAAGGCCCTTCCGCTGCACGACGTGCACGCCAGCCCGCGCTTCAGCGGCAACCCCGTGGTCGACGCGGTCGGGATCCGCTCCTACTTCGGTGCCCCGCTCATCCACGACAGCGGCACCGTGCTGGGCACGGTGTGCGTCATCGACCCCGAGAAGCGGCCCCTGAGCGAGGCCCGACGGCTGAGAGACATCGTCATCAACGCCGGCGTCCGGGTGATGGACCACATCGCCCGCGCGCCCGTCCGCTAGTCCGTTGCACGACCCCCCCATCCGGGAGCCGCAGGCGATCCCCGGCCGCTCCACCGTGCGACCTTCATCCAGGGAGAGGGAGAGGACCATGCCCGCCACACCCACCACGCCGCCGCCGGCGCTGCGCCCCTATCTCAACGCCCGCCACGAACTGCTGTGGGACGAGGCGGACGCCTTCGCGGCCGAGCACATCGCGCCGCGCGCCGCACGCATGGAGGCCGCCCCCGGCAGGGTGGAGCGCAAGGTCGCCGACCTGATGGCCGCACGGCGCTGGTTCGCCGTCAGCGTCCCGTCCTCCTTCGGCGGGCTGGACGCCGGACACGTGGCCAAGACAATCCTCGTCCACCGCATTGCCCGCGTCTCGGCGGCTGCGGCGGCCATCCTCCAGGCCACGCTGATCCCCGTCGGCGCCCTGCTGCACTTCGCCACCTACGAGCAGAAGGGCCGCTGGCTGCCCCGCGTAGCGGACGGTTCACTGCTCTTGTCGATCGCCGTGACCGAACCGCGAGCCGGCGGACACATCGGCGGCATCGAGACCATCGCCGAGCACGTCGGCAACGAATGGGTGATCACCGGCAGCAAGATCCACATCGGGAATAGCCACCTCGCGGGAGCCCACCTCGTGGTCGCCCGGACCGCCAAGGCAGGCGTGAGCACCTCCCAGGCGCTGACCGCGTTCATGGTCGAATCCAAGCGCCGAGGGCTCTCAGTCGCCGACCACCGTCCCGGCCTCGGCCTGCACGGCTTCTCCGCCGGCCGCCTCGACCTCGATCATGTCCGCGTCCCCGAGGAAAACGTGGTCGGAGAGATCGGCCAGGGGCTGGGCGTAGCGCAGAGCAGCAGCATCCTGTACGGCCGTCCCAACCTGGCCGCAGTCAGCCTGGGAATACACGAGGCAGTCGTGGCCACCTCGACCGCTTACCTCAAGACGCGCTCCCGCTACCGGGGCGCCCTCTCCGATCTGCCGGTTCTGCGGGACCGCATCGGTGACATGGAGGCCCGCCTGCGCGCCGGGCGAATCCTGGCCTATCAGTCCGTGCACCTCCTCGACCAGGGCCTGCCCTGCGACGCCGACCTGATCAACGCCAAGTACCTCGGCCACCAGTGGGCGATGCAGTCAACCCAGGACGCCATGGAGCTGCACGGCGCCCATGCCCTCAACGGCGACTACATCCTCCAGCGCCTGTGGCGCGACATCCAGTTCACCTACCCACCGGCCGGAACCGGCGAAGTCCAGCGCATACGCCTCGCCGACGCCGCCTTCGACGAGGCCCACATCCAGTGGTCAGAACGTCTCGCCGCCGAAGCGGCGTGGGCCCGCCCCGACCCGACAGCCGCATGAGCCCCCGTGTGCGGCGCCCCGTGAATCCAGACCGCCGCGCACGGGCCCGTGTCGCCGGCCCCCGTCCCCCGCGGGGTCCGGCGACACCCCACCCGATATCCCTCAACGCAGCCGCGAAAGAGACACCCGTGACCCCGCGCATGATGACCAGCGCACCGATCACCCCCCTGACCCCGACCCAGCAGCGCGTCGCCCAGCACCTCGTGGACGGCCTCGGCCCTCAAGAGATCGCCGCGAGGACCGGGCTGTCGGCCGTGACCGTCCGCCAGTACGTACGCGACATCCGGGAGAGCCTCCACTGCCCGCCCCGCTGTAAGCCCCCAGTGATCGTGCACTTCCTGTGCAACGCCCGGCAGGTCGCTCCGCCCACAACGGACAGGCCAATGCCGGAACTCAGTCCAGAGCAACAACTGTTGCTGCGGGCGGTCGCTGAGCACAGCAATCCCAGCGACATTGCTGCCATAGCCAAGATCGCGCCCGCCGACGTGCGAGCCGCACATGACGAACTGCTCGACAAGACCGGGGCGGCCAACACCACCCAACTTGTCGCCTGGGCCCACGCGTGGGGCCTGCTGGGCGCCAGGGGGGCCACCACGATGGAGAGCGGAGCGAGCCAGTGAATGCCTCACCCGCTTCTGCGGCCATCGAGTCCTCCCCCGCGCCTCGAAGCCAGTGCGCGGAAGGGTTACCGGCCGTGTACGAGATGCGGTCGTTGCGCACCGACGCCGAACGGGACGAGGCCGCGGCCCTCGTCCAGGACCGTCAGCGCTGGCTCGCCATGCGCGGGGTGCCTACACCCGCCCGGTCCGATATCCCGGCCCTGTTCCGCGCCCCGCAGGTGAAACCGGCTGGACTGTTCGAGGACGGGCTGCTGCTGGCCTGCATGATCCCGCAACGCGGGCCCGACCTCGGATGGGGCGAAGGCCCGTGCCTCTTCCTGGACTGCGTCCACACCCTGCCCGGTCACTCCGATGACACCGTCCGGCTGATCACTCTGTGGGCCTCCGACTTCGCCGCCCGGCTCGAGGTACCGCTTGTGCGGGCCGAGGCCATGGCCCGCCATCCTCTCGACGTCGATCCGATCGCCACATTCCTTCGTCGGCTCACCGACATGGGCTGGGACGTCCGTGGATCGGGCACCGGACAGCACCATGAGCGAGTCGCGCGCCTCGAACTCACCGCTGAGCTTCGGCCTGGGCTGAGCGCGCTCATCGGCTGCCAGGTCCACGAGCCGCAGTCCGCCGCCGACCAGCGGAGTATCGCGTGAGGACCGCGGAACCGCTGCGGCCGGACCTCGCCCGCGAACTCATCGCCCGCGCCGCACAGTCGGCAGCACGCCGGGCCAGACGCGTACGCAACCAGCTCGACGCCGTCCACCTCGGCCAGGACCGTCACGCTGAGCACGCCGACACCAAAGTGCTGCGCCGCATCCTTGCCGAACATGACTGGCCCGGCCACCGTCTCGTGGGCCCCGACGCAGCACGTGCCGCCTGGAGCATCGCTCTTCACGCCGACGACGAACCCGACTTCCAGCGGGCGGCCACCACCCTTTTGAAACGTGCGGTCCAGGTCGGCGATGCGCGCATCCAGCACTGGGCCCACCTTCACGACCGCGCCCTGGTCAACAGCGGGCGCCCCCAAGAGTTCGGGACGCAACTCGTCCTCAGCGCAGCAGGGGTGGAGCTGTGCCCACTGCGTGCGCCGCAGTTGCTGGACCAGCGAAGGGCCGCCGTCGGACTGCCGCCGATCGCCGTCGCTTTGGACACTGTGCGCCGCCGGTACGCCCTGGATCGCATTGTCGGCGGCTCACCGGCCGTCGTGCTAGCGGGTGTCGCATGACGCAGCGAGCCCCGCAGGCTTCCACAGACCCGCCCTCGCCCCAGATCACTTTGCGTGAAAGGACCGTTAAAGCATGAAGCTCACCACCGCCGTCCTCGCTGCCGGCGCCGCGGTTTCCCTCGCCACCGTCGTGGTCGGAGCCGCCCGGCTGAGGCAGGACGCGCGGCACCAGGCCGAACGAAATGAGGCGACCGTCGCGCGCAACCAACTCGACTGGCTGACGCAGATGTCCGCCAACCCTGACCTCGCCAAGCTCTGGACGCCCGAGGACCTGGACGTCGAGGAGTACATGCAGCTGCTGAAGGCCAACCAGCTCATCTGCATGCTCAGCCTGCGCGACCGCCTCGGCTTCGTCCGGGAGGGGCATCTGCCGTTCTACGCCTCGAAGCTGATGGAGAGGGACGTCTGCCGGCGGTACTGGGCCCGTTTCGGGGGCCTCCGCGCTCAGGAGGCCGAGGGCGACGAGCGCGCCGAGCACTTCACCAAGGTGCTGGACAAGGCCGCGAAGAACCACCTGGGGGCACAGACCGTAGCCGCCTGAAGAGGCGGCTGCCCCACCCCGCCCGAATCAGCCACACCCTCACCTCTCGGAGAAATCGAATGGGCTTCACTGCTGTTTCACTACCGCCCGGCAACTTCACCATCGGTAAGAAGTTCGCCTTCGAGGCTGGCCATCGGCTTCCCCGGCTGCCGCATGAGCACAAGTGCTCCCGCCAGCACGGGCACAGCTACGAGGTTGAGGTCATCCTCACTGCATCCGCGCTGGAGGATCCCGGCTTTGTCACGGACTTCGGTGCGCTCGCCCCGTTCAAGTCGTTCCTGGACACCGAGCTCGACCACCACAACCTGCACGAGGTCCTGCCCTTCGAGCCCACCTCGGAGCGCCTGGCCCAGTTCCTGGCCGGCTGGTTCGTTCAGAACCTCCAATCGGAGATCCCCGGCCGCCTTGTCGCCGTCCTGGTCCGCGAGACCGCAAGCAGCTGGGCCCGCTTCGATGTGGTGGGCCAATGACCACAACCAAGCCGCTCAACCTCGAACCGGAAGCTGCCGATGGCGAATCCCTGATCGTCGCGGAGTGCTTCGGTACCGAGGTGGCGACGTTTCAGGGCGAGGGCCCAAGCTGCGGACACCCGGCCCTGTTCATCCGCCTGTCCCGGTGCAACCTCACTTGCACGAGATGCGACACGAAGTACACCTGGGACTGGTCTCGTTTCGACCCGCACGAGGAGTCGACGAGGCAATCCGTCGCGGGCCTGGTGGCCTGGGCCACGTCTTCACCGGTCGAGCTGGTCGTGATCACCGGCGGCGAGCCGTTGATCCAGCAGGCGCGACTGGTGCCTCTCGTCCGGGGACTGATAGCAGCCGGCAAGCGGATCGAGTTCGAGACGAACGGCACCATCGCGCCCACTCCCGAGCTGGTGGCCGACGGGGTCCGGTTCAACGTCTCGGCCAAGCTTGCCAGCTTCGGCGTGAAGGAGGCCAAGAGCATCGTGCCAGCCGCGCTGGAGGCGTTTGTGGCCTCCGGACGGGCGGCGTTCAAGTTCGTCGCTTCCACGGTGGACGACCTCGACCGGATCGCCGAGCTGGCCGACGCCCACCGGCTCGCGCCGGTGTGGGTGATGCCGGAGGGCACCACCCCCGAGGTGATCACCGCGACTACCCGGGTCCTCGCGGACGGGGTCGCGGCCCGGCACTGGCACTTCACCACCCGCCTTCACGTGTTGGCCTTCGCGGACGCCAGAGGCCGCTGACCGCAGCCGACTCCACGCCCCATCCGTTCCCCAGTCCCCGGAAACGAGAGACGCCCATGACGACCTCTATCGCCAGCCCTGCGGCGGCGCCGACGGCTGCCGTCGCCGGGCCCATTGCGGTCATCGACACCGGCCGGGTCGCCGGCCTGATCCACCAGCTCTTGGTCGAGCTGGGCGAGAACCCCGCCCGCGAGGGGCTGACCGGCACCCCGGACCGCGTCGCGGCCTGGTGGAGAGCCTTCCTGTCCCCGGACGGCGCCGAAACGGCCACCTGCTTCACCGAGTCCCAGCTGGGTGGTCAGCTGGTCATCGTGGGCGGCATGAGCGTGTGGTCGCTCTGCGAGCACCACATGCTGCCCATGAACTTGCAGGTCACGGCTGGATACGTGCCGGATGGCGAGGTGGTGGGCCTGTCGAAGTTCGGGCGGATCGCCCAGCACTTCGCCGGCCGACTGCAGGTCCAGGAACGGTTCACCCGCCAGGTCGCCGAATACCTCAACGGCGTGATCGGACACGAGAACATCGCCGTCGCCGTGCGCGGCGTGCACCTGTGCATGAGCATGCGGGGCGTACGGATGGAGGAGGCTCGCACCACCACGGTGCACTCGGGCGGGCGCTTCGGCACCGACCCCGTCCTTTCCCAGCAGTTCCTCACCCTCACCACCGGCCTGTGGGGGGCGTCGTGATCACCACCGCGGGCATCGACTTCTCCGTCATCGCTCCGCCTGCCTACCTGAAGAACTTCGTCGCCCAGGAGCCAGCCCGCGTCCACCACGTGGCCGCCCAGCACGTGCTGTCCGACGAGAGCTACCGGGCCTTCTTCGCTCACGAGGCCGAGCGCGGCGCCGAGATCATCATCGACAACGGGCTCTTCGACCTCGGCTACGCCCTGCCGGCGGAAAGCCTCGTCGAAGCCGCGCTGGCGGTGTCCGCGAGGGAGATCATCCTGCCGGACGTCATGCGGGACGGGACCGCGACCTTGAAGGCGAGCGAGAAGGCCGCGCGAGAGATCCGGAAGCTGTCCGGCGACGCATTCCGGCTGTGCGCGGTCCTGCACGCCGCGGACGACGACGAGTGGCTGCGCACCTACGACGCCTTCGTGACCAGCGGCTGGGCCGGGGCCATCGCCCTGCCGGCCTCGCGTCGACCGGATCCCGACGAGCAACTGTGCCGCACCCGCTGGTTGGCGACCGCCTACCTGCAGGATCGCGGCCTGGTCGACGATCTGCTCATCTACCGGCTGCTCGGTCTGGGCCGGACCGGGCACCTGGAGCTGATCGAGCAGCGCGAGCACGAGTGGATCTCCTCCGTGGACGGCGCAGCCCCGGTCATCCTCGGCGCGATGGGCGTCGCCCTGCTGCCCGAAGGGCCGTACGAGAAGCCCTCCACGCCCCGCATCGAGAAGCTCGGCCCGATCCCCGAAGACCGGTTCGACCTCATCCGGAAGAACATCTCCGTCGTTCGCGCGGCGGCCGGCAGCACCGTGACGATCGCCGAGGAGCACCGATGACGCCCTTACTCGCCGACCCGACCCCCGGACTCCTGCGCGCCGCCCCGATCGAGCCGGCCGGGCACACTATGACCCACGCGAGGCTGCTGCGCTACCTGGAGATCAAGGTCCACCACCTCATCCAGGGCCAGGACTGGGACAGCATCCGCGTCATCGGCGGCTACGACCGCACGGCGGTGATCTCCCGGTACGAGAAGACCGGGAAGCTGTTCAACATCGAACGGCCCACCGCAGAGATCCACGGCCGTGACCTCATCGTCAAGGCGTTCCCCGGAGCCGACTACGTCCAGCACTACGCCCTGATCATCGCCACGTATCTGGCCATGACCGGCCGCCCTGTCGACACCGTCACCTATCAGCCGCCCGAGCAGGAGGAGTGCCGAACGGCGCTCGATGCGCTCGACCTGGAACTGGACGGCGACCTGGTGATCGTCGGCTGGGGCCTTCAGTACCTCGCTCCCGAGAACGGAGTGTGGACCCGCGGACCCGGCTACGCCTGGCAGCGCCTCGACGTCGCCGGCCGTCGCGTGGTCTACCTCGGGTTCCTCCACAGCATCTGGGGAGACGTGGCCGGACGGGTCGTCACGCGCCTTGCCGAACTCGGCGCAGGCGACGTCGTCTACGTCGGCAAGGTCGGCTCGCTGACCCCCGGCGTCGAACCGAACGCCTGGCTGGCGACCGGCAACACCAGCCTGGTACGCGGGGCGATGGTGAGCTGGGACGACTTCTTCGGCGACTACGCCGCCGCCCACGATGGGGTGCGCAGCGGCCTGCACGTGTCCTCCCCGTCGATCCTGCTCGAGAACCGCGACTGGCTGGCCCAGCACACCGCCTCGTACGCCTTCGTCGACCCGGAGATCGGCCCCATGGGGGCGGCGGCGCGCCAGGCGGGGATCAGATTCGGTTACCTCCACGTCATTTCCAACAACCTCGCCACGCACTATCCCGCCGACCTGTCCAATGAGCGTCACAGCGACGTCCTGCGCCAGCGCGCCGTCCTGGTGGACCGCATCCGCACCATCATCACCGGCCGCCTGACCGCCAGCCCGACCCACCCCTTGGGAGAATCCCGATGACGGCGAACGCGCCGACCACCACCGCAGCCGGGAAGCTGATCACCTTCGTCGGTGGTGACGGGGCCGGCAAGTCCACCCTCGCCGCCCGCCTGCACCAGGCCCTCAACGACGCCGGCCACACGGCAGTCCTCATCGGCAAGCACAGCACCGACGTCCGCCGGGACCCGGAGCTGTCCGCCTACCTCGACCGCCTCAACGAGCTGGTCTACCGGCGCGACGCCGGCGTCGCCCAGGCATGCGGCGACCACTACTGGCTGCTTGCCCTGGCCTCCTGGTACACCCTGCAGGACCGGCTCGTCATCCAGCCGGCCCTCGCCGCGGGAACCCACGTGATCCTCGACAACGCGCACCACAAGATCCTCGCTCGGTACGCGGTCAACCCCGAGGTCTCCCCCCGCCTGTGCGAGCAGGTCTTCGCGCATCTCACAAAGTCGGACCTGGTGTTCTTCCTGAACATCGGTGCCCGCGAGGCTCTCGTCCGCAAAGGCTCGTTCACTTCCCTGGAGGCCGGCCACGCCGGCGGCGGTGACGAGGACTTCATCCGCTACCAGGACACCGTCCTGGACCAGATGCGCGAACTGGCGGAGCGCGGCGCCTGGCTGACGCTGGACGTCGCCCAGTTGGACCGCGACCAGGTCTTCAAGGCCGCCGCCGCTGCCCTGACCGACCGTCTGCGCCTGACCGTCTAAACCGGCCCTCCCTCCCCGATCGACAAGGAACGCACCATGGACCAGGCCCTGCCCGCCAGCGGGACATACGTCTGTCACGGCATCACCTGGGCGAGCGCAGACCCCCGTCTTCTGCTCGCCCCCGTGACCGGCGGACCACTCGTCTACGCCCCGGTCATGGGCAGGCGCCTGAGTTACCAGGTGAGCGGTACCGGCCGGTGGTGCACCGGCCGGTACCGGTTCGCCGACCGCGTCCGCGTCGAGGCGGTCGCCTGCCCTGACCGGGCCCCGGCCGAGGCCGGCGGACAGTGCCCGGCCTGCGCCGGGCGGGACGACTTCCGCTTCGCCCACCGGTTCCACTCCGGCGGGCATGTTCCCGACGCCCTGGCGGCGTACATGGCCCAGCCGCACTGGCTGTACCTGGCGACGTTCGCCGACGGCACCACCAAGATCGGCACCGCGGCCGAACCCCGTAAGCGCTCCCGTCTCGACGAACAGGGTGCCCTGATCGCTACCTACCTCGCCCGGAGTGCTGACGGCCGCGCCGTGCGGTTCCTGGAGGATGCCCTCACCCGCCACCTCGGCCTGACGCAGACCGTGCGAGCCGCGGCCAAGCTGACGGCCCTGGCCGAGCTGCGCGACCTCGCCCCGGCCGGTGCCGCCCACCATCAGCACCTCGACCGCGCCACCGCGGCCCTGAGCGGCCTGAACGTCCCGGCCACACCGGAGCCGTGGACGCCGCCCGGCGAAGGCGACCTGCTGCGGACGCCGAAGACCGGGCGCGCCTTGTACCCGCACGACCCACGCTCCGGTGAGCACGGGCTGACGGTGCTCTCCTGCCTCGGCTCCCAGGTCCTCGCCGCCCTCGACGGCGACGGTGAACAACTGCCCTACCTGCTCGACCTCGGCACCCTCAAGGGCCGGCGCATCGTCCTCGGCGCACAGTTCTCCTCACCGCCCGCCGCCGTACAGTCCGCGCTCTTTTGACCCTGCCCGAACACCCGGCCTGCACTGCCGGGCCGCTCTGAGAAGCGAGGCCACAGCAACATGGCACCCCAGGACGCCATCCTCGGCTGGGACGAGGACAGCAACGCCGAGGCGTACGACGCCTTCACCCGCGCCCACCCCATGTACGACGCGACCAGCCGCGACCTTGCCCGCCGAGGCCATCTGGCCAACGCCAGCCTGGTGGTCGATCTGTGCGGCGGCGCCGGCGCGACCGCCCGCGCGATCCTCGACCTGATCCCGGCCCGCGCTCGGGTCGTCTCCGTCGACAACGCCGCCGCGATGCAGCGTGTCGGTCGCCGCACCCTGACCGACGCCCGCCTGACCTGGATCACCTCCCCGGCCGAACGGCTCGCCGACCACCTGCACGCCAGCAGCGCCGACGCCGTAGTGTGCAACTCCGCGATCTGGAAGACCGACACCGCCGCAGTGTTCGCAGCCGTCGCCCACATCCTGCGCCCAGGCGGGCACTTCGTCTTCAACATCGGCGGCGGCTTCGCCGGTGTCCGGCACCCCGACGAACTGTCAACCCGCACCGGGCCTTCCCTAAACGCCCTCATCCGCCAAGTCGCCGCTGAGACCCACGGATACACCCCACCGCCGCGCGACGCGGACAGGCCGCCGAAGCTGCCGCTGAAAACAGTCACCGAGCAGCTGACCGCAGCCGGACTGACTATCGTCGGCACGGAGCTCACCGCCCAGCACAGCACCATGGCCGAGAAGAAGGCGTGGCTGTCCATCCCCGTCTTCGCGCGGCCCGAAGGCGACTTCACCCACGCCCAGCAGATGCAGATCCTCGACACCGCCTACGCCATGACCACCCCCGATGCCCCGGCCGTGACGAGCTGGCTCGTCGTCGTCGCCCAACGGCCAAAGGCCGCCGCATGACTCCGGCCGCCCCGGCTCCCGGCGGCGGGGCCCGCCTCTGTGACCACGCAAGCGTCGGGGTACTGATCTCCTCCCCGAGCGGCCTGCTGGTGTTCGAGCGGGCGATTCCTCCGGCCGGAATCGCCCCGGTCGCCGGCCACGTCGACGAGCATGGCGGCCCCGAGCAGGCCGCGCGCGACGAAGTCACCGAAGAGGTCGGTCTCACCGTCACCCACCTGCACCTGCTGCTGGACCAGTGGCGGCCCAACCACTGCCACCGCGCGCCCAGCGGTCCGGTCGGCCACCACTGGTGGATCTTCCAGGCCGAGGTTTCCGGGTCGCTGTGCCCCTCGCCCCGGGAGGTCCGCGCCCCTCGGTGGATCCACCCGGCCCAGCTGCAGCAGCACGCGCTGCGGACCACCGCGCACGCCAACGGGTACCTGGGCCGTGAGGAGTTCGAGCGCGAACCCGGCCTGGAGCCGGTGTGGTGCCGCTTCCTGCACGACCTTGAGCTCGTCAGCCTGCCCTCGGCCGACCTCGACCGGATCGAGGCCCTCCTGTGAACGGCGGCCAAGGGCCTACCTCAGTGGGAGCCGACCGCCCGGCCGGCTGCCAGACGGCGAGCGTGCGCACGGATCCGCTCGCGGTCCTCGGGGAAGACGCTGTCCCAGCCTGTATCCAGACGGAACCATGCCGCCGGCTGGTTCTGCTCCCCGACGAGCGGCACGTCGCGTCCCACGATCGCGGCGTAGGACAGGCCCAGCGTCGGAGACCAGTCGGCCCGGTAGGAACGCACCGCTACGGCAGCGGGCTCGGGCAGCAACTCGGTGCGCAGGCCGGTCTCCTCCAGCAGCTCTCGTGCCGCCGCCGCACGCGGCGCCTCGCCCGGCTCCACCTTGCCACCGGGCGGCACCCAGCCGCGCACGCGGTGCTTGACCAGCAGGACGTGCTCGAAAGCAGGGTCGGTGACCCACACCTCGGCCGCCAGCGGCTCCATGGGATGTCGGCGGGCTTCCTCCAGCCAGGCCCGTGCACCGTCGAACTCCCACGCGGCGAGGCGGGCATCCGCAACAGCCTCGTCCAAGATCACCTGACCGACTTCACCATGACTCACCCGCCCCACCCTAGGCCGACGAACCGGCCGGACGTCGCAGCGACGAGCAGGCAGCCATCCGGGGATGTCCGGCCGACCCGGTGGCCCCTTCGGGCTGCAGGGCGATCACCCGTGGCACCCGCTTCACACGAAGGAGACCAGCGTGCCCGATGAGCAGCCCTCGGACCGGGGAGCCTGGGTCGTCCTCGGCGGCGTCCACCTCCTCAACCGCACCGCGCCACGGCGACCAGACGAGCCGATCGTGCTCGTACGGGTGCCACCGCAGGAGGTATGCCGGCCGGCCACCACCGTGATCGTCCGCTGGAACGCGCTGGGGCCCTGCCCGGCCGAAGCGCTGCACCCCGGCGGCACCCGGCTCGGGGCGGCCAGGATCGACGGCGGCGAACTGTTCCCCGACGCCATCGCCGGTCCCGCCCTGCGCGGCCTGGTCGGTACCGAGGACGCCCCCGGCCTGGTGCCTCTGTGCTACCTGGCTGAACATCCCGGCGGCGGCTACCACGCGTACGCGCAGATCCGCTTCCATCCCGAGGATGCCTGCTTCGTCCGCACAACCCGGCAACCAGTCGGCCACGGCCCGGTCGAGGAACTGCGCTGGTTCGACCCCGTGCTGACGGCGCACGCAGAGTCGAGTACGGCGCTCAACAACCATCTGCGGTACTTCCGCAAGCACTTCTCCGGCACTGAGCTGGAGTTCAAGTACACCCTTGCCCCGGCACCGGACATCTGGTCCGCGTCCATGGAACTGCTCAAGGCACTGCGCGACGGCAAGCTGGAAGGCTGCCGTCCGGAGTACCGGGAAGAGTTCCAGATCCACCACACCGAGAACCATCTGTTCGACGTCACCGGCCCCGAGCCCGAGATCGGCTACGCCTCCTTCATCCCCACCGTCACCGCCGGGCACGTGCTCAAGCGAAAGTGGTTCGCCGAGGACGCCTTCGCCCGCCGCGAGGAACTCACCCCTGGCCTCGACATCACCCCCGACCGCTTCGAGACGTTCCTGCGCGAAGACCTGAACCTCCAGGTCCGGGCCATGCCGCCCTTCCAGCGCGTCCGCTACGACATCCAGTGCGAGTCGCTGCGCACCGGACACGTCTACGGCATCTTCCTCGACCGCTGCGCCCTCCTGGCGGCCCCCGACGTGGTGCTCTCCCAGTGCGAGCTGGAGTACCTCCGCTCACGCAGCATCCTCGACCACGACCAGGACGAGATCCTCATCGAGATGAAGCGGATCGACAGCTGGCTCTGCGAGTACCTCGCCAGTCACGGTTGGGCAGCCGAGCACACCTTCTACTCCAAGCGCAGCTTCCTTCGCGACGCCATCGCCCTCCGCCCGGACCTCGCCACGCCATGACTGACCAAGCGCCCCCCGGCAATCCCCCGCAGGAGGTACCGCAACCCACATGAGTGATCGAACACTGCATCACAATCCGCCCCACCCGACCGCACAAGGAGAGAGCCTGGTATTCGAAATCGCGTTCTAGATTTCGCCCCCCTCCACCCGTTACGGCTACAGCAGAACCGCCGTTACCCGATCACCTGTCCGCATCTCGCCCCGAGGAGTCCCCATGCATCCCGTACGCCGCCCTGGACTCGTTCATCCTGCGTTCGAAAATGCCGCTACCTCCTTGGGCGCCAGCCTTCGCCTCGCCTCCGGTCGCGCAGCTCTGCTCGCCGACGGGTCACGACCGGATACGAGGGACCTGGCATGAAGCAGCACACACCTCTCTCGTCCTCCGTCCTCGCCCATAGCTTTCGGCACGGCGGTGCCCTCGTGACCAATGGTCGGCACACCGTAGAACGCCTCGTACAGGAGGGCCGCCCGTGAGCGACTCGCCTCACCAGCTGATCGCCGACGTGGCACAGGTCCTGCTCCGTACGAACGGCGCCGCCCTGTGCGTACGCCGCACACTGGACGCCGCCCTCGCACCGGGACAGCTCACTGTCGTGGGCGGCCACCTGGAAGTCGGTGAACCACTCGACCATGCTGCGCGACGCGAGGCCATGGAGGAGGTGGGGGTCCTTATCACTGCTGAGCAGCAGGAGTTCTGCGGGCTAATCCACAACCACGACTCCGACGGTGGCCTGGACCGGATCACCGCCGTGTTCGTGGCGCAGTCCTGGACGGGTGAGCCGTACAACGCCGAGCCACACAAGCACGAAGGGCTCTTCTGGGTGCCGATGGAACGACCGTCGCCGGACTGTCACCCCTACACCGCCACCATCTTCCACATGCTCACCCACGGCCCGTCCTACCGGGCCATCAACTGGCCTGCGGGAGGCGCCCGGTGAAGAGATTCTTCGGCCCGGTCACGATGGTCGATCCGCAGGTCTCCGACGCCGAACACGAGCTGTTCGGCGGCCCCCTGCGACCCACGGCCGCCACCCAGGAGCATGACGTGAACCCCCGCACCCTCGACCACACCGACACCCTCGAACTGTCCGTAACCGGCGACGGTCCGTTCAACGCCCTGTACACCTTCTGGAAGCCGTCCTACTACGCCACCGGTCTGGAAGCCCACACCGAGTCCTGCAGCTGGCGTACCTTCCGAGTCGGCGACCTCGTGGTCGGAGTCCGGCTGCATGCCGAGGACCGCACCGTGATCGCCGACATCTACACCGACGGCGACTTCAAGCCCGCCGACCGCGAGGAGCTGACGCGTCGGCTCATCTCTTCATACGGGTTGGACGAAGACCAGGCGGCGTTCGCGGAACTCGCGTCCCGAGTGCCCGCAATGCGCGAGGCACTCGCAGCCCTGGGCGGGATGCGGCAGTCGTGCCCGGAGGACCACTTCGAGGTCGCCGTGATCGCCCTGCTGCTGCAGAACGTCACCATCCGCCGCACCGCCCAGATGACCCGCAACCTGCTGGTCCACTACGGCCGTCTCGTCCACTTCGACGGGATTACGCTGCGGGCCTGGTTCACCCCAGACGAGATCGCCCATATCCCGCCGGAGACGCTGAAGGAACGGGACCGTCTGGGGTTTCGCGCCAAAAGCCTTCCGCACTACGCGGCCTACTTCCGCGACCACAGCACCGAGGACCTCAAGGCCGCCGGAAACCTGATGGAGGCCGTCCAGGAAATCCAAGGAGTGGGCCCCTACACCGCCGCGGTAATTGCCTCGCACGCTTCCCGCGACTCTGCCGTCTTCGGCATCGACGTGTGGAACCGCAAGATCCTTGCGTGCCGCCTCCTCGACGCTGACGACGCCGCGCCGGAGACCGTGATGACCCGCCTCAACGAACTATTCCCCGGCTACGCCGCCACCGCCGGCCTCTACCTCGTCGAGCACGAGTACCTGACCAATCCCGTCGTCCCGCTCCTGCGTTCCGGCCCCGACGCCCTCACCGCATGGAACGGGGCCCTGGAGCAGACCGGAACCTGACCCGCCCCCCCCCAGGTCGAGAGCAGCGGACGCCACCGCCGCCGCTGCTCCTCGTTGCCACGCCCGCACCGCGACCCGACGGGATCCCCCGCAATACCTCGAAAGGGTGATCCCAGCTGTTCGAGCGACACAGGCGCGACCCACGACAAGGCCCGCTTGACCCCGGACACCCAATAGAACATCCGTCCACTATCTGCCCCGGATCTGCCCGTGACAGACCCGTCCGGGGGGCCGTTGTTAGAGCACCAGTACCCCTCGTGCGTCCATCTGGAGGACTCCGTGAACCCTGTGCCCGTCCCTGCGAATCCCATCGCCGCATTCGAACGACCTATGCCGGCTGTCCCGTGCTCCGCACGATCCGGGCGGCAAGTTGACGCCGCCGCCCAGCGCGCAGCACGACCGGATACGAGGTGGGCAGCATGAGTGAGCCCACCGATGCATCACCCGACAACATCCCGGGGCCGCGCACCGCCCCGCTGGAGTCCACCCCCTCTTCGTTGCCTCCCGGACCGACGACCGGGCCCGACGCGTCCTCTACAGCCGAACCAGATGAGCCATCGGAATCGGAAACGGCTGCCACGGAGCCGCAGATGCGGTATGTCGATCTGACGGGCAGCCGTGAAGCGGCCAGCCGTTCGATCAGGATGCGCGATATGGCCCGGCGGCTGCCGCAGTTGGTACGCCGGTCACTGGCTCTCGCGTGGCGGGTCGACCGCCGAGCGACCATCGGTCTCCTGCTATGCCAGGCCGTCACCGGCGTGATGCAAGCCCTTGGCCTGGTCGCCATCAGCGGCACCCTGACCGCCCTGCTGACCAGCGGAGACGTCTACCAGCGGCTCCTTCAGGCGTGGCCGTCCGTGGCCCTGCTGGCCGGCACCGCCGGCGTACGCGCCCCTTTTGGGGATCACCGTCTCCTGGCTGTCTTCCCGGTTGGGCCCACTGATGTCGCGCGAGGCCGAGCAGATGCTCCTCACCGGCTGCGCCGAGGTGGAGCTGTGCGCCTATGACGAGCCCGACTTCAACCACGACCGCGAAGCCGCCGACCGCGGGGCGCAGGTCACCGGGAACCTGATCGACGAGGGGCAGGACCTGATCGCCTCGTCGGCCTCCTTCGTCGCCGGAGCGATCGTGCTGGCCGGCGTGCACTGGGTCCTTCTCCCCCTTCTGGTCGCGGCCAGCCTGCCGCAGGCCCTGGCACAGGTCAGCGCCGCACGTGTGCGATACCTGGCGAATCTGCGCAGCAACGGCGATCTGCGGATGCTGTCGATCCTGCGCTGGCACATCTACACCAAGGAGGCTGCCGACCAGATCCGTGCCGGCACCATGGCCGGTTTCCTCTCCGGCCGGTACCGGCAGACGGTCGCCCGGATCAACCGCGAGGACCACGCCGCCGCCGACAAGGGGGCCCGCATGTCCCTGATCGGCGCGCTGTGCGGCGGCGTGGGTTCGGCGGTCGTATGGGCAGCGGTCGTGTGGCTGCTGGCCACCGGCCGCATCAGCGTCGGGCACGCCGGGACGGCTGTTTTCGCCCTGCAGACGGTGGGCCAGTCGGTCCGCGGTCTGGTCTCGGTAGGGGCGCGCGCCGTGCGCACGGGCCTGTACATGGACGACTGGAGCGGCTTCCTGGACAAGGCCGGAGGGTTCCGCATGCGCCGGGGTGCGCATCGCCCGGGGCCGCCGAAGAAGATCGAGGTCAAGTCGGTCACGCACCGGTACGCGGGCAAGAACCAAGATGCTCTGTCCGACGTGACGCTCACCCTGCGCCAGGGCGAGGTCACCGCCCTTGTCGGCTTCAACGGCTCGGGTAAGTCGACGCTGTCGAAATTGATCAGTGGCCTGTACCTGCCCACCGAGGGGCAGGTGCTGTGGGACGGCGTTCCCACCGGCGACGCCGTGCCGCAGGCGCTGTGGAAGCAAGTGGCCCTGGTACCCCAGACCTACGCGCGTTGGCCGTTGACGGTGCGGGAGAACATCACCCTCGGGCAGCCCACAGCACGTGGCGACGCGGCGGTACGCGAGGCGTGTGAGGCCGCCGGCGCCGACGAGGTCGTCGACAAGCTCGGCGCCGGCCTGGACACTCTCCTCGCCCGCGAGTGGCTCAACGGGGAGGAACTGAGCGGGGGCCAGTGGCAGCGCATCGCTCTCGGACGGGCCTTCTTCCGCCAGGCGGGGCTTTTGGTCCTTGACGAGCCGACCGCGAACCTCGATCCGCTTGCCGAGTACGGGATTTTCCAGCGGCTACGGGGTCTTGCCCGGGACCGGGTGGTACTGCTGGTGACCCACCGCATCACCAGCGTCGCCGTAGCCGACCGAATCGTCGTTCTCGACGAGGGCAGGGTCGTGCAGGAGGGCACCTACGAAGAGCTGGCCGAGCAACCGGGTCTGTTCCGACAGCTGCTGTCGTGCCAGGTCTCCTCGGATGCCCGGGACGATGACGCACAGCGGCAGGCATCCGCATGAGCACACGCTCGCGGAAGAGCATCGTGCTTACAGACCTGTCCGCCGCCGTGAGCACACAGCACACCGCCATGCTTGCCCGTCCGGATGCCGATGTGCTGACCGGCCCACATCCATCTAACGCCCCCCTACTCCGGCGGGAGGGGTTTCTGCTCCGCGGCTGTATCCGGGGCAGCGACCCGGGCGTGGACACCGCGGTGCCTGGGATGCCTGAGCAACACGATCACGCAGCCACGGTCGTGCCGGGCGTGCGCCCGACGGGAGCCGAGGGGGTACCTCATGTCCTCCCCGTGTGACCCCGTCTCGTCGGCCGGAGGGACGTCGCTGTGGCGGCACCAGGACTTCCGTCGATACCTGACCGGCCAGGCGGCCAGCGTGGCCGGCAGCTCGATCAGCGCGATGGCCCTGCCCGTGTTGGCCGTTCTCGAACTGGATGCCAGCCCTGCCCAGGTTGCCTGGATCACGTTCATGGGCCAACTCCCGCCCGCTCTTCTGGCGTTGTACGCCGGAGCGCTGGCCGACCGGCGCTCCAAGCGGAAGCAGATGATCACCGGCGATCTGGTCAGCGCCGCCGTGCTGGCCAGCGTGCCCGCAGCGGCGGCGCTGGAAAGGCTGTCCCTGGCTCAGCTCATGGTGGTCGCTGCGGTGCAGGGTGCGGCAGGGGTGCTGCATGATGCCGCCGCGATCAGTCTCCTGCCCAGCTTGGTCGACCGGTCCCTGATCCAACGGAGCAACAGCCGTATCGGCGCCCTGTTCGCCGTCGCCGCCACCGCCGGCAGCAACCTCGGCGCCACCCTGACCGCGCTCCTCGGGCCGGCCCGGGCACTGCTCGGTGACGTCGGCTCCTACCTCGTCAGCGCCTGGTGCACCGCCCGTATCCAGACGCGTGAGACCACCCGGGCGCGAGCAGGAAGCCACCGTCTGCACGCCGAGATCGGTGAGGGCCTGCGGTACGTACGCCGTGACCACCGGCTGCGCACGCTGACCCTGGTCAACGCGACTACCTCGTTCGCCCTGGCACTCCTCAACACCCTGTGGGCCCTGTACCTGCTTGTTCCCGCTTAACGACGGTGTTGCTTACCGTCTGATGCACCACCTGACCTGCTCGTTTGTTTGTTGCACTCAGCTGGGTTGCATTGATACTCATCGGCCATGCACCAATCGACGTACTCATCAGCAGGCTGGGAGTCCTGGGGACTTGCGTTCAGGCCAGCGATCCCGGAGGGGATGCCGTTGCTGTTCGACGACGACCTTCTCTTCGAGGACAGCAACGGCATCCGTCCCACCACCGTGATCAACTGCTGGGCCTGCGAGCTGCCAGCGAATGGATGCCCCTCGCCGAATTCGTGGGCCTACTACGTGCGTACGGTGCGTGAGTGGCTGGAGTTCATATCCGAGTACGGAGTCGCCCTGTTCGACACGCGGCGTCGTCTGAAGGCGGCGTTGGGCGCGTACTCCGTTTATCGAGCCCAGGGCCCCATCAAGCATCGCTTCGAGGCATCCACGTGGAACCAGAACATGGGGATTCTGGCGGGTTTCTACAAGTGGGCGAAGGATGAGGAGTACGCAGACTCCGAGCCGTTCACGTACCGGCAGGCGGTCTGGGCCTTCAAGGGGCAAGTCCGTCGCGGACGGGTCAACCAGTCACGGCGGCGCCAAGCCAAGCCTCATGTGACGATCAAGTATCTCGACGACGACTTCACAGACATGTTCCTGAAGGGGTTGGCGGGCCTGAGCCCCGACGGGGAGCGGGATCTGCGCTACCGAGGACGGGAGTTGGCCCGGAACTCGGCAGTCGGCCGAATGATCGTCTCCAGCGGACTACGCAGCCAGGAATACACGTACCTGCTGGTCTGCGAGGTGCCCCTGCTTCCCTCGCGACGGACTGCGGTACCGGTCTCCTTCCCGGTTCCGTCCGGGGTCACCAAGGGAAGCAAGTACCGCGAATCGTGGATCGATTACGACTCACTGGCTGAGCTGCACTCCTACATCGCCCTCGACCGAGCAGCGGCGACGTTCGGATCGTCGTGGCGTCCGCCGACCCGCTGGGGCGAGCCGCTGTTCGTGACGGACGCCGACCAGCGGGGCGGACGTGTCAACGGGGTCCGCGTGCAGTGGAGCTCACTCGGCCCTGACGAGCGGCGGCGTCTGGTCGCCCCGGAGGGGGGTTCGATGCTGCTGTCGGTGTGGGGCCAGGGACGCCCGTTCACCGGATGGTCCACGGTCTTCGCCAGAACCTCTGACCGCATCCGCGAGCGTTACGAGCCGCGCTTCCCGCACGTAAATCCACACCGGCTGCGTCACACCATGGCCATGGCGACCATGGCGCGGCTGATGCGCGGCTGGTACGAGCAGGCCGCTCGACAGGTCCGCGACACCAATGACGATGCCGCACTGGCGCACTACCTGCGGACCCAAGAACCGCTGCTGATTCTGCGCGATCTGCTCGGACATACCAGTTCACTGACCACGGAAGCGTACCTCCACCGTCTGGACGTGCTCCGCCTGTTCACGTCCCTGTATCGACGGGTCGGCAAGGAGTACGGGCTGCTGGACGAAGAGGCCGAGCTGGAGCTCGAGACTGAGTTCGACGACGAACCGGCGGTGGTCTGATGCCGGCCACAGTCACCCTTGACCCGCTGGGTGTGCACTGCATCTTCAGCGACGGGTCGGAGTACCGCCGTCCCCTACGCGTGCGGCGGCCAGTGGAGCTCCCGGGGCTGGCACGCACTCTGCTGGAAGGCTCTACGGATCTTGTCCATCCGCACGGGCAGGTCGACAGCGCGGGAGGCTTCGACCTCNTCCGACCTGACGCGCGCGCTCCTCGCCCGGTACTGGCGGCAAGGGGTGCGATCCTCCCAGGAGAGCGCGCTGCGGGCGATGTTGCGCTGCGCGGATGACCAGGATCCGATTCTGGCGCCGGATGTGCGCGCGTTCGTCGATGGCCGGCTGTTCAACACGGGCGAGCGGTACGGCTCGCACCAGCCGTACAGCGAGGCCGAATGGGCGCGGCTCATCCGCACCTGCCGGGACGAGGTCGATGGCGCCTTCCGCGCGTTCTGCGCGGCCCGTGATCACGCTTCGTCAGCTGACGGTCCAGGGGCTTCGCTCCGTGAGCGCACTGCCCACCACTGGCTGGTGCTTCACGACGGGCCCGACCCGCTCGTCAACGAGATGGCAGAGAACGGCTCGTTCCCCTTCCGGCAGAGATACGGGGGCGGTCTTCGCGCGGTGCTGGATCCGCTCATCCCGACCCTGGATGTGATCATCGCCTATCAGCTGCTGTTCGGCGCCTACACGGGGATCGTGCCGGACGGGATCGCGGACCTGGGACTCGACGACATCGAGTGGGCGGGTGACGAGAAGATCCTCCTCAGCTACGTCAAGGGCCGCACGGCGGCAGAGAGCCTTGCTCTGTCACGTCAGGCCACTCGCCTGGTGGAACAGTGGCTCGATCACTCTGCGGTGGCCCGCCGCTTCGCGCCCGAGGAACTGCGCGACGAGCTCTGGGCGCGTTTCACGCCGGGCGGCACGCGGTCGGGAGAGCGGTGGCTGGCCAAGCCGGCCACGCGCCTGTCCATATGCAAGTGGGTGGAGCGGCGCCAAGCCGTCGACGAGGACGGGCGTCCCCTGCAGATGACTGGCGACGACGGTCGTCCCCTGTTCCTTCACCGGCACCGCATCCGCACCACCCACGATGCGCTGAAAGACCGGTCACACTGGCGTGGCAGCCGCCGATCCACGCTGGATCCGAACCGGTCCCCCGGCGTCGAGGGGGACCACTACCTGACGAACACGACGCCGGCTCAGCGCGAGGCGGCGGAGGACATCATCGCCCAGGCGCAGGAGGACCTCGTGCGCCGGGCGCTGCCGCCCTTGGTGCTGGCCACCGCTGAATTGGCCGACCTGGTGGAGAACTACCCCGAGCACATGAAGCGGCTCGGCCTGGACGACAACGCCTTG
>BNBH01000018.1 GCA_014655195.1 Streptomyces cellulosae | reverse complement strand
TGCACTGGTACAACTACCACCGCCCCCACACCGGCATCGGCGGCCACCCACCAGCCAGCCGCGTCACCAACCTGCCCGGTCAGCACACCTAGGGGCGCGGGGAACTGCGCGCTCAACCCCCACCGGTCGCACCTTCCTCAGGGGCGCGGGGAACTGCGCGCTCAACCCCCACCGGCCCGCACCCTGCGCACGCGGGACACCCCCACCCCCTCAGAGGCGCGGGGAACTGCGCGACCAGCCCCCACCGACCCGCACCCGACAGCCACCCCCGGCCCCCCGTACCCTTTCCCCACGTGAGACGCCGCCGACCCCCCACCCCTCCCCCGCCCCTCCCACAACGGGACGGCGTGGACCCGGTCCGCGTACGTCTCCCCGCAGGCGGCCCAGGCGCAACAGTCCGCGACCACCTCGTGTCGCGCCTGGCCGCCCCGCCCGCCCACATCGACGCCCTCTTCACCGCGGGCGACATCGTCGGCGCCGACGGCCGCCCCGTCCCCCCGGACACCCCCTGCACCCCCGGCCTCACGGTGTGGTTCCACCGCGAGATGCCCCCGGAACCCCCCGTCCCCTTCCCCGTGCACGTCGTGCATCAGGACGACCACATCGTCGTCGCGGACAAACCCCACTTCCTGGCCACCACCCCCCGCGGCAGCCACGTGCGCCAGACGGCCCTGGCCCGCCTCCGCCACGACCTCGGCCTGCCGCGACTCACGGCCGCACACCGCCTGGACCGCCTCACCGCGGGCCTCGTGCTGTTCACCGTGCGCGCCGAGGAACGCGGCGCGTACCAGACCTTGTTCCGCGACCGCAGGGTGCACAAGGAATACGAAGCCATCGCCCCGTACGACCCGGCCCTCGCCCTCCCGCGCACCGTCCACAGCCGGATCGTCAAGGAACGCGGCGAGCTGACCGCACGCGAGGTCGAGGGCGACCCGAACGCGGAAACCCGGGTAGAGCTACTCACGCATCGCGAGGACGGCCTGGCCCGGTACCGGCTGACCCCTGGCACCGGCCAGACCCATCAACTCCGCGTGCACATGAGCGCCCTGGGCGTGCCGATCCTCGGCGACCCTCTCTACCCCGAGGTGACCGCCCCGGTCCCGCCCGGCGACTTCCGCCGCCCCCTCCAACTGCTGGCCCGGGAACTGGCGTTCACGGACCCGGTCACGGGCACGGAACGCCGGTTCACCAGCAGCCGGACACTGGAGGCCTGGACCTCGTACGACATCTGGGCGGCAGATGAGTGACGCGGCGGATCAGTAGCCGCGCCACCACCGCAGGAACCGCTGCCAGGCGCCCTTGGGCGGCTCAGGCTGCGCGGCCGGAGGCGGCACGGGCACCGCGGCCGGAACCGGCCCGGCGTCCGGCAACCCGCCGACACCGGCACCCGCGTCCCCACCCGTACCGCCCACAGCGGCGCCCACCGCGGCAGGCGTCGGCGCCGCCGCCTGCCGCGGCACTCCCCCGATCTGCCAGTCGTACGCCGCAGGCGCCTTCGTGTCGACCTCAGGGCTCGGCACCTGCGTGATCTCCTGCTGAGGCCGCGGCGTGAAGTGCACCGGCAGCGACACCAGATGGCGCGAGGCGATCGACTCGGTGAAGGTCAGCTCCTCCTCGTCGCAGCCCAGCTCCACGTCCGGCAGCCGCATCAGCAGGGCGTCGACGCCGACCTCGGCGATGACACGGCCGATGTCCTGGCCGGGGCACTCGTGGGTGCCGCCGCCGAAGGCGAGGTGCGAGCGGTTGCCCTGCATGTCGGCGGTCGGGTCGGGGCGGACGCGGGGGTCGACGTTGGCCGGCGCGGGCGCGAACAGCAGTCCGTCGCCCCTGCGGATGCGCTGCCCGCCCAGCTCGGTGTCCTGCTTGGCGTAGTAGGCGAAGATGGTGCTGAACGGCGGTTCGTCCCACAGGAGTTGCTCCACCGCCTGGGGCACGGTCATCTGGCCGCCGTTGAGCTGGGACCGGAAGCGCGGGTCGATCAGCACCTGGCGCAGCACGTTGGCGAGGAGGTTCGCCGTGGCCTCGTAGGCGGCGATCAGCACCACCCGCAGATGCTGGCTGACCTCCTCGTCGGACAGTCCGGCAGGGTGGCTGACGAGGTGGCCGGTGAAGTCGTCCTGCGGTTCCTCGCGGCGGCGGGCGGTGAGGCGGTTCAGCGCCTCCATCACGTAGGCGTTGCTCGCGATGGCGGTCTCGGTGCCGCGGATCATGTCGCGGGCGGCCTGCACCATGCGGTCGTCGTACTCGTCGGGCATGCCGAGGACGTGGCACATCACGGCCATCGGCAGGTGCTCGGCGTACTGGCTGACCAGGTCCGCCTCGCCGACCTCGCAGAACCGGTTGACGACCCGCTGCACGCTGCGGTTGACGTACCGGCGCAGGGAGCGGAAGTCGGTGGCGGCGACGGCGGTGTCGATGGCGCCGCGCCAGCGGTGGTGGTTCTCGCCCTCGGTGTGGGCGCACATCGGCTGCCAGGCGATGTGCGGCATCAGCGGGTGGTCGGGCTTGACCAGGCCGTCGCGTAGCGGGGACCAGATACGGCTGTCCTTGGTGAACTGCGCGGGGCTGCGCACCAGTTGCTGGCTCTCGGCGTGGCCGAGCACGATCCACAGCGGCAGGTCGTCGTGGACGAGTACGGGCGCCACCGGGCCGTGCTTCTCGCGCAGCTGCTCGTAGAGGCCCTTGAGGTCGTCCGACTCGTGGAGCCGGGCGAGTCCGCCGGGGCCCAGGCCGTGCGCGGGGCATCCGGGGGGCGGTCCGGGCCGGGCGTCGTCGTCACCGGCCGGGCGGTCCGGCGTCTGGGAGTGGGATTCAGGCGTCACTGTGGTCGCTCCGGGAAGGGGGAAGGCCTAAAAGGTTCCGTGGGAGGGGAAGAAGGTCCCGCGCGTCAGGCGAGCGAGCCCGTCATGGCGAGCGAGTGCAGGAAGCGCATCAGGGTCATCAGCACGTCGCGGCTGGAGGCGCGGCGCCGCACGTCGCACTCCACGATGGGGATCATCTCGGACAGGTCGAGCGCGGTCCGCAGGTCGGCGAGGGGGTAACGGGGCGCGTCCGGGAAGGAGTTGACGGCGACGACGAACGGCACGCCGCGTTCCTCCAGCCGCCCCATGACGTCGAAGCTGACCTCGAGGCGGCGGGTGTCGACCAGCACCACCGCGCCGAGCGCGCCCTCGAACAGGCCGTTCCACAGGAACCAGAAGCGTTCCTGGCCCGGCGTGCCGAACAGGTAGAGCACCAGCTCGTCGGTGATCCTGATGCGGCCGAAGTCCATGGCGACGGTGGTGGCCGTCTTGGACGCGGAGCCGTAGTTGTCGTCGACCCCGATGCCGGCCTGCGTCATGGTCTCCTCGGTGGTCAGCGGTTTGATCTCGCTGACCGAGCCGACCATGGTGGTCTTGCCGACCCCGAACCCGCCGACAATCACGATCTTCACCGCGGACTGCGCCGTGTGGGGCAGCTGGTCCTCGGCGCGTGGGCCCGGGATGGTGTCAGAGCCGTTGAAGTCCATGCATCACCGCTTCGAGAAGGGAACGGTCCGGGAGCGCCTTGCGCACGATGGGGGAGCGCGCCTGGACCAGTTCCGCCGTCAGCAGTTCGGTGATCAGCACGGTCACCACGCTGAACGGCAGACTGAGATAGGCCGACACCTCGGCCACGGACAGGGGGGCGACGCAGAGCCGGAGCAGCGCCGCCTGCTCGGGGGTGGCGGAGGGCGGAGGGTCGGGGGAACGCGCCACGATCAGCGTGACCAGGTCGATGTCGGCGCGCTCGCCGTCCGGCCCCGCGACGACGTACAGCCGTTCCGGGTTGCCGCCCTCGCCCTCCTTCCGGGCCGGGGCGGCCGGCTGTGCGGGGGTGCCCTGCGCGGGAGTGCGCCTCTGGCGTTGGGGAGGAGTCATACGGTCTGCCCGTTCCGTCGGGGCGGACTGGTCAGATGGGCGCCGATGCGGACGACGAGGTCGCGCATCATCCCGCCCATGCGGCCGGGTTCGCAGGTCATGTCGGAGAGCACCGCGAGGTAGGCGTTGGCGCCGGCCGCCATCAGGTAGAAGTAGCCCTCGTCGATCTCGATGAGCACCATCTTCATCTCGCCGTCGCCGTGCGGGAGTTCCTGCGCGACGGCGGCGGCGAGGCTCTGCACGCCGGCGCAGGCGGCGGCGACCCGGTCGGCGGCGTCCGGCTCGCCGCCGTAGCGGGCGATGCGCAGACCGTCGGCGGAGAGCACCACGATCATCTCGACGCCGGGTACGCCGTCGGCGAGCTCCTTGAGCATCCAGTCGAAGTTGGCTCGCTGCTGGATCACTTGAGGTCCCCCTCGTCCTCGGCCTCGGTGCGGGCCGGTTCGTTGATGAGATGCAGGTAGGCGGTCGGGTTCCGGGTGAAGTCGGTGGGGTGGACGTCCGGGTCGAGGTCCTTCTTCAGGCCCTCCCAGAAGGCGTCGACCCACAGCCCGGGTTCGCGGTCGTTCTGCTTCTTCTTCCGGGGCTCGGCCGCTGCCCAGATGTCGTGGTACTCCTCGCCGCGCTCCTTGGCCTCGCGCTCGGCGCGCTCGGCGGCGGCCTGCTCGGCGTAGCGCTGGGTGAGCGGGGTCTTGACGCGGCTGCGGCGCTGCGGGAGGCCGCCGGCGGTCCATTCGGTCACCTCGGGGACGTCGTCCTCCACGGCGGCCGTCTCGGGGATGCGGGGGCTGGTGGGGCGGCGCTTCTTGGGGGCGCGCTGGGGACCGGGGAGGGCGTCGACGGGGCGGGGCACGGCGGTGGCGCCGATGCCGTGGGCGAGGCCGACGCCGGGCTGGTCGGTGATCATCTCGCTCGGGACGACCAGGACGGCGCGGACGCCGCCGTAGGCGGAGGCGCGCAGCGACACCTGCATGTTGAACTGGGTGCACAGGCGGCCGACGACGGCGAGGCCGAGGCGCGGGTTGCCGCCGATCTCCTGGAGGTCGACGCCGCGCTGGGCGCGGTCGAGGATGCCCTCGATACGGGCGCGGGCCTGCTCGTCGAGGCTGACGCCGGCGTCCTCGATCTCGATGGCGACGCCGGTCTGCACCTCGGTCGCGGTGACGCTGACCTTGCTGGTGGGCGGCGAGTAGCGGGTGGCGTTGTCGAGGAGTTCGGCGGCGGCGTGGATGACCGGCTCGACGTAGATGCCCTTGATGTTGATCTTGGCGATCGACTTCAGGTCGATGCGGCGGTACTCGAGGATGCGGGACATGGCGCCGCGCAGCACGCTGTAGAGCGCGACCGGCTTGGGCCACTGGCGTCCGGGGCGGCCGCCGCCGAGGACGGAGATGGAGTCGGCGAGGCGGCCGATCAGCGCGGTGCCGTGGTCGATGCGCAGGAGGTCGTCGAAGACCTCGGGGTTGCGGCCGTGGTCCTCCTCCATCTCCCGCAGTTCCTTGGCCTGCTGGTGGACGATCGCCTGGACGCGGCGGGCGATGGAGACGAAGGAGCGCTGCGAGGAGTCACGCAGGTTCTCCTCGTCGTCGATGATCTTGAGGACCTTGCGCAGCAGTACGTGCTGGTACGTGGGCAGGTCGCGCCAGGAGGGGTTGAGCCTGGGCAGGTCGCGCATCACCTCGTCCGGCTCGTTGCCGGCGTGCAGGTGGTCCAGGCAGGCGGGGAAGACCTTCTGGATGAAGTACTCGGTCTCCGTGTCGTGGGCGGCGATCCGCGCCTCCAGATACGCACGGTGACGCTCGTGCTCGGCGCGCGCCTCCCGCAGGACACGGCCGCGGCGCACCGCCTCGGTCGCGGCGGCGGCCACCAGCAGGGTCGCCACGGCGCCGCACACGCCGACGGCGATCCGGGCGGGCTCCGTCACCAGGGCGACGGCGGCTCCGGTCGCCGCGGCCATCACTATGGACGGCAGCAACAGCACGCGTGCGTAAGGAAGTTGGACACTCGCCATGTGAGCCCTCTGAAGCGTGTCGACTGACGGTCGGGAACGTGCACATAAGGGAACAGACGCACGAATTCATCTCAACTCGGTGCGCTGCGGGCGAGCTTAGTCCGACGGGATCATCGCCATGTCATATTCAGCAAGTGCCGGAAAGGGCCCCTGGGGCAGGAGTACGCTCGGGGCCATTTGCACGATCCGGAATAATTCGAACACGGCGCGTCACAGCGCATGGATGTACGACGGCCACTCACCGTCACGGGTGAACCGGGCCCTCGGAGGGCGGTCCACGGCCTCGCGGAGGCCTCCTCATCCCTTCCCGCGCACGCGGCCGGTGATGCGGCCGCACGAGGGCGCGCACAGTGCAGAAGCCCGGCGCGCGGGGGGCGCACCGGGCTTCCGGAGTCGAGGTCGAGCGGGGTCAGCCCACGGAGGAGTAGGCCACCACCCCGCGCAGCAGATCCTCCACGGCCCTGCGGGCGTTCTTCGCGACCGTCGAGCCCTCGGCGACCGGGGCCGCCGCGGCGATCTGCCCCAGCACGTCGATGACCTGCTTGCACCAGCGCACGAAGTCGCCGGCCGGCATCTCCGCCTCGCGCAGCACCTCGTCGAGGCCTTTGCCGGACGCCCACATGTAGGCGGCCCAGGCGAAGCCGAGGTCGGGCTCGCGCTGGCCCACGCCCTCGGTCTGGCTGATCCGGAAGTCCTCCTCCAGCGCGTCCAGCCGGCCCCAGATGCGGACCATCTCGCCGAGCGCCGCCTTCGCCTTGCCCGAGGGCAGCTTGGGCGCCGTCGCGTCGTCGGCGACCCGCGACTCGTACACCAGCGCAGAGACGCACGCGGCGAGTTCGGCGGGGCCGAGGCCCTCCCAGACCCGCTCGCGCAGACATTCGCTGGCCAGCAGGTCGAGTTCGCCGTACAGCCGGGCCAGCCGCCTGCCGTGCTCGGTGACCTCGTCGCCGCGCAGGTAGTCCATCTCCGTCAGCAGCGCGACGATCCGGTCGAAGGTGCGGGCGATGGTGTTCGTCCGGCCCTCGATGCGCCGCTCCAGCTGCGAGGTGTCCCGCAGCAGCCGGTGGTAGCGCTCCGCCCAGCGGGCGTGGTCCTCGCGGTCCTGGCAGCCGTGGCACGGGTGCGCCCGCAGCGCCTTGCGCAGCCGCGCGATCTCCCGGTCGTCGGCGGCCGGGGCGCGGTTCTTGCGGTGCCGGTCCGGCACGATGTGGCCGGCCTTGGTGCGCAGCGCGGAGGCGAGGTCCCGGCGGGACTGCGGGGAGCGCGGGTTGAAGGACTTCGGGATCCGCATCCGCTCCAGCGCCTCCACGGGCACCGGGAAGTCGACCGACGCCAGCCGCTTCACCTGCCGCTCGGCGGTCAGCACCAGCGGGCGCGGACCGTCGTGGTACTCCACGCCCCGGTGGCCGTTGGTGCGGCCCGCGGGCAGCCCAGGGTCGAGCACCAGCGCCAGCCCGGCGTACTTGCCGGTGGGCACGTGGATCACGTCGCCCGGCTTGAGCTTCTCCAGCGCGACGGCGGCCTCGGCGCGCCGCTGCGCCTGGCCCTGGCGGGCCAGCTCGTTCTCCCGGTCCTTCAGCTCCCGGCGCAGCCGCGCGTACTCCTCGAAGTCGCCGAGGTGGCAGGTCATGGAGGCCTTGTAGCCCTCCAGGCCCTCCTCGTTGCGCTGCACCTGACGCGAGATGCCGACGACCGACTTGTCCGCCTGGAACTGCGCGAACGACGTCTCCAGCAGCTCCCGCGAGCGGTGCCGCCCGAACTGCTCGACCAGGTTGACCGCCATGTTGTACGACGGCTTGAAGCTGGAGCGCAGCGGATACGTGCGCGTGCCGGCCAGGCCCGCGAGGTGGTCGGGGTTCATCCCGCGCTGCCACAGCACCACGGCGTGGCCCTCGACGTCGATGCCGCGGCGGCCCGCACGGCCGGTCAGCTGGGTGTACTCGCCGGGGGTGATGTCGGCGTGCTGCTCGCCGTTCCACTTGACGAGCTTCTCCAGCACCACCGAACGCGCCGGCATGTTGATGCCGAGCGCCAGGGTCTCGGTCGCGAACACGGCCTTCACCAGACCGCGCACGAACAGCTCCTCGACGACCTCCTTGAAGGTCGGCAGCATGCCCGCGTGGTGCGCGGCTATGCCCCGTTCGAGGCCCTCCAGCCACTCGTAGTAGCCGAGGACGTGCAGGTCCTCCGGCGGGATGGAGGCGGTGCGCTCCTCGACCAGGTCGCGGACCTGGGCCCGCGCCTCCTCGTCGTTGAGCCGCAGGCCCGCGTACAGGCACTGCTGCACCGCGGCCTCGCAGGCGGCCCGGCTGAAGATGAACGTGATGGCGGGGAGCAGGCCCTCGGCGTCGAGCCGCTCGATGACCTCCGGGCGGCTCGGCGTCCACACCCGCGAGCGCTGTCTGCGCTCCCGCTCGCGGTCCGCCTCCCGCATGCCGTTGCGACCCCGGCGGCGGTCGCCCCAGGACGGGCGGCTCGCCTCGAGCCGGGCCATGCGCGTCAGGTCGGGGTTGACGGCCCGCTTGTGGCCCTCCCCCTCCTCGAACAGGTCGTACATCCGGCGGCCCGCCAGCACGTGCTGGAACAGCGGCACCGGACGGTGCTCGGAGACGATCACCTCGGTGTCGCCGCGGACGGTGTCCAGCCAGTCGCCGAACTCCTCGGCGTTGGACACGGTCGCCGACAGGGAGACCAGCGTCACCGACTCGGGGAGGTGGATGATCACCTCCTCCCAGACGGCGCCCCGGAAGCGGTCGGAGAGGTAGTGCACCTCGTCCATCACCACGTAGCCGAGGCCGAGGAGGGTCTGCGACCCGGCGTACAGCATGTTCCGCAGGACCTCGGTGGTCATCACGACCACGGGCGCGTCGGAGTTGACGCTGTTGTCACCGGTGAGCAGGCCCACCTTGTCGGTGCCGTAGCGGCGGCACAGGTCGGCGTACTTCTGGTTCGACAGCGCCTTGATGGGGGTCGTGTAGAAGCACTTCTTGCCCTCCTGGAGGGCGAGGTGGACGGCGAACTCGCCGACGATCGTCTTGCCGGATCCGGTGGGGGCGGCGACCAGCACGCCCTTCCCGGCCTCCAGTGCCCGGCAGGCCTCCACCTGGAAGGGGTCGAGGCCGAAGTCGTACATCTCGCGGAAGGAGGCGAGCGAGGTGGCCTGCTCGGCAGCGCGCCTGCGTGCTGCCGCGTACCGCTCGGCCGGTGAGAGGTCCTCTGTCATCGTGCTTTCGAGCGTACCGGGCCGCACCGACAACGTGACGATCATTATCCGCATCGGCCACGTGAGGGGGTGGAACGCCTGCTCAGGGGCCGACGACCCGGACCGCCCCCGGCACGCAGTGCGCGGTCAGCGGCAGCGGCCCGACGTACTCGCCGTCCGCATAGCCGGTGACGTCCTCGGCGACCAGTTCCACGCTCGCCGCGCGCAGCACGGTCACCACGGGGTGGTCGACGTGCGTTCCCTTGTAGACCCGCGGGAAGACCCGCAGCAGCGTGGCGCGGCTGCACTGGCCGACGACGGTGATGTCGAACAGTCCGTCGGTGAGGTCGGCGCCCGGGCATATCCGCATGCCCCCGCCGTACGACGGCCCGTTCCCCACGGCCACGAGCGTCGCCTCGACCTCGCGGACCTCCCCGCCGTCCAGGGTGATCCGGTACGGCAGCGGCCGGAAGGCGGCCAGCTCGGCGATCATCGCCACGTCGTACTTGAAGCGGCCGAGGGGGGCGCGCATCCGGTTGCCCCGGTCGTTGACGCGGGAGTCGAAGCCGGAGGCGAGCACGGCGCCGAACCAGCGGTCGCCGATCCGGCCGAGGTCCACGTCACGGGAGCGCCCGCTCTTGAGGGCGTCGGCGATCATCCGGCCCGACGTGGCGGGTTCGCCGAGCGGCATGCCGAGCGCGCGGGCGAAGTCGTTGCCGGTGCCCGCGGCCACCAGGCCGAAGGGGGTGCCGGTGCCGACGACGGCCTGCAGGGCGAGGTGGGCCATGCCGTCGCCGCCGACGGCGACCAGGGCCCCGGTGCCCTCCTCGACGGCGGTACGCGCCCGGGACAGCGCGTCCTCGGGGCCGTCGCCCGTCACGGTGCCGACGTGGAAGCCGGCGTCGCGCAGCGCGGCGGCGGCCGTCCGCGCCGCGCGGGCGCCCCGGCCGCCGCCCGCGGTGGGGTTCACGAAGAGGGTGATCTCGCTGGTCACGGGGATGACCCTACGAGGTGCCGGCCCGTCCTCAGGTCACGTCGTCATAACCGTTGACGCGGTCCCGGGAGCTCTGTTCGGGCAGCGCGGTGACCGGTTCGGCCGGTTCGACGGCTTCCGGCGTGTGGTCGAGCTCGGAGGCCTCGTCGTCGGAGGGGCCCTCGGCCTCCTTGCGGGCGCGCCGCTTGTCGTTCAGCAGCGAGAAGCCCACGGCGAAGAAGTACAGGACCACGATCGGACCGGACAGCGCCAGCATGCCCACCGGGTCGGTGGTGGGCGTGGCGACCGCGCCGAAGACGAAGACGCCCATGACGACACCGCGCCACCAGCCCGCCATCCGGCGGCCGGACACGATGCCCACCATGTTCAGCATGATCAGCAGCAGCGGCAGCTCGAAGGCCAGGCCGAAGACGAGCACCATGCGGATGGTGAAGTCGAGGACCTCGTCGAGCGACAGGATGTTCGCCGATCCCCCGGGCGTGAGGCTGAGCAGCACCTTGATGCTGACCGGGAGGATGACGTACGAGAGGAGGGCGCCGCCGGCGAACAGCGGGACCGCGGCCGCCGTGAAGACGTAGGTGTACTTCTTCTCGTGCCGGTGCAGACCGGGGGCGACGAAGGCCCACAGCTGGTAGAGCCAGACCGGGCTGGAGACGACCAGGCCCGCCATGAGGCTCACCTTGATCGTCGTGGTGAACGGCGACGTCAGTGTGTTGAACGACACGATGGCGCAGTTGCCGCCGTCGCTGTTCGTCAGGTCGTCGCACTTGGGCACCGGCTCGGCCAGGAACTGCATGAGCTGTTCGCTGTAGAACGCGGCGACGACCGACACCACGACGATCGCGAGCACGGCCTTGGCCAGGCGGTTCCGCAGCTCACGCAGGTGTTCCACGAGAGGCATGCGCCCCTCGGGATCTCTCTGCTGTTTGCGGGCAGACTTGAGCAACCCACGTTCCCATCTCGTGCGGCGGGCCGGAGGTCACCGGCCCTGCGTCAGCGCTTGGTCGTGTCCGTCGGCTCGGTGACCGGGCGGGAGCTGGTCACGTCGCCGGGGGCCGCCTGGATGGTGCGCTGCGCCGGGGGCTGCTCGCCGGTCGCCGGCGGGTCGGCCGGAGCGGAGGACTTGTTGTCCTCCTTCATCGCCTTCGCCTCGCTCTTCAGGATGCGGGCGGACTTGCCGAGCGACCGCGCCATGTCGGGAAGCTTCTTCGCACCGAACAGCAGGATGATGACGACGAGGATCAGAATGATCTCGGTAGGTCCGAGCCGTCCCATAAGT
Organism: Streptomyces cellulosae; assembly: GCA_014655195.1. Classification (GTDB taxonomy): domain Bacteria; phylum Actinomycetota; class Actinomycetes; order Streptomycetales; family Streptomycetaceae; genus Streptomyces; species Streptomyces cellulosae. The sequence continues at coordinate 165,622 of BNBH01000018.1, read as the reverse complement.
CTTTACCTTCTCACCGAGGCGGGTGGGTGGGTGGCTGTCCGACCGGTCGGACATGCGTCCGAAGGACGGTGCAGACAGCGATCGTAACGCCCAGAGGTAAACGTCCGGCAATCCCTGTGCGTACTCCCGTCCGCGGCCCGTGCCTCGTCTCCGGGCCGCGATCAGCAGCGTACCTGTCGTGCCCCGGCCCGTGACAGGGCGGCGACGACGGCCCGTCCGGGCGGCCGGAACGCGCCGCGGGACTACAGGGCTTCGGCCGAGCGTGCCGTGCTGGTGGCCGCGCGCTCCAGGTCCTCGGCGGCGCGGCCGATACGGCGGGCCGAGTCGGCGACCTGCCTGCCGAGGCGCTCCGCCTCGACGAACACCCGGACGGCGAGCACTGCGAGCACCAGCAGCCCCAGGAATCCCAGGGCCACGGCGAACATCGGCCAGAACATGGGTCGAGCCTAGACGGTCGAGTGCAGCCGGAGCGTACGCACCCCGCCGCCGGTGAGCAGCTCGACGATCCGCTCCCCCGCCGGCTTGCGGACGGCGGCGCCGCACTCGGGGCAGGTGAAGGAGTAGAACGTGGTGCGGCTGCTGGCGCCGATGGCCAGCCGCAGCGCGCTCGCGGAGAGTTCGAAGCGCTCCCGGCAGTCCGGGCAGCCCGCCCGGAACATCACCGGGGCCACGTTCCTCATCCCGGCGAACGCGGACGCCGCCGTCATGCCCCGTGCCCCTGTGGTCGCCGACTCGCTCAAAGCCCTCGCTCCTGACTGTCGTCCTGCACGCTCATCCCGCCGCCCCGGCCCCGTCGTACGCCTCCAGCGCCTCACGCGCCGCCCGGCGGGCGCTCTCGGCCAGTTCCTGCGGCTCCACGATGCGCCCGTCCCGGCCGAGCCGCAGCGCCAGCCGCTTCAGCGACGCGGGGTCGGGGGTGCGCAGGGTGATACGGAGTCCGCCGTCGGGGAGCTCATCGGCGCTGTCGTGCGGGTAGTACTCGGCGACCCAGCGCCCGCCGGGGCCGACCTCGACGACCACCTCGGGGTCCTCGGCGGAGGGCTGCACCAGCCCCTCCGACAGGTCGCGCAGCTCCACCTCGGGCGGCGCGGACGGCTCGTCGAGGATCCTGATCTCGGCGACCCGGTCCAGCCGGAAGGTGCGGCGCGCCTCGGAGCGGCGGCACCACGCCTCGACGTAGGTGTGCCCGACGCTCACCAGGCGGATGGGGTCGATCTCCCGCTCGGTGACCTCGTCACGGGCGGGCGAGTAGTAGCGGATCCACAGCCGGCGGCGCTCGGCGATGGCCCGGTCGACGTCCGCGAAGACGCCGCCCTCGGACTCGAAGGTCACCGAGAGCCGGGAGCTGGCGCCGGCCGCCTCGCCGGCCGCGGTCTCCACCTTGGCAGTGGCCCGCAGCAGCGCCTGACGGTCGCTCTCGCGCAGCCCCGGCAGCGTGGCCACGGCGCGGGCGGCGACGAGCAGCGCGGTCGCCTCGTCGGCGGCCAGGCGCAGCGGCTCGGCCGCGTCGGCGCCCAGGGCGGCCGGGTTGTGCCACCAGATGCGCTCGCCGTCGGTGTCGATGTCCAGCAGGTCGCCGCCGCGGAAGCTGGTGCCGCACATGGGCAGCACGTCGAGGTCGGAGACCAGCTCGTCCTCGGTGATGCCGAAGGCGCGCGCGACGTCCTCGATGCGTGCTCCGGGGCGCTCGCGCAGATATGTCACCAGGGACAGCATCCGCCGGGTCTGGTCGATGGCGTTCACGGGCCTGACCGGTTTGCCTGCCACGTTGTCGTCCGCTCCCCCTCAGCCCTTGGCCACGGCACGCAGCCGGTCCACCACGTCGGCCCGCAGTTCCTCGGGCTCCAGCACCACCACGTCCGGTCCGAACTCCACCAGCCAGGCGTCCAGTCCGTGCCCGTACGGGATCTCCAACTCGTCCCAGCCGTTCCCGAGTTCCCGGACCGAGGTGGCCTTGGCCCGCAGCGGGAAACCGGCGTCGGAGCGCAGCCGGATGCGCGCCGAGCGGTCGGCGGTCTCCCCGGCCCAGCTCGCCACGGTCTCCCGCACGGTGACGACGTCCGGCACCGGCACGGTGAACCGGCCGGCGCGCGAGCGCACCTTGCCGGTGATCCGGGAGAGCCGGAAGACCCGCTCGGCGCCGCGGTCGCGGTCCCAGCCGGCCAGGTACCAGTGGCCGCGCCAGCACTCGAGCGCCCACGGCTCGACGTGCCGCTGCTCGGGCTGGGCGGCGTTGGCCTTGCGGTAGTCGAAGACGACCGGGCGGCGGTCGCGGCAGGCGAGCATCAGCGGCTCGAACGCGGCCTCGTGCACCGGGATGCGCGGTTCCAGCGCGCTGTGCGCGCCGTACGGGTCGACGTCCTCGGGTAGTCCGGCGGCGCGCAGCTTCTGGAGGGCGCCGGAGGCCGCGCCGGCCAGCCGGGCCTGCTGCCACACCTTCGCGGCGAGCCCGAGGGCGGCGGCCTCCTCGGCGTCCAGGGTGATGGCGGGCAGCCGGTTGCTGTCGCGGCGGGCGAGGTAGCCCGTCTCGCCCTCGAGGTTCTCGACGGTCTCGATGACCAGTCCGAGTTCGCGCAGATCGTCCTTGTCGCGCTCGAACATGCGGTTGAAGGAGTCGTCGGAGCCCGCCTCGAGGTACGCCTCGATGGACTCGCGCAGCTCGCGCTTGGTGAGCGGCCGCCGCGTCCCGAGCAGACACAGCGCCAGATTCATCAGCCGCTCGGCCTTGGCAATCGCCATCGACGCGCTTCGCCTCCCTATGGTGCTTACGACCGATGACCGTACCGCCCCGGGGTGGCGTGGTAAAAGCCGAGGGCCCGTGCCCGGACAGGCACGGACCCTCGGCGATCGACTCCGGTCGGTTCAGACGCCGAGCAGGTCGACCACGAAGATCAGGGTCTCACCGGGCTGGATCGCCGGGGTGGGGCTCTGGTTGCCGTAGGCGAGGTGGGCCGGGATGGTCAGCTGGCGGCGGCCGCCGACCTTCATGCCCTGCACGCCCTGGTCCCAGCCCTTGATGACCCGGCCCGCGCCCAGCGGGAAGCGGAAGGGGGTCCCACGGTTCCAGCTGGCGTCGAACTCCTCGCCGGTGCTGAAGGCGACGCCCACGTAGTGGACGGTCACGGTGTGACCCGCCTTCGCCACCTCGCCGTCGCCCTCCCAGATGTCCTTGATCTCGAGGTCCGCCGGGGGCTCGCCGCCCGGGAAGTCGATCTCGGGCTTGTCGATGCTCACGTCTTCATGCTCCTGCTTTGTCTGCGGAAAGGCGAACGCGCACAGTCTTGCATCCCGGCGGGGTCACAGCTTCGCGAGGATGTCCACGGAGAAGACCAGCGTGGAGTCCTTCTGGATGCCGCTGCCCTGGGGCGGGTTGTCGCCGTAGCCCAGCTCCGGCGGGATGACGATGAGGACGCGGCTGCCGACCTTCTTGCCGGTGAGGCCCTGCGCCCAGCCCTTGACGACCTGCTGGAGCGAGAAGGACGTGAGCTGCCCGCGGCCGTACGTGGAGTCGAACTCCTTGCCGCCGTCCCACAGCACGCCCTTGTACTGCACCAGGACGCTGTCCTCGGCGCCGACCTTCTCGCCGTCGCCCTCGATGACGTAGTTCGCCACGAGCTTCTTCGGGGCCTGGGCGTCGGGCACCTCGATGGAGGGCGCCTTGCCGTCGGTGTTGGTGCCGACCTTCGGCAGGTCGATGTTGTCCTGGGCGACGTCGGTGCCCTTGGCGGAGCTCTTGGCGTTGAACGTGTCCTGCACGTCGACCACGAACACCAGTGTGTCGGTGCCCTTGATGCCCGCCTGCGCGTTGCCCTGGTCGCCGTAGCCCCAGGTGGGCGGGATCGCCATCTGGACGCGGCTGCCGGTCTTCTTCCCCACGAGCCCGTAGCGCCAGCCGTCGATGATCGTGCCCTGGGCGAGCTGGATGGCCAGGGGCTCCTTGCGGTCGTAGGAGTTGTCGAACACCTTGGCGGTGCTCCAGACCTGGCCCAGGTAGTGGGCGACGATGAAGTCGTTCTCCGCGATCGTGCGCCCGCCGCCCGCGATGACCGTCTTGACGGCGAGGTCCGTGGAGGGGTCGCCGCTGCCCTTCGCGACGGTGGGCTTCTCGCCGAACTTGGTCCCGGCCGTGATCGCCGGCAGCGGACCCTCGACGATCTTCGGCGACGGCGCCGCCGACGCCTCGGACTCGGAGGGCGCGGCCGTCTCGCTGGCCTTGCCGGAATCGGACTTGTCGTCGCCGCACGCGGCGAGGGTGGCCAGTCCAGCGGGGACGGCAATGAGAAGTGAGCGTCGGCGCACGGTGGGGGCCTCGTAATCATCGATCTTGTGGATGGCGTCCGCGCAACTCTACGGCGTGAGAAGGGCGCCGCACGGTGTAACGTACGGCGCCCGTGTGACGTTCCGGGTGTTTCGTCAACTCCCGGGAGACACATCGGCTCCCGGGGTGACGCGTCCTCTCACATGCCGGCGATCAGCTTCTCCACCCGCTCGTCCACCGAGCGGAACGGGTCCTTGCACAACACGGTGCGCTGGGCCTGGTCGTTGAGCTTGAGGTGCACCCAGTCGACGGTGAAGTCCCGCCGCTGCTCCTGGGCGCGCCGGATGAAGTCGCCGCGCAGCCGGGCCCGAGTGGTCTGCGGCGGCACGGACTTGCCCTCGAAGATCTTCAGGTCGTTGCAGATCCGGGCGGCTTGTCCCTTCTTCTCGAGCAGGTAGTACAGGCCACGACGACGGTGGATGTCGTGGTAGGCGAGGTCTATCTGCGCGACCCGCGGGTGCGACATGGTCATGTTGTGCTTGGCGCGGTAGCGCTCGAGCAGCTTGTACTTCATGACCCAGTCGATCTCGGTGCCGATGCGGTCGAGATCCTCGGACTCGATCGCGTCCAGCGTGCGGCCCCACAGCTCCAGCACCTGGTCGACGGTGCCGGTGCGGATGCCGCGGCGCTCGCAGAAGTCCAGCGCCTTCTCGTAGTACTCGCGCTGCACCTCCAGCGCGGACGCCTCCCGGCCGCTGGCCAGGCGCACCTTGCGGCGGCCCGTGATGTCGTGGCTGACCTCGCGGATCGCCCGGATCGGGTTCTCCAGGGTGAGGTCGCGCATGACGGTGCCCGCCTCGATCATGCGCAGCACCAGGTCGGTGGCGCCGACCTTGAGCAGCATGGTCGTCTCGGACATGTTCGAGTCGCCGACGATGACGTGCAGCCGGCGGTAGCGCTCGGCGTCGGCGTGCGGCTCGTCGCGGGTGTTGATGATCGGCCGGGAGCGGGTCGTCGCCGAGGAGACGCCCTCCCAGATGTGCTCGGCGCGCTGGCTGACGCAGTAGACGGCGCCGCGCGGCGTCTGCAGCACCTTGCCGGCCCCGCAGAGCAGCTGCCTCGTCACCAGGAACGGGATGAGGATGTCCGCGAGCCGGGAGAACTCCCCGTGGCGTGCGACGAGATAGTTCTCGTGGCACCCGTAGGAGTTGCCCGCCGAGTCGGTGTTGTTCTTGAAGAGGTAGACGTCGCCCGCGATTCCCTCCTCGTGCAGGCGTCGTTCGGCGTCCACCAGGAGTCCTTCGAGAATGCGCTCGCCGGCCTTGTCGTGGGTGACCAGTTCGGTCACGTTGTCACATTCCGGCGTTGCGTATTCCGGATGTGACCCCACGTCGAGATAGAGGCGGGCGCCGTTCCGCAGAAAGACATTGCTGCTTCGGCCCCATGACACGACACGGCGGAAGAGGTACCGCGCCACCTCGTCAGGCGACAGGCGGCGCTGTCCCCTGAACGTGCACGTGACGCCGTACTCGTTCTCCAGCCCGAAAATGCGGCGGTCCATGAGGGAACATTACGCCCGATCCTTCGAGCTGAAACGGGGTTCGACGGCACGGTTCGGATCATTTTCCGAACCGGCCGCGACAACAGCCGTCCTGGCCGGAACCGCCAATACCCGTCCGGTGGCGATCAAAACCAGCAGCGACACGCCGCCCGCCGCACCCGGTACGGCGAATCCCCAGAGCGCTCCGCCTGCCTCGACCACGGGACCGGTCACACCGGTGCCGAGCGACGCGCCGACGGTGAAGGTGGTCACCAGCCAGGAGAACGCCTCGGTGACGGTCCCGCGCGGCGCGTGCCGGTCCACCAGGACGAAGGCGCAAGCGATCGCCGGGGCCAGGAACACGCCCGCGAGCACCATGAGCAGCGTCATCGCCACGGGGCCCGGCATCAGCATCAGCGGCAGGTAGAACACGGCCAGCAGCGCCACGATCGCCTGGAGCCGCCGCGCGGGCCGGCCGACCCACTGCCGTGCCCCGTACACGATGCCGCCGACCAGGGCGCCCAGCCCGATCCCGGCCATCATCCAGCCGTAGACGACGTCACCGCCGTTGCCGTCCGCGTACGTCACGGCGGCGACCGTGATGGAGCCCAGGGCCATGCCGATGGCCAGGAAGGCGCCGAGCAGCGCGAGGAGCCCCGGCGAGCGCAGCGCGCCGAGCCAGTGCGCCTCACGCGGTGCGGAGCGCCAGGCCCGGGAGGGCGGCGAGACGACCACGGAGAGGGCGCCCAGCACCCCGATGACGTTCAGCACGAGCAGCGCGGCCTGGCCCGACCACAGGGAGACGCACACCGTCACGAGCAGCGGCCCGACGGCGAACATCACCTCCTGGGCGACGGCGTCGAGGGCGTACGCCCGGTGGACGTGCTCCTCCTTGGGCAGCACCGAGGACCACAGCGCCCGCAGCCCGCCCTCCAGAGGCGGCGTGAACAGCCCCGCCAGAGCCACCGCGCCGTACGCGACGACCAGCGACCCGGTCCCCACGAACGCGAACACGGCCATCGCCAGCGCCGACAGCAGCGCCGCCGGCAACTGCACCCGGGGCTGCCCCTTCAGATCGACGAGCCGCCCGAGCACCGGCTGCCCCACGGCGTTGGACACGCCGTACACCGCGGCGAGCACACCGGCGAGGCTGTACGACCCGCCCTCCGCCCGCACGAACAGCACGATGGCGATCGGCGCGGTCGCGTTGGGCAGCCGCCCGACCAGCGTGCCCACGAGCAGCCGGGTGGCGTGCCGCGCCCGGAGGATGTCCAGGTATCCCGTCGCCATCCCGACCCTCTCGCCGACGTTTTACGTATAACTAAGTCCTCCATACGTACCATGACCGCGGTTCACCAGTCCAGACGAAGGAGCGCCGGTGCCCAGAGCCAGGACCCGCCCCACGAGCCGGGACGTCGCACGGGAAGCAGGCGTCTCCCAGGCCGCGGTGTCCCTGGTGCTGGGCGACAAGTGGCGCGGCCGGGTCTCCGAGACCACGGCGGAACGCGTCCGCGAGGCCGCGCGCGCCTTGGGCTACCGCCCCAACCTCGCGGCCCGCAATCTGCGGCTGGGCCGCACGCGTACGGTCCTGCTGGTCGTGCCGGCCCTGACCACGGAGTTCTTCGCGGGCGTCTACACGGGCGCGGCGCGGGTGGCGTCGCGGCACGGCTTCGGTGTGGTGCTGTACCCGTCCCCGGAGGGCATCGGCCCCGCCCGGGACCCCTTCGCCTCGGCGCAGGCGGCCCTGGACGGCGTGATCGCGTCCTCCATGGCTGCCGAGGCTCTGACGGCGATCCGGGGCGACCAGCTCCCCCTCGTCATGCTGGACAGCGACCCGTCCGCGCCCGGGACCACGGTGAACCTTGACATCGCGGACGGGGTCCGCCAAGTGGCGGAACACCTTCTCGGACTCGGCCACCGCCACTTCCTGCATCTCGCCGCGGATGTCCCGTCCTGGACCTTCGAGGTCCGCGCCCGCGAGCTGGAGGCGCGGCTCCGCCGGGTGCCGGGCGCGTCTTTGCGTACGGCTCGGTCGCCGATCTCGATCAAGGGGGCGGAGGCGGCCGCGGAGGCCGCGCTCACCACCCGGGAGGGGGTGACGGCGGTCGTCTGCGACGACGACCAGCTGGCGGCGGGCGTCTACAAGGCGGCGCGCCGCCTGGGCCTGCGTGTCCCCTCCGACCTCTCGGTCACGGGGATGGACGACCTGGCCCTGGCCACGGCGATCGACCCTGAGCTGACGACTGTCCGCCTGGACGCGGAACTGTTCGGCGAACGGGGCATGGAGGCGCTCCTGGCCGTCCTGAACGGGGAACCCCCCTCCGGGACGAACATCCCGGTCCACCTGGAGGTACGGGGCTCTACGACCCGGGTGCCGTGAGCCGCGGGGTGCGTCGGCGGGCCGGGCACGAATGCCCGCAACTGGCGAGGACGACAGTCACCCACGTGGGTGCTGGCCAGGGGGGCGGCGCACCTCGGCGCCAGCGAGGTGCGCCGCCCCCCACTCTCGGCTGCGCTCGAGCGGGACGTTCCCCCATCGCCCCAGCGGCACGCATGCCCGCGGATTGCGGCAGCCGGCCCCAGACGGCGGGGGGCGCGCGCCACCGGTGGTGGAGCAGCCGCCCATGACGGGGAGGGGACGGGGTGGGGGTGGGCGCCCGCAGCGGCTGGCGCGTCCGCCCCGTTCACCACACAACACGCACTCTCGCGCCAGACCGAGGACGACCACCCCCACCGCGGCCCCGCACCACCACTTCACCCTGGGCGCTACGGCAACCCCCATCGGACAGGTGGATGCGCCGCAGGCATCAGACCGCAAGCCCCAGCTGCCGCCACAGGCACACGACCGCAGCCCCACCGGGCAGGACCCCTCGCAGCGGGCGCCCCCAGCGCCGGCTACTCCACGTCCCCACCCGACTTCGTCTCGTTCTGGCCGTCCGCCTCGCCCGCAGCTTCCAGCAGGCGAACCAACTGCCGACCCTCGATCCGCTTGAACTTCCTCTTCTGCGGCCGCGTCCGGTCCAGCACCGCCACTTCCAGCCGCTCCGCGGGAATCTCCCGCTCGCTCCCGTTCGTGTCCCGCGACAACGCCTGGACCGCCAGCCTCAGCGCCTCCGCCAGCGTCATCCCGTCCCGGTGCCGCTGGTCGAGGTACCCGCTGATCTGCTCCGCGTTGCCCCCCACCGCCACCGAGCCGTGCTCGTCCACGATCGAGCCGTCGTGCGGCAGCCGGTAGATCTGGTCCTGCTCCGAGGTCTCCCCGACCTCGGCCACCACCAGCTCCACCTCGTACGGCTTCTCCCCCACGCTGGAGAAGATCGTGCCGAGCGTCTGCGCGTACACGTTCGCCAGACCGCGCGCGGTGACGTCACCGCGGTCGTAGGTGTACCCCCGCAGATCGGCGTACCGCACGCCCCCGATCCGCAGGTTCTCGTACTCGTTGTACTTGCCGGCCGCGGCGAACCCGATCCGGTCGTAGATCTCGCTGAACTTGTGCAGCGCACGGGACGGGTTCTCACCGACGAACACGATCCCGTCGGCGTACTGCAGCACGACCAGGCTGCGGCCTCGGGCGATGCCCTTGCGGGCGTACTCCGCCCGGTCCGCCATCGCCTGCTGAGGTGAGACATAGAACGGCGTAGACACCGGTTACCCGTCCCTTTCTGTCGAAGTCACTGGACCACCCTGAAGGACCACCACGAGCCCCTGAACTCTGCCCTGCCCTAAAGCAACGAGGCCCGCGGCCCGTCCGGCTGCTCCAGCCTGCGCTCCAGCACGGACCGCGCGATGTCGGACGACTCGTCCTCGGAGAGCCGGCGATAGCCGTCCTCGGTGATCACGGTGACGATCGGATAGATCCGGCGCGCGACATCGGGACCACCGGTCGCCGAGTCGTCGTCTGCCGCGTCGTACAGCGCCTGCACCACCAGCGTGGTGGCCTCGGCCTCACTCAGATCCTCACGGAACAGCTTCTTCATCGCACCGCGCGCGAAGATCGAACCGGACCCGGTCGCGGCGAACCCGTGCTCCTCGGAGCGTCCGCCGGTGACGTCGTAGGAGAAGATGCGGCCCTTCTCCCGGTCCACGTCGTACCCGGCGAAGAGGGGCACCACAGCCAGGCCCTGCATGGCCATGCCCAGGTTCGAGCGGATCATCGTCGAGAGCCGGTTGGCCTTGCCCTCCAGCGACAGCTGTGCGCCCTCGACCTTCTCGAAGTGCTCGAGCTCGAGCTGGAACAGCTTGACCATCTCCACGGCGAGACCCGCCGTGCCGGCGATGCCGACCGCCGAGTACTCGTCGGCCGGGAAGACCTTCTCGATGTCCCGCTGTGCGATCACGTTCCCCATGGTGGCCCGCCGGTCACCGGCCAGGACCACACCGCCGGGGAAGGTGACGGCCACGATGGTCGTGCCGTGCGGAGCCTCGATCACGCCCTGCACGGGCGGCAACGTCCTCCTGCCCGGCAGCAGCTCCGGCTGGTGCTCGGAGAGGAAGTCCATGAAGGAGGAGGAGCCCGGCGTCAGGAAGGCAGCCGGCAGACGCCCGGTGCCAGAAGTGTTGGCTTCCACGAAGTTCCTTCCAGGTAGGCAGCTGCCCGACGAACAGCGTCGGGATCATCTCCCAACTTGCCGATGGCCGAATTGCAGTTGAAGCACATTACGCCACGGACCCTACCCGCCCCACAGCAATGATCCACATTTCCGACAACAGCTTCTGGAAGAGCCGGCCGCACTCCCCCCGCACGCCCGCGACACGCCCGCGACACGCCTCAGAGGCGAGCGAACGCCGCCCGCGACCGGCCACAGGACCGACCACGGACAGCGTCCACCTCGCACCACCGCTTCCGCGGTGACTGCCGAACCGGCGAAGCCGGTGAGGCTACTCGCCGCCCTTCTGCACGAAGGACCGAACGAAGTCCTCGGCATTGGCCTCGAGCACGTCGTCGATCTCGTCCAGGACGTCGTCCACGTCGTCGTTGAGCTTCTCGTGACGCTCCTTGAGGTCCTCCGAAGCCTGCGCCTCCGCCGCCTGCTCCTCGACCTCCTCGGTGGACCGCGTGGCCTTCTGCTGTCCGCCGCCGGTGTCCTTGGTCGCCATCACCCTCACCCCGCTCGGTTCGCCCGACACAGTTGCTCGGTCAAGATCAGACCCTACTCGCCGGGTCCGACAATGCCCCCGCAGTTGCTCCAACGTACGGGGACCACCTCGATGATTCCCGGACGAGCGGATTTCCACCCCGTCCGGCCGGTCCGTCCCGGGTATCCGCAGGTACCCGGGAGGGCGCGGATCACCCGCTCACCCGCCGGAAAGCACCCTGACCAGGTCTTCCGCCGTCCGGCAGCGGTCCAGGAGCGCCTTGACGTGATTACGCGTTCCGCGAAGCGGTTCCAGGGTTGGGACCCGCTGGAGCGAGTCCCGGCCCGGCAGATCGAAGATCACCGAGTCCCAGGAGGCCGCCGCGACGTCGTCCGCGTACTGCTCCAGGCACCGCCCGCGGAAGTAGGCGCGGGTGTCCTCCGGAGGCTGCGTACGGGCGCGCTCGACCTCGGACTCGTCGAGCAGCCGCTTCATCCGTCCGCGGGCCACCAGACGGTTGTAGAGGCCCTTGTCGGGGCGCACGTCGGCGTACTGCAGGTCGACCAGGTGCAGCCGGGCGGCGTCCCAGTCGAGGCCGTCGCGGCGCCGGTAGCCCTCCATGAGCTCCCGCTTGGCGACCCAGTCGAGCTCGCCGGCGAGGCTCATCGGGTCGTTCTCCAGCCGCGTGAGCGTGTCCTCCCAGCGGGCGAGGACGTCCTTGGTCTGCTCGTCGGCGTCGGCCCCGAAGCGCTCCTCGACGTATTTACGGCCGAGCTCGTAGTACTCCATCTGGAGCTGCACGGCGGTCAGCGTGCGGCCGCTGCGGAGCGTGACGAGGTGCTTCAGGGACGGGTCGTGCGACACCTGGTGCAGGGTCCGTACCGGCTGGTCGACGGCCAGGTCCACGGCGATGAACCCGTCCTCGATCATGGACAGCACCAGCGCCGTCGTGCCGAGCTTGAGATAGGTCGAGATCTCGGAAAGGTTCGCGTCGCCGATGATCACATGCAGCCGCCGGTACTTCTCGGCGTCCGCGTGCGGCTCGTCGCGCGTGTTGATGATGGGGCGCTTCAGCGTGGTCTCGAGGCCGACCTCGACCTCGAAGTAGTCCGCACGCTGGCTGATCTGGAAGCCGTGCTCGTGGCCGTCCTGGCCGATGCCGACGCGGCCCGCGCCGGTGAAGACCTGCCGGGAGACGAAGAACGGCGTCAGATGGCGCACGATGTCCGAGAAGGGGGTCTCCCGCTTCATCAGGTAGTTCTCGTGCGTGCCGTAGGACGCGCCCTTGTTGTCGGTGTTGTTCTTGTACAGGTGGATCGGCTGGGCGCCGGGAAGCGCCGCGGCCCGCTCCGCCGCCTCGGCCATGATCCGCTCGCCGGCCTTGTCCCACAGCACGGCGTCCCGCGGGTTGGTGACCTCGGGGGCGCTGTACTCCGGATGGGCGTGGTCGACGTAGAGCCGCGCTCCGTTGGTCAGGATGACGTTGGCCAGGCCGATGTCCTCGTCGGTGAGCTGGCTGGCGTCGGCGGCCTCGCGGGTGAGGTCGAAGCCTCGCGCGTCCCGCAGCGGATTCTCCTCCTCGAAGTCCCAGCGGGCCCGTCGGGCCCGGTGCATCGCCGCCGCGTAGGCGTTCACGATCTGGGACGAGGTGAGCATGGCATTGGCGTTGGGGTGGCCGGGGACGGAGATTCCGTACTCCGTCTCGATGCCCATTACTCGCCGTACGGTCATGCGGCCCTCCTTGCCCGGCGGCGTCCCCGGTCGGGGGCGCCGCAGTACCGCTGGCGCTCCGGTGCGTGTGCGGTGCCCGTCCCCGCACTGCGCGACTCGGCGGTACGGAAGAGCCTAGAACGCCTTTGCGCTGGTGGGGAGATCATTTGCGTCATTGCTGTGCTCCAGCCGTGGCACCGAAAAGCAGTCGGCTGCGGGTACCCGTGGTGGGCACCCGCAGCCGCCCTCGCTTTTACAGGTACTGACCGGTGTTCGCCACCGTGTCGATGGAGCGTCCGGTGTCCGCGCCCTGCTTTCCGGTGATGAGGGTGCGGATGTAAACAATCCGCTCGCCCTTCTTTCCGGAGATCCGGGCCCAGTCGTCCGGGTTGGTGGTGTTGGGCAGGTCCTCGTTCTCCTTGAACTCGTCCACGCAGGCCTGGAGGAGGTGGGAGACGCGCAGACCCTTCTGGTTCTTCTCCAGGAAGTCCTTGATCGCCATCTTCTTGGCGCGGCCCACGATGTTCTCGATCATGGCGCCGGAATTGAAGTCCTTGAAGTACAGGACTTCCTTGTCGCCGTTGGCGTAGGTGACTTCCAGGAAGCGGTTCTCCTCGGATTCGGCGTACATCTGTTCCACGGCGGTCTGGATCATGCTCTGGACCGTCATGGCCTTGTCGCCGCCGTGCTCGGCGAGGTCGTCGGCGTGCAGCGGGAGGCGCTCGGTGAGGTACTTGCCGAAGATGTCCTTGGCCGCCTCGGCGTCCGGACGCTCGATCTTGATCTTCACGTCCAGCCGGCCGGGACGCAGGATGGCCGGGTCGATCATGTCCTCACGGTTGGAGGCGCCGATCACGACCACGTTCTGCAGGCCCTCGACACCGTCGATCTCGGCGAGCAGCTGCGGGACGATGGTGTTCTCCACGTCCGAGCTGACACCGGAGCCTCGGGTGCGGAAGAGGGACTCCATCTCGTCGAAGAAGACGATGACGGGGGTGCCCTCGCTGGCCTTCTCCCGGGCCCGCTGGAAGACCAGGCGGATCTGCCGCTCGGTCTCACCGACGTACTTGTTCAGCAGCTCGGGGCCCTTGATGTTGAGGAAGAAGCTCTTGCCGGCGGCGACACCGGTGACCTCGGCGACCTTCTTGGCCAGCGAGTTCGCCACGGCCTTGGCGATGAGCGTCTTTCCACAGCCGGGAGGCCCGTAGAGCAGGACGCCCTTCGGCGGCCGCAGCTCGTGCTCCTTGAACAGGTCGGGGTAGAGGTACGGCAGCTCGACCGCGTCGCGGATGGCCTCGATCTGGTTGCCGAGGCCGCCGATCTGCTCGTAGCCGATGTCGGGGACTTCCTCGAGGACGAGCTCCTCGACCTCGCTCTTGGGCACGACCTCGTAGACGTACCCGGAGCGGGGCTCCAGGAGCAGGGCGTCGCCGGCGCGGATGGTGACGTCCAGCAGCGGCTCGGCGAGCCGCACCACCCGTTCCTCGTCGGTGTGGCCCAGGACCAGGGCCCGCTCGCCGTCCTCCAGGATCTCCTTGAGGGTGACGATCTCGCCCACGCGCTCGAACTTCATGGCCTCGACCACGTTGAGCGCTTCGTTGAGCATCACTTCCTGGCCGCGCCGGAGCTCCTCCAGCTCGACGTTCGGGCTGACGTTCACCCGCAGCTTGCGGCCGCCGGTGAAGATGTCGGCCGTGCCGTCCTCGTTCGCCGCGAGGAAGACGCCGAAGCCGGCCGGGGGCTGGGCGAGCCGGTCGACCTCCTCCTTGAGGGCCACGATCTGGTCGCGGGCCTCACGGAGGGTGCTCGCCAGCCGTTCGTTCTGGGCGGACACGCCGGCCAGATTGGTCTGCAGCTCGACGATCCGCTCTTCGAGAATTCTCGTGTGCCGCGGAGAGTCGGCGAGCTTGCGTCGCAGGACGGCGATCTCCTGCTCAAGGTAGGCGATCTGCCCGGCCGGGTCGTCGGACCCGCGTCCCGGGCGGATGCCGCGGTTCATGTCGTCGTCGTGGGCTGCCACGGTCCTCACCTCCTCCAAGGGGAGCTGGACGCTTCCAGACCCTACCTGGGCGGGTGTCGATTGAAACCCCTAGATCACAAAGACGGTCGGGGTGTGTCCGATCTTCACCCTTGCGCTCTCCCTCACGCCAGGGGAATACCCAACGAGAATGATCGGAACCCAGTCGGCGTTAGGGTCGACGTGTTCAACACCCGTCAGAGCTGGCCTGATTCCCGCACAGCTCGGCGAACCCGACGGCAGGAGAGACGATCGTGCAGCAGGAGGCCGCAACCGGCGCCGAGGCCCTGGAGGTCTGGATCGACCAGGATCTGTGTACCGGCGACGGCATCTGCGCCCAGTACGCGCCCGAGGTGTTCGAGCTGGACATCGACGGTCTCGCGTACGTGAAGAACGAGCAGGACGAGCTGCTCCAGGAGAAGGGCGCGGCAACGCCCGTCCCGCTGACGCTCCTCACGGACGTCGTCGACTCCGCGAACGAGTGTCCCGGCGAGTGCATCCACGTACGGCGCGTCTCGGACAGCGTGGAGGTGTACGGGCCCGACGCGGGGTGACCGCCACCGCACGGCGGGTCACACCCGGTTCGTCCGTCCGATTCCCTCACACGCCCGGGAGCGTGTGGCCGGCGCGCGCCCGCGTGCGGGTCACACGCTCCGCGCGTCGGAGGGCGCGGAGCGGACGAACGCGCCGTTCTCCCAGCGCCACTTCACGGTCTCGCGCACGTCGGGACAGCAACGGGGCACGTCGGTGGACGAGTAGCCGAGCAGCGTGGCGACGACGTCCCCGTCGCCTACGGCGAAGTCCTCGACGTTGGTGCGGTCCTTGGGGTCGACGAGCGTGGCCACCACGCGCGGCTCGGCGCCGGCGGCCCGCGTGACCACGTAGACGCCGTCGGGCGGGGTGCCCATCGGGGCGTCGCAGTGGACCGCGGCGACCGTCTCGGGGCGGCCGTCGCCGTCGAGGTCGCCGGACGCCCGCTTCTTCACCACCAGCTTCACGGGGCCGCAGTCGAGCGGGAACTCCACGTCGGCCGGGTCCGGCGGCAGCGCCTGCGCCGGCGCGTTCTTGGTGTGCGGGGCGCCCGGCGCGGCGGCGGTCGCGTGGTCGGGCTGCAGGACGGAGGAGAGCGCCACGACACCGGCGACGGCGGTGGCGGTGGCGACCCAGTGGATGGGCCGGGCGTGCGTGTGGGCGAGCTCCGGTACGGCGGAAGACTGCACGAGGAGTGTCTCCTGTGAGGGCTGTGCCGGTGGGGGGTGGCCAGCATCGTGCCACACGTCACAGGACGGAGGGAACGGCGGGGTCCGCAGTCGTCCCGCGAAGGTGCCGTGGGGGTCCGGTGCGGGCCCGGGCGTCAATGCGTCGGCGCCGTGGCGCAGTTCCTGGTGTCGTACCGGAACCGCGCCACGGCGCCGTTGCGTTGAGGGGGTGCGGACCGCGTCAGCGGCCGGTGCCTCCGTCGGCGTTGGGGCCGGAGTAGTCCTCGCCGTAGGCGCCCTTGGCCGGGCGGCGCCGGCGCATGGGCGGCTCGACGCCGTCGGCGAGCCGGCGGGCGGTGAGGAGGAAGCCGGTGTGGCCGATCATCCGGTGGTCGGGGCGGACGGCCAGGCCCTCGATGTGCCAGTTGCGGATCATCGTCTCCCAGGCGGTCGGCTCGTTGAAGCAGCCGATCTCCCGGATGGACTCGACGGTCCGGGCGAGCTGGGTGGTGGTGGCCACGTAGCAGCAGAGGATGCCGCCGGGGACGAGCGCCTTGGAGACGGCCTCCAGGCACTCCCAGGGGGCGAGCATGTCGAGGATGACGCGGTCGACGTCCGTGTCGGACAGGTTGTCCTGGAGGTCGCCCACGGTGAGCTGCCAGGCGGGGTGCGGGCCGCCGAAGTAGCGCTCGACGTTCTGCCGGGCGATGTCGGCGAAGTCCTCGCGGCGCTCGTAGGAGTGCAGCATGCCCTGGTCGCCGATGGCGCGCAGCAGGAAGCTGCTGAGCGAGCCGGAGCCCACGCCCGCCTCGACGACGCGCGCGCCGGGGAAGATGTCGGCGAAGGCGAGGATCTGCCCCGCGTCCTTCGGGTAGACGACGGCTGCCCCGCGGGGCATGGACAGGACGTAGTCGGGGAGCAGGGGGCGCAGCGCGAGATAGGCGACGTTCCCGGTGGTGCGGACAACGCTGCCCTCGGGAGCGCCGATCAGTTCGTCGTGGGGGAAGGAACCCTTGTGGGTGTGGAAGTTCTTCCCGGCCTCGAGCGTGAACGTGTAGTGGCGGCCCTTGGGGTCGGTCAGCTGTACCTGGTCCCCGACCTTGAAGGGCCCGCGCCTGCGGGCGGCACCGGTCGGTTCGGACATGTGACCAGCCTACCGGTCCCGGGAGGGCCGGCCGACCACGGCCGGCGGCGGGGGCGGGCGGGTCAGGAGGGGCGCGCCATGGCCTTGACGAAGGCCCGCTCCACGTCGGCGGCGGACAGCACGCCGTAGATCTCGCCGGTCTCCTCGACCACCAGGTACTCGGTGGCGGGCGTCGCGCGCAGCGCGTCCAGCAGCTCCTCCCCGGCCAGCTCCGCGGAGACGCGCATGCCCTCGGTGATGTCCTGGGCGAGGGTGCCGACCGGCACCCAGGGGCGCCGGTGCTCAGGGACGCCGACGATCGCGGCCTCGCGGACCAGGGAGACCGGCACGCCTTCCGCGTCGACGACGACCAGCGCGCGGGCGCCGGCCGCGTTGGCCCGGCGCAGCGCCTCGGAGAGCGGGGTGTCGCTCTCCACGGGGACCGCGCGGCGGGTGAGGGTGCGGGCGCGCAGCTCGGGCAGGTGTTCGCGCAGGCGTGCCATGCGCAGGCTGTTGCCGGCGCCGGTCCAGATGATCGCGGCGAGGATGGCGGCGAGCAGCGCGTCGAGGACGGTGTCCATGCCGACGTTGTCCACGGCGTCGGAGCCGAGCGCCCCGGACTGGGTGAGCAGCGGCAGCCCGATCAGCACGCAGACGGCGAGGGCGCGGCCCACCCAGGCGGCGGCGACGGTGCCGGTCATGGGCCGGCCGGTGATCGCCCAGACGACCGCGCGGAGCATCCGGCCGCCGTCCAGCGGCAGGCCGGGCAGCAGGTTGAAGGCGGCCACGATGAGGTTGGACACCATCAGTCCGGCGAGCAGCACGCCGGGCACGCTGGCGGGGTCGACGGCGAGCAGGCCGAGGTAGAACAGCCCGGCGAGCACCAGGGAGAGCAGCGGGCCGACGAACGCCAGCACGAACTCTCTGCCGGGTGTCTCGGCCTCCTTCTCGATCTCGGAGACGCCGCCGAAGAACTGGAGCTGGATGCGGCGCACCGGGAGCTTGAAGCGGAGGGCGGCGAGGGTGTGGGCGAGCTCGTGCACCAGCACGGAGGCGTAGAAGGCGACCGCGAAGAACAGGGAGACCAGGTAGCTGGCCGCGCCCAGCTCGGGCAGGACGCGGTCGATCTGGCCGCCGAACACCCAGGTGATGAGGATGGCGACGAGGAACCAGCTGGGCGCGACGTACACGGGGACGCCGAAGGGGCGGCCCATCAGCAGCCCGCCGCGCTTGCGCTCCTCGGGGCGCTGCGGGGCCTGTCCCTTGCCGTCGCCGGAGTGGGCGAACGGATGGTCGGGGTGGTCAGGATGCCCGGGGGGAGTGTGGGAGGGGCGGGCGGGGGGTTCGGTGTGCGCCGGGGTGCGGTGCCGGTCCTGGCCGGGCGCGGGGGCCTGGCCGTCGGGGGCGGTGCCGTGGTCCGGGCCGGCACCCGTGTCCTGCGGTGTCCCGCCCTCGGGCCCCTCGGGCCGGGCGTCCTGCGTGTCGGCGGGCGTCGGGGCGGAGGGGGTCGTGGGAGCGTCGCCGGTGCCGCCGGGGGCCTGGGCCTCGGGCCCGGTGTGCTCGGCCGACTCGTCGTTGCCGGGCCGCGGCTGTCCGCGCCCGCCGCTTCCGTCCACCGGTGTCCCCTCGTTCGCTGCGTCTCCCGCGCCTGCCGGACGGGAGGGTCCTGGGTCGATGGTATGCGGCGTCCGCCGCCCCTTCCGCCCCGCACCCCTGTCTGTACCCCCTCGTTCCCCTTCCTCCCCACCCTCCCCCCGCGCGTCCTCCCCACCCTCCCCCCGCGCGCCCTTCCCGCCCTCGCGCCCCGGGGGTTGTCCACAGGGTCACCGCGATGTCGGCGGCGGGCCGTAAGGTCTGTGGTCATGGAGACGAGCACCGAGGGCGCGACGCGGCCCGACATCGGCCCGGCCGGGCCCGGCGAGGCAGCGGACACGGTCGTGGTCACCGGCCCCCCGGCCGATCCGCCCGCCGGTCCTCCCCCCGCCGTGCCGCCCGCCTCGCTGTCGCCGTCGCGTGCGAGCGACTTCATGCAGTGCCCGCTGCTGTACCGGTTCCGGGTGATCGACCGGCTGCCGGAGAAGCCGAGCGAGGCGGCGACCCGGGGCACTCTGGTGCACGCGGTGCTGGAGCGGCTGTTCGACGCCCCGGCCGGCGACCGCACGGCGCCGCGTGCGAAGTCGCTGATCCCCGGCCAGTGGGACCGGCTGCGCGAGAGCAGGCCGGAGGTCGCGGAGCTGTTCGCGGACGACCCGGAGGGCGAGCGTCTCGCGCGCTGGCTGACGGAGGCGGAGGCGCTGGTCGAGCGGTGGTTCACGCTGGAGGACCCGAGCCGGCTGGAGCCCGCCGAGCGGGAGCTGTTCGTGGAGGCGGAGCTGGACTCCGGGCTGCGGCTGCGCGGCATCATCGACCGGGTGGACGTGGCGCCCACGGGCGAGGTGCGGATCGTCGACTACAAGACGGGCAAGGCGCCCCGCCCTGAGTACGCGGAGGGCGCGCTGTTCCAGATGAAGTTCTACGCCCTGGTGGTGTGGCGTCTGAAGAACGTGATCCCGCGCCGCCTCCAGCTGGTGTACCTGGGCAGCGGCGACGTGCTGACGTACGACCCGGTGCTCGCGGATCTGGAGCGGGTGGAGCGCAAGCTGCTCGCGCTGTGGGAGGCGATCCGGCGGGCGACCGAGACGGGCGACTGGCGGCCGCGTCCGACGAAGCTGTGCGGCTGGTGCGACCACCAGGCGCACTGCCCGGAGTTCGGCGGCACTCCCCCGCCCTATCCCCTGCCCTTGAGGGCGCCTGAGTCCGGCGTTGCCGAGCAGGGCAGAATGGGGCCGGACTAGCGAAGGAGACTTACGTGGCCATCCGCGTCCTACTGGTCGACGACCAGCCGCTGCTGCGCACCGGATTCCGGATGATCCTGGAGGCCGAACAGGACCTCGCGGTCGTCGGTGAGGCCGGGGACGGACTCCAGGCCCTGGACCAGGTGCGGGCGCTGCAGCCCGACGTGGTGCTCATGGACATCCGCATGCCGCGGATGGACGGGGTGGAGGCCACGCGCCAGATCACCGGCCCGGAGCGCGACGGCCCGGCGAAGGTGCTGGTGCTGACGACGTTCGACCTCGACGAGTACGTGGTGGAGGCGCTGAAGGCGGGGGCCAGCGGCTTCCTGCTGAAGGACGCCCCGGCCAACGAGCTGGTGCAGGCGATCCGGGTGGTGGCCGCGGGTGAGGCGATGCTCGCGCCGAGCATCACGCGCCGGCTGCTGGACAAGTACGCCACGCATCTGCCGTCCGGCGAGGAGCCGGTGCCGGACACGCTGCACACGCTGACCGACCGCGAGGTCGAGGTGCTGAAGCTGGTGGCGCGCGGGCTGTCCAACGCGGAGATCGCCGCCGACCTGTTCGTCAGCGAGACCACCGTGAAGACGCACGTCGGCCATGTGCTGACCAAGCTGGGCCTGCGCGACCGTGTGCAGGCCGCCGTGTACGCGTACGAGAGCGGGCTGGTGCGCCCCGGCGCCCAGTAGCGCGCACGTCGTTCCCCGCAGGACATGAGCGTGGGGGCGCCCTCCCGGCCGGGAGGGCGCCCCCACGCTCATGTGTGCGGCGGGTCAGCTGCTCTTGCTCAGCTCCCAGAAGCGGAACACGGTGGACGCGTCGAGGCAGTACTCCAGCCCGTAGACGCCGTCCTGGACGACCGCGTACTGCTTGCCCTGCCAGATCGGCAGCACCGGGACGTCCTCGGCGACCTTGTCCTGGATCGCCCCGAACTCCTTGTCGGTGGCGCCGCGGTCGCTCTCGGCGGCGGTGCGCGGCAGCAGCGTCTTGGTGATCTCGCCGGCCTTGTAGTTGTTGGAGAGGACGTTGCCCTCGCCGAAGAACGGGGCGGTGAAGTTGTCGGCGTCCGGGTAGTCCGGCACCCAGCCCTTCACGTAGACGCCGTACTTGCCGGCGGCGACGTCCTTCTCGTACTGGGCGAACTCGACCGACTTCACGTCGGCGTCGAACAGGCCGCTGGCGTTGAGCTGCTCGGCGATCGCCTCGAGCTCCTGGTCGGTGGCCGGGCCGTAACGGGCCGGGGTGGACCAGAGGGTCAGCTCCACCTTCTCGGTGATGCCCTCCTCCTCCAGCGCCGCCTTGGCCTTGGCCTTGGAGGGGCGGGCGCCGTAGGTGTCGAAGAAGGCCGTGTTGTGGCCGGCGACACCGGCCGGGATGATCGAGTACAGCGGGGTGGCCGTACCCTCGTACACCTCGTGCATCAGGGCGTCGCGGTCGATCAGGTAGGCCATGGCCTTGCGGACGCCGAGCCGGCCGGCGACCGGGTCGTCCATGTTGAAGACCAGGTGCTGCACCTCGGCGCTGCTGCCCTCGACGACCTCGATGCCGCCGTCGCCGGTGTCGGCCTTCTCGATGTCGCTGATGGCCTGGGCGGTGAGACCGCGGTAGGCGATGTCGACCTCGCCCTTCTCCAGGGCCTTCTTCAGACCGTCCTGGTCGCCGTGGAAGAACTGCAGCGTCACGCCGGAGTTCTGCGGTTCGGCCGAGCCGCTGTAGTGCTCGTTCACGGAGAAGACGGCCTTGCCGTCGTCGAAGGAGTCCAGCTTGTACGGGCCGGAGCCGACCGCCTTGCCGTCCTCGCGCAGGGCGTTCGCGTCGTATTCGCGGTGGTTGACGATGGCGCCGGCGCCGGAGGCGATCTTGCTCGGGAAGGTGGCGTCGGCGGTGTTCAGCCGGAAGACGACCGTCTTCTCGTCCGGCGTCTCCACCTTCTCCAGGGTCGGGAACATGACCGCTGGACCGTCGGGGTCGTCGATCTTCAGCATGCGGTCGAAGGAGAACTTCACGTCCTCCGAGGTGAGCGCGTCACCGTTGCTGAACTTCAGTCCGTCCCGCAGCGTGCAGGTGTAGACCCGGGTGGCGCTGTCGCTGAACTCGCAGCTCTGCGCGGCGTCCGGCTGCGGCTCGGTGCCCCCCTTGGGGAAGCCGAGCAGCGACTGGAAGACGTTGTTGAACAGCAGCCAGGATCCGGGGTCGTACCCGGAGGCGGGGTCGGTGGCCAGGACGTCGTCGGACATGCCGACGACGATCTTGGAGTCGTTCGACGCCGCGTCCCCGTCCTCGGAGCCGCAGCCGGTCAGCAGGCCGGAGGCCAGCACGGCCACGAGGGGCAGTGCCGGCCACTGGGTGCGCAGGTTCACGTGCGATGCCTTGTCGTTTCCGTGGGTTTGGACCTAGCCACCGGATCCCGGCGTACAGGTTCGTCAGCCGCTGACGCCGCGTCCGAGCTCCCACAGCTGGAGCGTGGAGGAGGAGTTGAGCGCGTAGGCGGTGCCGGTGACGTCGTCACGGGCGGCGAGGTACTGCTTGCCCTGCCACAGCGGCAGCACGGGGACGTCGTCGGCGACGATGTCCTGGATCTCCGTGAAGCTCTTCGAGGCGTTGAGGCGGTCGGCCTGGCGACGCGACTCGGGGATGAGGTCCTTGCGGACCTCGGTGTTGACGTAGGGCGAGTTGAGGAAGTTGTCCTCGGCCAGGAAGGGCGAAAGGAAGTTGTCGGCGTCCGGGTAGTCCGGGAACCAGCCCATCCCGTAGACGTCGTACTTGCCGTCCTGGCCCGCCTTGCGGAACTTGTCCCAGGAGGTGCCCTCGATGTCCGTCCGGAACAGGCCACTGTCGTTGAGCTGCTTGCTGAGCTGCTCGAACTCGGTCTTGGTGGCCGGACCGTAGTGGTCGGTCGTGTAGTGCAGCGTGAGCTTCACCGGGGTGTCGACGTCGGCGTCCTCGAGCAGTTCGCGGGCCTTGGCCGCGTTCGCGTCGCCGTACTTGTTGAAGAAGGCGTTGGAGTGGCCGGTGACGCCGGCGGGCACCAGCGAGAACAGCGGCTCGGCCTGGCTGCCGTACACCTTGGCGACGAGCTCGTCACGGTTGATCAGCTGGGCCATCGCCTGGCGGACGGCCTTGTCCTCGACCGACTCGGCCTTGGTGTTGAAGGCCAGGTAGCGGATCTCCAGACCCGGGCTCTCCACCAGCTCGACGTCGCCGTCGGTGGCGTTGGCCAGCTTCTGGATCTGCTCCGGCGACATGCTGCGGGTCATGACGTCGATGTCGCCGGACTCGAGGGCCTCGCCCATCAGGTCGGCGTTCTCGTAGGCGACCAGCTCGACCTTGTCGTTGTTGACCTGGAGCGCGCCCTTGTACGACGGGTTCTTGGTGAAGGTGGCGCGCACCAGGGTGCCGCCCTTGACCTCGCTCTCCATCGTGTACGGGCCGGAGCCGTCGACGTCGAAGCCCTCGCGCAGCTTGTCCTGGGCGTAGACGTCCTTGTTGACGATGCCCGCGACCGGGGTGGACAGCTTGTACGGGAAGGTCGCGTCGGCCGCCTTGAGGTGGAAGATCACCTCGCGGTCGCCCTGCGTCTCGATGGTGTCGATGGTGGACAGCAGGGCGAAGACACCGCTGTCGCCCTTGAGGGAGAGGGCGCGGTCGATGGAGTACTTCACGTCCGCCGCGGTGATGGGGTCGCCGTCGGCGAACTGGAGGCCGTCGCGCAGGGTGCAGCTGTAGCGCTCGTTGCCGGCATCGGTGAAACCGCAGGACTCGGCCGCCTCGGGCACGGGCTCGCCCTCGCCGCGGGGCTGGACCATCAGGGTCTGGACGGTCTGCCGCAGGATGTTCCAGGTACCGACGTCGTAGGCCCAGGCGGGGTCGAGGGGGGCGAGCCCCTCCTCCTCGGAGGCGGTGAACCGGTCCGTGGTGCCCACGACGATCGCCTCGCCGTCGCCGCTGCCGCTCTCGGTGTCGCCACAGGCGGCGAGCACCGGCGCGAGCAGGCCCATCGCGGCCGCCAGCACCAAAGTCTTGCGGTTCATGCTCGAGTTTCTCCAGGACGTCGTCGTCTCCGCGTCGTCCGCGCGTGCAGGGGTCGGCACGGCGGAGGGCGGGGAGGGGTGTGGTTCTCGCGACGACATTAGTCCGCGTCCGCAGGAGGGTTGGCGGCCCCCGGAGTTGGGGCCTCATCACGCAGTGGCACCAGGTGTGAACGGACCGACAGGGATGACCGCGGAAGGATTGGTGCAGCTTCCCATCAATCAGGACACATGGGCGCGCCGGTGATCTCCCCAATCGGGCGGGATGCACACCCGGACATCGTTGTCGGCCCATGTGAATGTGGTGAATGTCACGTGTGAAAAGGGGCTCGGCGGCCCTATGGATTCGGCCACCCACGGCCGGAAACGCATGCGGACGGCTCGGACGGCTCGGCTCCTTGACGGAGCGCCCCGCATGCCGGTTCCGGCGGTGGCGCACACCGCGTGAGCGGTCAGCGCAGGTCCGTCATCAGACCGCGCAGGAACGACAGGTCCACGACGTCCAGCGACGGGACGACCGTGCGCCGGGCGGCCGGGGTGATCGGGCCCACGGAGGGCACCGCGACGACCTGGCAGCCGGCGGCCTCGGCGGCCGTGACGCCGGTGACCGTGTCCTCCACGACCGCGCAGCGCACCGGGTCGGCGCCGAGTCCGGCGGCCGCCGCGAGATAGGGGTCGGGGTGCGGCTTGGTGCGCGGCACCTCGTCGCCGGCGACGGACAGGGCGAAGTACTCGGCGCCCAGGACGGGCAGCACCCGGTCGATGATGCGCCGGTGGGAGGCGGAGACGAGCGCCGTCGGGATCTCGTGCTCGGCGAGCTCGCCGAGCAGCCGCGCGGCGCCCGGCATCAGCGGCAGGGCGTGGTCGATGCGGCTCTCGAAGGCGTCGTTGAGCAGCACCGTGAGCTCGTCGAGGCCGATGTCGGCCCCGGTCGCCTCGATCAGGAAGCCCGCACTGCGGGTCATGGGGCCGCCGACCACCACATGGCGCCAGGCCTCGTCGAGGGTGTGGCCGAGGGAGCCGAAGACCTCCACCTCGACGTCCCACCAGAAGCCCTCGGTGTCCACCAGGGTGCCGTCCATGTCGAGGAGCACCGCCTGGAGGGCCGAGCCTTCGGCCGTAAGGGTTCCGAGCGCGGGGACCGTACTGGTCATCCACCTACCTCCTGTAGGGACGATCAGGCCGGTTCCCACGAGGGGAACCGGCCTGCAGTGGACCGACCATTCTACGTCGTGCGCGCCGGAAGTGCCTGGTGCGGCCGCCGGGGCGGCGGCCGCACGGGCCCGGCGTGCGCCGCCGGACCGGCTCAGCGGGCGTTGAAGTACTTCGCCTCCGGGTGGTGGATCACGATGGCGTCGGTGGACTGCTCGGGGTGCAGCTGGAACTCCTCGGAGAGCTGCACCCCGATACGCTCCGGCTCCAGCAGGTCCGCGATCTTGGCGCGGTCCTCCAGGTCGGGGCAGGCGCCGTAGCCGAGGGAGAAGCGGGCGCCCCGGTACTTCAGGGCGAACATGTCCTCCATGGCGTCCGGGTCCTCGCCCGCGAAGCCCAGCTCGGAGCGGACGCGGGCGTGCCAGTACTCGGCGAGCGCCTCGGCGAGCTGGACGGACAGGCCGTGCAGCTCGAGGTACTCGCGGTAGGCGTTGGCCTCGAACAGCCGGGCGGTCTCCTCGCCGATGCGGGAGCCGACGGTGACGACCTGGAGGCCGACGACGTCCTTCTCGCCGGACTCCTCCGGGCGGAAGAAGTCGGCCAGGCACAGACGGCGGCCGCGGCGCTGGCGCGGGAAGGTGAAGCGGGTGCGCTCGTTGCCCTCCTCGTCCAGGATGATCAGGTCGTCGTCCTTGGAGACGCAGGGGAAGTAGCCGTAGACCACGGCGGCCTCCAGCAGGTTCTCCGTCTGGAGCCGGTCCAGCAGTCCGCGCAGCCGCGGCCGGCCCTCGGTCTCCACCAGCTCCTCGTAGGTGGGGCCGTCGCCGGTGCGGGCCTGCTTCAGACCCCACTGGCCCTTGAACAGCGCGCCCTCGTCGAGCCAGGAGGCGTACTCCTTGAGCTGGATGCCCTTGACGACGCGGGTGCCCCAGAACGGCGGGGCGGGGACCGGGTTGTCGGTGGCCACGTCGGAGCGGACGCTGCCCTCCTCCGGGCGCTCCTCGATCTCCACGGTCGCCGCGCGCACCCGCCGTTGCTTCAGCTCCGGGAGCTTGGCGCCCGGGACGCCGCGCTTGATGCCGATCAGGGCGTCCATCAGGCGCAGGCCCTCGAACGCGTCGCGGGCGTAGCGGACCTCGCCCTGGTAGATCTCGTGCAGGTCCTGCTCGACGTAGGCGCGGGTGAGGGCGGCGCCGCCGAGGATGACCGGGTAGTCGGCGGCCAGGCCGCGCTGGTTGAGCTCCTCCAGGTTCTCCTTCATGATCACCGTGGACTTCACCAGCAGACCCGACATGCCGATCACGTCGGCCTTGTGCTCGTCCGCGGCCTCCAGGATCGCCGAGACCGGCTGCTTGATCCCCAGGTTGACGACGTTGTAGCCGTTGTTCGACAGGATGATGTCGACCAGGTTCTTGCCGATGTCGTGCACGTCCCCGCGCACCGTGGCCAGCACGATCGTGCCCTTGCCGGCCTCGTCGGTCTTCTCCATGTGCGGCTCCAGATGAGCCACCGCCGTCTTCATCACCTCGGCGGACTGCAGCACGAACGGCAGCTGCATCTGCCCCGAACCGAACAGCTCACCGACCACCTTCATGCCGTCCAGCAGGGTGTCGTTGACGATGTCCAGCGCCGGACGCGTCTGAAGCGCCTCGTCCAGATCCTGCTCGAGGCCGTTGCGCTCGCCGTCGATGATGCGGCGCTTCAGGCGCTCGTCCAGCGGCAGCGCGGCCAGCTCCTCGGCCTTGCCCGCCTTCAGCGACTTCGCCGTCGCGCCCTCGAACAGCTGCATGAGCTTCTGCAGCGGGTCGTAACCCTCCGAGCGCCGGTCGTAGATCAGGTCGAGGGCGGTCTGGACCTCCTCCTCGCTGAACCGGGCGATCGGGAGGATCTTCGACGCGTGCACGATCGCCGAGTCCAGGCCCGCCTTCACGCACTCGTCGAGGAAGACGCTGTTGAGCAGGATGCGGGCGGCCGGGTTCAGGCCGAAGGAGATGTTCGACAGACCCAGCGTGGTCTGCACGTCCGGGTGGCGGCGCTTCAGCTCACGGATGCCCTCGATCGTGGCGATGCCGTCCTTGCGGGACTCCTCCTGACCGGTGCAGATCGTGAACGTCAGACAGTCCACGAGGATGTCCTCCTCGCGGATGCCCCAGTTTTCGGTCAGATCCGCGATCAGGCGTTCGGCGATCTCGACCTTCTTCTCCGCCGTGCGCGCCTGGCCCTCCTCGTCGATGGTCAGCGCGATCAGCGCGGCGCCGTGCTCCCGCGCCAGCTCGGTGACGCGGGCGAAGCGGGACTCGGGGCCGTCGCCGTCCTCGTAGTTCACCGAGTTGATCACCGCACGGCCGCCCAGCCTCTCCAGACCGGCCCGGATCACGTCCACCTCGGTGGAGTCCAGCACGATCGGCAGCGTGGACGCGGTCGCGAACCTGCCGGCCAGCTCCCGCATGTCCGCCACACCGTCCCGGCCGACATAGTCGACACACAGGTCGAGCATGTGCGCGCCCTCGCGGATCTGCTCGCGCGCCATCTCCACGCAGTCGTCCCAGCGGCCGTCCAGCATGGCCTCACGGAACTTCTTCGACCCGTTGGCGTTGGTGCGCTCACCGATCGCCAGGTAGGAGGTGTCCTGCCGGAACGGCACCGACTGGTACAGCGACGCCGCACCCGGCTCGGGGCGCGGGTCGCGCTCCACCGGCTCCAGCTCCCGCACCCGCTCCACCAGCCGGCGCAGATGCTCGGGCGTGGTGCCGCAGCAGCCGCCCACCAGCGACAGCCCGTACTCCCGCACGAACGTCTCCTGGGCGTCCGCCAGCTCGGGCGCGGTCAGGGGGTAGTGGGCGCCGTCCTTGGTCAGCTCGGGCAGGCCGGCGTTCGGCATGCACGACAGGGGGACGCGGGAGTGGCGCGCCAGGTAGCGCAGGTGCTCGCTCATCTCGGCGGGGCCGGTCGCACAGTTCAGGCCGACCATGTCGATGCCCAGCGGCTCCAGCGCGGTCAGGGCCGCGCCGATCTCCGAGCCGAGCAGCATGGTGCCGGTGGTCTCCACCGTCACGGACACGATCAGCGGCACCTCGAGGCCGACCGCCTCCATGGCGCGGCGGGCGGCGATGACGGACGCCTTGGTCTGCAGCAGGTCCTGCGTGGTCTCCACGAGCAGCGCGTCGGCGCCGCCGGCGAGCAGGCCCTCCGCGTTCTGCTGGTAGGCGTCGCGGATGGCGCCGAACGTGGTGTGGCCGAGGGTGGGCAGCTTGGTGCCCGGGCCCATGGAGCCCAGTACCCAGCGCGGGCGGCCGTCGCGGCCGGTGAACTCGTCGGCCGTCTCGCGGGCGATGCGGGCGCCCGCCTCGGACAGTTCCAGCACGCGCTCGGCGATGTCGTATTCGCCCAATGCGGTGAGGTTGGCTCCGAACGTGTTCGTCTCGACGCAGTCGACGCCGACGCCGAAGTACTCGGAGTGGACCGAACGGACGATGTCGGGGCGGGTCAGGTTCAGGATCTCGTTGCAGCCCTCGAGGTTCTGGAAGTCCTCGAGAGTGGGGTCCTGGGCCTGCAGCATCGTGCCCATCGCTCCGTCGGCGACCACCACACGGGTGGCCAGGGCCTCTCGGAGCGCGGACACACGGGTCCGGCTGTCGGCGGAAGGGGTCAGCGGCAACGAGGCCATGAAAGGGGCTCCCTCAGGTGCGACGGCTGTCGGCTTTGCGGCTGCCCGGAAAAGTCATCGGTTCGAGCTTCCCCGGCAGGGCGCACGCCGTCAGGGTATCCGGGACCGCACCCGGACGTCGGGGGCGTCCACGGGCCGGACGAAGATGGCCGACGGGCGACGGTCGGGGCGGGAGAGACGCGACCGATCATGACCGACCATTAGCGAAGGGTCGGCATCGACCGGTAGTGTTCGGCATTGCCGAACAGCGGCAGCGACGTCGCGAGTCGGCGCTCGAAGGGGACGGAGGCAGTACGGCGATGGCACGGAACATCCAGTCGCTCGAACGGGCGGCAGCGATGCTGCGCCTGCTCGCGGGCGGCGAGCGACGGCTCGGCCTCTCGGACATCGCCTCCTCGCTCGGCCTCGCCAAGGGCACCGCCCACGGCATCCTGCGCACCCTTCAGCAGGAGGGTTTCGTCGAGCAGGACGAGACCTCGGGCCGCTACCAGCTGGGCGCGGAGCTGCTGCGTCTGGGCACCACCTACCTGGACGTGCACGAGCTGCGGGCCCGCGCCCTGGTGTGGACGGACGACCTGGCCCGCTCCAGCGGGGAGAGCGTCTATCTCGGCGTGCTGCACCAGCAGGGCGTGCTGATCGTGCACCACGTCTTCCGGCCCGACGACAGCCGGCAGGTGCTGGAGATCGGCGCCATGCAGCCGCTGCACTCCACGGCCCTGGGCAAGGTCCTGTCGGCCTACGACCCGGTGGCGCACAGCGAGGCCCTGGAGGCCGACCGCAAGGCGTTCACCGACCGCACGGTGTGCGACGTCGAGTCCTTCGAGGAGATCCTCGACCTCACCCGCGCGCGGGGCTACGCGGCGGACGTGGAGGAGACCTGGGAGGGCGTGGCCTCGCTCGCCGCGCCCATCCACGACCGCCGGCGCATGCCGGTCGGGGCGGTCGGCATCACGGGCGCGGTGGAGCGGCTGCGCAAGGACGGCGAGCTGCGGCCCGAGCTGATCGCGGCGGTGCGGGACTGCGCCCGCGCGGTGTCGCGGGACCTGGGCGCCGGACGCTTCTGAGCGGGCCGCCGCGCGCCGGCGGTCACCGTACGCAGCACACAGCACCCGGACGCCCCGACGGCGGGCCGGGGCCCACGCGCGCCCGCGGACGGACACGCACGGCGACCGGTCCGACCCGGTCGGCCCAGCGATCAGTAACGATCGCACTTTTCGACAACCGAGACTCTTGACGCATCTCCGGGGCCGGGCAAGACTCCCGTCCATCGGTCGGCATTGTCGAACACCTACCGGCAATACGCGCTAGAGTGGGACAACGCCAAGGGCCGGCAACGCTCTCACCCACTGAGGGCGCCAATCCCCGGAGGGACCCGGGGGTCGGCATCCCTGGACGAAGGACAAAGGAGTCGCGGGTGTCCAGCTCCGACATCTTCATCGGCGAGACCATCGGTACCGCCATACTCATCCTGCTCGGCGGCGGTGTGTGCGCCGCCGTGACGCTCAAGGCCTCCAAGGCCCGTAACGCCGGCTGGCTCGCCATCGCCTTCGGCTGGGGCTTCGCCGTCATGACGGCGGTCTACATATCGGGGCCGCTCTCCGGCGCCCACCTGAACCCGGCCGTGACCCTCGCGCTCGCCATCAAGGACGGCGGGTGGGCGAACGTCCCGACCTACTTCGCCGCGCAGATCCTCGGCGCGATGATCGGCGCCACCCTGGTGTGGCTCGCGTACTACGGCCAGTTCCAGGTCCACCTCACCGACAAGGAGATCGTCGGCGGCCCCGGCGCCCAGACGACCTCCGCCAAGGCGGTCGAGGCGCAGGAGAAGGGCGCCGGCCCGGTGCTCGGCATCTTCTCCACGGGTCCGGAGATCCGGAACACGGTGCAGAACCTCACCACGGAGATCATCGGCACCTTCGTGCTGCTGCTCGCCGTGCTCACGCAGGGCCTGAACGACGCGGGCAACGGCCTCGGCGTGATCGGCGGTCTGATCACCGCGCTCGTGGTGGTCTCGATCGGTCTGTCGCTGGGCGGCCCCACGGGGTACGCCATCAACCCCGCCCGTGACCTCGGCCCCCGTATCGTCCACGCCCTTCTGCCGCTGCCCAACAAGGGCGGCTCCGACTGGTCGTACGCCTGGGTCCCGGTGGTCGGTCCACTGATCGGCGGCGCCATCGCGGCCGGTGTCTACAACGTCGCCTTCGCATAGATGACCTCCCACGCTTCCCCCGCGATCGTTGTAGTAGCGCCGTACCCACTGCCCCGTAACCAAGGAACTTCCAGGAGCACACCGTGACCGACGCCCACACCGCCGGCCCGTTCATCGCCGCGATCGACCAGGGCACCACCTCTTCCCGCTGCATCGTCTTCGACCGCGACGGGCGCATCGTCTCCGTCGACCAGAAGGAGCACGAGCAGATCTTCCCCAAGCCCGGCTGGGTCGAGCACGACGCCACCGAGATCTGGACGAACGTCCAGGAGGTGGTCGCCGGCGCCGTCGCCAAGGCCGGCATCACCCGGGACGACATCAAGGCCATCGGCATCACCAACCAGCGCGAGACCACCGTGCTGTGGGACAGGAACACCGGTGAGCCGGTCCACAACGCCATCGTCTGGCAGGACACCCGCACCGACGCCCTCTGCCGTGAGCTGGGCCGCAACGTCGGCCAGGACCGCTTCCGCCGCGAGACCGGCCTGCCCCTGGCCTCCTATTTCGCCGGTCCCAAGGCGCGCTGGCTGCTCGACAACGTCGAGGGTCTGAAGGAGCGTGCGGAGGCGGGCGACATCCTTTTCGGCACCATGGACACATGGGTCATCTGGAACCTCACGGGCGGAACGGACGGCGGCCGGCACGTCACCGACGTCACCAACGCCTCCCGCACGATGCTGATGAACCTGCACACCATGCAGTGGGACGCGAAGATCGCCGAGTCGATCGGCGTCCCGACGCCGATGCTGCCGGAGATCCGCTCCTCCGCCGAGGTCTACGGCGAGATCAAGGGCGGCAAGCTGGGCGACCTGCTCGGCGGGATCCCGGTCGCCTCGGCGCTGGGCGACCAGCAGGCGGCGCTGTTCGGCCAGACCTGTTTCGCCGAGGGCGAGACCAAGTCGACCTACGGCACCGGCACCTTCATGGTGATGAACACCGGCGACAAGATCATCAACTCCTACAGCGGCCTGCTGACCACGGTCGGCTACCAGATCGGCGACCAGAAGCCGGTCTACGCCCTGGAGGGCTCGATCGCCGTCACCGGTTCGCTGGTGCAGTGGATGCGCGACCAGATGGGCCTGATCTCCACCGCCGCCGAGATCGAGACCCTGGCGCTGTCCGTCGAGGACAACGGCGGCGCCTACTTCGTGCCGGCCTTCTCCGGACTGTTCGCCCCGTACTGGCGCTCCGACGCCCGCGGTGTGATCGCCGGCCTCACCCGGTACGTGACCAAGGCGCACCTCGCGCGCGCCGTCCTGGAGGCCACCGCCTGGCAGACGCGGGAGATCGCCGACGCCATGACGAAGGACTCCGGCGTGGAGCTCGCCGCCCTCAAGGTCGACGGCGGCATGACCTCCAACAACCTGCTGATGCAGACCCTCGCCGACTTCGTGGACGCCCCCGTGGTGCGCCCGATGGTCGCCGAGACCACCTGCCTCGGCGCCGCCTACGCCGCCGGCCTGGCCGTCGGCTTCTGGAACAGCACCGACGACCTGCGCGCCAACTGGCGCAGGGCCGCCGAGTGGACCCCCCGCATGGACGCGGACACCCGCGACCGTGAGTACAAGAGCTGGCTCAAGGCCGTCGAGCGGACCATGGGCTGGCTCGAGGACGAGGAGTAGAACCGCCATGACCACCCAAGCCACCCTGCAGTCCGTACCTGCCCTGGGGACGCACCCGGCGTCCGGCCCGAACCCGAGCCGTGCCGAGACCCGGGAGCAGCTCTCCAAGGCGTCGTACGACCTCCTCGTCATCGGCGGCGGCATCCTGGGCATCTCCACCGCCTGGCACGCCGCGCAGTCCGGTCTCAGGGTGGCTCTGGTGGACGCCGGTGACTTCGCCGGAGCCACCTCTTCCGCCTCCTCCAAGCTGCTCCACGGCGGTCTGCGCTACCTGCAGACCGGCGCGGTGAAGCTGGTGGCGGAGAACCACTTCGAGCGCCGTGCGGTCTCCCGCCAGGTGGCCCCCCACCTGGCGAACCCGCTCACGTTCTACCTCCCCGTGTACAAGGGCGGGCCGCACGGCGCGGCGAAGCTCGGGGCCGGTGTGTTCGCCTACTCGGCGCTGTCGGCCTTCGGTGACGGCGTGGGCCACCTGCTGTCGCCGGCGAAGGCAGCGCAGGACGTGCCGGAGCTGCGCACCGAGAACCTGAAGGCCGTCGCCGTGTACGGCGACGACCAGATGAACGACGCGCGCATGGCGCTGATGACGGTGCGCGCGGCCGCCGAGTCGGGCGCGGTCGTCCTCAACCACGCCGAGGTGACGGGCCTGCGCTTCACCAAGGGCCGGGTCACCGGCGCCGAACTGCGGGACCGGATCTCCGGTGAGGAGTTCGGCGTCAACGCGCGGCTGGTGCTCAACGCGACCGGCCCGTGGGTGGACCACCTGCGCCGCATGGAGGACCCGGACGCGGCCCCGTCGATCCGGCTGTCGAAGGGCGCGCACCTGGTCCTGAAGCGGACCTCCCCGTGGAAGGCCGCGCTGGCCACGCCGATCGACAAGTACCGGATCACCTTCGCCCTCCCCTGGGAGGACATGCTGCTGCTCGGCACCACCGACGAGGAGTACGAGGGCGACCCGGCGGACGTCGCGGTGAACGAGAAGGACATCGCGCAGATACTCGACGAGGCCGCGTTCTCCATCCGCGACCAGCAGCTCAGCCGTGACCTGATCACGTACTCCTTCGCCGGTCTGCGGGTGCTGCCGGGCGGTCCCGGCGACACGGCCAAGGCCAAGCGGGAGACCGTGGTCACCGAGGGCCGGGGCGGGATGCTGTCCGTCGCGGGCGGCAAGTGGACCACGTTCCGCCACATCGGCCGCACCGTGATGCGCAAGCTGCAGGAGCTGCCCGGCCACCCGCTGGGCGAGGACTTCGAGCCGGTGGGCGCGCTGCCGAAGAAGCTGCCGCTGCCCGGCGTGGCCAACCCGCGCGCCGTCGCCCACCGCCTCCTGGTGGACGGCCCGGCGCCCGGCCCGCGCATGGCGGCCGACACCGCCCGTCACCTCGCCACCCACTACGGGTCGCTGGCGTTCGACATCGCCCGCCTGGCGAACGAGGACCCGGCGCTGGCCCGGCGCGTCCACCCGGACGCCCCGGAGATCTGGGCGCAGGTCGTGTGGGCCCGGGACCACGAGTGGGCCGAGACGGCGGACGACGTGCTGCGCCGCCGCACCACCCTCACCATCCGCGGCCTGGCCACGGACGAGGTCCGGGCGGACGTGCAGGAACTGCTCGACAAGAAGTGAGCGTGCCCGCGCCGGCTCCCCCGCACGGGAGCCGGCGCGCGGTGAGGGGCGGCCCACGCCGACGGGGCCGCCCCTCGCCGCGTTTCCGCGGTCCGCCGCGCGGGGTGTTTCCCGCCGCCGTGCGGGGCAGTCATGGGGCACTCCCCTTGTGCGGGGAGCTGCGGGAGCTCCCGTGGACACGCCGTAAGGTTGGTGCGTACACGAGGGCACGTCGGAAGGAGGCGCTGGGTGATCGAGCTCGAGGGGGTTCCCGAGCTGATCGACCCGGTCATGGTGGCCGCGTTCGAGGGCTGGAACGACGCCGGTGACGCCGCCTCCACCGCGGTCGCGCATCTGGACCGGGAGTGGAAGGGCGAGGTGTTCGCGGCGCTCGACGCCGAGGACTACTACGACTTCCAGGTCAACCGTCCCACGGTGTTCCTGGAGAACGGCGTGCGGAAGATCACCTGGCCGACGACGCGGCTGTCGGTGGTGCGGGTCGGCGGTGAGAAACCGCGCGACCTGGTGCTGGTGCGCGGCATCGAACCGTCCATGCGCTGGCGCTCGTTCTGCAACGAGATCCTAGGCTTCGCGCACGAGCTGGGCGTGGAGCTGGTGGTGGTGCTGGGCGCACTGCTCGGCGACACCCCGCACACCCGTCCGGTCCCGATCAGCGGGACCACGTCCGACCCGGACCTGGCCCGCCGCATGGACCTCGAGGAGACCAAGTACGAGGGCCCCACGGGCATCGTCGGCATCCTCCAGGAGGCGTGCACGCATGCCGGCGTCCCCGCGGTGTCGCTGTGGGCGGCCGTTCCGCACTACGTGTCGCAGCCGCCCAACCCGAAGGCCACGCTGGCCCTGCTGAACCGGCTCGAGGACCTGATCGACGTGCGCATCCCGCTGGGCGAGCTGCCCGAGGACGCGCGCGCCTGGCAGGTGGGCGTGGACCAGCTGGCCGCGGAGGACAGCGAGGTCGCCGAGTACGTGCAGTCGCTGGAGGAGGCCCGGGACACGGCGGAGCTGCCGGAGGCGTCCGGGGAGGCGATCGCCCGGGAGTTCGAGCGGTATCTGCGGCGGCGGGACGGGGCATCGGGCCCGCCCGGGGGGCACGCGACCGCGGAGGGGTCCGACGGGGGGCCGTCGTACCGGCGGGACGGGCCGGGTGGGCGGTCTCGGCCGTCCAGGCCGCCTCGGCAGGAGGCGGAACAGGACGGCGACGAGTCGGCCGAGGAGTGACGTGATGCGAGGAGGGGCCCCGTTCTGAGAACGGGGCCCCTCCTCGCTGTTGTTCGGCGTGCGGCGCCGTTGTGGCTGGTCTCGCGGTTCCCCGCGCCCCTTTGGGGCGTTGTTCTAGAGGGCGACTCCCAGGAGGGCGTCCACGGCTCGGGAGACTATGCCGGGGGCGCCGGGGTCGGTGCCGCCCTGTTGTTCCTGGAGGACCGTCCAGCGGTCCACTGCCGCGAGTGCGGCCGGGGCGTTCAGGTCGTCCGCGAGGGCGTCGCGGATCTCCTCGACGAGGGCCTCGGCGGGCGGGCCGTCGGGGCGGGAGACCGCGGCGCGCCAGTGGTCGAGGCGGGTCACGGCGTCCTGGAGGACCTGGTCGGTCCACTCCCAGTCGGAGCGGTAGTGGTGGGCGAGGAGCGCCAGGCGGATGGCCGCCGGGTCGACGCCGTCGCGCCGGAGCTGGGAGACGAAGACCAGGTTGCCCTTGGACTTGGACATCTTCTCGCCGTCCAGGGCGACCATGCCGGCGTGCACGTAGGCCTTGGCCATCGGGTACTCGCCGGTGAGCACCTGGGCGTGCGAGGCGCCCATCTCGTGGTGCGGGAAGACCAGGTCGGAGCCGCCGCCCTGGATGTCGAAGGTCATGCCCAGGTGGTCGAGGGCGATGGCCACGCACTCGATGTGCCAGCCGGGCCTGCCGCGGCCGAGCGAGCCGCCGTCCCAGCTCGGCTCGCCCTCGCGGGCGGCCATCCAGAGCATCGGGTCGACGGGGTTCTTCTTGCCCGGGCGGTCCGGGTCGCCGCCGCGTTCGGCGGACAGCATCCGCATGGTGGCCGCGTCCAGGTGGGAGACCTGGCCGAAGTGCCGGTCGGACTCGACGGAGAAGTAGATGTCGCCGTCGATCTCGTAGGTGGCGCCGAGCTCACGGAGCCGCTCGACGATCGGGACGATGCCGGGTATGGCCTCGACCGCGCCTATGTAGTGCCGGGGCGGCAGCATCCGCAGGGCCGTCATGTCCTCGCGGAACAGGGCGGTCTCCTGCTCGGCGAGCGCGGTCCAGTCGACGCCGTCGCGCTCGGCCCGCTCCAGCAGCGGGTCGTCGACGTCGGTGACGTTCTGGACGTAGTGAACCTGCCGCTTGTTGTCGAGCCACACGCGCTGCACCAGGTCGAACGCGTTGTAGGTCGCCGCGTGTCCGATGTGGGTGGCGTCGTAGGGCGTGATGCCGCAGACGTAGAGACGGGCGACGGGGCCGGGGTCGAGGGTGACCGGACCGTCGGTCGCGGTGTCGTGGATCCTCAGGTCGCGGCCCTGACCGGGCAGGGCGGGGACTTCGGAAGCGGGCCAGGCATGCATGTCATGAGCCTAACCGGACCGCAGTTCCGGATACGAACCGGAACGGGCCGGACGGCCGGGAAGGCGTTCTTGCGGGTCGCCGCGCCGTGTGCCTCACCGGCCTCCGTCACGTCAGACCGGGGGCCAGGGGATGGCGGGCCAGTCGCCGCCCGGTTCCGGATGGGTGCCGGAGACGAGCAGGGAGTTCACGCGGGAACGGGTGGCGTCGATCTCCGCGGGGGTGATCAGCGGGGTCAGGGCCGCGGTGAGGGGCCCGTCGGGCGTGAGGGCGTCCCTGAGGCCCTTGAGGACGTCCAGGGCCTCCTCGGGCAGCGGCTCCCCCGCCCAGCCCCACAGCAGTGTGCGCAGCTTGTTCTCGGCGTTGAAGGTGACCCCGTGGTCGATGCCGTAGAGCCGGCCCTCGGCCGTGGGCAGCAGGTGGCCGCCCTTGCGGTCGGCGTTGTTGATGACCGCGTCGAGCACGGAGAGGCGGCGCAGCCGGTCGTCGTCGGCGTGCACCAGCAGCGCGGTGCGGCCCTCGCCGACCTCGGCGAAGCCGATCGCCTTCCAGCCCGGCTCCGGCTCCTCGCCGTCCACCAGGGCGAGCAGTTCGGCGCCGGGCGCGGTCTCGATCCACAGCTGGACCATGCCCTCGCCGTACGGGCCGTCGCGCAGCACGGTGGGCGGGACCAGGTCCCAGCCGGTCGCGCGGGACACCTCGTACGCGGCGGCCTCGCGGCCGGCCAGGGTGCCGTCGGGGAAGTCCCACAGGGGCCGCTCCCCCGCGACGGGCTTGTAGACGCAGGCGGCCTCGCGGTCCTCGTGGGCGACGGTGCAGTACAGGGCGGCGTTCGACGCCTCACGGATGCGTCCGCGCACGGTCAGCTCGCCGCGGGCGAGCAGTTCGGCCGCGGCCGGGTCGGTGGGGGTCACGCTCCGCGGCGGTATCCGTTCTGGCGCGGACATACGTGTCCTTCCGGGTCGAGCGGGAGGCTGCACAGCGGGCACGGCGGCCGCCCCGCGTTGACGACGTCGAGGGCGCGCTTGGCGAAGGCCCGCGCCTGCGCCCCGGTGAGCCGGACGCGCAGCATCGGGGGGCCGTTCTCCTCGTCCTGGAGGAGCCGCTCCTCCGCCTCGGCGAGGTCCTCGTCGGACTCGGCGTCCAGCTCGACGAGGGCCTGCGCCTCCACGATCATGCGCTGCTCCTCGCCGTCCCAGGCGAGCGCCATGGTGCCGACGCGGAACTCCTCCTCCACAGGGGTGTCCAGCGGCGCCGTGTCGGTGATCTCGGCCGGCGCCATCGCGGGCACCGCCGCGCTGCCGCCGCTGCGGCGCACCACCTCGTCGAGCAGTTCGTCCATCCGTTCGGCGAGCGCCGCGACCTGGGTCTTCTCCAGGGCCACGCTGGTCACCCGGGAGCCGGCGGAGGCCTGGAGGAAGAACGTACGGCGCCCTGGCAGTCCGACCGTGCCGGCCACGAAACGTTCCGGTTGGTCGTAGAGGAACACCTGACGGGACACGTCCTGTCTCCATGGGAAGTCGGGGATCGGGCGATGGGCGGATCGAACGCAACTCTGCGGTCGCTTCACCCTACTGCGGGGAACGATCACGGTGCGCCCGCGTCGCCCCCCACGGTGGCGTCGCCGGCGGGCGGCTCCTCGCGCGGCGCCAGGGACGCGAAGTCGCCGGTGTCGCCGAGCCTGAGGAGAAAGGGGCGCAGCCGGGTGTACCGGATCGCGGTGACGGAGCACGGTTCGACGGAGATCCGCTGGAAGAGGTCGAGATGAAGTCCGAGGGCGTCCGCCACCAGGGACTTGATGATGTCGCCGTGCGAGCACATCAGGTACACGGCGTCGGGTCCGTGGTCGCGCTCCACGCGCGCGTTCCACTCGCGCACCGCCTCGGCGGCGCGCGTCTGCATGACGCGCATGGACTCCCCGCCGGGGAAGGCCGCGGCGGACGGGTGCGCCTGAACGACCTCCATGAGGGGCTCGTCCTTGAGCTCGGCGAGCTTGCGTCCGGTCCAGTCGCCGTAGTGGCACTCGCCGATGCGGTCGTCGGTGTGGTGGGTCAGGCCGGGGCGGGCCTGGAGCAGCGGGGCGACGGTCTCCCTGCAGCGGTCGAGCGGGCTGGTGACGACCTCGGCCAGCGGCAGCGGGGCGAGCCGTCCGGGCAGGCCGGCGGCCTGTGCGGTCCCGCGGTCGTCGAGGTGCACGCCGGGCGTCCAGCCGGCGAGCAGTCCCTCGGTGTTGGCGGTGGATCGTCCGTGCCGGACCAGGAGCAACGTGGGCATGCCGCCCAGCGTAGGCGTACGGCCGTGCGCGGGGACCGGGGCGTGTGGACGACGGCGGGACGGGAACGCGACGGCAGACCGGTTGTCAGGACGGGAGGGCACGCTTCGTGATCGTCGACTGTGGCGTCTACCAGGAGGGGCACAGGTCAAAGGGGTCCCAGGACTTCGCCGGCGCGCTGGAGCGGGCACGGTCGGCGGGAGGTTTCGTCTGGATCGGGCTGCACGAGCCGACGGCGGAGGAGTTCGACCTGGTCGCACGGGAGTTCGGACTGCATCCGCTGGCGGTGGAGGACGCCCTCAAGGCGCATCAGCGGCCCAAGCTGGAGGTGTACGACGACTCGCTCTTCGCGGTCCTCAAGCCGGTGGTGTACGAGCCGGACAGCGACACCGTGTCGTCCGGCGAGATCATGATCTTCCTCGGCGACGCGTTCGCGGTGAGCGTACGGCACGGCCGCGGCGCCCCGCTGGACGCGGTGCGGGACCGGCTGGAGCGGGAGCCGCTGCTGCAGAAGGAGGGGGCGACGGCGGTGCTGTACGCGGCCGCCGACGCCGTGGTCGACCACTACCTGGACGTGGCGACCGAACTGCAGACCGACCTGGAGGAGCTGGAGACGGAGGTCTTCACCCCCGACGCGGGCGGCTCGGGGCGGACGGCGTCCCGGATCTACGACTTCAAGCGGCAGATCCTGGAGTTCCGCCGGGCGACGGTGCCGCTGACGGCGCCCTTGGCCCGGCTGGCGGGGACCGGCGCGTCGGGGTCGCGGGTGCCGTTCGTGGAGGAGGGGGCGCGGCCGTACTTCCGTGACGTCCACGACCACCTCACGCGCGTCAACGAGTCGGTGGAGGGCCTGGACCGGCTGGTGTCGGACGTGCTGTCGGCGCATCTGGCGCAGGTCGGCGTCCAGCAGAACGACGACATGCGCAAGATCTCCGCGTGGGCGGCGATGGCCGTGGTCCCCACGATGATCGCGGGGATCTACGGCATGAACTTCGAGCACATGCCCGAACTGCACTGGACGTGGTCGTACCCGGTGGTGATCGCGCTGATGGCCGCGCTGGAGGTGGTGCTGTTCCGCACCTTCAAGCGCCGGGGGTGGCTGTGACGGTCGTCGGGCGCGGTCAGGCCGCTTCCGGCTCCGGGGTCGCGGGGCCGCTCAGCGCGTTGCGCCGCTCGGGCATCCGCAGCGAGACCATCCGGCGCCAGCCGCCGAGGCGCTCGTACAGGTACACGCCGTGGATGCCGGCCGCCAGCAGCGCCGCCTTGGGCTTCGGCCAGCCCAGGATGCGCCCCATGTGGGCCATCACGGCGAGGCTGACGTCGCGGTAGACGCGGATCTCGGCGAGCGCGCACTCGCGCAGGGTGCGCTGGATGGCACGGCCGTGTCCGGCGTAGGCGAAGCGCAGCAGTTCCTCGTGACAGTAGGCGAGGTGGTTGTCCTCGTCGTTGGAGATCATCTTCACCGCGCGGCCGACGTCGGGGTGGCCGGCGAAGTGCTTGCGCAGCAGCTCCATCTGCTCGGAGGCGCGCTGCTCGGTGACCCTGCTGTGAGCGAGGTAGGTGACGATGTCCTGGACGGTGAGCGGCTCGTCGCGCTTGAGCTTGTCGTGGGCCAGGCCGATGCCGCCCCGCTCCAGGAGCATCGTGTAGTCGGTCTCCGGAGGCACGGGGACGGGCTCCAGACCGCGCTTCTTCAGCAGGGCGCTGAAGATCCGGCCGTGCTTGTCCTCGTCGGCGCCGTGCCGGGTGATCTTGGGGGCGAGATCGCGCTGCGACTCGGGCACGAGCGCCGCGATGCGGGCGTTCTCCCAGCCGCCCTGGGACTCCCCGCTGGCCGCGATCGAGCAGAACAGCGCGAAGGACTCGTCGTTGTCGAGGATCTCCTGGAACAGGCTCTTCGCCGACAGCATGGGGCCCACCTCTCCGCGGCGTCCGCAGTCCGCGGTCCGCATGTCCACAGTTGTCGCAAAGAAGGAGTCAAATGCGGCTCCGGGGGCGCGGCAACAGGTGTGGCGGACAACTCCGCCAATTGGCGTACGTGCGGGGCGCTGGGCGGGGGAAGCGGGACGCGCGCGTGAGGGCGCGCAGGGGCGCGGAACGGGGTGCGTAACCCTCTCGGGTCGCGGGCGTTGTTGTGGGTGACGGCCGTGGCGGGGTCGACCCCCGAGCCCCCACCACGGCCGCAGGACTCGGCCGCCGCCGCGGGGGACGCGGCGGCGGCCGGACGGGTCAGGCCAGGCCCGCGCGCTCCAGGGCCTCGACGCCGGCGCGCAGCGAGGCCAGCCGCTCGTCGAGGGTGAAGCCGGCCGGGGCGAGGGTGAGGGTGGTGACCCCGGCGGCCGCGTAGGCCTTCATCCGGTCGGCGATCCGGTCGACCGAGCCGAGCAGGGTGGTGCGGTCGATCAGGTCGTGCGGGATCGCGGCGGCCGCGCCCTGCTTGTCGCCGGACAGGTACTTGTCCTGGATCTCGGCGGCCTCCCGCTCGTACCCCATCCGCTGGGCGAGCTGGTTGTAGAAGTTCTGCTTGCGGCTGCCCATGCCGCCGACGTACAGCGCCGTGTAAGGGCGGAAGGTGTCGGCGAGGGTGGCCACGTCCTTGTCGTCGCCCACGGCGAGCGGGACGGTCGGGCAGATGTCGAAGCCCTCGAGGGTCTTGCCCGCCTTCTCGCGGCCCGCGCGGATGTGCTTGACGGCGGTGTCCTCGAGGTGGTCGGCGGACGGGAAGATCAGCAGGGCGCCGTCGGCGATCTCACCGGTCTGCTCGAGGTTCTTCGGGCCGATCGCGGCGATGTAGAGCGGGATGTGCTCGCGCTGCGGGTGCACGGTCAGCTTGAGGGGCTTGCCCGGGCCGCCGGGGAGGGGCAGCGTCCAGTGCTCACCCTCGAAGGAGAGGCGCTCGCGGGTCATCGCCTTGCGGATGATCTCGACGTACTCGCGGGTGCGGGCCAGCGGCTTGTCGAACTTGACGCCGTACCAGCCCTCGGAGACCTGGGGGCCGGAGACGCCGAGGCCGAGGCGGAAGCGGCCCTCGGACAGCGAGTCGAGGGTGGCCGCGGTCATCGCCGTCATGGCCGGCTGGCGGGCGGGGATCTGGAAGATGGCCGAGCCGACGTCGATGCGCTCGGTGCGGGCGGCGACGAAGGCGAGGACGGTGGCGGCGTCGGAGCCGTAGGCCTCGGCGGCCCAGCAGACCGCGTAGCCGAGGCGGTCCGCCTCCCGGGCCACGGCGAGGTTGTCCGCGTCCATTCCGGCGCCCCAGTAGCCGAGGTTGATCCCTAGCTGCATGGCCGTCTCCCCTTACCGATCAGTAACGTGACTTGCGCAGACCCTATACCTCCCGCGCCCGCGGGCAAGGGGAGCGGGAGACGCGGCGGTGCGGGTCCCGCCATGCCCGCGGGCGGTCGCGGGACGCCCGGAAAACGGTTGTCCACAGGCCCCCACACGCACAGCTCTGGCCAGTAATCTCGGCGTTCATGGAGCAGAGGCATCTCGGCCGTACCGGCCTGCGTGTGTCCCGGATCGGGCTCGGGACCCTCACCTGGGGCCGTGACACCGACGAGCACGACGCGGCAGAGCTCTTGAAGACGTTCTGGGACGCGGGCGGGACGCTGGTCGACACGGCGGACGTGTACGGCGACGGGGACGCCGAGTACCTGCTGGGGCGGCTGATGGACGGTCTGGTGCCGCGCCGGGACCTGGTCATCTCCACGAAGGCCGGCAGCGTGCCCGACCCGGACCGCCGGTTCGACTGCTCGCGCGGCCATCTGCTGTCCGCGCTGGACGCCTCGCTGGCCCGCCTCGGCACGGACTACGTCGACGTGTGGCACGTCCACTCCTACGATCCGGCCACCCCGCTGGAGGAGACGCTCCAGGCGCTGGACATCGCCGTCGCCAGCGGCCGCGTGCGGTACGCGGGCGTGTCCAACTTCTGCGGCTGGCAGCTCGCCAAGGCCGCGACCTGGCAGCTCGCCGCGCCGGGCGCGCGGACACGTCTGGCGAGCACCCAGATGGAGTACTCACTGCTGCAGCGCGGGGTGGAGCGGGAGGTGCTGCCGGCTGCGGTCGACCTCGGCATCGGCATGCTGCCGTCCTCCCCGCTCGGACGGGGCGTGCTCACCGGCAAGTACCGCGGTGACGCCACCCCGGCCGACTCGCGCGGCGCCTCGGAGCATCTCGCGCCGTTCGTCGCGCCGTACCTGGACGACACGGCGAGCCGGATCGTGGACGCGGTGACGACGGCGGCGGACGGGCTCGCGGTGACCGCGCTGCAGGTGGCGCTCGCGTGGGTGCGCGACCGGCCGGGGGTGACCGCCCCGATCGTGGGGGCGCGCACGGCGCAGCAGCTCACGGCGGCGTTGTCAGTGGAGGCGCTTAGTCTTCCTGACGAGATCTGCCGGGCGCTCGACGACGTGTCGGCTCCGGTGCACCGCTATCCCGATCACGACTGGAGCACGCTGTGAGCACGCCGGAGACCCCTGAGGAGCCGAGGAGCGCGGACGACGGCACGCCCGCCGAGGGCGCGCAGGTGTCCGAGGCCGAGGCGGAGCTGGCCGCGCAGCGTCTGGAGCGGGAGCGGATCGAGCGGCGCAAGGCGGAGCGGCAGGGCCCGATCGAGGCCGGGACCAAACTCAGCGGCACGGCTGCCGAACTGCTCGCCGCCGTACGGGCCGTGGAGAGCGGCGAGAAGCCGCCGGCCACGGTGTTCGAGGAGCGGCCCGCGCCGCGGCGGCCCGCGCCCGAGCCGGTGCGGCGGGTCCCGGTGGTCGCCGAGGGTCCGGCCGCGCCCGCCGAGGGCACCGTGGACGGGGTGCGGGAGGTGCTGACGCGGGGCGGTGCGCCCGCCTCGCTCGCCGGGCCGGCCGCCGCGGCGCTGGGTGAGGGCGCCGCCGAGCTGCTGCGGGAGGACCCCTGGCAGCTGCTGCGGGTGCCGGGCGTCCGGCCCGAGCAGGCGGACGGGTTCGCCCGCGCGCTGCTCGCCGGTGAGGCCGGGCCCGGCGACGAGCGGCGGGGCCGCGCGCTGACCGTCTGGCTGCTGGAGCAGGCCGCGCCCGCCGGGCACACGGTGCTGGAGATGTCCGCGCTCACCGAGGCGCTGGGCCGCCAGGGCGTGCCGGAGCCGGAGGACGCGGTGCGGAACGCCATCGCCGAGGGGGACGTCCTCGTGTTCCAGGACGCGATCGGCGAGCCGGCCGGGGAGGACGAGGAGCAGCCCGTCCGGGTGCTGGTCGGTCTGGAGCGCTGCGCCCTCGCCGAGGAGAGTCTCGCCGACGGACTGGCCCGGCTGATCAACTCGGCGCCCAAGCAGGACGGGGCGGCCGAGGACTGGGAGCGGGCGGCCGCCGCGGCGGAGGGTTCCGCGGCCGACCTGATCCGCGCGGCCTCGGGGCACGGGCTGGTGCTGCACACCGGTGGGGAGGCCGCGCTGGCCGAGCCCGCGGCGCTGCTGGACGCGGCGCACGGCATGGGACTGCGCGCCTGGGCGGCCACGCACAGCCCGGTCGGGCGGGAGCGGTTCGCCTCCCGCGTCGACGGCCCGGGGGTCGCCACGGTCGCGGGGCTGCTGTCCGGCGCGGAGGGGCCCGGGCGGGACCCGGAGGGCGCGCTGGCCGTGGATCTGCTGGTGGTGCTGGACGCGCCGCAGCTCGACGTGGAGACCGGCGCGCTGCTCACGGAGTCGTTGCCGGACGGGGCGCGGCTGGTGCTGTCCGGCGACCCGGCGGTGCTGTGGTCGGTGGGCCCCGGACGGGTGTTCGCGGACCTGCTGGCGGTGCGGGCCTGCCCGCAGGCCG
Organism: Streptomyces cellulosae; assembly: GCA_014655195.1. Taxonomy (GTDB): domain Bacteria; phylum Actinomycetota; class Actinomycetes; order Streptomycetales; family Streptomycetaceae; genus Streptomyces; species Streptomyces cellulosae. Next base: position 120,945 of record BNBH01000018.1, on the reverse strand, counting down.
CCTCCCGGCGCCCGGATCCGGGACCGCTGGGCGAGCTGGTCTCGGGCGTCGGCGTGGGCGAGCTGCTCCAGGTGGAGGCCCCCGAGAAGGAGGTCGTCATCGTGCCCGTGCGGGACGCGGGCGAGGCGGTGCACCGGACCGTCCAACTGGTCGCGGACTCCGTGCCGCGCGCCATCGGCGTGCCCGCCGAGGAGACGCAGGTGATCACCCCGGGCCACGGGGGCGCGGTCGGCACGCGCGTGCTGAACGCGGCGCTGAAGGAACGGCTGAACCCGGGCCCCGGCCGCTTCGCAGGCTTCGACCCCGGCGACCGGGTCGCCTACTCGCCCGCTCCCGGCCGCAGCCTGCCGGGCCGTGTGGCCGGAGCCGACAGCGAGGGTCTGCGCCTGGACTGCGGGGGCGAGGAGGTCGTGGTGCCGCGCGACCGCGTGGAGCAGACGGTCCGCCACGGCTGGGCGCTGACCGCGCACCAGGCGGTGGGCGCCCGCTGGCCCGCGGCGGTGGTGGTCCTCCCCGGCGACGCGGTCCCCGCCCTCAGCCGCCCCTGGATCTACACGGCCTTCAGCCGAGCCGACCGCCACCTGTCGGTGGTCCACGGGGTGGACCAGGCGCTGCAGCGGGCGGTCGCGGAAGTCCCGGCAAAGCCGCGCACGACCCGATTGCCTGTCCTCCTGGCACCCCAGTTGCCGGGGGCGGCGGAGTAGCTCTCGAGGCGCGCCTGGCTCCGTCCGGGAGCCACCCGGTGCCGTACACACGTCGGCGGCGGCACCCCGGGGGGGTGTCGCCGCCGACGTGTCATCTCAGCGGTCCGCGTCCAGTGGTTCCAGGTCTTCGTCCGCTTCGGGGGACAACGCCGTTTCCAGGTCGTCGTCCTCCTCCTCGTCCTCGTCGTCGTCGAAGACCGCGCTGACGTCGAAGCGGCACACCACCGTCTCCGGGTCCACCTGCTCGAAGGGGGCCTCAAGCCACTCGCCGGGGTCCGGGATCTCGTCCGATGCCGTGACCCAGAGCGTGGAGTCGCCCTCCTCCAGGCCGAACTCCTTGTGCCGGGAGGCGATCTCGTCCGGTTCGTACTCCCCGAACAGCAGGCCCAGCGCGCCGTGGACCGTGCTGGAGGCCTCCGAACTCTCGTCGTCCGCCTCCTCGATCCGCTGGGCGTGCGCCAGCAGCCGCTGCGGCTCGACGACGGCGTAGTCGCGGCGGATCAGCACGCTCAGGGCGTTCGGTTCCTCGGGGCCGCCGTACGGGGGCAGGGTCTCCTCGGCACTGGGGATCTCGAAGGGCGTGACCTCGTCGTAGCGGTCGTAGAGCAGTTCGTCGTACGTCTCCGCGGCCGCGGCCAGCTGGTTGAAGGCCTCGTAGACGGCCGGGTCGTCGTCACCCGACCGGCTCTCGACCGCGGCCAGGTGGCGGTCGAGCGCGGTCTTCACCGCCTCGGCGGCGGCGCGTACCTCGGCAGCGGTGGGCTGCGCAGCATCAGACATAGTGCAGACGCTATCCGTACCGGGGCCCGGCCCGCACAATAGATGCGATGCCGGAATACGAATTTGTCGACGTGTACGTGCCGCGCGGGGTCTCCCGCAAGGAGACGGCGCGTCTGCTGACGGACCATGCCGAGTACGGTCACTGGGAGTTGTACCGCCTGACGCTGATGCGTGACGGCAGCCGCAGGGTGCGGCTGCGGCGGCGGATCATCCGCCAGGTGCGCGCCACCTGGTGAGCTGAGCGCGCCCGACCGGAGTCACCAGGCGGAGCGGACCCCGCGTCGGTCGCGGGGTCCGCTCCGTGTGTCCGAGATCACGCCGCGGCGCGCGCCCTGCGGTACAGGATGCCGCCGGCGAGCAGCGCGCCCGCGCCGGCCGGCAGCACCAGGCCGAGCGGCAGCTCACTGCCGGTCTCGGCGAGCTGAGCGTCGCCCTGCGGGCCCGGCTGGTTGCCGGTGGAGGGGGTGTCCGGAGCGCCGGGCGTACCGGGCTCGCCGGGCTCACCCGGGTTCCCCGGCTCACCAGGGTTGCCGGGCTCACCAGGGTTGCCGGGCTCACCGGGCTCCCCCGGGTTCCCCGGCTCACCGGGCTCTCCCGGCTCCCCCGGGTTCCCCGGCTCACCGGGCTCTCCGGGCTCTCCGGGCTCGCCCGGGTGACCCCCGTCGTGTCCCGTGTTGGCGCAGTCGTTGTCGGCCGCCCCGTTGCCGATGCCGATGACGTCCACGCTGTTGCCGCAGACGTTCACCGGTACGTGCACCGGCGCCTCCACCACGTTGCCGGAGGCCACGCCGGGCGAGCCGGTCGCCTTGCCGTGGGCGTGCGAGCCGCCGTGGTGGCCGGAGCCGCCCTTGTTGGCGCAGACGTTGCCGACCGCCGGGTTGAGGACCCCGACGACGTTGACCGTGTTGCCGCAGACGTTCACCGGCACGTGCACCGGCGCCTGCACCACGTTGCCGGAGAGCACGCCCGGCGAGCCCTGGGCAGCGCCCGTCGCGCCGGAGTCGGCATGGGCGGCCCCGCCCGCGGCGGCGAGCACACCGGTGGCGGCGGCCATGGTCATCAAGCCCTTGCGGGTGACCTGTCGCATTGCTGAATTCCCTGTCCTCGGACCTGCTGCCGGGAGACGGAACGTGCCGCGTCCCGGAATTCTCGACGAATGAGGAACCGGTCGGCCCCGGAGCGCATGGCGCGCGCTCCGGGGCCGACGGGCTCGAACCCTCAGCGGGCGTTGCCCAGAGGGCGAGACACGAACGTCACGCGTTGACGCAGGTGTTGCCGAAGGCGGGGTTCAGCAGCCCGATCACGGAGATCGTGTTGCCGCAGACGTTCACGGGAACGTGAACCGGCACCTGCACGACGTTGCCGGACAGGACGCCCGGGCTGTGCACGGCGGCACCCTGGGCACCCGAGTCGGCGGCGGCCATGCCCGCGCCCGCGAGAACCAGACCACCCGTGGCGGCCGCGACGGCGACGACCTTCTTCAGCATGTGTTCCTCCTAGTTGGCAATGTGATCCAAAGTCGCGGATCACATCACAGGTAACGAGGAGGAAGTAATGAGGCTACGAGCTTATGGTCGCATTCACTCTTCCCGGTCAAGTCCGTACACCTGCCCGATTCTTGGGGATCTCCGGGAACCGGCCCTCAGGAGGCGTCCAGGAACCGGTCGAGCACGCGGACGCCGAACTTGAGGCCGTCCACCGGCACCCGCTCGTCGACGCCGTGGAACATGCCCGCGAAGTCCAGCTCCGGCGGCAGCTTCAGCGGAGCGAAGCCGAAGCAGCGGATGCCGAGGTCGTCGAAGGACTTGGCGTCGGTGCCGCCGGAGAGCATGTAGGGCACGGCGCGCGCGATCGGGTCCTCGGCGCTGAGCGCGGTCTGCATGGCGTCGACGAGCCGGCCGTCGAAGTCGGTCTCCAGCGCCTTGTCGGAGTGCACGTCCTCGCGCCGCACGCGCGGGCCGAGGATGCGGTCGATGTCGGCGAGGAACTCCTCCTCGTAGCCGGGCAGGAAGCGGCCGTCGACGTGCGCGGTGGCCTGGCCGGGGATGACGTTGACCTTGTAGCCGGCGCCGAGCTGGGTGGGGGCGGCCGAGTTGCGCAGGGTGGTGCCGATCATGCGGGCGATGCCGCCGAGCTTGGCGAGGGTCTCGTCCATGTTCTCCGGGTCGAGCTCGGTGCCGAGCGCGTCGGAGAGCTCGTCCAGGAAGGCGCGGACGGTCTTGGTGACCCTGACCGGCCACTTGTGGCGGCCGAGGCGGGCGACGGCCTCGCACAGCTCGGTGATGGCGTTGTCGTCGTTGGTCATCGAGCCGTGGCCCGCGGTGCCGTCGACGGTGAGCCGCATCCAGTGCATGCCCTTCTCGGCGGTCTCGACGAGGTAGAGGCGCAGCTTCTCGTTCACCGTGAAGGAGAAGCCTCCGACCTCGCCGATCGCCTCGCTGACGCCCTCGAACAGCTCGGGGTGCTTGTGCACGAGGTGCTTCGCGCCGTACGTGCCCCCGGCCTCCTCGTCGGCGAGGAAGGCGAGGACGACGTCCCGCGGGGGCTTGCGGCCGCTGCGCATGCGCTCGCGGACGACCGCGAGGGTCATCGCGTCCATGTCCTTCATGTCGACGGCCCCGCGCCCCCACACGCACCCGTCGGCGATCTCGCCGGAGAAGGGGTGGTGGGTCCAGTCGTCCGCGTTGGCGGGCACGACGTCGGTGTGGCCGTGGATGAGCAGGGCGGGCCGCGACGGGTCCTCGCCCTCGATCCGGGCGACGGTGGAGGCGCGTCCCGGGTGGGACTCGAAGATCTGGGGCTCCAGGCCGACCTCGGCGAGCTTCTCGGCGACGTACTCGGCCGCCTTGCGCTCGCCGGGGCCCGAGTGGTCGCCGTAGTTGCTGGTGTCGATCCGGATCAGCTCGCGGCAGAGGTCCACGACCTCGTCCTCACCGGTGACGCCCTTGGCCGTGTCCGTCTCGCTCACGTGCTTCCTCCCGCTGCTGGTGTTCCCGCTGGGTTCCCCCTCATCCTCCCTCCCCGGCGCCCCGGCCCCAAGACCCGCCCCGGCCCGTCACACGCCGTTCACGCGACGGCGCGCCGGGGGTGATCGGCCACCCCGGAACACCTGGTAATGTTTATGTCGTCGCCGCGGGGGGAAACCCGCGCGACAGACACCTTGTCCGGGTGGCGGAATGGCAGACGCGCTAGCTTGAGGTGCTAGTGCCCTTTATCGGGCGTGGGGGTTCAAGTCCCCCCTCGGACACGTGGAACCGAGGGCCGCGACCGTGAGGTCGCGGCCCTCGGGCGTTGTACGGAAGGTGCTCCCCCATGACGTCTCGCACGCCCTGCCCCTGCGGTCTCCCCGGGACCTACGAGGAGTGCTGCGGCCGCCTCCACTCCGGCGCGGCCTCCGCGCCCACCGCCGAGCGGCTGATGCGGTCGCGGTACGCGGCGTTCGTGCGGCGGGACGGGGCGTACCTGCTGCGGACCTGGCACCCGCGGACCCGGCCGGCCCGCCTGGACCTCGACCCGGCGATGCGGTGGACCGGACTGGAGATCCTCGCCACGGAGGACGGCTCCGCCTTCCACTCCACCGGCACGGTGACCTTCCGCGCCTCCTACCAGGGCGGCTCCCTGCACGAGCGCAGCCGCTTCGAACGGGTCGACGGGGCCTGGGTGTACGTGGACGGGGACTTCCCGAGCTGATCGCTCAGGCGGGCAGCCGGGTGTCGACGACGAAGGCGATCTCGACGAGCTGACCGGGGAGGGTCAGTCCGGTGACGCCGAGGACCGTGCTCGCGGGGCGGTGACCGTCGAAGTACGCCAGGTTGGCCTCGGCGGTGGCGGCGGCGTGGCGCCCGAGGTCCACCACGCAGAGGGTCTGCGAGACGATCTGGCGGCGGGTGGCCCCGTAGTGGGCGAGGACCCGGTCCATGTTCGCGTGGGTGCGCTTCAGTTGGGCGGCGAAGTCGCCGGGGTGCGGGAAGCCGCCCGCCTCGTCGAAGGCGAGCTGGCCCGAGACGTGGATCAGGTCGCCGGAGCGGATCGCCTGTGCGTAGCCGAAGTCGCTCTCGGCAGGGATCCCGTAGGTGAAGACGTCACTGATGGAGGCCATGGGTCGGTTCGTCCTTTTCCTGTCGCTCTCTTGTGGTTACCCAGGAACTGTAGGAGAGTGAGCGCCGGCCTGGAAGAACGCACCTTTTCGTAACTGGGGAACCCGATGGTGACCAAGCGTGTGCTGGCGGGACTGCCGGAGGACGCCGATCTGCGGCGCGCGGACTCCCTCGCGCGGGAGATCTTCTCGGACGTCGCCAACAAGTGGGCGCTGCTGATCATCGAGGCGCTCGGCGAGGGCACCCTGCGGTTCAGCGAGCTGCGGGACGAGGTCGAGGGCGTGAGCCACAAGATGCTCACTCAGAATCTGCGCATGCTGGAGCGCAACGGCCTGGTCGAGCGGACGGTGCACCCCACCGTGCCGCCGCGGGTCGAGTACACCTTGACCGAGCCGGGCAAGGCGCTGCGCATCGCCGTGGACGCCATCTGCGGCTGGACGCACGAGCATCTGGACCACGTCGAGCGGGCGCGGGAGCGGTTCGGCGAGCGGTGACCACGGCCGGCCGGGCCGGTCAGGGGGCCAGGATGTCGAGTTCCTGGAGGGCGCCCTCGGTGATCTCGCGGGTGAGTTTCTCCGCGCGGGCGGCGTCGCGGGCGCGGACGGCCTCCGCGAGCTGGACGTGGAGGGTGACGGCGGCCGGGTCGGGGTCCTCGAACATCACGTCGTGGTGCGTGCGTCCGGCCAGCACCTCGGCGACCACGTCGCCGAGGCGGGCGAACATCTCGTTGCCGGAGGCGGTCAGGATGACGCGGTGGAACGCCACGTCGTGGAAGAGGTAGCCCTCCAGTTTGTGGCCGCGTGAGTTCGCGACCATCCCCAGGGCGCACTCGGTGAGTTCGGCGCACTGCTCGGCCGTGGCGTTGCGCGCGGCGAGGCTCGCGGCGACCGGTTCGATCGCGGAGCGCAGCACGGTGAGGGAGCGCAACTGGCGGGGGCGGTCGGCGCCGGCCAGGCGCCAGCGGATGACCTGCGGGTCGTAGACGTTCCACTCGTGGGACGGGAGGACCGTGACGCCGACGCGGCGGCGGGACTCCACCAGGTGCATGGACTCCAGGACACGGACCACCTCGCGCATCACCGAGCGCGACACGTCGAAACGCTGGGCGAGCTCGTCGGTGCGCAGCACGCTTCCGGGCGGATACTCGCCTGCGGTGATCTCGGGGCCGAGGGTGTCCAGTACGCGGCCGTGCAGCCCCCGGCCCGTGGTGCTCATGCACTCAGCGTACGGGGCGGATCACAGGAATAAAAAGTCAGATTTATTCGTCACAGCCTCTTGAAGTTGTCGTACTTATAAGTTTCAGTTGCCGTCGGCATCATCGGCAAGGTGTCGACGAGGACAGCAGACAGTGAGGCAGCGATGAACACCCCCCACGTCGTCGTGGTCATGGGCGTCGCCGGAACGGGCAAGACCACCATCGGTCCCCTGCTCGCGGCCCGCCTCGGCGTTCCGTACGCCGAGGGCGACGACTTCCACCCGCAGAGCAACATCGCCAAGATGTCGGCGGGCACCCCGCTCACCGACGACGACCGGTGGCCGTGGCTCGACGCCATCGGCGACTGGGCGCAGGGGCGCGCGGGTCTGGGCGGTGTGGTCAGCTGCTCGGCGCTGAAGCGGTCGTACCGCGACCGGCTGCGGGCCGTCGCGCCCGGCGTGATCTTCGTCCACCTCACCGGCGACCGCGCTCTCATCGAGGACCGGATGTCGCACCGGCAGGGGCACTTCATGCCCCCGGCACTGCTCGACTCCCAGTTCGCCACGCTCCAGCCGCTGGAGCCGGACGAGGCCGGGGTCGCCGTGAGCGTGACGGGCAGCCCCGAGGAGATCACCGGACGGGCGGCCACCGCCCTGACATCGCTCTCCGAGCCGGCCCCGTAAGACCCCACCCCCCACCGGCCCCCATTCCCCCGGGGCCGCACTCTCCCCCGACCCCGTACACCCTAGGGATCCACCGTGACCAGACTCAGCGTCGAGATGCTGGCAGCGGACGTACCCGAGCCGATCACCTCGGCCGGCCACGCTCAGCTGGGCATCGCCGTCCTGGCGGGCATAGCCGTCATCGTCCTGCTCATCACCAAGTTCAAGCTGCATGCCTTCCTGTCGCTGACCATCGGGTCACTGGCGCTGGGCGCCTTCGCCGGCGCGCCGCTGGACAAGGTCATCACCAGCTTCAGCACCGGGCTCGGCTCCACCGTCGCCGGTGTGGGCGTGCTGATCGCCCTGGGCGCGATCCTCGGCAAGATGCTCGCCGACTCGGGCGGCGCCGACCAGATCGTCGACACCATCCTCGCCAAGGCCAGCGGCCGCTTCATGCCGTGGGCGATGGTGCTGATCGCCTCGGTCATCGGTCTGCCGCTGTTCTTCGAGGTCGGCGTGGTGCTGCTGATCCCGGTGGTGCTGATGGTCGCCAAGCGCGGCAACTACTCGCTCATGCGCATCGGCATCCCGGCCCTCGCCGGCCTGTCCGTGATGCACGGCCTGGTGCCCCCACACCCCGGCCCGCTGGTCGCGATCGACGCGGTCGGCGCCAATCTGGGCGTGACGCTGGCGCTCGGCGTGCTCATCGCCATCCCCACCGTGGTCATCGCCGGTCCGCTGTTCTCCAAGTACGCCGCCCGCTGGGTGGACGTCCCGGCGCCCGAGCGGATGATCCCGCAGCGTCCCTCCGAGGAGCTGGAGCGGCGCCCCGGCTTCGGCGCGACGCTGGCCACGATCCTGCTGCCGGTCGTGCTGATGCTCGCCAAGGCGCTCGTCGACATCGTGATCGACGACCCCGAGCACAACGTGCAGCGCGTCTTCGACGTGATCGGCTCCCCGCTGATCGCGCTGCTCGCCGCCGTACTCGTCGGCATCTTCACCCTCGGCATGCCCGCGGGCTTCAGCAAGGAGCGCATCTCCTCCCTGGTGGAGAAGGGCCTCGCCCCGATCGCGGGCATCCTGCTGATCGTCGGCGCGGGCGGCGGCTTCAAGCAGACGCTGATCGACACCGGCGTGGGCCAGATGATCCTGGACATCTCCGAGGACTGGTCGATCCCGGCGCTGCTGCTGGCCTGGCTGATCGCGGTGGCGATCCGGCTGGCGACGGGCTCGGCGACCGTGGCGACCGTCTCGGCGGCCGGTCTGGTCGCGCCGCTCGCGGCCGACATGTCGACCACGCACGCCGCGCTGCTGGTGCTGGCCATCGGCGCCGGTTCGCTGTTCTTCAGCCACGTCAACGACGCCGGCTTCTGGCTGGTGAAGGAGTACTTCGGTCTGAACGTCGGCCAGACGATCAAGACCTGGTCGATCATGGAGACGATCATCTCGGTGGTCGCGGGGGCGCTGGTGCTCCTGCTGTCCCTGATCATCTAGCCGGATCGCGGCTCACGGCGGCCCGTCCGCCCCTCGTCGAGGGGAGGGCGGGCCGCCGTCGTGTAAGGGGCCGCGTGTGTTCAGGGCCGCGTGTGTTCAGGGCCGCGTGTGTTCAGGGCCGCCAGAGGGAGTGTTCGCGCTCGGCCCACTCCCGGCGGACCGAGCCCGTGCGCAGGCCGCGGCGGGCCTCGGGGTCGGCGAGGGCCATGCCGATGTGCCCGGCGAGGACGACGCCGACGGTCAGCGCCAGCCAGTCGTGGACGAAGGTCGCGGCGGTGCGCCGGACCACGGGGGTGAGATGGGTGAACCACATCAGCAGCCCGGTGCCGAGCATCACCAGCGTGGCCCCGGCGATCCAGGCCGCGTACAGTTTCTGCCCCGCGTTGAACTTCCCCGCAGGCCGGGACCCGGGGCGGCGGTCGCGGCGCAGGGCGGCCCGCAGCCAGACCCGGTCGTGCGGGCCGAAGCGGTTGAGCCGGCCCAGGTCGGCGCGGAACGCGCGCGAGACCAGCGCGGCCAGCACGGGGAGGGGCAGGAGCAGTCCCGACCACTGGTGGAGGGTGACGACCAGGGCGCGGCGGCCCACGAGCTGGGCGAGCTGGGGGACGTAGAGGCAGGCGGCGGTGGCCACGCAGACGCCCATGAGCAGGGCGACGGACCGGTGCGCCCGGCGCTGGACGGGGGTGAAGCGCCGTACGGTCGTGGCGGCGGGCGGGGCGTCAGCTCGTGGGGGCATCGTCGCGTCCGTTCGAGCGGCCGACCCAGGCGTCGACGTCGTAGCCGCGCAGTTCCCAGTAGCCCGGTTCGACGTCCTCGGTGACGGTGATGCCGGAGAGCCACTTGGCCGACTTGTAGAAGTACATGGGCGCCACGTAGAGGCGTGCCGGGCCGCCGTGGCCGTGGCCGATGTCCTCGTCCCGCATGCGCAGGGCGACCAGGACGTCCGCGCGGCGGGCCTGGTCGAGGGTGAGGCTCTCGGAGTACGTCCCGTCGAAGCAGGTGAAGCGCACCGCGCGGGCGGTGGGACGCACCCCGGCCGTATCCAGCAGCCGGGACAGCCGGACGCCCTCGAACGGCGTCCCGGGCACCCGCCAGCCGGTCACGCACTGGACGTCCCGCACGATGCGGGTCTGCGGCAGCGCCTTCAGGTCGGCGAGGGCGTAGGAGGCGGGGCGGTCGACGAGGCCGTCGACGGTGAGCCGGTAGGTGCGGGCGTCCTCGCGCGGGACGGACGCGGCGACCGAGTAGTAGCGGAAGCCGCCGCCGTTGGGGAGGAGTCCGGTCAGGCCGGTGGGGTCGCGGTCGGCGGCGCCGGCGAGGAAGGACTCCAGGCCGCGCTGGAGGGAGGGCGCGGCGGCCAGGCCGAGGGCGCCGAGGCCGAGGGTGCCGAGCAGGACGCGGCGGCCGACGGGCGCTCCGCGCGCGTCCGGGTCGCCGGCGCCCGGGACGTCCCGGTCCTGCGAGGGGTGTTCGGGTTTCACCCCCTCATTCGAGCACCCGCGGCCCCTGGGAGACCAGGGAACGCGGGCGCTCGTCAGACTTCGGTAAGGCGCGGGGGCGGAGCTACGGGGTGCGCTCGGCCTCCTTCTCCAGCTGGAACGCCTCGTTGCCCAGGCCGATGCGGGCGTGCGTCTCGGGGGCGCGGGCGCGCAGAACCGCGCCCTGGACAAGTCCGATCACGAGGGCGAGGCAGATGACGCCGGGCAGGATCCAGCGCAGGGCGGAGTCCGGGCCGGTGCCGACCAGCACGTCGAAGTCCTTGACCGTGTACCCGGCGATCACCACGAGGGCGATGCCGGCGACCGCCGAGGTGGCCAGGCGCCAGGCCTGGGCGCTCGCGGCGCCGCGCCGTACGAAGAAGACGACGACGGACAGCGAGGCGATGGCCATCAGGACGATGACGCCGAGCGCGCCGATGTTGCCGCCCCAGGTGAACAGGTGCAGCACGGGCGCGGTCGGGTCGCCGGTCGGCTTGTCGTCGGTGAGCGCGAAGACCAGCACCAGCACCACGGCGATGCCGGTCTGGAGCAGGGAGCCGGTGCCGGGGGCGCCGCTGGAGCCGGTGGTGCGGCCGAAGGCGGCGGGCAGCAGGCCCTCGCGGCCCATGGCGAAGGCGTAGCGGGCGACGACGTTGTGGAAGCTGAGCATGGCGGCGAACATGCCCGTCACGAACAGCACGTGCAGCACGTCGGTGAAGGTGGAGCCGAGCCGGTCCTCGGTGAGGAAGAACAGCAGGCCCGCGCTCTGCTCCTGGGAGGTGGCCACGATCGAGGCGGGGCCGGTGGCGACGGTGAGCGCCCAGCTGCTGAGGGCGAAGAAGACGGCGACACCGGTGACGGCGAGGAACATCACGCGCGGCACCAGGACGTGCGGCCTGCTGGTCTCCTCCGCGTAGACCGGCGCCTGCTCGAAGCCGAGGAAGGCCGCGATGCAGAAGCACAGGGCGGTGCCGACGCCCGCGCCGGTGAGGGTGTCCGGGTTGAAGGCGTGCAGCGACAGGCCCTCGTTGCCGGGGTCGGCGACGGCGGCGATGTCGAAGACGACGACCAGCAGCACCTCGATGACCAGCAGGACGCCGAGCACCTTCGCGTTGACGTCGATCTTCAGCCAGCCGAGCACGCCCACGGCGAGCGCGGCGGCGAGCGCCGGTATCCACCAGGCGACCTCGAGGTCGGCATAGGTGGCGAAGAGGCCGGAGACCTCGAAGCCGAAGATGCCGTAGATGCCGACCTGCAGGGAGTTGTAGGCGACGAGGGCGACCAGGGCCGCGCCCGCGCCGGCGGTGCCGCCCAGTCCGCGGGAGATGTACGCGTAGAAGGCGCCCGCGTTGTGGACGTGACGGCTCATCTCGGCGTAACCGAGGCTGAACAGCACCAGCACGGCGCCCAGGACCACGAAGAGCAGCGGCTGGCCGACGATGCCCATCACCGCGAATGTGGTGGGCATGACACCCGCGACGACCATGAGCGGGGCGGTCGCGGCGAGCACGGAGAGCAGCAGGCCCCCTGTGCCGAGGCGGTCGGCCCGCAGGGCGCGTTCCTGGCCCTTGAAGGTGCTGATCCCCTCGGCCGGGGCTCTGTTGGTGCTCGAACTGTCCGTCGTCATCTCGAGACCGTCCTTGGGTCGGTGGTGGGTGCGGGGGGCGTTTCGGGGTGGGGGTCAGGCCGTGCCCAGGGCGGCGGCGCGTGCGGTACGGAAGGCGGTGAGGCCGTCCCGGTCGGGATACGACCAGGGGGCGGGGGTGGCGTGCTCGCCGATGCGGTGGAAGAGGGCGGCGGCCTCGGCGCCCCGGCCCTCGCACACCTTGGCGTGCGCGAGGAAGTTGAGGTCGACGAGCCGGCGCGGGTGGTCCTCGTGCTCCCACTCCAGCCACCAGTCGAAGGCCGCCTTCATCACCTGCCGGGCGCGGCGTCCGACCCAGTGGCCGGAGGCGGCCGGGTCGGCGGGCTCGTGCCCCGCGGCGGCCAGGGAGCGGTAGCGCTCGGCGTGCGCGATGACCGGCAGGATGGCCAGCGGCGAGTCGGCGGGGGCCTGTTCGGCGGCCCAGTTGGCGAAGTCGTACACCTCGTGCAGCGGGTCGGGGCCCGCCTCCACGCGGCGCTCGGCGAGCCAGCCGACGACCAGGTGGTGGGCGTGGTGGTGGTCGGCGTGGCGGGTGCGGACCTGCTCGAAGATCCGGATCACGTCGCCCTCCGCGCCCAGGGAGCACTCCAGCATCAGCAGCCCGAGCCAGGGCGTCGGGTCGTGCGGCAGCTGCTCGGCGGCCTTGCGGCAGGCCTCGCGGACCCTGGCCGGCTTCTCCTTGCCGCGCAGGGCGCGCCGTACCTGGGCCATGGCCAGCAGCACGGTCGCGTCACCGGAGTCGGGCTCGGCGAGCAGCCACTCGCGGGCCCACGCGGCGCAGTACGACTCCTTCGCGAGCACCGCGATCCGGTGTCCGCGGCGGTCCCAGTCGTCCCCCGTCCTGACCAGCAGCGAGCGGGTGCTCTGCCATCGCCCCTGCGCCAGTGCGGCCCGCGCGGCGACGAGTTCGGCGTCGTCGAGGGCCTCGTCGTAGGACTGTGCCGCTCGCTTGCGGGCACGGCCGAGGGGAGGCGGGGGTGGGGACACCGCGGAACTTCCTCACGCGCTTCTCTTGTCGTCCGGCTCGGGCGAGTGGTCGGTGGCAGTGGTCGGCTGCCGATCGCCACGAGCTGATCACGGACAGCAAACCGTCAGCCAACGGATCACGTCAAGGGCACCCGGCCCTTTACACGCGTCAACTGCGGTCACGAACAGGCAACTTGTGTCGCCGGTGAACGACCTCGCGGGCCTTGACGGTGCAGGTGGGCGGCGCCCGGGGCGGGGCGGACGCTGCTTTGATGGCGGTATGAGCGAGAGCGGAACGAGTGGGACCGGCAGGAAGGCCGTCGGCGGGAGCGAGGCCGGCGGCAGCGACGTCGGCCGGAACGCGGACGAGATCCTCGACATCGTCGACGAGCACGACCGGGTGGTCGGACAGGCGCCGCGCGGCGAGGCGTACGCACGGGGGCTGCGCCACCGCTGCGTCTTCGTCCTGGCCCGGGACGCCGAGGACCGGGTCTTCGTCCACCGCCGCACCCCGACGAAGCTGGTCTTCCCGTCCCTGTACGACATGTTCGTCGGCGGGGTGGTCGGCGCGGGCGAGACGTACGACGAGGCGGCGCTGCGCGAGGCCGAGGAGGAGCTGGGCGTGAGCGGTCTGCCCGCGCCCTCGCACCTGTTCACCTTCCTGTACGACGACGGCGCCACCCGGACCTGGTGGTCGGCGGTGTACGAGGTGCGCTGCGAACTGCCGGTGCGGCCGCAGGCCGAGGAGGTGGCCTGGCACGCCTTCCTGCCCGAGGAGGAGGTTCGGCGGCGGCTCGGCGCGTGGGAGTGGGTGCCGGACGGGCTCGCGGCGTACGAGCGGTTGCGGGCGTATCGGGCCGGGCGGACGGACCGGACCTGACGGGTAAGGTCGCCCCCGTGATCGACTTTGTACGGAACGTCCGGTTGTGGTTCGCCCCCGCCGAGGTGCGGGACGACGGGGTGACGCCCGACTACCGCTTCTCCCTGGCGAACGAGCGGACGTTCCTCGCCTGGCTGCGGACCGCGCTCGCGCTGATCGGCGGCGGGTTCGCGGTGGACCAGTTCCTGCCCGGCCTGCGGTGGGGCTGGCGGGTGGGCCTGGCCCTCGCCCTGCTGGCGTCGGGTGCGCTGTGCGCGCTGCGGGCGGTCAACCACTGGGTGCGCTGCGAGCGGGCGATGCGGCGGGGGGAGGATCTGCCGGTGTCGCGCTTCCCCGCGCTGCTGGGGGTGGTGGTGGCGGGGGTGGCCGTGGTGATGGTCGTGGTGGTGCTGGTGGGGTGGGAAGGGTGACGCCCGGAGTGCTCGGGGAGCGTGATCCCGGGCTGCAGCCCGAGCGGACCCGGCTGGCGTGGCGGCGGACGACGTTGGCGGGGACGGTGGTGGCCGTGCTGGCGGGGAAGGCGGGGGTCGCGGGCGGGGCGTCGGGGAGTGCGTTGGCGGCGGGGGCGGTGTGCTGTGTGGGGTGGGTGGGGGTGTTGACGGTCGCCCATCGACGGATTCGGCGGTTGGCGGGGGACTCACGGGAGCCGGAGCGGCTGGCGGTCCGGTGGGCGGTGGGGGTTGTGGTGTGCGTCCTGTTGACGGCGGGGGGTGGGGTGGGGGTGGTGCTGGGGTAGGGGGTTCCCGCCCCCGCCGCCCTTCCCTCCCCAACCCGGGGCTCCACCCCTGACCCCGCTCCTCAGACGCCGGACGGGCCACAAGTGGCCCGTCCGGCGTCTGAGGACGAGGCCCGCCAGGGCCGATGAGGGGGGTCTGGGGGCGCAGCCCCAGGGACGGGAAGGGGCGGCGGGGGCGAACCCGACCTGCCCCCAGGCGCGCCCTACGAGCCGACCGTCACCACGATCTTGCCCCGTACGTGCCCCTCCTCGCTGCGCCGGTGCGCGTCCGCCGTCCGTTCCAGGGGGAACGTCTCCTCGACGTGGATGTCCAGCACCCCCTGGTCCGCCAGCTCCGACAGCTTGCGGAGGTCGGAAGGGTCCGGCCGGACGAACCAGTACGCCCCGCCGTACCCCGTCACCCCCGGATCCACGATCGACGCCAACCTTCCCTCCGGCACCACCAGATTCGCCGACGCCTTCAGCGCATCCCCGCCCACCGTGTCGAAGACCGCGTCCACCCCCTCGGGGGCGAGCCCCCGCACGCGTTCGGCGAGGCCCTCGCCGTAGCTCACCGGCTCCGCCCCCAACCCCCGCACGAAGTCATGGTTCCGTTCGCTCGCCGTGCCGATGACCCGCGCGCCGACATGCGCGGCGAGCTGGACCGCGACGGACCCCACCCCGCCGGCCGCCGCGTGCACCAGCACCGTCTCGCCCCGCCGCACACGCAGCACCCGGTGCAGCACCTGGTACGCCGTGAGTCCCGCGAGCGGAATCCCCGCCGCCTCCTCGAAGGAGAGCCGGCTCGGCTTGGGCGCGAGGGTGCGGACCGGGGCGGCCACCAGCTCCGCGCAGGTGCCGGCGGAGAGGACGTCCTCGCGGACGTACCCGATCACCTCGTCGCCCTCGGAGAACTCGGGGACCGCGGGCCCGGGGCGGACGACGACGCCCGCGAGGTCCCAGCCGGGGATCACCGGGAAGACGGCCGGGAGGATCGCGTCGAGATGGCCCTGGCGGGCCTTCCAGTCGACCGGGTTGACGGACACCGCCCGGACCTTCACGAGCACGTCGTCGGGGCCCAGCTTGGGGTCGTCGGCCTCGCCGTACTCGAGTACCTCGGGGCCGCCGTACCGTGCGTAGCTGATCGCCTTCATGCGTCGACCCTCCGGGGTCGGCCCCCGGCGTGCAAGCCGAATGACCCGATGTACGCCATTCGCGTCACCGGAGCAGCCGACCGGGGGCCGGCCGGGGGCCGACGGGGGCCGACCACCACAGGGCGCTCCCCCTATCGTGGACCCGATCACGTTTCGCTCCCGGTCTGGACGGCATACCGACCGGTCGGCATCATGGGCGGGTACTGTCCGCCTGCCCACAGGAGCGACGATGAGTCCCGATCACCCGCCCGGACTGGATCTCGACCGGCTGCGCGAGCTGCTCGAACGCGAGCGGCCTGGTCTGCTCGGCGGCCCGCTCTCCGGCCGGCTGATCGAGGGCGGCAGGTCGAACCTCACCTACACGGTCACCGACGGCGCGTCGACGTGGGTGGTGCGCCGCCCGCCGCTCGGCCATGTCCTCGCCACCGCGCACGACATGAAGCGCGAGCACCGGGTGATCAGCGCCCTGCACCCGACCAGCGTGCCGGTGCCGCGTCCGGTGCTGCTGTGGGAGGACGAGGAGGTGCTGGGCGCGCCGTTCTACGTCATGGAGTACGTCGAGGGCACCCCGTACCGCACCGCCGGGCAGCTCGCCCCGCTGGGCCCCGAGCGCACCCGGAAGGCCGTGCTAAACCTGGTCGACACGCTGGTCGACCTGCACGCCGTCGACCCCGCCGAGGTCGGGCTCGAGGACTTCGGGCGTCCCGAGGGCTTCCTGGACCGGCAGCTGCGGCGCTGGGGCAAGCAGCTCGACGCCTCCCGCAACCGCGAGCTGGCCGGCATCGACGAGCTGCACGCGGCGCTCGGCCGTGAGCTGCCCGTCTCCCCCGCGCCCACCGTCGTGCACGGCGACTACCGCCTCGACAACGCGCTGATCAGCGACGACGAGTCGGTCCGCGCGGTCCTGGACTGGGAGATGTCCACGCTGGGCGACCCGCTGACGGACCTCGGTCTGCTGGTGATGTACAGCAGCCCGCTGGGGATGCCGGACTCCCCCGTGTCCACGACCGCCGAGGCCCCGGGCCATCCGACGCCGGCCGAGCTGATCGAGCGGTACGCCGCGCGGTCGGGGCGGGACGTGGCGGCGGTGTCCTGGTACACGGCGTTCGCGTGGTTCAAGCTCGCCGTGATCCTGGAGGGCATCCACTACCGGTACACGCTGGGCCAGACGGTCGGAGCCGGGTTCGACCGCATCGGCGATCTGGTCCCGGTCTTCATCGAGCACGGTCTGACCACCCTTCAGGAAGGCTGACGAGACATGGACTTCGCGTTCGACGCGCGCACCGAGGAGCTGCGCGCCCGGCTCCTCGCCTTCATGGACGAGCACGTGTACCCGGCCGAGGAGGTCGTGCACGAGCAGCGGCAGCGGCTGTCCTCACCGTGGGAGAACCCGCCGGTGGTGGAGGAGCTCAAGGCGGAGGCGCGCCGGCAGGGCCTGTGGAACCTGTTCCTGCCGGACGCCGAGTACGGCGCGGGACTCACCAACCTCCAGTACGCGCCGCTCGCCGAGATCACCGGCCGGTCCCCGCAGCTCGCGCCGACCGCGACCAACTGCGCCGCGCCCGACACCGGGAACATGGAGGTGCTGGCGCAGTTCGGCGACGAGCGGCAGAAGAAGCAGTGGCTGGAGCCGCTGCTGGCGGGTGAGATCCGTTCGGCGTTCGCGATGACCGAGCCGGAGGTGGCCTCCTCGGACGCCACCAACATCACCACGCACATCCGGCGGGAGGGCGACGAGTACGTCGTCTCGGGCCGCAAGTGGTACATCTCCGGGGCCATGCACCCGGACTGCAAGATCTTCATCGTGATGGGCAAGACCGACCCGGACGGGCCGGACATCCGCCGCCAGCAGTCCATGGTCCTGGTCCCGCGGGACACCCCGGGCGTCACCGTGAAGCGGGCGATGCAGGTCTTCGGCTACGAGGACCACTACCACGGCGGCCACGCCGAGGTGGTCTTCGACGAGGCGCGGGTGCCGGTGTCGAACCTGATCGGTGAGGAGGGCGGCGGGTTCGCCATCGCCCAGGCACGGCTCGGTCCGGGCCGGATCCACCACTGCATGCGGCTGATCGGCATGGCCGAGAGGGCGATCGAGCTGATGTGCCGCCGCGCGGTGTCCCGGGAGGCGTTCGGCAAGACGCTCGCCCAGCAGGGCGTGGTGCAGAACTGGATCGCGGACGCGCGGGTCGCGGTGGAGCAGCTGCGGCTGCTGGTGCTGAAGACGGCCTGGATGATGGACACCGTCGGCAACCGGGGCGCGCACACCGAGATCCAGGCCATCAAGATCGCCACCCCGCGCACGGTGGTCGGCATCCTCGACCGGGCGATCCAGCTGTACGGCGCGGGCGGTGTGAGCCAGGACTTCCCGCTGGCCGAGCTGTACGCGGGCGCGCGCACGCTGATGCTCGCGGACGGCCCGGACGAGGTGCACCAGCGGTCGCTGGCCCGCCGGGAGATCAAGAAGTACCTGTAGGGCCTTCGACCGGCTCGTCGGGTGCCGTGAGGCGCCCGGCGGGCCGGTGACGCGTCCAGGGCCTGTCCGGCGGATCAGGTCGGGGGAAAGGCGCGGCGCCTTGCAACCCAGGTGAGCGGGGTCTGGTGCGTCCAGCCGCAAGGCGGAGGAGGGAGTCGGCGCGATGGGGGTCCCTCCCGCGCGAGCGACGCCGAGCGCGGGGGAGTCGGCGAGCGACGACAACGCCGCTGGGGGCACCCCCACGCCCGTTCAGGGCAGTGGGGGGGGGGAGGGCGTGCCGGACCCCGCGTCCCCGGCGTGATCCGCCGGAGGGACCCTAGGGACGCAGGGCGCGCAGCAGGAGGTCGGCGAGGTGGTCGGCGACCTGCTGGGGGCTGAGCGGGCCGTCGGGGCGGTACCAGGTGGACAGGTGGTGCACCGAGCCGAAGTGGTAGTCGACGACCAGGTCGGCCGGGGTGGCCGTGGAGAAGACGCCCTCGCGCTGGCCCTCCTCGATCAGCGCGCGGAACCGCTCGTGGTAGCGGCGCCGCTCGGCGCGGACCTGCTTGTTCTTCTCCGGGCTGAGGTGGTGCATGGAGCGGAAGAAGATCGACGCGTCGTCGAGGTTCTCGATGGTGGTGACGACGACGTCGGCGGCCGCGCCGCGCAGCCGCTTCTCGATGGGCTCGTCGGCGTCGGCGAACTGGTCCAGGCGCTCCTGCTGGAGGCGCAGCACGCGCGCGTAGACCTCGTGCAGCAGGTCGTCCTTGGAGCCGAAGTAGTGGTACAGCGCCCCCTTGGTGACGCCGGCCGCCTCGACGATCTCCTGCACCGAGGTGCGGTCGTAGCCCTGCTCGGCGAAGAGCCGGGTGGCGGCGGCCAGCAGCCGCTGCGGCACGGGGGTCCCGTCACCGTCCGTCGTTCTGGGCACTGCCGCCACCCGCCTTTCCGTGTTGCTGTCGGTCGTCGTGCGTCCAGGGAACGCCGTCCCCGCCGGGAGATCTTCCCACTTCACGGAACCGCCGCCGAGGGCACCGCCTCCCCGCCCAGTTTCTCCCCCGGTTCGGGGGGAGGTGCGGGCGGGTCCGTGCCGGAACCCGCCCCGTGGGGGCGGGCGGGCGCCGGCGGGCGTCAGCGGGTGGCCTCCCACTGCCGCTGGACGCGGTTCATGCCGCCGAGCCAGCGTTCAGGGTCGGTGGCGCGGGCGCGGTAGTACTCGGCGACCTCGGGGTGGGGCAGGATCAGGAAACGGTCCTGTTCGATGCCGTCGAACAGGGCGTCGGCCACGTCGTCCGGCTCGATCGCGGTGGGCTTGAGCACCAGGTCGCCGGCGCTGCCGCTGGCGTCGAGCATGTCGGTGCGCACGCCCTGCGGGCAGATCGCGTGCACCTTCACCCCGCGGTGCCGGTACGTGAGCGCCAGCCACTCGGCGAAGGCGTAGGCGCCGTGCTTGGTGACGCTGTAGGGGGCGGTGCCGATCATGGTGAGGAGTCCGGCGGCGGAGACGGTGGAGACGAAGCGGCCGCTGCCGCGCTCCAGCCACTCGGGGAGCAGCGCGTGCGCCGCGCGGACGTGCGCCATCACGTTGACGTCCCAGGACAGCGCCCAGTCCTCCTCGCGGAGCGGCTCGCCGGGCTCCCCGCCGTCGCGGCCGACGCCGGCGTTGGCGCACCAGACGTCGACCGTCCCGCCGAGGGCGTCGCGGGCCTCGTCGACGATCGAGGAGGCGTCGCCCGCCACCGCGTGGCCGCCGATCTCCTCGGCGACGGCCTTGGCGCGGGCGGCGTCCAGGTCGTTGACCACGACCCGTCCCCCCTGCGCGGCGAAGCGGCGGGCGAGCGCCGCTCCGATGCCGCCCCCGGCTCCCGTGACGACCACCTTCGCACCCTGCACGGCTTGCACCATCGGTCTCCTCCGACGCGGCTCACGAACGTCCGACCGCGTCAGACTAACCGGTCGGTATGCCGGGAGGAAGGGGCGTTCCGCGCTCCGTCGGTCCGGCTCGTTCCCCGGGGCGGTCAGGCGCGCTAGCGTGCGTGGTCATGACATGTACCGCGATCACGGAGGTCACCGCATGAGGCTGTCCCGACGGAGCCTGCTCGCCACCACCACGGCCGCGGTCGCGGCCTCCGCCGCTCCGGCAGCGGCCGCCGCGGGGCCGGGTTCCGGGCACGGCGGCGGCCGCACGCTGCGCACCGGGTTCGACCGGCTCGCGGCGGACGGCTACGCGCTGCTCGACGGCCGCCGGGTGGGCGTGGTCACCAACCCGACCGGCATCACCCGCGACGTGCGGCACATCGTCGACGTCATGCACGGCGACGACAGAGTGAACCTGACAGCGGTGTTCGGCCCGGAGCACGGCTTCAGAGGCACGGCGCAGGCGGGCGGCTCGGAGGGCCGCTACGACGACCCGGCGACGGGCCTGCCCGTCTACGACACCTACCTGAAGAGCGGTCAGGCCCTCGCCGACATCTTCACGGCGTCCGGCGTGGACACGGTCGTCTTCGACATCCAGGACGCCGGCGCCCGCTTCTACACGTACATCTGGACCCTCTACGACTGCATGGAGGCGGCGCAGCTCGCCGGCCTGTCGTTCGTGGTCCTGGACCGCCCGAACCCGGTGACCGGGCGGGCGGCGCTGGGTCCGGTGCTGCACAAGGAGTTCGCCACCTTCATCGGACGGAAGCCGATCTCGCAGGCGCACGGGATGACGGTGGCGGAGCTGGCGCTGCTGTTCAACGCGGAGTTCCTCGAGAGGCCCGTCGCCCTGGAGACGGTGAAGATGTCGGGCTGGAAGCGGTCGGACTTCTACGACGCGTCCGGGCTGCCGTGGGTGCCGCCGAGCCCGAACATGCCGACGCCGGAGACGGCGCTGGTGTACTCGGGGACATGTCTGTTCGAGGGTACGAACCTGTCGGAGGGGCGCGGCACGACCCGGCCGTTCGAGCTGCTGGGCGCGGAGGGCGTCGACGGGCGCTGGGCGGCCGCGGCGAACGAGCTGGAGCTGCCGGGCGTGCGGTTCCGTGAGGCGTACTTCGCGCCGACGTTCTCGAAGTTCCAGGGAAAGACCATCGGGGGCGTGCAACTGCATGTGCACGACCGGGAGCGGTTCGACCCGGTGCGGACCGGCATCGGCCTGCTGATCACGGCGAAGCGGTCCTGGGACGGCTTCGCCTGGCGCGCGGACAACTGGATCGACAAGCTGACCGGCTCCACCCAGGTGCGCACGATGATCGACGCGGGCGCGGACACCGACGAGGTGGTGGCGGGCTGGCAGAGCGAGCTCGCGGCGTTCCGCCGGAAGCGGCGGGAGCACCTGCTGTACCGGTGAACGAGGAAGCACCTGCTTCGGCGGTGAACCACGGCGGGTCGACGGGCCTCAGCCGACCTGGGCACGGAAACGGCGGCGGATCGCGGGACGGCGATCCGCCGCCGTCGTGTTCACGCCCCCTTTTCCGCCCCGCCCGCCCCCATGACCTGCGTTTTCACCGCCCCGCGCCGTGCGATGCGGGGTTTATCGGCCGCCGGACCGGTGATCGGTGTGCATATCGGCGGAGCGTTCAGGAACCCGTGGAAGCCGCGGGGAGTTCTCAGAGCGTCGGGAAAGGGCCGCTCCTCCGCCGGGAGGGACAGGAGGCCCGTTACCGCCGGTATCCCCGCGACGACGACAACTGAAGCGCGGGCCAGGGCAGTTGGCCCGGCGTTCCCGCGGCCGGCTGAGGGGGCCATCGGAAAAAGGATGGAGCCGAATCGCGTGCCGACACGTCTATTCGACGACGTCCGTTCGACGACGCCGAAGTGACCGGATTACAGGTGCAGGTGTGACGGAGGTGCAGGACGATGGCCGGTTTCCGGAGTCTGGCGAGACAGGTCCGAGATCCCCGGTGCGATCTGGCGCTGCGGCGCTACTCGCTGCGCAAGTGCCTGGAGCGGTTCGCCCCCTACGGGCACCGCGCGACCTGGGACCACTTGTGCTCGCGGGCCGGGTTCGATCCCGAGGACCGCTCCGTCGACCCGGCGCGGCTCGTGGCCGCACTGGACGAGCTGGAGGAGGCCCGGGCGGTCTGGCTGGCGTACGAGGTGGAGTTCGCCGAGCGCCGCAGGAAGGAGAAGCACGACGGTCTGCGCAGGCCGGGCACTGTGGACGACTGGCACCGGATGACCTGGGGAGGTTTCGGGGTCGCGTGGTGCGACGACCCCAAGGTGCACCCGAGGGAGCCCCTGGCGGAGGTGCTGCGGCGGCTGATCGCCGCGCTGGAGCGCGAGCCGGGTTCGTCCTGCCCCGTGTGCGGGGGTGAGCGGCTCGTCTGGCGCCACGACCTGGATCACGAGCCCTCGGCGGGCCCGGTGTGCACGGAGTGCGGCATCCTGGTCCCGCGTCCCGTGCTGACCCCGGCGGCCCTCGCGGAGTCCCGCCGCGCGAGGCTGCTGGTCTCCGCCTGACCCGGCGGAAGACGAGGGCGACAGGAACGGCAGGACCGACCAGAGCGGCGAGAGCCGTGAGCGACAGCCGACGACGGTGACGAGCGACGACCGGAGCAACGGGGGCACGGGGGTGCGCGCCAAGGAACGCCGCACCCCCCGGAGCCCCTGGACGGTAGCAGGCGGTAAACCGGTCGTTCCACGGCTTTGTTCTCAGGACAGTGGGGGCCGATGAGACCCACCTGAGAACCCTGGGAGCTGTCCCGATGTCGACGCTGCGCGTCACCGCCGAGATCCTGACCGTCCATCCGCACCCGAACGCCGACGCCCTGGAGCTGGCCCAGGTGGGCCTGTACCGGGCCGTCGTCGCCAAGGGCGCCTACCGCACGGGCGACGCCGCCGTGTACATCCCCGAGCAGTCCGTGCTGCCGCCCGCCCTGATCGACGAGCTGGGCCTGACCGGCCGGCTGGCGGGCGGGAACCACGACCGGGTCAAGGCGGTCCGGCTGCGCGGCGAGCTGTCGCAGGGCATCGTGTGCCGCCCGAAGGCGCTCGCGGACGTCGACCTGGTGCGGGCCGCCGCGGACGGCACCGACTTCGCGGAGCTGCTCGGCGTCACCAAGTGGGTGCCGCCGGTCCCGCCGGCCATGGACGGCGAGGTGGAGTCCGCGCCGGCCCTGCTGCCCTGGGTCGACATCGAGAACCTCCAGCGCCACCCCGGCATCTTCTCCCCCAGCGAGCCCGTCGTGGTCACGGAGAAGCTGCACGGCACGGCCTGCCTGCTGACGTACTCCGTGGACGAGGACAGGGTCTACGTCTCCTCGAAGGGCTTCGGCGCGAAGTCCCTGGCACTCGGCGAGGACCCGCGCAACCTGTACTGGCGCGCGGTACGGGGTCACGGCGTCGCCGAGGCGGCCGCCGAGCTCGCGGCCCGGCTGGGCGCGCGGCGGGTCGGGATCTTCGGCGAGGTGTACGGCGCGGGCGTGCAGGACCTGTCGTACGGCGCGGACGGGCGGCGCGACACGCTCGGGTACGCCGTGTTCGACGTCTCGGCGGAGATCGACGGCCAGGTGCGCTGGCTGGACGCGGCGGAGCTCCTCGAGGGCCGCCTGCCGCTGGTGCCCCGCCTCTGGACCGGCCCGTACGACAGCGAGCGGGTGCTGGAGCTGGCGGGCGGCCGCGAGACGGTGTCCGGCAGGGAGCTGCACATCCGGGAGGGCGTGGTGATCCGTCCGGTGACCGAACGGCACAGCCCGGTGACGGGCGGGCGGGCCATCGCGAAGGCGGTGAGCCCGGCGTATCTGACCCGCAAGGGCGGCACGGAGTACGAGTGAGGCACGGGCGGGCGGCTCGGAGCCGCCCGCCCGCCGTCACTCGCCGGACTTCCTCCTGCTGCTCTCCGCCATGAGCCGGGAGCCGGTGAGGCGCTCGCCGAAGACGTCGTCGGGGTTGGAGAGCACGCAGCCCTCCAGGGAGAGACACCCGCAGCCGATGCAGTCGGTGAGGTGGTCGCGCAGCCGGTTCAGCTGGCGGATGCGCTCGTCGAGCTCGGAGCGCCACGCCTCGGAGAGCCGCGCCCAGTCGTCGCGGGTGGGTGTGCGCTCCTCGGGCAGCTCGGCGAGGGCCTCACGGATCGTGGCGAGGGGGATGCCGACGCGCTGGGCGGCGCGGATGAAGGCGACGCGGCGGAGGGTGTCACGGGTGTAGCGGCGCTGGTTGCCCGAGGTGCGCCGGCTGCGGATCAGCCCCTTGGACTCGTAGAAGTGCAGGGCCGACACGGCGGCCCCGCTGCGGGCGGAGAGCTGGCCGACCGTGAGCTCGTGGATCTTCTCTGGAATCCGGTGCACTCCTCGAAGCCTACCGACCTCGTCCGGCGGCCCGTCCGTTGACAGGGGCCGCACGGCCGACCATGCTAAGCAGTTGCTTAGGCATGCGCACGCGGATGCGCCTGCGACTACGTGACGCGAGAGGCCGGGACATGGCAGAGCCGAGGATCTTCACGTCCGTCGACGACCTGAAGGCGGCGGTGGGCGAGCAGTTGGGGTACACCGACTGGCTGGAGATCGACCAGAAGCGGATCGACCTGTTCGCCGAGGCCACCGGTGACCACCAGTGGATCCACGTGGACCCGGAGAAGGCCGCGGCGGGCCCGTTCGGCACGACGATCGCGCACGGCTATCTGACGCTGTCGCTGCTGCCCCTGTTCGGTCCGCAGCTGCTGACCGTCGAGGGCGTGAAGATGGGCGTCAACTACGGCACGAACAAGGTGCGGTTCCCGGCTCCCGTGCCGGTGGGCTCGCGGCTGCGCGCCACGGCGAAGATCAGTGCCGTGGACGAGGTGCCGGGCGGGGTTCAGGTGGCCACCGCCTTCACCGTGGAGCGCGAGGGCGGGGACAAGCCGGTGTGCGTGGCGGAGTCGGTGGCCCGGTACTACCTCTAGGCGGACCTGGCGTTCTTCGCGCCCACCATGCGGAGCACGAGGTCGGCGTAGAGCGCGCCGACCTCCTCCGGGGTGCGGGGGCCGTCGACGTTGAACCAGCGGGCCACGTCGATGCAGAGCGACAGCACGGCGAGGGTGGTGCCCGGCACGTCCGGGACGTCGAACTCGCCGGAGCGGACGCCGTCCTCGATGATGCCGCGCACCTCGGCGTCGACCTGGCGGCGCAGGCCGACGATCTCCGCGCGGGCGTCGGGGCCGAGCGAGTCGAGCTCGTACTGCACGACACGGGCGGTCGTACGGCCCCGCGCGTGCCAGCGGACGAAGGAGCTGACCGCGTCGGCGAGCCGCTCGGTCGCGGTGCCCTCGCCGCGGGACGCGGTGCGCAGGATGTCCAGCGCCTTCTCGTGTCCGATGCGGCTGATGCGGTGGAGCAGCTCTTCCTTGGTCTTGTAGTGGATGTAGAGCGCGGCCGGGCTCATGCCGGCGCGGCCCGCGATGTCGCGGGTCGTCGTGGCGTGGTAGCCGCGCTCCGCGAAGGCCTCCACGGCGGCGAGCAGCAGCCGCCGGGCCGCGTCGGGCGTGACCTCACCCCACGGCTGCGTGTCACCGCCGGCCGTCTCCTCCGCCGTACTCATCGCTCACCCCATTCGCTGGCAGGGTCGTCATCCTACCGGCAAGGGTGAGCGGGCGCTTAGCACGGGCGGGGGGTGGGGAGTGTTTTCGCACCCCGGTGCGTGGGATGTGGCCGGTGCGGGTGCCGGCCGGGGGTGCCGGCGCACCTCGGCGCCGACGAGGTCCGCCGTGCCCACCCTCGCCCATCGCCCCAGCGGCACGCATGTCCGCAGTTGACGGCAGCGGGCCGTGACGGAAGCGCCCTGAAGGGGCGCGGGGAACTGCGCGGTCAGCCACCGACCACCCGCACCCGGCACCGCACACGTGTCCCCTCAGAGCTTCTGGAGCGGATCGTAATCCGCCAGCATCTTCTCCAGGCGCGCCTGGTCGACCCTGTTGACGATCTGGCCCGCCTCCTGGCGGTCCCGGATCACCTTCGCCAGGGTGAACGCCGACGTCACCAGATAGAGAACCGCGATGCTCAGGAAGCCGCGGACCCAGGCGTCCGTCTCCAGGTTGTAGATGCCGACGGCGGTGGCCCCGAGGGCCAGGGCGAAGGACGCGACGGCCTGACCGTAGAAGGCCGCCGTGCTCTGCTGCTTGACCGGTGTCTCGCTCATGCCGACAAGAATCGGCGGATGCGGCCGCGCCCACATCCGCCCGCGTACTCAGGCGGTACTCAATCCTCACCGAGTCTCAGAACGCCGAAACCCCCGTCAACGCCCGCCCGATGACCAGCTTCTGTATCTGGCTGGTGCCTTCGTACAGCGTCATCACGCGCGCGTCGCGCAGCAGCTTGCCCGCCGGGTACTCGTCGATGTAGCCGTACCCGCCGTACACCTGCAGGGCGTTGTTCGCGGCCCGTACCGCCGCCTCCGAGGCGAACAGCTTCGCCTTGGAGGACTCCACGGCGAACGGCTTGCCCCGGTCGATCAGATCCGCGACCCGCCAGGTGAGCAGCCGGGCCGCGTCCACGTCGACGGCGATGTCGCTGATCAGCTCCTGGACCAGCTGGTGCCCCGCGATCGGCTTGCCGAACTGCTCCCGCTCGCCCGCGTAGGCCACCGCCGCGTCGAGCGCGGCCTGGGCGATCCCGACGCAGCCCGCCGCGACCGACATCCGCCCCTTCGCCAGGGCGGACATGGCGACCGAGAAGCCCTTGCCCTCCTCGCCCAGCATCGCGGACGCCGGCACCCGCACCCCGTCCAGCACCAGCTCGGCCGTGGCCTGCCCGCGCAGACCGAGCTTGCCGTGGACCGCGCGGCGCGTCAGACCGGGGGTGTCCGTGGGCACGAGGAACGCGGAGACCCCCTGGTGCCCGGGCGCGTCCGTGGACCGCGCGAACAGCAGCACCACGTCCGCCCACGTCCCGTTCGTGATGAACATCTTCGAGCCGTCGATCACATACTCGTCGCCGTCCCGCACCGCCCGCGTCGCGAGGTTCCCCGCGTCGGAGCCGGTGCCCGGCTCGGTCAGGCCGAAGCAGCCGACGTACGCGCCGGAGGTCAGCCCCGGCAGCCAGGTCCGCTTCTGCTCCTCGCTCCCCCAGGCGGCGATCGTCTTGGCGACCAGGCCGAGGGAGACGGAGACGATGCCGCGCACGGACGAGTCGCCGCGCCCCAGTTCCTCGGTGACCAGGCAGTACGCGAGATGGCCGCCGCCGGAGCCGCCGTACTCCTCGTCGATCGTCAGACCGAGGAAGCCGACCTCGCCGAGCTTCTTCACGATGCCCCGGTCGACCTCCTCGGCGCGGTCCCAGGCGGCGGCGTACGGCGTGACCTCGCGCCGTACGAAGTCCCGGGCGAGCCGGCGAACCGCCTCCTGCTCGTCACTCAGCTCCAGGTTCATCCCGAGTCACCCCATGTGAATGTGAGACGCGCGTGATCGTGCGATCGCGTAACCGTGTACGGGTAAATTAGCACTGCTAGTTTAGGATCGCAGCCCTACTATGTGCGCCATGGCCCGACCGCGCAAGCCCTTGCTCAGCACCGACCGGATCGTGGAGGCGGCGCGTGCGCTGGTGGACGCGGAGGGGCTGGCGGCGGTCTCCACACGCCGCCTCGCCGCCGAGCTGGGGGTGAGCGGGCCGTCGCTCTACAACCACTTCCGCACCAAGGACGAGATCCTGGAGGCGGTGGCGGACTCGGTGAGCGCGCAGGTCGACCTGTCGATGTTCGAGGACGGCAGGGACTGGCGGACGGCGCTGCACGACTGGGCGGTGTCGTACCGCAACGCGCTGCGCGACCACCCCAACATCGTCCCGGTGCTGGCTCGCGGCCCCGGCCGGCGCCCGGCGGCGCTGCGGCTGGCCGACGCGGCCTACGGCGCGATGGTCGAGGCGGGCTGGCCGCCCGCGCAAGCCACGTCCATCGGCGCGCTGATGCGGTACTTCATCATGGGCTCGGCGCTCGGCTCGTTCGCCGGCGGCTTCGTGGACGACGCGAGCGCCTACGACCCCGCGGACTATCCGCACCTTGGTCAGGCTCATCTCCTCGCGGAACAGCAGGAGAAGATCGACGAGCGCGCCTTCGAGACGGGCCTGACGGCGCTGCTGGACGGGCTGGCCCTGCAGTACGAACAGGTACGGCAGCACGCCTGACGGCTCGCCTGGCGCCGCACGCGAGGCAAGCCGGACGCGTCACCCTCCGTGCCATGCGGGGCTGCACCCAGCACCGTGCGGCCCGGCGGGGACCGCT
Source organism: Streptomyces cellulosae (assembly GCA_014655195.1). Classification (GTDB taxonomy): domain Bacteria; phylum Actinomycetota; class Actinomycetes; order Streptomycetales; family Streptomycetaceae; genus Streptomyces; species Streptomyces cellulosae. The sequence continues at coordinate 92,553 of BNBH01000018.1, read as the reverse complement.
CGCGCAGTTCCCCGCGCCCCTCGGGACCCCGACGCCCCGCGCGCCGGATCGGCACCGGTCCTACGCCCGCTTCCCCGGACACTTCGGTGAGCGCCGAACCGTCCCTGCCGCATGCTGGAGGGCATGACCTCCAAGGACCCGAGGGCCGGCGCGCTGGCGCGGCTCGCCTCCCTGGCCGCCGACGAGACGCGGGCCGCGTGTCTGCTCGCGCTGCTGGACGGGCGGGCCTGGACGGCGGGTGAGCTGGCCCGGCACTGCGGGGTCGCCGCGTCCACGCTCAGCGAGCACCTGGGCAAGCTGGTCGGCGGCGGGCTGCTGGCCGAGGAGCGGCAGGGGCGGCACCGGTACGTGCGGATCGCGGACGCCCGGGTCGCCCAGCTCGTGGAGGACCTCACGGCGCACATCGCCCCGGACGCCGCCGAACCGCCGCGCGGGCTGCGGCAGTCGGGCGCGGACTCCGCGATGGCACGCGGTCGCACCTGCTACGACCATCTCGCCGGGCGGCTCGGGATCGCCGTCACCGACGCCCTCACCGCGCGCGGACTCCTGCTCCAGGACACCGGGTTCGCGCTGACCGACGCGGGGCTGGACTGGTTCGGCGCGCTCGGCGTGGACCTCGGCGGGCGGGGCCGGCGTCCGCTCGCGCGCGCCTGTCTGGACTGGACGGAACGCCGTCCCCACTTGGCCGGGGCGGCGGGCGCGGCCCTGTGCCGACACCTCCTCGACCAGGGCTGGTGCGTACGGATCGGCTCCGGGCGCGCCGTGAAGGTGACCGGCGCCGGGGAGCGGGCGCTCACCGACCTGCTGGGGATCGACGCGGCGGCGCTGCGCTGAGGCGGCCGGGACATCCGGCCTGCGGTCAGTCCAGCGCGTGCGCCGGGCACGTCCGCACGATCTGGTCGGACAGTTCCGGCTCGACGTGCCGTACCGCCCGCGCCGGCGCCATCGCGCCGACCATCCGGCTGAGCAGCAGCACCGCCCGCTCCCGCGCCTCCTCCGGGGTGACATCCCCTTCTCGCTCGAACTCTCCCCCGAAACCGGCGAGATGTCCCTCCACCCCGGCCGCGTACGACCGCTGCGCCGCCTCGGTGTGCCGGCGTCGATGACCAGGGAGGCGGAGGGGCAGCCACCGTCGGGGGCGTCGCGGTGTTCGGCGGAGAGGTTCCCGCGCGAGCAAGAACCGGCGGCGGGGTGCCGCGTCATCGGGGCCGGTCGCGCAGTTCCCCGCGCCCCTGGGGGGTGCACCTGCACGCGGCCGGGGCACGCGCCCCACGGGTGGCGGACGACCGCCGGAGCCGCCCCGGCGTCTCTGAGGGGTCAGAAGACCACCAGGGCTCGGCCTCCCTTGCCGGCGGTCATCGTGTCGAAGGCGGCCGGGATGCCGTCCAGGGTGATGCGGTCGGTGACCAGGGCGGTCAGGTCGAAGGCGCCGGAGCGGATGTGGGCGGCGAGGACCGGGAGGTCTCGAGCCGGGTCGGAGTTGCCGTAGACGCAGCCGGCGAGGGTGCGGCCCCAGTGGAAGATCTCCAGGGCGTTGAAGGTGACCTGCTCGTGCTTGCCGCCGATGCCGACGACCGTGGTGCGCCCGCCGCGGCGGGTGGACTCCCAGGCGGTGCGGATGGTGCTCGCACGGCCGACGCACTCCACCGCGACGTCGACGCCCTGCTTCCCGGTGAGGGCGCGGATCTGGCGGGCGGTGGTGTCGGAGGCGACGACGTACTCGGTGGCGCCGGCCGCGCAGGCCAACTCCTCCTTCTCCGGGGAGACGTCCACGGCGACGATCGTGGAGGCGCCCGCGATGCGGGCCGACTGGAGCGCGGCCAGGCCCACTCCCCCGACGCCGAAGACGGCGACCGTCTCACCGGCGCGGACGCGGGCGGAGTGGTGGACCGCGCCGTAGCCGGTGAGGACGGCGCAGCCCAGGAGGGCGGCGTCGGCGAGGGGGACGCCGTCCGGGGCGGGCAGCACGCAGGCGCCGGGCACCACGGTCTCCTCTGCGAACGCGGCCACGTTCAGACCCGGGTGCAGGGCGGTGCCGTCGTCGGCGCGGTGGGCGTGCACGCGCGCGGCGCCGTCGAGGGCGTGCGCGCACAGCCACACCTCGCCGCGCCCGCAGGCGGGGCAGGCGCCGCAGGAGGGCGCCCAGTTGAGGACGACGTCGTCGCCGGGCGCGACATGGGTGACGTCCTCGCCGACGGCGACGACGGTGCCGGCGCCCTCGTGACCGAGAATCGCCGGGACGGGCACGCGCATGGTTCCGTCGGACAGGGACAGGTCGGAGTGGCACACCCCGGTGGCGGCGAGGCGGACGCGCACCTCGCCGGGTCCGGGGTCGGGCAGGTCGACGCCGGTGATCTCCAGCGGGGCGCCGACGGCGGGCAGAACGGCGGCTCGTACGGCCATGAGGGTTTCGACTCCCCTAGAACTGGAGGGACTTGGTCTGGAGGTACTCGGCCAGGCCGTGGACGCCGAGTTCGCGGCCCACGCCCGACTGCTTGTAACCGCCGAACGGGGCCAGCGGGTTGAACCGGCCGCCGTTGATGTCGACCTGGCCGGTGTCCATGCGGCGGGCGAAGGCGACGGCCTCCGCCTCGTCACCGGCCCAGACGGCTCCGGCGAGGCCGTAGACGGTGCCGTTGGCGATGCGGAGGGCGTCCTCCTCGTCCTCGTAGCGCAGGACGCACAGCACGGGGCCGAAGATCTCCTCCTGCGCGACGGTCATCTCCGGGGTGACGTCGGCGAGGACGGTGGGGCTGACGTACCAGCCCTGGGGGCGCGGGGCCTCGGGGCCGCCCGCGACGAGGCGGGCGCCCTCGGCGACGCCCTTCTCGATGTAGCCGCGCACGCGGTCCCGCTGGCGGGCGCTGACGAGGGGGCCGATGCGGTCGCCGTACTTGGCGGCGGCGGCCGCGGCCAGCTCCACGGCCTCGTCGTACCGGTCGCGGTGGACCAGCATGCGGGTCCAGGCGCTGCACGTCTGGCCGGAGTTGGACATCACGTTGGCGACGCCGACGTTGACGGCGCGGGCCAGGTCGGCGCTGGGCAGGATGACGTTGGCGGACTTGCCGCCGAGTTCCAGGGCGACCCGCTTCACCATGCCGGCGGCGATCGCGCCGATCCTGCGGCCGACGGCGGTGGAGCCGGTGAAGGACAGCAGGTCGACGTCGGGGTGTTCGGCGAGCGCCTGCCCGGCCACCGGGCCGAGGCCGGTGACCAGGTTGAACACGCCCGCCGGTACGCCCGCTTCGTGCACGCACTCGGCGAAGATCCGGGCGACCAGCGGGGTGTTCTCGGCGGGCTTCACCACGATGGCGCAGCCGGCGGCGAGGGCGGGGGCGGCCTTGGCGACGATCTGGTGCAGCGGGTAGTTCCACGGGGTGATCGCGCCGACCACGCCGACCGGCTCGTGGAACACGGTGGAGTTGCCGATCTTCTCCTCGAACTCGTACGTCGCGGCCAGCTCGGCGTACGAGCCGGCCACCGCGACCGGCACGCCCGCGTGGACGGTCTGGGAGAGCTTCTCGGGGGCGCCGAGTTCGGCGGTGACCGTGGCGGCGATCTCGTCCCGGCGCGCGAGCAGCTGGTCCCGCAGCGCGGTGAGGCGGGCCGCGCGCTCGGCGGGCGGGGTGGCCGCCCAGGCCGGGAGGGCGGCGCGGGCGGCGCGCACGGCGGCGTCGACGTCCTCCACGGTGCCCGCGGGGACGGTGGCGATCACCTGCTCGTCCGCCGGGCCGACGACCTCGATCACGTCCCGCCCGGCGGCGGGGCGCCAGGCGCCGTCGATGTACATGCCGTCGTATGCCTTCATCGCGGTTCCTCCGGAGCGGGGGCGTCCTGTCCGGCTCCTAAACTAGCGATGTTAGTTTTTCCGCGCCAGGGGTTCGGCCGCGTGCCGCCGCTCACTCCTCCAGGTCGGGCAGCCGCTCCGGGCTGGGGCAGATCCGCCGGCCGTGCTGGTCGAAGACGAAGAGGTGGGCGAGGTCGACCAGGAGCGGCACCTGCATGCCGTGCCGGAGGCGGATGTCGGGCGTGGTGCGGACGATGAGGTCGCCGGGGAGCCGGGGCTCGGCGGAGGCGGGGGCGGACGACACGACGGTGGGGTCCGGCCGGCCGGGGTCGTCCAGCGTGGCCACGGCGCCCGGGCGCTCGGCGCCCGTACGCTCGGCCCCCGCGCGGAGGGCGCCGGCGCGTTCCCGGAGGCGTTCCAGCACGGTGCCGCCCTCGCGGCGGCGGCGCCGGACGCCCGGGCGGGCGGGGGCCGGGCGCGGGGCCTCCAGCTCGGGGACGACGGCGGGGCGGGAGCCGGTGTTGAAGTGCACCAGCACCTCGTGGCCCTGGAACTCCAGGTGTTCCACCAGACCGGTGAGGGGCATCTCGCCGGGGCGCGCGGCGGACGGCTTGGCGATCCGCACGGCCTCGGAGCGCAGGCCCACGATGACCTCGCGGCCTTGCTGCACGCGGAGCAACTGGTGGTCCAGGGACAGAGGTTCGGGCAGCCGCAGGAACTGCTTGCCGAGGCTGATGGTCATCGCGCCGTCCAGCGGGGCGCGGACCAGGCCGCGGAGCAGGTTGATGCGCGGGGTGCCGATGAACGCGGCGACGAAGACGTTCTCGGGCAGCGAGTACACCGCGCGGGGCGTGCCGACCTGCTGGAGGACGCCGCCGCGCAGCACGGCGACCCGGTCGCCGAGCGACATCGCCTCCGACTGGTCGTGGGTGACGTAGACGGTGGTGACGCCCAGCTTCCGGGTGAGCTGGGAGATTTCGGCGCGGACGTGGTTGCGGAGCTTGGCGTCGAGGTTGGACAGCGGCTCGTCCATCAGGAACGCGGAGGGGCGGCGGGCGATGGCCCGGCCCATCGCGACGCGCTGGCGCTCACCGCCGGAGAGCTGGGCGGGGAAACGGTCGAGGAGGTCCTCGATGCCCAGCATCCGGGCGGTGGCGTCCACCTTGGGCGACGGGTCGTCGCCGGGGGCCTCGATACGGAGCGGGAAGCCGATGTTGTCCCGGCTGGTCATGCTCGGGTACAGCGCGAAGTTCTGGAACACCATCGCCATGTCCCGCTCGGACGGCGGGAGTTCGTTGGCGTACTCGCCGTCGAGGAACAGGCTGCCCTCGTCGATCTCCTCCAGGCCCGCGATCATCCGCAGCACGGTGGACTTGCCGCAGCCCGACGGCCCGAGCAGGACGAGGAACTCGCCGGGGGTGATGGCCAGCGACATCCGGTCGACCACGCGAGCACCTCGCGTGTAGGACTTGCTCACGTCGTGCAGGGTGATGGCGCGTGTCATGAAAGTGCCCCCGGGGGCTCATCAGGGCGCTGCGGCTCCGCGGTCGGACGCCTCGTGCGGGTCGTACGGGGCGTGTGAGTCACGGAAGCTAACGGAAAGTAGGCGGCCGGGGAAGACAACGGACGCGATCGGGGGCGTTCCGTCCGCCTGGTGAGAAACCGGAAGGAAGCATTCGGCGCGGAGGGTCGCGTGCGGGCGCTTCCGGGCCCTCGGCCCGGGGTCGTGCCCTGGGGTCAGGACGAGCCGCCGTCGTCGGGGTTCGAGCCGCTGCGGGTGCCCGAGCGGCCGGGGCGGAGGAGAACGCTCGCCGCACGGCCGGCGGCCACGGTCGCCTTCGCCACCGCATGGGTCCAGCGGGGGCCGCCGCGCGCGGCCCAGAAGACGCAGGCGTAGCCGGCGAGGACGAGAAGCAGGACGGCGATCAGGACGGTCAGGATCATGCGGGCCCCCTCGGTACGCGGGACCTGTCAGGGCCCGGTTGCAACGGGGTCATCCTGCCAGGGTCACCGCGGCCTACGCGCCTCGCACCGGCGCTTCTCGTACGGGGCGGGCGCGTCCCCCGCCGCCCCCTCCGGCGCCGGCCCCGCCGGTGTCCGTACCGCCACCCCCGCCGACGCCAGCAGCAACGCGCCCAGCATCACGAACGGGGCCGCCACGCCCGCCACTCCGGCGATCAGGCCCGCCGTCGCGGGGGCCGCGACCTGGCCCAGGCGGTTGCCCGTCAGGCGGAGGGCCAGGGCGGTGGAGCGGGCGGCAGCGGGGGCCGCTTGGACGACCGTCGTCATGGAGAGTGGCTGGCCCACGCCCAGGCAGAAGCCGAGGGCGGCGAGGACGAGCGCCAGGACCGGCACCGGCAGCGGCAGCGCGACCGCCGCGCACAGCAGTGCCCCCAGCAGGCACGTCACCGTGAGCAGGGCCCGGCGGCCGAGGAGCCGCAGCAAGGGCGTGAGAACCAGCCGGCAAGCGATCGTCGCCGCCGCGCGCAGGCTGAGCAGCAGGCCGACCACGGCCGGGTCGATCCCCCGGTGCTCGCCGACCACCGGCAGGTACGCCGTGAGGATGTCGGTCGCCGACAGCACCGCCACGCTGATCAGCATTCCCGCCGGCACCCCCCGCGCCCGCAGGATGCCCCCTACCGGCACCCGGTCGCCGCGCGCCGTACCGGGTTTCACCGCCCCCGGTTTCTCGATGCGCCACAGCGAGGTGAGCGCGACCGCCCCGCCCGCGCCCGCCACGAGCAGCGCGACCGCGCTGGTCCGGGCCATGTCCGCGCCGATCAGCGCGCCCGCCGCGATGGGCCCGGCGAGCTGCCCCAGCGAGGCGCCGATGGTGAAGTGCCCGAAGTTGCGGTCCTGTTCGTGCGGCGCGGACTGGCGGGCGACGAGCGACTGCGCGCCGATCACGAAGCACAGGTGCCCGAGACCCATCACCCCGCTCCACAGCGCCATGGTCCACAGCGACCCGGCGACACCGCTGAGCGCGCAGCCCGCGGAGATCAGCACGACGCCCGTCGGCAGCAGCGGGGCGCAGCGGCCGTGGTCGGTGCGCCGCCCGAGCGGGACGGCGACGAACAGCGGCAGCAGCGCGTAGACGCCCGCGATGACGCCGACCGCCCGCTCGTCCGCGCCGAGGGCCAGCGCCCGGTAGGAGACTGCGGGCCTGGCCATCGACACGGCCGCCTGCGCGAAGCCGAAGGCGATGACGAGCCGGAGCAGCCAACTGCGGTTCCCGCCGGGCGTCATGACACATTCCTCTCCAAGAAGCGGCGCCTGTTCAGATCGTGCCGAACAGAATCCCGGCCGCCAGGATCAACAGGCACGTCAGCGCAGCCCACTTGACCACGAACCGCGTGTGGTCGCCGAACTCGACCCGGGCCATGCCGACGAGGACGTACACCGCGGGGACGAGCGGGCTCGACATGTGCAGCGGCTGACCGACGAGGGAGGCGCGGGCCATTTCCAGCGGGGTGACGCCGTGCGCCGCCCCGGCCTCGGCGAGCACGGGGAGGACGCCGAAGTAGAAGCCGTCGTTGGACATGAAGTAGGTGAGCGGCAGGCTCAGCACGCCGGTGACGAGCGCCATGTGCGGGCCGAGGCCCGCGGGGACGGTGTCGACCAGCCAGCCCGCCATGCTGTCGACCATGCCGGTGCCCTGGAGGACGCCGGTGAAGACGGCGGCGGCGAAGACCATGCCGGAGACGTTGAGGACGTTGTCGGCGTGGGCCGCGATGCGGGCCTTCTGGTCGGGCAGGCGCGGGTAGTTGACGGAGAGCGCGAGCGCGGCGCCCAGCAGGAACAGCACCGGGATGGGCAGCAACTCCAGGATCATCGCCGTGATCAGGGTGCCGGTGAGCAGCGCGTTGAACCAGTACAGGCGGGGCCGCAGGGTCGGCCGGTCCGGGTCGAGGCCCTTGAGCAGGTCCCCGTCGTCGTCCCCGCCGTTTCCATCGCCGTCCACGCCGTCCGTGCCTCCGACGGGCCGCTTCTCCAGACGCCCGCCGCCGGCATCCGCGCCCGCACCGACCAGCACCGCTTCCTTCGTCTCGACGGACTCCTCGTCCGAAGGATCCGGAAGACGCAGCGCGCCGATCCGCCTCCGCTCCCGCAGCCCCAGCACGTACGCGAGGCCGAAAACACCCAGCAGGCCGACCAGCAGCGCGGGGATCATCGGGACGAAGATGTCCGCGGCGTCGAGCTTCAGCGCGGTGGCCGCGCGGGCCGTGGGGCCGCCCCAGGGGACGGTGTTCATGACGCCGTTGGCCATGGCGGCGACGCCGGTCATCACGACCAGGCTCATGCCCAGCCGCTTGTACAGCGGGTACATCGCCGACACGGTGATCATGAAGGTGGTGGAGCCGTCGCCGTCCAGCGACACGATCGCGGCGAGCACGGCGGTGCCCACGACGACCCGCATCGGGTCGGCCTTGCAGAAGCGGAGGATTCCGCGCACGACCGGGTCGAAGAGCCCGACGTCGATCATGACGCCGAAGTAGACGATCGCGAACATCAGCATCGCCGCCGTGGGGGCGAGGCTGGACACTCCGTCGATGACGTAGTCGCCGAGGTGGGCGCCCTTGCCGACGGCCACACAGAACAGCGCGGGAATCAGCACGAGCGCCGCGATCGGCGACATCTTCTTCGTCATGATCAGGACCAGGAAGGTCGCGATCATGGCGAAGCCGAGGATGGTCAGCATGAATGGGACACCTAACGTTCGCCCTTGAACATCCGGCCGAGGGCCGGCGGTGTGACGACGTTAGGTACGTCCGGGCGGCGTCAACAAGACGTCGGACCGTGAGCAATAAGCGCAAAACCCCAGGTCAGACGTTTGCTCAGGTCAGCGCGGTGACCGTTTCCGGCTCCTCGGCGTGCTCCGGGGACACCTCGACGGGTACGCCGTTGAGCACCGCGTTGCCGGACAGCGGATCGAGCAGACTGCCGTCGAGGAGCTGGTTGACGTTGACGCCGGGGTTCGCGGAGGCGTGCCGGGTGCGGGTGCCGGGCCGGTCGTGGCCCCAGCCGTGCGGGAGGCTCACCACTCCGCGGCGCACGGCGTCGGTGACCTCTGCGGAGACGGTCACCTCTCCCCCGGCGCCCTTGATCCGCACGGGCTGCCCGTCCCGTACGCCGAGGCGTTCGGCGTCGTCGGGGTGGAGGTGCAGGGTGCAGCGGTTGGAGCCGCCGGTGAGGGCGGGGACGTTGTGCAGCCAGCTGTTGTTGGAGCGCAGATGGCGGCGGCCGACGAGGACGAGTCCGTCGGGGCGTTCGCGCAGGGCGGCCCGCAGCCGGGGCAGGTCGGCGGCGATCGGGGCGGGCAGCAGTTCCACCTTGCCGCTGCGGGTCTTCAGCGGCTGGGGCAGGCGGGGGCGCAGCGGGCCGAGGTCGATGCCGTGCGGGTGGGCGAGGAGCTTGTCCAGGGTGAGCCCGTCGGGATCGGCGCCGAAGCCGTCGCCGTAGGGGCCGAGGCGGAGCATCATGTCGAGGCGCTTCTCGGGGCCGTTGTCGCCGGTGAGCAGGCCGGCGAGTTCCTTCGGGTCGCGGCCGTGCACCGGGGAGTGGGGTTCGGTGACGGCCTTGCCGAGGGTCTGCCGGATCACCAGGTCGTCCACGGCGGACGGGTCGGCGCCGTGCATGCCGGTGGCGGCGAGGACGAGCCGGGCGAGGATCTCGGTCTCGGCCATGCGGCCGGGTTCGAGGGGCGCTGCGGGGCGCGTGTAGCGGACCTGGTTGCGCACGGCGAGGGTGTTGAAGGCGAAGTCGTGGTGCGGGCTCTGCGACGGCGGGGGCGGCGGCAGGACGACGTGCGCGTGCCGGGAGGTCTCGTTGAGGTACGGGTCGACGCTCACCATGAAGTCGAGGGAGGCGAGCGCCTTGTCCAGCCGGTCGCCGTCGGGCGCGGAGAGCACCGGGTTGGCGCCGACGGCGACGACGGCGCGGACCGGGGCGCCCTCCTCGGTGGGGGTGTCGATCTCCTCGGCGAGGGCGGACAGCGGCAGCTCGCCCTTCGCCTCGGGGTGGCGGCCGACGCGCGAGTGCCAGCGGCCGAGGGCGAAGCCGCGGCCGGGTCCGGCGGGGCGCGGTGTCTTGTCGGTGGCGGCCTGCGGGAAGAGCGCGCCGCCCGGCCGGTCGAGGTTGCCGGTGAGGGCGTTGAGGACGTCGACGAGCCAGCTGGCGAGGGTGCCGTGCGGGACGGTGCAGCTGCCGATGCGGGCGTAGACGGCGGCGGTGGGCGCGGCGGCGAGTTCGCGGGCGAGGGCGCGGATGACGTCGGCGTCGACGTCGCAGGCGTCCGCGACGGCCTCGGGGGTGAAACCGGCGAGGGCGTCGGAGAGTTCGGCGACGCCCTCGGTGTGCGGTGCGGCGGCGCCGAGGTCGACGAGGTCCTCGTCGAAGAGGGTGCGGGCGATCGCGGCGAGCAGCAGCGCGTCGGTGCCGGGGCGGACGGCGAGGTGCCGGTCGGCGAGGCGGGCGGTGCGGGTGCGGCGCGGGTCGACGACGGTGAGGGTGCCGCCGCGCGCCTTGAGCGCCTTGAGCCGGCCGGGGAAGTCGGGCGCGGTGCACAGGCTGCCGTTGGACTCGAGCGGGTTGGCGCCGATCAGCAGCAGATGGTCGGTGCGGTCCAGGTCGGGCACGGGGATGAGGTTGGCGTCGCCGAAGAGGAGCCCGCTGGAGACGTGCTTGGGCATCTGGTCGACGGTGGACGCGGTGAAGAGGCTGCGGGTGCCGAGCCCGCCGACGAGCAGCGGCGGGTAGAGGGCGCCGGCCATGGTGTGGACGTTGGGGTTGCCGAGGACGACGCCGACGGCGTGCGGGCCGTGCCGCTCGACGACGCCCCGCAGTCCGGCGGCGACGGCGTCGAAGGCCTCCTCCCAGGTGGCCTCGCGCAGTTCCCCGTCGACGCGGACGAGCGGGGTGCGCAGCCGGTCGGGGTCGGAGTCGACCTCCGGGAAGGCGGCGCCCTTGGGGCAGACGAAGCCCTTGCTGAACACGTCGTCGCGGTCACCGCGGGCGCCGGTGACCTTGCCGTCGTCGACGGTGAGGACCAGGCCGCAGGTGGCCTCGCACAGGGGGCAGATACGCAGGGCGGTGCGGGACACGGGTCCTCCCGGTACGGCGGCGGTGACGCACGGACGGGCCGAGCATACCGACCGGTACGCATGGAGGGGAGGGCGTGCGGGAAACCGGGCGGGAACCGGGGATCAGTCCAGGACGCGGGCCAGATACGCCCTCAGCAGCGCGCGCAGTTCGGCGATGACCTTCTCGTCCCCCTCGGGCGCCACCCGGAACGCCAGGTCGACCAGGGCGTCGGCGGTCTCCACGGCGACCAGGAAGGTGCGGCGCAGGTCGTCGTCGGCCGGGCGGCCCAGGTAGCCGGAGAGCATCGCGGTGAGCCGGTCGGCGACGCGGTGGTTGGGCTCGGCGCGGCGCGCGCCGACGGGGATCTGGTTGCCGAAGTCGACGAGGGAGAAGCCGGGGGCGGTGCGCTTCATGTCCAGGTAGGTGTCGAGCACGACGTCCATGGCGTGCCGCCAGCCGCGGTCGCCGGTGACGGTCAGCCGGTCGGTGACACGGTCGGTGAAGCGCTCCAGGTTGCGCTCGGCGAGCGCGTCGGCCATCTGGCGTTTGTTGGAGAAGAAGCGGTAGACGGAGCCGATGGGCACCCCGGCGCGCTCGGCGACGGCGCGGGTGCTCAGGTCGTCGTAGCCGACCTCGTCGAGGAGGCCGGCGCAGGCGTCGAGGATCCTGGCCAGCCGTTCGGCGCTGCGCCGCTGCACCGGCGCCCGGCGGAGCGATGGCGTGTGGGACACGGCCCTCATCATGCCTGCCCGGGCCCGCCGGGTGAACCGGGCCCCTCGGCGAGCGGCGCCACGCTCTGCTCGGTGGTCGGCTCCTGCCCGGAGACGGTGATGTCGGCGGTGCTCTCCACGGGCTCGCCGTCGACCGCCCAGACGGACCCGTCGTCGGCGTACAGCCGCGCGGTGACCTGGTGGGTGCCACGCGGGAAGGCGCCGGCGGCGAGGTGGTACTCGGGGGTGCGCAGCACGGCGACGCGCCGGCCGTTCACCTCCAGGTGCGCCACGCCCCGGCCGGCCTCGGCGCGGCGGCCCGTGCCGTCGGGCGAGAAGCGGAAGTCGCGCACCCGCAGCCGTACGTCCCAGCCGCCCTCGGCGTCGGGGGCGACCTCCACGGTGACCTGGGGCGCGCCCTCCTCGTCCACCTCCCGGTAAGGGCTGCCGTCCTCGGAGCGCTCGTCGAGGAGCCGGCCCACGGGTGAGGACGACACCTCGTCCGCGCCCTGGCCGCCCGGGGTGTCGCAGCCCGCGGGTCCGGCCAGCACGACGACACAGACCGCGAGCGCGGGGATGACCGCCGTCCGCCTCCACGTCATGCCGGGGAGCGTAGAACAGCGGTCCGAACGCGCGAATCCCCCTGGAGTCTGGTTCCCGGTCCTCCGTGAAGGGGAGGGGAGGTCCGGCCCCGGAAGGAGACCGCGCGGCGCCCTTGCGCCCGGGTAACCGCAATCCTACGGTGTCCCATAGGAATCGGCTCGGTGCAAGGGAGCAGCGGACATGAGCGACGGGGCCACCGCCCGCGGGAGCGCGACGGAACGCGAGGAGGCGCGCAAGATCGCCGAGGGGCTGGAGCACCTCTCCGGCTTCGGCAACGAGCACAGCTCGGAGGCGGTCCCGGGAGCTCTGCCCGTGGGCCGCAACTCCCCGCAGCGCGCGCCGCTCGGGCTGTACGCGGAGCAGCTGAGCGGGTCGGCCTTCACCGAGCCGCGGGCCCACAACCGCCGCTCGTGGCTGTACCGGATCCGCCCGTCGGCCGCACACCCGGCGTTCACCCGCACGGGCAACGGCGCGCTGCGCTCGGCGCCCTTCACCCAGACCGTGCCCGACCCCAACCGGCTCCGCTGGAACCCGCTGCCGGAGCCGGCCGAGGACACCGACTTCCTGGCCGGTCTGTGGACCCTGGGCGGCAACGGCGACGTGACCCAGCGCAGCGGCATGGCGGTGCACCTGTACCACGCCAACGCCTCCATGCGGCGGGTGTTCAGCAGCGCCGACGGTGAGCTGCTGATCGTGCCGGAGCGCGGCGGACTGCTGCTGCGCACGGAGTTCGGCATGCTGCATGTGGAGCCGGGACACATCGCGCTGATCCCGCGTGGGGTGCGGTTCCGTGTGGAACTGCTGGACGAGACCGCCCGCGGCTATGTGTGCGAGAACTATGGTGCGCCGTTCCGGCTGCCCGACCTCGGCCCGATCGGCGCCAACGGGCTCGCGAACGCACGGGACTTCCGCGCCCCGGTCGCCGCGTACGAGGACGTCGAGGGCCCGGTGGAGGTGGTGAACAAGTTCTGCGGCAACCTGTGGTCGGCCACCTACGACCACTCCCCGCTGGACGTCGTCGCCTGGCACGGCAACCATGTGCCGTACGCCTACGACCTGCGCCGGTTCAATGTGATGGGCACCATCTCCTACGACCACCCGGACCCGTCGATCTTCACCGTGCTGACCTCCCCCAGCGACACCCCGGGTCTCGCGGGCGTGGACTTCGTGGTGTTCGCGCCGCGCTGGCTGGTCGGCGAGGACACGTTCCGGCCGCCGTACTTCCACCGGAACGTGATGAGCGAGTACATGGGCCTGATCGAGGGCGCGTACGACGCGAAGGCGGCCGGGGAGGGGGGCTTCGTGCCGGGCGGCGGCTCGCTGCACAACATGATGTCGGCGCACGGCCCGGACCGGGAGACGTTCGACCGGGCGAGCGCGGCGGAGCTGAGGCCGCAGAGGATCGACGACGGTCTTGCCTTCATGTTCGAGACCCGCTGGCCGGTGTCCCTCACCCCTCAGGCGGCACGCGCGGAGCACCTGCAGCAGGGGTACGACGACGTGTGGCAGGGCCTGGAGCGTCACTTCCGGCCATTGCACTGACCGTTCTCCGACCGGTACGGATAGCGCGTGACCTCCTTCGCTCCGGACTCGATCGTCCTCAACCGCAAGCTGCCGCTCTGGTATCAGGTGTCGCAGTCGCTGCGCGCCTCGATCCTCGGCCGCTCGCCCCACGACCCGCTGCGCCTGCCCACCGAGGAGCAGCTGGCCGGGCACTACGGGGTGAGCGTGCTGACCATGCGGCAGGCGCTGAAGGAGCTGGAGGACGAGGGGCTGATCACCCGGCACCGGCGGCGCGGCACGTTCATCGAGCCGGGCGCCCGCAGGGGCGCGCCGGTGCGGCTGCTGGGCTCGGTCGACGCGATCGTGGCCCAGCAGTCCGGCATGACGACGGAGCTGCTGGAGCACGGCCCTGCGCCGGTGCCGTCCGAACTCGCCGAGCACTTCCCGGATCTGACGGAGACGGCCGCCTACCACCGGCTGCGCAGCGACGAGAAGACGGGCGAGCCGACCAACCACGCCCGCAACTACGTCCGTCCGGAGCTGGCCGGGCGGATCGATCCGCAGGATCTGGTGCGGTGGCCGATGACGAAGGTGCTGCGGGACGTCGTCGGCGCGGACATCAGCCGCATCACGGACACCGTGGAGGCGCGGCTCGCGGACCCGGAGACGGCGCGGCTGCTCCGGGTCCCGCTGCTCAGCCCGATCCTGCACTACACGGGCGTCACCTACGACTCCGCCGGAAAGGCGCTGGACGTGGCCGTGATCCACTACCGGGGGGACCGTTTCTCCTTCACGGTGACCCTGGACGCCACCTGATCCACGCCCGCCGTCAGGTCGTACGATGCCCGGCGTGACGCACGACGACGCTCCGCTGCTGGCGGACCTCATGCCGTGGTCCGTCGCACCGCCGCGGCTCGGCCGGGGGTGGCCGGCGGCCCCCGACGCGACGTCCCTGAAGGCCCGTTGGGACGCGCTGGTGAAGGCCGAGGGCCCGGACCGTGAGGCCCTGTTCCAGCCGACGCGGTCCCGTACGCCGCACACGGCGGTCGGGCAGCTGCCCGGGCAGGACGGCGGCACCGAGCGGCTGGCCCGCGCCTCGGGGCCGTGCCCGGAGCCGGTGCGGGTGCTGCGCGGGCCGTTCGACGAACAGTGGCTGATCCCCGACCAGCGGCTGATCGACGCGCCCCGGCCGGAGTTGTGGCGGGTGGCGGACGAGCACCAGATCTTCGCCGTGGAGACGTCCGGCGAAGGGCCGCCGCTGCTGGCGACTTCCCTCTTCCCGGTCCTGCGCACGGGCCGGATCCGCCCGCTGTACCGCCGTCCGGGCGCCGCCGAGCCCAATCTGGCCCCCGGTCTGACGGACCACCTCGCCGCCCGGCTGGGGCTCGAGGTCTGCCCCGTCGACGTCCTCGCCTGGGCGACGGCCGTGGCGCGCCCCTCGCCGGACGGGCCCGCCGTGCCGCTCACCGGTGACCCGGACGCGTGGCAGCGCGGTGTGGCGCTGGGCCGCCGCATGCTGTGGCTGATGCGCCGGGACGGGGAACGCCCCAAACTCCCCGGCGGCCGCCGCCCGTACGTCCGCGCCCCGCTGCCGTCCCGCCCGCCCGCGATGGCCTACGACCGCGACGAGGAGGCGCTGCTGCTGGGCGGGGGCCGTATCTCCCCGGTGCCGGTGGAGGCGTGGGAGTTCGAGTCGGGCGGGGTGCGGGTGCTGGAGGAGTGGTTCGCGTCCCGGACGGACCCGGCCGAGCCGGGCACCCTGGAGGCGATCCGCCCGGGCGCCTGGCCGCAGCCCTGGACGTCGGAGCTGCTGGAACTGGTCACGGTCCTCACCCTCCTCGCCGAGACTCGGCCCCTCCGCGAGGAACTGGTGACTGGCGTCCCGTCACCGGTCGCCCCGTCCGACCTGCGCGCGGCGGGCGTCCTCCCCGCCCCCGCCTGGGCCCGCCGCCCGGCATCGGTCCTGGACGCCCACGAGGAGGGCCCGGAGGGGCAGTTGGCGCTGCTCTGAGCGGAGGGGCTCCGTCCGGCGCGGGGGGGGGCGACACGCACGGCCGACTGGAGGCCGCGCTCGGGGCATCCGCCCGGAAACCCAGCCTCCCGGCGGGGGCGCCGCCCCCGTGCGGAAGCCGGCCCGCACCCGCGACTCACGCCGCCCCGAGACCGCGGGGCCGCCGCCGCGGGACGCACGCCCCCCGCAGGGCTCACTTCTCCGGGTCGAAGCCGTCCAGCACCCGGTTGAGGGCCCGTTCGAAGACCGCCTCCAGGTCGATCGGGCCCTCGTCCTCCATGAACGCCCTCGCCATCCTCGGGTACTCCCCCGTCGCGATGCGGGACTGGAGGTAGGCGATGCGGACCGCGTTCTCCTGCTCCTGCGACCAGGGCAGGGAGCGGGTGCGTTCGGCGGTGGCCAACTCGTTGCTGACGTAGGTCGTCACGATGCCGTTGAGCATCGCGATCAGCTCCATCTTGACGCCCTGCGGATCCGGCAGCGGGTCAAGACAGGCCAGGCAGTGCTCCAGGTAGCGCAGCGCGTTGGGGCTGAAGCCGTAGACCGCTGACATCAGCCGCGGCAGCCACGGGTGCCGGTGCATCAGGTCCCGCGTCTGGTGGGCCACCCGCAGCATGTCGGCGCGCCAGTCCCCGCTCGGCTCCCACAGCTCGTGCTCGCCGGCGACCGCGTCCGCCATCAGCTCGTGCAGATCCTCCTTGCGGGGGACGTAGTTGTACAGCGACATGGTGCCGCAGCCCAGCTCGGCCGCGACGCGGCGCATGGACACCGCGTCCAGGCCCTCCGCGTCCGCGATCCGCACGGCCACCGCGGCGATGTCGGCGCGGCTGTACGCCGGCCTGGGCCCTCGGCCGCTGCGCTCGGGGCGCGCCCAGATCACATGGGGTTCGGCCGCTCGGCCCGCCATCGGTCATCACCTCACCCACCATCGTAGTTACGTACACCGTACGTAGTGCGCTATGGTCACCCCCATGACTACTACGTACGCTGTACTTAGTGAGGGTCTGGAGAAGCGCTTCGGCGCCGTGCACGCCGTGCGCGGACTGGATCTGGCGGTGGCGCGGGGCACGGTGTGCGGGCTGCTCGGGCCCAACGGGGCGGGCAAGACGACGGCGGTGCGGCTGTTGACCACGCTGCTGCGGCCCGACGCGGGGTCGGCCAGGGTCGCGGGGCTCGACCTGGTGCGCGAGGCGGCCGCCGTACGCCGGCGGATCGGCGTCACGGGGCAGGACACCTCGATCGACGGAGACCTCACCGGCCGCGAGAACCTGCGGCTGTTCGCGCGGCTGCACCGCACGCGGGACGCGGCGGCCCACGCCGACGAACTGCTGGACCGGTTCGGGCTGACGGAGGCGGCCGGCCGTCCCGCGTCCACCTGGTCGGGCGGGATGCGGCGACGGCTCGATCTGGCGGTGAGTCTGGTCCGCAGGCCTGAGGTGCTCTTCCTGGACGAGCCGACGACCGGTCTCGACCCGGCCGGACGCGGGCTGATCTGGGAGGTGGTCCGGGAGCTGACCGGCGAGGGCACGACGGTGCTGCTCACCACCCAGTACCTGGAGGAGGCCGACCGGCTGGCCGACGACATCGCGCTGGTCGACCGGGGCCGGGTCGCGCACACGGGCTCGCCGGCCGAGCTGAAGGCCCTGGTCGGGACGCACGCGGAGGTGGTGGTGGCGGACGGCGCCACGCTGGAGGCGGCGGCCGGGGTGCTGGACCGGCTCACCGGGTCGCACCCCACGCTGGACCGGGAGCGGCTCGCGGTCGGCGCGGTCACCCGGGACCCGACCCTGACCCTCCCGCACCTGGTGCGCACCCTCGACGCGGCGGGCGTGCCGCTGGTCGACGCGAGCCTCAGGCCGCCGACGCTCGACGACGTGTTCCTGCGGCTGACCGAGCGGCCCGCGGAACCGGTGGCGGACCTTCCCTACGGCGACGAGGAGCGTGCCGCATGAGCACGTTGGCGTACGACGGCACGGTGATGCTGGGCCGGCAGCTGCGGCGGATGCGGAACAACCCGGGGCTGCTGATCCTCACCCAGTCGATGCCGGTGAGCATGCTGCTGTTCTTCGGCTACGTCTTCGGCAGCGCGCTCGCCGTGCCGGGGTCCGGGTACCGGTCGTTCCTGGTGCCGGGGCTGCTGGTGGCTACGGCGGCGGGCGGCGTGATGACCGGGATGTTCCAGTCGGCGCAGGACGTGCACCGCGGGGTGACGGACCGGTTCCGGACGCTGCCGATGAGCCGGGCGGCCGTGCCGGCGGGGCAGGCGGTCGCGGACCTGCTGGTGACGGCGGCGGGGGCGGTGCCCCTTCTGCTGGTCGGGCTCGCGGTGGGCTGGCGGGTGGAGGGCGGCGCGCCCGCGGCGGCGGGCGGCTTCGGCCTGCTGCTGCTGTTCCGGTTCGCGTGCGTGTGGGCGGGGATCTACCTGGGGCTGCTCACGCGGAACGAGGAGGCGGCCGGCCAGCTGGGCGGGGCGACCTTCCTGCTGCCGCTGCTGTCGAGTGCGTACATCCCGACGGCGGGGCTGCCGGACGGCGTGCGCACGGCGGCGGAGTGGAATCCGATCAGCGCGGTGGCGACAGCGCTGCGGGACCTGTTCGGCAACGCGCCGGTGCCGGAGGGCGCGGCCTGGCCGATGGCGCATCCGGTGGCGGGGTCGCTGGCCTGGTGCGCGGTGCTGCTGGCCGTGTTCGTGCCGCTGGCGGTGCGGCAGTACGCGAAGGGGGCGCGGTAGGCGACCCAGGCCTCGGCAGGGGCGAGCGGGGTGGAGGTGCTCCTGCGGGGGACCCCGGGTGGGATCGGGGTCGGCAGGGTGAGGGCCGGTGTCGCGGGCCGACGGGGTAGGGCCGTGTGCCGTGGGGACGACGGGCGGGCGGGGCGCCGCGCCGGGACGGGTGGGACCGTCCGGCGCGGACGCTACCGGCTGCCGAACAGGGAGCGGCGCAGTCGGCGCAGCGGGGCGAAGAGCGAGACGCGGCTCGCGCGGGCCCGTGCGCCCCTGGCGCCGTGGTGCGCGCTGTCACGCGCGGTCAGCTCGCGCATGAGCGACGTGGCCTCGGCCGTCTCGCGCTGCGGGACGGCCGGTCCCGCGAGGACCGAGAGATGGCGGTCGAGACGCGAACTGCTCGCGCTGCTTCCACAGGTGATCGCAGGGACCCTGGCCCTGCTGCGCACTGTTATCTGTTCCATGTCACTCCCCACCCGTACGACTCCACCCGGCCCGGGCAGGGTAACCCTATCGCCCCGTACGGGCACCCGTGTATCGAGCTCACAGGATTCACCTTCCCCGTAAGGGTGTTGACGAACACGCGACGATTACTCTCCGAATCCGACCGTTTCCAGGGCGAGTTGGACGATGGGCTGGCCGGTGGGTTGTGGAGAGCCGCCGTCCGGTTCCACGGTCACGGCGAGTGACGTCGACGCGGGATCGAGACCGGACGCCACCAAGGGCGTGTCGCCCTCGAAGAGCCCGAGGGAGCGGGGCCGGCCCTCCTCGTCCATGAGCCAGAGCTGGCGCACCCGGCCCTCCGGAGGGTCGTCGTATCCGCCCAGAGTGACGACCGCCCCGCGGGCCGAAACGGAGGCGATCACTCCGATCGTGCGGCCGCGGGCGTCCCGGCCGCTGCTCGCACGGGCGTCCGGCGCGGCCAGAACGTGGGCGATCTCACGTGCCCGGTCGCGCTCGGCGGCGAGTTCGTCCTGCGTGCGGTCGGCCTGGACGGCGAACAGCGAGGCGACGACGAGCGCCGCGGCGGCGGTGGCCGTCGCGAACGGCACGAGCAGCACCGCCCGGCGGCGCTCCCGCACGCGGGGCGGGGGCGCGGCTCCCCAGACGTGGGGCGGCAGTTGGGGTTCGCGGGCGCGCGCCCCTTCCTGCGGGGCGGGTTCCTGGGCGGTGGTGCGCACGGCGGCCAGGACCCGGTCGCGCAGGGCGGGCGGGGCGGGCGCGGCGGTGGACCAGGCCAGCCGGACGGCGTCCTCGGCGAGGTCGCGCACCTCGGCGGCGCACCGGTCGCAGGACTTCAGATGCCGCTCGAAGCGGACCCGCTCGGCGGGCTCCAGCGCGTCGAGGGCGTAGGGGGCGGCCAGCGAGTGGAGGTCGTCGCGGGGGAACAGCCGGCGGAACACGCTCATGCCGCGCCTCCCAGACAGTCGCGCAGGCGGGTGAGCCCGTCCCGCATACGGGTCTTGACGGTGCCCAGCGGCAGTCTGAGCCGCTCGGCCACCTCGCGGTAGGTGTAGCCGTCGTAGTAGGCGAGGGTGACCGACTGGCGCTGGAGCGCGGTGAGGCGGTCCAGGCAGCGGCGCACCCATTCGCGTTCGAGGCCGGCCTCGACCTCCTCGGCGACCTGGTCGAAGGCGGGTCCGTGGCCGCGCCGCGCCTCCCGCTGCTCGCGCTCGCCCGCCGCGCGGGCGCTGCGCACCCGGTCGACAGCCCTGCGGTGGGCGAGGGTGAGCACCCAGGACAGGGCGCTCCCCCGGCCGGGGTCGAAGCGGGCGGCGGAACGCCAGAGTTCGAGCAGCACCTCCTGGGCGACCTCCTCTGACTGGGCCGGGTCGCGCACCACGCGCCGCACCAGTCCGTAGACCGGTCCCGAGACCAGTCCGTACAGGTCCTCGAAGGCCTTCTGGTCGCCTCCGGCCACGCGGATCAGCAACTGGTCCGCCTCCAACGCTCGTCCCCCTCTCCCGGTCCTGCCGGACCGTCCGGTCGCACAAGGCATTCGCAGCGAGCGCGCCTCCGGATGGGAGGTACGGATCACCGGGCCGAAAACGCGGGTCGGCGCGGAGAAATGCTAAGCGGGTACGAGCCGTTGGGGACCGGCGGGAACACAGCCCCGTCGTCGCGGGGTGCGAGGCCGCTGAAAAATTCGTCCGCGCCTCGACCAATCCGGTCCGCGGAACGCTCCGAATCCCAGTGCGTCAAGGCAAGTCGGCACTGAGGACGGACGGCATGACTACTGACTCCAGGACCGGTTCGAGGCGCAGGAGCCTCGCGACCCTGATCTGCGGTGCGCTGGCCGCCGGGGGGCTCGCGGCCGCCGGCGCGTCCGCGCTGGAACCCGAGGCGGCCTCGGCCTCCTCCCACCGGGAGGCCCCGCTGATCTCGGGCACCCCTCAGTTCGACAACACGGACCTGTACGCGTTCGTCAGCCCCGACAAGCCGGACACGACGACGATCATCGCGAACTGGATCCCGTTCGAGGAGCCGGCCGGCGGGCCGAACTTCTTCACGTTCGCCGAGGACGCGCAGTACGACATCCACATCGACAACAACGGCGACGCGCAGGGCGAGCTGCTGTTCCGCTACACCTTCAAGACGCACGTCAGGAACGAGAAGACGTTCCTCTACAACACCGGCCCGGTCACCAGCCTGGA
This sequence comes from Streptomyces cellulosae, assembly GCA_014655195.1. GTDB lineage: Bacteria > Actinomycetota > Actinomycetes > Streptomycetales > Streptomycetaceae > Streptomyces > Streptomyces cellulosae. Next base: position 71,483 of record BNBH01000018.1, on the reverse strand, counting down.
CGACCCGGACCTCAACGTCACGCAGACCTACGACATCGAGATGCTGAAGCTGAAGGACCAGCACGAGGTGTCCCGCACGAAAATCGCGGACGACGTGCCGGTGGCGCCGTCGAACGTCGGCAAGGCGTCCATGCCGCACTACGGCACGCTCCGCAAGCAGGCGGTGCACGAACTGGCGGGCGGCGCCACCACGTTCGCGGGGCAGGCCGACGACCCGTTCTTCCTGGACCTGCGCGTCTTCGACCTGCTGTACGGCGGGAACCTCTCGGAGGTCGGCAACGACACGCTCAAGGGCTACAACGTCAACTCCGTGGCGCTGCAGGTGCCGACGCATCTGATCACGGAGTCCGCGGAGCAGCCGGTCGTCGGCATCTGGTCCACGACCCAGCGCAAGAACGCCGAGGGGCACTTCGTGCAGGTGTCGCGGCTGGGCATGCCGCTGGTGAACGAGGTCGTGAACCCGGTCGGCAACAAGGACACGTTCAACGCGTCCGCGCCGTGGGACGACGCGCAGTTCCTGAAGAACGTCACCGAGCCGGAGCTGCCGAAGCTGATCGAAGCGATCTACAAGATCCCTGCGCCGAAGGAGCCGCGGAACGACCTGGTCGACGTGTTCCTCAAGGGGGTCGAGGGCCTCAACCAGCCGCCGCATGTGCGCCCCTCGGAGATGCTGCGCCTCAACACCTCGATCGCGCCGGCCGCGAAGCCGAAGCGTCTCGGCGTCCTGGACGGCGACACCGCCGGCTTCCCCAACGGGCGGCGGCTGACGGACGACGTGGTGGACGCCGCGCTCCAGGTGGTCGAGGGCGAGCTGGTCGGGGCGGAGAACGACCTGGGCGACGCGGTCGACGAGAACGACAAGAAGTTCGGCGCGTCCTTCCCTTATCTGGCGAACCCCACGGAGGGCTCGCGCGGCCCGCTCGCCAAGGGCGTCGACAGCGGCAACGACGTGCGCAGCCAGCTCGGTGACGCGCTGCGGCCCGCCGGGGCGGCCGGCGCCGACGACACCACCCTCATCGCCGCGTCCGCGGGCGCGGGAGCGGGCGGACTGCTGCTGATCGGCGTGGCGCTCATGTGGTGGCGCCGCATGCGCCGCCGCGCCTACTGACCCACCCGGCGGCCGGCGCCCCCGGCCGCCCCACCGACCGGCGCGGCCCTCTCCCGTCCCCCACGGCAGGGCCGCGCCCCCATCGACGAAGGAGCCCCATGTCCCCGCGCACGAACGACAGCACCCGCGGGAGCGGGCGGGAGACGAGGCCGCCCGCCGAGGCGGCGGCGGGTACGGAAGCGGCAGCGGCGGCCGAGGCGCCGTCGGGCACGGAGGCAGCACAGGCCGCCGAGGCGCCGTCGGGCACGGAGGCGACGCAGCCTGCCGACGCACCGTCGGGCACGGAGGCAACACGGCCCGCCGACGCACCATCGGGCACGGAGGCAGCACAGGCCGCCGACGCACCGTCGGGCACGGAGACAGCACAGGCCGCCGAGGCGGCGGCGGGTACGGAGGCGGCAGCGGCCGCCGAGGCGCCGTCGGGCACGGAGGCGACGCAGCCTGCCGACGCACCGTCGGACGTGGCGGCAACGCAGCCTGCCGACGCACCATCGGACGTGGCGGCAACGCAGCCTGCCGACGCACCATCGGACGTGGCGGCAACGCAGCCTGCCGACCCACCGTCGGAGGTGGCGGCAACGCAGCCTGCCGACCCACCGTCGGGCACGGAGGCGACACGGTGCGCCGAAGCCCGGGCCACCGCGAAGGTGCCGGCCGCCTCCAAGGTGCCGACAGCCTCCAAGGTGCCGGCCACCTCCAAGGCGCCGGCAGCCGCAGCGGCCCCGCGAACCGCGTCCTCCGCCGACCGCGTCGACGCCCTACGCCGCTTCGCCGCCGCCGTCCGCCGTGGACGGGGGCTGCACGTCGCGTCGTGCGCCGTGCTGCTGGCCGTGGCGATGACCGCCGGGGCCGTCGCCGTGGGCGGGGACGGGCAGGACGCGGCGCGGGCCCTGCCCGGGGTGTCCCGGGCGGTGAACGCGGATGTGCTGGTCCGGGGGGACCTGGACACGGCGATACGGTCGCTGCACGAGCATGTGCGCCTGCAGCCACGGGACTTCGCGGCCTGGGCGACGCTCGGGCTCGCGCAGGTCGAGCGGGCGCGGACCGACGGGGACCCTTCCCGCTACGACCGGGCCGAACGCGCCCTCGCCCGCTCCCTCGCCCTGCGCCCAGGCAACGACCAGGCGCTCGCCGGGCAGGCCGCCCTCGCCGCCGCGCGTCACGACTTCGCCGCCGCCCTGGCCCACGCCGACCGCGCCCTGGAGGCGAACCCGTACAGCGAACGCGCCCTCTGCTCCCGGATCGACGCCCTGGTGGAGCTGGGCCGGTACGCGGAGGCCGTGCGGGCGGCCACCGACGCCGACCGCAGGCGTCCGGGCGTCCCCGTGTTCACGCGGTACGCGTACGTCCACGAGCTGCGCGGAGACGTCCGCACCGCCCGCCGGGTGCTGCACCAGGCCCTCGCCAGTGCGACCGGCCCGGCCGACGTGGCGTACGTGGCGACCGCGCTCGGCAACCTCGAACGCGGCCAGGGCCGTTACGGCACCGCCCTGCGCCACTACGCCCGCGCCCTCGCCGCGGACGACGCCTACCTCCCCGCCCTGGAGGGCCGCGCCCGCGCCCAGGCGGCGGACGGCGACCGCGCGGGGGCGATCACCACGCTGGAGCAGGTCGTCGACCGCTCCCCGCTGCCCGGCCCGCTGGTCGCGCTCGGCGAGCTGTACGAGGAGCGGGACGCCCCCGGCGACCGTGCGAAGGCCCGCGAGCAGTACGCCCTCGTCTCCGCCTGGACCGCGCTGGCCCGGGCCGGCGGTGTGGACGTGGACCTCGACACCGCGCTCGCCGCGGCCGACCACGGGGACACCGCCGAGGCGCTGCGCGCGGCCCGCGCCGAGTGGGAGCGCCGGCGAACGGTGCACACGGCGGACGCCCTCGCCTGGGCGCTGCACCGGGCGGGCCGTTCCGCGGAGGCGCTGCCGTACGCCCGCCGGGCCACGGCCACCGGCTACCGCGACGCCACGTTCCTCTACCACCGGGGCGTGATCGAGAAGGCCGCCGGGCACGACCGCGCCGCCCGCGCCTCCCTCACCGCCGCCCTGGAGCTGAACCCGGGCTTCTCCCCGCTCGGCGCCCGCGCGGCACGGGCCGCCCTGAAGGACCTGGAGGCGGCACGTTGAACCTCCTGCGTCCCGCCGCGCTTCTCGTCACCGCGACCGCGCTCGTCCTGCTCCCGGCCACGGAGGCGAGCGCGCACCCGCTCGGCAACTTCACCGTCAACCGGTACGACGGCCTGGTGGCCGCGCCCGGCGAGCTGCGCGTACACCACGTCGAGGACCTCGCCGAGATCCCCGCCACCCAGGCCGCGCCGGACCTCGCCGACCTGGGCCGCGACGCCTGGGCCCGGCAGCGGTGCGCGACGGCCGCCCGGGAGAGCGCGGTCCGTGCCGACGGGCGTCCGGCGCCGCTCACCGTGCGCGCCGCCCGCGTCCAGGTGCGTCCGGGCCAGGCGGGGTTGGACACCTTGCGCGTGGAGTGCCGGATGACCGCGCCGCTCCCCCGGGGCCGTACGGTCGCCGTGGACTTCCGCGCGGCGGGCGCCGGCTCGGGCCCCGGCTGGCGGGAGATCACCGCGCAGGGGGACCGTACGACGCTCGCCGCCTCGGACGTGCCCGAGGCGTCCCTCTCCGCCCGGCTGACCCGCTACCCGGAGGACCGGCTCGCGTCCCCGCCCGACGCCCGGACCGCGTCCCTGCGCGTCCGCCCCGGCGGCCCCGCGCTGGCGGCGGGCGGGACGGACCAGGCGGACGCGCCCGCCTCCGCGATCCTGCCCCGGGGCGCCGACCGCTGGACGCGGGCCCTGGACGACCTGGTCGCCCGGCGCGACCTGACCGTCGGGTTCGCCGCGCTCGCCCTGCTGCTCGCGGTCTTCCTCGGCGCGATGCACGCGCTCGCACCGGGTCACGGCAAGACCCTGATGGCCGCGACCGCGGCGGCGCGCGGCGGCCGGGCGCGGATGCGGGACGTGCTGCCGACGGCCGCCTCCGTGACGGTCACCCACACCCTCGGCGTGGTCGCCCTGGGCCTGCTGGTCACGGCCGGTTCCGCCGCCGCGCCCTCCGTCGTCGCCTGGCTGGGCATCGCCAGCGGCGCCCTGGTCACCCTGGCCGGCGCCCAGCTCGTACGCCGCGCCCTGCGGCAGCGCCGCCACCACACGCATCCGCACCCCCACGAGCACGAGCACACCCCCGACCACGGACACGAGCACCCGCACGATCATCCCCACCCGCACGACCACGATCACCCGCACCCCCACTCCCACGACCTCACCCACACCCACGGCGGCCGCACCCACACCCACGCCGTCGCGCCCACGCTGCGCGGCACGGTCCTGCTGGGGTTCGCGGGCGGTCTGGTGCCCAGTCCGTCCGCCGTGGTGGTGCTGGTGGGGGCCGCCGCCCTGGGTCACGCCTGGTTCGGGCTGCTGCTCGTCGTCGCGTACGGCGTGGGCCTGGCGCTCACCCTGACCGCCGCCGGGTACGCGGTGGTGCGGGCGGGCGGGGGCGTGTCGCGGCTGCTCGCCCGGCGCCCGCGCTGGACGAGCGCGCCGTGGGCGGCGCTGGTGCGCCGGAGCGCGCCCCTCGGGTCGGCGTGCGTGGTGCTGGTCCTGGGGGCCGGATTGGTGTTCAGGGGGGCCGCATCCGCACTCGGCTGAGCTACTTTCATGAGGAAAGGGCGAATTCGCCCCGACGCGATGGGGGGCGCCGTGTCCGAAGAACCGGGCGGTGAGCGGGTGGTCGCGGGACGCTACCGGCTGCTGTCGCCGCTGGGCGAGGGCGGCATGGGCACCGTGTGGCGGGCCCGGGACGAGGTGCTGCACCGCGAGGTCGCGGTGAAGGAGGTCCGCGCCCCGGCGGGACTGCCGGCGTCCGACGTGGAGCGGATGTACGCGCGCCTGGAGCGGGAGGCGTGGGCGGCGGCCCGTATCGCCGACCGCGGCGTGGTGACGGTGTACGACGTGGCCACGGAGGACGGGCGTCCGTGGATCGTGATGGAGCTGGTGCGCGGTCTGTCGCTGGCGGAGGTGCTGGACGCGGAGGGCCCGTTGGCCCCGCAGCGGGCCGCGCGGATCGGCGCGGAGGTGCTGGGCGCGCTGCGCGCCGCCCACGCGGCCGGGGTGCTGCACCGGGACGTGAAGCCCGCCAACGTGCTGATCGCGAACGACGGCCGGGTGGTCCTCACCGACTTCGGGATCGCCATGGTCGAGGGCAGCTCGGCCCTGACGAAGACCGGGGAGGTCGTCGGCTCGCCCGAATTCCTGGCGCCGGAACGGGCGTTGGGGCGTACCCCCGGTCCGGAGTCGGACCTGTGGTCGCTGGGCGTGCTGCTGTACGCGGCAGTCGAGGGATACTCCCCGTTCCGGCAGGACACCCCGCTGTCCACGCTGCGGGCGATCGTGGACGAGGAGCTGCCGCCGCCGCGCCGGGCGGGCCCGCTCGCGCCGGTGATCGAGGGGCTGCTGCGCAAGGATCCGGTCGAACGCCTGCCCGCGGACCGGGCGTCGGAGGACCTGCGCGTGGTCGCCTCCGGGGGCGCACCGGGCGCGGATCCGGCGCGTACGGCCTCCTCGTACGCGCCCACGGTGGCCGCGCTCCCCACACCGCCGCCGACCGACCCGTACCAGCCGCCCGTGACCGCCCACCAGCCGTCCGGCGGAGCGCCCACAGCACCCACGGCGACGACGAACCCGTCCCCGCGCGGCCGGAGGGGCGCCGCGCTGTTGATCGCGGGGGTGGTGCTGCTGGCGCTCGCGCTGGCCGGGCTGACGTACGCGCTGCTGGACCGGGACGGCGGTGAGCCGGAGTCCGGGAACGGCGGGGCGAGCTCCCCGGCCACGACGGGCGACAAGGGCGCCGGAGGGACGGAGACGACGGAGGACGACCCGTCACCGTCTGCCTCCGCGACGGACGACGCGACCGGGGACGAGGGCGACGACGGCGGGCACGAGGAGGAGCCCCCCGCCCTCACGGTGTCGGTCGAGGTGACCGGGACGCGCACGGAGTACTCCGGAGCCTGCCCGCCCGTGCACGACGAGGCGCCCTCGTTCACGGCGACGTTCACGGTGAGCCGGCTGCCGGCCGAGGTGCGCTACCGCTGGGCGACCGAGGACGGCTCGGCGGCGGACCGGAGTTGGCGCACGCTGTCGTTCCCGGCGGACGGCGGCCGGACCAAGCAGGACACGGTGGTGGTGACGGCGTACTCGGAGAGCGGGGAGCTGCACGGCCGGATCGGCGTGGAGGTGCGGGAGCCGGTGCGCGCGACGTCCGGGACGGTGCCGTTCTCGGTGGTGTGCGAGACGGAGACCCCGTCGGGCGGGGCCTCCGCTTCCGCTTCCGGTGCGGACGGGGACGGCTACTGAACCACGGGGGTCAGGCCACCGAGTTGAGCACCGGGAGGTAGCCGCCCGACTGTCCGGCGGCCTTCGGGTGGTACGAGTTGCCGATGTTCAGCCAGTCCACGCTGTGCAGCCAGGAGTCGCCGGAGCAGATCTCGTGGCCGGTGAACGTGGAGCGGACGTCGCCGAACGTGTAGCCGTACGCGCGGGCGCGGGCGGCGATGGCGCTGTTGAGGTGGTCGGAGGCGTCGTTGATGGCCTTCCGCTTGGTCTCGGAGAGGCCGATGCAGGTGGTGCCGAGCCGGTAGAAGCGGGGGTAGCCGAGCACCACGACACGGGCGTTGGGCGCGCGGTCCCGGATCGCCGTGTAGACGCCGTCGAGCCTGCCGGGCAGCGTCGAGTCGACGAAGGCCCGGGCGGTGGCGATGCGGGACAGGCAGGAGCTGTCGGACTGGAGCACACAGGTCGTCATGACGTCGGCGAACCCGGCGTCGTTGCCGCCGATGCTGATGGAGACGAGGGCGGTGCTCGCGGAGAGCGGGCCGAGCTGCCCGGAGAGAACATCACCCGTACGGGCGCCCGAGCAGGCCGTGAAGGAGAAGGACGAGGGTGAGTTCGCGGCCGCCCAGAGGTACGGGTGGGCCTTCGTGCTGCGCTTGCAGTCGCCGCTGGAGGAGATGTAGCTGCCGGCGCCGACACCCGAGGAGTAGGAGTCGCCCAGGGCCACGTACGGGCCGGGGGCCGCCTGTGCGGACGCGTGCGCCGCGGTCGCCCCGGTGAGGGCGGCGGTGACGGCGAGGACCAGAGTGGTGAGGAAGAGGGCAAGTCGGGAACGTCTCATGGAACCTCCCTTTAGCAGGATCTCTGCCTCAACCGTCGTACCAACTACGCGTGTTGAGCGGAAGTGTTCATGTCAGAAGTATTACCGTTGAGTACCGGACAAAATCCCGGACGGTGCGACTTTCCGGCACTTCACGCGGAGAAACCGGACACGGGGGCGACGCGACGCGTGCGGGCGCACCCGGCAAATCGGGTGCACGGGGGGCTCGCGTGACCGATCATGGGCGGCATGTCCGCGCACCCACACGACGCCCTGCCGATCCGGCTCAACGTCGACGACAACGACTCCCCGTCCGACGTCGTCGACGCGCTGTTCCTCGGCCGCTTCGCGACGGGCGAGCAGCCTTACTCGCACGCCGTCAACATCGAACGCGTCCGCTCCGGTGCGACGCTCCTGCCCGCGGACGCGCGGGTGCTGCGGCTCGCCAGGGACGACGACCGCAGCGCCACCCTGGCCGAGGGGGACGGCTGGACGCTGCTGATCTCGCGCTGGAGCCGGGGCGCCGACGTCACGGTGACCGCGACCAGCGCCGACCTGGCGAAGCGGATCCTGGACGAGGCCACCGACGGCGCGGCCGACGAGCCCGAACCGCAGCCGGAGAACGTCACCATGGGGTTCTGGTACGTCTCTCCGCGGCGCGGCCCGCACCGCACCACCCGGCAGATCACGGCCGGCACCTGGGAGGAGATCCGGCCCAACTACACCGCCCCGGTCGCGGACGCGATGGACCGTCTGATGAAGACCACCCCGGAGGACATCTCGGGGCGGCTGCTCCTGCTGCACGGTCCGCCGGGCACCGGCAAGACCTCCGCGCTGCGCACGCTCGCCCGGTCCTGGCGCGACTGGTGCCAGGTCGACTGCGTCCTCGACCCCGAGCGGCTCTTCTCCGACGTCGGCTATCTGATGGACATCGCGATCGGCGAGGAGGACGCGTCCGGCAAGAACCGCTGGCGGCTGCTGCTCCTGGAGGACTGCGACGAGCTGATCCGCGGCGAGGCCAAGCACACGGCGGGCCAGGCCCTTTCCCGGCTGCTGAACCTCACCGACGGCCTGCTCGGCCAGGGGCGCAACGTCCTGGTGGGCGTCACCACCAACGAGGACCTGGAGCGGCTGCACCCAGCCGTGGTCCGTCCGGGCCGCTGCCTGGCCCGGATCGAGGTGGGGCCGCTGACCCGTACGGAGGCGGTGAACTGGCTGGGCCGCGAGGAAGGCGTCGGACGCGAGGGCGCCACCCTCGCCGAGTTGTACGCCCTGCGCCGGGGCACCTCCCCCACCTCCCTGCCCGAGCCGCGCGGCGACGCGGACGCGGGCCTCTACCTCTAGGCGCCGGGAGGGCCGCATGCCGCTGCTGGTCGGGACCTCGGGATGGCAGTACAAGGACTGGCGCGGCGTGCTCTACCCGCCCGGTCTGCCGGTACGGCTGTGGCTGGAGGCGTACGCGGCCGCCTTCCCGACCGTCGAGGTGAACAACGCGTTCTACCGGCTCCCCTCCCGGGAGACCTTCGCGTCCTGGCGGGAGCGCACCCCGCCGGGCTTCGTCGTCGCGGTCAAGGCGAGCCGCTACCTGACGCACGTCAAGCGGCTGCGGGACCCCGAGGAGCCGGTGGAGCGCCTGATGAGCCGCGCCACCGCCCTCGGCGACCGCCTGGGCCCGGTCCTCCTCCAGCTCCCCCCGACCCTCCAGGCCGACCCGGCCCTCCTGGACGCGTGCCTGCGCTGCTTCCCGGAGTCCACCCGGGTGGCCGTCGAACCCCGCCACCCGTCCTGGTGGACCCCGGACGTCCGCGCGGTCCTGGAGTCCCACGGCGCGGCCCTCTGCTGGGCGGACGTCCTCTCCCGCCCGGTCACCCCCCTGTGGCGCACCACGGACTGGGGCTACATCCGCTTCCACCAGGGCAGAGCCCTGCCCTGGCCGAACTACGGCCGCCAGTCCCTCAAAACCTGGCTGCACCGCATCACCACGACGTGGCCCCGAGAAGCAGACGTCTACGCCTACTTCAACAACGACCCCAACGCAGCAGCGGTCCACAACGCCAGAACACTCAAGACGCTATGGGGTCAGCATCCTCAGGGGCGCGGGGAACTGCGCGTTCAGCCACGGCGAACCCGCAGGGACGACTGAACGCCAGCCCCCCCAGGGGCGCGGGGAACTGCGCGATCAACCAAAACGAACCCGCAGTGGACACTGAACGTCACTCGGAAACCGCCCGCAAAGCATCCCGCACCGCGTCCAACGCGACCTCCTCCCCCACCCCCAACCGCCGAGCCCGCTCGGCAAAGACCGCCGCCGCAGCGGCGACCTCCCTCTCCGCCGCCGACCCAGCGGCAGCGACCACCGTTCCGTTGCGCCCGCGCGTCTCGATCACCCCGTCCGCCTCCAGCGCCCGGTACGCCTTGGCGACCGTGTTCGCCGCGAGCCCCAGCGTCTCGGCCAGCCCCCGCACGGTCGGCAGCCGGTACCCCACCGGCAGCTCCCCCGACCGCGCCTGCTCGGCGATCTGCGCCCGCACCTGCTCGTACGGCGGCGTCGTTCCGTCCTCGATGTGGATCCGTACAGTCACGCCGCGATTCTCGCGCACCCCCGCCCCCCGGGCCGCATTCCCGCCCCCGGAAAATGGGAGGCACCCCGCGGCACCACCTCGTAGCGTGCCCTCACATGACAGTGACCGTCCGCGATCTGCGCCCCGACGCGCACGCCGACCTGGAAGGCTTCGCCCGCGTACGCCACGCGGCGCTGCCGTTCGTCCTGGTCACCCCCGAGTCCCTGGCCCACGACCTCACCCAGATGCACCCCGACGCCCACTACCGCCCGCTGGTGGCGGTGGACGACGACGGGGAGGTGACCGGCACGGCCCAGGTGCACCTGGCGCACGACAGCGCGGTGCCCGGCCAGGGCAACGTCAACATCTACGTGCACCCCCGGCACACGCGCCGGGGCGCGGGGACGCTGCTGCTGCGCGCCGCCGAGGAGCATCTGACCGCGCACGGGGCGACCCGGCTGCTCGCCTGGGTGCTGGACGAGCCCGGCAGCCGCGCCTTCGCCGAACGGCACGGCTTCCGGGCGAGCCGCTCCGCGCACTTCCTCCGCCTGGACCTGGCGCACCGCGAGCTGCCCCCGCTTCAGGACCCGCCGCCCGGGGTGGAGCTGCGCCCGGGGTCCGCGTACGCCGGCGACCCGCGCCCGCTGTTCGAGCTGGACGCGGAGACCACGGCGGACGAACCGAGCGACGTGGACATCGAGTTCACCGACTACGAGGTGTGGCTCAGGGAGACCTGGCGGCACCCGCTGTTCGACGCGGAGCTGACCACGGTGGCCGTGGTCGACGGCCGGCCGGCGGCGTTCACGGCGGCCCGCACGGACGGCGCCACGCGGTACGCGACGGGCATGACCGGCACGGCCCGCGCCTTCCGCGGCCGGGGCCTGGCGAAGCTCGCGAAGAACGACTCCCTGCACCGGGCCCGCGCGGCCGGGTACACGGAGGCCTTCACGGGCAACGACACCGGGAACGAGCCGATGATCGCGATCAACAAGTGGTTCGGCTACGAGTTGTGCGGCACGGAGGTGCGGTATGTCCGCGAACTCGGCTGACGGGCCGGCGACGGTCGAGGTGGTCCTGGTCAAGGCGGGCCGCACGAAGATCAGTTACCCGGCGGAGCTGCTCGCCGACGACGGCACCCGGGTGAGCGTGCGCGCCCCGTGGGCGGGCGAGGGCGTACGGGACTTCGGCTTCGTGCGCTTCGAGCCCGGGGACGTCTTCACGGAGCACTACTGGCGGGACCGCTGGTACTCGGTGAAGGAGGTGCGCGCCTCCGGGGGCGCGCTCAAGGGCCACTACTGCGACATCACCCGCCCGGCCGAGCTGTCCGGGGGCCGTCTGGTCGTGGAGGACCTCGACCTGGACCTGTGGGTCTCCGCCGACGGCACGGACGTACGGCGGCTGGACGAGGACGAGTTCACGGAGAGCGGTCTGTCCGGCCGGGACCCGGACGCGGCGGCGGCCGCGATGGCCGCCCTCGACGAGCTGGACGCCCTGGCCCGCGGGGAGGGCCTGGGCACCCTGCTCGGCTGAGAGACACCCCTCAAGGCATGCCCTGGGTTCCCTCCCGCAGCGCCACCACCGCGTACCGCTCGTCGTCGACCTCCCGTCCCCACAGCTCCAGGTCGCCGGACAGCCGCTCCACGCGCACCTGGGCGGTGAGCGGGGCGAGAAGGGCGGTGAGCCGGTCCGCGGGTATGCCGGCCGGGCTCTCCGTGCCCCACACGCCCTCGACCAGCACCAGCCGTCCGCCCGGCCGCAGCAGGTCGCGCCAGCGCCGCAGCACCCGGTCCGGCTCGGGCAGCGTCCACAGCACGTGCCGGACGAGGACGGCGTCGTACCGCTCGCCGTCGACCGGCGGGCGGGCCGCGTCGCCGGTGAGGAACACCGCGTGCCGCCCGGCGAGCTTCTGCCGGGCCAGCTCCACCATGGCCGGGGACCGGTCCACGCCGGTGACCCGGTGGCCCTGCTCGGCGGCGAGGAGGGAGAGGCTGCCGGTGCCGCAGCCCAGGTCGAGCACGTCGCCGGGCCGTCCTGGCAGCCAGTCCTTCAGCCGCGCGGCCCAGGCGGCGCGCACCCGGGGATCGCGCAGGCCGTGGTCCGGCTCCTCGTCGAAGGTGGCCGCCCGCGCGTCCCAGTCGACACCGCCGGCGTCCGTCCCGTCTTCGTGGTGTGTGGTCATGGGCTCAGGGTGACACCTGCCACTGACAGTCGATTCGTGACCGGGGCCACAGACACGACAGGACGGATGAGGAACTCTCCCCCGAAAGGTTCACCGCCGTGGGAACGGGTGACCCGGTGGGCCTTCGAGGAGGCAGCCATGCGCCGCGTCACCGTGCAGAAGCCCTCGAGGAGGACGGACACCCGGCGGGTCCGTGAGGAGGCCGACGAGCGTCCCGCGGAGCGCCCCGAGATCCGCAAGGACGTCGCCCGCACCTGGTGGCCCGACGGCTGAACGCCCCCGCGCTCAGCCCAGCCGCTTGCGGTAGTGGATCCGGTCGTACGGGCCGGTCACCCGGCGCTCCACGGTCTCGTAGCCGAGCCGCGGGTAGATCTTCTGGTTCTCCCCCATCATGGCGTTCGTGAACAGCCGGATCTCGGGCAGTCCGAGCGCCCGCGCCCGGTCCTCCGCGAACTCCAGCAGCAGCCGTCCCAGCCCGGCGCCCTGCGCGTCGGGCAGGACGGCGACGGTGTCCAGGTACAGGTGGTCCGCGCGCGGCTCCAGCACGACGAGGCCGGCGACCCCTACGGTCCCGTTCCCGGCGTCGTCCGGGAGTTCCGCCACGAACACCCGGCCCTCGGCCACGTTCGCCGCGTGGTCCGCCTCCAGGGGCACCGGCACCACACCGATGCGGGCGATGTAGGGCCGGAAGGCCGCGTCGACCACCGCTCTCACGGCCGGTACGTCGGCGGCGACGGCCGGTCTGATCCGCGCGTTCGTCATGCGCGCACGCTCCCTACCTGATCCCAGTCCGAACGCTCCCTTAAAGCGACCATAAGGATCTCCCCGTACCGCCCTCACCGGGCGATTTCCGGGTTTCCGGGGGTTAGTTTCTGAGCCACCCCCACGGGATCCCCCCGGGGTCTCCCCCTGAGATCCACTGTTCGTCGAGGAGTTGCTGCCCCATGTCCGCACGCCGCAAGGCCGCTGTCGCCGCCATGGCTCTCGGCCCGCTCGCCCTCACCGGTCTGTCCGCCGCCCCGGCGGCCGCCCACGGTTCGATGGGCGACCCGGTCAGCCGGGTCTTCCAGTGCTTCGGCGAGGGCCCGGAGAGCCCGAAGTCGGAGGCGTGCAAGGCGGCCGTCGCGGCCGGCGGCACCCAGGCGCTGTACGACTGGAACGGCGTCCGCATCGGTGACGCGGGCGGCCGCCACCAGGAGCTGATCCCGGACGGCAAGCTGTGCAGCGCCGGCAACGAGGCGTTCAAGGGGCTCGACCTGGCGCGTGCCGACTGGCCGGCGACGAGCGTGTCCGGCGGCGAGCACACCTTCAAGTACCGGGTGACAGCCCCGCACAAGGGCACCTTCACGGTGTACATCACCAAGCCCGGCTACGACCCGTCCCAGCCGCTGGCCTGGGACGACCTGGACCTGGCCGACCCGGTGGCGACCTCCACCGACCCGGCCGCGGTCGACGGCTTCTACACCTTCTCCGGCACGCTCCCGGAGCGCTCTGGTCAGCAGCTGCTGTACGCGATCTGGCAGCGGTCGGACAGCCCGGAGGCGTTCTACTCCTGCTCGGACGTCACCTTCGGCGGCGCCCAGGCGGGCGGCGGGACGAAGGACGACGGCGGCGGGACGGACAAGGGCGAGGACGCCGCCACCGACGACACCCCGAAGGAGGCGCCCGCCCCGGCCCCCTCCGCCACCGCCCCGTCCGAGCAGCAGATCGAGGCCGGCGCCGAGAAGTCGACGGTCGAGAACCACGGGCACGGTGACGACGACCCCGCCACCACGGCCGACCCGGTCGCGGCGGACACGGGCAACCAGGTGAAGGCGGCCGGCGGCACGCAGGACCTGGCGGAGACCGGCGGCGACGACAGCACGCCGTATCTGATGATCGGCGGCGCCGCGGCGCTGGCGCTCGGCTCGGCCGCGCTGTTCGCCTCCGCGCGGCGGCGCACGGCGACCGGACGCCACGGCCGCTGAACCGGCGGCGGGTCCCTGTGCGGCGGCTCAGGCCGGACAGGGACCCGCTGCTTCTCACTGTTCGGTGACACGTGTCAGCCGAACACCGAGGCGCAGGTGGTGCGTTTCGCGTGGTCCGGGTCGAGGGCGTTCGCCACCTCGTGGAAGGCGATCCGGTCGAGCAGCCCGATGGCCAGGTGCTCGGACAGGTCGACCGCGCAGAGGTCCTGGAGGACGACGTTGCGGACGTTCGGCCCGGTCAGGAAGGCGCTGCGGTACGGGGTGACGACCTGGTCGTACTTGGTGGCGATGACGGTGTGGCGGACGCCGGGGACGGTGTCGCCGCCCGCGTTGAGCTTGGTGAGGAAGGCGGAGCCGGCGATCTGGTCGGCGAGGGCGGGGGTCGCCTCGCTCAGCAGGTCCTCGGCGCCGGGGAAGTACGGCAGCAGCGCGGTGAGACCGCCGAGGGTGGTGCCGTGGTTGCTGGGGGCGATGCCGATCAGGGCGTTCACCTCGGCGGCTCCGCCGAGGAACTTGAGGTAGTAGCGGGGCATCATGCCGCCCTGGGAGTGGCCGACGATGTCGACCTTCGCGGCGCCGGTCGCGGCGCGCACCCGGTCGACGTAGGCGTCGAGCTGCTCGGCGGACTTGTCGACGGGACCGAGGCCGTGGAAGAACGGGACGCCGGGGAGCTGGCCGTAGTCCAGGGAGAAGACGCAGTAGCCGCGGTTCTTCAAGTAGGGCGCGAGGCCCAGCCAGTTGTCGACGGAATTGCCGAAGGTGCCGTGGACCAGGACGACGGGGCGGGGGTGGGCGGCGGAGGGCTTGCAGGCGAAGTCGTTCCAGCCGGAGCTGGGTCCGGCGGCGGCCTGCGCACCCGAGGCGGCGGGGACGGTGACGGCGACCGCGGCCAGCAGGAACGCGGCCAGCGGTCTGATCACCCGCTTCCAGGGCAGCATCGTGTGATCTCCTTGCGGCTCAAGGGGAAGGGTGGGGTCCTACGCCCTGTGATCCGGATCACGGGATGCTGTTCACTCATCAAGTTACGGGCGAGTAGGGAAGCCCGGAAGTTATGGGTCGGTAAAAACTTCCGCGACCCCCCAGCGCCCGTCCGCCGCGACCTGATAACGCGTCACCAAAGCTGACGAATCGCCGCGCTCCTCAGGCCGCCAGCGACCCCGGCATCAGCGCCTGCGGGCCGAACTTCGCGCGTACGCGGTCCGCGACCTCCTCGATGCGGCGGACCTTTTCGTCCACCGGGTCGAAGGTGAGCTGGTGGGCGGCCTGTTCGGCCGGGTCCAGGCCCTCCGCGCGGAGAGCGACCGCGCGGACCCGGGCGCGTTGCAGGCCGAGCGCCTCGTAGAGGGCGTACGCCGTCCTGGTGAGCGCGGGCGAGTGCGCGGTCGGTTCGGGGAGCGTGCGGGTGCGGGTGGTGGCGGACCGGTCGGCGTAGCGGACGGTGAGGGTGAGGCCGCGGCAGACCTTGTCCAGGGCGCGCAGCCGGGCGCCCAGTTCCTCGGCGGCCGAGAGCAGGGCGCGCCGGTGCCGGCCGGGGTCCAGTTCGTCGCGGGTGAAAGGGCGTTCGGCGGCCAGGGAGCGCGAGACGCCGTTGGGGACGACCCGGCCCCGGTCGACGCCGCCCGCCTTCTCGTGCAGCTCGCGTCCGGCGCGGGCGCCCACCAGGCGCTGGAGCGTGGAGAGCGGGGCGGCGGCGACCCGGCCGAGGGTGTCCAGGCCGTACTCGCACAGGGTGCGGGCGGTCCTGGCGCCGACGCCGGGCAGCGCGACGACCGGCTGTCCGGCGAGGAACTCCCGCACCTCGTCCTCGGCGACCGCGCGGGTCCGCCCCGGCCGGGCCTCCCGCAGTGCCATCCGGGCCGTCATCGGTCCGGGCCCGGCGCCGATCACGCAGTCGACGCCGTGCAGGGCGAGGGCGCGCACCCGGATCACCGAGGCCAGTTCCAGCGCGGTGCGCCCGAAGTACCGTTCGGCGCCGCGCAGATCGGCCAGCGCCCCGTCCGGCGGCAGGGCCTGTACGACGGGTGTGAACTCCTCCAGCAGGCCGAGCAGCCCCGGCAGGGCCGCCTCGTACATCGGCGGCAGCTGGAAACGTACGCAGAGAATGGTCATCCCGCACTCCCCGGACTCTGGTGCCACAACTTCCTTCCCACCGCGGGCCCTTCGCCCGCGGGGCGCAGATCGGCCCAGGGGTGCATCTCGTACCCCGTGGGCATGCGGATCGTCCGCTCCTCCATCGGATCCCGGGCCGCCGAGCCGGCCGGCGCGGGCAGCCCGTCCGAACCGGCCAGCCGCCTGCGGGCCGGCGCGTCGCCGTCGTCGGCGGCCCCGGAGCCGTCGCCGGCCGGGGCGGCGAGCCGCGCGGCGACCCCCTCCAGACCCTCCTCCCGGCGGACCTCCAGCAGGTCCGCGAGGTTCCAGGCGGCGGAGCCGACCACGCTGAAGCTGCGCGGCCCTCGCCGCTGCACCACCCCGCGCACCAGCAGCAGCCAGGAGTGGAAGACGGTGTGGGCGCAGGTGTCGTGCGAGTCGTCGAAGAAGGCGAGGTCGACCAGGCCCGTGCCGTCGTCCAGGGTGGAGAAGATGACCCGCCGCCCGGAGCGGATGGGCGGGGTCTGGGTGGCCGCCTTGGCGCCCGCGACCAGCACCGTCTCCCCGTGCCGCACCTCGCGCAGCCGCCGCGCGGAGACCACGCCCAGCTCCTTGAGGAAGGTGCCGTGGTCGTCCATCAGGTGGCGGGAGGCGTCCATGGACAGCACGCCGAGTTCGGCGCTGAGCTTCTCCGGCTCGGTGAGGTCGGGCAGCCCGGCGGAGGCGGTCCGCCGGCCGCCGGACAGCGGGAGCTGGTCGCCGCGTCCGCCGCGGGCGCCGCGGTGCAGCTCGGTCAGGTGCAGTTGCAGGTCACGGCGGTTGGCGCCGAACGCGTCGAGCGCGCCGACCTGGGCGAGCCGCCCGGCGAGCGGGCGGCTGGGCCGGGCCCGCTCCCAGAAGTCGAGCAGCGAGGCGTACGGCTGGCCCTCGGCGATCCGCTCCGCCTCGGCCTCGCTGATGCCGTGCACGTCGGACAGCGCCAGGCGCAGGCCCCAGACCGGCTTCCCGTCCTTCGAGGCACCCTTCGACGCCCCCTTCACATCCCCTGAATCAGACACCAGTTCGATCCTGTGTGCGACCCCCGACTTGTTCACGTCCAACGGCAGCACCGGCACCCCCCGCCGCCGCGCGTCCGCCAGCAGCAGCCGCTTCGGGTACATCCCGGGGTCATGGGTGAGCAGTCCGGCGTAGAAGGCGGCCGGATGGTGCGCTTTCAGCCACGCCGACTGGTACGTCGGCACGGCGAAGGCGACCGCGTGCGCCTTGCAGAAGCCGTAGGAGCCGAAGGCCTCGACGATCTCCCAGGTCCGCTGAATCGTTTCCGCGTCGTAGCCGCGGGCCGCCGCGTGCTGGGCGAACCACACCTTGATCCGTCCCTGCGACTCCGGGTCGGACAGCCCGCGCCGCACCCGGTCCGCCTCGCCGCGCCCGCAGCCGGTCATCACCGCGACGATGTCGATGACCTGCTCGTGGAAGACCACGACGCCGTACGTCCCCTTCAGCGCCTCCTCCAGGTCCGGGTGCGGGTAGCGCACCGGCGCCCGCCCGTGCCGGGCCTCGATGAACGGCCGCACCATGTCGGCGGCGACCGGTCCCGGCCGGAACAGCGAGATGTCCACGACCAGGTCGTGGAAGGTCGACGGCTGGAGCCGCCCCACCAGGTCCCGCTGGCCCGGGGACTCGATCTGGAAGCAGCCGAGCGTCTCGGTCGACCGGATCAGCGCGTACGTCGCCGGATCGCCCTCCGGCACCGCGTCCAGGTCGATCCGCTCCCCCGTCGCCCGCTCCACCTCGCCGACCGCGTGCGCCATCGCCGACTGCATCCGCACACCCAGCACGTCCAGCTTGAGCAGCCCCAGGTCCTCCACGTCGTCCTTGTCGAACTGCGCCATCGGGAAGCCCTCCCCGCTGGTCGGCATGACCGGCGTGCGGGAGAGCAGGGAGGCGTCGGACAGCAGCACCCCGCAGGGATGCATGGCGACACCGCGCGGCAGCGCGTCGAGGGCCTCGACCAGCTCCCAGAGCCTGCCGTACTTCTCCTTCTCCCCCGCGAGCTGCCGCAGTTCGGGCAGCTCCTCGAGCGCCGCGCGGGCGTCGCGGGCGCGGATGTGCGGGAAGGACTTGGCGACCCGGTCGATCTCGGCCGGGTCCATGGACAGCGCGGCGCCCACGTCCCGGATGGCGTGGCGCACCCGGTAGGTCTCCGGCATGGCGACCGTGGCGACCCGCTCGGCGCCGAACCGGCCGATGATCGCGCGGTAGACCTCGAGCCGGCGGGCGGACTCCACGTCGATGTCGATGTCCGGCAGCACCACCCGCTCCTTGGACAGGAAGCGCTCCATCAGCAGCCCGTGCTCGACCGGGTCGGCGTGCGCGATGCCCAGCAGATGGTTGACCAGGGAGCCCGCGCCGGAGCCCCGCGCGGCGACCCGGATACCCATGTCCCGCACGTCGTCGACCACCTGGGCGACGGTGAGGAAGTAGGAGGCGAAGCCGTGGTGGGCGATGATGTCCAGCTCGTGGTGCATCCGCTCCCAGTACTCCCGGCGGCGGTCGTAGCCGCGCAGCACCATGCCCGCCGCCGCGCGGGAGGCCAGCGCCCGCTGGGCGGTGCGCCGGCCGGCGCCGACGAGGTGCGGCTCGGGGAAGTGGACGCTGCCCATGCCGAGGTCGTCCTCGGGGTCGACCAGGCACTCGGCGGCCGTGGCCTGCGTCTGGTCGAGCAGCCGCAGGGCGGTGTCGCGGCGGAAGCCGGCGGCCTCCACGATCCGCTCGGCCGTCTCCAGCATGGCGCCCCGGTCCTTCAGCCAGGCCTCGCCGGAGTCCAGCCCTTTGGCCGGGTCGACCGGGACCAGCCGCCGGGCCGCGTCCAGGACGTCGGCGACCGGGCCGAGGCCGGGGTCGGCGTACCGGACGGCGTTGCTGAGCACGGGCCGCACCCGCTGCTCGGCGGCGAAGCCCAGGGTGCGGGCGGCCAGCCGCAGCGAGCCGGGGCCGGTGCCCTTGCGGCCGTGCCAGACGGTCTCCAGGCGCAGCGCGTCGCCGTAGACCTCGCGCCAGGGGGCGAGCAGCCGGGCGGCGCGGTCGGGGCGTCCCGCGGCGAGGGCGCGGCCGACGTCGGAGTCGGGGCCGAGCAGGACGGTCAGCCCGTCGGCGTGGTTGTCCTCCCAGGCGAGCCGGGGCAGGCCGTCGGCGGTGTGGGCGGCGGAGACCAGCCGGCACAGGCCGGCCCAGCCACGGGCGCCGTCCCGGGCGAGGAAGGTCACGCGCGGTGTCGACTCGTCGATGAAGGCGCCGCCGCGCACCGGGGTGCGGCGCCGGTCCCGCCGTACGGAGCTGTCACCGGGGGCGGAGGCCGGGGGCGTCACCGCGAGCTCCGCGCCGAACAGCGGGCGGACGCCGGCCTTGGCGCAGGCCTTGGCGAAGCGGACGGACCCGGCGAGGGTGTCGCGGTCGGTGAGCGCGAGGGCGTCCATCCCCCGCTCGGAGGCGCGCTCGGCCAGCCGTTCCGGGTGGGAGGCGCCGTAGCGCAGGGAGAACCCGGAGACGGTGTGCAGATGCGTGAAACCCGGCACACGCACCTCCCGCACTCGTGAGTCCCGACCGTCTATCGAACAACTGTTCCCAGTCACCTCACCCCCACCATAGACCAATTTTCGAATGAGTGTGCGACATCCGTTCGGCCCTGTCCCACCTGCGCAAACACCCGCTGCCCCGGAGCGTGGGGACATGACACAGAGCACCGGCCACGGGGTCCGCCCGCGCTCGTTCCCCGGCGAGGTGCGCGACGCCGTGACCCCGCGGGCCACGCTGCTGGTGCTCGGCGTGATCGCGCTGATGCTGCTGTTCATCACCTCGTACGTGGGCGCCCTGCACCACCCGACGCTGCGGGACGCGTCCGTCGGGGTCGTCGCGCCCCCGTCCGTGGCGAAGGAGACGGTGACCCGGCTGAAGGAACTGCCCGGCTCGCCCCTGGACCCGCGCGCGGTGACGGACGAGGCGGCCGCCCGCCGGCAGATCGAGGAGCGGGCCATCGACGGGGCCCTGGTGGTCGACCCCGGGGGGACGACCGACACCCTGCTGGTCGCCACCGGCGGCGGCACCGCGCTGGCCACCGCCCTGGAGCGGCTCTTCACCGAGGTGGAGCGGGACGAGCGGCGCACCCTGCGGGTCGAGGACGTCGCCCCGGCCTCCGCCCAGGACGCCAACGGGCTGTCGTCGTTCTACGTGGTGGTCGGCTGGTGCGTGGGCGGCTATCTGTGCGCGTCGATCCTGGCGATCAGCGCGGGCGCCCGCGCGTCCACCCCGCGCAGGGCGGCGATCCGGCTCGGCGCCATGGCCGTGGTCGCGGTCCTCGGCGGACTCGGCGGCGCACTGATCGTCGGCCCCGCCCTGGACGCGCTGCCGGGCGGGTTCGCGGGGCTGTGGGGGCTGGGCGCGCTGATCATCTTCGCGGTGGGCGCCGCCACCCTCGCACTGCAGGCCGTTTTCGGGGTCCTCGGGATCGGCGTGGCGATCCTGCTCGTGGTGATCCTGGGCAACCCGAGCGCGGGCGGGCCCCTGCCGGCGCCGCTGCTGCCGCCGTTCTGGGCGGCGGTCGGACCGGCGCTGCCGCCGGGCGCGGGCACCTGGGCGGCCCGCTCGATCGTGTACTTCCGGGGCAACGACGTGACCGGCCCGCTGCTGGTGCTGTCCGCCTGGGCCGTGGCGGGGACCGTCGTCACCGTGCTGATGTCGGCGCTGCGCCGGCGCCCGGAACCGGAGCGTGCCGCATAGCGCCCGGCGCACGCGGACGTCCCGCCCCTCCGCGCGGGAGGGACGGGACGCCGTGGAGCCGGAGCGGGCCGCTCAGCCGATCTGCGTACCGGTGGCCGACAGGGCCTCGGTGACGGGCTGGAAGAAGGTCGTGCCGCCCGAGGTGCAGTCGCCGCTGCCGCCGGAGGTCAGACCGACCGCCTTGTCGCCCGAGAAGAGCGAGCCGCCGCTGTCGCCGGGCTCGGCGCAGACGTCGGTCTGGATCAGACCGTTGACGATGTCGCCGTTGCCGTAGTTCACGGTGGCGTCCAGACCGGTGACCGTGCCGGAGTGGACCTGGGTGGTGGAGCCGCTGCGGGTCACCTGCATGCCCACGGTCGCCTCTGCGGCGCCGGAGATGGACTGCGAGGAGCCGTCGTACAGGTTCACCTCGCTCGGGTGCGCCACGTCGGCCGTGTACGTGACCAGGCCGTAGTCGTCGCCCGGGAAGCTGGAGTCGACGTTCTCACCGATGACGTTGCCCGAGGAGTCCGACCAGGTCGAGATGCCCTCCGTGCAGTGGCCCGCGGTGAGGAAGTGCGGCTCGCCGCCCTTGGTCACGTTGAAGCCCAGCGAGCAGCGCCCGCCGTTGCCGGTGATGGCGTCGCCGCCCGCGATGAAGGGCTTGAACTCGCCCTTGGTGCGCTGGAGCTCCACCGTGGTGCCGAGACCCTCGGCGACCTCGGTCAGCTTGGCCCACTCGGCCTTGGTGACCGTGCGGTCCGCCGTGACGACGACCTTGTTGGAGACCGGGTCGCTCACCCAGGACGTGCCCGGGATGGTGGCGTCCTGCTGGAGCGTGGTGCGGGCGCTCTTCAGCTCGGCGAGCGAGTTCGCCACGACTCTGGCCTTCGCGCCGGCCGACTCGACGGCCTCGGCCGCGGTCTCGTCGAGCACGTTCACCACGAGGCTCTTGCTCTTCGCGTCGTAGTACGTTCCCGCCGCGTCGGCGCCCAGGTCCTGGAGCAGCGTCGAGGCGAGGTTTCCGGCCGCCTGGACCGAGAGGGTGCGGGGCGCGGCGCCGGCCGGGACCTCGCTGGCGTTCGCAGTCTGGAAGGTGACCGCGCCCGCGGCCAGTGCGGCGATGCCCGCACCCGCCATGACGGCACGGCGCCTGGATATGCGTCGGTGCTTCAACTCACGTCCTCCTGTGGGGGGACGGCCCGGAGGGGTTGTGGGGACTCCGCCGGACCGGAAGGCGTACGGCCACGGGGGTGGAACACAGCAAAAGCCACGCCCGCGCCGGTTGAACGCCGCCTACTCTTCCGAACGTCACAGGGAGCACACAAGGTCGACTTCAGGACGCGCGTACGACAAGCGCCGTGCGCCCCCTATGTCCTGACAGTTCATGGAGACGCGGGACGGTTCATACTGCAAACGTCACACGGGGGTTACCGGGGGCACGTACCGCCTGTTCGGTCGGTGGCTGAAAATCACCTCTCCGCGGCGAGATTCGTCCGGCGCGGCGGCGAGCGGCGGTTGCGATCGCACCGGCCGCGAAGCCCGGCCCGGATCGCCGGAGCCCCGGCAAGGAACAGGGACGAGCCCCCGCACGCGGGTCGCGTGCGGGGGCTCGTGAGGGGCTGTCGGCTCCTCGGGAGCCGTACAGAACCGGCCGGGCCGGCGGGGCGTCCTAGTAGACGCTGACCCCGTAGGCGCTCAGGGCCTCGGTCACCGGCTGGAAGAAGGTCGTGCCGCCGGAGGTGCAGTTGCCGCTGCCGCCGGAGGTCAGACCGTACGCGGTGCCGTTGCTGCCGTAGAGCGCGCCGCCGGAGTCGCCGGGCTCGGCGCAGACCGTGGTCTGGATGAGGCCCGAGACGATGTCTCCGCCGCCGTAGTTGACGGTCGCGTTGAGCGCGGTCACCCGGCCGCTGTGCGTGCCCGTGGTGGAGCCGTCACGGATGACGGTGGTGCCCACGCTCGGGGTGGCCGCACGGGTGATGTCCACGCCGTTCGCGGTGCCGGGCCGGCTGACGGAGCCCGTGTACCGGACGATGCCGTAGTCGTTGCCCGGGAAGCTGGATCCGGCCGTCGTGCCGATGGCCGTGGTGCGGGCGGAGTTGGAGTACCAGGTGCCCGCGCCGTCGGTGCAGTGACCGGCGGTCAGGAAGTAGTCCACGCCGCTGCTGCTGCGGACGTTGAAGCCGAGGGAGCAGCGCCAGCTGCTCGCGTAGATGGCGTCACCGCCCTGGATGAGCTTGGTGATCTTGCCCGGGGTGCGCTTGACGGTGATCGCCTCGGCGTTCTCCCCGGCCTGCTGCTTGATCTTGTTGATCTCGGCCTGGGAGACGGTGCTGTCGACGGTCACGACGACCCGGTTGGTCTTGCTGTCGACGGCCCAGGCGGTGCCGGGGACGTCGGCCTTCAGCACGGAGCTGCTCGCGCTCTTGAGCGCGGAGGCGCTGAAGGCGGTGGGGGTGTCGGCCGCGTTCGCGCTGGGGATCGCGATCGCGGCGGCGGCCACGAGGCCGGTGGAGACGGCGATCAGCCGAGTCCGTCTCGAGATGCCGCTCTGGGGGGTGGTGCGCTTGATCCTCACGTTTCGTTCCTCCACAAAGGAAGTTGGGGGCCCTCGTGGGGTTGTGGGCCCGGTGAGGCGCAGTCAGCGGACGGCGGACCGGATTCCGGACCCGTCGTGCCCCTGACAAGCGCTGCGGCGAGTATTCGGCCGACCGACCGTTCGGCGCAAGGGTGCCTTTTGGCCTGGGGATTAGGGACGACTAGTCGACTTACTCCCCTCCCGCCCCGGCGTTACCGGTCGTCACACCAGGGTGCCGACCGGTCGAACGATGATCGGGATGTCCGAATCTCGCCCCCTGGGGACCTATGGAGGGAACCGCGGGCGCCTCTGTCGCGTCCGAGGCCGCCTCAGCAGTCGCAGCCGCAGTCGCACCCGCTGCAACAGCAGTCCTCCCCGCAACAGTTGCAGCAGTCGCAGCACTCGCAGCAGTCACAGTCGCAGTTGTGGAGGCAGCCTTCCTTGCGCTCGCGCGTCCACGGGTCCTCGTAGGTGCCGCAGCAGAGCTGACAGGTACAGGCGAGTCCCAGCCACACCGCGCAGCCCGCCAGCAGCCCGCGCCGGTCCCGGCGCGGTGGTTCGGGCGGCGTGGGACCGCCCGGCGCACCGGGAGCACCCGGAGGGGCGTACGGATGCGAACCGTGGGCACAGGAGGGCGTACCGAAGGCGCGCCGTACGGAGGTGGGGAGTTCATGGACGAGAAGCCGGTGGGCGAGACCGCCGTCCGTGAACTCGGCCTCGCGCAGCGCCAGCCGGATGCCGTGCACGGCGTCGTCGGCGAGCCGGCGGGCCTCGTCGAGGGAGGTGCCCGTGGCGGTGAGCGGGTTCCAGGCGCCGGAGGCGGCGTCGGCCTCCCGGTCCTCCACCGCGTCCAGCAGATGCGCGAGCCGCCCGAAGAGACGCCCGGCCTCGGCGAGCGGCGCCGCGTTGTGCGGCCGTCCGGCGAGCACGGCGGTGTGCGCGAAGGCCGCCGCGGTCGCCGTCTCGGTCGGCTCGGTGACGGTCAGGATCGGGGTGCCGGGTCCGGCCAGCGACTCGATGCCGGTCTGCCGGTCCACCGCGTCGACCAGGACGGCCGTGTCGAAGCCGACGTCGGAGCCGGTCCGGGCGCCCGCCCTGTCCCAGCTCGCCGCCACCCGGCGCGCGGCGAGCGCCACCGGACGGCGGGCCAGCAGCCCGTCCCCGTCGGCGACATGGTCACGCACCTTCGCGGAGGCGAGGACGAGCGAGACGGCCGCGGCCAGCCGCGCGCCCTCACCCTGGGCGACGGACGCCGTGCGCATCCCGCGCAGCGGACAGGGTCCCGCGGTCCGGCGTCCAGCGCCGCGGCCGCCCGGGTCCGCCTGAGCCTCCGTCAGAACGGAGATGAGCAGCCCGTCGTAGTTGGTGACGATGCGGGCGAGCTGCCCGTGGTCGCCGCGCAGGGCCAGGCAGAGCCCGCAGAGATGGGCCGTCCACTGGGCGGTGAGCTTCTCCCCCAGCCGGTGACGGCACGGCCTGACGATCCCGAACACGACATCCCCCCGTGCATGTGTACGACGTTCGGCTGCGGCATCGTACCGGTCGCGGCGTTCACCCGGATGCGCCCCCCTTCACCCGTACGCCGCGTAGAATCATATTTCACTCACAGTCAGCAGCCGTTTGTGTCAGGGCCCTTGGGAAACCAGGACTCTCGACGGATTCGCTGTGCACCAGTACCGTCACAAACCCCCCGCGCGGCGTCTATCCACTTGGCGCACCCTCCGCATCATGGACGACCATAGGGATGCGGAAAGCACGAAAGACCGCTGTGAGAGGAGGCGTCCATGGGATCGGTACGCAAGGCGAGTGCCTGGCTTGGCCTCGTCGACGACAACGAAGACGAGCGTTACTACGACGACGACTACTCCGACGGGACCGAGCCCGGCGAGGCCTGGGTCACCGACCCGCGGGTCAAGGTGGCCGCGGACGCCGCCGAGGAGCGGGGCCGCCGGATCGGCACGGTCACCCCGGACAGCTTCCGGGACGCCCGCGCCATCGGTGAGCTGTTCCGCGAGGGCGTGCCGGTCATCATGAACCTCACGGCCATGGACGCCGCCGACGCCAAGCGCGTCGTCGACTTCGCGGCGGGCCTGATCTTCGGTCTGCGCGGCTCCATCGAGCGGGTGTCCAACCGCGTGTTCCTGCTCAGCCCCGCCGACACCGAGGTGGTCAGCGGCGAGCCGGCCGCGCACCGCGCCGACGGTTTCTTCAACCAGAGCTGAGGCGGGGCCGCCGAGCCGGCCCCGCCCCCCCCCGCACGTCGGGCCTATCGGAACGCGTCGATTCCGGTGAGCGCCTTGCCCAGCACGAGCTGGTGCATCTCCACGGTGCCCTCGTAGGTGAGCACCGACTCCAGGTTCGTCGCGTGCCGCATCACCGGGTACTCCAGCGAGATCCCGTTCGCCCCGAGGATGGTCCGGGCCGTCCGGCAGATCTCGATCGCCTCGCGCACGTTGTTGAGTTTGCCGAAGCTGACCTGCTCGGGACGCAGGCGGCCGGCGTCCATCCGCCGCCCCAGATGGTGGGCGAGCAGGATTCCCTTGTGCAGTTCCACCGCCATGTCGGCGAGTTTGGCCTGGGTGAGCTGGAAGCCGCCGATGGGGCGCCCGAACTGCTCCCGTGACGTGGCGTAGTCGACCGCCGCCTCGAAACAGCTCCGCGCGGCGCCCATCGAGCCCCACACGATCCCGTACCGGGCGTGCGACAGACAGCTCAGCGGGCCCTTCAGCCCGGTCACCTCCGGCAGCACCGCGTCGGCGGGCAGCCGTACGTCGTCCATGACCAGTTCGCTGGTGACGGAGGCGCGCAGGGACCACTTGTGCTTGATCTCCGGCGCCGAGAAGCCGGGCGCGTCGGTGGGGACGGCGAAGCCGCGGATGCCGTCGTCGGTCTGCGCCCAGACGACCGCGACCCCGGCGACGGAGCCGTTGGTGATCCACATCTTGCGGCCGTTGAGCACCCAGTCGGAGCCGTCGCGCTTGGCGTACGTGCGCATCGAGCCGGGGTCGGAGCCGTGGTCGGGCTCGGTGAGCCCGAAGCAGCCGATGACCTCGCCGGCCGCCATCCGGGGCAGCCACTCCTGCTTCTGCTCCTCGCTGCCGAAGCGGTGGATCGCGTACATGGCGAGGGAGCCCTGCACGGACACCAGGGAGCGGATGCCGGAGTCGGCCGCCTCCAGCTCCAGACAGGCCAGCCCGTACTGCACCGCGCTCGCGCCCGCGCAGCCGTAGCCCTCCAGGGACATCCCGAGCGCGCCGATCCCGCCGAGCTCCCGGGCCAGCTCCCGGATGCCGGTCAGCTCGCCCTTCTCGTACCAGTCCGCGACGTACGGCAGCACACGGTCCGCCGCCCAGCCGCGCACCGTGTCCCGGACCGCCAGGTCCTCCGGCTCCAGCAGGTCGTCGAGGCCGAGGGGGTCGGCGGGGTCGAACGCGGGCGGCTTCGCGGACGCGGCCATGGGTGCACCCTCCGGGGGCTGGTCATCCGATATCTCGACTAGCACTGCTAGTCAGGCACGGCCCGACGTTACGACGAGGTCCCCCCGCCGTCCACCCCGGCGCTCCTCTCCGAGGTCAGGCACACGGGGCCCTGCGGCACCGCCGGCGAACGCCGCCCCGGCGACACCCCGCACCCCACCGCCCCGCACTCCGGGACGGCTCCGGGCACCACCGTCGTGCGGCATCGCGGGCGACCGCCGCCCGGACGGCACGCCGACCGCCGCCCCTGCCCCCGGGCTGCCTCGGACACCGCACCAACGCCGGCCTCCTCCGGCCCTTCCGCGGGCCCGTCCTGGCGGAAGACCTCGCGACTGCCGGCAACGCCGGCGAACGCCGTCTCGGGGACACCCACCCCACCGCCCCGCACGCCGGGACGGCTCCGGGCACCACCGTCACGCGGCATCACGGGCGACCGCCGCCCCGGGACGGCACGCCGACCGCCGCCCCTGCCCCCGGGCTGCTGCAGCATCACCGGCCTTCGGGCCCGTCGCCGCGGAAAGACCCCGGGAGCTGCCGAGAGCCTGCGGGAGAGCCGCGGGGGGGGCGGGGGGCGGCGCCGACGGGCCTCGGGGCACCGCCCGGGACCGCGTCGGCCCGGCGGGTCAGACCTTCACGCCCGCCCCGTGTGACTCCCGCTGCGCGGGCATCCGCAGGGGGGTGGTGCCGCGGGCGGGGGCGGGGGACGTCTCGAGGGTGTGTCCGGAGGCGGGGCCCGGGTCGGCCGGGGACGGGGACGGGGCGGAGGCGTCCGAAGGGGGCCCCGAGGGAATCTCCTCCTCCGGGTCGCAGTGCATCAGGCGCGGCAGGCGCAGGGCCATCGCCGCGCCCGCGAGGAGCAGGCCCGCGCTGACCAGGAGGGTCACGTGCAGGCCATGGACGAAGGAGTGGCGGGCGGCCGTCCGCAGCGCCTCACCCGCCGGGCCGCCGAGGCGGGCCGCGACCTCGTACGCCTCGCCCAGCGAGTGCGCCGCCGCGGCGGACGCCGAGGCCGGCACCCCGGGGACCTGGGAGAGGCCGGGCGCGTAGGCCGCGTTCATCACGCTGCCGAGCAGCGCGATGCCGATGCCCGCGCCGAGCTGGTAGGACGTCTCGCCGATGGCCGCCGCCCCTCCGGCCTGGTCCTGCGGGGCCTCGCTGAGCATCGACTCGTACGCGCCGAACAGGGTGGTCTCCAGGCCGAAGCCGAGCAGCACGAACCCGCCGAGCAGCAGCGGGGCGTTGTCCTCGCCGCCCATGGCGGTCAGCAGCACCACCGCCCCGGCCGTGAGGCAGAAGCCGAGGGAGACCATGCGGCGCGGCCCGAACCGGCGCAGCATCCGCGCGCCCGCCAGGCCCGCGGCCATCGCCGCGAAGGTGAGCGGCACCAGCCGCAGCCCGGTCTCCAGCGGGGACAGTCCCAGCACCAGCTGGAGGTACTGCGCGGCGATCAGCTCGAGGCCCACCAGGGCGAGCATGGCCAGCACGATGCAGCCGACCGAGGTGCTGAACGCGGGCCGGGAGAACATCCGCAGGTCGAGCAGCGGGTGCTCGCGCCGCCGCTGCCGGCGGACGAACAGCACCAGCAGGACGACGCCCGCGGCCAGCGGCACCAGTGTGGCCGCGCCGAGCTCACCCGCGCCGAGCCGCTTCACGCCGAGGACCACCGCGAACAGCCCGGCGGCGGCCGTGAGCGCGCCGACCACGTCCCAGGGGCCCTTCCCGTCGCCCTTCGACTCGGGCAGCAGGATCCGCCCGACGGGGAGGCTGACCAGCATCAGCGGGATGTTGACCAGGAAGACCGAGCCCCACCAGAAGTGCTCCAGCAGGAAGCCGCCGAGCAGCGGTCCGACCGCGGCGCCGACGGCGGCTACGGCGCTCCAGACGCCGATGGCGAGCGCCCGCTCGCGGCGGTCGGGGAAGACCTGGCGCAGGATCGACAGCGTGGCCGGCATGATCATCGCGCCGCCGACGCCGAGCAGCGCCCGCGCCACGATCAGCAGGTGCGCGTCGTGCGCGAAGGCCGCCATGGCCGAGGCCACGCCGAACAGGGTGTAGCCGAGGAGGAGGACGCGTCTGCGGCCGACCCGGTCGCCCAGGGTGCCGAACAGGATCAGCAGCGAGGCGCAGACCAGCGGATAGGCGTCGACGATCCAGAGCAGTTCCACCGCGCCGGGCTTGAGGTCCTCGGTGACGGCGGGGACGGCCACGTGCAGCACGGTGGCGTCGACGGCGACCAGCAGCAGGCTGACGCAGAGGACGACGAGCACCACCCACCGGTTGGCACCGGCCCCGGCCGCCCGACGGCGCAGCGCGGCGGCGGCCGTGGTCGTCCCGGACATGTACGTACCTCCCAGAAGTTCCCTCGCGGGTGCCGCGGGCTCACGGGGTGGGGGACTCCCCCGTGCCTCGGCCGGAGAGGAGCGGTCGTCCCCGGCCCGCGCGGCGAACGGCGAGTGACACGTCAGAGTACGCGAGGGAAGGCTGAGGTCGAGTGGCGGGCCTCTCACCCCCGGGGCCTATCGGTGTGGCGTGCGCCACGTCTCCCACGGTGGTCGCGGGCCGTCGCGGGCGGGCCGCTTCCGGGCCGGGTCGATAATCGGCGCGTGAACGATCTCGAGACGCGTGCCGCCGCGGTCCGCCCCGGAGCTCTTCGCCGGGCCGCCCCGGCGCTCCTCGGGTACGCCGCCGTGCGTGCCCTGGGCCTGGTCGTCCTGGCCCTGTGGAGCGAGGCGCGCGGCAAGAGCGCGTACACCTTGCTGACCGCCCGCTGGGACTCCCTCTGGTACACGAGGGTCGCCGAGCTGGGGTACGGCTACGAGGTGCGGCTTCCCCACGGCGACGTGCACTCCAACCTGGCGTTCTTCCCGCTGCTGCCGTGGCTGGAGCGGCTGGCGGCGGCGGTGTCCCCGCTGTCGGCCGCCGACGGGGGGTTCGTGGTGAGCCTGCTCGCCTCGCTGGCCGCGGCCTGGGGGATCTTCGCGGTGGCCGACCATCTGTACGGGCGGCGGGCCGGGGTGTGCGCGGTGCTGCTGTGGGCGGTGCTGCCGGTCGGGATCGTGCAGTCGATGGCGTACAGCGAGTCGCTGTTCACGGCGCTGGCGGCCTGGGCGCTGTACGCGGTCCTCACGGGGCGCTGGGTGACGGCGGGCCTGCTGGCGGGGCTGGCGGGGCTGACCCGGCCGGTGGGGCTCGCGGTGGTCGCGGCGGTCTGGGCGGCCGGGGTGGCCGCCATCCTGAAGGAGGGCTCCGGCTCCTCCTTCGTGGGGGACGGCGGTACGGCCCCGGCGGGCGGCGCGCGCGGTGACGGCCACGCCGGTCCCCCGCCCGGCGCCCCGCGTACGGGCGCACCCGACGGCGCCGCGTCATCGCCGCACGCCCCCGGAGTGCGCCTGCGCCGGGTGGTAGGGATGCTGCTCGCGCCCCTCGGGGCGGCCGGGTACGTCCTGTGGGTCGGCGAGCGGACCGGTGGCGGTCCGCTGGGCTACCTGGACGTGCAGGCCGGCTGGCGCAACGGCTTCGACGGCGGCTACGCCTTCGCCCAGTTCGTCGCCGAACGGTTCACGTCCTTCCCGTCGGCCCTCGCCGGGGCCGCGCTGGTGCTGGGCGTGGCCCTGGTGGTGTGGCTCTGCGTCCTGTGCGTACGCCAGGGACAGCCCCTCCCGCTGCTGGTCTACGCCGGCACGGTCACCGCGCTCGCCCTGTGCGCGTCGAGCTACTTCGGTTCCAAGCCGCGGCTGCTGATGCCGGCCTTCCCGCTGCTCCTGCCGCTCGCCGTGGCCCTGACCCGGACGCGGACGCGCCTGCTCGCGGCGGGTCTGGGGACGGTCGCGGCGGGGTCCGCGGCGTACGGCGCCTTCTGGCTGAACGGGTCGGGGCCGCCCTGACCTGGCCGCCCGGCCGGGCCGGTGAGCGGCACGGGAATTCCGCGCGAGCCCTGGGTGAACCAATTCGTACGGCCGATAAACCGGGCGTACGACATGCCCAAAACAATTGCGCTCCGGGGTTCGGATTCGCCGGAAATAAAGGGCCCGTCTGAGAGGAATGCCACATCACATCGTCATCACAAAGCCGCTGAATCGTCGGGTCGGCACACTCACTCGCTGTAACGTCGATTGGGTGCGTACCGAACGGAGTCACACCCGTCTGGACCGGGTGTTCGCGAGGCTGGACCGTGAGCCGGAGCGTCCGGCGCACGTCGGCATGCCGCGAATGAGCCGGCACCGGATCGTGCTCCTCGGCGCGACCCTGGCCTTCTACGTGGCGATCGTGTGGGCCGTGGTGGCCACCTCCTGGCTGGTCCGGCTGGACTGGCAGGTCATGTTCTTCCGCCCCTACCAGCAGTGGCCGGAGCTGCACGCCTTCGTCGACTACTACGTGGTGCTCGGCCAGCGCGGTCCCACCGCCGTGATGGTCGCCGCCTGGCTGGGCTGGCGCTCCTGGCGGCAGCACACGCTGCGTCCGCTGATCGCCCTCGGCGTCTCCCTGCTG
Organism: Streptomyces cellulosae; assembly: GCA_014655195.1. Taxonomy (GTDB): domain Bacteria; phylum Actinomycetota; class Actinomycetes; order Streptomycetales; family Streptomycetaceae; genus Streptomyces; species Streptomyces cellulosae. The sequence continues at coordinate 40,131 of BNBH01000018.1, read as the reverse complement.
CTGCTCAACATCACGGTGGGCGCCGCGAAGTACGGCATGGGGCGGCTCGGACCGCACTACGCGACCGAGATCGGCTCGAACGAGATGTGGCTCGGCGGCGATATATTTCCGAGCGGTCACACCGCGAACGCCGTGGTGACCTGGGGAATCCTGGCCTATCTGGCCTCCACCCCGCGGGCCCGCCGCTGGCTTTCCGCACTGTCGGCCGTGACGTCCCTGGGCGTCGGGCTGTCCACCGTCTACATCGGCACCCACTGGCTGAGCGACGTCCTGCTGGGCTGGGCCGCGGGCCTGCTGATCCTGCTGGCGCTGCCCTGGTTCGAGCCGCTGATCGCGCGGGCCGAGGCGCGGATCCTCGCCGTGCGGGACCGGCTGCGCGACCGCCGCGGGACCAAGGCGCGGGTGCCCGCCCCCGCGGGCCGTCCCGTCGTCGTCCGTCCGCTCACCGAGCACGCCGCCGGCGCGGTGCACGAGACGGTTCCCGCCGGACGCGCGGCCCGCTCACCGGTCTATCTCGCGCCCGGCCCGCACACCAGCCGCGCCGAGCGCTCCCCGGTGACGCCCGCGGGCAGCAGACGCCCGCAGCACACCGACCGCCACCCGCGCGGGACGACCCCGGCGCCGCGCCCCTGAGGCGCCTCCGGACACGCGGACGGCCCCGGTCCTCCTTGCTCGAGGACCGGGGCCGTCCGCGTGTCTCAGCCCTTCCAGGCCCGCGCCACCCGGCCGTCCCTCACCTCGAAGTTCAGCCGGCCCACGCGGTACTCCATGGTGACGATCGTCCCCGGCGCCAGGGCCCGTACCGAGGACCAGCCGCGCTCACGCGCGAGGTGCTCGGCCCGGTCGGCGGCGAGGCCGACATAGGCGTCCGGATTGTCGCTGGGTTCCGTGGGGGGTGTCGGAATGGGTGCCATGCGGCCACGCTATGCCCTGGCCCGGAAACGGGGAAGTGCGTGCCTGAAGACGGGTCCCGGGACCCGACGCGGTCACACTTGTGTCACAGGATCACGACGGGGGCGTACGGGCGGCGGTCACCCGAAAGAGCGGTTCCGTACTCCGTCCGCCGTCATTCAACAGGAATTCCTGAGCACCTCGCCGTCGCCCCGGCAAACCCCGAAAGAATTGTGTCGCGTGAGGTATTCGGGATCGCCTCCCTGGCACTTTCCCGGGCGGACACGATCAGCCCGTGAAAGAGATGTGCACAAGAAATGCGCATTTTCGTCACATGAGCCGTCGCGCCCCGGCGGGCGGACGGGCGAGGGTCCCTCCGGAGGGCCGGAGGGACCCTGGGCGCCCGGACGAAGGGGGCGCCTCAGATGTCGAGCCGCTGCCCGGGCACGATCACGTCGGGATCGTCGCCGATGACGTCCCGGTTGGCCGCGTACAGCCGCCGCCAGTCCGTCCCGTGCCGGGCGGCGATCCCGCTCAGGGTGTCACCGGGGCGTACGGTGCAGTCGCCGCGGGAGGCGCTCCGGTCCGGGCGGGCGGAGGTGCGCGCGGGGGCCGTCTGCGCCGTGGCCGGCCTCCGCTCTGCCTTCTTCTCGGGCTCGGGGTCCGCCGCGGGGGCGGGTCCCGACGCCCCCGCGCGGGCGCCGCACACGGGCCAGGCGTTCCAGCCCTGGGCGTGCTGGACCTTGGTGGCGATCTCGATCTGCCGGCCCTTGCTCGCGCGGTCGGCCGTCGGGGCGTACGCGGTGCCGCCGAAGGCGCGCCAGGTGGAGGCGGAGAACTGGAGCCCGCCGTAGTAGCCGTTGCCGGTGTCGATGTGCCAGTCGCCGCCGCTCTCGCACTGGGCGATACGGTCCCACACCCCGTCGTCCGCGGCCGCGGCGCCACCTGCGGCGGCGAGCAGTCCGAGCGGTGCGAGCAGGGCCGCGCCGGCCAGGAAGGCCCCCGGACGGGCCCTGCGGGCGTTACGACGGGTGTTGTCGGCACATGCGGACATGGAGATCCTTCCCCGAGGACCCGGGCTTCCCCTGGCGGTACGCCGCCCGGCGCGTCATGGAACACGCGGGCCGCGGCCGCCCCGTCCGCCGTCGGGGTCGTACGAAGGGTGGAGCGTCGGCAATGCGGCCGGCGGACGTACCCGAGCGGTGCTCGTTGCACACGGCGGAGGAATGTAAGGAGCCGCCGGTGCGGAGATCAACCAACGGCCCGTCATGCCTGGCCAGTTGGGACTTACCCGGGGTATCGGCGATTTCCGGCCACCCATTTCATTGCGCGATTTCCGGATTTGTCGACCACGGCGGGCAGTGGGCTGTGAGGCACCTCACCCCGTCAAACCCCTTGCGCTCAACGCGAGTTGACGTTGAGTGCCGGATTCCGCACCTGCCGTGACTCTGTGCGCTGGTTGGTTCGATTCCGTTCGCCGTAAGGCGTGACTCCCGCCACAGATCGCCCGTTGTCTTCTTCATGAGCCGGGGACCCACCCGGACCACGGGCCGGGAGCCACCCGGCCTCGCCACGCACCGCATCCCGAGGGAGCCACCCGTGCCGCGCATGCTCGACGTCAGCGACGAGGTACGCGCCGAGATCGGCGACGAAGAAGCAGCCCGCCTGCTCGCCGGAGAGTCCGCCCCGGGCAGTTACGACTGCACCTCCTGCCGCACCCCGGGCGACTCGGAGCAGGAGCGCACCAGCACCGTCCTGTTCATCGGGGACGAGACCGCCGTGCTCGCCTTCGCCCACGCCACCTGCCTGCCGTCGCAGGTCGTCCAGGTCACCGAGGAACAGCTCCAGGGCGCCGTGCGGTCGATCGGCGCCGTGGGCGGGGAGGCGCAGCAGCAGGTTCCGCAGGCGCAGCACACCCAGCAGGCGCCCCCGCCGCACCACCTCCAGCAGCCGCAGCAGCAGGCGCCGCTGGCCCAGCAGCCTCCGCACCTGGTGCCCGAGCAGGCCGTGCTGGGGGTGACGAGCGGGCTGGTGCTGATCCAGAACGAGCTGCACCCGGCGCTGGTGGTCGAGCCGACCGCTCCCATCGCCCGGCCCGGCACGCTGGGCTCCGGCGACGACTTCCTGCCGCTGCTGATCGAGCAGGGCTTCATGCCGCTGACCGAGCTGTCCGCGGTGCCGCCGGTGCTGCACGGGTGGTCGGTGCTGCTCGCGGCGGGGCATCTGCACGCCGTGCTCCAGCCGAACCCGAACGGCGGCCGTCCGGTGGCCTGGTGGCAGGCGCATCAGCCGCTGCAGGTCACCGACGGGTGGCGGGCGGCGGCGAACAAGCATCAGCAGGTGCTGATGTTCGCCGCGCCGGTGGGGTCCGTCGGGCGGCAGCCCCGTGAGGATCTGATGCGGGACGCGCTGGACAAGGCCGCGGCCAACGGGAAGTTGGTGGCTGCGGCGTTGCCGCTGGCCGGGATCTGAGGCGGGGGCGCTTCCGGTCGTGGGTCGGCCGACGGTGCGTGGGGGCTGGGCGCGCGGTTCCCCGCGCCCCTGAAGGGGCGCTCAGGCCCCGGCGCGCTCCGAAGGATCCGGGGTGCGGCCTGCGAAAACTTGCCGTGGGCCGCATCCCTTGTGGCACGGGGTCGTTTGGAGATACGTGCACGCATATGACGCTCCCCGCCGCCAGTCCCTCGCCTCGGTCCCCGCACCCGTGCGCCCGGCGCAGGACTCCCGGAGCGGCCACTCGGCCACGCCGATCTACGACGCTCTCTACGCCGAGTACGTCAAGTCCTTCCGTACGCTGCCGGGCGACCGCAGCGGCGAGGAGGACTGGGGCTTCACCGCCTTCGGGAACATCCCGCACAGTACGGGCGCGTACCGTGACCACCCCGGGTCGTTCGGGGCGTCCTTCCTGCGGCCCGCCGTGGAACCGCCGCAGTGGCAGCGGGTGGCCACGGTCCACCGCGGGACGAACGGGATGCACCATGTGCCGGCCGGGCTGCCCCCGGCCCCCCGCAACGGCGGCTGACGGACACGGCGAAGGGGCGGTCCCGGTGACCGGGACCGCCCCTTCGTCATGGACGGCTACTTCTTGCGTCCGCGCTTCTCGCGCACCCGCACCGAGATGTGGATCGGCGTGCCCTCGAAGCCGAACTCCTCGCGCAGCCGGCGCTCGATGAAGCGGCGGTAGCCCGCCTCGATGAAGCCGGAGGCGAACAGCACGAACCGCGGCGGCCTGGTGCCCGCCTGGGTGCCGAACAGGATGCGCGGCTGCTTGCCGCCCCGCACCGGGTGCGGGTGGGCGGCGACCAGCTCGCCGAGGAAGGCGTTCAGGCGGCCCGTCGGGACCCGGGTCTCCCAGCCGGCGAGGGCCGTCTCGATCGCCGGGACCAGCCTCTCCATGTGCCGGCCGGTGCGCGCCGAGACGTTGACCCGGGGCGCCCAGGCGACCTGGCCGAGCTCCGTCTCGATCTCCCGCTCCAGGTAGTAGCGGCGCTCCTCGTCGAGGGTGTCCCACTTGTTGAAGGCGAGGACGAGCGCGCGGCCCGCCTCCACGGCCATGGTGACGATGCGCTGGTCCTGCACGGAGATGGACTCGGCGGCGTCGATGAGGACGACGGCCACCTCCGCCTTCTCGACGGCCGCGGCGGTGCGCAGCGAGGCGTAGTAGTCGGCGCCCTGCTGGAGGTGGACCCGCTTGCGGATGCCCGCCGTGTCGACGAACTTCCAGGTCTTGCCGCCCAGTTCGATCATCTCGTCGACCGGGTCGCGGGTGGTGCCGGCGAGTTCGTTGACGACGACCCGCTCCTCCCCCGCGACCTTGTTCAGCAGCGAGGACTTGCCGACGTTCGGCCTGCCGATCAGGGCGACGCGGCGGGGGCCGCCGACGGCCGTGCCGAAGGTCTGCGCGGGCGCCTCGGGCAGCACCTCGAGGACCTGGTCCAGCATGTCGCCGGTGCCGCGGCCGTGCAGCGCGGAGACCGGGTACGGCTCGCCCAGGCCCAGGGACCACAGGTAGGCCGCGTCGGCCTCGCCGCTCGGGCCGTCCACCTTGTTGGCGCACAGCACGACCGGCTTGCCCGCCTTGCGCAGCAGCCGCACGACGGCCTCGTCGGTGTCGGTGGCGCCGACCTTGGCGTCCACCACGAAGACGACCGCGTCGGCGGCGTCGATGGCGTACTCGGCCTGGGCGGCGACGGAGGCGTCGATGCCGAGGACGTCCTGCTCCCAGCCGCCGGTGTCGACGACCTTGAAGCGGCGGCCCGCCCACTCGGCCTCGTAGGTGACCCGGTCGCGGGTGACGCCCGGCTTGTCCTCGACGACCGCCTCGCGGCGGCCGATGATCCGGTTCACCAGGGTCGACTTGCCGACATTGGGGCGGCCGACGACGGCGAGCACCGGGAGCGGGCCGTGGCCCGCCGCCTCGATGGCGCCCTCGACGTCCTCGAGGTCGAAGCCCTCCTCCGCGGCGAGCTCCATGAACTCCGCGAACTCGGCATCGCCCAACGCCCCGTGATCGTGCTCGTGCGCAGCGTCGTGCGCGTCCGAGCCGCCGGGCTCGATGTGGTCGTTCATGAAGTCCGTACCTCGTCGTTCATCGTGGTGATCGGTGGAGCCCCGCGGGGCGGAGATCCACTACTCAAAGTGTCGCTCAGCGGCCGGTGAGACGCCTGGCGTTTTCCAGGTGGGCCGTGAGCTGCTTCTGGATGCGTGCCGTGGCCTCGTCGAGCGCCTTGCGCGTACGTCTCCCGCTGCCGTCGCCCGCGTCGAACGGGTCGCCGAAGACGACGTCGACGCGGGAGCGCAGCGGGGGCAGTGCCTTTATCAACCGGCCGGGCCGGTCGGAACTTCCCAGGACGGCGACCGGCACGATCGGCGCACCGCTGCGCACCGCGAAGTACGCGAGCCCGGCGCGGATCGAGGCGAAGTCGCCCTCGCCGCGGGTGCCCTCGGGGAAGATGCCGAGGACGCCGCCCTGCTCCAGCACTCCCAGCGCCCGCGCGATGGCCGTGCGGTCGGTGGAGTGCCGGTCGACCTTGACCTGGCCGATGCCGGTCAGGAACGGGTCGAGGGGGCCGATGAACGCCTCCTTCTTGATCAGGAAGTGCGTCGGCCGGGGCGCCACGCCCATGACCATGGGGCCGTCTATGTTGTGCGAGTGGTTCACCGCGAGGATCACCGGGCCGCCCGCGGGGACCCTCCAGGAGCCCAGCACCCGCGGCTTCCACAGCCCGTACATCAGGCCGACGCCGATGCGCCGCCCGACCTCGGCGCCCCGCAGGGAGGGAACGTCGGTCACTTCCCCGCCCGCTTCTCCTCGACGAGGGTGACGACGCACTCGACGACCTGCTGGAGCGTGAGGTCGGTGGTGTCCACCTCGACCGCGTCGTCGGCCTTGGCCAGCGGGGAGGTCTTGCGGCTGGAGTCGGCCGCGTCCCGCTTGATCAGGGCCTCGCGGGTGGTGTGCAGGTCGGCCCCCTTGAGCTCGCCGCTGCGGCGGGCGGCGCGGGCCTCCGGGGAGGCGGTGAGGAAGATCTTCAGGTCGGCGTCGGGGAGCACCGTGGTGCCGATGTCGCGGCCCTCGACGACGATGCCGGTGACGGCGGACGCGGCGATGGCGCGCTGCAGCTCCGTGATCCGGGCGCGCACCTCGGGGACCGCGCTGACGGCGCTGACCTTGGAGGTGACGTCCTGCTCGCGGATCGGTCCGGCCACGTCCACGCCGTCGACGGTGATCGTCGGGTTCGCCGGGTCGGTGCCGGAGAGGATCTCCGGCTTGGCGGCCGCGGCGGCGATCGCTGACGGGTCCGCTATGTCGATGCCGTTGTTCACCATCCACCAGGTGATCGCCCGGTACTGGGCGCCGGTGTCCAGGTAGCTCAGGCCTAGCTGCGCCGCCACGGCCTTCGACGTGCTCGACTTGCCCGTGCCGGAGGGACCGTCGATGGCGACGATCACGGGCTTGGCGGCGCCGTTTTCCACGGAGGAACACCTTCCTGGTGCGGTGGGGTGGGGTGTGCGGGGCGTGGACACGCCCCGCACCAGATTACTGGCTCCCGGGAACCCCTCCGACATGCGGACGCCCTCCCCCGCCCGCGAGGACGGGCGGGGAGACGGGGGTCACTGCCGGATCGCCCAGCCCCGATCCCGCAGCGCGGCCGTGAGGACGGGGGCGGCCTTGGGCTCGACCATGAGCTGGATGAGGCCGGCCTGCTGTCCGGTGGCGTGCTCGATGCGGACGTCCTCGATGTTGACCCCGGCGCGCTCGGCGTCGGCGAAGATACGGGCGAGCTGGCCCGGCTGGTCGTCGATGAGCACGGCGACGGTCTCGTAGACGCGCGGGGCGGAGCCGTGCTTGCCGGGGACGCGGACCTGTCCTGCGTTGCCGCGGCGCAGCACGTCCTCGATGCCGGTGGCGCCCTCGCGGCGCTTGTGCTCGTCGGAGGACTCCAGGGCGCGCAGGGCGCGGACGGTCTCCTCCAGGTCGGCGGCGACGTCGGTGAGCAGGTCGGCGACGGGTCCGGGGTTGGCGGAGAGGATGTCGATCCACATCCGCGGGTCGGAGGCGGCGATCCGGGTCACGTCCCGGATGCCCTGCCCGCACAGCCGCACGGCGGCCTCGTCGGCGTTCTCCAGGCGGGCGGCGACCATGCTGGACACCAGGTGCGGCATGTGGGAGACGAGGGCCACGGCGCGGTCGTGGGCGTCGGCGTCCATGACGACCGGCACAGCACGGCAGTGCGACACCAGTTCCAGGGCGAGGTTGAGGACCTCGGTGTCGGTGTCACGGGTGGGGGTGAGCACCCAGGGGCGCCCCTCGAAGAGGTCGCCGGTGGCGGCCAGCGGGCCGGACTTCTCCCGCCCGGACATCGGGTGGGTGCCGAGGTAGGGGGTGAGGTCGAGTCCGCGCGCCTGGAGCTCGCGGCGGGGACCGCCCTTGACGCTGGCGACGTCGATGTAGCCGCGGGCGACGCCGCGCCGCATGGCATCGGCGAGCACGTCGGCGACGTGCGCGGGCGGGGCGGCGACGACGGCGAGGTCCACCGGGCCTTCGGGCGCCTCGTCGGTGCCGGCGCCGAGGGCGGCGGCTGTGCGGGCCTGCTCGGGGTCGTGGTCGGCGAGGTGGACGGTCACGCCCCGCTGGGACAGGGCGAGGGCGGCGGACGTGCCGATCAGTCCGGTGCCGATGACGAGGGCGGTTCTCACTGGGCGATGTCCTTGCGGAGGGCGGCCGCGGCACCGAGGTAGACATGGGCGATGTCGGAGCGGGGCCGGTCGGACTCGATGTGCGCGAGGAGGCGGACGACGCGGGGCATGGCGCCCTCGATGTCGAGTTCCTGCGCGCAGATGAGGGGCACGTCGACGATGCCCAGCTTGCGGGCGGCGGCGGCCGGGAAGTCGCAGTGCAGGTCGGGCGTGGCCGTGAACCAGATGCTGATCAGATCGTCGGTGTGCAGTTCGTTGCGCTCCAGCACCTCGGTGAGCAGGGCTCCCACCCTCTCCTCCATGTGTCCGGCCTCGTCCCGCTCCAGCTGGACGGCCCCCCGGACCGCGCGTACCGCCACGACGATGCTCCTCGCTCACGTGCGTAAAGGTCGTTCGGTCGTCCAGCGTAGTCAGCCGTGGACGGGACCGGCGGGGCGACCGCCCGCTGAGACGGCCGGTATGCACCTCGGGTGATGTTTCGCCGGGATTGCTTCCTCTGTGCCGTTTTCGGTGTCAGGATGCGGCGACGGCGATCCAGGGAGTGACGAGATGACCACACCGGCGACGCGGCGCACCGTCCTGCTCGCATCGGGAGCGGTGGCCCTGACCGTGGCCTGCGGTTCGGAGGAGGGCGGGACCGGTACGCCCTCGGACACCACGGAGGGGGCGGGGACGCCCGGGCAGGAGCTGGTGCCGGTGGCGGACGTCCCGGTGGGCGGGGGCACGGTCCTCGGGGCGCAGGAGATCGTGGTGACCCAGCCCGAGGCGGGCGAGTTCAAGGCGTTCTCGGCGATCTGCACGCACCAGAGGTGCCTGGTCTCCGAGGTCGCGGACGGCACGATCAACTGTCCCTGCCACGGCAGCCGCTTCCGCATCGCCGACGGCTCGGTGGAGCGCGGCCCGGCGACCCGGCCGCTGCCCGAGGAGCGGATCACGGTGGACGGAAATACGGTTCGCCGGGCGTGATCCGCCCCGTACGCTCCCGGGCATGAGCCCCGAGAGCCTGGTGACGGACCACACGATCTACGCCTGTGTCATGGGCTCGCGCGCCTTCGGTCTGGCCACGGAGGGCAGCGACACCGACCGCAGGGGCGTGTTCCTGGCGCCCACTCCCTTGTTCTGGCGCTTCGAGAAGCCGCCCACGCACGTCGAGGGGCCGGCGGATGAGCAGTTCAGCTGGGAACTGGAGCGCTTCTGCGAGCTGGCGCTGCGCGGCAATCCCAACATCCTCGAGTGCCTGCACTCCCCGCTGGTGGAGTACGCCGACGCCACCGGCCGCGAGCTGCTGGCGCTGCGCGGCGCGTTCCTCTCCCGCAGGGTTCACGAGACGTTCGTCCGGTACGCCCACGGCCAGCGCCGCAAGCTGGACGCCGACGTCCGCATCCACGGCGCCCCGCGCTGGAAGCACGCCATGCATCTGCTGCGCCTGCTGACGAGCGCCCGCGACCTGCTGCGCACGGGCGTCCTCACGGTCGACGTGGGCGACCGCCGCGAGGAGCTGCTGGAGGTGAGGCGCGGCGAGGTGCCGTGGCCCGAGGTGGAGGCCCGTATGAACCGCCTGGTCCGGGAGGCCGAGGAGGCGGCGGCGGGCAGCCCGCTCCCCGGGGAGCCGGACCGGCGGCGGGTGGAGGACTTCCTCGTCCGCACCCGCCGCGCGTCGGCCCTCCGGGCCGCGTGACCGGTCAGCGGCGGGCGTCCCAGAGCGTGCCGAGGTCCAGCAGTTCGCCGCGGTACTCGATGCGGGACGCCCACTCGGCGGGCCAGGCGTCCGCGCCCAGGTAGGCGCCCGCGAAGGCCCCGGCGAGACAGGCGATGGAGTCGGAGTCGCCGGAGGTGCAGGCGGCGCGGCGCAGGGCCGCCACCGGCTCGTCGACGAAGAGCAGGAAGCAGAGCAGGCCGGTCGCCAGGGCCTCCTCGGCGATCCAGCCCTCGCCGGTGGCCCGGCACGGGTCGGTCTCCGGCGAGACGGTCCGCACCGCCTCCTGGAGACGCCCCAGGATCTCCAGGCACTCGTCCCAGCCGCGCGCGATGAACTGCTCCGGGGAGGCGTCCCCGGCGCGGGTCCACAGGTCGCCGAGCCAGAACTCGTGGTAGCGGGTGCGGTTCTCGACGGCGTAGGAGCGCAGCAGGCCGATCAGGCCGGTCGGTTCGGCGCCCTCGGCGAGCAGCCGTACGGCGTGGGCGGTGAGGTCGGAGGCGGCGAGCGCGGTGGGGTGTCCGTGGGTGAGGGCGGACTGCAACTGGGCTGCGCCTGCGCGCTGTTCGTCGGTGAGGCCGGGCGCCAGCCCGACGGGGGCGACGCGCATGTTGGCGCCGCAGCCCTTGGAGTGGATCTGGCTGGCGTCCTGCCAGGGCCGCTCGTCGCGCGACAGCAGGTGGCAGGCGCGCAGGCAGGTGTTGCCGGGGGCGCGGTTGTTCTCCGGGGAGCGCCACCACTCCACGAACTCCTCGCGCACCGGGCGCTCCAGGCGCTTCGGGCCGAGCGTCCCCCGGTCCATGGCGGTGCGCAGGCCCCTGCCGAGGGCGAGGGTCATCTGGGTGTCGTCGGTGACGATCGCCGGCTCCGGCAGCTCCAGGGAGCGCCAGTCGCCGTAGGTGGCGAGGATCGAGGGGACGTCCTTGAACTCGGTGGGGAAGCCCAGTGCGTCACCGAGGGCGAGTCCGGTGAGCGCTCCGGTCGCGGCGCGCTTGGTGGCGGTGGTCGTGGTCATGCGGGACGTCCTTCCGGGGTGGGCCGGAGCAGCGGCGGGTGGAGGGCGGCGGCGGTGCCCGCGCGGTACAGGGCGGCGGGCTTGCCCCGGCCGCCGGTGAGGCGCGCGGCGCCGGGGACGGCTTCGACGAAGCCGGGGGTGGCGAGGACCTTGCGCCGGAAGTTGGGGCGGTCCAGGGCCGTGCCCCAGACGGTCTCGTAGACCTGCTGGAGCTCGCCGAGGGTGAACTCCGGCGGGCAGAAGGCGGTGGCGAGGCCGGTGTACTCGAGCTTGGCGCCGATCCGGTCCCGCGCGTCGGCGAGGATCCGGTCGTGGTCGAAGGCGAGGTCCCGCGCCGCCTCGTAGGGGGTCCAGCGGGCCTGGGCGGCGTCGCCGCCGCCGTGCGCCTCGGGGGCGTCGGGCAGCAGCGCGGCGAAGGCGACGGACACCACCCGCATCCGGGGGTCGCGGTCGGGTTCGCTGTACGTGCGCAGCTGCTCCAGGTGCGGGCCGGTGACGTCGGTCAGGCCGGTCTCCTCGCCCAGTTCGCGCCGGGCGGCGCGCTCCGCGGACTCGTCGGGCCGCAGGAAGCCTCCGGGAAGCGCCCAGCGGCCGGCGTAGGGCTCCTGGCCGCGTTCGACGAGCAGGACGTGCAGTGCGGCCTCGCGGATCGTGAACACGGCGAGGTCGACGGTCACGGCGAAGGGCTCGAAGGCGTGCTTGTCGTAGCCGTCCACGACGACCGCCACCCCCTTTAATAGTCGGTGTGACTATTAAAGGGGGTGGCGGTGCGCGAGCACAAGGGTGCGGGGACCGGCCTAGAGGTCGACCTCCTTCATCAGCATGCCGACCTCGGTGTTCGACAGCCGCCGCAGCCAGCCCGACTTCTGGTCGCCCAGGGTGATCGGGCCGAAGGCCGTGCGCACCAGCTTGTCGACCGGGAACCCGGCCTCGGCGAGCATGCGGCGCACGATGTGCTTGCGGCCCTCGTGCAGGGTCACCTCGACGAGGTAGTTCTTGCCGGTCTGCTCCACCACCCGGAAGTGGTCGGCGCGGGCGTACCCGTCCTCGAGCTGGATGCCGTCCTTGAGCCGCTTGCCCAGATCGCGCGGGATGGGCCCGACGATGTGCGCGAGGTAGGTCTTCTTCACCCCGTACTTGGGGTGGGTCAGCCGGTGCGCCAGCTCACCGTGGTTGGTGAGCAGGATGACGCCCTCGGTCTCGGTGTCGAGCCGGCCGACGTGGAAGAGCCGGGTCTCGCGGTTGGTGACGTAGTCACCGAGGCACTGGCGGCCCTCCGGGTCCTCCATGGTGGAGACGACGCCGGCGGGCTTGTTCAGCGAGAAGAACTGGTACGACTGCGTCGCCACGGTCAGGCCGTCGACCTTGACCTCGTCCTTCTCCGGGTCGACCCGCTTGCCCTGCTCCAGCACGATCTCGCCGTTGACCTCGACCCGCGCCTGGTCGATCAGCTCCTCGCAGGCGCGCCGCGAGCCGTAGCCGGCCCGGGCGAGCACCTTCTGCAGCCGCTCGCCCTCCTGCTCGGCGCCGGGGAAGGTCTTGGGCAGCTTGACGTCCTTCCTGCCCGCGTACCGCTCCCGGTTGCGCTCCTCGGCCCTCGCCTCGTACTCACGGGACGTCGCCGGGACCGACCGGCCCCGCTGCAGGGGCTTCTTCGGCCCGCCCTTGGCGCCGCCGCGCGCCCCGGGGCCGCGGCCCGACTTGGGTCCCTCCTGGGAGGCGCCGGGGCCCACGTCGTAGCGCCGCTCCTCCGGGCGCGGCTTCTTCGGACGGCCGCCCTGCCGGTCGTCACGGTTGTTGCCGGCGCCGCGGTGGTTACCGCGGCCACCGCCGCTCCCGCCGCGGCCGCCGCTGTTGCCACCACGGCTCCCGCCGTTGTTTCCGCTGCTGTTCCTGCCGCTGCTGCTTCGCATCAAAATTCCGTCTTGTCGTCTGCGTCCTCGGAATCCGGGGCGTCCGGATCGAACGACGGGACTCCTTCCAGTGTCTCGGCCTCGATCGCCTCCGCCTCCGGGAGGAAGGGCGCGAGCTCCGGGAGCTCGTCCAGACCGCGCAGGCCCATCCGCTCCAGGAAGTAGTTCGTCGTCGTGTACAGGATCGCACCTGTTTCGGGTTCCGTGCCCGCCTCCTCGATCAGACCCCGCTGGAGGAGGGTGCGCATCACGCCGTCGCAGTTGACCCCGCGCACCGCGGAGACCCTGCTGCGGCTGACCGGCTGGCGGTACGCGACGACCGCGAGGGTCTCCAGCGCGGCCTGGGTGAGGCGGGCCTGCTGGCCGTCCAGGACGAAGCCCTCGACGGCGGCGGCGTACTCGGGGCGGGTGTAGAAACGCCAGCCGCCGGCGACCCTGCGCAGCTCGAAGCCGCGTCCCTGCACGGTGTACTCGTCGGCCAGCTCCCGCAGGGCGTCGGCGACCTGCCGCTTCGGTCGCTCCAGGATCTTCGCCAGGTGCTCCTCGGTCGCGGGCTCGTCCACGACCATCAGCACGGCCTCGAGAGCCGGCTTCAGCTCGAGCTCCGCGACCCCGCTCGTGTCCTCGCTCACGGTGTCCTCTCCTCCTGGGGCTGCTCGGGCGGCCGGTCGAACTCGTCGGTGACCGCGGGTACGGCGTCCCCGTCGCCGCCCGTCCAGCGCACGGTCAGCTCGCCCAGCGCGGTGTCCTGGTCGAGGGCGACGGCCTTCTCCCGGTACAGCTCCAGCAGGGCGAGGAAGCGGGCGACGACGGTCAGGATGTCGTCGGTGTCCTCGACGAGCTCCCGGAAGCCGGCCTCGCCCAGCTCCTTGAGCCGCGCGACGACGATCCCGGCCTGCTCCTGCACGCTGACCAGCGGCGCGTGGATGTGGTCGACGTACACCTGCGGCCTGGGCTTGGGCTGCATCGCCTTGACGGCCAGCTTGGCGAACCCCTCGGGCCCGATGCTGATGACCACGTCCGGCAGCAGCTCGGCGTGATGCGGCTCCAGCCCGACGGTACGGGGGAACCGGCGCGCCTCGTCGTCCAGCCTGCGGCTGAAGATGTCGGCGATCTGCTTGTACGCGCGGTACTGCAGCAGCCGCGCGAACAGCAGGTCACGCGCCTCCAGCAGGGCGAGGTCGGCCTCGTCCTCCACCTCGGCGGCGGGCAGCAGCCGGGCCGCCTTGAGGTCGAGCAGGGTGGCGGCGACGACGAGGAACTCGGTCGTCTCGTCCAGGTCCCAGTCCGGCCCCAGGGCCCGGATGTGCGCCATGAACTCGTCGGTCACCTTGGACAGGGCGACTTCGGTGACGTCCAGCTTGTGCTTGGCGATCAGCTGCAGCAGCAGATCGAAGGGCCCCTCGAAGTTCGCCAGCCGAACCTTGAACCGCCCGTCCCCGGGGTCGCCCTCGCCGTCGGACGCCCCGCCCCCGGAGCCGCCGCCCTCCGGCGCACCGCCGGACGCGCCGGCACGCGCGGGCGCCGGCACGGCGGCGTCGGACGCCTCAGGAGGCACGACGGGCGGCGCGACCGCGACCGACGCGCCGGGAAGCGTGCCGGCATCCCCGGGCCGGTGTCCCGCGCGCTCGTCGGCGGGCGCGGCCGCCGAAGCGGTGGGTGCCGCGTCCCCGTGCTCGGCGCGCTCAGCCCGGGCGCCGGCCGGCGGCCGCTCATCAGCAGGCGCGCCGGGCGGCTCGGTGAGCGACGCGCCCAGGGGCGTGGCCTGCCCGGCCGCCGGCCCGGGCCGGGTCTCCGCGTCCTCGGAGGCGGGGACCCGGGCGGCGGGCGCCTCCGGTGCGACTGCGGACGCGGCCTCGGCCGAGGCGTCCCGCGCGGCGCCCTCCCCGGCGAGGGGGGTCGCCCCCTCCCCGGCTGGCACCGCGTCCGCGGAGGCGGCCGGGCCGCGGCCCAGCGGGCGGCGGCGGGGGGTCGGGGCGGATGCGTCGGGGGAGGTCATGGCCCCCGCAGGCTACCGCTACCGGCCCCGCAGGCGTCGTACGAGGATGCTGGCGTCCCCGCGGCTCTCCAGGTCCGCGAGGACCACGGCGACCGCCTCGCGGACGATGCGGCCGCGGTCGACGGCGAGGCCGTGCTCGCCGCGCAGGACCAGGCGCGCGTGCTCGAGGTCCATCAGCTCCTCGGCGGAGACGTACACGGTGATCTTCTCGTCGTGCCGCTCGCGGCCGCTGGGCCGCCGTGCGGGGCGTCCCCGCTTGCGCGGGGCCGCGGCGGCCGCGCCGTCGGCGGGCGCCGGCGCGCGCCGTGCGCCGCCCCGGCTGCGGGACTCCCCGGCCTCGGCGGGCTCCACGTCCGCCGCGGCGTGCTCCGCGCCCTCGCCGTCGCCGCCCTGCACGGGCACCGACTGCGGCGCGTCCTCCTGGGCGGCCGCGGCCGCGTCCCCCTCCCCCGCGGGGGCGGGGACCCGGGCGTCGCCGGCGGCGCGCCTGGGGGTGGACGCCTGAAGCGCCATCCCCCCTGTCGTACGGAAGAGTTCGTCGGCCCCCGGCAGACTCACTCGGCGTGACACCGGGCGAGCACCTCCCTGGCGAGCTGACGGTAGGCGGCGGCGCCGACGGAGTTGGACGCGTACGTGGTGATCGGCTCACCGGCGACCGTGGTCTCCGGGAAGCGGACCGTGCGTCCGATGACCGTGTGGTAGACGTGGTCGTCGAACGCCTCGACCACCCGCGCGAGCACCTCACGGCTGTGCACCGTGCGCGAGTCGTACATGGTGGCGAGGATCCCGTCGAGCTCCAGCTCCGGGTTGAGCCGCTCCTGGACCTTCTCGATCGTCTCGGTCAGCAGGGCGACACCGCGCAGCGCGAAGAACTCGCACTCCAGCGGCACGATCACCTTGTGCGCGGCGGTCAGCGCGTTGACGGTGAGCAGGCCGAGCGAGGGCTGGCAGTCGATCACGATGTAGTCGTAGTCGTCCATCAGCGGCTTCAGCGCCCGCTGCAGCGTCGACTCGCGCGCGACCTCGCTCACCAGCTGCACCTCGGCCGCCGACAGGTCGATGTTGCTGGGCAGCAGGTCCATGTTGGGGACCGCGGTCTTCAGCAGCACCTCGTCGGCCGCCATGCCCCGCTCCATGAGCAGGTTGTAGACGGTGAGGTCGAGTTCCATCGGGTTGACGCCGAGTCCGACCGACAGCGCGCCCTGCGGGTCGAAGTCGACGAGCAGCACCCGGCGTCCGTACTCCGCGAGCGCGGCGCCCAGGTTGATGGTCGACGTGGTCTTGCCGACGCCGCCCTTCTGGTTGCACATCGCGATGATCTTCGCGGGGCCGTGGTCGGTCAGCGGGCCCGGGATCGGGAAGTACGGCAGCGGGCGTCCGGTCGGGCCGATGCGCTCACGGCGCTGGCGGGCCGCGTCGGGCGCGAGCGTGGCCGCGTACTCCGGATCGGGCTCGTACTCGGCGTCGGGGTCGTAGAAGTGCCCCTCGGGCAGTTCGTCGTAGTCGGCGAAATGGTTGTGGGGCGCGCCACTTCCGTCGCCGGCCATGGCGTTCACGTGATGGCCATCCATGCTCTGGTGTGCTGGGTGAGTCACTCCTGGAGTTGCGTGACTCTGGTGGGCTGCGAAGGTGCGCACAGCGACGGAGCCGACAGCAGCGAATCCCGCGGACCCCTGGCCCGGCGCAGGCATTCCTGGTTGACCACCCCCGGGAGTAAATGTCGACTCATTCACAAGTCGTCTTACCTCCTTGGTGACCAGGAAACTTCTAGACAGGTCAGCGTGGCACCATGCCGACGGTTGGCGACTCTATGGCGTGTCGGCCGTCCGCAGCAACACAATCCGCCGGACCCGGCACGATGTGTCGGTAATGAAACACCCCTCTGTCAAGGGCGTACAGCCGTCGCACGGCAGGATTCACCGGTGTACGAATCGGTAGAACGGTTACGTTCGAGGCGAGTTGTCCCTCAATCAGGACGTGACCATACACACATCCGGCCGGACCTTGGCATCCAAGGTCCGGCCTGGGGTGAGGCGTTGACGCTCCGAGTTGACGTATCGCCTTTGCGAGTCCGTGACTTGGTCGACTTGGCGCCGTGCGCGGATCAGCCGAGCAGCGAGGCGAGCTCCACGTGCTCGAGACCGTGCGCCTCGGCGACCTCCTTGTAAACGACCTTGCCGTCATGGGTGTTGAGACCCTTGGCGAGCGCCGGGTCGCGGCGCAGCGCCTCCACCCAGCCGCGGTTGGCGAGTTCGACGATGTACGGCAGCGTCGCGTTGGTGAGCGCGTAGGTCGAGGTGTTGGGCACCGCGCCGGGCATGTTGGCGACGCAGTAGAAGACCGACTCGTGGACCTTGAAGGTCGGCTCGGCGTGCGTGGTGGGACGGGAGTCCTCGAAGCAGCCGCCCTGGTCGATCGCGATGTCGACAAGGACACTTCCGGCCTTCATCCGGGAGACCAGCTCGTTGGTGACCAGCTTCGGCGCCTTGGCGCCCGGCACCAGCACGGCGCCGATCACGAGGTCGGCCTCCAGGCAGGCCTTCTCCAGCTCGAAGGCGTTGGAGACGACGGTCTGGATGCGCGTGCCGAAGACCTTGTCGGCCTCCTTGAGTTTGTTGATGTCCTTGTCGAGCAGGGTCACGTGGAAGCCCATGCCGATGGCGATCTGCGCCGCGTTCCAGCCGGAGACGCCGGCGCCGATGACGACCGCGCGGCCGGCCAGCACGCCGGGGACGCCGCCGGGCAGCACACCGCGGCCGCCGTGGGCGCGCATCAGGTGGTAGGCGCCGACCTGGGTGGAGAGCCGGCCCGCGACCTCGGACATCGGGGCGAGCAGCGGCAGCGCGCGGCTGGGCAGCTCGACGGTCTCGTAGGCGATGGCGGTGGTGCCGGACTCCAGCAGGGCGTCCGTGCACTCCCTGGACGCGGCCAGGTGCAGGTAGGTGAAGAGCGTCTGGTCCTTGCGCAGGCGGTGGTACTCCTCCGCGACCGGCTCCTTGACCTTGAGCAGCAGGTCGGCGGCGGCCCAGACCTCGTCGGCGGTGTCCAGGATCTGACCGCCCGCGGCGATGTACTCGCCGTCCGGGATCGAGGAGCCGACACCGGCGCCGCGCTCGATGACGACCTGGTGGCCGTGGCGCACGAGCTCGTGCACGCCGGCGGGGGTGATGGCCACCCGGAACTCGTTGTTCTTGACCTCGCGGGGGATGCCGACCTTCACGTCGATCACGGTCCTTGGCTCAGAGGGTATGGGGATACAACTACACATACCCGGGCACGCACGGGCACACCGGGGGAGACCGCAGGAGATGGTGCGGCAGAGCCAGTCTAATGAAGGTGTTCCCGCTGTCTAGCCTTTCATTGCATCAATCTTCCGCGGAAGCGCTACGGATTTCGCAGGCGTTAGCGCCGTGTTCCGGCTCGGAGTCGCCCTCAGGGGCCTCCTCGGCCAGCATGTGCTCGGCCGTGGACCGGTGCAGCGCGGCGGACGCGGGGTCGCCGAGCCGCGTGTACGAGTCCGCCAGCCGCAGGTGCAGTGC
The DNA here is from genome assembly GCA_014655195.1 of Streptomyces cellulosae. GTDB lineage: Bacteria > Actinomycetota > Actinomycetes > Streptomycetales > Streptomycetaceae > Streptomyces > Streptomyces cellulosae. The sequence goes on along the minus strand of BNBH01000018.1, from coordinate 21,881 downwards.
GGCCTGGAGCCGGGTGTCCTCGGCCCGCCGCGCCCACTCCACGGCCTCCCGGCAGGTGCGCAGCGACTCCTCCAGCCGCCCCGCGTACTCCTGCACCCGGCCCAGTTCGCTCAGCGCCCGCGCCTGTGCGGCCACGTCCCCGTCCCTGCGGTGTCCGGCGACGGCCGCGCGCCAGTTGCGCATCGCCTCGCCGTAGCGGCCCGCGTAGGTGTGGGCGGCGCCGATGCGGCCGTAGAGCCGGGCGGCCTCGGGTCGCTCGTCGCGGGCGAGGCGCTCGGCGAGGGCGCGGCCGAACCAGTCCGCCGCCCGGTCGTAGTCCCCGAGGTCCAGGTGCGCGCCGCCTACGGATTCCATCGCGCGCCCGGTGGCATAGGGGTCGTTCGCCTCGCGTCCGGCGTCCAGGGCGGCCCGGTAGCGCGCCAGCGCCTCCGTGGTGCGGCCGGTGCGGGCGTCGAGGTCGCCGAGGTTGAGCAGGGCGGCGGCCCGCTCGCGGGGCAGGTCGCGGCGCTCGGCGACGTCGAGGACGAGGTTGTGGATGTCGTAGAGGTCGCTCGCGGCGGCGCGGGTGCCGAAGTGGGCGACCATGGCCCGCACCAGCTGGGACATCAGCCGCCGCGCCAGGGTGTCCAGCTCCCCGTCGGCGACCGCGAGCCGGGCGGCGGCCAGCAGGGCGGGGCGGCGCAGGCGCAGCCAGTCGGCGGCGGCGCGGGGCGTGGGGAAGCGCAGGGGGCGCGGCAGGGCGAGGACCTTCTGGCGGGCCTCGGGGCTGTCGGTCTCGGTGATGGCGCGGCAGGACTGGAGCAGCCGGACGGTGCGCTCCAGCATCCGGGCGCGGGCGAGCTGGAGCTCGGCGGGCCGTTCGTGGTCCTCGGCGAGCCGGCGCAGCTCGCGGTGCAGGCAGCCGGGCACCCGGTACTGCGGCAGGGAGGAGCCGACCGAGTGCAGCAGGCCGTGGGCGGCGAAGTCGTCGAGGGTGGTGTGCGCCGCCTCCACCGAGCAGCCGGTGAGCGCGGCGGCGGTGTGCGGGTCGGCCAGTCCGGCCGGGGCGAGCGCGAGCAGCCGCAGGGTGCGGGCGGCGGTCTGCGGCAGCGCGTCGTGCACCAGCCGCAGCAGCCGGGCGGTGACCGGTTCGCCGCCGGGGTCCGTGTGCAGCTGCTTGGCGAGGTCGGCGACGGCGGCCTTGGGACGTGCGGCGAGCCAGCCGCCGGCCAGCACCAGCGCGGCGGGCTGGCCCTGGCACAGCTCGGCGAGGCGTTCGGCGGCCCGGGGGTCGACGGTGATGCGCACCGATCCGGTGAACCGGGACAGCAGCTCCACCCCGGACTTGGTGTCGAGGCCGCCGAGGGTGCAGGGGCGGACGTCGGCGATGCCGGTGAGCGGTCCTGAGGAGACGGCGACGGCCAGGCAGTCGGGGTTGTCGGGGAGCAGGGCGTCGACCTGCTCGGCGTCGGCGGCGTCGTCCAGCAGGAGCACCGCGCGGCGCTCGGCCAGGGCGGTGCGCAGCGCCTCGCCGAGCTGGTCCTCGGGAGCGCCGGCGGGGGCGGGCTCGCCGAGCGCGTCGAGGAGGTCGCGGGCGGCGCGCCCGACGGGCACGGGGGTCCCGTCGGGCTCGCTCAGCCGGGTGCGCAGGACGCCGTCGGGGTAGTCGGCGGCGACCTGGCGGACGAGTTCCTCGGCGAGCGCCGAACGGCCGGATCCGGGGCGTCCGGCGATGAGCAGGACGCGGGCGCGGGGGGCCTTGCGGCCGGAGAGGGTGTCGAGTCCGGCGCGCTCGATGTCGGCGCGCAGTTCCTTCAACTCCCTGGTACGGCCCAGGAATCGACCTTCCGGCCGGGCGTCCCGAGGGAGCCCCACACCGTTCGGGTCCACCGCCTGATCCGTCACGGGCCACACTCCCGTCCCACCGCACGCGCAAGCCCGCCGGGTCTCCGTACGGGCGTTTTCCAGAGCCTAGTTCACGCTCTGCGACGTTCCGTGAGGAGCGCGGCGCGGTGGGCGAGACTCCCTCGATCGGATCAACAGATCGTAGGATTCACGCCGCCGACGGCGGGGTCGTACGCCGTACGGGCTCAGGCCTCGAAGGGCCGGGCCGGCCACGGCGCCTCCGCCGGGCGCAGCGCGTCCAGGCCGTCGCCGGAGCGGGCGGCGACCAGCGAGAGCACGCCCACCACCAGGCAGTTGTTGTGCAGGTCACCGGCGAGCACCCCACGCACCAGCTCGTCGACGGGGACCCGGGCCAGCTCCATGTCGGCCTCCTCGTCCTCCACCGCGAACCGGTCGCCCTCGGCCTCGGACAGCCCGCGCGCCAGGAAGATCCGCACGGCCTCGTCGCAGCCGCCGGGGGTGGTGTAGACGTCGGCCAGCACCCGCCAGTCCTCCGCCTTGACGTGCGCCTCCTCGTACAGCTCGCGCTGGGCGGCGTGCAGCGGGTTCTCACCAGGCACGTCGAGCAGGCCGGCCGGGATCTCCCACAGCTTCTGGCGCACCGGGTGCCGGTACTGGCGCAGCACCACGGCCCGGTCCGCGTCGTCGAGGGCGAGGACGGCCACGGACCCCGGGTGGACCTGGTAGTCGCGGTTGACCACGGCGCCCCCCGGCATGACGACCTCGTCGGTGCGCACCGAGGTCTTCTTGCCGACGAAGGGGGTCTGCGTCCCGCGGATCTCCCACTCCTCCGGGGTGTCCTTGATCGTCATGCCTGTCCTTCCGAACCGATCCGGTGGTACCCGTCCTGCCTGCGAAAAGGCGGCCGGGGCGCGAACCGTTGAAGGTTCGCACCCCGGCAACCGTACAACTGGGCGTGCTACTGCGAGATCTTCCGCTCGACCGCGGCCTTCACCAGCCCGGCGAAGAGCGGGTGCGGACGGGTCGGACGCGACCGGAGCTCCGGGTGCGCCTGCGTGGCGACCAGGTAGGGGTGCACGTCACGCGGGTACTCGACGTACTCGACGAGCTTGCCGTCGGGCGAGGTGCCGGAGAACACCAGGCCCGCCTTCTTCTCCAGCTCCGCGCGGTAGGCGTTGTTCACCTCGTAGCGGTGCCGGTGGCGCTCCTCGACGTACTCCTTGCCGTCGTACACCTCGCGCACGATGGAGCCCTCGGCCAGCTTGGCCGGGTACATGCCGAGCCGCATGGTGCCGCCCATGTCGCCCTCGCCGGCGACGATGTCGAGCTGCTCCGCCATGGTGGAGATCACCGGGTGGGCGGTGGCCGGGTCGAACTCGGTGGAGTTGGCGTCGGAGATGTCGGCCAGGTTCCGCGCGGCCTCGATCACGATGCACTGCAGGCCCAGGCACAGACCGAGCAGCGGGATGCCGTTCTCGCGGGCGTACTTGATCGCGCCGACCTTGCCGAGCACACCGCGGTCGCCGAAGCCGCCGGGGATGCAGATGCCGTCGACGTCGCCGAGCTGCGCCTGGGCGCCGGCCGGGGTCTTGCAGTCGTCGGACGTGACCCACTTGATCTTGACGCGGGCCTTGTTGGCGAAGCCGCCGGCGCGCAGCGCCTCGGTCACCGAGAGGTAGGCGTCCGGCAGGTCGATGTACTTGCCGACCAGGGCCAGGGTGATCTCGTGGTCGGGGTTGTGCACCCGGTCCAGCAGGTCGTCCCAGGTGGTCCAGTCGACGTCGCGGAACGGCAGGTCCAGCTTGCGGACCACGTAGGCGTCCAGGCCCTCGCCGTGCACGGTCTTCGGGATGTCGTAGATCGAGCGGGCGTCGGGGCAGGCGACGACGGCGGCCTCGTCGACGTCGCACATCAGCGAGATCTTCCGCTTGATGGCGGTGGGGACCTCACGGTCGCAGCGCAGCACGATCGCGTCGGGCTGGATGCCGATGTTGCGCAGCGCCGCCACCGAGTGCTGGGTCGGCTTGGTCTTCAGCTCACCGGACGGGCCGATGTAGGGAAGAAGAGAGATGTGGACCACGAACACGTTGTCGCGGCCGACCTCGTGCCGGACCTGGCGGACGGTCTCCAGGAACGGCAGCGACTCGATGTCGCCGACCGTGCCGCCGACCTCCGTGATGACGACGTCGACCTCGTCGGTCGCCATGCGGCGGATGCGGTGCTTGATCTCGTTGGTGATGTGCGGGATGACCTGGACGGTGTCGCCCAGGTACTCGCCGCGGCGCTCCTTGGCGATCACCGTGGAGTAGACCTGGCCCGTGGTGACGTTCGCGGAGCCGTCGAGGTCGCGGTCGAGGAACCGCTCGTAGTGGCCGATGTCCAGGTCGGTCTCGGCGCCGTCGTTCGTGACGAACACCTCACCGTGCTGGAAGGGGTTCATCGTGCCCGGGTCGACGTTCAGGTACGGGTCGAGCTTCTGCATCACGACGCGCAGACCGCGGGCCTTGAGCAGCATGCCGAGGCTGGAGGCGGTCAGGCCCTTGCCGAGAGAGGAGGCGACACCCCCGGTGACGAAGATGTGCTTGGTCGTCGATGATTTGGGCGGCATGGCCAAGAGGGGGCTCCCGTGGTCGCGGTCTGTGGGTGCGGTTCCGGGGTTTCTCGCCCACCGGTCCACGGGCTACCAGCGTATCAGCGCCTCGGGGGAACGGCTCACGGCCACGCTCCGCGCACGGGAGGCAACGGAGCATGTATCACACACGAGACCCTCACCCGGGGCTCACTCGTTCGGCGGAGCCGCGTTGCCGCGAGCGGCACACAGATCATCTACGTGCGTCGTATCCTGCTCGGACACTCGCTGCCGAGCCCGGCCGGCCGAACGGCACCACCCCCGCCCGTAAGTTCCGGAACAACGTGAGCTCGTCAGTTCGTTGAGCGAAGATTGGCGCTTTGCATGCACGGCGGAGCGGCTGCTTTGCTTCACAGCTCAACGACGCATTGCAATACCCCCCTTGACCGCACTAGCGACAGCCCCCTCGTGGGGTGACGTGGCCGTTCGACTGGAGATGCACGTGGCCGGGCGCATCGAAGACTACGCACTCATCGGAGACATGCAGACCGCGGCGCTGGTCTGCCGGGACGGCACGGTCGACTGGCTGTGCCTGCCGCGCTTCGACTCGCACGCCATCTTCGCCGGGCTGCTGGGAACCGAGGATCACGGCTTCTGGCGGCTGGGCCCCGCGCACGCCGACGAGGCGGAGCCGCCCGCGGCGACGCGGCGGCACTACCGGGGCGACTCCCTGATCCTGGAATCCGAGTGGGACACCGATCGCGGCACGGTCCGCGTGACGGATTTCATGCCCCCGCGCGACGGCGCCCCCCAGCTGATCCGCATCGTGGAGGGCGTGTCGGGCCGGGTGCCCATGCGCTCGACGCTGCGCATGCGTTTCTCCTACGGCCGGGTGGTGCCGTGGGTGCACCGGCACGAGGGCCGTACGGTCGCCGTGGCGGGACCGGACTCGGTGTGGTTCGACACCACCGCCGAGACCTACGGCGAGGAACTGACCACGTACTCGGACTTCACCGTGGCGCCCGGCGACCGGGTGGCGTTCACGATCTCCTGGGAGCCCTCGCACAAGCAGCCCCCGGCGCTGCCCGAGCCGGAGCAGTCCCTGGAGGCCACCGAGGACTTCTGGCGCGAGTGGGTCGAGCACTGTACGTACCACGGCCCCTACCGTGAGGCCGTGATCCGCTCCCTGATCACGCTGAAGGCCCTCACCTACGCCCCGACCGGCGGCATCGTCGCCGCGCCGACCACCTCGCTGCCCGAGGACATCGGCGGCGTCCGCAACTGGGACTACCGCTACACGTGGCTGCGGGACGCGGCGATCACCCTGTCCTCGCTGCTGCGCACCGGCTACCGCGAGGAGGCCCGCGCCTGGCGCGAGTGGCTGCTGCGCGCGGTCGCCGGCGACCCGGAGAACCTGCAGATCATGTACGGCATCGCCGGCGAGCGCGAGCTCGGCGAGGCGGAGCTGGACTGGCTGCCCGGCTACGAGGCCTCCGCCCCGGTCCGGGTCGGCAACGGCGCGGCCCACCAGCTCCAGCTCGACGTGTACGGCGAGGTCACCGAGGCCCTGCACCTGGCCCACATGACCGGCCTCGCCCGCAACGACTACGCCTCGCTGCTCCAGCTGAAGCTGATCCGCTACCTGGAGAAGCACTGGCAGGAGCCGGACGAGGGCATCTGGGAGGTGCGCGGCCCGCGCCGCCATTTCGTGCACTCCAAGGTGATGGCCTGGGTGGCCGTCGACCGCACGATCAAGCTGATCGAGTCCGGCGACGCCGACGGCCCGCTGGAGGAGTGGAAGCAGCTCCGCGACGACATCCACCGCGACGTGTGCGAGAAGGGCTACGACAAGGAGCGCAACACCTTCACCCAGTCCTACGGCTCCAAGGAGCTGGACGCGTCCCTGCTGCTGATTCCGCAGGTGGGCTTCCTGCCGCCGGACGACAAGCGCGTGATCGGCACGGTCGAGGCGATCCAGCGGGAGCTGTCGACGTCCGACGGGTTCATCCTGCGCTACCCGACCGAGGGCATGGACGAGGGCGTCGACGGTCTGCCCGGCGACGAGGGCGCGTTCCTCGCCTGCTCGTTCTGGATGGCGGACGACCTGGCCATGATCGGCCGCGTGGACGAGGCGCGGAAGCTGTTCGAGAAACTGCTGGCGCTGCGCAACGACCTCGGCCTGCTGGCGGAGGAGTGGGACCCGCGCCTCCAGCGCCAGGTCGGCAACTTCCCCCAGGCGTTCAGCCACGTCCCCCTCATCGACACGGCCCTGCGCCTGACGGCGTCGGGGGCGTACGGAGGCTGACGGAAACATCGCGCCCCGACTTCCCGGCCGGCCCGGGGAGGCGGGGCGCGGGTGTGTTCGCGCAGGCCGGACGTGTGACGGGGACACGTCCCCGGGTACCGTCCGCTGCATGAGCACCGCCGGCACTCCCCCGCCCACTGGCATCACCGTGCAGCGCGCCCTGGAGCTGCCCGGGCTGCGCAGCGGCCTCCCCGAGGTCGTCGCCTGCGCGGAGCGGCTGGGGCGGACGGTGCGCTGGGTGCACGCGGGCGAGGTGCCCAACATCGCCTCCCTGCTCAAGGGCGGTGAGCTGCTGCTGACCACCGGCTACGGGCTGGGCACGCGCCCGGCCGACCAGCGGGCGTTCGTGCGCACCCTGGCCGAGCGGGGCATCGCGGCCCTGGTGGTCGAGCTGGGCCCGCGCTTCAGCCGGCTGCCCGCCGCCCTGGTGGACGCGGCCCGCGCGGCCGGGCTGCCGCTGGTGCAGCTCCACCGGGAGGTGCCGTTCGTCACGGTCACCGAGGAGATCCACACGGAGATCGTCAACGGGCACTACGCGCTGCTCCAGCGCGCCGAGGAGGTGCACCGCCGCTGCACCGAGGCGCTGCTCGGCGGCGGGGGCGTGCCGCAGGTGCTGGAGATCCTCGCCGGGTTCACCGGCAACCCCGTGTTCCTGGAGACCACCGACGGGCAGCTGCTGTACGCGGCCGGCGAGGGACCGGAGGGCGCGGACCCGTTGCAGGTGTGGGAGGGGCTGCGCGACCGGCAGCGCGACGACCCTCCGGCCGGCACGGTGCTGGTGGACGTGCCCGGCGGAGGTCCCGGCAGCGGCGGTGTGCGGGCGCGGCTGGTGCTGCTGCCGGTGCGCAGCGCGCCGGAGCCGGTGCACCGGATGGCGGCCGAGCGGGCGGCGGGCATCCTCGCCCTGGTGCTGATGCAGGCGCGCCAGGAGGAGGAGCTGGCGGCGCGCGGCCGGGGCGACTTCCTCACCGACCTCGCCGAGGGCCGGATCAGCGCCGAGGACGCGCCCGCCCAGGCCCGGGTGCTGGGCTTCAAGCCGGGCCGGGGGCCGCTGCTGCCGGTGGTGATGCGGCTCGGCGACACGCTGTCCCCGCAGGGCGGCGGCTGGGCGGTGCTGGCCCGCGCGGTGGGCGAGGAGCTGTCCTCGCTCGGCGTGCCGGTGCTGCTGGGCGTGCGGCCGGTCGAGGGGCGGGTGCCGCTGCTGCTCGCGCTGCGCGCGGAGTCGGAGCGGCCGTCCGTCGCCGACCGGGTGGCGGCCGCGCTGCGCGCCGGAGTGGAGCGGGCGGGCATGCTGCGTCCGGGCGGACGGCCGCCCGTGGTGGTGGTCGGGCCGGCCGGAGACTGGGCGGCGGTCCCGACGGGACTGCGGCACGCGGTGGAGACGGCGACGGCGGCACAGGGGCTCCCGGAGCGGCCCTGGTACGACGCACGGCGGCTGGACATCGACCTGCTGCTGTGGCGGCTGCGCGACCATCCGGACCTGGCGGACTTCGTACAACGGGCGATCGGCCCGGTGCTGGACCACGACCGGCGCTCACGGCCCGCGCTGCTGCCGACCCTGGAGACGTATCTGGCGCACGCCGGACGCAAGGCGGAGACGGCGCGGGAGCTGCACCTGAACCGGCAGACGCTCTACAACCGGCTCGCCCGCATCGGGGAGTTGCTGGGCGCCGACCTCGACGACCCGCAGACGGTGCTGACGTTGAGCCTGGCGCTGCGGGCGCGGCGGCACGTGCCGTAACCACGCCCCGAGAAGGGTCAGACCAGGGGCCGAGGCTGGGTCAGTTCGTCGTAGACGCTGAGCACCTGGGCGACCGTCTGGTCCTCCGTCGGCCAGGTCGCCGCCTGCCGCACGCCCCGCCGCACGAGCGTCTCCCGGTGTTCCGGGTCCTCCAGGAGCCGGGTCACGGCGTCGGCGAGAGCCCGCGCGTTGCCGTGCGGCACCAGTTCGGCCGCGTCGCCGACGAGTTCGGGGACAGAGCCCACCCGGGTCGCGACGAGCGGCACGCGCGCGTGCAGCGCCTCCTGCGCGAACGTGGACCGCGCCTCCTCCCTGCGGCTGGGCAGCACGGCCACGTCGGCCGCGGCGAGCAGGTCGGAGGCGTCCTCACAACGGCCGAGCAGCCGCACCGGCAGGTCCTGTGCGTCGACGGCGCGCCGCAGTTCGCCGTGGAGCGGCCCCTCCCCCGCGATCACCACGAGCGGCACCGGGTCGAGGCGCTGCCAGGCGTGCGCGGCGTCCACCAGGACGTCGAGGCCGCGGTGCCGCTCGAGCGACCCGATGGCGACGATCAACGGGCGGTCCACGGCGCCGAGTTCGGCTCGCACCTTCGGCGTGCGCCGCTCGGCCTCCTCGGCCGCCGGCGCGCTGCGGGGCCCGGGCAGGGAGACCGCGGCGAGCCGGGCGTCACGCGCCCCACTGCGCCGGGCCCGGTCCACCAGGGCCGAGGTCGTGCCGAGCACCACGGTGGCCGCGCGCACGACCCGCCGCTCCAGCACGCGCAGGAAGTGGGCGCGGGGGCCCTCGGCGTGCGCGCGGTCGTGCCAGGTGACGACGAAGGGGGTGCCCCGCCCGCTGAGCGCCATGGACGTACGGAACGAGGCGTGCAGACCGTGCGCGTGCACCAGGTCGGCGCCCGAGCAGGCAGCGCGCAGCGCGGCCACCGACCCCGGGTCGCTGCTGCGGGGCACATGGACGTGCTCGGCGCCGACGCCGGTGAAGCCGTAGGCGTGGTCCGCCTCTTCGGGGGCGCACACCGTGACCCGCACGCCCCGTGCCACGAGCCCGGCGGCCAGCGAGCGTACGTGCGCGCCGCTGGCGGCGTTGCCGCCGCCCAGCACCTGCACGGTGCGCAGCGACGACTGGCCGTGCGGTGCGTGGCTGCTCACGGGGGTCACGTGGCCGGGCTCCTGGTTCGGGTCGGACGGTCACGACGAACGTACCGAAGGATCCCGCGGAGGGGTGGCCCGCGCGGCGTCCTCCGCGTACACCGTCAAGCATGCCAGCACGCACGCCGGTTCCGGGAAACGCGCGGGCGTACGCCGGGGTCCACAGCGGAGGGCACATCACCCGTAAGGATGACGGAAGGTGCCTGTCCGGCAGGGTCAGGCGTCCGCCCGCGCCGCCGCCAGCAGTTCCTCCGCGTGCGCCCGGGCCGTCTCGGAGTCCTCCTGGCCCGCCAGCATCCGCGACAACTCCCGTACGCGGTCCTCGCCTTCGAGCACCTTCACGCCGGACCGGGTGACCGAGCCGTCGTCGGTCTTCTCCACCAGCAGCTGCCGGTCGGCGAACGCGGCCACCTGCGGCAGGTGCGTGACGACGACGACCTGCGCCTTCTTCGCCAGCCTGGCCAGACGCCGGCCGATCTCCACGGCCGCCTTGCCGCCGACGCCGGCGTCCACCTCGTCGAAGAGGTACGTCGGCACCGGGTCGGTCCCGGCGAAGACGACCTCCACGGCCAGCATCACGCGCGACAGCTCACCGCCGGAGGCGCCCTTGGCAATCGGCCGGGGCGGCGCCCCGGGGTGCGGGGCGAGCAGCAACTCGACCTCGTCCACACCCGAGGGCCCGTACGCCACCGTGCGCCCGTTCACCTCGACGCCTTCGGGGTCCTCGGTCTGCCGGATGTCGAACGACACGCGCGCGTGCGGCATGGCGAGGGAGGCCAGCTCCTCCGTCACGGCCGCCGCGAACCGCTCCGCGGCCTCCGCCCGTGCCTCCGACAACTCCTGTGCGAGCACGCCCAGTTCGGCACGGAGGGCGTCCCGTTCGGCGGTCAGCTCGCCGATCCGCTCGTCGTCGCCCTCCAGTTCGGTGAGGCGCGCGGCGCTGCGCTCCGCCCAGGCCAGCACCTCGGTGACGTTCGCTCCGTACTTGCGGGTCAGCGCGTTCAGCGCGGCCCTACGCTCCTCAACCGCGGCGAGCCGCAGCGGGTCCGCGTCCAGGTCGTCGGCGTATCCGGCCAGCTCGCCCGCGACATCGCTCAGCAGGATGCCGACCTCGCCGATGCGGTCGGTCAGCGCCGCCAGCGCCGGGTCGTGTGCCCGTACGGCCTCCAGCGCCCGCTGGGCGCCCGCGACGAGCGTCCCGGCGTCCACGCCCTCCGGGTCCTCCGGATTGCCCGCCAGCGCGGCGTGCGCGACGGCGGCGGCCGACGCCAGCGCCTCGGCGTGCCCGAGCCGCTCGGCCTCCTCGGCCAGTTCCGTGTCCTCGCCGGCGCGCGGCTCGACGGCGGCGATCTCCTCCAGCCCGAAGCGGAGCATGTCGGCCTCCTGGGCCCGCTCCCGCGCACGGGTGGTGATCTCCTCCAGCTCCGAAGTGACCGCCCGGAGCCGCTTGTACGCCTCCGCGTACTTGCCGAGCGGCACGGCGACCGCGTACCCGGCGTACCGGTCGAGCGCCTGGCGCTGCCGGGACAGCTTCAGCAGGCCCTGCTGGTCGCTCTGCCCGTGCACGGCCACCAGGTCGTCGGCGAGCTCAGCGAGCAGTCCCACGGGCACGCTGCGCCCGCCCAGGTGCGCCCGGGACCGCCCCTCGGCCGAGACGGTACGGCTGACCAGCAGCGTCCCCTCGTCGAGCTCGGCCCCGGCCTCCTCGGCGCGCACGACGGCCGGCGAGCCCTCGGGCACGGCGATCCGCCCCTCGACCACGGCGTTGCGCGCGCCGATCCGCACCAGGGCCGCATCCGCCCGTCCGCCCAGCAGCAGGCCCAGGCTGGTGACCACCATGGTCTTGCCCGCACCCGTCTCACCGGTGACGGCGGTGAAGCCGGGCGACAGCTCCACCACAGCGTCGTCGATGACACCGAGCGACCGTATCCGCATCTCCTCTAGCACGGACACGACCATACGAGGTCGACACGGCGAAGTGCGACTGCCCCACCCTTGTCACCCACGCGAGTGGACACCCCGAAGGGGCGCGGGGCTGTACCGATGTGCGGCTCCGCCGCGTGGGCGCGACAAGCCACGGTCCACCCGCAGCCGCCCACGCTCGGGCGACCACCCCGCCGAGACCGCTAGTGCGGCGCCCCTCGCCACCCGGACACCGGCAACGCGAACTTCGCGACAAGCCGGTCGGTGAACGAAGCGTGATGCAGCCGGGCCAACCTCACCGGCACCGCCCCCTTCCGCACCTCCACCCGGGCCCCCGCCGGCAGCTCGACGGTCCGCCGCCCGTCGCACCACAGCACACCCGGCGGCACATGCGGCAGCACCTCCACCGCCAGAACGGAGTTCGGAGACGTCACCAACGGCTTCGCGAACAACGCGTGCGCGCTGATCGGCACCATCAGCAGCGCCTCCACCTCAGGCCACACCACGGGCCCGCCCGCGGAGAACGCGTACGCGGTGGACCCGGTCGGCGTCGCGCAGACGATGCCGTCGCAGCCGAACCCCGTCACCGGCCGTCCGTCGATCTCCAGGACGACCTCCAGCATCCGCTCGGCGGACACCTTCTGCACGGCCGCCTCGTTCAGCGCCCAGTCGGTGTGCACGATGTCGCCGTTGCGGTGCACCACGACGTCGACGGTCATCCGCTCCTCGACCTCGTACGACCGGCTCACCACGCGGTCGACGACCTTCTCCAGGTCGTCCCGCTCGGCCTCGGCGAGGAACCCCACGCTGCCGAGGTTGACGCCGAGCATCGGCACCCCGGAGGCGCGGGCGAACTCGGCGCCGCGCAGCAGCGTGCCGTCACCGCCGAGGACGATCAGCAGCTCGCAGTCGTCCAGGCACTGCGGGGTGGCCTCCTTGACCGTCTCCACGTCGTCCGGGAGCGGCAGGTCGCGGGCCTCCTCCTCCAGCACCCGCACCCCGAGGCCCGAGCGCAGCAGGCCCTTGACCACGAGTTCGGCGCTGCGGATGGCCGCGGCCCGTCCCGTGTGGGCCAGCAGGAAAACAGTACGAGCACGGTTCTGTGTCAACGCGGCCCCTCCGCCACAGCACGGTCAACGTCGGCCGGGTCCAGTTCCGGTGCCCCGGCCCGCAGCCACAGGAAGTATTCGACGTTCCCGGACGGTCCGGGCAGCGGGCTCGCCGTCACGCCCTTCGCCCCGAGCCCCAGCTCCCAGGCCTTGGCGGCCACCCCCCGGACCGCCTCTGCGCGCAGCTGCGGACTGCGTACGACACCGCCGCTGCCCAGCCGCTCCTTGCCCACCTCGAACTGCGGCTTGACCATCATCACCAGATCGGCGTCCGGCGTCACGCACCGCTTCAGTGCGGGCAGCACCAGTCCGAGCGGGATGAAGGACAGATCCCCCACGACAAGATCCACAGGCTCCCCATCGATGACCTCGATCGTCAACTCCCGTACGTTCGTACGGTCCTTGACGGTCACGCGTTCATCCTGCCGGAGAGACCACGCGAGTTGTCCGTATCCGACGTCCACCGCGACCACGTGGGCGGCGCCCGCCCGCAGCAGCACGTCGGTGAAACCGCCGGTGGAGGCGCCCGCGTCGAGCGCGCGGCGCCCCTTCACGACCAGCCCCCGCGGCACGAAGGCGTCCAGCGCCCCGGCCAGTTTGTGCCCCCCGCGCGAGACGTAGTCGGGATCGCCGGCGTCCTCGGCGACCACGATCGGGGCCGCGGTCTCCACCTGGGTGGCGGGCTTGGTCGCCACCGTCCTGCCCACGCTGACCCGCCCGGCGGCGATCAGCTGGCTGGCGTGCTCGCGCGAGCGCGCCAGCTTGCGGCGGACCAGCTCCGCGTCGAGACGGCGGCGTGCGACTCCTGCCACGTTCGGTTCAGCTCCTGTGTACGTGTGCCGACTGGGACGGGTGCCCCGGTGTGCCCCGGTGCGGGGCGGCGGGTGAGGGACCCGGGCGGGCGTCGAGCGCGGTGAGCGCGTCGCGCAGCCCCCGGTGTACATCCTCGTACACCTCGAGGTGGCCGTCGGTGGTGAGGTGGTCGGCGTCGGCCAGCCGCTCCACATGGGCGTCGACCTCGGCGTTCCCGGTCGGGGTGCGCGGCACGCCCAGCGGTGCGGGTCCGGCGGGCCCGTCGTCGTAGGGCGGCTGCGGCGCGGCCTGCTCCGGCGGCCCGTCCTGCGTGGCCCCGGGGTCCGGCTCCGTGTCCGCCGCCTGCGGCACTGCGTCGTTCATGCCCCGACGCTACCGCGAACGGCTGGGGTACCGTCGTGCGCGATGGCCACGATCGAGGAGTGCCGTGCGGCACTCGACAAGTTTTCGGACAGCATGGGCGACGCCGAGGGCGACGTCCGCGCCGCGGCGTCGATGGAACGGTCGGTCAGCTGCCACGTCACGGACCTGGACGTGACCTTCGCGGGCCGCCTCACCGGCGGCCGGATCGAGGTGCGGGAGACCTTTCCTGGACCGCCGCGCGAGAAGGCGCAGATACGGCTCGCCATGACGGGCGACGACCTGGTGGCCCTGGTCGACGGGGGGCTGCACTTCGCGCGGGCGTGGGCCTCGGGGCGGGTGCGGCTGGAGGCGGGTCTGCGCGACCTGTTCCAGCTGCGGAAGCTCCTCTGACGTCCCTCAGACCTTCGTGGTCTCCTGCTTGACCCGGGACGCGCGGGCCGCCGGCACGACCAGCGGGGTGCCCGTCTCGGGGTCGTCGATGACCTGGCAGCGCAGCCCGAACACCTCCTCCACCAGTTCGGCGGTGACGATGTCCTTGGGCGCGCCCTGCGCGACGACCCGGCCCTCGCGCAGGGCGACGAGGTGGGTGGCGTAGCGGGCGGCGTGATTGAGGTCGTGCAGCACGGCGACGAGGGTGCGGCCCTGCTCCTCGTGAAGGTCGGCGCAGAGGTCGAGGACGTCGATCTGGTGCTGGATGTCCAGGTAGGTGGTCGGCTCGTCGAGCAGCAGCAGCGGCGTCTCCTGGGCCAGCGCCATGGCGATCCACACGCGCTGCCGCTGCCCTCCGGACAGCTCGTCGACGTAGCGCTCGGCGAGGTCGGCGACGCCGGTGCGGGCCATCGACTCCCGCACGACCCGCTCGTCCTCGGGGGACCACTGGCGCAGCAGGCTCTGGTGCGGGTACCGGCCGCGCGCGACCAGGTCGCCGACGGTGATGCCGTCGGGCGCGATGGACGACTGGGGCAGCAGGCCGAGGGTGCGGGCGACCTTCTTGGCGGGCAGGGAGTGGATGGCCTGCCCGTCGAGCAGCACGCGGCCCGCGCTCGGCTTGAGCATGCGGGACAGGGCGCGCAGCAGGGTGGACTTGCCGCAGGCGTTGGGGCCGACGACGACGGTGAAGGAGTGGTCCGGGATCTCCACCGACAGCTGTTCGGCGATGACCCGCTGGTCGTAGGCCAGGGTGACGTTCTCGGCGGAGAGACGGTTCACGGTGCTCCTTCGGGTGTTCGTGTTCTCGGCGCCGCTCATATCCGGCCCGCCCTGCGCTCGGTGACCAGCAGCCACAGCAGGTAGACGCCGCCGAGGACGCCGGTGACCACGCCCACGGGGAGCTGCTCGGCGCCGAACGCCCGCTGGGAGAGGACGTCGGCGAGGACCAGCAGGGCCGCGCCCATGCACATCGAGGCGACCAGGTTCGGTCCGGGCGACCGGGTGAGGCGCCGGGCGAGCTGCGGCGCGGTGAGCGCGACGAAGCTGACGGGTCCGGCGGCGGCGGTCGCGGACGCGGTGAGCAGCACGGCGGACAGCATCAGCACCAGCCGCAGCCGCTCGACGCGCACGCCGAGGGCGTTGGACACGTCGTCGCCCATCTCCGTCATGCGCAGGGCGCGGGAGTTGGCGAGGACGACGGGGACGAGGACGGCGCACAGCGCGAGCAGCGGCCACACCTGGTCCCAGTCGCGCCCGTCGAGGGACCCGGTCATCCACACGACCGCGCGGGCGGCGTCGACGATGTCGGACTTGGTGAGCAGATAGCCGTTGACGGCGGTGACGACGGCGGAGACGCCGATGCCGACCAGCACCAGCCGGTAGCCGTGCACGCCCCGTTTCCAGGCGAGGACGTAGATGGCGGTGCCGGTGAGCAGACCGCCGGCGAGCGCGCCGAGGGCGACCTGGTTGGCGGTGCCGGAGAACAGCACGATGACGGTGAGCGCGCCGGCGGTGGCGCCCTGGCCGAGGCCCAGGATGTCGGGGCTGCCGAGCGGGTTGCGGGAGATCGTCTGGAAGAGGGCGCCGCCGATTCCGAGGGAGGCGCCGACCAGGAGGCCGACCAGTACCCGCGGGAGCCGCAGCTCGGTGACGATGAACTCCTGCCCCTCGTTGCCCTGCCCGACGAGGGTGGTCAGCACGTCGGAGGCGGACATCGGGAAGTCGCCGGTGCCGATGAGCAGGACGCTCGCGCCGAGCGCCAGCAGAATCAGCAGCAGGACGACGGTGAGGGCGCGCACGTCCAGCCGGACCGAGAGGCCGCCCGGGATGCGCACCGCACGGTTGGTCTTCACAGCTGGGCCGTCCTCCGCCGTCGTACGAGAAGAATGAACACCGGGCCGCCGATGATCGCGGTGACGATGCCCACCTGGAGTTCGGCGGGCCGGGCAACGACGCGGCCGAGCACGTCCGCGCCGAGCAGCAGCACCGGCGACAGGACCGCCGCGTACGGCAGGATCCAGCGCTGGTCGGGCCCGGTGAAGGACCGCACCACGTGCGGCACCATCAGGCCGACGAAGACGATCGGACCGCACGCGGCGGTGGCGGCGCCGCTGAGCATCGTCGCGACGAGCATGGACAGCGCGCGGGTGCGGTTGAGGTCGGCGCCGAGCGCCTTGGCGGTGTCGTCGCCCATGGCCATGGCGTTCAGCGGCCGGGCGAGCAGCAGCGCCAGCACGCTGCCGACGACCAGGAACGGCACCACCTGCATGACGGCCTCGTCGCTGCCGGAGCCGAGCGAGCCGACCGTCCAGAAGCGCATCCGGCCGAGGGCGGCGTCGTCGAGGATCATCACGGCCTGGAGGTAGCCGTACAGCGCGGCGCTGATGGCCGTGCCGGCGAGCACCAGCCGTACGGGGGTGGCGCCCCGGCGTCCGCCGAGGAACCACACGATCGCGCCGACGGCCGCTGCCCCGAAGAACGCGAACCACACATATCCGGACAGGGAGGTGACGCCGAAGAAGGTGATGGCGGTGACGACCGCGGCGGAGGCGCCCGCGTTCAGGCCGAGGAGCCCCGGGTCGGCCAGCGGGTTGCGGGTGAGCGCCTGCAGCACGGCCCCGGCGAGACCGAGGGCGGCGCCGGCGAGCAGACCGAGCAGGGTGCGGGACAGCCGGTCGGACACCACGGTGTCGGCGTAGGTGCCCGACGCGTCGAACAGCCCGTGCCACACCTGCCCCAGGGACAGCTCCTTCGCGCCGACCGCGATGCTCGCCAGCGCGACGAGCACCAGGACCGCGAGGGACGCGAGCAGACCGGCCGCGCGCAGCGCCCGGCGGCCGGGGAGCGCGGAGGCGGTCTCCGCGCGCTGTTCGGGGGGACTCTCGACCAACACCCGGTTAGGTTAGCCTATCCTCCAAATCGATCAAGATCCGGTTCCCGGCAGACCGTCAGACTCCCAGCCTGGCCAGCGCCTTCTCCGCGTCCAGCCCGCACGCCTCCTCGCCGGCCGCCGTCCAGGCCGCCGCGCACAGCGCCCGCAGCCCGTCCACCGGCGCGCCGTCCCCGTCCAGCTCCAGCCGCCCGGCGCCGGCCGCCGCCGTCCACCCGCCGCACCGGAAGGCTCCGCCGCCCTCGACGACCTCGGGCTGCCCGGTGAGCAGCCCCCGCAGATCGGCGTCCACGTACGTCGGCCGGTGGTGCGGCGGCGCCGCCACCAGCTGCGCGCCGTCGGTCACCCCGGTGAGCACCAGCAGCGAATCCACCCCGCCGTTGAACGCGCCCTCGATGTCCGTGTCCAGCCGGTCCCCCACCACCAGCGGCCGCTCGGCGCCCGTACGCAGGATCGTCTCGCGGTGCATCGGCGGCAGCGGCTTGCCCGCCACCTGCGGCTCGGCGCCGGTGGCGATCCGCACGACCTCCACGGCCGCGCCGTTGCCGGGCGCGATGCCCCGGCCGCTGGGGATCGTCAGGTCGGTGTTGGACGCGAACCACGGCACCCCGCGCGCGACCGCGTAGGACGCCTCGGCGAAGCGGCCCCACGTCAGCTCCGGACCGCCGTACCCCTGCACGACCGCCGCCGGGTCGTCGTCCGCCGACTCCACCGGCACCAGACCGCGCTCGCGCAGCGCCACCCGCAGGCCCTCGCCGCCCACCACGAGCACCCGGGAGCCCTGCGGCACCTGGTCGGCGATGAGCCGCGCCACCGCCTGCGCGGAGGTGATGACGTCACCGGCCTCGGCCGGTATGCCCAGCTCGGTCAGATGCGCGGCGACGGCGTCGGGCGTGCGCAGCGCGTTGTTGGTGACGTACGCGAGACGCATCCCGCCGTCGCGCGCCGCGGCAAGGGACGGCACCGCGTGGTCGATGGCCTCACCGCCCGCGTACACCACTCCGTCGAGGTCGAGCAGCGCCGTGTCGTACGCCTCGCTCAGGGCCTGCCCACTGCCCTCGGGCCTCGTCCTGACGCTCCGGCTCATTCCGCATCGCTCCTCGTTCGACGGCTTTCCCCCGATCATCCCCCATGGGACCGACACCCGTACGATGCCGGGATGAACTCTGCAGGTCACTCGACGGCAACGGCGCCCCGAGGGCTGGAACTCACCCCGTTCCGAGGCCTTCGGTACGACCCGGACCGGGTCGGCAGCCTGGCCGCCGTGACATCCCCGCCCTACGACGTCGTGGTCCGCCCCGACGGCCTGCACCATCTCCAGTCCGCCGACCCGTACAACATCGTCCGGCTGATCCTGCCCGAGGCCGGCACGCCCGCCGAGCGCAACGCCCAGGCCGCCGAGACGCTCCGCCGCTGGCGCGCCGAGGGCGTCCTCACCCCCGACCCCGAACCCGGCCTGTACGTCTACGAGCAGCGCGACGGCGACGGCCTGGTGCAGCGCGGCGTGATCGGCGCACTGCGCGTCTCCGAACCGGAGGAGCGGCTGGTGCTCCCGCACGAGGACGTCATGCCGCACGTCGTCGCGGACCGCGCGGACCTCATGCGCGCGACCAGCGCCAACCTGGAGCCGCTGCTCCTCACCTACCGGGGCGACGGCACGACGGCGGGCACGGCCGGCCTGATCGAGCGCACGGCCGAACAGCCGCCGCTCCTGGCGACCACCACGGAGGACGGCGTCCACCACCGCCTGTGGTCGGTCACCGACCCATCCGATCTGGCCGTGGTCCGCGACGAGCTCTCCGCCCACCAGGCCCTGATCGCCGACGGTCACCACCGCTGGGCGACCTACCGCCGGCTACGCGCGGAGCACCCCTCCCCCAGCCCCTGGGACCACGGCCTGGTCCTCCTGGTCGACACGACCCGTTATCCGCTGCGGGTCCGCGCCATCCACCGATTCCTGCACGACCTGCCGGTCGCCAAGGCCCTGAAGGCGCTGGACGGCTCCTTCCGCGTCCGCCGCCTGGACGTGCCGCCGCAGCGGGCGATGGACGCACTGGCCGAGGCGGCGGAGGACGGCAACGCGTTCCTCCTCACGGGGGACGACGGCGCCTTCCACCTGGTCGACCGGCCCGACCCCGCGCTCCTGGACCGCACGGTGCCGGCGGACCGCCCGGAGGCCTGGCGCACCCTGGACGCGACCGTCCTGCACGCCACGCTCCTCGACCACGTCTGGCGCGTCCCCGACGACTCCGCCCACATCGCGTACATCCACGACACGGCGGCGACGGTGGACAAGGCCCGACGTGACGGCGGTACGGCGGTGCTGATGCACCCGGTGCACGAGGACGTGGTGCGCGATCTCGCCCGCCAGGGGGTGACGATGCCCCGCAAGTCGACGTCGTTCGGCCCGAAGCCGGCGTCGGGCCTGGTGCTGCGCGCGCTGGATCTCTGAGCGTCCGGACATACGAGAAGGGGGCGGGCCCCGGCTTGATCGCCGGGGCCCGCCCCCTCTCTGTCATGTGCGTGGTACGGCGAGGACGTCAGTCCTTGTCCTCGTCCTGCGCGCCCTGCTCGTCACGGGCGGCGGCGTCCTGGTCCTCGTCCTCGACGAGGGCGTCCATGAACTCCACGCCGTCCAGTTCGGCGAGCCGGTCGGAGGCGTCGGTGCTGCCGTCCCGGTCGGCCTCGACGGCCTTGGCGAACCACTCGCGCGCCTCGCCCTCACGGCCGGCGGCGAGCAGCGCGTCGGCGTACGCGTACCGCAGACGCGCGGTCCACGGCTGCACGGAGTTCGACGCCAGCTCGGGGCTCTGCAGGGTGACGATGGCCGCGTCCAGCTGGCCCATGTCACGCCGGGCGCCGGCCGCGACGAGCCGCATCTCGACCTGACCGGCCTTGTCCAGCTTCTGCACCTCGGGCGCGCCGGCCATGTCCAGCGCCTTCTCCGGCCGACCGAGCCCGCGCTCGCAGTCCGCCATCAGCGGCCACAGTTCCACGGTCCCGGTCATCCGCCGCGCGGCACGGAACTCGGCGAGGGCCTCCGCGTACTTCTGCGTCGCGTACGCGGCGAACCCGGCGGCCTCCCGCACGGCGGCCACGCGCGAGGCGAGCCGCAGGGCGATACGGGAGTAGGCGTAGGCGCGCTCGGGGTCCTCGTCGATGAGCCGGGCGACCATCACCAGGTTCTTGGCGACGTCCTCGGCGAGCGTCTTGGGCAGGCTCTGCAACTCCTGCCGGACGTCCTTGTCGATCTCCTCGCCGGTGACGTCCTCGGGGATCGGCAGCCGCTTGATGGGCTCGCGGTCGCGGTCCCGCTCGTCCCGGAACCGGCCGCCGCCCTGGCGGTCGTCGCGCCCACGGTACCCACCGGGACGGCCACCACGGTCGTCACGACGCGGCCCGCGCCCACGGTCACGGTCGTCGCGGCCACGGAAGCCACCACGGTCGCCCCGGTCGCGATCGTCACGCCGGAAGCCGCCACCGCGGGAGTCGCGGTCGCCACCACGGGTCTCGGTACGGCTGTCGCCGCCGCGCCGGAAGCCACCGCGGTCGCGGTCGCCGCGCTCGGGACGGTCGTCGCGGCCACGGAAGCCGCCGCGGTCGCCGCGGTTGTCGTCACGGCGGAAGCCACCGCGGTCACCACGGTCGTCGGAACGGCCGCGGTAGCCGCCACGGTCCCGGTCGTCGCGCCGATCGTCACGCCGGTCATCCCGCCGGTCGTCACGCCGGTCATCCCTGCGGTCGTCGCGGCGGCCGTACCCGCGGTCGTCGTCGCGACGGAAGCCGCCACGGTCGCCACGGTTGTCGTCACGGCGGAAACCGCCGCGGTCACCACGGTTGTCGTCACGGCGGAAGCCACCGCGGTCACCACGGTTGTCGTCACGGCGGAAGCCACCGCGGTCACCACGGTCGTCGTCACGGCGGAAGCCACCGCGGTCACCACGGTCGTCGTCACGGCCGCGGTAACCGCCACGGTCCCGGTCGTCGCGCCGATCGTCACGGCGGTCATCCCGCCGGTCGTCACGCCGGTCATCCCTGCGGTCGTCGCGGCCGCGGTACCCGCCGCGGTCGCCCCCGCGGTTGTCGCGGTTGTCGTCGCGTCCCCGGAAACCGCCGCGCTCGGGCCGGCCGCCGCTGCGGTCACGGTCGCTGGAGCGATCGCGATCACGGTCCCGGTCGCGGTCGTCGCGGCGGAAGGGGGGACGGTCGCCGTCCCTGCGGAAGCTGCCACGGTCCCGGTCGTTGCCGCGACGGGGGCCGCCGCGCTGGCCGCCACGGTCCGAGCGGTCACCACTGTCCCGTCGGCGCTGGTCGCGCTCCGGTCGGTCGTCGGGAGAGTTGGTGGACATCGGTGACTCCTGTCTCGGGTACTGCAAGCATAAATACAAAAAGGACCCCTGGCCCCAGCTGAACGCTGGCGACCAGGGGTCCTTCCAAAGATTGTTCGGCGGCGTCCTACTCTCCCACAGGGTCCCCCCTGCAGTACCATCGGCGCTGTAAGGCTTAGCTTCCGGGTTCGGAATGTAACCGGGCGTTTCCCCTACGCTATGACCACCGAAACCCTAATGGTTTCGAGCGAACAAGCACACTCTTCTGTTATGCGTTCTACTCAAAGCCGACAACGGTCGTTGTCTCAGAACTAACACAGTGGACGCGAGCAACTGAGGACAAGCCCTCGGCCTATTAGTACCGGTCAACTCCACACGTTACCGTGCTTCCATATCCGGCCTATCAACCCAGTCGTCT
>BNBH01000017.1 GCA_014655195.1 Streptomyces cellulosae | reverse complement strand
GGCCACGTCCCGCCCGTCGAGTACGAAGCCACCTACTACACCGAACTCACGAAACCCCAGGTCACAACCACAATCTGAGATCTCTACCGAACCCGGGGCGGTTCAAGTTCCTCCCGGAAGGTCAGGTTTATTTTATGGCGGGTAAAGAGATGGAAGACCCAGGGTCGCATTTCTCCACGGTGTTGGTCGCTGCGGCGAAACTTCCGGGTGTGCGTATCAACAGGGAGACGTACCTTCGGAAGGCGCTGGCCCGCCACTGCTCCGAAGAGCAAATCAAGGTAGCGATCGAAGAGACCCCGGCGGCGGCGGGTATCCCCCTCGACATCCTGGAGAAGGCGGCCAACGACTCCATCAAGTACGAGACCGCCAAGGTCAGCGCCGCCTCCGCGGCAGCCGGACTGCCCGGCTTGCTCTTCCTTCCCGCCACCGTCCCCGCCGACCTGGCGCAGTACATGGGGCACATGCTGCGCATCTCGCAGAAGCTTGCCTACCTCTACAGCTGGCCCGACCTGTTCTCCGGCGACGACATGGACGACGCGACCGAGGGAGTGCTCACACTCTTCGTCGGCGTGATGTTCGGCACCCATTCGGCGACTACTGCTGTCACGAAGGCCGCGGAGGCGATGTCGAAGGAGGTCGCCAAGAAGCTGCCCCAGAAGGCGCTCACAAAGGGGTTCATCTACCCCCTCGTGAAGAAGATCGCCGGTCACCTCGGTAAGGAGATGACGAAGCAGACCTTCGCAAGGACCGTCTCCAAGGCGGTCCCCGTCGTCGGGGCTGTCGTTTCCGGCGGGCTCACGTTCGCGACCTTCCGACCCATGGCGAAGAAGCTGAGGAACCACCTCGCCGAGCTGGACATGACGAAGCCCACGGTGCGGGTCGAGGATGTCGAGGTCGTGCTGGAGCGTGAGCCCTCCGTCACGGACTACGTCGAACAGTCCGACGGGGACGACGCCGACTCCAAGTAGGTAGCCCTCAGCTGATGCACCCGGGCCGTCGTCAGCCCGGATGCATCAGCTGAGGTCCAACGTCAGACGCGCTGTTCCGACGAGGCCAACTCGATGAGGCCCGCCCAAGCCTCACGGGAAACGGTGAGTACGCGGCCGGCCTTAGCCTTCGAGTCACGGACGTGCACAACTGCCGTAGCAGCCGCGACCTCTACACAATCGCCGCCCTCGGCTCCGCTGTAGCTGCTCTTGAACCAGGCGAGGCCGGACGCGGCGGTCGAGGACTCAGCGTTGTTCATAGCGATCCCAGCACCCCTTCGATGAACTTCAGTGACTCTCGCGCAGTGAGAGCCTGCGATCGGATGATCCCATAGCGAGCGGCGGTGAGAGTCGTCTGTTCCGGGTCCGTCTGCAGAGCGCTAGTTCCTTGGGCCTCGGCGTACACGAACTTCTTGCCGTCCTTCCGTGTGACGATCGTGAACGGCCCATCGACGCCCGCACTCTCCTCGCAGGAGAGGGGCATGATCTGGATGACGACGTTCGGCTTCTGGCCCATCAGGAGCAGGTGCTCCAACTGTCCGCGCAGCACGTCTTTTCCACCGTAGGGACGCCGCAGCACTGACTCGTCCATCACGAAGCTCAGCAACGGCGCGGGCCAGCGCCCGAAGATGTCCTGCCGAGCCAGCCGTGCCGCCACCCGCTGCTCAATGGTCTCCGGGTCCAGGACAGGCCGCCGCATCCCCAGCAGTGCCCTCATGTACTCCTCAGTTTGCAGTAGGCCCTTGACCACGAGGGTGTCGTACGAGACCAGCTCAACGGCCTCCTTCTCCAGCACCGCCATCCCCTGAAAGAACCCCGGATACTGCGCCCGCTCCACCTGCTCCTTCCACAGGCACAGCAACCCGCCCGCCCCCAGCACCTCATCCGCCCGTTCGATCGTCCTCGGTGTCGGAATCCTCCGCCCCTGCTCGAACGACGCGATGGTGGACGCCGAGTACCCGAGCCGCCGCCCGAACTCCTCGCGCTCCAGCCCTTCCCGCACTCGCAGCGTCTTCAGGGTCTGCCCGAACGCGACCACGACACCCCGTCCGGCCTCGTCCTCCGGCCGCCGCCCGGCCCCGCCGTCGCTCTCCCACCCGTCCCCGAGACTCACGACCGGCGCCGCACCCGCACCGCCGCCCTCGCCGTGCTCACGCTCCCCGGTAACCGCCTCGGCCCCGGCCTCCGCATCCGTGCGCTCCGCCATGTCCACCACCGCCTTCTCTCGCTCAACGCCCCCGCAAGGGGCGCCGTGACGGCGCGCAGCTCCGACACACGCCGACAGCGCGCGTACAGCCGACTCCTGTCGCTGCGTCACTACTGGTCACGCTATGCGACCGACGGGACCGTGAGGGGCGTGACGACGAAACCCATCGATCCCACCGACACCACCCGCCCCGGCGCCCCCTGTGCTCCCTTGAAGGCGTCCTCGCCACCGGCCCCCACCTTCGAGATGCGCTTCACCTCCACACCGCGCGGCGCCCGCCTGGCCCGCCGCCTCGCGGCCGTCCGCCTGGACGCGTGGGGCATCCCGTACGGCACCGACCCGCACGACGCGATCGTGTTGATCGTCGCCGAGCTCACCGCGAACGCCGTGAGCCACGGCCACGTCCCCGGCCGGGACTTCCACCTCCGTCTCCACACCACCCCCGACGGCCGCACCGTACGCGTCGAGGTCACCGACACCCGCACCGAACGCCACCCCCGCCGCCCCACCGCCCCGGAGCAGACCGACGGCACCGACGAGGCCGGCCGCGGACTGCTCCTGGTGTCGCAGCTCGCAACCCGCTGGGACTGGCACCCGCGCCCGGACGGCCCGGGCAAAACCGTCTGGGCGGAGTACGAGCAGGCGCGCGCAACTCTGCGGGAGCGGAACGGCCATGACCCCGGTGTACGCGAGCAGGCCGCGCCGGCCGCCGAGTCGGACAGACGGACCGCTGAGACCAAGAGGCGAACCAACTGATCACCGAGGCGGGCGAACCGGCACTCGCACCGCCTCGAATGATCACTCCGTTGTCATCAACTCCGCTGGTAACCACCGTTATCAGAAAGGAGGCGCTGTACTGCTGCCACCCACGCCTACGGTTCCGTCCGTCGACAGGCACCCCAGCGGCTCGGCCGCCCCGGTGCCTGTCGGTGCTCGCACCTTTCCCTCCTCGTACGGACATCACGGGAGACACCATGGACGACGCGACGACGGACCAGACCCCCGACAGCGCACTGCCCCTGTCCGATCTCGTCGAGGCCCGCCTGGCCGACGACCGCAAGCTGTCTGCCCCGGCGAAGGCTCTCGTCCGCGAGGCGCTCGGGGACTCCGAGGATGCCGAAGTCGGCCCCCGGCCCGCCGAGGGCCCCGTCTACCTGGGGAACATCGCGGTCACCGGCTTCCGTGGCATCGGCTCGGAGGCACGGCTCAAGCTGAAGCCCAAGCCCGGCGTCACCCTCGTCGTCGGACGCAACGGCTCGGGCAAGTCGAGCATCGCCGAGGCGATCGAGACCCTGTTCACCGGCACCAACGCCCACTACGCCGGCCAGCACCCGAGCCACGCCGTTCGCTGGCGCAACCTGCACCAGGGCGAGCGGACCGTCGTCGAGGCCAAGCTGGCCGTCGAGGGCGACCCGTCACCGAGCACGCTCACCCGCACCTGGACCGGCGACGCCTTCACCGACTCCGAGGCCATGCTCAGGCGGCCGGGCCACGGCACCGTGCCGCTGGAGCAGGTCGGCTGGGAGCAGGCCGCCCGCACCCACCGCCCGTTCCTGTCCTACGCCGACCTGGACAACCTGATCAACGGCAAGCCGTCGGAGATGTACGACAACATCGCCGTGATCCTAGGCCTGGACGCGCTCCACGCCGCCGCGCGCCGGCTGACGGCCGCGAGGAACGAACTCGACGCTGTCGTCAACGCCGCCAAGGAGAGGAAGCCGCTCCTGCACACTGCCCTGGAGGAGGTCGGCCACGACGACCGGGCGCTCAAGGCCCTGGTGGCGATGGAGGAGAAGGGCGGCCCCGACTACGGCGTACTCGACGGGCTGATCGCAGGCGCGCCCACTGCCGACGAGGGCCGGCTGCGGGATGCGCGACTGGAGGCCGCCGCCGAGACCGAGAGCCCTGACCTGGACCGGGTCGGCGCCGCAGTGGACGCGCTGCGGATCGCAGTCGCCGACGTCGACGACCTGAAGGGCACCGCGGCCGCCGACGCCCACAGCAGGGCCGCACTGCTCCAGGCGGCGCTCCGCCACAGCGACCGCCACGCCGACGACACGGCCTGCCCAATCTGCGGCACGGAACAGGTCCTGGACCGGGAGTGGGCCGCGCAGGCCGAGGCACAGATCGCCGCGCTCCAGCGCGAGGCCGAGGCCGTGCGTGAGGCCGAGGCTCGTCTGCGGACCGCGACGCGTGCCCTGCACGACCTGGTCGTCGTGCCGCGGGAGATCCCGGACGCGCTCGCCGAACCGTGGCAGGCCTGGGGCGACTGCCGGCGGATCACCGACCCCGTCGACCTTGCCGAGCGCACGCTCATGGCGGCGGTGACGCTGACGGACGCGTGCGCGATCGTAGCCGGTGCGGCGCGTGAGGAACTGGCGGCCATGGACGAGCGCTGGCACGCCGTCGTCGGCCTGCTCGCCGAGTGGACGAACCTCTCCCGGGAAGCCGACGCGGCCAAACCCCGCCGGACGGAGGTCAACGCTGCCCTCAATTGGATCAAGAAGCTCACGACCGAGGTCCGCGACCTGCGCCTCGACGCCTTCGCCGGCCACACGCAGCGGATCTGGGAGAAGCTGCGCCAGCAGAGCAGCGTCGACCTGACCCGAGTCGGCCTGCACGGCAGTGAGCGGGCCAACGTCCGCAAGCTGGTCATGGACGTCACCGTCGACGACACCGAGGCGTCCGCCCTGGGCGTCATGAGCCAGGGCGAACTGCACTCGCTCGCCCTCTCCCTGTTCCTGCCCCGCGCCGCCACGGCCGACAGCCCCTTCGGTTTCGTCGTCATCGACGACCCCGTGCAGTCCATGGACCCGGCGAAGGTCGACGGCCTGGCCCAGGTGCTCGACGAACTCGGCCGCGACCGGCAGGTCGTCGTCTTCACCCACGACACCCGCCTCCCGCACGCCTTCCGCAGCCAGGGCCTGCCGGTGACCGTGCTCAAGGTGGAGCGGGGCGAGAAGTCCAAGGTGCACGTCACCTGTGACACCGACCCGGTCAAGGAGGCCGTCGACAACGCCATGGCCCTCGCCAGGACCGAGAACTGCTCCGAGACGGCCTTGCGTCACGTCCTTCCGTCCCTGTGCCGGGAGGCGCTGGCGACGGCGATCGTCGAGGCGGCCTGGCTCCGCCGCAACCGCACCGGCATCCCCGCCGAAGACCTCCAGGCCGCCATCGACACGACCGAACGGCTGCTGCCCCTCGCATCGTTCGCCCTCTTCGACGACGGCTCCGTCCATCCCGACGAGGAGGTCAAGGCCAGTCTCCGCTCCTTGTACGGCCGTGAGAGCACGGTCCTGATCCACCAGTGCCAGCAGGGCGCCCACCCTGGCGGATTCCTTCCGCCGGACCCGGTCGCCTTCGTCCGGCAGGTCGAGGTCCTCGCCAACAAGATCCGTAAGCCGGAGGCGAACGCCTGATGCCCGCCACCCGTACCGGCGTCGACACCATCACCGCCCTCCTCGCCACCGCAGACGCCCTCCTCACCGAAGGACCAGACGCCGAAGGCCCGCTGACCCCGGCGGGCCGTGCCCGAGGCGCGGCCTACGCCCTACGGATCGCCCTGGAAGCAGCCGTCGACGCGACCCTCACCGCCGAGGCAGCCGGGCTCGGCGCGATCAGCATGCGCGCGAAGCTGCTCTGTCTGCGCCACTACGCCGGCCCGGCCCTGGCTCATCGCGTCAACGCCCTCTGGCACCGGCTCAGCGAGGGCTGCAAGTACCAACACGACGAGATCGGACCACGGCACGCCCAGGTGCACGCCTGGCAGGCGGCCGTCGGGACGCTCGTCGCGGAACTCGCCGTGGCCAGGGTGGTAGTCGCGTTCCCACAACAGGCGGGAACGTAGGGGATCAGTGCTATCGGGCTCCGGACCGCAGGAGCAGTCGCACCGGCCGATAAGGTTTCGCGCTGTGGAAATCGGATCTTTGGTTGAGCAATGTGACGGCGGTTCCGTACGCCGTGTAGGTACCGTTCGCGCGCTGGACGAGACGGAAGTCGTCGTCGAGTGGCAGGGAGGGGAAATTGAACATCTGCCCGCACCCGTAACGGAATCGGTGAGAATTCTTACCTCGGGAACGATCCGGTACAAGGCCGCCACCGACCTCGCGGCGCTTCAGGGTGAGTTCGAGAGTGATCCCGTGAAGGTGCTGGTCGAACTGCTCCGCGAACTGGACGAGCTGGTCAACATCACCACGTTGCGGAAGCACGTGGAGGACATGGGTCTCGTCGTCAACGAGTCACGTAGGTGGCGTCGGTTGGGTGAATCGCTCAGTGCCCATCCCGAGGTGCGCAAAACGACCAAGGGCATGCGGTGGGTCGGGCGCGGGACGGAGCCCAGCAGTACCGCTCCGCAGTGGTCCGCCTCCGAAGCCCTCCGGAAACTGGCGGACAAGTCCGCGACGCCGACGGACCCTAAGCGGCCGTTGTTCGATGCCGTGTCCGCTGGCCTCGGCGAATTGTCGCCGTACGAACTCCTGGCGGTGCACGCACTCGACATCCCCGTGACGGAGTGGCCGCGAGGCTGGACGGAGCCTCACCCCGAGCGCGTGCCCGAAAAGATCCGCATGCTTGCTGTCGAACACATCCTCGATATGTCGCGCGCCAGGAAGCGGGTCGTCCTCCCTGGTACCGAACCCATCCCGGCCGCGAAGAAGGCTGCGGAGATCCCGTCGACCCTCGATCTCCTTCCGTTGCTCGTCCCCCTGGTGGCGATGCCAACTCCGAGCCTCGCGGCGGACAAGGCGGCCAAGGCGCTGGGCGGCGAGCAGGCATGGGATGCCTTGCGCGCCGTGATGGAGTCCTTCGAGCAGGTGCTGTCCATGCGTCCTGATGCCGAGGAAACGCGGGCTCAGGAGGAGCGGCTGGCCCCTCTATCGACCAGGGCCAGGGAACTTCTGAAGACGGTCCTGAAGAGACGCCCCGCGGAGGACGACCTTTCATGGCTGGATTTCGCAGAGGAGATGGCCTTCCGGGCCTACGCGCTACTGGCGGATCCCCGAATCCAGGAGCAGCGGAACCGAATCGTGCGGGAGTGGGCTCAGTACGTAGCCGGCCATCCGGACATTCCCGCTGAGCTTCGGGAAGCAGCCAGAACGGCTCAGGCCGCCGCGGCGGCCGAAGCCGCCGATGCAGCGGAGACGGACGGCACGGGCGGCGACGAGACGGCAACGGAAAGCCGGGGCGCCGAAGCCGCACCGGAGGCACCCACGATGCCTGCGGAGGAGCCCGAGCCCAAGGGGGCCGAGGAAGGATGCGACACCGACGTGGAGGGGGGCGAAGCCGGCAGCGCTGCGGCCGCGAACACCGCGATCGCGACTGACGAGCCCATCCAGGAGGTGATGGACGACGCCCCGAATCGGGCACCGGAAGCGGTGCAGGAGCCCAAGCGGGACCCGCAGGCCGAGATCGAGGGCCTCAGGCGCCTGCTGGAGGAAGAACGGAGCATCGCCGAGACGGCCCGTGCCGAGTTCGAGCGGCAGCTTCGGGACGCCTCGGAAGCGCTGGCGGAGACGGAAGCGACGGCGAATCGGTTGCGGCTCCGCGTCGCGGACGAGGAGAGACTCCGCGCCGAGGCCGAGACACATGCCCGCGCCGCCGAAGCCACGGTGGAATCTGCCCGGCAGGCCCTGGAAGAGGCGGAGCAGCGCGTGGAGGCGATGTCACGTCAGCTTCGCCGACGGGACGACGAGCTGCGGCAGTCCCGGCAGACAGCGCGCGGGGCGTCGCAGGCGCAGTTGCGGCAGGCCAGGATCGACACGCTGCGCGTGCTCGCCGCAGTGCTCACGGAAGTTGCGGACCAGGCGATTCACGAGGACGACGAGACGGGACCGGCGAACGCTCTGTACCGAAGGGCCCTGGCCCGCGCGGCGGCAGCGGGGGTGCTGGACATGGGAGTACTCGGAGAAGAGACGGACTACGACCCGGTGAGACACCGGGCCCTGGGCGGACCGGCGGCACGTGTGGTGGTGGAGCGGCCCGGCTTCGTATGGCAGGGCCCGCGTGAGCCCGAGCCCGTGGTGCTGGAACAGGCCGTCGTTCGCGGGGTCGAGCAGTAGGCAAACCAGTTGATTCCGCTGCCGGGCAGAGGATTCCGGCAGTCAGTGTCCATGGAGGACATCGGTGCAGCACGACAAGCCCTTGATCGGCATCGACTTCGGTACCGCGACCACTTTGGTGAGCCAGCGGCTTCCCGGTGGTGCGCCGGAGAACGTACCGATCGGTCACGGTACGGCCTGGATGCCGAGCGTGATCGCAGTCTCCCCCTCCGGTGAGCTCCTGTTCGGCGAAGGCGCGGAGGCCGCGGCAGGAGCCGCAGCACTGCGGTCGGTGAAACAGTGCATCACGCTCGGCGTGTCGCCCGCCGAACTGCCGGGACAGAGAGGAGCCGGCACGGTCCGCCACCCGGCGGACACCCTGATCAAGCAACTGCTGGAGCACGTGTTGCTGCGCGCCAGGGCCGCCGGGGCGGACACGGAGGACGCCCACTTCCGGCTTGCCTGCCCCGCCATCTGGGACGGTCCGCAGCGCAGGCGGCTCGCGACCCTGGCCAGGGCCGCGGGAATTCCGGTGGCCGTCGGGGACGTTGTCGACGAGCCCGTGGCTGCTGGGCTTGCTTGGTCAGAGGGCCTCTACTGGGAACTCGGCGAGGAACGGCCCGACGGAACCACGCTGGTCTTCGACTTCGGCGGGGGGACCCTCGACATCGCCGTGGTCGAGGTCACCGAGTCGCTCCAGGACGGTGCGGCCGAGCTCACCGTGCTCTCGGCACGCGGTGTGGCCAGGGCCGGTGACTCGCTGGACCTGCGGATCGCCCAGGACCTGGAACGGGACCTGGAGTCCAAGGGTATAGCGGTGGACCGGACGCCCGACCCCGCCACCCTCAGGGCGCTGCTCCTGGCGGCGGCCCGACGGCTCAAAGTGCTGCTCTCCGACATGCGGTTTGACGAACAGAGGGTTCCGGTTGGTGGCGGATACAGGGACCTGGAGCTCACCTATACGCGCCGACGGCTGGAGGAGGCGTTCCGACCTCAGATGGAGGAAGCCCTGGAACACGTCAGGGCCGCCCTGTGCGAGGCACGGCTGCGCAGGCGCACCACGCCCGACATCGCGCGCCTGGCCCGTATGCCGCTGTCGGAACTGGCCACCGACGTGCACCATGTGCTGCTCGCCGGCGGGATGTCCCAGGTGCCCCTCGTGCGAGAGCTCTTCGAGGAGGCGTTCCCCCACGCAAAGGTGGAGCACGACAGAGCGCTGGAATCACCGGAGCAGTCGGTCGTGACCGGCCTGGTGGTGCACAACTACCACCGGCTCAATCTTCCCCGGCCCGGCTTCGACCTGATGCTGGAGTGGGACGACACGAACGGGCGCCGCCGCAGCCAACTGCTCTACCCCGCCTTCGAGCCCCTTTACACGCCACACCAGGTGATGCGCCGCGAGGAACTGGCCCATCACTGGCGGGGCACACCGGACGTCCACCGGGTCACCGACGCGCGGATCCGGGCACTGGCCGTGGACGGGGAGCCGATGGACTTCTCGGTGGAAGGCAGCGCGTTGCCGTATCTGCCCGTCGTGCTCCACCCGAGGACCGCGTTCTCGCTGGCGCTACGGCTCAACGGCGAGATGGTCGTTCATGACTCCTCAGCCCGGCCCATGGCGTTCAGGGTGGAGAGGTGGCCCGTGCTCCGGGCGGGAGAGCAGGGGGCCATCCGGCTGACACGCGTGCGCAGGGACGGGCAGGAGCACCGGAGTCATTCCTTCACTGACATGTACTCCCACCCGTGGCAGTGAAACGTCTGCCGGTGTCCCGGGGCATACCCCGGGGCACCGGCCGGTGTCCGGTCAGGCTCCCTCCACCAGTACGAGGGCGACCGTCTCGGTGGACAGACTGAAGCGGGATTCCCCCTCCATCTGTGCCAGGAGGGCGTCCCGCCGGGTCTCCAGATGTGTCACCCGGCTTTCGTGGAGGCGGCGGATGGAGGGATGGTCCACCTGGAGGGCGAGTCGGCGGGCCCGCGCGATCTTCACCTGGAAGGTGTCGCTCACCGTGGCGCGCCGGCCTTCGGCGAGCCGCGTGTTCTCGGCCTCGTAGAGCCGCTTGGTCGTACGCTCCTGCAGGGCCGCGAGGTCCTGTACCTCCTCCAGGGCGTCGGTGAGCGACGTGTCGATGTCGGGGGGCAGCGGCTCGTCGCTGCTGGTGAGTTCACCGCGGGCGAGCGAGGTGAGCAGCGCGGTCCCGACCTCGGGCACCTCCCGCATCGTCCCGACCTCGACCGCGGTGGTCCACAGTTCGCGGCGCGAGCGGGTGCCGTCCGTACGCGCCAGCCGGACCTCCACCAGATAGTGGGAGCCAGGTGGCAGTCCGGGCAGCCGTGCCCGCCCGTAGCGCAGGAGCGGCTCGGGGTGCTGCTCGTACCACCACTGAGCGGTGCGCACCAGCGGATGGCGAACACTGAGCAACGGGGTCCCGCTCGTCGACGAGGCGCTCGCGGTCAGACTGAAGCGCGTCGGTGAGCCGCTCTTGAGTCTGGCCAGCAGATCGTCGCGAGGGTGGGGGAAAGCACCCGTGTCCATCGCCTCGTACATCACCTTGAGCAGGTAGCCGCTGCCCGAGACATCCACCAGGTCGTCCTCGTGGGGGACGTCACGCAACGATCCGTATCCGCTGTCGGTGAGGAAGCACTCGACCAGCCCGCGGATCTCCTGGGGGCCCAGATAGCGTCCCCTGCCCGGACTGGTTTCGTCGAATCCCTCGATGAGGAGGCCGTCCAGACCGGTGAGGAGGGCCTGGGCCTCGTTCAAGCTCTCCAGGTCCTTCTCGCGATCCACCTGCGCGACGGCGATTCGGTCGACCTGGCGGCGCCGCTGCTCCGGGGAGAGATGAGGGTCCAGGACGATGCGATGCAACTCCTTGAGACGCCCGCGCAGGATCGGTTCAAGTTCTCCGATGGAGTCCTGGAAGACCCCGATGCGTGCGTAGAGGCGCTGGAAGATGTCTGTCTCGATGGTGCCGGGAACCTGCATGTTAAAAATGAAAATCTTCTCGTGCTGCTGCCCGAACCGGTCGAGCCGCCCAATACGCTGCTCGACCCGCATCGGGTTCCACGGCAGGTCGTAGTTGACCAGGACGTTGCAGAACTCGAAGTCCAGGCCCTCGCTGCCCACCTCGCTCACCAGCAACAGGTCGAACGCGCCGGCACGGAAGTCCTTCATGATGCGTTCCCGTTCGGCCGGCGGGGTCTTCCCGTGCATGACCCGGACCTTGAACTCCGGTGTCAGCCTCTCCTCCAGGTACTCCAGGGTGCGGGTGAAGAAGGAGAAGACCATCGCCTGCCGCATGCCCTTGGTCCGGGCGCCGCGCAGCATGTTCTTGAACTGTTCGAACTTGGTGTCCACGGGGAGTTCCCGCAGCAGAAGGCGCAGTGTCGAGAGATCGTCGGCCTGATCCGCCAGTTCGCGGGCGAGGCTCGCGGGCGAGGCGGCCAATCTCGTACGGCTGCCGTTCGAGGCGTCCTCGGAGTCATCGACGATTTCCGAGTCGTAGAGCAGTTCCTCGGCGGCCTCCTCCTCGGCCGGCCGGGGCGAGAAACGCTCCCGCAGCCGCTGCTGCATGGCCGGGATACAGCTGGCCGCCTGCCGCAGCCACATCTGCGCGGCGAAGGCGGCGGCCATGCCGCTGCGAGCGGCGCGCTCAAGGCACCAGGCGTGCAGGCCGTCGTAAAACGCACGCTCCTGCGGGGTCCAGTGGACCGAGACGTCCTCGGCCTCACGCAGGGCCTTGCGGTCCGGGGTGTCGGCCTTGCGCGTACGGTTGACGATGCCCGCGAGGGCGTTGAGTTCGGCGATGCACCGCCGTGCCTCGGCGCGTTGCTGGGGGGACAGTGGCGCGCCGACACGCAAGAGCTCCCGGAGGCGCCCGAACTCCGGTCGTCGGGCGGTGATCCTGCCGTGCGCGGAGGTCGGGACGCGCATGAGCCGGGAGTGCAGTGACCGGGCGCCGTCCGGAGTGTCCGCAGCGCCCTCGGCGAGACCTACGGCCACCGCGTTCAGATGACGGTTCGGCTCGAGCTGGTTCTCGAAGACCTTGGGCTCCGGGAAGGACGCCTCGTCGAGGAGGTGAACGAGGTTGTAGAGGTCTTGGTTGCCGAGGTTGAGCGGGGTGGCGGAGAGGAAGATCAGGGCGTCCGCCCAGTCGGCGAGCAGGGCCGCCGCGGCGTGACTCCGACTGCTCGCGTTGCGCAGGTAGTGCGCCTCGTCCACGATCACGAGGTCGAACCGGGGCTGGAGTTCGGAGAGCTCATCGAGCTGCCCGGCCCGCCGGAGCCGCTCCAGGGACACCACCCCCGCGAACGGTTCGCTGGTGTCCCCGCTGCGGAACAGCGCCACCAACTCCGCCATGCCCTCCTTGTCGAGGACGCGCAGCTGCCGGTCGAAGCGGTCACGCATCTCGTTCTGCCACTTGGTGACGAGTGCGGCGGGACACACGACGAGTCCCCGGAAGTGCGTGCCGCCGCGACGTCCCGAGGAGCGCCGGAGGTGGGTACGCTGCTCCAGCTCGTTCCAGATCAACCCGGCTTCGATGGTCTTCCCGAGCCCAACCTCGTCCGCGATGAGCAAGCGCTGGCGATCGGAACTCATCAGCTTGAGCACGGGCCGGAACTGGTAGGGCCGGAACACCGTGCGGCTCGACTGGTACGAGTACACGACGTCCGTGAGCGGTGTGCTCAGCTTGGCGAGGGTGAGCGCGAGCGCGGTCCGGTCAGCGGGAGCGGGCGGACGGAGTATCCAGTCCTCGGGGTCCTCCGCACTGGTCGGGAGCGCCTCGAGATCCTCCTCGAACGCCATACGGCGACCGCCTGCCGCGTCCCGCAACCTGTACTGGACGCTCCCGTCCCGTACAGGTGTCACTTTGTGCACGGTGAATGTCTCCCGCGTGCCCGCGAGGCGGACGGAGGCGCCGGGGGCGAACGCAGGCGCGGCTTTTTCGGGCGACGCTTCGTACCACTCCTGGTACTGCTGAAGGGCCCGGTGAAGCAGGTGGCCGTCGTCTATGTCACGGAGGCGCTTTAGCTGGGGGGCGACGGCGGCCCCACCGGTGCTCAATGCGAACCCCATGCGAACACGGTCGGCTCGCGACTCGAAGAGGTAGATACCGCCGGGCAGCTTGCTGCGGGAGGCGCCACCAAGTGTTGCTGGCACGGGATGCTGCCGCGCCTGGGGCACCGGAATCCGTTCGGAGCACTCCGGGCTGTCGTAGAAGAAATGCTGCGCCTCGCCGAGCGCCTGCGAAGCCGTCGCTTCGGTCGGGTCCCCCCAGGGGATGTATTGCAGCAGGAGCCCATCGTGCAAGGGCACACCGCCCGTTGCCGGATGGGTTCTGCCCATTGCCTCTGCTCGCTCTCTCACCCTGTCCCCCTCCCCGATGGACACCGCCCCCGAGAGCTGAGTGAATCTCCGTCCGCCGTTCCGGGAAGACCGGTTCGGCCGGGGCTGTCGAGCTGGCCAACGGGGAGGGAATCGATGAGCTGCCGGGCTTGCTGCGTAACGTCAGAACCGCCTCCTGCAAGCCGGTTTGACCCGGGCAAGAATACTTGGTGACGTTACATGGTGGGCCTGACTCCACATGGGCGCAGCTACCATCTGTTGTGACCCGCTACTTGTTGCTCCGCCCGTACCGCCGCCGCAGCCCCTCCGCCAGCGGGGCCTCGGCGAAGGCGCCCGCCGTCACGCGTGCCGCGACCGTGCGGCGCACGATGCGGTCGGCCAGGGACGGGGCGTGGCGGGCCAGGGCCATCTCCGCCCGGCCGCGCCGTGTCGTCGCCACGTCGCGCGGGGCCCGGCGCGCGGTCACCGCGGCGACCACCGCCGACACCACGCCCTCCAGCGGCTCCGGCCGCGACACACCGTCCAGCGAGAGCCCCGCCGCGCGCGTGCTGTCGTGGATCGGGCTCTTCACCATGCTCGGGTACACCGTCGTCACGCCCACGTGCGTGCCGACCTCCAGCCGCAGCGTGTCCGCGTACGCGGCGAGGGCCCGCTTGGACACCCCGTACGCGGCGGCCAGCGGCAGCGGCAGGACCGCCATCCGCGAGGCGACGAACACCACCCGGCCGCGCGCCCGTTCGAGGTGGGGGAGCGCGGCGGCCGTCACGTCCCACGCGCCCAGCAGGTTGAGGCCGAGCTGTGCGTGGACCTCCGTGGACGGCCGCAGCTCCGCCGGCGCCGGTCCGCCCCGGCCCGCGTTGTTCACCAGCACGTCCACGCCCCCGCCGAGCAGCCGTACGGCCTCCTCGACGCCCTTCGTCACCGACTCGGGGTCGGTCAGGTCGCAGCCCACCACCGGCACCGGCGCCGAAGGATCCGCGTGCAGGTCCAACCCGACCACCCGGGCGCCGAGTTCGGTGAACCGCTCGCCGAGCGCCCGCCCGAACGTCCCCGCCGCGCCCGTCACGATCACCCGCCGCCCCGCGAGGGGCGTCGCCTTCCGCACGCCCGCCAAGTCCCGTGCCACCTGGCGCAGATACTGGTCCACGTCGATCCGCATGTGCGGCCGCCTGGTGCCCCAGCGTTCCCGCGCCGCGTGCAGTTCCGTCGTGACCGACGCCAGCATCCGGTCCCGCGACGGCCTGCGCAGCCGCCCGGTCACGTACGCGGCGAGCAGCCGGCTCTGCGCCTCCACCACCGGCAGCGCCGACCCCGTCGACTGCATCAGCCCGACGAAGGACAGGGCGTCGTCGTCCAGCGGGAACACGTGCCGGTAGAGCGGGAGGCGGGCCGGGTCCGGGACCAGCGACGGGTCGAGGAACGGCACCGTCGCCCGGTACCCGGTGCACCACAGCACATGGTCCACCTCGTCCTCCCGCCCGTCCGTGAAGCGCACCCGGCGCCCCTCGAAGCGCTCGATGCCGGCCCGTACGCCGATCTTCCCGGCGCGCACCAGCTCGGGAACGGTGTCGCTCAGCGTTGGGTGGTCCTGGAGCACGCCCTCGGGGGACGGCGGCAGCGCCGGACCTTCCGTGCCCCGGGCCGCCAGCCGCAGCATCCCCTGCGAGATCCGCTGGCGCAGCCGCCACGGAAGGACGGCCGCCAGCGCGCCGTTCCACTGGTCGGTCGGACGGCCGAACAGCGTCTTCGGCAGCACCCACACCCCGCGCCGGGCGGAGATCAGCACCTCGTCCGCGTGCCCGACCAGCTCCGTGGCGATGTCCATCGCGCTGTTCCCCGTGCCGACGACCAGCACACGACGCCCCGCGAACTCGGACGGTTCGCGGTAGGCGTGCGCATGCGAGGTGGCGCCCTCGAAGTCGCCCGGGTACGGCGGTTCGGGCAGACGCGGGGTGTGGTTGTGTCCGTTGGCCACCACGAGATGCGCGACCGTCTCCTCGTATGCGCCGTCGGGGCCGGTCAGTTCGAGCAGCCAGCCGTCCTCGGTGCGCCGGGCGGCGGTCAGTTCCGTGCTCATGCGGAAGTGCCGGGGGACGTCGAAGCGCTCGGCGTAGTCCTGGACGTACGACAGGAGTTGGGCGCGGGTCGGGTAGTCCGGCCAGTCCTCCGGCATCGCATGGTCCGTGAACTCGGTGCGCGGCTTGGACGTGTTGAGCCGCAGCCCCTCGTACGCGGCGGTGTCCGGAGCCGGCCGCCACAACCCGCCCAGTTCCTCGGCGCGTTCGACGCCCAACACCTCGACGCCCGCCTGGAGCAGCGCCTTCACGGCCGCGATCCCCGCTGTGCCGCCGCCGACGACGGCCACCCGCCCCGGTGCCGCCTCGCCACTCCCTGCACCCATCGCGTCCGCGCCCTTCCCGAGCCGCGCGGCCGTCCCGTGCGGCCGCTCCGTGGAGTTATTCCAACGTGCGATGGATTATTACGTCAGTTCCGGTGCCGGCACCAGACCCCTACGGCGCCTCCGTCCGCCCCGGCCCGTACAGGGCGTCGAGGAAACGGCGCACCCACAGCCGGAACTCGTACCGCTCCCGCTCCCGTTCGGCGGGGGAGGCGGCGGCCAGCGCGGTGACATGGCCGTGCGCCGCCCACACCAGGCTGCGCACCGTGACGTGCGGCGTCGTCTCCCGCACCGTCCCCGCCTGGGCGGCCTCTAGGAGCGCCCGCTCCACCTCGCCGTACAGCGGCAACGCGTACGCCTCGTCCAGGCCCGCGCCCCGCGTCGGATCGAGCCACCTGCGCAGCCACAGGGACGTGGTGTGCGGATGCTCCTCCAGGAAGTCCACGAACCCGTCCGCGAGCGCCCGCAGCGCCGCCGCCAACGGCTCCCCGCCGGTCGTCGCGGCATCCCGGAGGTCCGCCACCAGCGGGGCCAGCGCCTCCCGCTCCGCAGCGTGCACCCGCTCGAAACAGGCGTCGTACAGCGCCTCCTTGGCGGGGAAGTGGTGGTGCAGGCTCGACACGTCGATGCCGACCCGCGCCGCGATGTCCCGCAGCGAGGTGCCCTCGGGGCCACGCGCGGCGAACAGTTCCGTCGCCTCCCGCAGGATCAGTTCGCGGGTGGACGGGCCGCCGTCCCGCTCCGCCCGCCGGGGCCGCCCCGGTCCGCGCCGTGCGGGCCGCGCGGCGGAAGGTGTCTCGCTGCTCTTCCTCATCCGGCACAGTCTGGCTAGGATCCGCAGACCTCGCAATCCAACATCTGAGGGATTCATGAACGCCGCGACAGGATCCGAAGCCCCTCTCCCCGGACCGCCCGCCTCCGCCGCGGTCACGGACGCCGGCGACGGCGCGGAGGTGCCCCGCCCCGCGCTCGTGCGCTACGCGCTCGGCTCGGCCGGCATGGGCGTCTACGTCACCGTCCCCGGCCTGCTGCTCCTGTACTTCCTCACCGACACCCTCGGGGTCACCCCCTGGCTGGCCGGTCTGGCACTGCTCGTCCCGAAGGCCGTGGACATCGTCCTGCACCCGTTCGTCGGCTCCCTCTCCGACCGGGAACGCGCCCGCCGCGGAAGCCGGCTGCGGCTGCTGAGGGCGGGCTGCGCCCTCGCGCCCGCGTTCGTCGCCCTGTTCGCCGTCCCCGGCCCGGTGGCCGACCGTCCGTGGGCCGCCGCCCTGTGGGTCGCGGCCTGGTTCGTCGTCGCCAACGGCCTGTTCGCCGCGTACCAGGTGCCGTACCTCGCCACCCCCACCGACATGGAGATCGGCTACCACGGCCGCACCCGGGTGCTGTCCTTCCGGATGGTGGTCCTCACCGTCGGCATCCTCGTCGGCGGCGCGCTGGCCCCGCTGCTCGCGGGGGAGGGGGACTCGGTCGGCCGGTACGTCGTCATGGCCGCCGTCCTGGGCGCGTTCACCGTGGTCTTCCAGTACGTCGGCGTCGGCGGCGTCCGCGACCTGCTGCCCGCGCGAGGCCCGGCCGGGAAGACCGAGGACCCTCACGGCCCCGCCCTCGCCCAGGTGCGGGACGTGCTGCGCGGCAACCGCCCCTTCCGCGTGCTGGTCTCCTGCTACCTCCTGGTGTCCACCACGACCCACCTCGTCCTCGCCGGACTGCCGTACTACGCCCGGCACGAGCTGGACCGCCCCGGTTTCACCACCGTCCTCATGGCCGCGTTCGTCGCGCCCGCCCTGCTGACCACGCCCCTGTGGTTCCGTCTCTCCCGCACCTGGGGCAAGCAGCGCTGCCTGCTGCTGTGCCAGGGCTTCTTCGTCGCCGGGGCGCTCGGCCTCGCGGCGGGCAAGGCGGCCGGGCTCGTCGTCCCCGTCCTCTGCACGCTCGTACTCGGCGTGTGCTTCGCGGGACTTCAGCTCTTCCCGTTCTCGATGGTCCCGGACACCGTCCGCGCGGCCGACGGCGACGAGACCGGACGCACCGGCGCCTACACCGGCGTGTGGACCGCGACGGAGGCGACGGGCGCCGCGGCCGGCCCCTACCTCTACTCGGCGGCCCTCGCCCTCGGCGGCTACGCGGCCGCCCGGGCCGGCGAGGAGGTAACCCAGTCGGGCGGCGCGCACACCGCCATCCTGCTCGGCTTCACACTCCTGCCCGCCCTCCTCATGGCGGCGGCCCTGGCGGCCCAGTCCCGGTACCGTCTCGACGCCCGTTTCTCGGCGCCCCGCTGAGTCACCGTGCGGTCCGCACCAGCGCGAACCGCGCCCCCTCCGGGTCCGCCACCATGGCGACCCGGCCGTGCTCGGTGTCCCGGGGCCCGCCCAGCACCTGCCCGCCGAGGTGCAGCACCTGGTCCACCGCGTCGTCGGTGTCCGCCACCGTGAAGTACGTCGTCCAGTGCGGTCCCCGGTCGCGGGGGAGCGCGTTGCCGAGGCCGTGGACGCCGGTCACCGGGTGGCCGTCCAGACGCAGGGTCACGTAGTCCAGGTCGGCGGAAACGACCGGTTCCTCGTCGTAACCGAACACGGTCTCGTAGAACTTGGCCACATTCGTGGTCTCGAAGGTGGTCAGTTCGTTCCACGCCGGAGTGCCGGGCCGGCCGATGACGCTCGTGCCGGCGCCGTCCGCCGTCTGCCAGATGCCGAACACGGCGCCGCTCGGGTCCGAGGCGAGCGCCAGCCTCCCCGCCTCGTCGACGTCCAGCGGCCCCACACCCACCGTCCCGCCGCAGGAACGCACCGCCTCGGCCGTCACATCGACGTCGTCCGAGGCGAAGTACGGCGTCCACGCCACCGGCAGCCGCCGGTCCGGGGGCAGCACCCCGATCCCGGCCACCGCGTGCCCGTCGAGCACGGCACGCACGTACGGGCCCAGCGGTCGCGGGCCGGGCAGGAACTCCCAGCCGAACAGCGCCCCGTAGAACTGCTCGGTCGGGTCGAGTCCGCGCACCATCAGGCTCACCCAGCAGGGTGTGCCGGGCGCGTGCCGGGCGGACCCGTCGCCGTTCGGGCGGGCGTTCCCCCGTGCGTCGGTCATCGTCACTCTCTTCTCGGCCGCCCGTACGTCGGCCGTGTCCGCTCGCCCCTGCCGGGGCCGTCCCGTGTCCGGCGCGGCGGATCGTTCCCGCACCGCAGCCGACACCGTATGTGCCCGACCCCGTACACCCGGTGACCGGATGTGTCCGGCCGAGCAGAGTAGCCGGACCGGGACGAGTCGGCCACCCCGTGCGCGAGGATGGTGACCATGAACGCCATCATCTCCGCATCCGAACTCGCGGACGCGCTGCGGTCGGAGCGTCCTCCGGTCCTGCTCGACGTCCGCTGGCAGCTCAGCACGGCCGCGGCGAGCGGTCAGCCGTTCGACGGCCGCGCCGCCTACGCGTCCGGTCACATCCCCGGCGCCGTCTTCGTCGACCTGGACCGCGAACTGGCGTCCGCGCCGGGCCCGCGGGGACGCCATCCGCTGCCGGACCTCGAGGTGTTCGGCGCGGCGATGCGGCGCGCGGGCGTCTCCGCGGGGACGCCTGTGGTCGCGTACGACGGCGGCATCGGGTGGGCGGCGGCCCGCGCCTGGTGGCTGCTGCGGTGGACCGGCCACCCGGACGTACGGGTCCTGGACGGCGGACTGCCCGCCTGGGACGGCCCGTTGGAGACGGAGGCGCCGACGCCGGCCGAGGGCGGCTTCGTGCCGAAGCCGGCGGAGGGGGGCGTGCTGGACGCGGACGGCGCGGCGGAGTTGGCACGTTCGGGGGTACTGCTGGACGCACGTGCGGGAGAGCGGTACCGGGGCGAGGTCGAGCCGATCGATCCGGTCGGCGGCCACATCCCGGGCGCGTTGTCCGCGCCGACGTCCGAGAACGTGGACGCCGACGGGCGTTTCCGGCCTGCCGCGGAACTGCGCTCCCGCTTCGGCGAGCTGGGCGTGACGCCGGACGTGCCGGTCGGGGTGTACTGCGGCTCGGGCGTGTCGGCGGCGCACCAAGTACTGGCGTTGGCGATCGCGGGAATCCCGGCGGCGCTGTACGTCGGCTCGTGGTCGGAGTGGTCCTCGGACCCGGAGAGGCCGGTGGCGGTGGGGCCGGATCCGCAGTGACGGGGCTGTATCGGCCCTGACGGGCCTCGTCCTCAAACGCCGGACGGGCTGGTTCCAGTCCCTCCGGCGTTTGAGGAGCGGGGTCCGGGGCGGAGCCCCGGAGACAACTACTCCTGCTTCTTCCGCCGCGTCCCGAACACGATCTCGTCCCAGCTCGGCACCGCCGCCCTGCGCCCCGGGCGGACGCCGTCCGCCTCGGCCTGGCGGTCGGTCGAGCCGATGAGACGGTCCCGGTGACCGCCCACCGAACGCGGCATCAGCACATCCGCGTACGCGG
The DNA here is from genome assembly GCA_014655195.1 of Streptomyces cellulosae. Lineage (GTDB taxonomy): Bacteria > Actinomycetota > Actinomycetes > Streptomycetales > Streptomycetaceae > Streptomyces > Streptomyces cellulosae. Next base: position 163,399 of record BNBH01000017.1, on the reverse strand, counting down.
ACCCCGCGGACGCGGCCGGAGCCGGCGGCTCCTCCGTGTCGGGCTCGGACTCCGGCTCCTCGACGGCCGGTTCGGTACGCTCGGGCACCACCAGGTCGCCGCGGAAGCTCGGCACGGCCTCCAGCAGGCTGGTCAGCGAGTCGCGCTCGCCCGAGGCCGTGGCCGCGGTGGACTCCTCGGCCGGCTCGGACGCCTGCGCGGGCAGGCTGGGCCGCTCGCGGTCGGCGGGGCGGTCCAGCGGACGGTCCCGCGGCAGCCGGGCGATGCGCGGCACGAACGGGAAGCTGGGCTCGGGCGCGGCGAGGTCGTCGGACTCGCCGATCAGCGAGCGCGCCTCGTCGTCGACGGCCTGGACGAGCCGCCGGGGCGGGTCGTACGTCCAGCTCGCCGAGTGGGGCTCGCCCGCGACCCGGTAGACCAGCAGGACCTCCCAGGTGCCGTCGTCGCGGCGCCAGGAGTCCCACTGGACGGTGTCCTTCTCGGCGCCGCGCAGCAGCAGCCGCTCCTGGACGGCCTCGCCCAGCGGGGGGCCGGAGTTCTCACCGGGGCGGCGGACCGGCGTCTTGCGGGCGCGCTCGGCCATGAAGGCGCGCTCGGCGAGGACGGGGCCCTCGAAGCGCCGCACGCGGTCCACGGGGATGCCGGCCATCTGCGCGACCTCTTCCGCGGTCGCGCCCGCCCTTATACGGGCCTGGATGTCGCGGGGGCGGAGGTGGCTCTCCACCTCGATCTCGATCTGGCCGAGGCGGGGACGGTCGCCGCGCACGGCGGCGCGGAGCCGTTCGTCGATCGGAAGCGTGTACTCCGTGCTGTCCGCAGCCTTCAGCACCAGCCGTGTGCCGTCATTCGAGACGGCCACGACACGCAGTTCGGGCATGGGGACCTCCCGGGTGGTGCCTGCCGACGTCACGTGCGTCGCTGCTTCCGCTAGTCGAGTGTGGCCTGCCCGGGTGCAGCCTGCCACAACCTTGCCGAGTTGCCCGGCGTGTCGGGCGCGGGCCCTGGATCGCCGTTATGGCACGGTTACCTATTCGCAACGCTAAGTGACCAAATGCGTCACCCTGTGCAACTAGCCCCCTCCCGGCGGTCCTCCGAGGACCCGGGCACCCTGACGGGAGTCCGGACCCAGGGCTCGCAACAGTACTCCATTTGGGCCACGTGCGTGGATTGGCACGCCGTGCGAGTTCACGCAAGAGGTGGGACTTGGCCGCCGTTGCCCCACTCATCCGCCCCTGGACGTGGGGGACTTGTGGGGAACTTCACGCAATCGTCAGAAACGGAGGCAATGTTGGAGGCCTGAACGCGCCTTGGGGACTACGCCCCCAGGACCCGCCGCAAGTAGTCGTTGCGGAACCGCCGTTCCGGGTCCAGCCGGTCCCGCAGCGCGACGAACTCGCCGAAACGCGGATACACCCGTGAGAGGTACTCGGCGTCACGCGTGTGGATCTTCCCCCAATGGGGGCGCCCCTCGTGCGCGGTGAAGATGCGCTCGGCGGCGGTGAAGTACCGCTGGTACGGCGTCCCCTTGAACATGTGGACCGCCACGTACGCGCTCTCCCGGCCGGACGCCGTGGACAGCGTGATGTCGTCGGCCGGCGCGGTGCGCACCTCGACCGGGAAGCTCACCCGCAGCGGGGACCGGTCCACCATCGTCTTCAGCTCCCGCAGCGTGTCCACGAGCGCCTCGCGCGGCACCGCGTACTCCATCTCCACGAAGCGCACCCGGCGCGGGGAGGTGAACACCCGGTAGGGGATGTCGGTGTACGTCCGCGCGGACAGCGCCCGGCTGGAGATCTGAGCGATGGCCGGAATCGTCGCCGGGGCGGCGCGGCCCACCCAGTTGGCGACCTGGAAGACCCCGTTGGAGAGGAACTCGTCCTCGAACCAGCCGCGCAGCGGCGGCACCGGGCGCTCCGGGCCGGCGCTGCGGTTGTTGCGCTTGGTGTTGGTGTTGCCGGTGTGCGGGAACCAGTAGAACTCGAAGTGCTCGTTCTCGGCGTGCAGCGCGTCGAACTCGGCGCACACCCGGTCGAACGTCATGGGCTCCTCGCGCGCGTTGAGGAGGAAGAGCGGCTCCACGGCGAAGGTGATGGCGGTGACGATGCCCAGGGCGCCGAGGCCGATCCGGGCGGCGGCGAAGACGTCCGGGTTCTCCTTCTCGGAGCAGGTGAGCACCGCGCCGTCGGCGGTGACCAGTTCGAGGCCCTTGATCTGGGCGGCGATGGAGGCGGACTCACGGCCGGTGCCGTGGGTGCCGGTGCTGGCGGCGCCGGAGACCGTCTGCTCCATGATGTCGCCCATGTTGGTCAGCGACAGACCCTCGCGCGCGAGGGCGGCGTTGAGCCGCTTCAGCGGGGTGCCCGCCTCGACGGTGACGGTGCCCGCCTCGCGGTCGATCCTCCGTATCCCCGTCAGCAGCTGAGGTCGTACGAGCAGGCCCTCGGTCGCGGCTATAGAAGTGAAGGAGTGGCCGGTTCCCACCGCCTTGACCGGCAGCCCGTCCTCGGCGGCCCGGCGCACGGCGTCGGCCAGCTCGTCGACCGAGGCCGGCGTGACCTCCCGGGCCGGCCGGACGGAGACGGTGCCGCCCCAGTTACGCCACGTGCCGTTCCTCGCGCTCGTCGTGCTCGTCGTGCTGACCAACGAAGCCTCCCCGACCCGGAGCCGGCCGCTTGAGCCGGCGGTACCCGAGGAAACCGACCGCGACCGCGACGGCCCCGGCGGCCGCCGGAACCCCGTACCCGGCGCGCGCCCCGGCCGCGTCGATCACCCAGCCGCCGGCGGAGGAGCCGAGGGCGATGCCGACCGCGAGCCCGGTGCTCACCCAGGTCATGCCCTCGGTGAGCTGCGCGCGAGGTACGTGCTCTTCGATGAGGGACATGGTCGTGATCATCGTGGGAGCGATGGACAGACCCGCAACGAACAGCGCCACGGCCAGAAACGGCAAGTTCCCGACCAGTAGGAGTGGGATCATACTCACGGCCATGGCGCAAACGCCGAGCAGCCACCGGCGTTCCGGTGCCCCTGCGAAATGCAGCAGCCCGAACACCAGACCGGCCACACAGGAACCCAGGGCGTACACGGCGAGGACCACGCTGGCCGCGGCCTTGTGCCCCTCCTCCTCGGCGAAGGCCACCGTCACCACGTCCACCGCGCCGAAGATCGTGCCCGTCGCCACGAACGTCGCCACCAGCACCCGCAGACCGCGCGAACGCAGCGCCGATCCGCCGCCCTTGCGCTCACGCGGGTGCGGCTCCGGCTCGGTGGCGCGCTGCGCGGTGAGCCAGAAGACGCCCACCGCCAGGAAGCAGGCCGCCAACAGCGGGCCGGCCTCCGGGAACCAGGCCGTGGACAGCCCGATGGAGACGATCGGGCCGACGATGAAGCACACCTCGTCGACCACCGACTCGAACGAATAGGCGGTGTGCAGGCTCGGGGTACCGCGGTACAGCGCCGCCCAGCGGGCCCGGACCATCGCGCCGAGGCTCGGCACACAGCCGATCCCCACGCACGCGGCGAACAGCACCCACTCCGGCCAGGAGAAGTGCACGGCGAGCAGCAGCACCGTCGCCGCGGCCAGCGACAGCAGCGTGGCCGGACGCAGCACCCGGCGCTGCCCGTACTGGTCCACCAGCCGTGAGACCTGAGGGCCCACCAGCGCGGCGGACAGCGCGATGGTCGCCGAGAGGGCGCCCGCCAGCCCGTACCGTCCGGTCACCTGGGAGATCATCGTGACCACGCCGATGCCCATCATGGACAGCGGCATCCGGCCGAGGAACCCCGCGGCGGAGAAGGCCTTGCTGCCGGGGGCGGCGAACAGGGCGCGGTAGGGGCTGGGCACGGGGTCTCCGGAAGATCAGTAAGGTGCTATCGCAGTCGATACAGATTACCGGCGACATCACCCGTTTGCGCCGGTGATGTACGGCACCTTCTTTTCGTGACACCCCGGCCCCCGTGCCCGTTGTCGGTGCCGGGTGGGAGGATCGAGACATGTCTGACGTGCTCGATGCCAGTCCCTACGACGCCCTGCTCCTGCTCTCCTTCGGCGGCCCGGAAGGCCCGGACGACGTCGTCCCGTTCCTGGAGAACGTGACGCGCGGGCGGGGCATCCCCAAGGAACGCCTCAAGGAAGTCGGGCAGCACTACTTCCAGTTCGGCGGGGTCAGCCCCATCAACGACCAGAACCGCGCCCTGCTGGACGCGCTGCGCAAGGACTTCGCCGAGCACGGCCTGGACCTGCCGGTGTACTGGGGCAACCGCAACTGGGCGCCCTACCTCACCGACACCCTCCGCGAGATGGTCCGCGACGGCCGCCGCCGCATCATCGTCCTCGCCACCAGCGCCTACGCCTCCTACTCCGGCTGCCGCCAGTACCGGGAGAACCTCGCCGACGCGCTCGCCACGCTGGAGACGGAGGGGCTGGAGCTGCCGAAGATCGACAAGCTGCGGCACTACTTCAACCACCCCGGCTTCGTCGAGCCCATGGTCGACGGCGTGGTCCGCTCGCTCGCCGACCTCCCCGACGACGTCCGCGACGGCGCCCACATCGCCTTCTGCACCCACTCCATCCCCACCGCCGCCGCGGACACCTCCGGCCCCGTCGAGGCGCACGGCGACGGCGGCGCGTACGTCGCGCAGCACCTGGACGTGGCCCGGCTGATCGCCGACGCCGTCCGCGAGCGCACGGGCGTCGACCACCCGTGGCAGCTCGTGTACCAGTCCCGCTCCGGCGCCCCGCACATCCCGTGGCTGGAGCCCGACATCTGCGACCACCTCGAGGAGCGGAAGGCCGCCGGCGTCCCGGCGGTCGTCATGGCGCCCATCGGCTTCGTCTCGGACCACATGGAGGTCCTGTACGACCTCGACACGGAGGCCACCGCCAAGGCGGAGGAGCTGGGGCTGCCGGTGCGCCGCTCGGCGACCGTCGGCGACGACCCGCGCTTCGCCGCCGCCGTCCGCGAGCTGGTGCTGGAGCGCGCCGCGACCGAGAGCGGGCGGGACGTCACACGGTGCGCCCTGGGCGCGCTCGGCCCCAGCCACGACCTGTGCCCGGTGGGCTGCTGCCCGGCCCGCGCCCCGCGTCCCGCCGCCGCGGGCGCCGACAGCCCCTACGCGTGAGGAGCCCCGTGACCGACCCCCTGCACGCGGAACTGCTGGAGCTGGCCCGGGAGGCCGCCCGGCGCGCCGGTGAGCTGCTGCGCGACGGCCGGCCTGCCGATCTCGCGGTCGCCGCCACCAAGTCCAGCGCGGTCGACGTCGTCACCGAGATGGACCTCGCGGCGGAGAAGCTGATCACCGGGCTGATCGCCGAGCGCCGCCCGGACGACGGCGTCCTCGGCGAGGAGGGCGCCTCCACGGCCGGCAGCAGCGGCGTCCGCTGGGTCGTCGACCCCCTCGACGGCACGGTGAACTACCTGTACGGGCTGCCCACCTGGGCCGTCTCCGTGGCGGCCGAGCAGGACGGCGTGGCCGTGGCCGGCGCGGTGTTCGCCCCGATGCGTGGCGAGGAGTACCACGCGGTGCTGGGCGGCGGGGCGTGGGCCACGGGCGCGTGGGAGGGCGAGCGGCGCCTGGCCTGCCGGCCGTCGCCGCCGCTGGACCAGGCCCTGGTCTCCACCGGCTTCAACTACGTCGCCGAGGTCCGCGAGGAGCAGGCCGAGATCGCCCGTCGCCTGATCCCGCTGGTCCGGGACATCCGCCGCGGCGGCTCGGCGGCGATCGACCTCTGCGACGTGGCGGCGGGCCGCCTGGACGGCTACTACGAACGCGGCCTCCACCCGTGGGACGTGGCAGCGGGCGCCCTGATAGCCCGCGAGGCCGGCGCCGTGACGACCGGCCGCCATCCGGACAGCCCCCCGACGTCCGCCCTGACGGTGGCGGCGTCCCCGGGCGTGCTGGAACCGCTCCTCGGCCTTCTGAGGAAGTTCGGGGCGTAGGGATCGCGTGACGCCGCCGACCATGTGGGACGCGGCCACGGTCCGGGCGGCCGCCGGCCCGCACGGCGGCCGGATGCCGACTGGGCCGGACCGCGTCCGTGGCGCCGCCGACCGGGTGCCTTCCGGCGGCTGGTCAGCGGCCTCGCGCCCGCGTTCACCACAACGGGCCCCAGTGGATCCTTCCACCGGGGCCCGTCGGGCGTTCCGTGTGCCGCTCAGGCGCTGTGGGCGCTGACTTCCACGCCGTGTTCGGCCGCGAGGCGGCGCAGGTCGTCGAGTTCGCCCTGCTCCACTTCGACGAGGAAGTCGTCGCCCTCGTCGCGGGCCCGCGACAGGTCGGACTCGGTCGCCTTTATGCGCTGCAGAAGTCCTGCGGTGAATGCGTCCATGCTGCGCCCCCTCGTCCTGGGTCGGTGGGTCGGTGGGTCGGTGGCACGGGGGTGTGCCGTCGGAAGGGACGATCACGTCCGTGGCGGATGCCCGGCGCCGCTCGGCCGGGCGGCGACGGTACCGGACATCCACGCCCGCTCTGCGGAAGCGGACCGTGTGCACCGCATGGTGGTGCGGTACAAGCAGAGCGTGATCGCGGGATGTAAACCCGTCCTCCCCAAGCTCCCTCCCGCGGAAACCTAACCTCGCGAGAAAATCTCGTATTCCCGCCCCGTTCGCCCGCACGTTCCCCGGTCCCCGGGCCGTCGGTCACCCCCTGTTCCGGCCGCCTTACAGCCGACTTACGGCCGAAAAGGGCAGGATGGAGGCAACAACACCCACCCGTACCCCTGCCCGAAGTGCGTGCCCTCGCGGCCCGCCGGGCGGGTCATGAGGAAGGACAAGCGACGTGCGCGTACTCGTCGTCGAGGACGAGCAGCTGCTCGCCGATGCGGTGGCCACCGGACTGCGCCGGGAGGCCATGGCCGTCGACGTCGTGTACGACGGTGCGGCCGCCCTGGAGCGCATCGGCGTCAACGACTACGACGTGGTCGTCCTCGACCGCGACCTCCCCCTGGTCCACGGCGACGACGTCTGCCGCAAGATCGTCGAACTCGGCATGCCCACGCGCGTGCTGATGCTGACGGCGTCCGGCGACGTCAGCGACCGCGTCGAGGGACTCGAGATCGGCGCCGACGACTACCTGCCCAAGCCGTTCGCCTTCAGCGAGCTCATCGCCCGCGTGCGGGCGCTCGGCCGGCGGACCAGCGTGCCCCTGCCCCCCGTCCTGGAGCGGGCCGGGATCAAGCTGGACCCCAACCGCCGCGAGGTCTTCCGCGACGGCAAGGAGGTCCAGCTCGCGCCGAAGGAGTTCGCCGTGCTGGAGGTCCTCATGCGCAGCGAGGGTGCCGTGGTCTCCGCGGAGCAGCTGCTGGAGAAGGCCTGGGACGAGAACACCGACCCGTTCACCAACGTGGTCCGCGTGACCGTCATGACCCTGCGCCGCAAGCTGGGCGAGCCGCCGGTCATCGTGACCGTGCCCGGCTCCGGATACCGGATCTGATCACCCGACATGGCTGCCACTCCCGCGCCCCCCACCGCGCCCCCCAAGCCCACCTGGGACCCCCGGTCGCCCACCCCCATGCCGTGGCTGCGTCCCACCATCCGCATACGGCTCACCCTGCTCTACGGCGGCATGTTCCTGATCGCCGGCATCCTGCTGCTGTCGATCATCTACCTGCTCGCCGCGCAGGCCCTGCGCACCGGCAGCCAGCCGCTGTTCAAGATCGTCGACTTCGACGGCCTGAAGGTGTCCAGCCAGGACTGCCCGGGCATCGCCGACGGCAACCTCTCGCTGACCGAGTTCAACAACGCGATCAGCGAGTGCATCGACGACCAGCGCCAGGTCGCCCTGGACAACCTGCTCAGCCGCTCCCTGCTGGCCCTGCTCGGTCTCGCCGTGATCGCGTTCGCCTTCGGCTACGCGATGGCCGGGCGCGTGCTGTCACCGCTCGGCCGGATCACCCGCACCGCCCGCGCGGTGGCGGGCTCGGACCTGTCCCGCCGTATCGAGCTGGACGGCCCGGACGACGAGCTGAAGGAGCTGGCCGACACCTTCGACGACATGCTGGAGCGGCTCCAGCGCGCGTTCACCGCCCAGCAGCGCTTCGTGGGGAACGCCTCCCACGAGCTGCGCACCCCGCTGGCGATCAACCGCACGCTGCTCGAGGTGCACCTCTCCGACCCGAACGCGCCCGTGGAGCTCCAGCAGCTCGGCAAGACCCTGCTGGCCACCAACGAGCGCAGCGAGCAGCTCGTGGAGGGCCTGCTGCTGCTCGCCCGCAGCGACAACCAGATCGTGGAGCGGGGCCCCGTCGACCTCGCGGAGGTGGCCGGCCAGGCCATCGACCAGGTCGCCTCCGAGGCCGAGTCCCGGCACGTGACGATCCGCGGCACGCGTCGCCCCGCCGTGGTCCAGGGCAACGGCGTCCTGCTGGAGCGGATCGCCCTGAACCTGGTGCAGAACGCCGTGCGGTACAACGTCCCGGAGGACGGCTGGGTGGAGGTCACCACGGACGTCCAGCACGGCCAGGCGGTCCTCGTGGTGTCCAACACCGGCCCTGTCGTCCCGGCGTACGAGGTGGAGAACCTCTTCGAGCCGTTCCGCAGGCTGCGCACCGAGCGGACGGGCAGCGACAAGGGCGTGGGACTGGGTCTGTCGATCGTGCGGTCGGTCGCCCGGGCGCACGGCGGGCACATCTACGCGCAGCCGAGGGAGGGCGGAGGTCTCGTGATGCGTGTCACCCTTCCGATCTGACATTATGCCCCGGCCCCGGCCCGTGTTCGCTTTGGGCGGAATTTTCGAGCATCCCCACGATCGAATTCATGTGTGATCGATCACAGGCGCGTCGATTCGGCCATCTACTCTCCGTGATCATGAACCCCGTCGGAAGGCCGGAAAAGTCCCGGTTTTCAGGGGTCCCGTTCACGGGAAGTACACGGTGAGGTGCCTTTGTAGTGCGGCATCGGGACCGTGTACGGTCCCCATCGCCATCCAAGCCGATCACTCATGAGGAGTCCGGTTGGGTGTCGATTGAGTAACAGACCTTGATGTGAGGCAAAATCTCCGCCTCAGGTCGGGCACAAGTCCGGCCTCTCACGCGTTACGTGCGCTGGAGACACCGCATACACCCAGAGGGGGAGAGCGACATGGCTACCGACTACGACACTCCACGCAAGACCGACGACGACGTCGACTCGGACAGCCTGGAAGAGCTGAAGGCCCGGCGGAACGACAAGTCGGCCTCGGCCGTGGACGTCGACGAGTTTGAGGCCGCGGAAGGACTCGAACTGCCCGGAGCGGACCTCTCGAACGAAGAGCTGGCCGTCCGGGTCCTGCCCAAGCAGCAGGACGAGTTCACCTGCATGAGCTGCTTCCTGGTGCACCACCGCAGCCAGCTGGCCCGCGAGAAGAACGGCCAGCCGATCTGCCGCGACTGCGACTGAGGCGGGGTCGGCCGTGACTGGCTCGACCCCACCGCGGAAGCGCCGCTTCTTCTCGAAGGGAGCGGACCAAGGGTCCACCGAGGACCCACAGCACGACACGCGTGATCCCGAGCGAGGCTGGACCGGTGACGGGGCGGCCTCGCTCGAAGCGCCGGCCGGCCGGGGTGACCTCCCGGCGTCCCTGGAGGTCACCACGCCCGTGGCGCGCAGGCGCACCGCCGTCGTCCGAAGGAAGGCCCTGGAAGGCGTCCGCAAGGGCGGAGCACGCGCCCGCGCGGGTCTGGCGCACCTCGCCGACCGGATCATCGACATCGCCCCGCGTGTGCCCGTACGGGACCTCGCGACCCTGCGGGAGCAGTTCCCCGGGCTCGGGCCCGAGGAGATCGCCGACAAGCTCGTGGCGGGCGCCGCCAAGGCCACCGCGACGGTCGGGGCAGGCGTCGGAGCGGCGGCCATGATGCCCGTGCCGCCCGCGATGCCGACCGAGCTGGCCGCCGAGGTCACCGGCGTCGCCGCGATCGAGCTGAAGCTGATCGCCGAACTGCATGAGGTCTACGGCGTACGGCCCGCCGGCACCCTCGCCCAGCGCAGCACCGTCTACCTCGACTCCTGGTCCCAGGAGCGCGGCATCGAGGCGACCAAGCCCTCCACCGTGAGTGCCGCGCTGAACAGCCGCATGAAGCGCGAACTGCGCCAGCGGATCATGAAACGCACGGTGCGCAACCTGCCGAACCTGATGCCGTTCCTCGTCGGAGCGGCCGTCGGCGCCGTGATGAACCGGCGCGACACCAGAAAGCTCGCCGCCCGCATCCGGGACGACCTGCGCAAGGTCCAGGTCCCGTGGGACGAGCTGCCCGCGCTCCCCGAACTGGAGCGCCCCGCCGACGCCCTTCCCGAGCACGCCCTGGAGCTCGACATGGACGCCGACCGCCACCGGAAGGACGACGGCCTCGGATAGCCGCCCGGTGGGCCCGTGAGCGGGCCGCTACGAGGCGTCCGCCCCGTCCCTCGCCGTCCGCAGCGCCCGCGCCAGCCGCTCGGGCTCACGCGTGGACAGGAAGACGTACGGAGTCGGGTCCTCCGGGTCCGTGACCGTCACGCGCAGCGCGCCGGGGACGTACGCCCGCAGCAGCATGAACGCGCGCGGGTCGGCCTTCGGGCCGCGCCAGGCGCGCGCTTCCTCCGCGTCCAGCACCTCCGCGTCACCCAGCGCCGACGCCGGGATCTTCGCCTCGCCCGCGATCAGATGACCGTTCACGACCCGGATCCGCACCGAGCCGTACGCGCTCACCACGACCGCCGCCGCGGCGGTCCCGCCGGCCAGCCCGACGAGCATGGGCAGGGTGCCGAACGGCAGCATGATCAGCGCGAAGGAGAGCCCGGCCAGAAGGCACAGGAACCACCAGGAGCGCGGAGCGGTGAGGCGTTCTTCGTACGGGGCGGCGGAAAGCTGCATGAAGCCAAGCTTGGCACGGTCCCGGCGGGGGTCCCGCGCCAGGGCGGACGCGTGCTCGGGCGCCTTACGCGAGGCGGGTAAGGTCTGCGGCTGTGAGTGGTAATTCCGCAGCTCTTCAGCCCCCCGCCGACGCCGTGCCGCCCGTGCGCCACCCCGACGCCCCCGCACCGGGCGAGCTCCTGGGCGCCCACTACGGGCAGTGCTTCGGCTGCGGCGACGAACAGCCCCACGGGCTGCACCTCCAGGCGCGCGCCGGCGAAGGCGTGACGATCACCGCCGAGTTCACCGTGCAGCCCGCGCACCAGGGCGCCCCCGGCCTCGCCCACGGCGGCGTGCTGGCCACCGCCCTCGACGAGACGCTCGGCTCGCTGAACTGGCTGCTCCGCGTCATCGCCGTCACCGGACGGCTGGAGACCGACTTCGTCCGGCCCGTGCCCGTCGGCACCGTGCTGCACCTCAAGGCCGAGGTGACCGCCGTCGCCGGACGGAAGATCTACTGCACCGCCACCGGACACATCGGCGGCCCCGACGGACCCGTCGCCGTCCGCGCGGACGCCCTGTTCATCGAGGTCAAGGTGGACCACTTCATCGACCACGGCCGCCAGGAGGAGATCCGGGCCGCCATGGACGACCCCGACCAGGTCCGCCGGGCCCGCGCCTTCGAGGTGAACCCGTGAGCGCCGGCCGCGGGGCGCTCGAGGTGCTCATCCGGCGCGTCGACCCGGACGTACCGCTTCCTGCGTACGAGCACCCCGGCGACGCGGGGGCCGATCTGCGCACCACCGAGGCCTGCGAGCTGGCCCCGGGGGAGCGGGCCGTGCTGCCCACCGGGGTGTCTGTCGCGCTCCCGGAGGGGTACGCGGCCTTCGTGCACCCGCGATCCGGCCTTGCCGCCCGCTGCGGCGTCGCCCTGGTGAATGCCCCGGGGACGATTGATGCCGGGTACCGTGGGGAGATCAAGGTGATCGTGGTGAATCTCGACCCGCGCGAGTCCGTGCGGTTCGAGCGCTTCGACCGGATTGCCCAACTGGTCGTCCAACAGGTCGAGAGGGTGCGCTTCGTGTCGGTCGCGCGGCTGCCCGCATCGGCCCGGGCCGAGGGGGGCTTCGGATCCACCGGAGGCCATACCGCGGTGGAAGGTAAGAGCGGCACAAGCGTTCAGGCCGCCGAGGGCGGTACAGCGGGTGGGAATCGATACGCTTCGGTCGTATCCGACCGGGAAGGACAGTGACGTGTTCGGACGTCGCAAGAAGAGGGATGCCGCCGACGGTGCGGCCGGCGAGGCCGAGCAGGTCGTCGACGGTGTCGGCGCGGAGGCGGACGAGGAGAACGGGCGCGTGAGGCTCGAGCCCGCGCCCCGGCCCGACGGGCCCTGGGACAGCTCCGAGGTCCGCGAGCCCGGCGAGGGCCGGGTCGATCTGGGCGGTCTGTTCGTGCCCGGTGTGGACGGCATGGAACTGCGCGTGGAGGTCGCGGGCGACGCGATCGTCGCGGCCACCGTCGTGCTGCAGGACAGCGCCATCCAGCTGCAGGCCTTCGCCGCGCCCAAGCGCGAGGGCATCTGGGGTGAGGTGCGCGAGGAGATCGCCGCCGGCATCACCCAGCAGGGCGGCATCATCGACGAGGTCGAGGGTCCGCTGGGCTGGGAGCTGCGCGCCCAGGTCCCGGTGCAGCTGCCGGACGGCACGGGCGGCTTTCAGGTCGTGCGGTTCGTCGGCGTGGACGGCCCCCGCTGGTTCCTGCGCGGAGTGATCTCCGGGCAGGGCGCGGTGCAGCCGCAGGCGGCCGGTCTGCTGGAGCAGATCTTCCGGGACACGGTGGTGGTGCGAGGGGACGGGCCCATGGCCCCGCGCGATCCGATCGTGCTGAAGCTGCCGAACGATGCGCAGATGGTGCCGGAGAACGTGCAGCAGGAGGAAGGGTCGCGGTTCGCGGGCGGGATGAGCCGGCTGCAGCGGGGGCCTGAAATCACCGAGGTGCGCTAGCGCTGTTCTTGTCGGCCCGCGGGGCCGGCCGTTCGCGGCCGGCCGCCGCGGGCCGCTGTGCTTTCCGGGGCTCCGCCCCGGACCCCGCTCCTCACACGCCGGACGGGCTACAAGTAGCCCGTCCGGCGTGTGAGGACGAGGCCCGCCAGGGCCGACGAGGGGTCTGGGGGCGAAGCCCCCAGGGCCGGGACGGGAAGGGGCGGCAGGGGCGACCTCCTGGTGCGGCAACCCTTGACGCGGCATTGGTCTGGACCTACCGTCCCGGATCAGTTCGGGTGTTCAAAGGGACGCCCACTGTTCATGTACGGGAACGGATGGCCCCCCCACATGTCATCTCCACGCCCCCACCGCAGCCGCCTCCTGTTCGCCCTCCTGACCACCGCCCTCGCCGGCACCCTCACCCTCCACCCCACCGCCCCACCCGCCCAGGCGGCGGCCCCCGCCACCTTCACCCACCCCGGCGTCACCGTCTCCAAGCCCCAGCTCGACTTCGCCCGCACCAAGGTCCTCGCCGGCGCCCAGCCCTGGAAGACCGCCTACGACCGCATGGCGGCGAGCAAGTACGCCGACCTCGACCGCACCCCCAAACCCCGCGCGATCGTGGAGTGCGGCTCGTACTCCAACCCCAACCTCGGCTGCACGGACGAACGCGAGGACGCGATCGCCGCGTACACCCAGGCCCTCATGTGGTACGTCACCCGCGACGCCCGCCACGCCGCCAAGGCCATCCAGCTCATGGACGCCTGGTCCGCCGTGATCCGCGACCACACCAACAGCAACGCGCCCCTGCAGACCGGCTGGGCCGGCTCCTCCTGGGCCAAGGCCGCCGAGATCGTCAAGCACACCTACACCGGCGGCTGGCCCCACCAGAACCGCTTCGCCACCGTGCTGCGCGACGTCTACCTGCCCGAGATCATCAACGGCTCCAACTCCAACGGGAACTGGGAGCTGACGATGATGGAGGCCGCCGTCGGCATCTCCGTCTTCCTGGAGGACCGCGCCTCGTACGACAAGGCGATGGCGACGTTCCGCACCCGTGCCGCCGCCTACGTCTACCTGGCGTCCGACGGACCCCTGCCGAGGACCGTCCCCAGCCAGAACCTCGACACCCACGACAAGATCGTCCGGTACTGGCAGAACCAGTCCACCTTCGTCACCGGCCTCACCCAGGAGACCTGCCGCGACCTCACGCACACCGGCTACGGCATCTCCTCCCTCTCGCACGTCGCCGAGACCAGCCGTATCCAGGGCCACGACCTCTACGGCACCGACGTGGGCGAGCGGCTGCGGCACGCGCTCGGCTTCCAGGCGAAGTACGAGCAGGGCGAGCCCGTGCCCGGCTGGCTGTGCGGCGGCTCGCTGCACCTCAGCCTCGGCCCGGTCACCGAGGTCGGCCACAACGCGATGCACAACCGCCTCGGCTTCGCCATGACCAACACCCAGGCGCTGACCGAGCGCACCCGTCCGGCCGGCACCAACAACCTGTTCGTCGCCTGGGAGACCCTCACCCACGGCGACAATCCCGCCTGACCCTGTTGATCGACCGGGCGCCGGACGGCGATACTGGCGCCCGGTCCGCGGGGGAGGGCATCCACACATGGGACGGACGATCACCGACGTCATGGTGCGCGTCGAGGACGTGCACAAGTCGTACGGCAGCGGCGCCGCCGCCGTGCACGCGCTGCGGGGCGTCTCCTTCGAGGTCCCGCGCGGCGAACTCGTCGCCCTCAAGGGACGCTCAGGATCGGGCAAGACCACCCTGCTGAACATCGTCGGAGGCCTGGACACCCCGGACCGGGGACGGGTCGACGTCGACGGCCGCGACCTCGCCGGCCTCGACGAGGACGGCCTGCTCGCCCTGCGCCGCGACCACGTCGGCTTCGTCTTCCAGTCCTTCGGCCTCATCCCCATCCTCGGCGCCGCCGAGAACGTCGGCGTCCCGCTGAGGCTGCGCGGCGCGGACCCCCGCGAGCGCGAGGAGCGCGTCGAACTGCTGCTGTCCCTCGTCGGCCTCGCCGACCACGCCGCCCAGCGGCCCGGCGAGCTGTCCGGCGGCCAGCAGCAGCGGGTCGCCATCGCCCGCGCCCTCGCCAACAACCCCTCCCTGCTCATCGCCGACGAGCCCACCGGCCAGCTCGACGCCGAGACCGGGCACGCCGTGATGGAGCTGGTGCGCGCCGTCGTCCGCAGCGAGAACGTCACCGCGCTCGTGGCCACCCACGACACGACCCTGCTCGACCTGGCCGACCGGGTCCTCGAACTGAGCGACGGGCAGATCATCGAGCACTGACCGGCGGCCGCCCGGCGGGCGCGTCAGGGTTGCGTCAAGGTCGGACCCCGTACCCCCGCCCGCGGTTCGGACGCCGCGTACGGCGGCCTAAGGTCGACTCCGCCAGGAGCACGACCGGAAGACAATGGGGCCATGGGACGCGGCAAGCTTCGGATCCACCTCGGCGCCGCGCCGGGTGTGGGCAAGACCTACGCGATGCTCGCCGAGGCGCACCGCCGCGCCGAACGGGGCACCGACTGCGTCGTCGCCTTCGTCGAGACGCACGGCAGGCCCCGCACCGAGGCCCTGCTGGCCGGCCTGGAGCAGGTCCCGTACCGGCGGCTGGAGCACGGTGGCACGACCGTCGCCGAGATGGACCTCGACGCCGTCCTCGCCCGCCGCCCCTGTGTCGCCCTGGTCGACGAGCTCGCCCACACCAACGCGCCCGGCTCGCGCAACGCCAAGCGCTGGCAGGACGTGGAGGAGCTGCTCGCCGCCGGGATCGACGTGCTGTCCACCGTCGGCATCCAGCACCTGGAGTCGCTGGGCGACACCGTGGAGTCCATCACCGGCGTACGCGAGGCGGAGACCGTGCCGGACGAGGTGGTGCGCCGCGCCGACCAGGTGGAACTCGTCGACATGACGCCCGAGGCGCTGCGCCGCCGCATGGCGCACGGCAACATCCACCAGCCCGACCAGGTCGACGCGGCCCTCTCCAGCTACTTCCGCCCCGGCAACCTCGCCGCCCTGCGTGAACTCGCCCTGCTGTGGGTCGCCGACCGGGTGGACGCCCACCTTCAGCGCTACCGCAGCGAGCACGCCGTCTCCGCGATCTGGGGCTCGCGCGAGCGGATCGTGGTCGGACTGACCGGCGGGCCCGAGGGCCGCACCCTCATCCGGCGCGCCGCGCGCCTCGCGGAGAAGGGCGCGGGCGGGCAGCTGCTCGCCGTGTACATATCCCGCAGCGACGGCCTCACCTCCGCCTCGCCCGGCGAGCTGGCCGCCCAGCGCACCCTCGTCGAGGACCTCGGCGGCAGCTTCCACCACGTCGTCGGCGACGACATACCGGCCGCCCTGCTCGACTTCGCGCGCGGCGCCAACGCCACCCAGATCGTGCTGGGCTCCTCCCGCCGCCGCACCTGGCAGTACGTGTTCGGCCCCGGCGTCGGAGCGACCGTCGCCCGCGACTGCGGACCCGACATGGACGTGCACATCGTCACCCACGAGGAGGCCGCCAAGGGCCGCGGACTGCCCGTCACCCGGGGCGCGCCCCTGGGACGGCTGCGCCTCGCCTGGGGATGGACGGTCGGCACGGCGGGGCCCGTCGTCCTGGCGGCGCTGCTCAGCGCCGTCGACCCGGGGCTCGCCATCGACATGCTGATGTTCCTCGCGGTCACGGTCGCCGCGGCGCTCCTCGGCGGGCTGTGGCCGGCCCTCGCCTCCGCGGCCGTCGGCTCGCTGCTGCTCAACTTCCTCTACACCCCGCCCCTGCACACCTGGAGCGTCTCCGACCCGCGGAACATCGTCGCGATCGTCGTCTTCGTCGCGGTCGGCACGTCGGTGGCGTCCGTGGTCGACCTCGCGGCCCGGCGCACCCAGCAGGCGGCCCGGCTGCGCGCCGAGTCGGAGATCCTGTCGTTCCTCGCGGGCAACGTGCTGCGCGGCGAGACCGGCCTGGAGGACCTCCTTGAACGGGTCCGGGAGACCTTCGGCATGGAGTCCGCCGCGCTGCTGGAACGCGCCGGGGACGTCGAGCCGTGGACCTGCGCGGGCCGGGTCGGCCGGGGCCGCGCGGCCGAACGGCCGGAGGACGCCGACGTCGAGGTGCCCGTCGGCGACCACATGGCGCTGGCGTTGACCGGCCGGGTGCCGCCCGCCGAGGACCGCAGGGTGCTGGCCGCCTTCGCCGCGCAGGCCGCCGTCGTCCTGGACCGCAGACGGCTGCGCGAACAGGCCGACCGCGCCCTCGCCCTCGCCGAGGGCAACCGCATCCGCACCGCGCTCCTCGCCGCCGTCAGCCACGACCTGCGCACCCCGCTGGCCGGGATCAAGGCGGCCGTCTCCTCGTTGCGCTCCGAGGACGTCGAATGGTCCGACGAGGACCGCGCCGAGCTGCTCGAGGGCATCGAGAACGGCGCCGACCGCCTGGACCACCTGGTGGGCAACCTGCTCGACATGTCCCGTCTGCACACCGGCACGGTCACCCCGCTGATGCGCGGCACCGACCTGGACGAGGTGGTCCCCCGCGCCCTCGGCGGGGTGGCCGAGGACAGCGTCGCCCTCGACGTCCCCGAGACCCTGCCCATGGTCGACGCCGACCCCGGACTGCTGGAGCGGGCCATGGCCAACGTGATCGAGAACGCCGTGAAGTACAGCCCGCCCGGGGAGAAGGTGCTGGTCGCCGCCAGCGCCCTCGCCGACCGGGTCGAGGTGCGGGTCGTCGACCGGGGCCCCGGCGTCCCGGACGAGGCGAAGGAGCGCATCTTCGCGCCGTTCCAGCGCCACGGCGACGCCCCGCGCGGCGCCGGCGTCGGCCTGGGCCTCGCCGTCGCCCGCGGCTTCACCGAGGCCATGGGCGGCACCCTGAACGCCGACGACACGCCCGGCGGAGGCCTCACCATGACCCTCACCCTGCACGCGACCGGCGCCTCCCCGCAGGACGGCCGCGTGACCGCTCGGAACGAAAGGCGGGTGCCATGACCCGGGTGCTGGTGGTCGACGACGACCCCGCCATCGTGCGGGCCCTGGTGATCAACCTCAGGGCCCGGCAGTACGAGGTGGACTCCGCCGAGGACGGGGCGGGCGCCCTGCGCGAGGCCGCCGCCCGCCACCCGGACGTGATCGTCCTCGACCTGGGTCTGCCCGACATGGACGGCGTCGACGTCATCCGGCGACTGCGCGAGTGGAGCCGGGTGCCGGTCCTGGTGCTGTCCGCACGGCACGCCTCCGGCGAGAAGGTCCAGGCGCTGGACGCCGGCGCCGACGACTACGTCACCAAGCCCTTCGGCATGGACGAACTGCTCGCCCGCCTGCGGGCCGCCGTACGGCGCGCGGAACCCGCCGACGGGGGAGACGTGGTCGTGGAGACCGAGGCGTTCACCGTCGACCTCGCCGCGAAGAAGGTCCACCGCGACGGACGTGACGTACGGCTCACGCCCACCGAGTGGCATCTGCTGGAGGCGCTGGTGCGCGCCGGGGGCCGGCTGGTGGGGCAGCGGCAGCTGCTGCGGGAGGTGTGGGGGCCGTCGTACGGGACGGAGACCAACTACCTGCGGGTCTACATGGCGCAGCTGCGCCGCAAGCTGGAGGCGGACCCGTCCCGGCCGCGGCACCTCATCACCGAGCCCGGCATGGGCTACCGCTTCGAGAAGTGACGCGGAGCCGTTCGGACCGGGCAAGCAGAGGGTACGTAACCGTCAGTGCACCCCGGTACGCTTCAGATATGAGTGCTGTTCCTCGGTCCGAGAAGCCGGCAGGCCGGTTCCGCCGCATGCTCGACCGGCTCTCGTCCTCCCAGGAGGACCTGGAGTCGGAGGAGCTGCGCGAGGACGCCGCGACGGCGGGCTGCACGCGGATAGGTGACTGCCAGGACCGCGAGATCGTCACGGTTACTGGTACCTTGCGCACGGTCACGCAGCGGCCGCGCGCCGGAGTGCCGGCCCTGGAGGCCGAGCTGTTCGACGGTACCGCCGCGCTGGACGTGGTGTGGCTCGGCAGGCGCTCCATCACGGGGATAGAGCCGGGGCGCAAGCTGATCGCATCGGGCCGGATCGCCATGAGCCGTGGTCGCCGGGTGCTGTTCAATCCGAAATACGAACTGAGACCCCTCGGACGGGAGTAGCCGGTGACGTCGCTCGACAAGCCGACAACCGAAGAGACCTCCGCGGACACGTCCGCGGACGACGCCCGGGCGGTGACGGAAGCCGCCCTGTTCGAGGCGTTCGGCGGTGTCCGGGGCATGGTCGAGACGGTGCTGCCGGGGCTGCTCTTCGTCAGCATCTACACGGTCAACAAGAACCTGCACATGTCGGCGCTCGCCGCGCTCGGTGTGGCGCTGGTCATGGTCGTGGTCCGGCTGGCCCGCAGGGACACCGTGAAGCACGCGTTCAGCGGCGTCTTCGGCGTCGGCTTCGGCGTGGTCTTCGCGATGATGACCGGCAACGCCAAGGACTTCTACCTGCCCGGCATGCTGTACACGCTGGGCCTGGCCCTGGCGTACATCGTCACGGCGATGGCGGGCGTCCCGCTGATCGGCCTGATGCTGGGCCCGGTGTTCAAGGAGAACCTCTCCTGGCGCACCAGGAACCCGGGCCGCAAGAAGGCGTACACCAAGGCCAGCTGGGCCTGGGGCCTGATCCTGCTCGCCAAGTGCGCGATCCTCTTCCCGCTGTACTGGTGGGCGGACACCACCCAGCTCGGCTGGGTGCTGGTGGCCCTGAAGATCCCGCCGTTCCTGCTCGCCGTGTACCTGACCTGGGTGTTCCTGGCGAAGGCCCCGCCGCCGATCGACGTCTTCGCCGAGATGGAGGCGCAGGAGCGCGCGGAGGAGGAGCGGAAGGCCGCCGCCGCGGGGGAGGACACGGGCGAGGAGGCGCCGGCGGGGCGGCACCGTCGTCGGTCCTGAGGTTTCTGGATACGCGTGAGGGGCGCCCGGAGAGATCCGGGCGCCCCTCACGTTCCGGCCGTTACGACTCCTTGCGGACCGAGAGCAGGTCCTCCAGCTGCTCCTCACGGGCCTGCGCGGCCACGAAGAGCAGCTCGTCGCCGGCCTCCAGGGAGTCCTCGCGGGTCGGAGTCAGCACCCGCGTGCCGCGGATGATCGTGACCAGCGAGGTGTCCTGCGGCCACTCCACGTCCCCGACCTGCGTGCCGGCCAGCGCGGACTCCTCCGGCAGGGTCAGCTCCACCAGGTTGGCGTCGCCGTGGCTGAAGCGCAGCAGCCGGACCAGGTCGCCGACGCTGACCGCCTCCTCCACCAGCGCCGACATCAGACGCGGCGTGGAGACGGCGACGTCCACGCCCCACGACTCGTTGAACAGCCACTCGTTCTTCGGGTTGTTCACCCGGGCGACGACGCGGGGCACGCCGTACTCGGTCTTCGCGAGCAGCGACACGACCAGGTTGACCTTGTCGTCGCCGGTCGCGGCGATGACGACGTTGCAGCGCTGGAGCGCCGCCTCGTCCAGGGACGTGATCTCGCAGGCGTCGGCGAGCAGCCACTCCGCCTGCGGGACGCGTTCCACCGAGATCGCGGTCGGCGCCTTGTCGATCAGCAGGACCTCGTGGCCGTTCTCCAGCAGCTCGCCCGCGATCGAGCGGCCCACCGCGCCGGCTCCGGCAATGGCGACCCTCATCAGCGACCGCCCTCCTCGTCGGGTCCCTTGGCGAAGGCCGCCTCGACCCGGTCGATCTCGTCCGTGCGCATCATCACGTGCACCAGGTCACCCTCCTGCAACACGGTCTGCGAGCTGGGCAGGATGGCCTCGCCGAGCCGGGTGAGGAACGCGACCCGCACGCCCGTCTCGTCCTGCAGCCGGGAGATGCGGTGCCCCACCCACGCCGGGGAGGTGTGCACCTCGGCGAGCTGCACCCCGCCGGTCGGGTCGCGCCACAGCGGCTCGGCGCCCGAGGGGAGCAGCCGGCGCAGCATCTGGTCGGCGGTCCACCGGACCGTGGCGACCGTCGGGATGCCGAGCCGCTGGTAGACCTCGGCGCGCCGGGGGTCGTAGATCCGCGCCGCGACGTTCTCGATGCCGAACATCTCGCGGGCCACCCGGGCGGCGATGATGTTGGAGTTGTCGCCGCTGGACACGGCGGCGAAGGCGCCGGCGTCCTCGATGCCTGCCTCGCGCAGGGTGTCCTGGTCGAAGCCGACGCCGGTGACCCGGCGGCCACCGAACGAGGAGCCCAGCCGGCGGAACGCGGTGGGGTCCTGGTCGATCACGGCGATCGTGTGCCCTTGTTCCTCCAGGGCCTGGGCCAGGGCGGAACCGACCCTGCCGCAGCCCATGATGACGATATGCATCGCGTTACACCGCGCTTCCTGCAGGCCGTGCGACCTTCATGACCTTCGTGCTCATGTCTCTCTTTCGGCTCGCCAGGCAACACGTCGCGGCCTGTTGGCGGCCGCCAGGAACATCATGCCGGGGCATGGGGCCACTGACGCCCCTCGGGGGCGGTTCGATGCCCTCCGCGGCGCGGTGGGGGCCGGTCGCGCAGTTCCCCGCGCCCCTTTCCGGGCGCGTTCACCGCAGCACTCCCAGGGGCGCGGGGAACTGCGCGAGCACCCACGAGGACCTAGCGGCGCGTGATACTCCGCACGCTGGCGATCGCCAGCACTCCGAGGACGACGAGGCCGGCCGCTGCGCCGATCAGTTCTGCGGTCGTGTGCATGGGACCCTCCACGAGACGTGGCGACAACGGCCGGGCATGTGGTCATACAGGCATGGGACTCCCCCGACCTGCCCAATCCGCACCCCGACGCCCCGACTTTTCACCCGGAGGGCAGCGGCCGTATGGATGCCGTATGGATCTGGGGTGGCGGGTGCGTCACCGGTCGCCGGACGGCTTACGATCCACACTTGTGTCCAAACTGACCGACGTGCCCAAACGCATCCTCATCGGGCGCGCACTACGCAGCGACCGGCTGGCCGAAACGCTCCTGCCGAAGCGCGTCGCACTCCCCGTCTTCGCCTCCGACCCGCTGTCCTCCGTGGCGTACGCGCCCGGCGAGGTCCTGCTGGTCCTGTCCATCGCGGGCCTGTCGGCGTACCACTTCAGCCCCTGGATCGCTGTCGCGGTCGTCGTGCTGATGTTCACCGTGGTCGCCTCCTACCGGCAGAACGTGCACGCGTACCCCAGCGGCGGCGGCGACTACGAGGTGGCCGGCACCAACCTCGGACCGAGGGCCGGCCTGACCGTCGCGAGCGCCCTGCTCGTCGACTACGTCCTCACCGTGGCCGTGTCGATCTCCTCCGGCATCGAGAACCTCGGCTCGGCCGTCCCCTTCGTCGTCGAGAACAAGGTGGCCTGCGCGGTCGGCGTGATCGTGCTGCTGACGCTGATGAACCTGCGCGGGGTCCGGGAGTCGGGCACACTCTTCGCGATCCCCACCTACGTCTTCGTCGCCGGCGTCTTCCTCATGATCGCGTGGGGCGCCTTCCGCGGGGTCGTCCTCGGCGACGACATGCGCGCGCCCACCGCCGACTTCGAGATCAAACCCGAGCACCCCGGCCTGGCCGGCTTCGCCCTCGTCTTCCTGCTGCTGCGCGCCTTCTCCTCCGGCTGCGCCGCCCTCACCGGCGTCGAGGCGATCTCCAACGGCGTACCGGCCTTCCGCAAGCCCAAGGCGCGCAACGCGGCGACCACCCTCGCGATGATGGGCCTGCTCGCCGTCACCATGTTCTGCGGCATCATCGCGCTGGCCTCCGCCACCGACGTACGGATGGCGGAGAACCCGGGCAAGGACCTCGTCCACAACGGCGTCCCGCTCGGCCCGGACTACGTCCAGGACCCGGTGATCTCCCAGGTCGCCGAGGCCGTCTTCGGACACGGCAGCTTCCTGTTCATCGTCCTCGCCGCCGCCACCGCGCTGGTGCTGTTCCTCGCCGCGAACACCGCCTACAACGGCTTCCCGCTGCTCGGCTCGATCCTCGCGCAGGACCGCTACCTGCCCCGCCAGCTGCACACCCGCGGCGACCGTCTCGCCTTCTCCAACGGCATCGTGCTGCTCGCGGGCGCCGCGACACTGCTGGTGTGGATCTACGGCGCCGACTCGACCCGGCTGATCCAGCTGTACATCGTCGGCGTGTTCGTGTCCTTCACGCTCAGCCAGACCGGCATGGTCCGGCACTGGAACCGGCTGCTGGCCACCGAGCACGACCCCGTCGCGCGCCGCCGCATGATCCGCTCCCGGGCCATCAACGCCTTCGGCGCCTTCTTCACCGGCCTGGTGCTGGTCGTGGTGCTGCTCACCAAGTTCACCCACGGCGCCTGGGTCGCGCTGCTCGGCATGTGCATCTTCTACGCGACCATGACGGCGATCCGCCGCCACTACGACCGGGTCGCCGAGGAGATCGCCGCGCCGGACACCCCGAGCGAGGACACCGTACGGCCGTCCCGCGTCCACTCGGTCGTCCTGGTCTCCAAGGTGCACCGCCCCGCCCTGCGCGCCCTCGCCTACGCCAAGCTGCTGCGCTCCGACACCCTGGAGGCGGTCAGCGTCAACGTGGACCCCGAGGAGACCAGGGCGCTGCGCGAGGAGTGGGAGCGGCGCGGCATCGACGTCCCCCTGAAGGTGCTCGACTCCCCGTACCGGGAGGTCACCCGTCCGGTGATCGAGTACGTCAAGAGCCTGCGCGCCCAGTCGCCGCGCGACGTGGTCTCCGTGATCATCCCGGAGTACGTGGTCGGCCACTGGTACGAGCACTTCCTCCACAACCAGAGCGCGCTGCGGCTCAAGGGCCGGCTGCTGTTCACGCCGGGTGTGATGGTCACCTCGGTGCCGTACCAGCTGGAGTCCTCCGAGGCGGCGAAACTGCGCGCCCGCAGGCGGCAGGACTGGGCCGCACCCGGCTCGGTGCGCAGGGGACCCGCAGAGCGGGCGAAGGACAGCTCGTCGCGCACGTAGACTGGTGGGCTGTTGTCCCGGGCCGCCAGGCCCGCCCGCCCGTACCCGATGTTGTGGAGTCACCCCGCCATGCAGGCAGAACCGAGGAAATCACTGGTGGGGGAGGAGTACGAGGTCGAGATCGGCCCCGTCGCCCACGGCGGCCACTGCATCGCCCGTACGTCGGAGGGGCAGGTCCTCTTCGTCCGGCACGCCCTGCCCGGCGAGCGGGTCGTCGCCCGTGTCACCGAGGGCGAGGAGGGCGCCCGGTTCCTGCGCGCCGACGCGGTGACGGTGCTGGAGGCATCCAAGGACCGCATCGACGCGCCCTGCCCGTTCGCCGGCCCCGGCCGCTGCGGTGGCTGCGACTGGCAGCACGCCAAGCCGGGCGCGCAGCGGCGGCTCAAGGGTGAGGTGGTCGCCGAGCAGCTCCAGCGGCTGGCCGGGCTGACGCCCGAGGAGGCCGGCTGGGACGGCACGGTGATGCCCGCCGAGGGCGACAAGGTGCCCGCGGGCCAGGTCCCGTCCTGGCGCACGCGCGTGCAGTACGCGGTGACGGCGGACGGCCGCGCGGGTCTGCGCCGGCACCGCTCGCACGAGGTGGAGCCGATCGACCACTGCATGATCGCCGCGGAGGGCGTCAGCGAGCTGGGCATCGAGAAGCGCGACTGGACCGGAATGGACTCGGTCGAGGCGATCGCCGCGACCGGCTCCCAGGACCGCCAGGTGGTGCTGACGCCGAAGCCCGGCGCCCGCCTCCCGCTGGTCGAACTGGACCGCCCCGTCTCGGTGTTGCGCATCGACGAGCGCAACGGCCAGGTGCACCGGGTGCACGGCCGCCCGTTCGTCCGCGAGCGCGCCGACGGCCGCACCTACCGGGTCGGCAACGGCGGCTTCTGGCAGGTCCACCCGAAGGCCGCCGACACCCTCGTCACCGCGGTCATGCAGGGCCTGCTGCCGCGCAAGGGCGACATGGCGCTCGACCTGTACTGCGGAGTGGGCCTGTTCGCGGGCGCGCTGGCCGACCGGGTCGGCGAGCAGGGCGCGGTGCTCGGCATCGAGTCCGGCAAGCGCGCGGTGGAGGACGCCCGGCACAACCTGGCGGACTTCCCGCGGGTGCGGATCGAACAGGGCAAGGTCGAGTCGGTGCTGCCGCGCACCGGCATCACCGAGGTCGACCTGGTCGTCCTCGACCCGCCCCGCGCGGGCGCCGGCCGCAGGACGGTCGAGCACCTCTCCTCCCTGGGCGCCCGCCGCATCGCCTACGTCGCCTGCGACCCGGCCGCCCTGGCCCGCGACCTCGCGTACTTCCGGGACGGCGGCTACAAGGTGCGGACGCTGCGGGTGTTCGACCTGTTCCCGATGACCTCGCACGTGGAGTGCGTGGCGATTCTTGAACCTGCGGAAAAGAGTCGCTGACCTGCGGTTCAGCAGGAGTGTCGGTGGGTCTCGACTTGTTTCGCGATATCCAGCAGGTTGAACCCTCCGAGCCCGCCTCACCTGCGGGTTTGTACTGGAGTGACTGGCTGGAGCGGCTGCGTGATGCCCTGTCTTCGGGACTCTTGACGCTGATATGACGCTCGACTCCCGTTGGCGAGGCCGACCGGAGCAAGGTGTCACCACACCCGTAACGGCCTTGTCGGGGAGTCGCTGACACAACTCTGCGACTGATCACCGTCAGTGAGTCCGGTCGCCCGTCATTAGGAAAGTCGAGCTGGACGGATCCTGTTGGAGGCAGGTCCAGCTTGGTGAAGATGGTGCCGGTGTGTCTGCTGACGCGGCTTCGGAAACCACCAGCTTCTTGGCGACCACGCCGTTCGACCCGCCCTCGGCGATCAGTGCCAGTACCTCGTGTTCGTGCGGAGCGAAATACTCATGGATCGCGGGCGGCGGCGCAGTAACTGGCGCACCGCCTCAGGGGCGACCACTGTTCCGCCGTCCGCCATCTTGTGCAGCGCGGCCACGAACTCCTCAACCCGGCCGGCTCGGTCCTTGAGCAGGTAGCCGACGCCCGATTCGACGCCGGGGTCCAGGAGTCCGGCGATGTACGTCCGCCGCACGTGTCGACTGAGTACCAGGGCCGGGAGCGGGGGCACTGCTCACGCAGCCGTACTGCCGCGTGCAGGCCCTCATGCTGGGAACCAGGCGGCATACGTACGTCCGTCACTGCGGATGTCGGGGGCATGCTCCTCGACCGCGGCGATCAGTGCTTATGCGTCTCAGAAAGCCGGTGCCACCTCATGGCCGATGAGCCCTTCGCACAGCCGCACGTTGTCTTCGGCCAGCACGATACGGAGCGATCGGCCGCCTCGGCCAACTCGCAGGGAAACGCCACAGGTGCGCAGCCAGTCCTCGGGGGTGGAGTCCAGCAGGCCGCCGCTGTACGGGCCGCTGGCGTCGGCGACCAGCAGGTCGAGCCGCCCATCCGCTCGGCGGCCTCGTCGACGGCCTGGGCCAGTGCGTCCGGGTCGGTGATGTCGGCCCGGACGCCGGGCAGCCCCGACGCCTCGAGCCGGTCGGGGGCCCGCCGGCAGACGGTGGCCGTCGCCCCCTCGTCCCGCAGCGCGCGGGCGACGGCCAGGCCGGTTCCGGCACTTCCCCCGGTGGCGAAGGCGGTCTTCCCCGCGAGTCCGAGATCCATGGCGGCAGCCTGGCAGCGTCCGGGCGCCCGCATGACCCCGGCATCCGTTAGCCCGGCAGGCCCGGGGCGATGTGGGCGACGAAGGCGGCGCAGTGCAGGGCCGCGAAGGCCCAGGGGACCAGGCGTTCGGTCCGGCCGAGTTCGAGGAACCGGGACGGCAGGGCCGCCTGTTCGTCGGTGTAGAGGGCCGCCGGGAGGCGGGTCTCCAGGGCCAGGACGGTGCGGAACTTCGCTTGGTTGAGGTCGCGGTACGAGCGCAGCCGCAGCCACCAGACGGTGGACAGCAGCAGTGCGACGGCGAGTTCGGCGGCCGCGGCGAGCGGCGTGGCCGGGAGCGCGGCGGCGCCTGTCACCAGGGTGGTCTGCACGGCGAGGAAGTAGGCGTTCGCCTTGCCGCGGCGCACCGAGATGCGGTCGGCCATCTCGACCACCAGCTTGTACAGGCCCAGTTTCAGGGTCTCGTCGGTGGACGTGCCGGGGGATGCGTTGAGCGACATGGTGGGTTCTCCTTCGGGTCGGGTGCCTTGTGGGGCCGGGTGACCCCGGGGCGCCGTGATGTCACGGCGCCCCGGGGAGGGGGAGAGGGGTCAGGCGGCCTGGGGAAGGTCCTCCGGCCCGTCCTCGTCCTTGGGCTCGACGTCCCGGACGCAGACCTTGTCCTGGTGGAGGTTGATGCTGCTCACCTCAAGGTCGAGGATCTCGCCGAGCTCGATCCCACCGTGGTTGAGGTCATGCCGCAGCTGTCCGCTCATCGCGGAGCAGTGCAGGAACACCGGGCGCTCACGGTCGGGGACCCGCAGCAGCACATAGCCGCCCTGGCCCTCCGGGGCGATCTTCACCACCTCGCCCTCCAGCCGCTCGTGCAGCGCCACCCCGGGCGACGCCCCGGCCGACGTCGCCCCGGAGGACGGAAAGGGCACCACAGGCCGGCCCCGGCCCTGCGCCCTGCCCTGCGCCAGGGCCAGGGTGACCCGGCGCCGGCGGCTCTCCACCGACAGCACCGTCACCTCCACCTGGCTCCCCGGGGTGAGTTCCGTCCCGGCCGGCAGCGAGCTGCGCGGCACCAGGCCGTTGACGGACCCGGAGATCCGGACGAACACCCCCACCTGCCGCACGCTGTGCACCGTGCCGGTGAAGGTGTGCCCCACCGGGTGGGTGGCCTCCAGCTGGCGCCAGGGGTTCTGCTGGCCGCTGAGCAGCGTGTACTTGGTGCCGCCCGCCGGGAGCATCTCGAAGGCGCCGTCCAGCCACTCACCCACCGTGCAGAACCGGGTCATGTCGGTGACGATCCGCGACCAGTCGACATCCTCGCCGCTGAGCACCCCCAGGGTGCCGTCGGCGGCCCGTACCACCGCGAAGTCCGCGGAGACGCTGACGACCTGGGCGCGGGCCGGGGTGACCCCGCCGGTCGCCAGCGGGATCAGCGCCATCTCCTGGGCGGGCTCCAGGCGCACCGCCTCCAGCTGCTGCCGCAGCTCCGCCCGCATCCGGGCCATGTCCGCGTACAGCGGGGTGTACGGGATGTGGCGCAGCCCGCGGACGTCGCTGGGGATGTCGTCCGCGTGCTGCGCGAGGTAGATCATGCGCTTGCCGATCAGCTTGGCGGCCATGTACTCCATGGCCACGTTGGGCGTCCGGCAGGAGAAGTCGACGATGCAGACCTCGGCCTGCTGGATGCCGCGCCACACCACGTCCAGCACGTTGGCCGGGCCGTAGACGCTGTCGGCGCGGACCGGCGTCATGCCGGCCTCCGTGACGACCGGGCTGATGACGTCCTGGAAGTGCCAGTCGAAGTCGAACTCGTCGTCGTTGCGGAGGATTTTCTTGCCCATGGGCGTGATGACGAGCACGTTGCCGGGAACGGTCTGCTCGTCGCGGGTGAGTCGGATGTCATGCATGGCGGTTGCCTTCCGGGAGGAGGCGCCTGCTGCGCCCCGTTGATATGAGACTCCCGGGCACAACCGGTTTTTCCCCGCTTCGTCCGCTGAGTTTCCGCGGCACCCCTCCGCCGTCCCCGGGCGCGGGCTCAAAGTGACCTCAACGTACGGCCCCCACGCATGGGTTGGCCGCTGCACAATTGACCTATGGCAGACATGGGGGAGCAGTGCCGCATCCGGGTCCTGGGCGACCTCGCCGTCGAGCGGGACGGGACACCGCTGGAGCCGCCCGCCGGGCTCGCCGGTGCGGTGCTGGTGGTACTGGCGCTGCGGTTACGGTACGGCGTGCGGGAGCAGGACATGATGGCGTGGGTCCGTGACGGTGCCGGGCGCCCCGCGATCGCCTCCGAGGCGGCGCTGGCCCAGCACTTCAGCAGCCTGCGCCGGACCGGACTGCCGGTGCCCAAGCGGGTCAGGGGCCGCCCGTACACTCTCGACCTGCAGGCGGTCCGAGTCGACGCCGAGGAATTCATCTCGGGCGTAGGGAAGTTGCGCGACCTGTCCGAGCCGCCGGGCCCGGCGGAACTCGCCCCGCTGATCGGCCTGTGGCACGGCGACCCGCGCGTCTGTCACCCACAGGTCGAACCCGACCGCTGGAACGGGGTGTTCGCGTGCCGCGACCGGCTGCTGGAGGTGCTCGAAGGCGCGGACCCGGAGGTCCTGCGCCAACTCGACGGTCTGGAAGGGTTCCTGGACTTCTTCCCCGGTGACCGCCTCTGCGACCCGGTTCGGGAGCGGCTGCGGGCCGACGAGCGGCGGCGCATTCTGGTGGTGGAGGACCAGATGGCCGACCTGATCGAGAGCGCGCTCGAGGGCTTCGGGTTCTCCTGTCTCACCGTCCGCTCGCTGGACGAGTGGTGGCGGCTGCAGCGCGATCGGGAGGCCGAGGTGAGGCAGCTCGCTGGGGCGCTGGTGGACCTGCATCTGACCCCGGGGCTGGACGACCGGTGGGGCCTGGAGGTCGTGGCGTGGCTGGCCCGCCACACCGAGGTGCCGGCCTCGCTGATGACCATGGCACCGCCGTCGGGCGACCTCTACGACAGCACCCTGGTGCAGCGGGCCCGTTACCGCTTGGTCGGCATCATCCACAAGGGCACGCCCCAGGTCGACCTGACGGTCATCAGGACGGCCGCCGAGGCCCTGGTGTCCCAGGACCCGAAGCACCGCAGAAGGCGGGCCGAGACCTGGCTGGAGTGGGCGGCCCTGCGCGCCGACGAGAGACTGGACGCCGGGGGCAGCGGCCGGAACGCGGCGCTGCAGCGCTGCCGCCAGGCCGCCGACCGGGTGCGCGGGACCCTCCGGAACGGCACGGTGGAGGAGGCGGAAGGTCAGATGCGCGCCTTCCTCCAGCAGCACCCGGGATGAGGACCGAGCAGCCGCCGTCAGCGCGCGACGGGCAGCCGGACCCGCAGATGGGCGCCGCCGAGCGGGGAGCGGTCCAGGATGTCGAGCCGCCCGCCTGCCTCCCGTACCAGCCCCCGCGTGGCCGACAGCCCGGTGCCGCCGGTGCCGTGCCGGGACAGGTGCTCGCCGGTGCGCAGCAACTCGCTTTCCTCCTCGGTGAGTCCGGGCCCGGTGTCCTCGATGTCCACCTGGAACCACCCGCCGGTCCCGGCCGGGCCGTCGTCCTCGTCGGGCCGCCGGAGCCGCACCACGACGTCCGGGCCGCCGCGGACCGCGTCCGCTGATCCGGCCGCCCGCAGTGAGCGCACCGCCTGGGCCGCGTTGCGGATCAGGTTCTCGAACGCGGTCTCCAGACCGATGCGTACGGCCTGCACCGGCGCCCCGCCGGCCAGCTCGCTGCGGAAGGTGATCCGTACGCCCTCGTTGAACTCGACATCCCGGGTGACCTTGAGTAGCAGCTCACCCAGGTCGTGCACGGTCGACGGCGCCTGGTGGCCGGAGACCGCGGTGCGGATCTGCTCCCCGCCGAGCCGGGGCAGCATCTGCTTGACCCGGTTCACCTTGGCAGCCGCGTCGTCGTCGAGTTTCTCGCCGAGCTCGTCGAGAGTCGCCAGGATGACCGCCAGGTTGTTGTCGGCCTGATGCGCGTGGTGCCGTACCGCCTTCTCGGTGTGCGCGGCGCGGGTGAAGGCCCTGGCCTCCTCCAGGCGCTGCAGCAGGACCTCCACGGCCGCAGCGGCCTGCTCGCTCGCGCCCTCGGAGAGCAGGGCGCCCAGGCCGGCCCGCAGGGTGCGGTAGCCGCTGGCGCCGTCGGGGAGCGCCGCGCGCCGCAGAAGACCCTGTTCGCACAGCCGGTCCAGGACCTCCTCGGCGTCGAAGAGCTGCCCGGAGCGTCGGGGGAAGTCGTCGGGCAGGCCGGCCAGCGGGAGGTCGGTCAGGATGTCAGCGACCCAGAACGGCTCCTCCGGGTGCAGGGCGTACGCCAGGCCCAGCGCGGCCCGTTCCTCGGCGGGGAGCCCGTCGGTCACCTCGGAGCGCACCCGGGCCCGGAACTCGGGGGTGCGGACCAGGGCCAGTCCGGTGTGGCCGAGCCGGCCGTCGGCGGACCGCTGCGGCAGCACCTCGTCCAGCAGCATCCGCATGGCCAGCGGATGGCCCTCGGACTCGTAGTCCAGGGCGTGCACAACAGCCGCGTCGGGGACCACGGCGTGCAGGTCGAGGAGCCAGGCCAGCGCCTCGCGCGGGGTGCCGCCGTTGAGGGCGATGCCCGCGCCGGGGAACGCCAGGGCGCACGGGCCCAGCCGGGGGACCAGCAGGCGCAGCAGGTTGATCCGCCGGTGGGCGGGTGCCGACAGCAGACCGGCCGGCGGCGGGGCGAGGACCCGCAGCAGCTCCACGGCGGTCAGCACCGCAACGCCGGCCGGCGTGGCCGGGGCCGGACCGGCCGTGGGCACGAACCAGACCAGCGGCCGCGGCAGTTCGTCGGATGGCGGCGCGTCGGTGGCGGAGACCCACAGACCGACTCCGGTGGGGTCGGTGATCGGCAGGTGCGGCAGTCGGGCGTCGTCCAGCCCGGTCAGCAGGGTGTGGTAGCCGTTGCCCCGGAAGGTCACGGGTTTGCGCACGTCCTCGCCGAGCATCGCGCTCAGGCAGGAGGCGAAGTCGGCGACGGAGGTCTCGTGGCGGTCCGCGGCGAGGGCGCGCAGCGACTGCAGCAGCGGGACGTCGGACTCGCCGAGGCGGACGTAGCGGGTCAGATAGTCGTGCCGCGGCGGCACGGACTCGGGCGGGTAGTGGCTGAGGATCTCCGGGAGGCCGCGGCCGAGCGCGGGGTCCCAGCGGGGCGGGCGGGGCACCCAGGCGGGGCTGCTGCCGTTCATGTCGATGTCCTCTGCCGTCAGCAGCCTGCGGGCCGCCTCGAACTCGTTGGCGTCCAGGCAGGCCAGGACCGCCGCGGCGTGGGCCTCGGACAGCTCCGCGGCGCCGAGTTCCGCGCGCAGTTCTTGCTGCTGCCGCTGCTCGGTGCGGAACACGGCGGCCTCGGCCTTGTCGAGCAGGGCCGTCGCCTCGGCGCACCGGCGTAGCGCGGCCTCCTCGACCCGCCGTGCCAGGCCCGCCGGGAGGGCGGTCGAGCTGCGGGAGGCGCGCCGGCGCAGCAGGGCGACCCGGGACCGTACGGTGGCGAGGGCCTCCTGCTGGGCGGCGTCAAGCCGGGTGTCGAGGCCGGCGCGTACGCCCCGCGGCAGGGCGGTGCTGGCCGGGCCGGCGGGGGAGCTGGCGGTGTCCAGGAAGTCGGCGACGACGGTGAACTCGCCCTCGTCGACCAGGCGGTGCAGCCCCTGCGCATCGGTCATCGGTTCGGCCAGGCCCCGCAGCACCAGGGCGGCCGCCTCGCCGGGGGCGAGTGTCCGGCCGTCGGCCAGGGCGACGGCGAGCCCGGGGTGCCGGCTGCGGCCCGCCCAGTCCCGCAGCACCGTGTCGAGCAGCGGTCCGGCCTGGTCGACGGGGTCCGGGGAGTCGACAGAGTCTGCGGGTACGGTCATGAGGCCCTCCAGCGGGCGAGCAGTTCCAGGTCGCGGAGGAAGTGCCGGGCCAGCGCGCCCTCCGGCCCGTCCGGCCCCTCCAGTGCGGCCGCCGCGTCGGTGAGTTCCGTCCAGTGCCCGGCCAGCCAGGTGCCCAGCTCCTCGGCGCCCGGCGGGGCGGCACCCCTCGTGGCGGCCGATCCCGCCGTCCCGAGGAGGTCGTCCACCGCGGCCACCACCGGGTTCAGCCGCTGCAGGTAGCGCTTGAGGTGGCCGCCGAACATCAGGGTCCCGTGCTGGGAGGCGCCCCGCCCGGCGGCCAGCACCAGTTGCTCGGCCGGAAAGGCCCCGGGGCCCTCGCGCCACTCCCGGAGTTCGCCGTCGCCGCGGCCGGCGACGATCCGGCCCAGCTCGGCGAAGGCCCCGGACGGGGTGTTGAACAGGGCATGGTGGGTGCGAGTGCTGACCGGGCTGGCGAAGGTCATGGCCCGGGCGTGCGCCAGCCGCTGTTCCAACTCCTCCCAGAGCCTGGCCCGTTCGTGCTCCCGCCGCGAGCCGTCCAGGCTCACCCGGATCAGCTCCAGCGGCATCGGCAGGTACGCCGCCTGCCAGTAGGCGCCGACCCTTTCCACGAACTCCCGCCACGGCGTATCCAGTTGGGGCCGTACGACCTCCAGCGCCTCGTGGCCGGAGGCGTCTCCCGTGAGCAGCAGCAGGGAGCACGCCCCGAGCGCCGCCGCCACCCGCTCCCCCGCGGAGAGCCCCTCCTCGAGGACGAGTTCCTCGAGGACCAGCTCCTCCAGGACCGCGGCCACCGCCCCGGGGTGGTGTGCGGCGCGGGCGGCGCCCAGCACCGCCGTACGGGCCCGGGGCCGGAAGCCGGTGTCGGGCAGGCCGAGGCGGAGCACCGCGGCTTCCACGAACTGCCCGGTGTTCCAGCAGTGCCGTATCAGCCACCGCTGCCAGCGCCCCGCCCGGCCGCCCTGCCCGCCGTCGAGCCCGCCGTCCCGGTGGTCGGCCAGGCAGCGGGCGGCGACCACCGCGACCAGGTCCTCGGGGCCCGACCCGCCGAGCAGCTCCAGCAGTTGCCAGGGATCCTCCGCGGCGCCCAGCACCTGGGCCACCAGACGCGGGTCGGCGGTGCCCTGCTCCGCGTAGGCGTGCAGCAGCCGCTGGGCCGGGGCGTGGGCGGCTCCGGCCGACGGCAGGGCCGCGGCGGAATCGGGCCCGGTCCCCGGCCCGGCCCCCGCGGCTGCCTCCGGCCCGGCAGGCATTCCGACGGCGCCCGCCGCCCGGGCCACCGCGTCCGCGGCGGCGGCCCCGCTGACCCGGACGCTCAGCTCCGAGGCCAGCCGGTGACGCCCGTAACGTCCGTCGAACGCAAGGTAGTTGAAGCTGCCGACGACAGCCTCGTCGTCCCAGACCAGCAGCGCCGCCCGGTTGCCGCCCTCCACCAGGCGTAGTCTGCCGGGGAAGCTGGCCAGCAGATCCAGCAGCCGCTGCCGGGCCTCGCCGTACTGACGGCGGTCACCCACCAGGTCAGTGGCGTCCGGCAGAACCAGCGTGACCTCGACGCCGTCCTCCAGCCGGGCGCGCAGGGCGCCCACCAGCCCGGTGTCGACGATCTCGGCGGCCAGGCCGTCGGAGGCGATCACCAGCCTGCGGCGTGCCCGGCTCAAGGCGACCCGGAGGAGGGTGCGGTGCGTCGCGTCCGTCACCAGACGGGCGGCGGGCAGCCGACGGGCGGCCAGCCGGACCTGTGCCTGCCGCAGGTACTCGGTCCAGCCGCTGACCCACAGCTCCAGCGCCGACGCCTCGACACTCGGGTCCTCGGCCGGCGCCTCCACCGCTGGCTCCGGCAACTCTTCACGCCGACGCGCCGGTTCCCGCGCCGGTGCCCCCGCCGTCCGGAAGTCTGTGGCCCGTACCTGGACCAGTCGGCTGTGCTCGTACGACGGCACCGAGGCCCGTACCCAGTCCAGCAGCTCAGTGATCACCGGGCTGTCGTCGCCAGGCTGTTCGAGGAGCAGCCCCACGTCGGAGCGCCTCCCGCCACCCGACAGTGGGAGCGCGCTGGTGACCAGGGCCGTCGTGTGATCGGTGACCACCAGCTTGGCGTGCGTCCGGGCGCTGGTCACCGGCAGCACCACCTGGGTCGCGCCGGCTTTCCCGCCCAGTCGCTGCAGGTCCTCCAGGGCGTTGCGGGTCCGTTCGTCGAACTCCTCGTCCCGGTCCCGGTCGGCCGCCCCCCACAGCAGGACCAGCCGTACGTCACGCCGCACCGCGTCCTCGAGCGCCGGGAGGTGCCGGCGCAGCGCCTGGTAGTGGATCCGCGGACTGCAGATCACCAGCTGGTCGGTGGTCTGTGCGATCAGCTGCCCCACCAGCCGCTCGTGCTCGTCGGCCGTCACCGGTCGCACCCGCATCTCCCGGTCCGCACGCTCCCGCAGCAGACCTTCCAACTGACGTGCATCGTCGGCGAGTTCGCGATGCCAGGCGCGGCGCTGCCCGGCCGGGACCCCGCGCGCCGTTTCCACCCGGTCCGCCAGGCGTGCCAACGCGCGTGCGGGGGAGGGCGGTTCGCTCAGCGCGCCCATCGCAATATTGCGCAGCTCGCTGAACGGCTTGCCGCCGGGCGCCTCCGCGGCGAGCTGGGTGAGCCGTTCCGAGGCGCTCTCCCGCAGCTCGGCCGGCACCCGGTCGTCCACCACGGTCATCGTCAGCTGCTGGTCGTGCTCGTCCCAGCGCGGCTCCACCTTCAGCTCGATCCACCGGCGGGTCCGCGGCCGTTCCAGACCGGGCGGCGGCAGCCGGTAGGACAGCACCTTGCGTCTGCGCCCGGAGTCCACCGGCTGGTGGGACCTGTCGGTCGGCGGCTGCCGCTCGTCGGCCTTCAGCGACTCGTCGAGCGCCCGCAGCACCGCGGACTGCGGCACCCTGTCCAAGCCCACCGGGTCGTCGCCCACCGGCAGGGCGAGCCTCGGGTCGGGCGGCGACAGCGGGCCGCGGGCGGGCAGCACCCGGCGGGTGATCTGGTCGATCATCAGCTCCCGCTTCTCCCGCACGTACTCCGCACCGGGCACCGGCGCGCCCCGGTCCAGCTGGTCGGCGACCTCCGGCGGCACGATGATGCGGCTCAGCGAGCGGTCCGCCGTCAGCAGTCCCGCCCGCCACAGGTCGTACACCAGGTCGTGGACGATCCTGCGGCCCAGTTGCAGGTGTCCGGTGAGCTGCCCCACGTCGTTGAGCCCGGCGCGCACCGCGTCCAGCAGCACCAGCTCCATCGGCGACAGCGCGCCGCCGTAGCCGAGCCGGACCTGCAGCTCCACCGTCTCGCAGGGCACGTAGACGACCGCGACGCTCACCTCGCCTCCAAGGACAGGACGTCGGCGGCGTTCAGCACGACACCGTAGTGGTCCACCGCCTGGCAGACGGTCTGCCAGAAGGTGTCGCCGCCGTTCTCGAACCCCGCGTAGTGCGTGTACTCCCCGACCACCACCAGCAGCTGTCGGGCTCGGGAGAACAGGACGTTGATCAGGTCCCGGCGGGACAGGTGCCCGAAGCTCTCGGCCGTGCTGCCCGAGCCGCGCCGCTTGTTCCGCACCAGCGAGACCACCACGATGTCCGCCTCCCGGCCCTGGAAGGCGTGCACGGTCTGCACGAACCGCGACAGGTCGCCGTAGCGGTGCAGGACCTCGGCCTGCCGGCGGTACGGGGTGAGCACCGCCAGCGGCTCGGTACTGAAACCGTTGCGGCCCGGAACCGGGGCCGGGCGCATGGCCGACACCAGGCGGTGCACGATGTCCGCCTCGCCCTCGTTCTTCCAGTACGGCTGCTCCTGGCAGTTCGGCAGCCCCGCGGTGTCCAGCCACACCAGGGCACGGCCGCGCAGCCAGCCCGGCGCCTCCACCGGTGCCGGGGTCTCCGGGTGGTGGGTGGCCAGCCCGCCCAGCGGCATGCCGTCCTCGGGCGGGCGCTCCCCGGGGCGCGGCGGCCGCGGGTAGAACACCCGGCTGACCACCTGCGCGATCGGCTCACGCATGCGGAACTGGGTGGACAGCCGCGCCGTCGGCCGGTTTCGCCAGGTACGCGACTCCACGTCGGTGTCCGTACCCGTGTCCGTGCCGGCACCCGCACCGGTGCCGGTGTTCTCGTCTGCGGGCTCCTGCTCGGGGAAGAGGCTGCCGAACATGTCGAACGCCTGCAGATACGTCTTGCGGTCGGTGCCCGCGGCGGCGATCGCGGTGCTGGGATCGTTGACGCACGAGTCGAGGAACCGCACCACCTCGTCCCGCCGATGTGCCGGCAGCTGGAAGTGGTCCCCGATCAGCGTCCAGCGGGTACCCCTCACCAGCGGTATCGCCAGCTCCGTCGGCCATGCCTTGGCCGCCTCCTCGACGATCACCCAGTCGAACGACGAGGCCCCGCCGGTGGTCCCCAGGTTGCGCGGCGTGGCGGTGGCGCAGGTGGCGAAGACGATGTTCGCGCCGCGCTGCAGCCGGTCCGCCAGCTCCGGCAGTACCGGCTCCCGGGCACCGGGGTCCAGCATGTCGCGCCACCGCTCAAGCACCGGCCGCACGTCCGGGTCCACCCCGGCGGCCAGTTGCTCGTCGATGCCCTGCCGCATCTGCCGAGCCCGGCGCAGCACCAGCTCGCTGCGGAGCCAGGGGCGGACCTGCTCGTCCGGGTTGCCGCGCTGGGACACCACCCGCAGCGCGATCGGGACGTCGGGGTCCGCGTCCGTCGGCCCTTCGTCGTTCCGTGCGCCGATGTCCTTCAGGATGCGCGCCGCGAGGTTGTCCAGGGTGAAGTTGGACTGGGCCGAGACCAGGATGCGATGGGCGGACTCCTGCTCCAGATAGGCGGCGACGGCGCGCGCGGTGACCGTCGTCTTGCCCGTCCCCGGCGGCCCCTGCAGGGCGAAGAACGGCTGGTGCACCAGGATGTCCCGCACCGCCTGCCGGCCGCCCTTCAGCAGGCCCTCGCCCGCGTCCGCCCAGCGCTGCGGCAGCGTGGGCAGTGAGAACGGCCTGCGTAACTGGCTGACCAGCGACTTGAGGGCGAACAGTTCCCAGCGCGCGTCCGCCTGCCGACGCAGCACCGTCTCCGAGCCGATGTCGTCGGCCGGTCGGATCCAGCCCCGCGGCGGGATCTTCTTCTGCCCCGGCTTGGGCTGCAGCACGATCCGGTCGCCGCCCTCGACCCGCACCACCTGCGCCTGTACGCTTCGTAGGTTCTGCCCCTTGCGGTCGTGGTCCCCGGCGTACACCTCGACATCGGCGCTGCCGCTCTCCTCGTTCTCCAGTCGGCCGAAGAACTCCCCGAACGGAGGCCGCAGTTCGGGGTTGCCCGCGTACTTGGTGAGCAGGGCGTGACTATGGACCCGCTCCTGGTCGCGCTTCTGGTCCCAGCGCACCAGCGTGCCGTCGCCCGGGGCGTCGGCCACCGTCTCGTACGGGTAGCGGCGGGCGCGCAGTTCGACGCCCTGGAACTCCAGCAGCCAGTTGATGGCGCGCTCGTAGTCCAGCTGCGCGGTGGACTTCGCGACGGCCGGGCGGATGGCGTCGGTGAACTCCTCCCAGCTCGGCCGGTCTCGGCGCAGTGCGTTGAGCCGCGGCGCCGGGGTGCGGTAACTCAGCGCCTTGATCTCCGGCATGGGGCGCTTCAGCGAGGCCGCCCGCAGATCCTCCAGCTTGTTCTGCACCCCGTACGCGTCCAGCCGCGCCACGTACTTCACAACCAGCACCTCGGGCATCGAAGCCCCCAGGCTCAGACCCTGCTGCGGCCGGAGCAACTGGCAGAACCACAGGGCACGGGCGCCCGCCAGCACCACGGTGGCCTCCC
Organism: Streptomyces cellulosae; assembly: GCA_014655195.1. Lineage (GTDB taxonomy): Bacteria > Actinomycetota > Actinomycetes > Streptomycetales > Streptomycetaceae > Streptomyces > Streptomyces cellulosae. The sequence goes on along the minus strand of BNBH01000017.1, from coordinate 125,362 downwards.
GCTTGCTCTCCGTGGAGCCGCCATTGACGAACGGGTCGGCGCCGTCCGGGGACCAGAGCACCTCGCCGCGGCGCAGGTCGGTACGGAGCAGCTCGGCCGTCTCCCGGATGCCGGCCTCACTGTCCGCCGGGTGCTCCAGCCACTTCCACTTGCCCAGGGTCTCCTCGCCCCGCTCCGGCATGAAGGCCAGCAGATGCGGCAGGCTGCTCACCGCGCCGCCGAACTCGATCATGTTCGCTTCGTGATGCTCGTTCAGGTAGCCCGCGACCTCATCTGCGGTGGGCCGGTTCCGCGGGTGCGGGTCCAGCATCCGCCGCAGCAGGTCGCGCAGCGCAGACGGCAGCCGGGCATGCTGCAGCCGGCCCCGCAGATGCTCGCCCAGGCGCTTCAGCCGGTCTCGCTCGGTCACCACCTCCGCCGCCTCACGGGGAACACGCTCCGGTACCAGGTCCTGCGGCAGCGGCTCGACGAACCACTCCCAGGCGACCGCCGCCAGCCCGTACACGTCACCCTTGGCGCTCTCCACGACATTGTCCGGCTCGCCCGGCCGGGGCAGCAGGTACGCCAGCCGCTCCGGCGCCAGATACGGCAGCGGCTCGGGCCCCTCCGCCAGCACCAGCTCCCGCAGCTGTCCGGCTGCGGAGGAGTCCGCGGAGGCGCCACTCAGCAGCCCCGCCACGAAGGAGCTCAGTTCGAACCGGGCCAGCCGCAGCCGGTGCTCGCCGTCGGACCCGACGACCACGTCCAGCGCGGCGGGGGAGAGCCGGCGGTGCGTCAGGCCCAGGTCGTGCACGAGCGCCAGCGCGTCCGCCAGCAGCTCGAACTGCCTCAGCGCCCCCGCCGGATCCTTGCGCAAGTTCTCGCCGTCCGCCGGGGAGAGCTGGTTGTCCGCCCCCACGGTGGCGATGAATGCGGCCTCGATCCCCTCGCCCGACTCCGTTCTGAGCCCCGCGTCCTTCGCCGTGACGGCGTCCAGGTAACCACCGCCCAGCAGCACCGGCAGACAAGGATGCTCCAGCCCCGACAGCCGGGTCAGTGCCCGCACCTGCTGGTCCCACAGCAGACCACCCAGCTTCGTCAGCCCCAGGTACACCGAGACGTCGACCTGCCGGTTCGTCTCCGCGTCGAACAGCTCCCGTGTCAGGTACAGATGCCCCGGCAGCAGCTCCCCGAGGTCGATCGGCTCGTCCGGGACCATTGCCTCGTACGGCCCGCAGCGGGCGGTCGCCGCGTCGCAGCAGAAGTACTTGATCAGATCGACGACCTGCTCCACCCCGAATGCCACAGCCCTCGCCCCCCCCTTGCGCCAGCAGCACACGCGTTGCCGCAAGTATGGGGCAAATGGGCGGTGTCGGTGAGGGCTGTCACCATCCCGTCATGCTTCTGCACGACACCCTGGTCACCCGATCCGGCCGTAACGACGGGATCGGCACCATGCGGACCGCCGCCCTCGCCCGGTACCGCTGATCGTCGACCTGCTGGAACGCCAGTGTGCCGTGTTTCTCCGCCCTGTCCGTACCGGACAGGGCGGAGGCGTTCTCAGGCTCAGGAACGCGGTACGGCTCCCTCTCTGCGTCGACGCCGTTGACGTTCACGCAGAGCTCCTTGGCCGACCTGCGCACCTGCCCGACGTGGCAAACCCGCTCCTTCGACTGTCTGTGGCTGGCGCCCTTGACGCGCCGGCCGAACCGCTCCTTCTGGAGCGGTTCGTACACCGCTTGTGGTCGGTGCGGCAGGACCCCGGGCAGGGCATGTGGGGAAGCCGCCTCCATGACGCTCGTCTGACGCTCCCACTCTTCAACAAGCCTTCTTAACGCCAATGAAACGGCCTCTGAACTGGGCCTTTGTCAGCTTCTCTGCGTGGAACATGAACCCGATGACGCATCATGTGGAGTGCGTGGCGATTCTGGAGCCTGCTGCAAAGGGCGTCTGACCTGCTGTTCCTCTGCTTTCCCGATGTGCGGGCGGGGCGTGCCACGTGTCTCACCTGCCGCCGGCCGACAACTGACGTCCAAGGTCCCGCCCGGCGTTCGCGGTGCCGCACCGGCCGCGGCGCGGTTGCCGGCGCGTGGTTGAGCGACATCCGTTCCACGGGCGCCTGCGCGGTCACCCCGCCGGGCCGACCACGTCGCGGGCCTCGCCGTCGACGAAGAGGAAGGCGGCGACGGCTGCGCTGATCAAGCTGCTGAACCGGGTTCTCACGAGTGGCGCAGTGATTGCCGCAGTGCCTCCTTGGACAGTTTGCCCGTCCCCGTCGTGGGGATGGCGTCGAGGATGATGAACTCGTCCGGCAGCCACCATGAGGCGACCTGGCGCGAGACGTGCGCGCGGAGCTGCTCCACGCTTGTGGTCGCGCCCGCGCGCAGGACGACGAAGGCGACCGGGCGTTCGCCCCATCGTGGATCGTCCCGTGCGACGACGGCGACCTGTTCGATGTGCGGGTGCGTGGCGATGGCCGCCTCCAGCTCGACCGAGGAGATCCACTCACCACCGGACTTGATCAGGTCCTTGATTCGGTCGACGAGTCGTACGTAGCCGTGTTCGTCGATCGTTGCCAGGTCGCCGGTGCGCAACCTGCCGTCCACGGTGAAGTTGTCGGCGCCCTCGCCTCCGAAGTAGCCGCCCGCCACCCAGGGGCCCGCGACCTGGAGCTCGCCGACGGCCTTCCCGTCATGGGGCATCTGCTCACCGGTCTCGACGCCGACGATGCGCAGACTCACCAAGGGGATCGGCTGTCCCTGCGCACCCCTGACGGCGTCGAGCTTCTCGTCGTCGAGGCCGTCGTGCTGGCTGCGGAGCCCTCCGACGGCTCCGACCGGACTGACCTCCGTCATCCCCCAGGAGTGCGTCAGCGGGACTCCGACCGCGTCCTGGTATGCCGCGGAGAGCTCCGGGGTGACCATCGAACCGCCGCCGAGGAGGAGGCGGAGCGCTCTCAGGTTCCGATTCGCGAGCCCCGGGAGCAGGTCGGTCCAGACGGTGGGTACAGCAGCTGCCAGCGTGACCTGGTGGCGCTCCATCAGTTCGGCCAGGTGCTCGCGCCCGGCTGAGGGGCCCGGCAGTACGAGGTCGGCGCCCGCCATCAGCGCGCCGTACGGAAGTCCCCACGCATTCGCGTGGAACATGGGGACGATCGGCAGGACCACGTCGCGCTCGTTGACACCGATGAGTCCGGCCGCCAAGGTCCCGAGACAGTGCAGCACGGTCGACCGGTGACTGTAGAGGACACCTTTCGGTCGCCCGGTCGTCCCCGACGTGTAGCACAGGCCGGCCGCCAGGTTCTCCTCCGCGCTGCTGAAGGTGGCCTCGAAGGAACCCTTGTACGGCTCGGCGCCGGCCACCAGGTCGTCGTAGTCGTGGAAGCGGGGATCCGATGGCAGCTCGCCGTCGGTGCCGTCGGGGAATACGACCCAATGCCGGACGCCCGCCAGCCGGTCGAGGCACTTCTGGATCAGTGGCAGATGCCGCCGGTCGAGGAACACGACGTCGTCACCGGCGTGTTCGATGATGTAGGCGAGGTGGTCCGCCGAGAGCCGGATGTTGAGGGTGTGGAGGACTCGCTTGCTGATCGGTGCCGCGGCATAGACCTCCAGGTGTCGGCGATGGTTCGCCGCCAACGTCGCCACGCGTGCTCCGGGTGGAACGTCCAATGCGGTGAGCGCGGTGACCAGGCGGCGTACCCGGTGTGCCCATGAGCGGTAGTCGAGTTCGTCCCCGTCGGCGTCGATGACGCGCTTGTGCGCGAACAATGTCTCAGCCCGCTCGAAGAGGTGTGCGATCGTCAGTGGCCTCGGCTGCATGAGCCCGTCCATGTGCGCCTGCTCCTCGCATTCTGTTCAGGGCGCAGGGCGACCCGCCCCGCGGGCCCTCGCGTCGTGGCAGGTGCCCCGTTCGAGTGCCGACCCCGTGGTCTGCATCACCGTAAGAGCTGAGATCCTCGCGCTGGGAGGTGAACATCGACCACAAGTGCACTCGTCACGGTGGACGAATAATCTACTGCCCCGCACGACAGCCACGGGCCCCGTCCTGCATCGACGGCCGGCCACCGACGTACGACGCAGGGGCCATGAACGATCGGGAAGACGCGAACATCCGCCCGGGCCGCGAGCGCGAGCTCGCATCGCTGTACGCGACAGCGAGATCCCTGACCGCCCTGGGCGATGTCGACGATGTACTGGATTCCATCGTCCGGCACGCGCACGACCTGATCGGCACTGACTTCACCTACCTGTCGCTGCTTGACGACGCCGGCGTGCTGAGGATCACGGCCAGTGAGGGCACCATCTCGGCCGGGTTCCGGTCCGCTCACATCACGCCGGGGACGGGGCTCGGCGGCAAGGTACTCGAGTCTCGTGCCGCCCACTGGGTCGGCGACTACCGCACGGCCGGAGAGCTGCAGCACGACCCCGCCTTTGACGCTGTGGTCGGCAAGGAGGGGCTGGTCGCGCTGCTCGGAGTCCCCCTTCTCGTGAGGGACGAGGTGATCGGGGCGCTCTTCGCCGCCGACCGCAGCGAACGCCGGTTCCGGGCCGACGAGATCGCCCTCCTCAGCGCGTTCGCCGACCATGCGGCGATCGCCCTCGACAACGCGCGGCTCTACGAGGAGAGCCGCGGCGCGCTCGCCGAGCTGCGGTCGGCCTACCGGACCATCGAGGAACAGATGGTGGTGATGGAGCGAACCCAGTCGGTGCACGAGGCGCTGACCGGGGCCGTCCTCGCAGGCGGCGGACCACAGGTGGTGGCCTCCGAGCTCGCCGAGCGGATGGGGGGCGAGGTCGTCATTCTCGACCGCAATGGCAGGCTCCTCGCCCGCGGCGGTGCCGGTGAACCCTCGGACGAAGAGCCGGAGGGCGGGATGCGCGCCGAGGTGATCAAGCGGGCGCGCAGCACGGGACGTGCGGCCACCACGACGGGCGCGGACGGCCGTCGGCACAGCGCCGCGACCATCCGAGCCGGGGACAGTCTCCTGGGCACGGTGGTCTGGAGCCAGTACCAGGAGCCTTCCGCCATGGACGTTCGGAGCCTCGAACTCGCAACGCACGTCGTCGGACTGCTGATGCTCAAGGACAACGCCGCCGCCGACGCGGCCGACCGGCTCAGCGGTGAGCTGCTCACCGAGCTGATCGTCGCCAGTCCCCACGTGAGCGGGACGCAGCGGACGCGGGCCCGTTCACGCGGCATCGACCTCGATGCTCTCGACGTGGTGGTCACCGCCGAGGCCGACGGCGGCTCGGCCGGCGAGCTTGTTCGCCACTTGCATGTGATCGCCCGGCAGGAGGCCGGGCTGGCGGGCGAGCACCTGGGTCATGCCACGCTCATTGCTGCCGCTGCGGACGCCGAGGGTTTCGCCCGCACCGTCCAGCAGCGGCTCCGTACGGAGCTCGGCCGGCCCGTCGTGGCCATCTGCGAACGCGTCACCGGCCACGACTGGGCGCGGGCTTTCTCGCGCGCCACGCGCTGTATGGCGGTCGCCCGGCACCTCGGGTGGACGGACCTCGGTGCGGCGACGGACCGATTCGCCCTGTACGCGCTTGTATTCGACGTCGACCGCAAGGATGAGCTCGACCGTTTCCTCACCGACGCGATCGGCCCCCTCCTCGCCTACGACGCCGGCCGGTCGACCGAGCTGGTCGCCACGTTGAGCGCCTACTTCAGTAACGACGGTCATCTGCGCCGCACTGCGGATGCCCTTCAGGTGCACCTGAACACCCTTCTCAAGCGGCTCGAACGGATCTCCGCCGTCCTGGGCCACGACTGGCGGGCCACTGACGACCTGTCTCTGCGGCTCGCGGTCCGTCTGGAGGGGCTCCGGAACGCAGTGCAGCCCTGACGTGTGGGGCAGGACCGGAACAACGGTGGTTCTTTGTTCCACCCGGGGGCCGACAACTATGGACGATCCGAACCTCATGAGGTCATGCACAGCTCCCTACAGTGACGGCGACCACATCAGGCAGTGCGGAGAGCCGCCTGAACCAAGGGAGACCTCGTGAGAGTCGCACACGGAGTACACGCAGTGACGTATCGCGGCATCCGGCATCAAGCCTCTGGAGCCCGGTCGTGAATCAGCAGCAGCCCGTAGAGACCGACACCGATCGCATCCATGCGGTTGCCAGCCGAAAGGCCGCATTCCACCTGCTGCCGATCCTGTGCCTGGCCTACTTCATGGCGTTTGTGGACCGTACGAACGTCGGCCTGGCCAAGACCTCGCTCGAGGCCGACGTGGGGATCAGCGTCGCGGCGTACGGCACCGGCGCAGGCATCTTCTTCCTGAGCTACGCGTTTCTCGAGGTGCCCAGCAACCTGATCATGCATCGTGTCGGGCCGCGACGGTGGATCACCCGCATCGCCGTGACCTGGGGTGCGCTCTGCGCCTGCATGATGTTCGTGCAGGGTGAGCTTTCCTTCTACATCGTCCGGTTCCTCCTCGGAGCGGCCGAGGCCGGCCTGTACCCGGCCCTCATGTACATCGTCACCATCTGGTTCTCGCAGCAGCAGCGGGTGACGGTGGTGGGGATCCTCTACCTTGCCGTCTGCGCCGGCCTCGCCCTGGGCGGTCCGCTCGGCGGTGCGCTCATGGAACTGAACGGCGCAGCCGGGCTGTTCGGCTGGCAATGGATGTTCCTCATCGAGGGCGCCATCACGATGGTGGTCGGGGGCGTCGTATGGCGCTGGGTGCCCGACAGGCCGTCGGACGCGCCGTGGCTCTCCGCGCAGGAGGCCGCGGTGCTGAACGAGCGCGCTGTCGTGCACACGGCCCCGGCACACGCCACCTTGAAGGGCAACGCCAAGGTGGCGTTCGGCCGGCCGTTCATCCTCGTACTCGCGCTGATCTACTTCGCCAACCAGATCAACAGCGTGTCGATCCAGTACAACTTCCCGTCGATCGTCGAAAGCCTCGGTGTCGAGGGATCCTTCGTCATCGGTGTGGTGAGCGGCAGCGCCGGAATCGGCGCGCTGGTCGGCGTCCTCGTCATCCCCTGGCTCCACCGGCGGGCTTCAGGTGAACTCCACGTCCTCACCGGCGTCACCGTCACCACGGTACTGGTGGCGGTGGCCTACACCCTCGCGGACGGTCCGGTCGCCCGCATCCTGCTGATCGACGTCGCGATGATGCTGCTGATCGGGGTCCTGCCCCTGTACTGGTCGGTCGCCATGGCACGGATGTCCGGGCTGATGGCCGCGGCCGGGCTCGCGTTCATCAACACGGTCGGACTGCTCGGCGGGTTCACCGGCCCCTATCTGTACGGCTTCGCCGAAGGCCGGGGCAGCGAGGCGGGCGGGTATGCCGTGCTGATCGGAGGGGCAGTTCTCGGCGTGCTGCTCCTTCCGCTGCTCCGGCGCACGGTGAGCAAGGAAGACAGCAAGTCGCAGCCCAGCACCCCGCTGGCGGAGCCCAGTGTTCAGATGGAGGGGAAACCGTGATGCTGACAAGACGAGTCGGCGCCGTGCTGCTCGGCATGGTGCTGGCAGCCGCATCGATGAGCACAGCGTTGGCACACGGCGGAGCATCCGTCGTACGGCAGACCGATCTGGGGAAGGTCCGGGGCATCGACCAGAGCCGGTCGACCGGAACCTACTCCTGGCTGGGCATTCCCTACGCTGAGCCCCCCGTGGGGCCGCTGCGCTGGAAAGCCCCGGTCCCTCATCAGCCGTGGCGGGGCGTGCGTGAGGCCGACACATCCGGCAACGGCTGCATCCAGCAGGGCCGCATGTTCAGCCCGGCCCCGTCCGGCCCTCACTACGGACTGGACGTCCGCGACGGCCTCGGCAAACCTGTCGGCTCCGAGGACTGCCTCACGCTCAACGTATTCCGCCCCTCGCACGCGAAGAAGAACCTGCCGGTCATCGTGTTCATCCACGGGGGAAGCAACGTGGTCGGCTACTCGGCGGACCCGATGTACGACGGGCGCGCCCTGGCACGCCGGACCGATGCGGTCGTGGTCACCGTCAACTACCGGCTCGGCGCCTTCGGATGGCTCGACCTGCCCGGACTGAAGACAGGCAACCCGGTCAACGACTCCGGAAACTTCGGAACGCTGGATCAGATCGAAGCCCTTCGCTTCGTCAACCGCAACGCCCCTGCCTTCGGCGGCGACCCCTCGAACGTGACGGTGATGGGCGAGTCCGCCGGTGCCGTCAACGTGTGGGCCCTCATGGTCTCTCCCCTCAGCGAGGGGCTGCTCGACAAGGCGATCCCGCTCAGCGGCGGCCTTCTGTTCACCACCCCGCAAAAGGCGCGCGCCTACGCCGACGGCCTCGTCGACGAAGCAGCCGCCACGGGCGAAGACCCGGACGACACTGTGCGCCGACTGCGATCGATGCCGGCCGACGACATCATCCGCGCGCAAGTCCGCCAAGGCTCCAAGGTCGGCGACCCACCCGCGGTCATCGCGGACGGCACGGTTCTGCCCACGGATCACCACGCCGCCATCAAGGCGGGCAAGTTCCGTAATGTCCCCATCCTGGCCGGCAACACCCTGGAGGAGGGCAAGCTCTTCGGATCGACGATCGGCGCTTTCCGGCCCACCGACTACCAGCGCTTCACCTCGCAGTACTTTTTCGACCCCGACAAGCCCTCTCCGTTCACGGTGCGCGACTTCATCGCTGACGCGTACCTTCCCGTCGACGGGCCCGGAGGCTGGAACGAGGCGGCGGACGGTCTGACCGACCTCATCTTCACCGGCATCGCCCACGACTCCCTGAACTCGGTACAGGCGGCCGGCAACAAGAACGTGTACTACTACCAGTTCGGATGGAACCAGGAACCGGCACCGTTCGACCAGGTGTACGGCGCGGCGCACGCCATGGATCTGCCGTTCGTGTTCCACACGTTCGACGAAGGGCTGTTCACCTTCGCGTTCAGCACCAAGAACGAACCGGGGCGACTGCAGTTGTCCAGACTGATGATCGACAGCATCCGGACCTTCGTACGCACCGGCACCCCGCAGCATTCGGGCCTGGGCACTCGATGGCAGCAGTGGCCGCGCAGTGTCCTCTTCGACGCAGGGGACCGGAGTGCAACGGTCCAGCCTGGTTCACCAGGTAGCTAGCAAGCCCCGCGCCGCCCGGTCGTCCACTCCCTTCTCATCGGACACGGCCTCAAGCCTGACGTGGGGGGAGGGTCAAGCCGCACCCGGCCACGACGTCGACGTGCCCAGTCCCGGCAGCCGCGCGGTGATCGGCGGCGCGATGCCACACACGCCCGGACCGCCGGCGAGGCCCAGGCGGTCCGCGCGGCCTCCGGACCACCACGTCGAGGAGGACTGAGCCGCGCTACCGGCGTGAGCCTTCCGACATGGTGCGGCACAGGGGTGTCGCTCGCCTGATCGGGGGCACGTTGCGTTCGTCGTGGACCGGTGCCGGCGGCTCGCCCTTTGACCCACCCCCGGCGCCCCGCACGGCACGGCACGCGCGTGGCCGAGCCACGGTCCGGCATGAGAAAGAGGGTGTCGCGTGGAGCGCTCAGGGCTGCCGGGAGACGGCGTCGACGCGCAGGTGTTCACCTCCGACCCGGAGGTCGGCGCGCACCTCGCCCGCGTCGACCGGGCGGCCACACCGCTCGGCCCGCCGCGCGAGTGGCCGCAGAGTCTGCAGACGGCCGTCAGCATCCTGCTCTCCTCCCGGTTCCCCATGTGGATGGCGTGGGGCGAGGAGCTGACCTTCTTCTGCAACGACGCCTACCGGCGCGACACCCTCGGCCGTAAGTACCCGTGGGCGCTGGGACGGCCCGCCGGCGAGGTGTGGGCGGAGATCTGGGGCGACATCGGCCCCCGTATCGACGCCGTGCTCACCACGGGCCGCGCCACCTGGGACGAGGGGCTGCTCCTCTTCCTGGAGCGGTCCGGTTACACCGAGGAGACCTACCACACCTTCTCCTACAGCCCGCTGCGCGACGACAACGGCGACGTCGTCGGCATGCTGTGCGTCGTCAGCGAGGACACCGAGCGGGTGATCGGCGGGCGGCGCATGGCCACCCTGCGCGACCTCGGCTCCGACCCCAGCGTGATCCGCACCGAGCAGGAGGTGCTGGCCTTCGCCGACCGGCAGGTCTCCCGCAACCCGCGGGACCTGCCCTTCACCCTCACCTACCTCTTCGACGGCGACGACGCCCGCCTCGCCGGCGCGACCGGCGTCACCCCCGGAACCCCCTTCGCACCCTCCGTACTTCCTGTATCCAGCTGCGAAGGCGTGTGGCCCGTCGCCGCGCTCGCCGACGGGCAGGCGCGGCTCGTCCCGCTGACCGGCGCCCCCTTCGACGGCCCGTCCGGCGGCGGCCGGCCCGAGCCGCCCGTCGAGGCGCTCGTGGTCCCTCTCCTCCAGCAGGGCAGCGCCCCGTACGGCTTCCTCGTCGCCGGGCTGAACCGCTACCGCGACCTCGACGAGCGCTACCGGGGGTTCGTCGAGCTGGCCGCCGGGCACATCGCCTCCGGCATCGGCAGCGCCCGCAGCTACGAGGCCCAGCAGCGGCGCGCCGAGGAACTGGCCGAGCTGGACCGTGCCAAGACCACCTTCTTCTCCAACATCAGCCACGAGCTGCGCACCCCGCTCACCCTGATCATGGGCCCGGTCGAGGAGCTGCGCACCCGTCTCGCCGACGCGGGCGAGGACGTACGGACCGAGCTCGACGCCATCCACCGCAACGGGCTGCGGCTCGGCAAACTCGTCAACACCCTGCTGGACTTCTCCCGTATCGAGGCCGGCCGGATGCAGGCCCGCTACGAGCCGGTCGAACTGGGCGCGGTGACGGCGGAGTTGGCGAGCGTCTTCCGCTCGGCCGTCGAACGGGCCGGACTCACCTTCGAGGTGGACTGCCCCGCCCTGGACGAACCGGTCCACGTGGACCGCACCATGTGGGAGAAGGTGATCCTCAACCTCCTCAGCAACGCGCTGAAGTTCACCTTCGAGGGAACGGTCCGCGTGACCGTGCGCCGCTCCGGTCCGCACGCCGTCGTCACCGTCGCCGACACCGGGACCGGCGTGCCGGAGGCGGAGATGCCCCGCCTGTTCGAGCGCTTCCACCGCATCGACAACGCCCGCTCCCGGTCCAACGAGCGCAGCGACATCGGACTGGCGCTGGTGCGCGAACTCGTCGCGCTGCACGGCGGCACCATCGACGCCGAGAGCGCCGAGGGCCAGGGCACCGCCTTCACCGTCCGCGTGCCGTTCGGCACCGCGCACCTGCCCGAGGGCTCCGTGGTGTCGGAACCGGCCGGCACCAGGGCCTCCGCCACCGCCGACCCGTACGTCCACGAGGCCCTCCGCCGGCTCCCGGTGAGCGCGGAGGGCGTGGCGGGCGGAGGCGGCCCGGAGGGGAGGGAGGCCGGGCCGCTCGGCTCGGACGCCGGTCCCACCCGCAGCGCGCGCGTCCTGGTCGCCGACGACAACGCCGACATGCGCGAGTACCTCACCCGCATCCTGACCGCCGGGGGCTACGAGGTCACCGCCGTCACCGACGGCGTCGAGGCCCTCGACGCCGCCCGCCGCCGCACCCCCGACCTCGTCGTCAGCGACGTGATGATGCCCCGGCTGGACGGGCTCGAGCTGGTGAGCAGGCTGCGTGGCGACTCCCGTACCGCCTCCGTGCCGGTGCTGCTGCTGTCGGCCAGGGCCGGGCAGGAGGCGTCGATCGAGGGGCTGCGGGCCGGCGCCGACGACTACCTGGTGAAGCCGTTCGCCGCCGCCGAACTCCTCGCCCGGGTCCGCGCCAACGTCGAGCTGGCCCGGCTGCGCGGCCACCATCTGCGCTGGCGGACCGCGCTCGTCGACTCGCTCCAGGAGGCGTTCTTCGTCTGCGACGAGTCCGGCGCCGTCGTGGAGATCAACGCCGCCTTCACCGACATACTCGGCTACGGCACCGAGGACCTGCCGTACGCCCCGGTCCACCCCTGGTGGCCGGACGCGGACGCCGATCCGGGCGCGCACGAGCAGGTCGGCGACGCCTTCGCCGGTCTGCTGGAGAACGCGCGGGGCTCGTACACCGTGCCGGTCACCCGCCGCGACGGCCGCCGCCTGTGGATCGCGGTCACCTACAACAAGGCCGAGGACCCGGACACCGGACGCCGCGTCACCGTCGGCACCTTCCGCGACGTCACCGCCCAGCACTACGCCGTCCAGCGCGAGACGGCGCTCGCCGCGCTCAGCACCTCCCTGTCCCGCGCGTCCAGCATGCCCGAGGCGCTGTCCGGCGCCCTCGACCAGCTGCGGTCGCTGTGGCACGCGGACGTCGTGCTGGCCGCCGTCTTCGACGGCGACGACACCCCGGCGCTCACCGCGACCGACCCGGACCTGTGCTGGGCGGACCTGCCGGAGGGACGCCGGGAACGGCTCGACGCGCTGCGCGGCCGACCCCCGCTCACCGTGGTCACGGAGCACAGCGGCGCGGGCGTCCTGCTGGAACACCCGCAGGGCCCGCTGACCCTGTGGGTCGACCTGGGCGGGGACCGGCCGTTCACCTCCGAGGACCAGCTGCTGCTGTCGCTGCTGTCCGGGCATCTCGCGCAGGGCCTGGTGCGGGCGCACCAGATCGACCAGCAGCGCGAGGCCGCGATCGCCCTCCAGCGCGCCATCCTCGGCCCCGCCCGGCTCCCCGACGGCTTCGCCGTACGCTACGAACCCGCCTCGCGGCCGCTGGAGGTGGGCGGCGACTGGTACGACACCGTCACCCTGCCCGACGGGCGCATAGGCATCGTCGTCGGCGACTGCGTAGGACACGGCCTGGAGGCGGCCAGCGTCATGGGGCAGCTGCGCAGCGCCTGCCGCGCCCTGCTGCTCCAGGACCCCAGCCCCGGCCGCACGCTGGCGGCGCTCGACCAGTTCGCGGCCGGCGTGACGGGCGCGCTGTGCACGACCGTGTTCTGCGGTGTGCTCGACCCCGCCTCCGGGGAACTCACCTACTCCAGCGCCGGGCACCCGCCCGGCATCCTCGTCCACCGCGACGGCACCGTACGGCTGCTGGAGGAGGGCCGTGCCCTGCCCCTCGCCGTACGGCCGGGCCGTACGCGCCCCGAGGCCATGTGCTCCCTGTCCGCCCGGGCCACGCTGCTGCTCTACACCGACGGTCTCGTCGAACGCCGGCGGCTGCCGCTCAGCACCGGCATCGAGCGGGCGGGCGACGCCGTGCAGGAGGGCCGCGACATGCCCGTCGAGGAGCTCGCCGGCGCGGTGATGGCGCGGCTCGCGCCGGACGGCGGTCATGACGACGACGTGGCGCTGCTGCTGTACCGCCACCCCGCCCCGCTGGACATCACCTTCCCGGCCGAGTCCTCCCAACTCGCGCCTGTGCGGCGGGCGTTGCGGAGCTGGCTCGCCCAGTGCGAACTGCCGCCGAACGCGGTGCAGAACGTCCTCGTCGCCGCCGGCGAGGCGTGCGCCAACGCCATCGAGCACGGCCACCGGAACGCGCCGGGGGACGACGTACGGCTGCGTGCCGTGGCGCTGGTGGACACTGTGCGCGTGACGGTGGCCGACAGCGGACGGTGGAAGGACCCGCGGCCCGCGGCGAACGCGCACCGCGGCCGGGGCATGTCCCTGATGCGGGCGATGATGCAGCAGGTCACCGTCTCTCCCGGCCCCTCCGGAACCACCGTCGACATGCAGATGAGGATCGCCTGATGACAACCCCGCTCACGCTCGCGCCCGGACGGGGTCCGACGGCGCCGAACGTCTCGCCGTCTGCGGCGAGATCGACATGAGCAACGCCGGTCGTCTCGCCGAGGCCCTGGACGGCCGCCCCGGCCCCCTCGTCGTCGACCTCACGGAGGTGGAGTACCTCGACAGCGCGGGGCTGAGCGTGCTGTTCGCCCACGCCGAGAGACTCGTACTCGTCGTCCCGCCGCTGCTCGAGCCGGTGCTCACGGTGTCGGGCCTCGCCGGTCTCGCCACGGTCCGCCGCGCCGGCGACCGGGACGCGCCGCAGGGTTGACCGGCCAGGACCGGGAAAACCGCAAGATGCCCGCCCGCTCCGGACACCCGCCCGCTCCGGACACCCGTCCACTCCGGACACGCACCCTCTCCGGACTTCCGTACGCCGGCGACGCCCGCCGCCGCACTCCGTACCGGAGCCCGACCGCCCGAGAAAGATGCCCCAGGTGAGTGACGCCCTCGACACGACCGTCCGGTACACCGGCAAGCACACAGCCGTGGTCGTCGTCACCGGAGACGTCGATCTGCACACCGCGCCCCTGCTGCGGGCGGAGGCCCTGACCGCGCTCACGCAGGGCGCCCGGCACCTGGTTCTGGACATGGGCGGGGTGGACTTCGTCGACTCCACCGGCCTCAGCACCCTCATCGTCCTGCTGCACACCGCGCAGGAGGCGCGCGGCTCGCTGCGGGTCGCGAGCGTGCCCGAGCGGCTGGTGCGCATGGTGACCGTGACCGGGATCGCCGAGCTGCTGCCTGTGCACGAGACGGTGGCGGAGGCGCTGGCGGCGGTGGACGCCGGGGACGCGCGGGAGCCCGGGGAGTCGGGCGACGCCGGGGACGGCGAGTCCGGCGGGACCGGTCCGTCCCGATGACCCGCCCGTCACCGGCGAACGTTCCCGCCCGCCCCGCTCCCGTTCGTTGCGCCACATTCCGTCATGGGAGGCGCCGTCCGGGGCAGCCGGGACGCCAGGACACACGGTCCGGCGGCGAACACGGACCGGTGGCGGGGGGAAGCGGCGCCGGGCCGGCGTACGCGGCGGCGGAGGGGACGAGATGAGACCTGAGCGGGAACCGCGGACAGGGGAGGGGACACGCCCGTCACCGGCGGTACGGGCCCCCGACGACGACCTGTCGGTACTGTTCGGCATGTCCACCGCGCTGTTCGCCTCCATGGCGGGCCCTGCCCATGTGCTGGAGGCCGCGAACCCTGCGTTCTTCACCGCCATCGGGGGCGGACAACGGGAACGCACCGGGGTGCCGCTCGGCGATCTGATGCCCGAACTGGAGGCCCAGGGCTTCCTCCGGCTGCTCGACCAGGTCTACCGGACGGGGGAGCGGCACGTCGGCCGGGACACCCGCGTCGTCATCGGCGTCGGCCGCCGGGCCCGTGAGGCGTACTTCGACTTCACCTACGAGGCCCGCCGCGACACCGGCGGCAACGTCGTCGGCGTCCGCCTGATCGGCGTCGAGACCACCCAGGCCAAGCACGCCCGGCGGCTGGCCGCCGAGCAGCGCGCCCTCCTGGAGCAGATCGCCCGTCAGGCCCCGCTGCCCGAGGTGCTGGAGGGCATGTGCCGGGTCATCGAGGAGCTGTCTCCCGACGTCATCGTCTCGGTGCTGCTCGCCGACGAGGAGGGCCGGCGTCTGCACCACGGCGCCGCGCCCAGCCTGCCCGCCTTCTACAACCAGGCCATCGACGGCATCGCCACCGGCGAGGGCGTCGGCTCCTGCGGCACGGCCGCGCACCGGCGCCGGAAGGTGATCGTCACCGACATCGCCACCGACCCGCTGTGGAACGACTACCGTGAGCTGGCCGCCCGGGCGGGCCTGGCCGCGTGCTGGTCCACCCCGATCCTCGGGCGGGACGGGCGGGTGCTGGGCACGTTCGCGATGTACCACCGCACACCGCGCGCCCCGCAGGACGCCGACCTCGCGCTGGCCGCCATGTTCGTCGACACCGCCGCGCTCGCCGTCGAACGGCACCACGCCGAGCGGGACAGACGCACGGCCGACGCCCGGGAGAAGGCGGCCCGCGACGACCTCTCCTACCTGCTGACCGTCAGCACGGCGCTGTCAGGACCGCTGGACGAGGGGCAGACGCTCCGCCGCCTGGCCGAGCTGTCCGTCCCGGCGCTGGCGCCGCTCGCCGCCGTGGACGTCCTGGAGGCCGGGTGGGTGCGCCGGGTGGCGGCCGCCGCGACGACCGGGCGCGCCCGTGAACTGCTCGCGTCCCCCCATGCCGTCCGGGAGACCTTCCGGGAGACCGAGGACGACGCCGTCGCGCGGGTCCTGGCCACCGGCCTCACCGAGGTCGCCCGCCGCACCCCGGCAGGCCCCGGACTGTGGAAGGAGCTCGGCGTCACCGGATACCTCTGCGTGCCGCTCATGGACCGGGAGCAGCCCTTCGGCGTGCTGAGCCTCTACGCGACGGACGACGCGGCGCTCGACGGCCACCGGATCGCGCTGGCGGAGGAGGTGGCCCGCCGCGCCGCCTCGGCCGCGCACAACGCGCGCCAGTACGCGCAGCGCGCCGCCCTCGCCCGCGACCTCCAGACCGGTCTGCTGCTGCCGGACCTGCCCGACGTCCCCGGCGCGCAGGTGGCGGCCTTCTACCACCCGGCCGGCCAAGGGCTCGACATCGGCGGCGACTTCTACGACGTCTTCCCCCGCGGTGACGGCAGTTGGTCCTTCGTCCTCGGGGACGTCTGCGGACGCGGCGCCAAGGCCGCCACCACGACGGCG
Organism: Streptomyces cellulosae; assembly: GCA_014655195.1. Taxonomy (GTDB): domain Bacteria; phylum Actinomycetota; class Actinomycetes; order Streptomycetales; family Streptomycetaceae; genus Streptomyces; species Streptomyces cellulosae. Next base: position 108,979 of record BNBH01000017.1, on the reverse strand, counting down.
CTGGTCCGGCACACGGCCCGCGCCGTCGCCCCGCTCCTCGACGACCCGGTCGCCGTCGTCAAGGCCGTCGACCGAGCGCTGAACGACCGCAACTCCCAGCAGAACAACGGCTTCGTGACGCTCGTCTACGGCCATCTCACGCCGGCCGAGGACGGCCTCGCCGTCGAACTGGTCCGGGCGGGCCACACCCTGCCCCTCCTGCTCGACTCCGGTCACACGGTGACCCCGGTCGAGGCCCACGGCGGCCTGATCGGCATCGGCGTCCCGCCCCGCCTCGACGCGGTCCGCTTCACGCTGCGCCCCACGGAGAGCCTGGTGCTCTACACCGACGGCATCACGGAGTGCCGGACCGCGGGCACGGAACGGTACGGGGACGCCCGCCTGGCCAAGGTCCTGGCCTCCACACCGGCCCACCCCACCGCGGCGGAGATCGTCCGGGAGCTGACGGAGGACATCCGGGCGTTCACGAACGGGCGGACGGTCGACGACGACCAGGCGGCGTTGGTGGTGACCGCGGAGGGGGTGTGACCCCGGCCGGCGGGCGATGGGGTCAGACGTGCTCGCCGAGGAGCCGGTGCAGTCCGGACGTCGCGCGGTTGAGCGCCACGATGTCCTCGAAGGTCCGGTCGTCCGGTGCCCAGGAGCCGATGACGGCCGGTACCGCCTCCCGCCGTACCCGCGCGGCCTCGGGATCGGCGAGTGTGAGGGCCCGGCGGAGCTGCCGGGCGTCCAGGTCGGTGCAGTAGGCCGGGGTCCTCGCCTGCATGCGCCACGCGTCGTCGGCCGTGCCCGCGTCGACCGGGTCGAACCCGGTGTCGGCGACCAGTCCATGACCAGCTTCCTGGCGGCCGGATCGGTGCCGGCCACGGGCACGGCGAGGCGTCCCGCGGCGCCCGCGGGCCTGCCCTTGGCCGCGAGGGTCGTCTGCACGAGGGCGTTCCACGCGCGGACGACCGGACGCCCGAGCCGCTCCTCGATCCACAGGCCCTGGCGCCGGCCACCCTCGATCTAGCGCGCACTCGACGATGGCCGATTTTCGTGGGTCCCGGGGCGGACTTCGCCATCGCGGGGCGGCCCGGCCGTGGGGGTGTGTCCGACGCGACGAAACTTTCGTTGCCGGTGCAGGTGCTTGCGAGTCGATCGCTTGGTCATGCATGCACCCGTGTGAGGGTGTGCGGCCGCCATGCCGGGTGACCTGCGCCAATGAATCGCTCCAACCCCGAAGTGTGAAGACGAAGTTTCCGAAAGCTTGCCGAAACTGTTGACACGCCCATGTCGCCCTACGAACACTGTGGCCACCGCACGACAGCCAACCCCCGTGCTCCGGGCGTCACTTGGGCCACGGAGGTCGGCCCTGCAAGGCAGCGGGTGGCACCAGCCGCCCGGCCCCCCACCAGCCTTCATCGGGAGGACGCATGAACCAGGACGGCAAGCGGTACGAGTCCGAGCAGAACCCGCCCCCCTTCATGGGCCTGAGCCGGCGCGGTTTCCTCGTCGGCACCGGTGCGACCGCCGCCGCGGCCGTCGCCGGGTCCGGGCTGCTGCTGCCCGGCACCGCGCACGCCGCCACCACCATCACCACCAACCAGACCGGGTACGACGGCATGTACTACTCGTTCTGGACCGACGGCGGCGGCTCCGTCTCCATGACGCTCAACGGCGGCGGCAGCTACAGCACGCGGTGGACCAACTGCGGCAACTTCGTGGCCGGCAAGGGCTGGGCCAACGGCGGGCGCCGGACCGTCCGGTACAACGGCTGGTTCAACCCGTCGGGCAACGGCTACGGCTGCCTCTACGGCTGGACCTCCAACCCGCTCGTCGAGTACTACATCGTCGACAACTGGGGCAGCTACCGGCCCACGGGTGAGTTCCGGGGCACCGTCTACAGCGACGGGGGAACGTACGACATCTACAAGACGACCCGGTACAACGCCCCCTCCGTCGAGGGCACCCGCACCTTCGACCAGTACTGGAGCGTCCGCCAGCAGAAGGTGACCAGCGGCTCCGGCACCATCACCACCGGGAACCACTTCGACGCCTGGGCGCGCGCCGGGATGAACCTCGGTGACTTCCGGTACTACATGATCCTGGCGACCGAGGGCTACCAGAGCAGCGGCAGCTCCACCATCACCGTCTCCGGCTGACCCGGGACGCCACGCCCTCCCCGGCCGGCGGTCTCACCCTGCGAACCGCCGGTTGGGGAGCACCACATGGGCCGCCATCATGTGGGCCATGCACAGGCCGCCGCCCCGTCTCCGCGTCCCCGAGTGGTTCACGGCCGACGGGTCGACGCTGAACGTCGCCCTCGTGTACCCGATGCGGGGGCCCGCCGGAATCCTCGGCCCCACCTGCGAATCCTGCGCGCGGCTCGCCGCCGAGGAGGTCAACCGGGCCGGCGGTGTGCTCGGCAGGGAGCTGCGGCTGCTGGAGGTCGACGGCGGCGCCGAGCCACGGCAGGTCGCCGACGAGGTCGAGGCCCTCGTCGCCACCGGCGCCGTGCACGGTGTCACCGGCTGGCACATCTCCTCCGTACGGCAGGCCGTCGCCCCGCGCATCGCGCACCGCGTGCCGTACGTCTACACCGCCCTGTACGAGGGCGGCGAGCGCACCGACGGCGTCTACCTCACGAGCGAGACGCCCTCCTGGCAGCTGCTGCCCGCGATGCGGCTGCTCGCCGAGGAGCGAGGTGTGCGCCGCTGGTTCGTCGTCGGCAACGACTACGTGTGGCCCCGGCGCACCGCCCGGGCCGCCCGGCGCTACGCCCGTGAGAGCCGGGGACGCGTCTGCGGCGAGGCGTATCTCCCGCTCGGCGCCCACGAGTTCGCGGCGCTGCTGCGGCGCATCGAGCGCGCCGACGCCGACGGGGTGATCGTGCTCCTCGTGGGCAGCGACGCCGTCCGCTTCAACCGCGCGTTCGCCGCCGCCGGACTCGACCGGCGCTGTCTGCGGCTGTCGACGCTGATGGACGAGAACATGCTCCTCGCCGGCGGGCCCGAGGCCTCCGTCGACCTCTTCAGCACGGCCGGATACTTCGCCTCGCTCGCCGACCGCAACACCCTCGACTTCCAGGGCAGTTACGCCGCCCGCTTCGGCGTCGACGCGCCCGTGCCAGGCAGCCTCGGCGAGTCCTGCTACGAAGGCGTGCTGCTGCTCGCCGCGCTCGTCGAACGGGCCCGCACCCTCGACGTGTCCGCCATCGGCGCGACCGCCGCCGACGTCCGCTACGAGGGCCCGCGCGGACTGCTCGGCCTCGACGGACGGCATGTCCGCCAGCGCGTCTACCTCGCCCAGGCGGACGGGCTGGATTTCAACGTCCTCGCTCAGCTGCGCGCCCCGCACGAGCTGTTGTGACCCCGTCCGGCGTCTCCTCCCACGCGTCACCGAGCCGGGCCAGCAGCCTCCGCAGGACGTCCTCGTCTTCCGGGGTCAGGGGCCCCGCCTCCGTCCACCGCGCCCGCACCGCGCCCGACACCTGCTGCCAGCGCTCCAGCCCCCGCGGGGTGAGCTGCGCCAGGACGCGGCGCCGGTCCCTCGGGTCGACACGGCGGAACACCAGGTTCTGGTCGACGAGCTGGTCGACCAGTTTCGTCAGCGTCGGCGCCGGCAGGAACGCGTGGCCGGCGACGGCCGTCATGGTGTGCCCGGTGCCGTCGGACAGCAGGTCGAGCACCCGCCACGCCTCCACGGAACAGCCGAACTCGTCCAGCACGGACCGGATCCGCTCCACCGAGAGACGCTCGGCCCGTGTCAGCAGATGAAGCAGTTCCTCGGGCCGCCGGGGCCGCCTCGCCATCGCACTCCTCAGCATGCGTCCAGAGGGTACGTCCCCGCCCTGGGGACGCGTCGAGCGTACCCGCCAACGTCACCCGTGTTACAGCGCATTGACGCGAACTGATCCTTTCCCGCGGAAGCAATAAAGGCGCGCCCGAATGCCGTTGGATACGGTTCGTCAATTGCGCGGAAACACCGGGGAAACAGTTCCGCCCCAGGCTGTGGACGCACTTCGGCGACCGGCCCGGAGGGTCCCCCCGCTCCGTCCTCCCATCCCTCAATCGCCCTTCTGGGCAAGGAGGTTCCGCATGTCCGGCATCGGTATCAGCAGGCGTGGTCTTCTGACCGGCCTCTCCGTCCTCGGCACCTCCGCCGCTCTCGGCGCGTGCGGCGCCAAGACCGGCAGCGACACGTCCTCCGCCTCCGGCGCGAAAGCCGACACGTCCGGCGACACCGTGAAAGTGGGCCTGCTGAATTCACTGTCGGGCACCATGGCCATCAGTGAAGTCACCGTGCACAACGCGCTTCTTCTCGCCGTCAAGGAGATCAACGCCGCCGGCGGTGTCCTCGGCAAGAAGCTGAAGCCGGTCAGCCAGGACGGCGCCTCCGACTGGCCCACCTTCGCCGAGAAGGCGCAGACCCTGATCACCGACGACAAGGTGGCCGCCACCTTCGGCTGCTGGACCTCCGCCAGCCGCAAGGCCGTCAAGCCGGTCTTCGAGCGCAACAAGTCGCTGCTGTTCTACCCCGTGCAGTACGAGGGCCTGGAGCAGTCCCCGTACATCTTCTACGTCGGCGCCACCACCAACCAGCAGATCGTGCCCGCCCTCGACTACCTCAAGAAGCAGGGCCTCACCCGGCTGTACCTGGTCGGCAGCGACTACGTCTTCCCCCGCACCGCCAACAAGGAGATCCGCGCGTACGTGAAGGCCAACGGCATGGAGGTGGTCGGCGAGGACTACGCGCCCCTCGGCTCCACCGAGTTCGGCACCCTCGTCAACAAGGTGAAGGACGCCGGCGCGGACGCCGTGTTCAACACCCTCAACGGCGACAGCAACGTCGCCTTCTTCAAGGAGTACAAGTCCGCCGGGCTCACCGCGAAGAGCCTGCCGGTGCTGTCGGTGTCGATCGCCGAGGAGGAGGTCAAGAGCATCGGCACCCAGTATCTGGAGGGCCAGCTCACCGCCTGGAACTACTACCAGACCACCCCCGGCGCCGCGAACGACAGGTTCGTGAAGGCCTACCAGGCCGCCTACGGCAAGGACAAGCCGACCTCGGACCCGATGGAGGCCGCCTACGTCTCCGTGTACCTGTGGAAGGCGATGGTCGAGAAGGCCGGCTCCTTCGACGTGGCCGACGTGAAGGCCGCCGCGGACGGCATCACCTTCGACGCCCCCGAGGGCAAGGTCACCGTCGACGGCGCCACCCAGCACGTCCACAAGACGGCCCGCATCGGAAAGGTCGGCGCGGACGGCCTGATCACCGAGGTGTGGAACTCGGGCGCGCCGATCGAGCCGGACCCGTACCTCAAGGGCTACGACTGGGCCTCCGGCCTCTCCTGAGCCCCGCGCGCCCCCGCGCGCCCCGCCCGTCCCCGCCTGACTCCGTCCGTCCCCGATCCGGAGCCGCCTCATGACGGTCGTCCTCAACCAGTCCTTCACCGGCATCAGCATCGGTGCCGTGCTGCTGCTCATCGCCCTCGGACTCACCCTCACCTTCGGGCAGATGGGCGTCATCAACATGGCGCACGGTGAGTTCATCATGGCCGGCGCCTACACCACGTACGTGCTCCAGCAGGCGGTCAGCGGCGCGGGCGTCTCCCTGCTCGTCGCCCTGCCGCTCGCCTTCCTCGTCGCCGGGGCGATGGGCGCCCTCCTGGAGTGGCTGCTCATCCGGCGGCTCTACACCCGCCCGCTGGACACCCTACTGGTCACCTGGGGCGTCTCCCTCATGCTCCAGCAGCTCGCGCGGGACGTCTTCGGCGCCCCCAACGTGCAGACCGCCGCCCCCGACCTGCTCACCGGGCACATCACCGTCGGCGGGGTCACCTTCGCCAACAACCGGCTGTTCATCCTCGGTCTCGCCCTGCTGTGCGTCCTCGCCCTCACACTGATCCTGCGGCTCACCCCGCTGGGCCGGCGCATCCGGGCCGTCGTCCAGAACCGCGACCTGGCCGAGGTGTCCGGCATCGCCACCGGACGCGTCGACCGCACCACCTTCTTCATCGGCTCGGGCCTGGCGGGCGTGGCCGGCGTAGCGCTCACCCTGGTCGGTCCGATCGGCCCGACGACGGGCACCAACTACATCGTCGACGCCTTCCTGGTCGTGGTCGTCGGCGGCATCGCCCAGCTCAAGGGCAGCGTCATCACGGCCTTCGCGCTCGGCGTGCTCCAGTCGGTCCTGGAGTACTCCACCACCGTCAGCGTCGCCAAGGTCGTCGTGCTCGTCGCGATCGTCGTGTTCCTCCAGTGGCGACCCCAGGGCCTGTACACACTGCGCACCCGGAGCCTCGCATGACCACAACGACCTCACCGGCCGGAACGACGGCCACGGAACCCCCCGTCACCGCGCCCCCGTTCCTGGAACGCTTCCGCGTCCCCGGCGCCTTCCTCCTCGGTGCGGTGCTCCTGCTCGGGATCGCCCCGCTCGTCCTCTCCGACTTCCGCCTCAACCTCCTGGCCAAGTACCTGTGTTACGCCGTCGTCGCCGTCGGCGTGAGCCTCGCCTGGGGCCGCGGCGGGCTGCTGGTCCTCGGCCAGGGCGTCTTCTTCGGGCTTGGCGGCTACGCCATGGCGATGCACCTCAAGCTGGCCGACGCCGCCGTCACCGGCCAGACCCTGCCCGACTTCATGCAGCTGTACGGCACCGGCGACGCCCTGCCCTGGTGGTGGAAGCCGTTCGCCGACCCCGCGTTCGCCGCCCTCGCGGCGACCGTGCTGCTGCCGATGGCGGTGGCCACGCTGCTCGGCTTCTTCGTGTTCCGCCGTCGGGTGAAGGGCGCGTACTTCGCGATCCTCAGCCAGGCGCTGGCCGCCGCGTTCGCCGTCTGGCTGGTCGGCCAGCAGGCCACCACGGGCGGCACCAACGGCCTCACCGACATCCAGGGCTTCTTCGGCTACGACCTCGACGACCCGGTCAACCAGCGGATGGTGTACCTCATCGTCGCCGGCGTGCTCCTGCTGCTGATGGCCGCCGCGCGCCAGCTTTTCGTCAGCCGGTACGGCGAACTCCTCGTCGCCGTACGGGACTCCGAGGAGCGCGTACGGTTCCTCGGCTACAACCCCGCCAACGTCAAGCTCGTCGCGTACGTCGTCGCGGCCGGCATGGCGGGACTGGCCGGCGCCCTGTTCGTGCCCGCCGTCGGCATCATCTCCCCGGCGCTGATCGGCATCGTGCCGTCCATCGGCTTCGTCATCGGGGCGGCCGTCGGCGGGCGGGCCAGCCTGCTGGGCGCGGTGCTCGGCGCGGTCGCCGTCGCCTGGACGCAGTCCACCCTGTCGGACGCCTACCCGGCCGCGTGGACGTACCTCCAGGGGCTGCTGTTCGTGGTGGCGGTCGGCTTCCTGCCCGGCGGACTCGCCTCGCTGGTGACCGTACTGCGGCGGAAACGGCGTACGACCCATGACCCCGTGACGGGAGGAGCGGCATGAGCGGCGAGGGACTGACCGTGCGCGGCCTGCGGGTGACGTTCGACGGGTTCACGGCCGTCGACGGAGTGGACCTGGACATCCGCCCCGGCGACCTGCGCTTCCTCATCGGACCCAACGGGGCCGGCAAGACCACCCTGGTCGACGCGGTCACCGGGCTGGTCAGGGCGAGCGGGTCCGTGCGCTTCGGCGGTGAGGAGCTGCTGGGGCGGCCCGTGCACCGCATCGCACGGCTCGGGATCGGCCGTACGTTCCAGACCGCCACGGTCTTCGAGGAGCTCACCGTCCTGCAGAACCTGGACATCGCCGCCGGTGCCGGACGCGGCCCGCTGACCATGCTGCGACGACGCAAGGGCGTGCCCGAGGAGGTGACCCGGGCGCTGGAGACCACCGGCCTCACCGCCCTGCGCGACCGCCCGGCGGGTGTGCTCGCGCACGGGCAGAAGCAGTGGCTGGAGATCGGCATGCTGCTGGTGAAGGACGTACGGCTGCTGCTGCTCGACGAGCCCGTCGCCGGCATGAGCCACGACGAACGCGAGGCGACCGGGCGGCTGTTGCGGCGGATCAGCGAGGACCGCACGGTCGTCGTCATCGAGCACGACATGGACTTCATGCGGTCCTTCGCGCACAGCGTCAGCGTCCTGCACGCCGGCAAGGTGCTGAGCGAGGGGTCGGTCACCGAGGTGCAGGCCGACGCCCGCGTCCAGGAGGTCTACCTGGGCCGCGCCTCCGAACCCGAGCCGGCTGCCGTTCCTGTCACCGAGGAGGCGTGAGATCCATGCTGCAGATTCAGTCCGTGCGGGCCGGGTACGACCGCACCACCGTGCTGCACGGCGTGACCGTCGAGGTGCCGAAGGACGGCGTCGCGGCGGTCCTCGGCCACAACGGGGCCGGCAAGAGCACGCTCCTGCGCACGGTCATGGGGCTCATCCCGGCGTCCGCCGGCACGGTCCTGCTGGACGGCGAGGACATCACCCGCCTCGCCCCGCACAAGCGGGTCGCCCGCGGGGTGGCGTACGTGCCGCAAGGACAGCAGTCCTTCCCGCACCTCACCACCGCGGAGAACCTCCAGCTCGTCGCCGACGGCCGTCCCGACGGCCAGGAGGCCGTCGCCGAGGCGCTGGACCTCTTCCCGGTCCTGCGGGAGCTGTCCGGACGCCGGGCCGGTCTGCTCTCCGGCGGCCAGCGCCAGCAACTGGCCCTCGCCCGCGCCCTGATCACCCGGCCCCGGCTGCTGCTCCTGGACGAGCCGACCGAGGGCATCCAGCCGTCGGTCGTCGCCGAGATCGAGGAGACGATCCTCGCCCTGACCCGGCGCGGCGGCCTGTCCGTCCTCCTCGTCGAACAGCACGTCGGCTTCGCCATGCGCGCCGCCCAGCGGTACTACGTCCTGGAGGCCGGACGCGTCACCTCGTCGGGGGACGGGGGAGCGGAGGCGGAGGGGACGGTACGGGCGGCGCTCAGTGTGTGAAGTGCCGGACCGCACCCGGGGCGAGCGCGGTGATCACCGCGTCGTGCACGCGCAGCACCACGCCGACCGCGCCCAGCTCCTTGCGCAGCCGCTCCTCACGGCGGTGGGCGTACGCCGTCACGCCCGCCGCCGTGTGCACCCGGGCGGGTAACCGGTGGGGTGTGGGGGAAACGTCGCCGGTGGGGGCCTGGGGTGCGTGACCCGGGCGGGCGGGGTTACCCGTCCGGCATGACTGACACACGCCCCCTGGCACTGATCACCGGCGCGTCCAGCGGCATCGGCCTCGAGCTGGCCCGGCAGTTCGCGGCGTACGGCTACGACCTCGTGGTGAACGCCGAGGACGAGGAGCTGGAGGCGGCGGCGGAGCGGCTGCGGGAGTCCGGTGCGGAGGTACGGGCGGTACGCGCCGACCTGCGGACGGGGGAGGGGCGCTTCCTGCTCCTCGACGCGCTCGACGGCCTGACCGTGGACGTCGCCGTCCTGAACGCCGGGGTGGGCCAGGGCGGCGCCTTCGTCGACACCGACCTCACCGACGACCAGGCGGTCATCGACCTCGACGTCACCGCGACCGTACGGCTGGCCAAGCCGCTGCTGCGGGCGATGGTGGCGCGCGGCGAGGGACGGCTCGCCTTCACCTCGTCCGTCGCCTCCCAGATGCCGGGCTCCTTCCAGCCGGTCTACAACGCCTCCAAGTCGTTCGTGCAGTCCTTCGCGCAGGCGCTGGCGGAGGAGGTGAAGGACACCGGGGTGACGGTCACCGCCTTCATGCCGGGACCGACGGATACGGAGTTCTTCGACCGGGCGGACATGGCGGACGACACCCGCATGGGCACCATGGAGAAGGACGCGGCGGCCCAGGTTGCCGAGCAGGCGTTCGAGGCGATCGTGAAGGGCCGGAAGAAGGCCGTCACCGGGTCGCTGATGACGAAGGCGCAGGGCCTGGCCGGGAAGGTGCTGCCCGACGGCGTGAAGGCGGCGGCCCACCGGCGCCTCGCCGAGCCGGGGACGGGCGAGGGACCACGGGACTGAGAACGGGGCGGGTGTTTCGGCGCGCCCGCACGAGACACCCGTGCACGGCAGGCGCGCTACGAGGCGCAGGCGACGCGAGGAGGAATCCGATGTCGAACCCGCAACAGCCCGAGCTGCGGCGCAGTGAAAAGGGTGCGGCCACACCGCAGGACAGCGAGGCCCGCAAGGCGTCCCAGCCCGGCCGCGGCGCGGGCGGCCGCGCCCACGGCACCGACCGCGGCAACAAGGGCGGCGGACGGGGTGGCGGCAAGCCGCCGGAGCAGCGGCCGGACCATCCGGAGTAGGGGTCGGTGATCGCGAGGGGCGCACCCAGGGATGGGCGCGCCCCTCGCGTGTCCGACACCGGTGGTGTCGGCCGCGCCCGTCTCCGGTGCAGGCCTTGGCGTCGGCCCGACGCGGTACGGGTGGACCCGGTGGGCGGGTCGCTAGCGTGCCGGGTGACCGGCAGTGGAGGCGGAGGTGGGCCGGTCGGCAGTGGGTGGGCCCGGTGGGGTGGTCGCGGCCGAAGTGCGGCCGTCTTCCTCGCTGGGCCGCCGGGGCGCGCCCGCGGGGGCCGTCGGCGTGCGGCCGCCGGTTCACGTCGTCGCCGGACGTCTTCGGGGAGCCGTCGCCGTCAGTTCGCGCGGCAGAGACGCGTCGCACTGTGCCGCGTGACCGGCGGAGGAGGCGGGGCGCCCTGCCCGCCCCGGTTACCCGGAGGCCGCCGCCCCGCAGGTCAGGCGTGTCAATGCGCCCGCACCCCCAGGGCGCCAACCGTCCGGGCCTCCTGGACCGCCTCCTCCGGGGCCATCGCGCCACCCCGCGCATACCCCTCCGAGAACGCCGTCTCCCCCAGCACCGCCCGGGCCGCCCCCGTGATCCGGTCGACGTCCCCGCGCTCCGCGCGCGGCAGCGGCGCCCCCGCCCCCGCGCGGGCGCCGGCCGCCGCGCCCAGAAGCACCGCAGCCGCGGACGCCCCCGCCGTCGTACCGGCCAGGGCCGCCGCACCCGCCAGCCCCTCCAGGGACAGCGCCAGCGCACGCGGCTCGGCGAGCGTGCGGGCGATCTCCAGGCTCTCCTCGTGGTACGCGGCCGCCGCCTCCGCGTCGCCCCGCAGCTCCGCGACGAAGCCCAGCTCCGCCCGGAGCAGGTGGTCGCCCGCGTCCGAGGACACGTCCGCGTAGGCGTCACGGAGCCGCAGCAGCTGCGCCTCGGCCGCGTCCAGGTCGCCCGAGCGGCGCGCGCCCAGCGCCAGACCCATCCCGGAGTGGATCTCCCCGTACTTGTAGCCCTGCTCGACGGCGATCCGGCGGGCCCGCTCGTGCAGCTCGCGGGCGCGGTCCCAGTCCCCGGCCAGCAGCGCCAGCCGCCCGAGCCCGGACAGCCGCGCGGACACCTCCGCCTCCAGCCCCAACTCCCGTGCCATCCGCAGCCCTTCGTGCTGACGCCGCTCGGCGTCCGCGTACGCGCCCTTGATCTCCGCGAGCGCGGCGAGCGGCGAGACTGTCTGCAACTCCCCCCACCGGTCCCCGAGTTAGCGGAAGATCCGGGCGCTGTGCCCGCCGTCGCGGCCCAGTCCGGCGAGGTCCCCGCGCACCAGCGCCAGCGTGGCCCGCAGCCCCAGCGCGGCGGCCGTGCCCCAGTCGTCCCGTGCGTCGGTGAACAGGGCAAGGGTGCGGTCGTTGAGCTTCTCCGCGTCGTCCGCGTCGCCCGCGCTGAACAGCCCGTACGCGCACAGCCACAGCGCGCGGGCCCGCCGCACCGGGTCGGGCACGGCCTCCCCGGCCGCCGCGAGCCGGTCACCCGCGCCGCAGCCCGCCCTCGGTGTCCCGCCGGCCACCCTGTGGTCCCCGGTCAGCAGCGCGAACGCCGTGTGCAGCAGACCGAGTTCGGCGTACGCCGGGTCGTCGGGGGAGGCCGCCGTCACCGCGGCCAGGCTGCGGCGGGCCTCGGTGAGGCGGCCGCGCAGCAGCCACCACCACGCCAGCGCCGTCGCCAGCCGCACCGCGTCCCCGGGCTCGCCCGCCTCCGCCCGCCGCACCGCCTCGTCCAGCGCCGCCCGCAGGTTGCCCGCCTCCGCGTCCAGTCGCGTCAGCCACGCCCGCTGCCCGTCCCCCCGCAGCAACGGCTCGGCGCGCTCCGCCAGTTCGCGATAGTACCGCAGATGCCGGTCCCGTACGGCGGCGAGGTCCTCCATCTCCCGCAGCCGCTCGACGGCGTACGCGGCGACCGACTCCAGCAGCCGGTAGCGCGGCCCGGTCGGGCCGTCCGCGACCACCACCAGCGACCGGTCCACCAGCCGCGTGACGAGGTCCGGGACCTCCTCGCGGGAGACGCCGTCCCCGGCGCACACCGCCTCCGCGGCCTCCAGGTCGCAGCCGTCGCGGTGCGCGGCCAGCCGCCGCAGCACGATGCGTTCGGGCGCGCTGAGCAGCTCCCAGCTCCAGTCGATCATCGCCCGCAGCGTCTGCTGGCGCGCGGGGGCGCCGCGCCGCCCGGACGTCAGCACCCGGAACCGGTCGTGCAGCCGCGCCGCCAACTCCCGTACGCCCAACGCCCGTACGCGGGTCGCGGCGAGTTCCAGGGCGAGCGGGATGCCGTCGAGGCGGCGGCAGATCTCGGCGACCGCCCGCCGGTCGGGCTCGTCCTGTCCGCCGGGATCGCGCGGGAAACCGGGGGCCGCGGCAGCCGCCCGCTCCATGAACAGCCGTACCGCGTCCTCCGGGGACAGCGGCTCGACCAGGAACACCGCCTCGCCCGGCAGCCCGAGCGGCTCCTGGCCGGTGGCGAGGATCCGCAGGCCTGGGGCGGCCCCGAGCAGCAGTCCGGCGAGTTCGGCGGCGGCGTCGACGACGTGCTCGCAGTTGTCCAGGACGAGCAGGGTGCGGCGGTCGCGCAGCACGGCGGCCAGGCGGTGCGGCAGCGAGGGGGTGGCCGCGCCGGTGCCGGGCAGCGGTGCGGGGGTGTCGTCCCGGACGCCCAGGGCGGCGGCGACGACCTGCGCGAGGTCGGCGGCGGCGCCGGCGCGCAGGCCGGAGAACTCCACGAGCCGGACGTCGTCCATGCCGTCCCGCAAGATCGCCGCCCGGCTGCGTGAACTCTTCGACGAGGCCGCCGACGTGGTGGAGGCGGTGCGGCGGCTCTGGGACAGCTGGGAGGACGACGCGGAGATACGGGACGCGGCCACCGGCCGCTTCCTCGACCGCGACAAGGTCCACCACATCGACTTTGAGGGACGGTGGTTCAGCGTCAAGGGCCCCTCGATCACCCCGCGCGGCCCGCAGGGCCAGCCGCCCGTGGTGAGCCTCGCCCACGCCTCCGTCCCGTACGCGTTCGCGGCCGCCGCCTCCGACGTCGTCACCGTCACCCCGCACGACCGGGAGGGCGCCGCGGCGATCCTCGGCCAGGTGGACGCGGCGGTGGCGGATGCCGGACGCGACCGGACCGAACGCCCGCTGCGCGTCCTCGCCGACCTCCTCGTCGTCCTCGACGAACGCCCCGGCGCCGCCGCCCGCCGTCTGGCCCGCCTCGACGAACGGGCCGGAACCGCCCTGCGATCCGACGCGGAGATCTTCACCGGCACCCCCGCCGAACTCGCCGGCCTCCTCCTCGACTGGCGCGCCGCCGGCCTGGACGGCTTCCGTCTCCGCCCCGCCGCCCTGCCGCACGACCTGACGGCGATCACCCGGGGCCTGGTCCCCGAACTCCAGCGCCGAGGCGTCTTCCGCACGGCCTACGACAGCACCACCCTCCGCGGCCACCTCGGTCTGCCCCGCCCGGTCAGCCGGTACGCGAGGGCGGGGTGAGCAAGGCGGCCACGGGAGCCAACTCCGCCCGCTCCACCGTCGGTTAACCTGAAAAAAGGGGGCATCGCACGGGGGTGGGCGGCACGGTGACGGTGACGGACGGCAAGGTGACCGCTGCGGCGGTGCTGCCTGTGGCGATGCGCGGGCGTCTTGCCGTTGTCGCCGTGTTCGCCGGGCTCGTGGTCGTCCTGCTCGGCGTCCGGTACGCCGGTGACGCCGGGCCGGGGCGGACGGACGCCCGGCTCGGGGCGGCCGCGTACGGGGTCGGGGCGCCCTGGTGGGACATCGCCAACGCGACGGACTTCCTGGGCGACCCCGGAGGCGCGCTCCTGCTGCTCACGGCCGGTGTCGTCGCCTGCCTGAGGGCCCGGAGGCCTCGCGCCGCCGTGCTGCTGCTCGCCGGTCCCGCGCTCGCCGTCGGTGCGACACGGCTGCTCAAGCCGCTCGCCGCCCGCACCATCAACGGCGACGACAACCTGGCCTTCCCGAGCGGGCACACCGCCTTCCTCACGGCGTTCGCCCTGGCCCTGGCGCTGCTCGCGGCAGGGCGGTTCGGTCTCGGCCCGACGTCCGGCACCGCCCTCGCCCTGGCCGCCGCATCCGCCGCCGGCGCCCTCATGGGCTGGGCCCAGGTCGCCACCGGGGCGCACTACCCGACCGACACGGTGGGCGGCTGCTGCACCGCCCTGGCGGTGGTGCCGGCGGCGGCGTGGGTCATCGACCGGGCGGCCGACTCCCGCCGTCGGCACATGAGGTGACGGCACATCGCCGTCGGCCCCGGGCCGGGACGCCCCGGGCTGGGACGCCCCGGGCTGGGACGCCCTGGCCGGGACGCCCGGGCCGGGACGCTTTCGTCCGGCGCCCGATGCCCGGAGGACGGGGCGTCGGTCCGAGGACCGGCGCCCCTCAGCTCACGCCCTCAGCTCACGCCCTCCGCTCTCACGCCCTCGGACGGAACACCGGCCGCACCGGTCGGCCCCCCAGCCACGGTGTCGGATCGCCCGCGTCCAGCGCCTTGCGGTACACCGCGCACGCCTGGCCGACCACGTCCACCGTGCGGTCGACGTCGGCCTCCTCCAGCGCGCCGCTCACCACGAACGACGGGGCCAGCACCCCGCCCATGAGCAACCGTCGCAGGAACAGCGTCCGGTACTCCTGCGACGGCCGGCCCCGCGCGTCCAGCGTCGCGAAGACCAGGTTGCTGGCGCGGCCCCGGACCACCACATGGTCGGCGACGCCCATCGCGGCCGCCGCGTCCCGCACGCCCGCGGCCAGCCGCTCGCCCAGCGCGTGCAGCCGCGCGGTGACACCCTCCTCCACGTAGGTCGTCTGCACGGCCGTCGCCGCCGCCAGGGCGTGCGTCTCCGCGCCGTGGGTGGTGGACAGCAGGAACACCCGGTCGCCGTCGTGCCGCAGCCCGCCCCGCTCCATCAGCTCGCGGCGCCCGGCCAGCGCGGACACCGCGAAGCCGTTGCCCAGCGCCTTGCCGAAGGTGGACAGGTCGGGGGTCACCCCGTACAGGCCCTGTGCGCCCGCCTCGGACCAGCGGAAGCCGGTGATCATCTCGTCGAAGACCAGCACGCTGCCGTGACGGTGCGCGAGGTCGCGCAGGCCGGCGAGGTAGCCCGGGGGCGGCTCGGTCTGGGTGGCGGGCTCCAGGATCAGGCAGGCGATCTCGCCCGGGTACCGGTCGAACAGCGCCTCCACGGCGGTCAGATCGCCGTACGGGAACGTCACCGTCAGATCCGTGGTCCCCGACGGGATGCCCGCCGACATCGGCGTGGTGCCGATGAACCAGTCGTCCACCGAGAAGAACGGATGGTCCGCGCAGAGCGCCACCCGCGTGCGCCCGGTGACGGCGCGCGCCAGCCGCACCGCCGCCGTGGTCGCGTCGGAGCCGTTCTTCGCGAACTTCACCATCTCGGCGGTCGGCACCGTGGCGAGGAACCGCTCCGCCGCCTCCGCCTCCATCACCGACGGGCGCACGAAGTTGCTGCCCCGGTCCAGCTCCCGCCGCACCGCCTCCAGCACCCGCGGATGGGCGTGCCCGAGGCTCACCGACCGCAGCCCCGAGCCGTACTCGATGTACTCGTTGCCGTCGACGTCCCACACATGGGCGCCGCGTCCGTGGCTGATGACCGGAGCCAGGTCCTGCGGGTACTGGTCGTCGCCCTTGGCGTACGTGTGCGCGCCGCCCGGGATCGCCGCGTGCAGCCGCTCGTTCACCGCCCGGGACACGGGCAGCTCGAACTCCTCACCGCTCATGGCGCCTTCACCTCCAGCGTCCTCAGCACCTCCGCCAGGCCGGGCGCCTTGCGGTCCCGTTCGGACGTCAGCGTGACCGGAAGCGGCCAGGGAACGGCCAGTTCGGGGTCGTCGAACGCGATCGTCACGTCCTCCGAGGGGTCGTGCTCGCGGTCGATCCGGTACGACGTGTCGGCGGTCTCCGTCAGCGCCTGGAAGCCGTGCGCGCAGCCCGCCGGAACGTACAAGGTGGCCTGCGTGTCCCCGGACAGCTCGACCGTGGCGCGGCCCAGGTACGTCGGCGAGCCGGGCCGCAGGTCCACCACCACGTCGAAGATCCGGCCGTACGAGCAGCGGACCAGTTTCGCCTCGCCCTCGCCGGACCGCAGATGCATGCCGCGCACCACGCCCCGCACCGAACGGGAGAGGCTGTCCTGGACGAAGGCGTCCGGGTCGATGCCCACGGAACGCACCACGTCCGCGTCGAACGTGCGGCAGAAGAGGCCGCGTTCGTCGGTGAAGGGTGTCGGCTCGAACAGAAATGCCCCGGCGATCGCCGGGACCTCGGTCACCTTCATGGGGTCTCCTGTCGTGCGTGGTCGGGTGCGGCGCCGGACGCCGGTAAGAGCGCGTTCAGCGCCTCGAACTGCCGGCGGACGCGCCCGGCCAGCACCGGGTTGCCCTCCGCGAGGGTCCGCCGGACCTCCGCCCGGTTCCGCTCCAGCGCGCGGAACTGCTCCAGCAGCCGGCCCGCGTCGATGTCCCGCGCCGGGTGGCAGTGCTCGCCCAGCCCCATGTCGGCCATCAGCCGGTCGCTCTTCGCCGCGTAGCTCACGGCGAGCGCCGGGGTGCCGACCTTCAGCGCGCACACCAGGTTGTGATAGCGGGTCGCCACCACCGTGTCCGCGACCGCCATCTCCTTCATCAGGTCACCCAGCGACGCCGTCGCGGCGGCGGTCACCAGCGGCGAGTCGACCGCCTCGAGGATCGCCTCGGTCACCGGCCGGTCCACGTCGTCACCGGTGAGCAGCCGTACCGGCCTGCCCTCCTCGGCCAGCGCGCGCACGAACCGCGTCATGCCGTCCAGGTAGCGGCGGCGCAGCTCGTCCGCCCTGTCCCGTTCGTCGTTGCTGCCGCCGAAGTCCATGACGCCCACGCACACCGGTCCCGGCGGACCCGACGGGTCGCCCGGCGGCGGTGTCGGCAGGGCGAACACCAGGTCGGCGTAGACCTCGTCGCGCCGGGTGTCCGCGCCCATCGCCCGTATCGCGTCCCGCGACAGCGTGTCCCGGTACGACCGGTACGCGGCCAGCCGCGCCGCCCAGCGGGTCAGCGTCCGCACCGGACGGCTGCCCGTCTCGGACGCCCCGACCCCGACCAGCGCGACCGGGGTGCGCAGCAGGCGCCCGGCCGCGCACACCAGGAACAGCGAGTACGGCATGCCCCACGGCCGCAGCGGCAGGGTGCTCTCCAGGATGCCGGTGCCGGGCACGATCACCAGGTCGTGCCGGCGCACCCAGGCCGCGATGCGGAAGGCGTCCACGAGCTTGCCCACGGCCTTGCCCGCGAGGTCGCCCGGGCGCGACGCCGTGCGGTACTCGCCGCGGAACCAGTGCAGGCGCGCGGCCGGTATCCCGTACCGGGCCGTGACGGTCTCGGGGCCGCCGCACAGGGCGTCCACCTCCGCGTCCGGACGGTCGGCGCGCAGATGGTCGAGGACAGCCACCAGTGAGCCGTCGTTGCCGACGTTCCCGGAGCCGAACAGACCGAAGAGGCCCACCCGGGGAGACGTCACGCGCCACCCCTCTCGCGGCCGGCGACCAGGGCGTCGACGGAGATGTCCAGCGCGGCCGGGTCCACCGGGGCCCGGTCCTCGACCCGCTCGCCGGCGCCCGGCCGGACCCGGCTGGTCGCCCACGAGGCGAGGTGCCGGTAGCAGGCGCGCCGGTCGGCGGGGGACAGCGGCGCCCGTTGCACCGCCGACACGAACCCCCACACGTACTCGGCGAGCAGCCGGGGCGTCGGGTGCAGCGGTCCTGCCCGGCGCGGGTCCAGGTTGACGCAGCGGGCGCGCTTGGACGGGTTGGCCCGCTCGGCACGGGTGGGGTGGTCGCGGCGGAAGTACAGCAGTTCCGGCACCTGGTGGAAGCGGCCGTGCAGGGTGATCTCGGCGACGAACGTGCGGTCCGCGTGGTGGTAGCTGTCGTGCGGCTTGACCCGGCGCAGCACGTCGGCGCGCATCACGCCGTAGAAGTCGTCGCCGCCGGGCTCGAACAGCAGGCTGCGGAACCGCTCGGGCGCGTGCGGCGAGCCGGTGTTCAGCGTGTACGCGTAGGGCACCTTGACCTTGCCGTCGGCGTCGATGACCGCCTGGTCGCTGTGGGCGAGGATCACGTCCGGGTGCTCGTCCAGCGCCTCCACGCAGCGCTTCAGCAGGTCACGGGCGTACAGGTCGTCGTGCGAGGCCCACTTGAACAGCTCGCCGCGGCACTGGGTGAAGACGTAGTTGTGGTTCGGCGCGGCGCCGATGTTCCGGGTCAGCCGGATGTACCGGATCCGGGAGTCCTGCTCGGCGTAGCGCCGGCAGATGTCCTGGGTCCCGTCGGTCGACGCGTTGTCGGTGACGACCAGCTCGAAGTCCTCGTACGTCTGGCCGAGCAGGGCCTCAAGCGACTCGGCTAGGTACTCCTCGCCGTTGTACACGGGTAGGCCGATGCTCAGCCGGGGTTGCGCGGTCATACGTCCTCACTTCACGGATGAGAGATCTCGGTGGTGCTCGCGCAGTGCGATCCTCAGGTGCAGCCACCACGCGGCCGAACCGCACACGGACGCGGCGGCGGCCCCCCAGGCCGAGCCGACGGTGCCGCCGAGGGCCGCACCGCCGATCCCGAGCCCCACGTAGCAGACGGACGCGAAGATCTGGCACCGGAGACTGAGCCGGGCCGCGCCGAGTGCGCGCAGCCCGGCGGCCGCTCCGGTACCGACACCGGCCCCCGCGACACTGAGGGTGGCCGGAACAATGAGTTCCTTGGCGGCGGGCCAGACGTCTCCCAGGACCAGCTCCCCGGCCCGGTCCGGCATCAGCAGCAGCACGCAGCCCCACAGCAGGGCGGCGACCGCCTGGCCGCCGCCCAGGAAGAAGCAGAACCGGCCGAGCCGGTGCGGGGCCTGCCTCAGCATCCGCGCCGCCTCGGCCACGGTGACCAGCGTCAGCCCCATCAGCACGGCCAGGAACGGGCCCTGCAGCAGTTCGGCGCCCCGGACGACGCCGACCGCGCCGACGCCGACGATGGCGCCGAGCCCGTACGCGCGCAGCTGGCCCGCGCCGCTCACGCAGGTGTTCTCGACCAGGTAGCGGTAGCCGAGGTCACGGTGGTCGCGGATCCACGGCCGGGCCCCGGTGAGCCGGGGCCGGATGCCGGACTGCGCCCAGCCGTACGCGCCCGCCACCGCGGCCGAGCCGCCCCAGGCAAGCACGAACGCGGGCACGGTGCCCGCCCGCGCCGCCACGACCATGGCGGGGATCAGCGCCACGCCCCACACCACGTCGTTGACGAACGCCTTCCGGCCGACGCCGGCCGCGAAGAACGAGTACCGCCAGGCGTCCTGGAGCAGCAGCCCGGGCAGCACCACGCCCAGGCAGGCGAACGCGGCGCCCACGCTGCCGCCGAGCAGCGGCCAGAGCGCCACGCACAGCGCGCCGATGACCATGCCGACGCCCAGGGAGGTGCCCGTGGAGCGGGACACCGCCTGCCGCCAGGAGGCCTCGGACACGCCGCTGAACCGCACCACGAGCGGGTCGGTGGCCAGGCCCCGGGAGACGCTGAGCACCACGCCGTAGGTCA
Organism: Streptomyces cellulosae; assembly: GCA_014655195.1. GTDB lineage: Bacteria > Actinomycetota > Actinomycetes > Streptomycetales > Streptomycetaceae > Streptomyces > Streptomyces cellulosae. The sequence continues at coordinate 89,187 of BNBH01000017.1, read as the reverse complement.
CCCAGGCCAGGCTGAACACGCCGAACGCGGTCAGTCCCAGCGAGCGCGCCACGTACACGCCCACGGCGAAGTTGGACAGGCTGGAGGCCGCCTGGTCGGCGAGCCCCCACGACAGGCGGCCCGCGACGGCCCGCGTGACGGTGCGGGCCGGGGGCGCCGCCGGCGCCGCTGTCGTCGTCCTGTCCTCCTCGGCGGCCATCGGCCTCACGCCTTGACCAGTCCGGCGCCGTGCAGGGCGTCGGCCGCCGCGACGACGGTGTCGAACGGCAGACCGGCCCGCTCGGCCACGTCCAGCAGACCGTGCTCGCCGTCGGAGAGGCTGAGCACCCACAGCATCGCCATCTGGGCCTCCTGCGCGTCGCTGCGCCCGCCGAGCGCCCCGTAGAGCCCGCGTCGGCCCAACTGCGGTTCACCGTAAGGGCTGAGGTTGACGTACCGCCGGTTCCGGTCGAGCACGGCGAACGCCTCCCGGCACACGGCGAGGGTGTCCTCCATGGCCTCCGGCGTCACGAAGTCCAGGTCGTCCGCCGAGGTGTGGTACTCCGGGTAGCCGGCGTACGGGGTCCGGCTGAGCGACCCCACCCCCAGGTTGAAGCCCGGCGAGCAGAACTGCCGCTCGTCGTAGCCGTACGGGGTGAACTCCCGTATCTCGTGCGGCCGTCCGGACGTCTCCAGGACGTACCGCATCACCCGGTCGATCTCCGCGTCCCCGCGCCTGCTGCGCTTGTACGTCAGCGAGCCGCGGTCGCCCGCGCAGGCCAGCACAAGACCGTGCTGCACCCGCTCCACCCGGCCGGCGTTGCGGGCCAGCCAGGTGATCGCCCCGATGGTGCCGGGCGCGAACAGGAACCGGTACGTGTGGTACGGCGTGCCCTCGGCCAGCGACCGGGCGAGGAACGTCGCCACCGCGATGCCGGCCAGGTTGTCGTTGGCCAGCGACGGGTGGCAGACGTGGCTGGAGACGAGCACCTCGTCGGGCACCTGACCCGGCACCACGTGCTCGGCGTAGGTGAGGTGTCCGTCCGCCAGCGTGGAGTCGATCCGCACCTCGTACTCGCCGTCCGGCAGCGCGTCCAGGGTCTCCTGCGCGAGACAGAACCCCCAGTCCGGCTTGTAGTAACTGGTGCGGTACGGAACCCACTTCGGGTGCCCGGGCAGGGTGTGCAGATGCGGGCGCAGCTCCGACAGGGGCATCCGCGCCGACACCGGCACGCTGTACCCGAGGACGTGCAGGCTGGAGTCGGCGAGGTCGACGACCCGCCGCCCGGACGGGTCGGCGATCCACGCCTCCCGGACGTTCCACTCCTGCGGCACCGTCCAGTCCAGCACCTGCGTGCCGGTGGGCACCTCGTGCACCTCCAGCGGCAGATGCTCCCCGACGACGTCCAGGGTGGCGCGCACCCCGTCGCCGGTGATGCTCCGGCAGAGCGGGTACATCCGCTCCACCAGGGCGTGCATCTCCTCGCCCGGCGTGGTCACGACCGCCACCGCAGGGTGTCGTCGACCGTGCCCGCGTCCGACGCGGCGCGCAGCACGGCGAGCCGGGTGAACCGCTGCTCGAACGCCTCCCGGGTCAGCCCGTGCGTCCGGTAGGCGTCCGCCAGTTCGAGCGCGCCGCGCTTCACGGACCACTCGCATTCGAAGCCGGGGATCGCCTCGCGGAAGCGGGAGAAGTCCACCCGGTAGGAGCGCGGGTCGGCGCCCGTCTCCCCGGTGATGACCACCTTGGAGCCGTCCACCGCGTCCGCGACCTGCTGGGCGATCTCCGCGACCGTGACGTTGTTGGTCTCGCTGCCGATGTTGAACGCCGTGTCGTGCACCGCCTCCCGGGGTGCCTCCAGGGCGGCCAGGAACGCGCGGGCGATGTCCGCGGCGTGCACCAGCGGACGCCACGGCGTGCCGTCGGACAGCACCAGCACCTCGCCGGACAGCAGGGCGTGCCCCACCAGGTTGTTCAGCACGATGTCCGCGCGCAGCCGGGGCGAGTAGCCGAAGGCGGTCGCGTTGCGCATGTGGACCGGGCTGAAGTCGTCGTCGGCCAGTTCGTGCAGGTCGTCCTCGACCCGCACCTTGGACTCGGCGTACGGCGTCACCGGGCGCAGCGGGGCGTCCTCGGCCACCAGTTCGTCGCCGCCCGCCGCGCCGTAGACCGAGCAGGTCGAGGCGTACAGGAAGCGCCGCACCCCCGCGTCGCGGGCCAGCTTCGCCAGCCGCACGGACGCGTGGTGGTTGATGTCGTAGGTGAGTTCCGGCGCCAGCGCCCCCAGCGGGTCGTTGGACAGGGCGGCCAGGTGGATCACGGCGTCCGCCCCGGCCACATGGCCGGCCGTGACGTCCCGCAGGTCCACCCGCGTCCCCGGGGGGTCCGCGGGCGTCGGCCCCAGCACGCAGTCGGCGAACAGGCCGGCGTCCAGCCCGACGACCTCGTGTCCGGCGGCCGTGAGCACCGGGGCCATCACGGTGCCCAGATAGCCCTGGTGTCCGGTGAGCAGTACGCGCAAGGTTTCAACCCCCCAGGTCGACAGTGAGTTTGGTGACGGAGAACGCCTCGGCGTACCGGGCGTGGCTCTCGATGCCGCGGATCCGGGCGAGCCCCAGGAAGGCCTCCCGGTCGTACCAGGGCCGGTGCCGCTGCGAGGGGTAGTGCTCCTGCAGCAGCCGCACCTTGTCCTCGGCCGTGTCGGGCGTCAGCGGCTGGTACACCACCGGACGGCCCAGGTCCCCGTCCCACTTGACGATCTCGTAGCCCAGCACGAGATGGTCGCGGAACGCGGTGGTCATCAGCTTCGCCAGGCCGCGGTGGTCCTGGTGCGCGTCCTCGGTGCGCGGGGCGAGCACCAGGTCGGGCTCGGTGCGGGCGCGCAGCTCCTCGACGGCGGCCTTGGCCTCCGCCCAGTGCGCGGGCAGCCGGCCGTCGGGCATCTTGTCCACGGTCAGCCTGAGGTCGGCGCCCGGACAGAACGCGGCCAGCGCCTGCTGCTCCTCCTGCTCGCGCTCCGTGCCGCCGCCTGACAGCACCAGCGCGTCGACCCGGAGGCCCGGGCGGGCCCGGCACAGGGTCAGCAGCGTGCCGCCGACGCCGATGGCGATGTCGTCGCAGTGCGCGCCCACCGCGACGACCCGCTCGAGACGCCCGGTTCCCAGCCGGATCACGCGCTCACCCCCGCCCCCGTACGCTCCCGCTCCCACACGGCCCACGGACGGTCCCCCCGGGCGTAGGCCTCGTCCAGCGCCGTGCGCTCCTTGACCGTGTCGGTCGGCTGCCAGAAGCCGCGGTGCCGGTGTGCGACGAGCCTTCCCCGCTTGGCCAGTTGGGCACACCCGTCGGCGACGAGATCTCCGTTCTCCGGGATGTGGTCGAAGATCTCCTGGCGCAACACGAAGTAGCCGCCGTTCTCCCACAGCGGCAGCTCGCTCACCGGGGTGATGCCGCCCACCAGGCCGTCCTGGCCCAGCTCCACGCAGTGGAACGACGACTGCGGCGGCACCACCATCATCGACGCGCCCGCGTCCCGGCGGGAGAACCGGTCGATCATCTCCGGCAGCGGGGCGTCGGTGAGCACGTCCGCGTAGTTGGCGAGGAACATCTCGTCGCCGTCCAGATGCTCCCGCACCCGGCGCAGCCGCTCCCCGATGGGCGACTCGATGCCGGTCTGCGCGAACGTGACGGTCCAGTCCGCGATGTCGGTGGACAGCAGCTCGGTGCGGCCGCCGCGCAGCACGAAGTCGTTGGAGACGGTCTCCTCGTAGGTGAGGAAGAAGTTCTTGATGTGGTGGGCGCCGTAGCCCAGGCACAGGATGAACTCCTTGTGCCCGTAGTGCGCGTAGTAGCGCATCACGTGCCAGATCAGCGGGCGCGGGCCGACCATCGCCATCGGCTTGGGTATGTCGTCGTTCGCCCCGGCGCGCATGCGCATCCCGTAACCGCCGCAGAACAGTACGACCTTCATCGCTCGACCTCGACAATGCTCAGTTCCGGGATGGGGAAGACCAGCCGGCCGCCCCACTCGTGCACGTACGCCAGCTGCTCGGTCAGCTCGGCGCGCAGGTTCCACGGCAGCACCAGCACGTAGTCCGGCCGGTCGGCGGCGATCCGCTCCGGCGGCAGGATCGGGATGCGCGTGCCCGGCGTGTACCGGCCGTGCTTGTACGGGTTGCGGTCCACCGTGTACGCCAGCAGGTCGGGTCGGATGCCGCAGTGGTTGAGCAGCGTGTTGCCCTTGCCGGGCGCCCCGTACCCGACGACCGTCCTGCCCTCCTCGGCCGCGGTCACCAGGAACCGCAGCAGGTCCCGGCGCACCTTCGCCACCCGCGCGGAGAACTCGGTGTACCCGGACAGCTCCTGCAGCCCGGCGGCCTTCTCCCGCGCCAGGACATCGGCCACCCGCCGGCTGGGCTCCCCGGCCGTCTCCTCGGGCCGCGCCCACAGCCGGAGCGAACCTCCGTGCGTGGGCAGCAGCTCCACGTCCACCAGGGCGAGACCGCCGCTCGCCAGCGCCCGGATCGCGGAGGCGACCGTGTAGTACTGGAAGTGCTCGTGGTAGATCGTGTCGTACTGGTTCTCCTCGATCAGGGTCAGCAGGTGCTGCACCTCGATCGACACCCAGCCGTCGTCCGCGACCAGGGCGCGCAGGCCCTTCGTGAAGCCGATGACGTCCGGGATGTGCGCGTACACGTTGTTGGCGACGACCAGGTCCGCGGGCCCGTGCTCGGCGCGCACCTCCGCGCCCGTCTCCGGGCTCAGGAACGCGGTGTGCGTGGGCACGCCCGCCTCCCGCGCCGCCGCGCCGACGTTCACCGACGGCTCGACGCCCAGGCAGCGGATGCCCCGGTCCACCACGTGCCGCAGCAGATAGCCGTCGTTGCTCGCCACCTCCACCACGAAGGAGTCCCCGCCGAGCCCCAGCCGCGCCGCCGCGTCCTCGACGAAGGCCCGCGCGTGCTCCACCCAGGACGAGGAGTACGACGAGAAGTACGCGTACTCGCTGAACGTGTCCTCCGGTGTGATCAGCGGCGGGATCTGCGCCAGTCGGCAGTCCGTGCACACCCGCAGGTGCAGCGGGTACGTCTGCTCGGGCGCGTCCAGCCGCTCCGCGGCGAGAAAGCTCTCGCACGGCGGGGTCGCCCCCAGGTCGACGACGCTCTCCAGCGCCGTCGAACCGCACAGTCGGCAACGTGTCATCTGCTTCCCCCATCCCGCTCGCGCAGGTCCCCCCGGCGCGAGCCCGTGTGCGTGTCCCCTCGCGACGGGTCCGCCCCGCCGTGTCCCGCGATCGCCGCGCGGTACCCCTCCTCCAGGCGCGCCAGCCCCACCTCGGGGCTGAAGCCCCGCTCGTAGCGGAGCCTGGCCGCCCGGCCCATCGCCCGGTTGCCACCGCCGTCCGCGGTGATCCGGCGCAGCGCGGCCGCCAGTGACGCGGCGTCGTCCGGCCGGTGCAGCAGCCCGGTCCCCCCGTCCTCGACCAGCTCGGTGAACGCGCCGTGCCCGGCGGCGACGGCCGGCACACCCGCCGCCATCGCCTCCACGACCACCAGGCCGAACGCCTCCTTCCAGGTCGACGGCGCCACCACGGCCACCGCCCCCGCGACGGCCTCACGGCACCGCGCCCGGTCGTACAGGCCGACGTAGCGCACGTCGTCCCGGCCCGCCGCCCAGGCCGCGACCTCCGCCTCCAGCGGGCCCGTGCCGGCGATCACCAGCGGCACACCGACCCCGCCGGCGGCGGCGAGCTCGTCCCACGCGGCCATCAGCAGCCGCACGCCCTTCACCTCGGCGAGCCGCCCCAGGTACAGCAGGTGCTCGCCCGGGCCGGTGCGGCGCACGTCCGTCTCCAGCACGAAGTTGTGCTTCACCACGAGCCGTTCGCCCGGCATCCCGGCGCCCACCAGCACCTCGCGCTGCGCGGCCGAGATGCAGAAGAACCGTTCCACGCCCGACCACCAGCGCCGCCGGTTGACGGACAGGCTGACCGCCAACGGCACGGTCGCCAGCCGGGAGTCGCGGTAGCAGCCGTGCCTCACGGCGGGCAGCGGCGCCCGCCCCACGCACGCGGTGCACGGCGAGCCGTCCCGGTGCAGGGTGCCCGGCGGGCACACCTGCGTGTAGTTGTGCAGCGTGGCGACGGCCGGCACCCCGGCGTCCGCGCACGCGGCGATCACCGCGGGCGACAGCAGGGGGAACACGTTGTGCAGGTGCACCACGTCGGGACGCTCGGCGCGCAGCCGCTCCGCCAGCCGGGCGCGCACCGCCGGGTTCCACGGCACCAGCAGCGGGATCGCCGCCTTCGCAGGCAGCGAGCGGGCGGCGATCTCGTCGCTGCGCCGCTCGAACACCCCGACCCGGTGACCGGCCTCCCGCAGCAGCGCCACCTCCTGGTCGACGACCTTGTTCTCGCCGCTCGGCTGCGCCGACGCGTAGCGGTTGTGCACCACCATGACGTGCATTCACGCCACCTCCTTGCCGCGGACCGGCCGCGCGACGGTCCTGCGGACGGGCTCCGGCGCAGGCGGCTCCGCCTCCGGCGCGGGCGGTGCGGTGGGCGCCGCCAGCAGCGAGGCCGCCAGCGCCAGATGCAGCAGGTACGGCGACGCGTCGCCCAGCCCCGCCTCCGTGTACGAGGCGAGCCCGCAGTAGGTGATCAGGAACAGGGCGCAGGCCCGCGCGAGCGACGGCGGCCGCAGCAGCGCCACCGTGGCCGGCACCAGCACGAACGCGGCCACCAACGCCACGCCCAGCAGGCCCTGTTCGTGGTAGACGGCGAGCCAGCTGTTGTCGATGGGCAGCCCGTCGAACGACTTGTCGCCGAGCCCCTCCCCGAACAGCCGCTCCGCGCCTGTGCGCGGCGCGTTCAGCAGCGCCTCCCACACCTTGGCGCGGCCGGTGAGGGTGGAGAAGTTCTCCTCGGTCTGCCCGCGCAGGAACCACGCCTGCAGCAGCGACCCGAACGCGACCGCGGCGACCGCCGCGCACACCAGCGCCCAGCCGAACCAGCGGCGGGCGGCGGCGCTGGTCAGCACCATGGAGCCGATCGCCACCACCAGACCCGCGAGCAGCCCGATCGTCGCCGTCCGGGTGTGCGTGAGGGCGAGCAGCCCCAGCGACGGCACGATCACCAGCGCCGCGCTCCGCCGGTCGGTGCGCCGGCCGAGGACCAGCAGCACCGCGAGCCCCACGACCACCGCCGCGTACTGGCCGATCTGCGGCGGCGTCAGCGGCCACAGCGCGCCCACGAGGCGGCCTCCGTACAGGTCGGGCAGGGCCGCGCCCGGCGACAGCACCAGACCGGCGGCGACCGAGCACAGCACCAGGAAGTACCAGCGGATGTGGTACCGCACGAACGTGGTGGAGCCGTCCCACCAGCGGCTGACCAGCCACAGCGTGGCCACGAACACCGCGAACCGGCCGCACCGGAACAGCGCCCCGAACCCGGCGCTCAGATCGACGCTGGAGATCAGGCTCGGCACCAGCAGGAGACCGAGCAGCAGCAGGAACGCGCTGGGCCGCACCCGCAGCCGCAGGTTCATGGCCAGTGCCAGCGCGAACGCGGCGACCAGGGCGCCCATGGTCACCATCTGGATCAGTGACCGGGGCAGCGGCACGATGGTCTCCGCGCCCGTGGAGCCGAGGGTGTTGAGGACCAGCAGCCCCCACACCGTCCCGACCGTCCTCGGCGTGTGCTCCACCCGCACGTCAACCACCGTCCCCGGCGCGGAAGGCGCTCCCCGCGTCCTGCCGGTACGGCGCGCCCCGCCACTCCTGGAAGTCCAGCTCCCCGCTCGGGTCGTGCGCGACGAACGTCCACGGCCCCTCGTAGACGTTGCTGCGCCAGCGGTTGTGCTGCTTCAGCGTGATCGCGTCGGCGACCTTCTCGCCCATGTACGGCGACCAGTCCGGATAGGTGCCGTAGTTGGCGAGGACCGCCATGCGGTCGCACATCGACGTGCAGTCCATCGCCGACTTGTCCAGCAGGAACCGGTTGTGGTGGACGTCCACCCGCTGGGTCCGCCACCGGCAGTCCGTGTACAGCGGCGCCTTGGTGATGCCGGGCCGCGCGCAGCGGTCGATGTCGTCGACGAGCAGCGTGCAGTCGGCCGAGGAGGTGTTGGCGGGGCTGTTGCAGAACCGGTCGGCGTTCTCCCACAGGGTGATCGCGTTCCAGTTGTCCTCGAAGAGGTTCCCGGAGATCTCCAGCGTGTCCGTGCGGGCCTTCACCCGCGGCTCGCCGCCGGACTCGGAGATGTAGACGGTGGCGAACGGGAAGGTGTCGCCGCGCTCGGCGTACCGCCTGCCCTCCGCCCAGTTGTTCCGCCGGATGGTGTTGTTCCTGATCACCGCGTTGTAGCTGGTCTCGTACATCAGGGCGGCGCCCTGGTTGTCCTCCAGGACGTTGCCCTCGATCAGGAAGTCGTTGTTGTTGGTGTCCGCCCACAGTCCGGTGCCGCGGTTGCCGTGCACCCAGTTGCCGCGCACGTCCGCCCCGTCGACCGCCCAGAACTTCACGCCGCCGGTGCAGCCGCAGCCGGGCCGCTTCGTCTCCCAGTCGTGCCGGTTGTTGTCGGTGATCTCGTTGCCCTCCAGCACCAGGTCACGCAGCGGACCCGACCCCTTGTAGGCGTTCATGCCGTACTGGCCGTTGCCGCGCAGGCAGCTCGCCCGCACCTGCTGCCCGGACCCGGCCATCAGTCCGGCGCCGGAGTTGAACTGGACCCGGGAGTGCTCGATCACCCAGCCGTCGGCCGAGTCGTGGTTCACCACGCCCTCGTCGTGCGGCGCGACGAACCCCTGCACGGTCAGATGCCGGATGGTCACGTCGCGCGCGCCGCCGCCGAACGCGTACTGGTTGGTCTTCCGGCCGTCGAGGACCGCGCCGGGCGCGCCGATGTAGGTGTCGCCGTCCTTGGGCTCCACCTGCGCGTACCGGTCGTCGGCCAGGCGGTGCTTCCCGGGCTTCAGCCAGAAGGTCGTGCCGGCCGGGCTGGAGCTGGTCTTCGCGGAGAGGTCGCCGGGCACCGAGGGGTCCACGGTCACCGCGCCGGACGGCGCCTTCGACGGTCCGGGCTTCGGCTTGTCGCACACCCGGGCCACGGACCGCGGCGCACCGCCGGAGTCCTCCGGCTGCGTGCGGGCGTCCGCCCGCGACTCCCCGTCCGTCCGTGACCGCCCGTCCGCCTTCTTCTCCGGCGCGGGCGTGCTCTCGCACCCGGCGGTCGCCACCAGCGCCAGCGCCAGCCCGGCCGCCGACGCCCAGCGCCGCCACCGGCGCACGTCCCCTCCACACAGACCCATCACAGACCCCTAGCCGTCGAACCCGAGAACGGTGGTGAACTCGGCCGTCCCGTCGACGGATCCGCTGCCGGCCAGCGTGGTGCTCGGCACCTTGCGCCCGAACCCGGGCGAGTACCAGCCCAACGGGGGTCCGCTCTCCCCGCGGTGCGACCGCCAGGTGAGCCCGTCCGGCAGGTCGAGCACCGCCGAGCGGTCCTCCCCGTCCCGCGTCCAGCTGAGCCGCGCCCGGCTGCCCTCCAGCTCCGCCGTCACCGACGGGCCGAGGTGGAACGCCAGACGCACCTCCCGGCGGTCCCCGCTCACCGTGTCGGTGATCCGCACCTCACGGCTCTCGTACGTGACGTCGACCTGCCGCCGGTGCAGCAGCGGCCGGTAGCCGTCGTGCTCGGCGCACCAGCGCGCCGCCTCCTCCCCGTCCGTGTCCGCCTTCAGCACCCGGGTCACGGCGTGCCGCGTCCACAGGAACGGACCGCCCGACACCGACTGGTCCCGGCCGCCCGCCTCGAGCGTGTTGTGGCCGAGCGTCGACCTGAAGTAGCTCCGCCACTCCGGCTGGCCGTGGTAGCAGTACGTGCCCGGGTCGGCCAGCACGTCCACCCCGTCGTGCCGCACCTCCACCGACAGCGCGTCCGCGTGGGCGTGCGCGGCGATCGACAGGAAGCCATGCGGTCCGCCGTCGCAGCGGCACCAGATGTCCCCGGGCCCTCGCAGCACGGTCAGCCCCGCGTCCGCGAAGTGCGCGGGCCGTTTCTCCGGACGCGCCACGCCCGCGCCGTACGGCTCGGTCAGCGAGGCCAGCAGCGGGGTGCGGACATCGGCGCCGGGCACCTCGGGCCACCAGGCGAGCCGGCCGAACACCGCCTCGCCGGTGGCCAGCAGCGACCCCCAGCGGTCGGTGTCCGGGCCGTCGAGCACCAGCCCGTGACCGTCGTCCGCGTCGCCCTGACGGGGCGGGCGCAGCCGGTTGTCGACGACCGCCGCGAGCGCGTCCGTCATCCGCAGCAGCACCAGCCGTGTCGTCGCGGGCACGGTCACGCCCGCGGCGTCGGCCTCGGCCACCGCGGCCAGGCCCAGCTCCAGCACCAGCCCGTGGTACTCGCTCGCCAGTTCCCGGTTGATCCCGGACAGGAAGGTGTTGGCGCGCAGATGCCGGTCCAGGTCGCGCAGCGCGTCCGCCCGCCACCGCGGCGAGTACGGGAACCAGCCGAACGCGCAGGACGCGGCGAGCTGCCCGGCCGCCTCGGCGACCGCGTGGTTGTTCGCCGACGAGCCCCGGCTGGGGAACGCGGCCAGCCAGCGCTGGTGGTGCCAGATCTGGTCCAGCGCCACCGGGTTCTCCTCGAACAGCGCGGGCGCCCCCGCCCACCCGTCGAGCAGCCTCCGGATCCACACCCACGACAGCAGCCGGATGCCCAGCTCGATGCCGCTGACCCAATGGGCACCCCGCAGCGGCGGGTTGGCCTCCCACCACGACCGCAGATGCGCGGCCACCCGCTCCGCGTACCGGTCGTTCCCGGTGAGCGCGTACGCGGCGGCCAGCACGGTCAGGTACTGGTGCCGGGACGGCTCCCAGATCTGCTTGATGTCGCCGACCGTCGCCTCGTCCCGGTACGGCACGTCGAAGGCGTGGTCCAGCGGGGCACGGCGGCCGGTCTTCGGGTCGAACTGCCAGTCCGGATCCGTCATGTCGTCGCGGACCACCCCGAAGAACTCGGCGCGCCCCGCCATCAGCCGGTCCGCCTCGGCCACCAGACGCTTCACCGCGTCCGGGTGCACCGCGGCGAGCGCGCCCTCGGGCAGCACGGCCGTGAACCGGACGCCCGTCACCGGCGGCCGCTCGGGCAGCGCCGACCGCCACCGCCGCCGGCGCACCGCGTCGACGGCCCGGCCGCCGGCCTCCCGCGGCCCCATCCGGGACAGGCGCCGCAGGTACCACCCCGCGCTCATGCTCATCGCGCCCCCGCCAGGGTGACCGGGACACCGCTCGCCAGCGCGGTCCGCACAGCGAGCGTGGCCGTCGTGGTTGCGGCCAGGGACTTCAGCGGCACCGGCATCGGACCGCCCGTCCGCACGGCCTTGACGAACGCCGCCAGCTCCGCGTTCTGCCCCTTGTCGCGCGCCTTCGGCAGTCGTGAGCCGACCCACTGCCGGCGCCGCCCGTCGTACACGGAGGCCCGCGTGAAGTCGTCGAGCCGCAGCACCTTGCCGTCCGCGACGAGGTCCAGCGTCTCCTTCGGGAAGGACGCGGGGCCGGAGGTGACGTAGCTGATCGTCGCGGTGGACCCGTCCGGGTAGCCCAGCACGATCTGCAGGTCCTCGTTGCCGGCCGGGGCGGTCGCGTACACCGACACCGGGTCGGCGTCCAGCAGCCAGCTCGCGGTGTCGACGAAGTGCCCGCCCTCCCCGGCGAACCGGGACCCCTCGGTGTCCTGCCGCAGATACCAGCTGCCGTGGTCCAGCCGGCCCGCGTTGACCAGGTAGCGCAGGCTCGCCGGGCCGGTGCGGGCGCCGAACAGCTCCCGCGCCTCCCCGAGCAGCGGGGCGAACCGGCGGTTGAAGCCCACCTGGATCCGGTCGTTGCCGGACTCCTCCACCGCCGCCAGCACCGAAGCCAGTTCCTCCTCGGTGAGCGCCAGCGGCTTCTCCACGAACACCGCCTTGCCCGCGAGCAGCGCCCGCCGGGTCAGCTCGGCGTGCGAGCTGTGCCGGGTCACCACGAACACCGCGTCCACGGCCGGGTCGCCCAGCACCGCGTCCAGATCGGTGGTGGCCTTCCCGAAGCCGAACTTCCGCCGGGCGTTGGCCGCGGACAGCGCCGTGGTCGTGACGACCGTGGACAGCTCCACGCCGTCGCGGCCCGTCAGATGCGGCAGCAGCATCGACGACGCGTAGTTCCCGGCGCCGACGAACGCCAGCCGCACCGGGCCGGAGCGCCGCGCGGGAGCCGTCCGCCCGGACGGGCGCGCCACCTCGGGCACCCTGGGCACCGTCACCTCCGGCGCCTCGACGGAGGCCGCGTCCTCCCCCGGCGCGTACCGGAACAGCACCGCGACCGCCTTGAGTTCGCCCTCCTCGAGCCGCCGGTACGTCTCCACCGCGTCCTCGAAGCCGGCGACGTGCGACACCAGCGGCTCCACGTCGACGCCGCCCCGGGCGATCAGGTCGAGGAAGCACGCCAGATTGCGGCGCTCGGTCCAGCGGACGTAGCCGATCGGGTAGTCTCGGCCCTGGAGCTCGTACTCCGGGTCGTAGCGCCCGGGCCCGTAGCTGCGGGAGAAGCGGACGTCGAGTTCCTTCTCGTAGTACGCGTTCCACGGCAGGTCGAGCCGGCACTTGCCGATGTCGATCACCCGGCCGCGGTCCCGGCACAGCCGCGCGGCCAGCTCCACCGGCTGGTTGCTGCTGCCGCCGGCCGCCAGATACACCTGGTCCACGCCCATGCCGCCGGTGAGTTCGGCGACCGCGCTCTCCACGCTCGCCGAGCCCGGGTCCCCGCAGGCCGCCGCGCCCAGCCGCTCGGCCAGCTCGCAGCGGGACGGGTCCGGGTCCACGCCGACCACCCGCACCCCGGAGGCGTTCAGCAACTGCACCACGAGCTGTCCGATCAGCCCCAGACCGATCACCAGGGCGACCTCGCCGAGCCGCGACTCGCCCTGCCGCACCCCCTGGAGCGCGATCGACCCGACCGTGCCGAACGCCGCGTGGCGGGGCGCGACCCCGTCCGGGACGGGAACGTAGAGGTTCTTCGGCACCCAGTTCAGCTCGGCGTGCAGCGCGTGCTCGTTGCCCGCGCACGCCACCAGGTCGCCGACCTTCACGTCGTCGATCCCGGCGCCGACCTGCTCCACCACCCCGCACAGCGAATAGCCCAGCGGCGTGTACGAGTCGAGCTTGCCCATCACCTTGCGGTACGTGGCCGGCACCCCGTTGGTGGCGACGCTCTGCACGACCTTCGCCACCTGGTCCGGCCGCGAACGCGCCTTGCCCAGCATCGACATGCCGGCCTCGGACACCTTCATCAGCTCGGTGCCGGTGGAGATCAGCGAGAAGGCGCTGCGCACCAGCACCCCGCCCGGCTTGCAGCCCGGCACCGGCACGTCGAGCAGCGCCAGCTCACCGCTCTTGTAGTTCTGCACTACCTGTTTCACGGAGTTCCTCTTGTCTCTACGCCGTCGAGGTGGGGGAGTCGTGGCCGGTCCTGGAGGTCGCGTCGCGGTACCAGTGCTCGAGGGTCAGCACATGCCAGAGGTGCTTGGAGAAGTCCCGCTGCCCGGCGGCGTCCTCGGCGGCCATGCGCGCCAGCGCCTCCCGGCGCAGGAAGCCGGAACGGACCAGCAGACCGTCGTGCACCACCTCCCGCACCAGCGGCGCGAGGTCCCGGCTCATCCAGGCCCGCAGCGGGGCGCTGAACAGGCCCTTCGGCCGGTACACGATCTCCCGCGGCAGCACCGTCGTGGCCGCCTCCTTGAGCACCGCCTTGCCCTGCCGCCCGGCGATCTTGCGCGCGCCGGGCACCGCGAACGCCGCCCTGACCACCTCGACGTCCACGTACGGCACCCGCACCTCTGTCGACGCGGCCATGCTCGACCGGTCGGTGTAGGCGAGGTTGAGGCCCGGCAGGAACATCCGAGCGTCCGTCAGGCACATGCGGTTCACGAAGTCGTCGAGGGCGTTGTCCTCGTAGACGTCCGCGTGCTCGGTCAGCACGTCGTCGACCGCCGGGGCCAGGTCCGGGTCGAGCAGCCCGATCAGCTCCTCGCGGTCGTACAGGGTGTAGCTGCGGCGGAACGCGGTCTCCTCCGGCAGCCCCGCGAACGACAGGAACCGCTTCGCGAACCGCACCGACCGCAGCCCGCGCCGGCTCGTCGCGACCGGCAGCCGGTCCACGGCGGCGGCCACCCCGCGCCGCACCGGCGCCGGCACCCGCCGGTAGCGCACGCCGATCAGATTCGCCAGATGCTTGCGGTACCCGGCGAACAGCTCGTCGGCGCCCATCCCCGACAGCATCACCTTCACCCCGGCCTCGCGGGCGGCCGAGCAGATGAGGAAGGTGTTGATCGCGGCCGGGTCGCCCACCGGCTCGTCCAGGTGGTACGTCATCCAGGGCAGCAGGTCCTGCACGTCCGGGGCGATCTCGATCTCCCGCAGGTCCACCCCGAACCGCTCGGCGACCCGGCGGGCGTAGCGCAGGTCGTCCGGCATCGCCTCGAACCGCGCGTCCTCCGCCCGGAACCCGATCGTGTACGCGGGGATGCCCGGCCGGTCGCGGGCGGCCAGCGCGGTCAGATAGCTGGAGTCGAGGCCGCCCGACAGGAACGTCGCCACGGGCACGTCGGACAGCAGATGGAGCCGCGTCGACTCCTCCACCACGGCCGCCAGGTCCGGCAGATCACCGGACCGCGCCCGCTCCTGCCCCTCGGCGGCGACCTCCCGCAGATCCCAGAACCGCCCGCGCTGCACCGAGCCGTCGGGACGGCAGCGCAGCCAGGTCCCCGGCGGCAGCTTCTCCGCCCCGCGGAACGCGCACCGCGAGTCCGGCACCCAGTAGTACAGCAGCGACGCCACCAGCGCCGCCGGGTCCACCTCCAGCGACCCGCCCGTCACCGCCGCCAGCGCCTTCAACTCCGAGGCGAACAGCAGCCCTTCACCGCGACGCAGCAGGAACAGCGGCTTGATGCCGAGCTGGTCGCGGGCCAGCACCAGCTCACCGGTGCGCTCGTCGAACACGGCGAACGCGAACATGCCGCGCAGCCGGGGCAGACAGTCCGTGCCCCAGCGCCGCCACGCCTCCAGCAGCACCTCGGTGTCCGAGGTGCCCCGGAACCGCACCCCGGCGCCCTCCAGCTCGGCCCGCAGCTCCGGCGCGTTGTACAGCTCGCCGTTGTAGGTGAGGGCCAGACCCTCCGACACCATCGGCTGGGCGCCGGTGCCGGACAGGTCGAGGATGGCCAGCCTGCGGTGCCCGAGGTGCACCTCGCCGTCGCCCAGCGAGTGGGCGTACGTCCCGGACCCGTCCGGGCCGCGGTGGGCGAGGGTCTCGGTGAGCCGGTCGGTGACCGCCTTGCCGTCCGGCCACCGGTACGTGCCTGCGATGCCGCACATGAGCTACCGCGCCTCCTGGTCGCTGTCCGGGACCCGCGCCGCCCACATCGGCAGCCGTTCCGTACGGCGCGGGCCGTCCGCCACCGCCTGCACGGCGGGGTTGGACCCCGTGCCGTTCTGCCGGGCCGGCCGCCCCTCGCGGACGCGCGGCACCGGGAACGGCCCGTCCCACAGCGTCCCGTCCGTCCGGTCCCGCGGATCCGGGTCGACCAGCACCACGCCGGCCACCTCCACACGCCGGTCGGCGAGCTGCCGCGCCACGGTGTGCAGCCACGCCGTTGTGCCGTGCCCGGCCCGGACGACCAGCACGGCCCTGCTCGCCAGGTCGGCCAGGTCGGACCAGGCCGCGCCCGGCGCCACCGACGCCACACCGATCCGGCGCCGGTCGGACGGCAGGGCCGCGGCCCGCTCCACCCCGACCACCTCCGGGTCGCCCGACTTCGGCCGGCGTCCGGCGAGACCGTGACGGGGCAGGGCGTCGACCACGACCACCGGCTCGTCCGCCGCCAGCGTCCGCGCCAGGTCGAGGGCGATCACGCCCGCGCCGCGCGGACAGCCCAGCTCCAGCAGCGCCAGCGGCTCCGTGGAGGAGCGCACCGTACGGGCCAGCGACGCGGTGAGCCGGGTCCGTGCCGCGCGCTTGCGCCTGCGGTGCCACAGCCGGCCCGGTCGCAGCGCGGACCGGGACAGCTCGGCGGTGACCGAGGCGCCCAGATGGCGTGCGATGTCCCGGCGCAGCACCGGGCGGTCGCCCACCACCGAGGCGACCGCGGCGATCACCAGGCCCAGCACCAGGCCGAGGACCAGACCGATGCCGCCGTTGGTGGCGAGGGCCAGCGGCAGCGAGTGCTTCACGGTGTGCGGGGCGTCGACGATCTGTGTGCCCGCGATCAGCCGGGGCGTGCCCACCCGGGCCTCCGCCGCCCGCTGCGAGAAGTCGCTGATGCGGGAGCTGAGTTCGGCGCGGCGGGCGAACAGCGTCTCCAGGTTCGCCGACTCCTCCGGGCTGCCGCCCTCCGGCGGCCCGTCGCCGATCGCCTCGTTCACCTGGTCGAGTTCCTTCTGCAGGCGGTCGCGCTGCGCGATCAGCGTCGAGGCGTCGGCCGCCGCGGCCTCCTTGATCCGCCGCACATGGTCCGCGACGAACGCCTCGGCCACCGCCTCGGCCCGGGCCACCGCCTCCTCACCGGTGTCACCCGTGGCCTTGATCTCCATCAGGTTGTTGGTCAGGCCCGCGCCCTCGTACTCCTCCATGAAGTCCTCGGCGCTCGTCGAGGAGTCGAGGGACTTCAGGGCCGCGTCGGCGATCCGCGTGGTGTGCAGCAGCGCCACGTCGGTGAGGATCAGCGTGCCCGGGTCGTTCGGCTGGTCGTCCTGGTGGGCGACCAGCACCTTCGCCACGGCGGTCGGCGGCGGGGGCAGCAGCACCGCCACCGCCGCCCCGAGCAGCAGCCCCAGCAGCGCGAGCGAGCCCCACAGACGGCGGCGTCTGCGCACCGACACCACCAGGGCCTGCAGGTCCAGCAGGGGAGCGGCGGCCGTCGGCTCCGCTGTCGTACTCGTCATCGCGCACCTCCCCGCGCGCCGTCGCCGAGGGCGAGCGCCGGTGCGGCGGCCTCCCGCGGCGGGCCGGCGGACCGCGCCGGACGGGTCCGGACCGCGTCGGCCAGGACGATGCCGACGACGTCGTGGCCCGCGTCCGCGCACGCCTCGGCGATGCCTGCCAGCTCCGCGGCGGTGCGGGTGCCCGCGCTCAGCACGACCAGGACGCCCGACTCCTCCTCGCGGTCGGGCAGCAGCGGCGCCTCGGCGGAGACCACCGCCACCCGCAGCCGCGGGTCGCCGCCGGCCTCCTCCACCAGCCGCTCCGCCGCGCGCAGCGCGACACCGTCGTCGTCGGGCACGACGAGCAGCAGCCGCCGCGCGCTCGGCATCAGCTCGCGGATCCGGCCGCACACCCGCCGGTAGCGGATCCCCAGGCTCGCCTCGTCCCCCGCGAGCGGCGGCGCTGGCGCGTTCCAGGGCGTGTCCAGGCCGAGCAGCCGGCGGACCGGGTGCCGCGGGCCGTCGCCCTCCGGCCGGTGCACGCCCTTCTCCGCGGGCACGTCGACGCCGCCGAGCAGCCCCGACCCGAGCGCGGCGGCGATCTCCCGCTCGGAGCGCAGCCGGCGGTTCACCCGCGCCGCGCCGAGATGCCCGACGACCGCGACCAGCAGGAACAGCACCGCACCGGCGGCGATCAGCTGCACCCGGGTCGGCGGGGCCTCCCCGGACGGCTTCGCCGCAGGGCCCATGACGACCAGGCGGGAGCCGGCCGTGCCCGACTGCGCCTGGTTGAGCTTCTCGACCGCCTCCTGCAGCGTGGTGCGCAGCTTCGCCAGCTCCGTGCGGGTCTGCACGCTCTCCACGGTCCGGCCGGGGTCGGCCGCGTCGGCCAGCTCGGTGATGCGGCGGCTCGTGCTGAGCACCGTCTGCCGCAGCCGCTCGGGGCCGGCCGCCGCCGTCGGGTCGGCCGTCTCCTCCCCGATCCGCGCGGAGAACGCCACGAACTGCCGCGCCAGTTCGTCCGAGAGCCGCTGCGCCCTCGCGGGGCTCTCGGCCGTCCCGGAGACCTTGACGATGTTGCCGTCGGTCACCTCGGCGCGCACCCGCTTGCGCAGCTCCTCGCCGTCGACCCCGTCCCACTTCAGCGCGGCGGCCGTGCGGTCGGTCACCACCGTGCTGGTGGCGATCTCCGCCTGGGTCAGCAGCACCCGCTCCTCCCAGGCGCCCGGCAGCAGCACCGACGCCGACGTGGTGTACCGCGGCGGGAACATCAACGAGGCGCCGAGGCCGACCAGCGCCCCCAGCACCACGAGGGCCCCCAGCAGCCTGCCGCGCCCGCGGAGCATCCGCCCGACGGTGACCAGGCGTATCGCGTCATCGCTCAAGGGACGTGCCTCTTTCCCGCCCGCCCGGGGCCGCCGCGTCCGCGCCGTTGCCGACGGCGGCCTCGTACGCGGCCAGCAGCGCCGCCTGCGAGTTGCGCCACGCCAGCGGGCCGTTGATCCGTTCCTGCCCGAACTTCCCCATGCGGGAGCGCTGTTCGGGGTCGTCCAGCAGCCGGGCGATCAGCGCGGCGAACTCGCCCTCGTCGTCGCCCTTCGCGTACACGGCGGCCTCGCCCGCGGAGACCCGCGCCTCCTTCAGGTCGAAGGAGACGATCGGCCGGCCCATCACCATGTACTCGAGGACCTTGTTCATGGTCGACACGTCGTTGAGCGGGTTGCACGGGTCGGGGGAGAGGCACACGTCCGCGGTGGACAGCCGGCGCACCAGGTCGGCGTCCGGCACGCGCCCCGTGAACTCCACCTGGTCCGCGAGCCCCAGCTCCCGCGACAGCTCCACCATCGCGTCGAACGTGTCGCCCGCCCCGACGAACACCGCGTGCCAGTCGGTACGGCCCTGCTCGTCGCGGAGCTTCGCCAGCGCCCGCAGCGCGTAGTCGACGCCGTCCTGCGGTCCCATCACGCCCAGGTAGCACAGCAGATGGGGCTTGCCGCGCTTCAGCTCCGGCTCCGGGTCCACCGGGTGGAACCGCTCGGTGTCCGGCGCGCTGCGCACCACGAACACGTCCTCGGGCCGCCGCCCGCCGCGGCGCACGGCGACGTCCTTGTAACTCTCGTTGGTGGCGAGCACCACGTCCGCCGCCCGGTACGTCGCCCGCTCCAGCGCGCACACGCCCCGGTACAGCAGGTCCTTGCCCCGCCCGAACCGGGACAGGTACAGCTCCGGCACCAGGTCGTGCTGGTCGAAGACGAACTTCGCGCCCTGCCGCTTCAGCCGCAGCGCGGGCAGGAACAGCAGGTCCGGCGGGTTGCAGGCGTGCACCACGTCCACCGGGCCGACCTTGCGGGCCAGCCGCGCCGTGTGCCACAGCGCGGCGCCGTACTCCTTGAGGTAGCCGGCCGGTCCTCCGGTGGCCGCGCGCAGCGGGTAGCGGTGGATCCGCACCCCGTCGATCACGGCCTCCGGCTCGGTGTCCCGCTTGGTGCCGCGCGGGCAGATGACGTCGACCTCCCAGCCCGCGTCGCGGAGCGTCCGGCACTCCTGCCACACCCGCCGGTCGAACGGCACCGACAGGTTCTCCACCAGGATCAGCGCGCGGCGGCCCCGCGCGCCCTTCGGCTCACCAAGCAAGGCCCACGTACCCGGGTTCGGCCCGGCGCGCGTCGGCGTCGGGGAGGCGGACGAGGTCGATGATCACGGGGTCGTCGCCGTGCGGCAGCGCCGACAGCACCGCCGGGTCCTTCGTGCCGACCAGGACGACCTCGGCGTGGTCCAGCACATCCTCCACGGAGTCGGCGAGCAGCTGCGCCAGGTGCGGCAGCCGGGTCTCGATGTACTCGCGGTTGGCGCCGAGCAGCCGCGACAGGCTGACGTTGGCGTCGTGGATCCGCAGGTCGTACCCCTTGCCGAAGAGCCGCTCCGCCAGCTCCACCAGCGGGCTCTCGCGCAGGTCGTCGGTGCCCGGCTTGAACGAGAGGCCGAACAGGCCGACCTTCCGCTTCCCGGTGCGCTCGACCAGCTCCACCGCGCGCTGCAGGTGCTCCTCGTTGGACGGCAGGACGTGGGAGAGGATCGGCACCGCCACGTCGGCCCGGTGCGCCGCGTGCACCAGGCTGCGCAGGTCCTTCGGCAGGCAGGAGCCCCCGAAGGCGAAGCCCGGACGCAGGTAGGCGGGGCTGATGTTGAGCTTGCGGTCGGCGAGGAACACGTCCATCACCTGGTGCGAGTCCACCCCGAGCGCCCGGCACACCGCGCCCAGCTCGTTGGCGAAGCCGATCTTCAGCCCGTGGAAGGCGTTGTCCGCGTACTTGATCGCCTCGGCCGTCGGAACCGGCACCCGGAACACCTCGCCGGGCAGATCCTCGTACAGCGCCGCGACGACGTCGCCGCTCGCCGTGTCCAGCTCGCCGATGACGGTCTTCGGCGGGTCGAAGAAGTCCCGCACGCTGGTGCCCTCGCGCAGGAACTCCGGGTTGACCGCGACGCCGATGTCGACGCCGGCGGTGCCGCCGACCTGCTTCTCCAGGATCGGCACCAGCAGGCCCAGGCAGGTGCCCGGCAGCATCGTGGAGCGGAACACCACGGTGTGCCGCCCGCCGCGCTCGGCCAGCGCCGCGCCGATCTCCTCGGTGACCCGCTCCAAGTACGTCGTGCACAGGCTGCCGTTGGGTTCCGACGGGGTGCCCACGCAGATGAGGGACACCTCGCTGTTCCCGATCGCCTCGCGTACGTCGGTGGTCGCGCGCAGCGCCCCGCTGCCCACGACCTCGGCGATCAGCTCGCCGATCCGTTCCTCGACGACGGGCGCCTTGCCGTCGTTGACCAGGTCCACCTTGACCGGGTTGACGTCCACCCCGACGACCTCGTGACCCATGCTGGCCAGGCACGCGGCCGACACGCAGCCCACGTAGCCGAGCCCGAACACGCTGACTCTCATGACCCGTTCCTCCCCCCGGGCAGGCCCCGTCGGCCTGCGGTCCGCACTCCGGCCGCCCCACGGCCGCCGCGCATCAGTAGGCCCCCTGTCCCTGCAGCACGGCGCGCAGCGTCTTCCACAAGATCACCGTGTCCAGGGCGAGGGACCAGTCCTCCACGTACCGCAGGTCCAGGCGGACCGCCTCCTCCCACGACAGGTCGCTGCGTCCGCTGATCTGCCACAGTCCGGTGAGCCCCGGCTTCACCTTCAGCCGGCGCCGGATGTCCGGACCGTAGGCGGCGCACTCCTCCGGCAGCGGCGGCCGCGGACCGACCAGCGACATCGACCCGGTGAGCACGTTGAACAGCTGCGGCAGCTCGTCCAGCGAGTAGCGGCGCAGCACCGCCCCGACCCGCGTCACCCGTGGGTCGCGGCGCATCTTGAACAGCGGTCCGGCGCCCTCGTTGAGGCCGTCGAGCGCGGCGCGGGCGCGGTCCGCGCCGGGGATCATCGTGCGGAACTTGAGGATGGTGAACTCACGGCCGTCCTTGCCGACTCTGCGCTGCCGGTAGAACACCCCGCCCCGGCTGTCCGTCGCCACGAGCAGCGCGACCAGCAGCATCAGCGGCGAGAACAGCACCAGCAGGAGGGCCGCGCCGAGCCGGTCGACGACGCCCTTGACCGCGCGGCGGCCGCCGGTGAACGCCGGCATGCTGACCCGCAGCAGCGGTATGCCGAGGACCGCGTCGACGTGCAGCCGCGGCCCCGCCACCTCCATCAGCACCGGCGCGACGACCATCTCGGCCTCGCTGCCCTCCAGGTTCCACGACAGCCGCTGCAGCCGGTCCGGCGACCAGTGGGGGTCGGGGGTGACGGCGACGACGCGGTAGCCGTCGCGGCGGACGTGGTCGGCGACGTCCGCCAGCCGGCCCACCACCGGCACCCCGTCCAGCCGGCCGCCGTCGAGTCCGGGGCCGTCGGTGGTGCACACGGCGTCCACGCGCCAGCCCAGGTGCGGGTACTTGCGGGTGCGGGCGATCAGGTCGCGCACCGTGTCCGGGCTGCCGGCGGCCAGCACGGGCCGCAGGCAGCGGCCCTCCTTGCGCTGCCGGTGCAGCCGCAGGCGCAGCAGGTAGCGCATCGTCATGGTGACGAGCGCGATCGCGGGGACCGCGACGAAGATCCAGAGTTTGATGTTGCGCGAGGTCAGGGCGATCCCGCCGAGCGCGAGCACGACGGTCGCCATGAACAGCGAGCGGCCCAGCCGCCGGAACTCCTCGGCGCCCTGGCCCAGCACGGTCGGCGCCCACGACCGGCTCACCGCCAGCGCCCCGAGCACCAGCAGCCAGGTGCCGAAGGCGAGAATGCCCCACTTCTCGTGCCAGTCGGCGGCGTCCCGGACGCCGAAGAAGTTGCCGATCCCCGCGACGACGACGGCGGTCGCCACCGTGTCGCTGGTGATCACGGTACGGCGGTAGCGGTGCTCCCAGTCCGCCGTGCCACGGTTGAAAGCCCCGTCCGCCAGATGACCCCGTTCCGACGGGAACGGGCTGACCAATCCCCCTTGCCGCACAGAACCCCCCAGGTCCCCGGTGATGCGACGTGTTCGCCTGACACTGTCTGCGCCGGGGGGACCCCACCCCCCGAACCGCGCTGTTCCTCGCCACGGGAGGCCCCCGCCTCCCGCGCCGGCACGCCGGCTACGGACGGATGAAGAACAACGTGAACAACCTGTCGCGGCGGCAGCGGCACGCGGCCGCGCCGGTACATGGAGCCGAGCGGACCTGGCCGGTCCCTCGGGTGCGCCCCCGAACCCGAGCCCCCCCGGGGCTCAGCGGTGTGATCACCCCCACGCCTGGCGCCGTCGGACGAACCCCTCCCCCGGCGCCGGACTTAAAGATCATTCAATCGGTCGCCTCGTGCCCGAACACCCGAAGCAGGGTCAATCTAGACCATCGGGGCCTGTAAGAAGAGAGGGTGTGGGGAAATTGTGTTCAGGCGACGTGGCCGAATGCGCCGTCCGGAACCCGTCCGCGTGGGTCTCGCACCGCCGTCTCAACTCCCGTCGTACGACTGCGTGATGACACTTACGACCCGCGCCGACGGCATCTCGCCGGGCGTCCCGCGCGCCCGTCGGGACGGCGACTGCCGAGGTCCGGGCACACATGACGTACACATGAGTCCACTGCCCCCGCCGCGCCTCGAGCGCCTCGTGATACAGGGCCCCGGGACCGGAATCCCACGCACCGCACCTCGTTCGAACGATTTCGTGCACGTTCCACGGATGTCCGAGATTTACCCGCTGAACCGACCGTTCCGCAGGGCGGCTGGGGGGCTCGCCGACGAGGAGGGAGGCGGAGCACCGGTCGGTGACGCCGCCCGGTCGCTGTCGACCACGCGGGACCCGACCGCCGCCTCAGACCGGGTACGCCGTGTGGATGTGGCCGTCACGGATGACGACTTCGACAACACTGGTCTCTCGACCGCTGCCGTTCACACCTACCGGCTCGCCGTAGTCGAAGCGGTGCAGATGACTGTCCTGGCCTGCTCGGGCGCGGGGGTTGGGTATCGCCGGGGTTCCGTCGACACCTTCCCGAAGCCGTCGGCCCAGGACGAAGTCGTCGGCGTCCCAGAAGAAGTCCTCGTAGAACTCACCAGGCAGTGAGGGCTCAGGTCCGGTCGGGTCGGCGTTCTCCCGCACTCGGTCCTGAGCACCCGGGCCGTGCTGGCCCTCGATGTGGGCCTCGCGTTGCTCCGTGATGCCGTGTCTGCTGCTCTCGCAGTTGACCAACCCCCACGGATCGGTCCACCGAAGGGGGTCAGGGACGTACCCGTGGTGGTTCGGCGCCGGGGCGAGGCCCAGCGGATCCGGACTGACATAGCGGGCATTGGCGGGGTCGTAGTAGCGGCGGAAGTTGTAGTGGAGGCCTGTCTCGCGGTCGTGGTACTGCCCTGGGAAGCGGAGAGGGCAGTCGACGGGATCCGAGGTGTGGGCCAGCGGCGCGCCCCACAGAGTGGTGCGTGCCCGCCACGTGATCCGGCCTGCCTCGTCGACCAGTTCCGTGGGTGTGCCCACCACATCGGTGACGATGGCGTAGAAGCGGCGGTCGACCTCGTCCTGGTCCAGTTGTGCCAGCGCGCGGTTCGTGCCGGGAGCCCATTCCCAGCTCCTGGTGGGGCCGTCGACGGACTCGCTCTGTTCCGCCAGGTGGGAACCGTCCCAGGTGAAGACGGTTTCCTCTGCGGTCCGGCCGTCGTCGGACAGCCGCCGCTTGGCGACGCGTCGGCCAAGACCGTCGTACACGTACGCCCAGCGGCAGCCGTCCGGGGTCGTGACCTGAGTGAGCCGGTCCTCGGCGTCCCACTCGTAGGTCCATTCCCTCGTCCCCCCGGACAGCAGCTTGCGTGTCTGCCGGACGAGGCGCCCCTGCGGATCGTGCACGTAGGTGACGTGGCCGGCCCTGCGGATGAGGGTCCCGTCGTGGACCCGCTCCCCTTGCGGGCCGCCTTCCGGGGTGTCGGCGCGGCTGACGTTGCCCGCCGCGTCATAGGCGTAGCGCTCGGACCACCCGTCGGCCGTGACCGCCTCGACCCGGCCGAGGCGATCACGGGTGAACCCGCGGACGCCATGGGTCTGGTCCGCGACGGCCGTCAGGCTGCCGTCCTGTCCGTACGAGTAGGAGCGGTGCAGCAATGCCCGATGGAGAGTGTCCGAATCGGAGGCGGCTCCCGTCCGGACCGTCTGGCCGGTGAGACGGTGGCCGGCGTCCCACTCCTGGGTGAGTACCGCCGCCTCGCCGAGCCGTCGCTCGGTCTCGTGCCCCGACGCCCCGTAGCCGAAGGACAGGGAGTTCTCGGCCAGTCGTACTCGGAGGGGGCGGTTGTTGGCGTCCCATTCCCACCGACTGACGACACCTGACGGGGTCGTCCGCTCCACCCGCCTGCCGAGAACGTCGTACGCGGTGCGCAGTGCGCGTCCGTCACACTCCTCCGAGACGACACGGCCCGCTGCATCGCGTGTGAGTGTGAGGACGGTGTGGGGCGTGACTGCCCTTGTCAGCTGGCCGGCGGCGTCGTAGGCGAAGGTGGCGGCTTCCTCCCCGGAACGCCGTTGCACGACCCGTCCGCACGCATCGCGCATGTACGTGGTGATCTGCCCCGCACCGTTGGTGCGCCGGACCAGGCGGCCCGCCGCGTCGTAGGCGTAGGACACGGTGCGTCCGTTGAAGTCGGTCTCGCTCACGAGACGGCCCGCAGGGTCGTACTCGTAGGTCCATACGGCACCCGACGCGCTCGTCACAGAGGTGAGCCGCAACTCTGTGTCGTACGCGAACCACGTCGTCGAGCCGTCTGCCTCCGTACGGGCCCGCACCCGGTCGAAGTGGGTGATGGCGTGAGTCGTGCTCCGTCCGTCGGTGCCGGTGTGGCGGACGACGTTGCCTTCTCCGTCGTAGGACCAACTCTCGCTGCTGCCGTCGGCCATGACCCGCTCGGCCGGGAGCCCTTCCACCGTCCAGGTGGTACGGGTTGTCGAACCGGTGGCGCCGACGGATTCGACGATGCGCCCGAAGGCGTCACGGGTGACCCGGCTGGTCCCGCCCAGCGGCGCCGTGACGGCGTCGGGCAGGCCCAGCGGTCCGGGCTGGACACGGTGGGTCGCGCCGAGCGCGTTAGTCACGGAGAGGAGTGCTCCGGAGGCGTCGTGGACGTAGGCGGTCACGGCGCCGTCGACGTCGACCGTCGCTGTCGGGTTGCCGTTGTCGTCATAGGCGTACCCGCGCCTGCCGCCGGTCGGCAGAGTGATCCACACCGGACGGTCGAAGGCGTCGTACTCACAACTCGTCGTCGTGCCGTCGGGCCGCACCACGGAGGTGGGGTTGCCGCGCTCGTCGTAGCTGAAGCGGGATGTGTGGCCCAGCGGATCCGTCCGCGAGAGCAGCCGGTTGTACGCGTCCCATTCGGCGTGCGTGGTGTTGCCGAGCGGGTCGGTCTGGGCGACCACCTGCCCGCGCTCGTTGTACCGGTAGGTCGTGGTGTGGCCCAGAGAATCCGTATACCGCGTCTCGCGGGCGTCAGTGTCGTAGGCGATCGTGCAGGACAGGAATCCTTCTGCGCCGTCACCTCGGACGCACCGGTCGGCGTCGTCGTACGAGAAGCGGTACCAGGAGCCGTTGCGGTCGGTCCAGGACGTGATGCGTCCCTGGAGGTCGTAGGTGAGCATGAACGGCAGTCCGCTGGAGTTGCGGATCTCGGTGAGATGCCCTTCGGTGCTGTACGCGTACCGCAGTAGCGTCGTTCCCTCGGGCCCGTCCGCCTCGTTGCGCAGCCGCAGTGCGACGATCCGGTCGTCCTCGGTGTCGATGTGCACATGACGGCCTCCGGAGTCGCGCACGGCGGTGGGCGCGCCGGATGCGTCCCGGTCAACGTCGATGCGCCGCCCGCCGCGGTCGGTCACCGCGGCCAACGGGAGGGTGAACGCCTCCTGCGCGGCGACAGGTGAGGCCGGTGGAGCGAAGTGACGGGTGCGGCCTGATGCGGGGTCGGTGATGCGGAGGGGGGCACCTGGCGCCCCGTCCCAGTCCAGGGGCCAGCGCGGTCCTTCGAGAGGCATGACCGAAGTACCGGGTGCGGGGACGGGATACACAAGGATCATGCCGTCCTCGGACGCGAAGACGGCTCCGTTGTCGTCCAGTTCGAGACGCTCGTCGAGCGTCGATGCCCAGGAGGGGCCGAACCACCGGCCCCAGTGGTAGGTCGACAGATGTGTTCGCCGCAGCACGAGGGGGAGGAGTCCGGGAAGACTGACGTCGGTCTCCTCCATGATCATCTCGCCGGAAACCATGTCGACGGGATCGCCGTTCTTGCAGCGCCCCTTGGCGGGCTTGCTCTTGCCGACGGCGTCGTCCGCCCCCTTCCGCAGCCCGCGTCCGAGCCCTTTGGTCATGGCCTTGAGGCCGCCTTTGCCCAGCGCCTTCATGCCTTTGGCGAGGCCGCCGAGGGTGGTGAGGCCCTTCATGCCGGGTATGCAGTCCAGTGCGGCCAGTCCGACGTCCCATAGGGACGCTTGTCCCTTGGAATACTTGTAGAGCGTGTCGGCCAGGACGACGAGGGCGGCGATGAGGACGATCGCGCCGAGGATCAGGGCGACGATGCCGACGACCGCGACCACGATCTTGCAGGCTGCGACGATGTTGTCCCAGTTGTCGGTGAACCAGTCGCCGATCTCCTCCCACCACGACCGGTTCTGAATCCCCGCGTCCGAGGCCTCGTCGATCTTCGACTTCGCGTCCCGCGCCGCCTCCTCACGCATCTTCCGCGCGTCCGCGGCCATCTTCTTCGCCGCGTCCAGCGCGCTCTGCGCGGACGTCACGTCCGACTGCGCCTTCTCCTGCGCGCTCTTGGCGCTCTGCACGTCCCGGGTCGCGGCCCGCACCTTCGCCTCGTCGGGCTTGTCCGCGTCCGACTTCGACCCCGTCGGGTCGTCCTTGTACTTGTCGGCCTCCTTCGTCGCCCGCCCCACCCACGACTGAGCCGACGCCAGCTTCGACTTCGCCGACGACAGATCCGCCTGCGCCTCACGCGCCTTCGCCAACGCCTTGTCCGCCAGCGCCTGCGCCCGCTCCAGCTTCGGCCAGTAGTCCGCGAGCGCGTCCCCGCACATCGCGTACGACTTCTCCAGCTTCCTCAGATTCTTCGGAACGCCGGAGAACTCCTCCTTGAACACCTTCGCCGACTTGCCCGCCCACTCCGCCAGCGTCCCCTCACCGGCCATCCCCTTCACCAGACGCAACGCCTCGGAGACGTCATCGGCGAAGTCGTGCAGGAACCTCGCGAGCTTGCGCACCCGCTCCGGGTCACCGGGCGTCGGGTCCTTGTCCAGATCAAGGACATGCCAATCGTGTGGGCGGTGACCCATGAGCTCCCCCGTTGCGACGCTTCACTCGTAGAACGTGTGCCTGAGCAAAGCTACTTGATGTCATCCTCGTAGACTCGTGAGGTGAGTCATGACCGAGTGACACCTGGTGACGGCGCTTCCGAGCGGCGGCGATGGGAAGAGGCAGGCCCGGAGGAACTGGCGCGTCTGGCCGGGCAGCGGCCGGGAGAGCTGTTCGCGGCGGCGGAGCAGCTGTGCGCTGAAGCGTCCGGTGAGGAGTTCGGAGGGAGCCTGGCAGTGCGCACCGTCGGGCGCATCGCCGAGGCCCTCGCCGAGACGCGCTCCCAGGGCTGCGCCGCGTACGCCGTGGACATCGTGGGCCGACTGCTGCCCTCCGGAACTGTGGCCTGGGAGGAAGGGGACCGGATTCGGCGCTCGGTGGCCGCGAGGCTGGCCAAGGTGCAGCCTCTACGGAACCTCGAGCCCTTGTTCGGGCAGGTGCCGGACGGACTTCACGATTCTGAGGTCGAGACCCGGGCCTGTCTGCTCGGTGAGCTCGCGCTGCTCGGCACCGGGACCGGGCGAGCTCGTATGGATGCCTACGCCGAGAGGTTGCGCACGCTCGGGCACCCGCTGGCGTGGCTGCCTGAGACCCGGCTCGACATCGAGCACCGGTTCATGGTGAGGGTGCGCGGGCTCGGGTCGGTCAAGACCTTGCGGCAGCTTCGGGCCCGTTTTCCGGAGGTGCCGCCGAGTGAGACCGGTGCGGATGCCGGGCTGCACGCTGTCGGTGTGCCCGATGACGCCCGGGCTCAGGCGGCCGCACGGCCCTTCGTCGCCGGCGGGTGGGCGCGTACTCCCGAGGCGCGATTCTTCGTGCTGCCTGCGCCGATCGAGCCCGGTGACTTCGGGACGGCCCTTCTTCAGCGGCTCCCCCTGGATTGTCTGGAGGGCGACGGGACCGCGGTCGCCTGTATGACGACGCCCGATGACGTGCTCAACGAGTTGTTCTCCGCCGCGTATCACGGCGGGGCCGGTGGGCAGGGGCAGGGTGGTGCGTATGCGCGGCTCTTCGCGTGGGAGAGTCTGTACGCCCTCATGGGGCTACCCGCCGACGTGCCGCATCTCGACGCCGTGCGCCGTACCCCCGATCACCGCTGGCTCCGCTTCCTCGCCTCCACCCCGTGGTTCCACCACGACACCGCAGACCTGGGCCTCGCCGTACTCGACCCCTCCCGTACCCGCGTCGCGGTGCTCGCGGCCACCGACACCGATGTCACGGCGCCGGACGTGTCAGCACGGCCGTGAACTTGTAGCGGGACCCCCGGTACACCGACCGCACCCACTCCACCGGCGTCCCGTTCTCGTCCCGCGAGTGACGGGAGAGCAGCAGCATCGGCAGGCCCACGTCCGTGGCGAGCAGGCCCGCCTCGCGTGGGGTGGCCGGCGACGTCTCGATGGTCTCGTCGGCCTCCGCCGGCCGCACCCCGTACACCTCGGCCAGCGTCGTGTAGAGGGAGGTGTAGCGGCGGAGGTTGCGCCGCAGGCCGGGGAAGCGGCGGGCGGAGAGGTGGGTCGCCTCGATGGCCATCGGCTCGCCGCCCGCCAGCCGCAGCCGCTCGATGCGCAGCACCCTGTCCTCCGGCTCGACCTCCAGCAACGCCGCCAGTTCCTCGTCGGCCGCGACATAGCCGATGTCCAGGACCCGGGACGCCGGGTTGAGACCCTGCGCCCTCATGTCCTCCGTGTAAGAGGTGAGTTGAAGCGTCCGGTACACCTTCGGACGCGCCACGAACGTGCCCTTGCCCTGGATCCGGTCCAGCCGCCCCTCGCTCACCAGCTCCAGCAGCGCCTTGCGGACCGTCGTACGGGACGTGCCGAACTCGACGGCGAGCAGTCGCTCCGCCGGCATCGGGGAGCCCGGTACGCGCGCGTCCGTCATCTGCAGCAGCCGCTGCTTGATGCGGTAGTACTTCGGCACGCGGTCCCCGCGGCCCGGCGCCCCCGTGCCCGGCCGGTCGGCGCTGCTGACGTCCGTGCTCATGTCCTGCCTTCCGGCTGCGGTGTCCGGCGCGCGGACGGCAGGAGGCCGGCCGCGGTGCACGTCGGCGGACCGCCAGTGATGGGCGCCGCACGCTCGGCGATCCCGTTATAACGGCGCGCTCTCGCTTTGGTCTAGTCCAACCCTGGATCCCGTCCCTCTTTGGGTGGACATCTCCACGTCGTACACGGCCCATTGCCGTTACCCAGCCGTGAATGGGACAACCCTTGACACGACCATAGGTCTAGGCCAAGCTCCCCTTGCTGGTCTAAACCATTTAGCGGAAGCCGGGTCCCAGCCCGCCGAGCTGTTGCGCCGATGTCAGGGTCACCGCGAGGGCGTGGGTGTGCAAGGCATTCCTGAGGAGGGGTGGCGCGTGAAGCGCAAGCTGATAGCCGCGATCGGGGTCGCGGGCATGTTGTTCTCGGTCGCTGCGTGCGGTGGCGACGACGGCGGCGACGGCAAGAAGGCCGGCGCGGACGGCTACGCCGGACAGACGCTCACCGTCTGGGTCATGGACGGCTCCTCACCGGACCAGTGGCAGAAGGACCTCGCCGCCGAGTTCGAGAAGAAGACCAAGGCGAAGGTCAAGTTCGAGGTCCAGCAGTGGAACGGCATCCAGCAGAAGCTGACCACCGCCCTGTCCGAGGAGAACCCTCCGGACGTCTTCGAGATCGGCAACACCCAGACCCCCGCCTACGCCAAGACCGGCGGCCTCGCCGACCTCGCGGACCTCAAGGAGGAGATCGGCGCCGACTGGACCGAGTCCCTCAACGAGTCCTCCGTCTTCGAGGGCAAGCAGTACGCCGCCCCCTGGTACTTCGCCAACCGCGTCGTCCTCTACAACAAGAAGGTCTGGGCCGACGCCGGCCTCAAGGACACCCCCAAGACCCGCGACGAGTTCTACGCCGCGCTCAAGACCATCGGTGAGAAGACCGACGCCGAGCCGATCTACCTGCCCGGCCAGAACTGGTACCACTTCGTCGGCCTGGTCATCGGCGAGGGCGGCGAACTCGTCAAGAAGGACGGCGACAAGTACGTCTCCAACCTCGACGACCCCAAGGTCGCCGCGGCCGCCGAGACCTACAAGAAGTTCCAGGCCCTCTCCAAGGCCCCCAAGGACAAGGACGAGGCCACCCCGCAGCAGGGCGAGGTCTTCGCCAAGGGCAACGTCGGCGCCTTCATCGGCATGGGCTGGGAGGCCGGCATCGCGATCGAGGCCAACCCGGCCATCGAGAAGCAGATCGGCTACTTCACCATCCCCGGCGCCACCGCCGACAAGCCCGAGGGCGTCTTCCTCGGCGGCTCCAACCTCGCCGTCGCCGCGGGAAGCCAGAAGCAGGAGCTCGCCAAGGAGTTCCTGAAGCTCGCTCTCTCCGACACGTTCGAGGGCCAGCTCGCCAAGGAGAACGGCGTCATCCCCAACAAGGAGTCGCTGCAGAGCAACCTCAAGGGCAACGCGCCCGCCGAGGCCGCAGCTCCCGCCGCCGCCGTCGGCGGCACCACGCCGCTGATCCCCGAGTGGGCCGCCGTCGAGAACGACCCCAACCCGGTCAAGACGTACCTGACCGCCGTCCTGAACGGCAAGTCCCCGGCCGCCGCCGCGAAGCAGGTCGAGGGCGAGTTCAACAAGCGCCTGGCGCAGCAGCAGTAACAGCGCACGCGCTCCGACCGGAGCGGGGACCGGCCGACGGGACGGTCCCCGCCCCGCGTTGAGCACGCCGAGAAGAGAGATCGCGAGCATGACCGTGCAGACCGAACGGCCGCCCTCCTCACCGGCGGACGTCCGCAAGGCGGACGACCCCGCACCCGCCGGGCCCCGACCCAGAGCAGCGTCGCGGGCCGGCGCGCTCGCCCCGTACCTCCTGCTGCTGCCCGCCTGCGCCGCCACCGTGCTGCTGCTGGGCTGGCCGCTGCTGAAGGACCTGCTGCTGTCGTTCCAGAACCTCAACATGGCGCAGCTGATCCAGCACGTCACCGAGTGGAACGGCGTCGACAACTACAAGGAGGTCCTCACCGGGGAGGACTTCTGGCGGGTCACCCTCCGCTCCATCCTGTTCACCGCCGTCAACGTCGTCCTCACCATGCTGCTGGGCGCCCTCGTCGGTCTGCTGCTCGCCCGCCTCGGCAGGCGGATGCGGTTCACCCTGATGATCGGCCTGGTGCTGGCCTGGGCGATGCCGGTGGTCGCCGCCACCACCGTCTACCAGTGGCTGTTCGCGCAGCGCTTCGGCGTCGTCAACTGGGTCCTCGACAAGCTCGGCTGGCACTCCATGGCCGACTACAGCTGGACCAGCAGCCAGATGTCGACGTTCTTCGTCGTCACCCTGCTCATCGTCTGGATGTCCGTGCCGTTCGTCGCGATCAACCTCTACGCGGCGACCACCACCATCCCCGGCGAACTGTACGAGGCGGCCGCGCTCGACGGCGCCGGCGCCTGGCGCAGCTTCACCACCGTCACCCTGCCGTTCCTGCGGCCGTTCCTCTACGCCACGACGTTCCTGGAGATCATCTGGATCTTCAAGGCGTTCGTCCAGGTCTTCACCTTCAACGGCGGCGGCCCCGACCGGCTCACCGAGATCCTGCCCGTCTACGCCTACATCGAGGGCGTCGGCAACCAGCACTACGGCATGGGCGCGGCGATCGCGGTGCTGACCATCCTGATCATGCTCGGCCTGACCGCGTACTACCTCAGGATCGTGCTCAAGCAAGAGGAGGACGAGCTGTGAAGCGCTCGCTCTTCGGCCGCATCTGGCCCAACGCCACCGCTCTCGTCGTCTTCGCCGCCTGCCTCTTCCCCGTGTACTGGATGTTCGCCACGGCGCTGAAGCCGACCGGCGACATCATCGCCGAGGACCCGGTGTGGTTCCCGACGAACGTCACGTTCGAGCACTTCGCGACGGCGGTCGACGCCGACCACTTCTGGACGTACGTCCGCAACTCGCTCACCGTCACCTGCCTGGCCGTCCTCTTCTCCCTCGTCATCGCGCTGGCCGGCTCCTTCGCCCTGGCCCGGATGCGGTTCAAGGGGCGGCGCGGCTTCGTCATCGGGTTCATGCTGGCCCAGATGGCGCCCTGGGAGGTCATGGTGATCGCGATCTACATGATCGTGCGCGACGCCTCCATGCTGAACAGCCTGGTGCCGCTGACCGCGTTCTACATGATGATGATCCTGCCCTTCACCATCCTGACGCTGCGCGGCTTCGTCGCCGCCGTGCCGAAGGAGCTGGAGGAGTCCGCGATGGTCGACGGCTGCACCCGCGCCCAGGCGTTCCGCCGCGTCATCCTGCCGCTGCTCGCGCCCGGCCTGATGTCCACGTCGATGTTCGGCTTCATCACCGCCTGGAACGAGTTCCCCCTCGTCCTGGTGCTCAGCAAGGAGTCCGGCGGCGCGCAGACCCTGCCGCTGTGGCTGTCCAGCTTCCAGACCCAGTTCGGCGACGACTGGGGTGCGACCATGGCCGCCTCCTCCCTGTTCGCCGTGCCGATCCTGATCCTCTTTGTTTTCCTGCAGCGCCGCGCCGTCAGCGGCCTCACCGCAGGCGCCGTGAAGGGATAACGCCACCAGATGACGACATTCACCACCGGCGCCGGCACCCTCACCCGGGACGCGCTCGCCGTGCTGCAGCCGGGGTTCACCGGCACCACCGCACCCGACTGGGTACGGCGCAGACTGGCCGAGGGCCTGGTCTCCGTCGCCCTGTTCGGCCGCAACGTCGCCGACCCCGAGCAGGTCACCTCCCTCACCGCCGAGCTGCGCGCCGAACGGGACGACCTGCTGGTGGCCATCGACGAGGAGGCCGGCGACGTCACCCGCCTCGAGGTGCGCACCGGCTCCTCGTTCCCCGGCAACCACGCCCTCGGCGCCGTCGACGACCCCGCCCTCACCCGGCGGGTGGCCCGCGAACTCGGCCGCCGGCTCGCCGCGTGCGGCGTCAACCTCAACTGGGCGCCCTCGGCCGACGTCAACGCCAACCCCGACAACCCGGTGATCGGCGTACGCTCCTTCGGCCGCGACCCCGCCCTCGTCGCCCGGCACACCGCCGCCTACGTCGAGGGCCTGCAGTCCAACGGCGTCGCCGCCTGCACCAAGCACTTCCCCGGCCACGGCGACACCAGCGTCGACTCCCACCACGCGCTCCCGCAGATCGACCTGGACGCCACCACGCTGCACGAGCGGGAACTACGGCCGTTCCGCGCCGCCATCGAGGCCGGCACCCGCGCCGTCATGACCGCCCACATCCGGGTGCCCGTGCTCGACCCGGACCGCCCCGCCACGCTCTCCCGGCGCATCCTCACCGGCCTGCTGCGCGACGAGCTCGGCTACGACGGACTCATCGTCACCGACGGCATGGAGATGGGCGCCGTCGCCGGCACCTACGGCCTCGAACACGGCGTCGTGCTGGCCATCGCGGCCGGCGCCGACGCGATCTGCGTGGGCGGCGGACTTGCCGACGAGGACACGGTGCTGCGGCTCCAGGACGCCCTGGTCACCGCCGTACGCTCCGGCGAGCTGCCCGAGGAGCGGCTGGCCGACGCGGCGGCCCGGGTCCGGTCGCTGGCCGCCTGGACGACCGGTGTGCGCCGGTCGCCCTCGGCGGCGGACGACCCCGCGCCGGAGATCGGCCTGACCGCGGCCCGCCGCGCGGTGACGGTGACCCGGGCCGCCGGTCCCGCGCCGGTCACCGCGCCCGTCTACGTCGCCACGTTCAGCCCCGCCCCCAACATCGCCGTCGGCGACGAGACGCCGTGGGGCGTCGGCCCAGAACTGGAACGCCTCCTCCCCGGCACGGCCACGGGCCACTTCACCGGGCCCGCCGCCGGACCGGAGGCGCTGCGCGCGGCCGCCGGCCGGAGGGTGGTCGCGGTGGTCCGCGACGAACACCGTCACCCGTGGATGGGGGAGGCCCTGGACACGCTGCTGGCGGCGGGGCCGGACACGGTGGTGGTGGAGATGGGGGTACCGCAGTCCGCGCCGCGGGGTGCGGTGCACATCGCCACCCACGGGGCGGCGAGGGTGTGCGGCGTGGCCGCGGCGGAGGCGGTCCTGACGGGCTGACCTCCCCCCAGTCGGCCCCTGGCGGACCTCGTCCTCGAACGCCGGACGGGCTACTTGCAGCCCCTCCGGCGTTCGAGGAGCGGGGTCCGGGGCCGAGCCCCGGGTTGGGTATCGGAAGGGGCGGCGGGGGCGAAACAACCCCCCACGGTCACGGGTACAGCTTCTCCCCCCTCGCCAGCATGCCCACGAACTTCTCGATCCGCGCCGCCCGCGTCCCCGCCCGCTTCGCCTCCTCGATCCGGTGAAGGATCGCGTACCGATTCCGGCTGTCCAACCCCTCGAAGAACTCCCGCGCCCCCGCAGACGCCGCGTCCAACGCCACCCGCAGATCCTCAGGGACAACCGCCCCCCGAGGACTCGCGTACGCGGCCTCCCACCGCCCGTCCGCCTTGGCCCTCTCCACCTCCCGCAACCCCGCCTCCCGCATCCGCCCCCGCTCGGTCAGCTCGATCGCTTTCTGCCGGTTCACCGCGGACCACCGGCTCCGGGCCCGCCGCGGCGTGAACCGCTGGACCCAATACGTCTCGTCCAGACTCCGCTTCTGCCCGTCGATCCACCCGAAGCACAGCGCGGACTCCAGCGCGGTGGCGTAGTCGACCCCCTTCAGCCCGGACCCCTTCCGCGGGATCTTCAGCCACAGCCCCTCCGCGTCCCCCTGATGCTCCTCCAGCCACGCCTCGAACTCCTCCTGGGTCGAGAAACCCAGAACCGGCCCCACCGCACCATCCGTCTCACCAGCCATGCGCCCATGCAAGCCGCACCCGGGACCAAGGTCAACAGCCCACGTGGATCGGGGTGTTGTGGGGCAAGCGATGGCGGAGCGTGTCGTTGTTGGGCCGAACGGGTGACCATGGGTAAGAATTGGCCGATGCAGACAGCCAGCGCGACAGGGGACGGAGCATGCCGGTGAGCGGCCACGATGTCACCGACGAACAGTGGGAGGGGCTCGCCCAGGTCGTGCCGCTGCGGGGCCGTGACGCATGGCCGTCCTCGGTCGGCCACCGCGCCGCGCCGGAGGCCAGGACGGAGGCGGCGCGGCGCCGTTTCGTCGTCCTGCGGGTGAACGTCTTCGCGGACGCCCGCGAGGTCGCCGAGACCCTGATGTCCGGGATTCCGGTCCTCCTGGACCTGACGGGCGCGGAACCGGACGTCGCCAAGCGCGTCCTGGACTTCAGCACGGGAGTCGTCTTCGGCCTCGCCAGCGGAATGCACCGCGTGGACCGCAACGTGTTCCTGCTGACGCCGGAGGGCATGGAGGTGACCGGGCTGATGGAGGGCGTAGGAGCCCCGGGGGCGTAGCCGCGCCTCCCGCCCGCGCGGGCGCGGAGCGCGAGACGGTGCGCGCGGTCGGAGGGCGCCGGCGACCGGGAACGCCTCGCCCGGCGCATGACGCTCCACGCGCCCCGCGCGCGAAGACCGGCGCGCCGTCCGTTCGTAGGAACGGCCCCCGAGGGAACGGTTCGGCGGCAGCGGAAGCGTTTAGCGTCCCGCGCATGACCCCGCCGCCCCCGCCCCAGCCGGTCGCGACGACGACGCCCCCGCCGCCCGCCGCACCCCCTACGCACACCCCCGTGGACCCCGGACAGGCCCGGCGCCCCAACCTGCCGCGCGTCACGGAGCTGCTGCTCTCCGCCTTCGCCGGGCACCGCGGCACCACCTTCCGTCTGGGCGACCTCACGCTCCTCGCCGGCCCCAGCGGCACCGGCAAGACCACCGCACTGCGCGCGTACGAGGCGCTCGCCCGGCTCGGTGGCGGGGCCGAGCTGGGCGAGGTGTTCCCGAGCCCTTCGGCCTGCGTCCCGGAGCGGGCCCGGCCCGACGCCCAGCGCCGCCGCGGCTTCCGGATCGGCTGCACCGCCGACGGCCCCGAGGGCCCGGTCCGCCTGGAGGTCGCCGTGCAGGCGGAACCCGAACTGCGCATCGTGGGGGAGAGGCTGTCCGCCGGCGGCCTGGTCCTGCTGGAGACCGCGCTGCGCGACCCGCGCCGCCGCACCGTGCAGGCCGCCTGGCACACGGGAGGCGCCACCGCGGTCACCCGCGCGCCCCTCCCCGACGACCGTCTCGGCACCGCGCTGCTGCCGCTGCGCGTCGCCGGCACGACCGCCGGACAGCTCCGTGTGCTGGCCGCCGCCGAGCAGATGCTGGTGGCGCTGCGCTCCGTCTTCCCCTGTGACCCCCGCCCCGAGCGGATGCGGGACCCCGTCCCCGCGGGCAGCGGACGGCTGCTCCCGGGCTGCGAGAACCTCGCCGACGTCCTGTGGCGCACCCGCTCCGAGTGCACCCGCCGCCACGCCCTGCTCGTGGACGCGGTGCGCGTCGGCTGCGCCGGACCCGTCGCCGACCTGCTCGCCGAGCCGTCCGCCGGAGGCCGTCTGGTGCGGGCCGTACTGGACCGGGGCAACGGCACGCGTACCACGCTGCGGCGGCTCGGCGACGGCGAACTCCGCTACACCGCCCTCGCGCTGGTGCTGCTCACCGGCCCCGGTGTGCTGGAGGCCGACGTGCCCGGCGAGGTGCCGGCCGCCCTGCAGTGCCTCACCGTCCTCGCCGACAACCTGGACCGGGCGCAGGACCCCGCCCAGCGCGCGGCCCTGCTGGCGCTGGCGGCGCGGATGTGCGAGCGGGGGCACATCCGCCTGGCCGGCGCGGTGAGCGACGCCACCTGGGCCGCCGGGGTGCCCGGGGCGACCGTGGTACACCTGAGGCGTGACTGATCCGCACGACGACGACGCGTCCCGGCCCGCCGACCTGCCCGCGCTCCAGCGCCGCCTCGCCGAGTTCGCCGCCGCGCGGAACTGGCAGCCGTACCACACGCCCAAGAACCTCGTCGCCGCGCTCGCCGTGGAGGCGGCCGAACTGCAGGAAATCTTCCAGTGGCTGACGCCGGAGGAGTCCGCCCGCGTGATGGGCGACCCGGACACCGCGCACCGCGTCACCGACGAGGTGGCCGACGTGCTCGCCTACCTCCTCCAGTTCTGCGAGGTCCTCTGCGTCGACCCGCTGGCGGCGCTGGCGGAGAAGATCGACCGGAACGAGCACAGGTTCCCGGCGCCGGACCCGGAGCGATCGTCCGGGACACCGCCCCGCTCCTAGGAGCCTTCCCTTCCGCTCTCACGCTCCGTGGTCGAACATTCGACCCGACGTCTAGGGCTGTCCACAGATTTCGGACTTCCTCTGGCCTTTTGTCTCACAGAGCTTCACTCTGGGTAGTGAACAAGGGAGTTCAACGGATGCGGACGCGTGGGCAGCGCGTCGGACAGACGGGGGCAGCGCATGGACGCTGTGCGGCTCATCGTGACGAGCAGGAGGGCCCTGGCCGCCGGCGGCGGGGTTCCGGAGCTGCTGACCGAGGTGTGGCAGGCGCAGGCCCTGGCCCAGGCGATAGGGAGCCGCCTGGCACTCGTGGGTCCGCCCCAACTACGCGACGAGGCAACGGGGTTGGCAGATCTGGCCTGCCGTGGCATCGGCGTCCTCGACCGGCCGCCGGCCGACTCCGGTGAGCCGCGCGCGGCCCGGCTCACCGAACTGGGCGACACCCGCGCGTGCCTGATGCACCTGGGCGGCCTGCTCGGCGACGTCGGCATCGCCCTCGTCGGCATCGCCTGCGCCGCCGGCGACGAGGCGACGTACTGGAGCTGCGTCGAGGCCATCGACGCGGCGGACGAGGCGCGGGACCGCGTCCGGGACATGCTCCGCAAACTGGCGGAGCGGGAGGCGGCGTTACCCCGGCGGGAGGCCGGCTGACCGCCGGGTCACGAGCCCTCAGACGCCCGGGCTGTCGCCCGACCCCTCGGCCGAGGCCCCCCGCGCCTCACCCCTCCCGCCGGCCCCCTGAAGCTCCGCGTCCAGCGCGGACAGGTCCGCGTTCAGCGCCGCCATCAGCATGTCCATCTGCGCCAGCAGACCCCCCTGCGGCCCTCCGGGCACCACCCCGCCCCGCTGCGGCCCTCCGGGCATCACCCCGCCCCCCTGCGGCCCTCCGGGCACCACACCGCCCCCCTGCGGCACACTGCTCTGCTCCTCCGTCATGACGGTCCCCTCGGCCCATGGCCCCGCCCGGGGGCCGACACGGTGACACCCCGGCGTCACAGGGCCGGCGCGGGTGCCGGACGCTCCGGCTCCGAACGAGCCAACGATCTTCCTCACCCCCGGTCACGAGCTTCCGTGCCACCGGCGTGCGGCGAGGCACGCCGCGGGTCCTCGCGCGCCCCCGCCCCGGCGACCGTGCAGGATGGAAGGCATGGATCTTCGCATCTTCACCGAGCCCCAGCAGGGGGCCACCTACGACACGCTGCTCACCGTCGCCAAGGCCACCGAGGACCTCGGCTTCGACGCCTTCTTCCGTTCCGACCACTACCTGAGCATGGGCTCCGCGGACGGCCTGCCCGGCCCCACCGACGCCTGGATCACCCTCGCCGGACTCGCCCGCGAGACCAAGCGGATCCGCCTCGGCACGCTGATGACCGCCGCCACCTTCCGCCTGCCCGGCGTGCTCGCCATCCAGGTCGCGCAGGTCGACCAGATGTCCGGCGGACGCGTCGAACTCGGCCTGGGCGCAGGCTGGTTCGAGGAGGAGCACAAGGCGTACGGCATCCCCTTCCCCAAGGAGAAGTTCGCCCGCCTCGAGGAGCAGCTGGAGATCGTCACCGGTCTGTGGGCCACCGAGGTCGGCAAGACCTTCGACTTCCACGGCACCTACTACGACCTCACCAAGTCGCCCGCGCTGCCCAAGCCGGCCCAGTCGAAGGTTCCCGTGCTGATCGGCGGCCACGGCGCCAAGAGGACCCCGCGCCTCGCGGCCCGGTTCGCCGACGAGTTCAACATCCCCTTCGCGTCGGTCGAGGACTCCGCCGCCCAGTTCGAGCGGGTCCGGAACGCCGCCCGTGAGATCGGCCGCAACCCGGACGAACTCGTCTACTCCAACGCCCTGGTCGTCTGCGTCGGCCGTGACGACCAGGAGGTGGCGCGCCGCGCCGCCGCGATCGGCCGTGAGGTCGACGAGCTGAAGGCGAACGGTCTGGCGGGCTCCCCGGCCGAGGTGGCCGACAAGATCGGCCGCTACGCCGAGATCGGCTCGCAGCGCGTCTACCTCCAGGTGCTCGACCTGTCCGACCTGGACCACCTGGAGCTGATCTCCTCCCAGGTCCAGTCCCAGCTGTCCTGACCCGGCGCGGGAGCGGGGCCGCACCCGTGAAGGGGCGGCCCCGCACCGCATATGCGCGGAAAATACGCGGACCCCCGCGACCCCTTCCCTGTACGTTGGGCCGGCACCGTGAATCCCGGTGTCATCCCCAGCTCAGAAGGTGTCTCGAGGTGTGACCCCGTGTTCCTGACGATCAGCACCACCGGCTCCGCACAGCGCCCGGCGACCGACCTCGGCCATCTGCTGCACAAGCATCCCGAGAAGGCGCAGGCGTTCTCCACGTCGTACGGCACGGCACACGTCCTCTACCCCGAGGCGGACGCCGAACGCTGCACGGCGGCGCTGCTGCTGGAGGTGGACGCGGTGGCGCTGGTCCGGCGCGGCAAGGGCAAGGGCCGCGGAGGCGCACCCGACGCCGCCCTCGCGCAGTACGTCAACGACCGCCCGTACGCGGCCTCCTCCCTGCTCGCCGTCGCCCTCGGCTCTGTCTTCTCCAGTGCCATGCGCGGGGTGTGCACCGCGCGCCCGGAGCTGCCGGACGCCCCGCGCCCGCTGCGTGTCGAGGTGCCCGCGCTGCCCGCGCGCGGCGGCGCCGACCTGGTCCGCCGCCTCTTCGAGCCGCTCGGCTGGACGGTCACCGCCGAACCGGTTCCGCTGGACACGGAGTTCCCGGACTGGGGCGACTCCCGCTACATACGCCTGACCCTGGAGGCCGCCGGCCTCACCCTCGCCGAGGCGCTGCGCCACCTCTACGTGCTGCTCCCCGTCCTCGACGACGC
The DNA here is from genome assembly GCA_014655195.1 of Streptomyces cellulosae. GTDB lineage: Bacteria > Actinomycetota > Actinomycetes > Streptomycetales > Streptomycetaceae > Streptomyces > Streptomyces cellulosae. The sequence goes on along the minus strand of BNBH01000017.1, from coordinate 48,439 downwards.
CAAGCACTACTGGGTCTCCCCGGACGAGGTCGACAAGCTGCTGCGCGTCGGTGACGGCTGGCTGGCCGGCCACCCCGAGCGGGAGCTGATCACCCGCCGCTACCTCTCCCACCGCTGGTCGCTCACCCGGCAGGCGAAGGAGCGGCTGGAGCTGGTGCGGCTGGCCGAGGCGGACGACAGCGAGGTCGAGGACCTCGACAACGCCGTCGAGCCGGAGGCCGAGGAGGAGGACAGGCCGACCCCGCTGGCCGTGCAGCGCCGCGAGGCGATCCTCGGTGTGCTGCGCGCGTCCGGGGCCGCCCGGGTGCTCGACCTCGGCTGCGGGCAGGGCCAGTTGGTGCAGGCGCTGCTGAAGGACCCGGCGTTCACCGAGATCGTCGGCGTGGACGTGTCGATGCGGGCGCTGACCATCGCCTCCCGGCGGCTCAAGCTGGACCGCATGGGGGAGCGGCAGGCGTCCCGCGTCACCCTCCTCCAGGGCTCCCTCGCCTACACCGACAAGCGCCTCAAGGGCTACGACGCCGCCGTGCTCAGCGAGGTGATCGAGCACCTCGACCTGCCGCGGCTGCCCGCCCTGGAGTACGCGGTGTTCGGGTCGGCCCGCCCCCGGACCGTCTGCGTCACCACGCCCAACGCCGAGTACAACGTCCGCTGGGAGAGCCTGCCGGCCGGGCACGTCCGGCACGGCGACCACCGCTTCGAGTGGACCCGCGAGGAGTTCCGCGGCTGGGGCCGCACCGTCGCCGAACGGCACGGCTACGACGTGGAGTTCCTGCCGGTCGGTCCTGACGACCCCGAGGTCGGACCGCCCACCCAGATGGCCGTCTTCCGGCTCGGCACCCCGAAGGAGGCGAAGGCCGCATGACCACCACCGACACCACCGCCGCCGCCACGCGCGGCCGTGCCCTGCCGGTCACCGACCTGTCCCTGGTCGTGCTGATCGGCGCCTCCGGCTCGGGCAAGTCCACCTTCGCGCGCCGCCACTTCAAGCCGACGGAGGTCATCTCCTCCGACTTCTGCCGGGGTCTGGTTGCCGACGACGAGAACGACCAGAGCGCCTCCCGTGACGCCTTCGACGTGCTGCACTACATCGCGGGCAAGCGCCTCGCGGCCGGCCGCCGCACCGTCGTCGACGCCACCAGCGTCCAGCAGGACGCCCGGCGCCGGCTGATCGACCTGGCCAGGCAGCACGACGTGCTGCCCATCGCCGTCGTCCTGGACGTGCCCGAGGAGGTGTGCGCCGAGCGCAACGCGGCGCGCACCGACCGCGCCGGCATGTCCCGCCGGGTCATCCGCCGCCACACCCGCGAACTCCGCCGCGGCCTCCGTCACCTGGAGCGCGAGGGGTTCCGCAAGGTGCACGTGCTGCGCGGAGTGGAGGAGGTGGAGCACGCCACCGTCGTCACCGAGAAGCGGTTCAACGACCTCACCCACCTCACCGGCCCGTTCGACATCGTCGGCGACATCCACGGCTGCTCCGCCGAACTGGAGGCGCTGCTCGGCAAGCTGGGCTACGTCGACGGCGTCCACCCGGAGGGCCGCACCGCCGTGTTCGTCGGCGACCTCGTCGACCGCGGCCCCGACAGCCCCGGCGTGCTGCGCCGCGTGATGGCCATGGTCAAGTCCGGCAACGCCCTGTGCGTGCCCGGCAACCACGAGAACAAGTTCGGCCGCCACCTCAAGGGCCGCAGGGTCCAGCTCACCCACGGACTCGCCGAGACCGTCGCGCAGATGGAGGGCGAGAGCGAGGAGTTCCGCGCCGAGGTGCGGGAGTTCGTCGAGGGCCTGGTCAGCCACTACGTCCTCGACGGCGGCAGGCTCGTCGTCTGCCACGCCGGCCTGCCCGAGAAGTACCACGGCCGCACCTCCGGCCGGGTCCGCAGCCACGCCCTCTACGGCGACACCACCGGCGAGACCGACGAGTTCGGGCTGCCCGTGCGCTACCCGTGGGCGGAGGACTACCGGGGCAAGGCCGCCGTCGTCTACGGCCACACCCCCGTCCCCGAGGCGACCTGGCTCAACAACACCATCTGCCTCGACACCGGCGCGGTGTTCGGCGGCAAGCTCACCGCGCTGCGCTGGCCGGAGCGCGAACTCGTCGACGTACCGGCCGAGCGGGTCTGGTACGAGCCGGTGCGGCCGCTGCGCACCGAGGCGCCCGGCGGGCACGAGGGGCGCCCGCTGGACCTGGCGGACGTGCACGGACGGCGGGTCGTGGAGACCCGGCACATGGGCAGGGTGGCCGTACGGGAGGAGAACGCGGCGGCCGCGCTGGAGGTGATGAGCCGGTTCGCGCTCGACCCGCGGCTGCTGCCGTACCTGCCGCCGACCATGGCGCCCACGGCGACCTCGCAGCTCGACGGCTACCTGGAGCACCCGGTCGAGGCGTTCGCCCGGTACGAGCAGGACGGTGTGGCCCGGGTGGTGTGCGAGGAGAAGCACATGGGGTCGCGCGCGGTCGCCCTGGTGTGCCGTGACGCGGAGACCGCCGCCCGCCGCTTCGGCGCGGCCGGGGGCGAGACGGGCTCGCTGTACACCCGTACCGGCCGGCCGTTCTTCGACGACGCGGACGTCACCGAGGAGATCCTCGGCCGGCTGCGCACGGCGGCCGGGCAGGCCGGACTCTGGGAGGAGCTCGAGACCGACTGGCTGCTGCTGGACGCCGAGCTGATGCCGTGGTCGCTGAAGGCGTCCGGGCTGCTGCGCACCCAGTACGCGGCGGTCGGCGCCGCGGCCGGCGCGGTCCTCCCGTCCGCCCTCACGGCCCTGGAGGGCGCGGCGGCCCGAGGGGTCGACGTGGGTGAGCTGCTGACCCGTCAGCGGGAGCGGGCGAGTGCGGCGGCCGGGTTCACCGACGCCTACCGTCGCTACTGCTGGACCACCGAAGGACTGGAGGGCGTGCGTCTCGCGCCGTTCCAGATCCTCGCCGTCCAGGGACGCAGCCTGGCCGCGCTGCCGCACGACCGGCAGCTCGCCCTGATCGACCGCATGGTCGAGCACGACGCCACGGGCCTGCTGCAGACCACCCGCCGGCTCTACGTCGACACCGCCGACCCCGAGTCGGTGCGGGCCGGCGTGGACTGGTGGCTGGAGATGACCGGACGCGGCGGCGAGGGCATGGTCGTCAAGCCGGTCGGCGCCCTGGCCCGCGACGGCGCCGGGCGGCTGGTGCAGCCGGGCATCAAGTGCCGCGGCCGGGAGTACCTGCGGATCATCTACGGTCCCGAGTACACCCGGCCGGAGAACCTGGCCCGCCTGCGTTCCCGCTTCCTCGGCCACAAGCAGTCCCTCGCCCTGCGCGAGTACGCCCTCGGCCTGGAGGCCCTGGACCGCCTCGCCGACGGGGAGCCGCTGTGGCGGGTCCACGAGCCGGTGTTCGCGGTGCTGGCCCTGGAGTCGGAGCCGGTCGACCCGCGCCTGTGAGGCGCGCGGGGCGCGGAGGGCCACCCGTACCTCCGCGCCCCGCCGCCCGCCCCGGGCGCCCGCGCGCTTCCCGCGTGCGGCGGACGGGATTCGGCGAGGGCAGGGGTGAACCCGGGCTTGGGCGGTCAGGATGGAGGCATGACCTACCACGTCGACTCCGAGGCCGGGCGGCTGCGCCGCGTCATCCTGCACCGGCCCGATCTCGAGCTCAAAAGGCTCACCCCGAGCAACAAGGACGCGCTGCTCTTCGACGACGTGCTCTGGGTGCGCCGGGCGCGCGCGGAGCACGACGGTTTCGCGGACGTGCTGCGCGACCGAGGCGTCACCGTCCACCTCTTCGGCGACCTGCTCACCGAGACGCTGGAGCTGCCCGGGGCACGCTCGCTCGTGCTGGACCGGGTCTTCGACGAGAAGGAGTACGGTCCGCTCGCCACCGACCATCTGCGCGCCGCGTTCGAGACGCTGCCCGCGCCGGAGCTGGCCGAGGTGCTGATCGGCGGGATGACCAAGCGGGAGTTCCTCGACTCCCACTCCGAACCGGTCTCCGTGCGCTTCCATGTGATGGAGCTGGACGACTTCCTGCTCCACCCGCTGCCCAACCACCTCTTCACCCGCGACACGTCCGCCTGGATCTACGACGGCGTCTCCATCAACGCCATGCGGTGGCCGGCCCGGCAGCGCGAGACCGTGCACTTCGAGGCGATCTACCGGCACCACCCGATGTTCCGGGATGCGTCCTTCCATCTGTGGTCCGAGGGGCAGGCCGACTACCCGTCCACCATCGAGGGCGGCGACGTGCTGGTGATCGGCAACGGCGCGGTGCTGATCGGGATGAGCGAGCGGACCACCCCGCAGGCCGTGGAGATGCTCGCGCACAAGCTGTTCGCGGCCGGCTCGGCGCGCACCATCGTCGCCCTCGACATGCCGAAGAGACGCGCCCTGATGCATCTCGACACCGTGATGACCATGGTGGACGGCGACACCTTCACCCAGTACGCGGGCCTGCCCATGCTCCGCTCGTACACGATCGAGCCGGGCGGCGACGAGAAGGAGCTGAAGGTCACCGACCATCCGCCGGAGCACATGCACCGGGCGATCGCCGCCGCGCTCGGCCTGAGCGAGATCCGGGTGCTGACCGCCACCCAGGACGTGCACGCGGCCGAGCGGGAGCAGTGGGACGACGGCTGTAACGTCCTGGCCGTCGAACCGGGCGTGGTCGTCGCCTACGAACGCAACTCCACCACCAACACCCACCTGCGGAAACAGGGCATCGAGGTGATAGAGATCCCCGGCAGCGAGCTGGGCCGGGGGAGGGGCGGGCCGCGCTGCATGAGCTGCCCGGTGGAACGGGACGCCGTGTAGACGGCGCTGTATAGAATTGCGGTCAGTCGTATAGACTTCCATAGTTCGTGTCCCCCAGTCCTGGAGCGCCCCCATGGCGACAGTCCCGACCCCCCTCGCCGGCCGTCACTTCCTCAAGGAGGTCGACTTCACCGCGGAGGAGTTCCGCGGCCTGCTGGAGCTGGCCGCCGAGCTGAAGGCCGCCAAGCGGGCCGGGACCGAGACGCCGTACCTGCGCGGGAAGAACATCGCCCTGATCTTCGAGAAGACCTCGACGCGCACCCGCTGTGCCTTCGAGGTCGCCGCCGCCGACCAGGGCGCCTCCACGACCTACCTCGACCCGTCGGGCTCGCAGATGGGCCACAAGGAGTCCGTGAAGGACACCGCGCGGGTGCTGGGCCGGATGTACGACGGGATCGAGTACCGGGGCGACAGCCAGGCGAAGGTCGAGGAGCTGGCCGCCTACGCGGGCGTCCCCGTCTTCAACGGGCTCACCGACGACTGGCACCCCACCCAGATGCTCGCCGACGTGCTCACCATGACCGAGCACAGCGACAAGCCGCTCACGGAGATCGCCTTCGCCTACCTCGGCGACGCCCGCTTCAACATGGGCAACTCCTACCTGGTCACCGCGGCCCTGCTCGGCATGGACGTGCGGATCGTCGCGCCGAAGACGTACTGGCCCGCGCAGGAGGTCATCGACCGCGCCCGCGAGCTGGCCGCCGCGAGCGGGGCCCGGATCACGCTCACCGAGGAGATCGCCGAGGGCGTCGCGGGCGCCGACTTCGTCGCCACCGACGTGTGGGTGTCCATGGGGGAGCCCAAGGAGGTCTGGGGCGAGCGCATCGCCGCCCTCGCGCCCTACGCGGTGACCATGGACGTGCTGCGCGCCACAGGCAACCCGGACGTCGGCTTCCTGCACTGCCTGCCGGCCTTCCACGACCTGGGCACCGCGGTCGGCCGGGACGTGTACGAGGCGCACGGCCTGGAGTCGCTGGAGGTGACCGACGAAGTGTTCGAGTCGGCGCACTCGCTGGTCTTCGACGAGGCGGAGAACCGTATGCACACCATCAAGGCGGTCCTGGTCGCCACCGTCGCCTGACGTCAGACCGGGCGCCGCTGGCCCGGCAGCCGGAACCACACCGCCTTGCCGGACTCGGTGGGGCGGTGCCCGCACGACGAGCTGAGCGAGCGGATCAGCAGCAGCCCGCGCCCGTGCTCCTGCCACGGGTCGGGCAGCTCGAGGTTCGGCTTGGTGAGGTCACGGGGCGGCTCCGGGTCCTCGTCGTGCACCTCCACCTGGAAACCGGTCGGCAGCAGCCGCAGCACCAGCTCGATGGGGGTGGCCCCTGAGGTGTGCTCCACGGCGTTCGCCACCAGCTCCGCCGTCAGCAGCTCCGCCGTGTCGCAGTCGGCGGAGTGCTCCCGCTCGGCGAGCGCCGTGCGCACCAGCGCACGCGCGACGGGCACCGCCGCGGTCGTGTGCGGCAGCGCGACGCGCCAGGAGGTGGGAATGGCGGGGGGTTCGTACACAGCGTTTCCGTTCATGGAGCGGGCGCTCCCGTGTTCGAGTGCCCATGGTACGGCGCGCCTCAACCGGCTCCGCTCCCGGGACGGGGAGCGACCGGGGCCCTGACGGGCGCACCGCCCGGGGCGCTGCGCCCCGGCAACGGCGGCCTACCCGCCCGGCGACCCCGCCTCGCCCGCCCGCCCGCACCGTTACGGAGGCGTCGATGTTCCGTGACGCGCGTGACGGCGCCCGAACGGCGTATCGCGCACTCGTGACGACAGTCACCAACCGGTGATAGCTTCGAGTGGCAGACCTCACTGAGCCGCGCAGTGCCCGCCCGAGGAGGCCGCCCTCATGAGTCCTTTCACCGGCTCCGCCGCCCGCACCGCGCGCTGGGAGCATCTGCGCGTCGAGATCGCCGACGGCGTCGCCCATGTCACCCTCGCCCGCCCCGACAAGCTGAACGCGCTCACCTTCGGCGCCTACGCCGACCTGCGCGACCTGCTCGCCGAACTGTCCCGGGAGCGGGCCGTCCGGGCCCTGGTGCTGGGCGGCGAGGGACGCGGCTTCTGCTCCGGCGGCGACGTCGACGAGATCATCGGCGCCACCCTCTCGATGGACACCGCCCAGCTCCTCGACTTCAACCGCATGACCGGCCAGGTGGTCCGCGCGGTACGGGAGTGTCCCTTCCCCGTCGTCGCCGCGGTTCACGGCGTGGCCGCCGGCGCCGGCGCGGTCCTCGCCCTCGCCGCGGACTTCCGGGTCGCCGACCCCACCGCCCGCTTCGCCTTCCTGTTCACCCGCGTCGGCCTGTCCGGCGGCGACATGGGCGCGGCCTACCTGCTGCCCCGGGTCGTCGGCCTCGGCCACGCCACCCGCCTCCTGATGCTGGGCGAGCCGGTCCACGCCCCGGAGGCGGAACGGATCGGTCTGATCAGCGCGCTGACCGAGGAGGGCGGCGCGGACACCGCGTCCCGAGACCTGGCCCGCCGCCTCGCCGACGGCCCGGCCCTGGCCCACGCCCAGACGAAGGCCCTCCTCACCTCCGAACTGGACATGCCGCTGGCCGCATCGATCGAACTGGACGCCTCCACCCAGGCCCTGCTGATGACAGGCGAGGACTACGCCGAGTTCCACGCGGCCTTCACGGAGAAGCGAGCCCCGAAATGGAGGGGACGGTGACCTCCTCCGTGTCGACGCGCGGGACTGCATCACCCTCAGGGGTGCGGGGAACCGCGCGACAAGCCACAACGAACCCGCACCCGCCGGCGAAGCCGAACGCCCCCCTACGCGTGGCGATCATCGGCGGAGGCCCCGGCGGCCTCTACGCAGCCGGCCTCCTCAAACGCCTGGACCCCACCAGAGACATCACGGTCTGGGAACGCAACACCCCCCACGACACCTTCGGCTTCGGAGTAGTGCTCTCGGACGAAACCCTCGGCGGCATCGAACACGCGGACCCGGAGGTCTACTCCGCCCTGCAATCCGAATTCGTCCGCTGGGACGACATCGACATCGTCCACAGAACCACCCGCCACACCTCCGGAGGACACGGCTTCGCGGCCCTCGGCCGCCGCCGCCTCCTGGAGATCCTCCACCACCGCTGCCGCTCCCTGGGAGTGGAACTCCGCTTCCGCGAAGAGGCCCCGGACCCCGCTCACCTCGCCCGGACCCACGACCTCGTCGTCGCCGCCGACGGAGTCCACAGCACCACCCGCACCGCCTTCGCGCACGTGTTCCGCCCGCACATCACCGCGCACCGCTGCCGCTACATCTGGCTGGCCGCCGACTTCCCCTTCGACGCCTTCCGCTTCGAGATCGCCGAGACCGAGCACGGCGTGATGCAGCTGCACGGCTACCCGTTTTCCGCCAGCGCCTCCACCGTGATCGTGGAGATGCGTGAAGAGGTGTGGCGGGCCGCCGGGTTCGACGAGCTGGACGAGACCGAGTCCGTCGAACGCTGCGCCAAGATCTTCGCGGACGCGCTCGGCGGCCGCCCCCTCCGCTCCAACAACTCGACGTGGACGACGTTCCGTACGGTCGTCAACGAGCGCTGGTCGCACGGCAACGTCGTGCTGCTGGGCGACGCCGCCCACACCGCCCACTTCTCCATCGGCTCCGGCACCAAGCTCGCCGTGGAGGACGCCCTCGCCCTCGCCGCCTGTCTGAGCGAGCAGCCCACGCTCACCGACGCCCTCGAGGCCTACGAGGCGGAGCGGCGGCCCGTCGTCGCCTCCACCCAGCGCGCGGCCCGCGCCAGCCTGGAGTGGTTCGAGAACATCGCCCTCTACCTGAACCAGCCGCCGCGCCAGTTCGCGTTCAACCTGCTCACCCGCAGCCGCCGCGTCACCCACGACAACCTGCGGCTGCGTGACCCGCACTTCACCGAGGCGGTGGAGCGCGGCTTCGGCTGCCCGCCCGGCACGCCCCCGATGTTCACCCCGTTCCGGCTGCGCGGACTCACCCTGCGCAACCGGGTCGTCGTCTCGCCGATGGACATGTACTCGGCGGCCGACGGCCTGCCCGGCGACTTCCACCTCGTCCACCTCGGCGCCCGCGCCCTGGGCGGCGCCGGCCTGGTGATGACGGAGATGGTGTGCGTCAGCCCGGAGGGCCGGATCACTCCCGGGTGCGCCGGGCTGTGGAGCGGACGGCAGGCGGAGGCGTGGCGGCGGATCACCGACTTCGTGCACACCACCGCCCCCGGTACCGCCATCGGCGTGCAGCTCGGCCACAGCGGCCGCAAGGGCTCGACCAGGCTGATGTGGGAGGGCATGGACGAACCCCTCGACGAGGGCAACTGGCCCCTGGTCGCCCCGTCCCCGCTGCCGTACAAGCCGGGCAGCCAGACGCCCCGAGAGCTTTCCCGCGCCCAACTCACGGATCTGCGCGAGCAGTTCACGGCCGCCGCCGTACGTGCCGCGCGCGCCGGGTTCGACCTGCTCGAACTGCACTGCGCCCACGGCTATCTGCTCTCCGGCTTCCTCTCCCCGCTGACCAACCGGCGCACCGACGCCTACGGCGGCTCCCTGGGGAAGCGGCTGCGCTTCCCGCTGGAGGTGTTCGACGCGGTGCGGGCGGTGTGGCCGGAGGACCGGCCGATGACCGTGCGGATCTCCGCGACCGACTGGGCCGAGGGCGGTACGACCGCGGAGGACGCGGTGGCGATCGCCCGCGCCTTCGCCGACCACGGGGCCGACGCGATCGACGTGTCGACCGGTCAGGTGGTGGCCGACGAGGAACCGGAGTTCGGCCGCTCCTACCAGACGCCGTTCGCCGACCGGGTCCGCAACGAGGCCCGCGTCCCGGTGATCGCGGTCGGCGCGATCTCCTCCTGGGACGACGTCAACTCCCTGATCCTCGCTGGTCGTACGGACCTGTGCGCGCTGGCACGCCCGCATCTGTACGACCCGCACTGGACGCTGCACGCGGCGGCCGAGCAAGGGTACGAGGGTCCGGGCGTGGTCTGGCCGCCGCAGTACCGCGCGGGCAGCCGCCCGCCCTGCACCGGCCGCACCGACGCCCCCAAGCCCCGCCTCACTCTCTCCGACCTGCCGCTCACGGAAGGCGCGTAAGAGGGGAACGCCTCAGTCCGCCTCGGAGGCGGAAGCGGAGTCGGACGCCGCGTTCACGAACTCCGCCCCCGCGTCCCGCAACCGCTCGTGCAGCGCCCGGAAGACGGCCGCCGAACGCGTCCCCGGCCAGTCCGCCGGCAGCAGCGCGGCGGGCAGGCCCGGGTCGGTGTAGGGGAGGTGGCGCCAGTCGTCCAGGGCGAGGAGATAGTCGCGGTACGCCTCCTCCGGCGGGGTGTCCGTGCGCTGCTCCCAGGCGCGCAGCACCGGCGCGTGCCCCTCCAGGAACGCCTCATGTGCCTCCGCGATCGCCTTGAGGTCCCACCAGCGGGCCACCGCCTCCGCCGTGGCCGCGAACCCGAGGTGCTCGCCGCGGAACAGGTCGACGTACCCGTCGAGGCGCAGCCGCTCCAGGGTGTGCCGGGTCTCCTCGTACAGCCGGGCCGGGGCGATCCACACGCCCGGTGCCGCCGTGCCGAAGCCGAGACCGGCCAGCCGGGAGCGCAGCAGATGCCGCTTCTGCCGCTCCGACTCCGGCACCGAGAACACCGCGAGCACCCAGCCCTCGTCGCCGGGCGGCGCGGTGGCGTAGATGCGCCGGTCGCCGTCCTCCAGCAACTGGCGCGCCCCGGGCGACAGTTCGTAGCCGGCCGCGCCCCGGTCGGTGCGGGCCGGGAGCAGCAGTCCGCGGCGCTTGAGCCGGGACACGGAGGAACGCACGGACGGGGCGTCCACGCCGACGGCGGCCAGCAGCCGGATCAACTCCGCGACGGGCACCGGGCCCGGCACGAACCGGCCGTAGGCGCCGTAGAGCGTGACGATGAGAGACCGTGGAGCATGCTGGTCGGACACGTTGATCATCTTAGGTCGTGTCCGCGGGACCGTTTCCCCGGCATCAGCCCTGGTCGTCTCCGGTGCCGGCGCCGGTGCGCAGCCGGAACCGCTGGAGCTTGCCGGTGGCGGTGCGCGGCAGCGCGTCCAGGAAGACGATCTCCCGGGGGCACTTGTACGGCGCCAGTTCCGTCTTCATGAACGCCCGCAGCGCCTCGCCGTCCCGCTCGGCGCCCTCCTTGAGGACCGTGTACGCCACCACGACCTGGCCGCGCGCCTCGTCGGGACGCCCGACCACCGCCGCCTCCACCACGTCCGGATGGCGCAGCAGCGCGTCCTCGACCTCGGGGCCCGCGATGTTGTACCCGGCCGAGATGATCATGTCGTCGGCGCGGGCCACGTACCGGAAGTAGCCGTCGGGGTCGCGGACGTAGGCGTCGCCGGTGACGTTCCAGCCGCCCCGTACGTAGTCCCGCTGGCGCGGGTCGGCCAGGTAGCGGCAGCCGACGGGGCCGCGCACCGCGAGCAGTCCGGGCTGCCCGTCGGGCACGGGGACGCCGTCCGCGTCCTGCACGCGCGCCTGCCAGCCGGGCACCGGGACGCCGGTGGTGCCGGGGCGGATCGCGTCGTCGGCGGCGGAGATGAAGATGTGCAGCAGCTCGGTGGCGCCGATGCCGTTGATGATGCGCAGCCCGGTGCGGTCGTGCCAGGCCTGCCAGGTCGCCGCCGGCAGGTTCTCGCCCGCCGAGACGCAGCGGCGCAGGCTGGACAGGTCGTGGCCGTCCGCCTCCGCCAGCATCGCCCGGTAGGCGGTGGGCGCGGTGAACAGCACCGAGACCCGGTGCCCGTCGACGGCCGCCAACAGCTGTGAGGGATGCGCCTGTTCGAGCAGCAGCGCGCTCGCGCCCGCCCGCAGCGGGAACACCACCAGACCGCCCAGCCCGAAGGTGAAACCCAGCGGGGGACTGCCCGCGAAGACGTCGTCGGGGACCGGCTTGAGGACGTGCCGGGAGAAGGTGTCCGCGATGGCCAGCACGTCCCGGTGGAAGTGCGTGCAGCCCTTCGGCTTCCCGGTCGTGCCGGAGGTGAAGGCGATCAGGGCGACGTCGGCGGCGGCCGTCTCCACCGCCTCGAACGGCCCCTCGGGCGCGGGGCGGTGCAGCAGGTCGTCGCGGGAGTCGCCTCCGAACACCGCGATCCGCAGGTCCGGGACCTCCGCCTTCACGAGGTCGTCGAGGGAGCGCACGTCGCACAGGGCGTGCCGCACCTCCGCGAGCGCGCAGATGGTGGCCAGCTCGTGCGGGCGCTGCTGGGCCAGCACGGTGACGGCGACAGCGCCCGCCTTCAGCACCGCCAGCCAGCAGGCGGCCAGCCACGGCGTGGTGGGCCCGCGCAGCAGCACCCGGTTGCCGGGCACCACCCCGAGGTCCGAGGTGAGCAGATGCGCCAGCCGGTCCACCCGCGCGCGCAGCTCCCCGTACGTCCAGACGCCGCCGTCGGGCGTGCGGAACGCCGGGCGGTCGTCGGACTGGCCCTGGAGCAGTTCCGCGGCGCAGTTCAGCCGCTCGGGGTAGCGCAGCTCCGGCAGGTCGAAGCGCAGCTCGGGCCACTCGTCCGGTGGCGGGAGATGGTCGCGGGCGAAGGTGTCGACGTGCGCGGTGGACCGTGGATTCATACCGGTTCGCCCCCTTGGCGTGGTGGGCTCGCATCAGGAGCGTATCGTGTTGGTGACGGCAGTCAACGGTTCGCGATAACCTCGGCGGGTGGCCCACCGGCGAGGGAAGGGACCGGCAGTGACCGCATTCTCGCTCGAACCGGAACAACTCGCCCGGTGCGCGGAGCTGCGCACCCTCGCCGCCGAACGGCTCCGGCCGCTCGCCGAGAAGGGGGAGCCCGGCCGCGTGAACCGGGCGCTCGTCGCCGAGTTGGGCGCGCTCGGACTGCTGTCCCGGCTCTTCACCTCCGGTGCGCTGGACCTGTGCCTGATGCGTGAGTCGCTCGCCCAGGTGAGCACGGAGGCGGAAACCGCCCTCGCCCTCCAGGGCCTCGGCGCCCACCCGGTGCACGCCCACGGCACCCCCGGACAGAGGGAGCGGTGGCTCCCCCGGGTGAGTGACGGCACGGCGGTCGCGGCCTTCGCCCTCTCCGAACCCGGCGCCGGCTCCGACGCGGCCGCCCTCTCCCTGAGCGCGGAGTGCGACGGACCGGACGGGTGGCGGCTCACCGGCGAGAAGTGCTGGATCTCCAACGCCCCCGACGCCGACCTCTACACCGTCTTCGCCCGCACCACCCCCGGCGCGGGCGCGCGCGGCGTCACCGCCTTCCTCGTCCCCGCCGACCGGCCCGGCCTCACCGGCAGCCGCCTCGACATGATCGCCCCGCACGCCCTCGGGACCCTGACCTTCGACGGCGTACGGGTCACCGAAGCCGATGTCCTCGGCGAACCCGACGCCGGCTTCCGCGTCGCCATGGACACCTTGAACCTGTTCCGGCCCAGCGTCGGCGCCTTCGCCGTCGGCATGGCGCAGGCCGCGCTGGACGCGACCGTCGCCCACACCGCCGCGCGCGACGCGTTCGGCGGTCGGCTCAAGGACCTCCAGGCGGTCGCCCACCAGGTCGCCGAGATGTCCGTCCGCACCGAGGCCGCCCGCCTGATGGTGTACGCGGCGGCCACCGCGTACGACGAGGGCGCGGACGACGTGCCACGGCGCTCCGCGATGGCGAAGCTGCTGGCCACCGAGACCGCCCAGTACGTCGTCGACACCGCCGTCCAGCTGCACGGCGCCCGCGCCCTGTGCCGGGGCCATCTGCTCGAACACCTCTACCGCGAGGTCCGCGCGCCCCGCATCTACGAGGGGGCGAGCGAGGTCCAGCGCGGCATCATCGCCAAGGAGCTGTACAAGACCCTGGAGGCCCGGTGACCGCCGAGCGCGTCAACCCGCCCGACCTGTCCCCGCCCGCCGGTTTCTCCCACGCCGTCGTCGCCACCGGCTCCCGCGTGGTGTTCCTGGCCGGGCAGACCGCCCTCGACGGCGACGGGAAGGTCACCGGCGACACCCTCCCCGAACAGTTCACCCGCGCCCTCACCAACCTCCTCACCGCCCTCCGCGCCGCCGGCGGCACCCCCGCCGACCTAACCCGCGTCACCGTCTACGCCACGGATGTCGCCGCGTACCGCGAGCACGCGGGCGAACTGGGACGTGTCTGGCGGGACCTGGCGGGCCGGGACTACCCGGCGATGGCGGTCGTGGAGGTGGTCCGGCTGTGGGACGAGGAGGCGATGGTCGAGCTCGACGGGTTCGCCGTCCTCCCGTGAGCCGCCGGGCGCGGCCCGCCCGCTCCTCCTAGCCTGGAGCGATGCCGGAGATCGAGCTGAGCGCGGGCACCGTCACGTACGAGGACACGGGCGGGGAGGGGCCGGTGGTCGTGCTGCTGCACGGGCTGCTGCACGACGCGTCCGTGTGGCGCCACGTCGTCGCGGAACTGCGCACCGACCACCGCGTCGTCGCGCCGACGCTCCCGTACGGCGCGCACCGCACGCCGATGACCCGGCCACCCACGCCGGACCTGGTCAACGAGCTGATCGCCGAGTTCCTCGACCGGCTGGACCTGCGGGACGTCACGCTCGTCGAGAGCGACTGCGGGCGTGCGCAGACGGTCGCGGCGCGGCATCCCGAGCGGCTGGCGCGGCTCGTGCTGATCTCGTGCGAGGCGTTCGACAACTACCCGCCGGGGCTTCCCGGGAAGATGATCGGGCTCGCGTGCAGGGTGCCGGGCGGGGTGCCGCTGATGGTGCGTGTGCTGGGGTGGAAGCCGTTGCGCCGGCTGCCGGTCGGCTTCGGCGCTCTGACGAAGCGGCCGTTGCCCGACGAGGTGGTGGAGCGGTGGCTCCGGCCACTGCGGACCGATCCGGCGATCCGCCGGGACTTCCGGCACTACACCACGCATGTGCGGCGGACGGAACTGCTGGAGGCCGCACAGGGGTTGCGTCGCTTCGAGAAGCCCGCGCTCGTCGTCTGGGCGACCGAGGACCTGATGATGCCGCGGAGGCATGGGCGGATGCTGGCGGAGCTGCTGCCTCGGGGGCGGTTGGTGGAGCTGAGGGGGACGCGGACGTTGATCGCGGAGGACCGTCCGCAGAGGTTGGCTTCGCTGTTGCGGTGGTTTGTCGCCGCGGAGGGCTGAGCCGGGGGGTCCGGGCGCTGGGCGTGCTCACGGGGGGTGCGCGCCGACGGGCGCTGCGGGCCGGTNCAAGGGGCGCGGGGAACTGCGCGAACGGCCACCGCAGCAGGGGTGCCCCTCAAGCCGCGACGGCCGGCGCCTCCGTCGGCAGCCGGTGCGGAGCCACAACGCGACCGTCAGGGAGCAACGCACCCGTGTCGTCGAAGACGATCCCCCCGTCGCACAGCAGGGACCACCCCTGCTCCGGGTGCGCGGCCACCACGTGCGGCGTGGGGGAGTCGGTCTGAGGGCAGGACGTCCGGTGGGCACACATGGCGCACCTCCACATCGGTGGAACGGGCCGAGCACGTCGTACACCACGACCATGCGCCGCCCCCGCCGCCACCGGAACGGCCCCAGGGCAAGCGTGACAGTCTGCGGACAATGCCGGAACCGTTCCCCCACGGCCGACGCCGGTCCGCCACCGAAGGGGTGACGTGAGTGGCCGCGACCCCGTGCCGCGGGTAGGGCTGAAGATCCCTGATCCGCTCACTTCGGAGGTCCCCCATGCCCGTACGCCCCCTCCTCGGCACGGCGTCCTGTGCCGCGCTGCTGCTGCTCGGCGCCGCCGCGGCGGCCCCCTCTGCGGCGGCCGCGCCGTCCGCCCCCGCGGAGTACGTCACCGTCGACCCGGAGGGCCGGATCGCCGCCGACGGCACGGTCACCCTCACCGGCACCTACCTCTGCGTCGGCGGCGAAGCGCCCGTCTACGTCAGTTCCTCGGTCAGCCAGAGCGAACCCGACGTCAACCACGGCATCGGCGGTTCCGTCGCCGTCTGCGACGGCAAGGAGCACCGCTGGCAGAACAGCGGCAAGGCCGCCGACGACGCCCTGACGGCGGGCCCGGTCAAGGTGGAGGCGACCCTGCTGGAGCTGCGCGCCAGCGGCATCCTGCTCCTCCCCGTCCCGCACGCCGTCAGCCACCACGACGTCACCCTCGTCAAGAGCTGACCGCGGGCCAGGTCTGCCGGGCGCCGGAAGCACCCCCGCCTACGTGCTGCCGGGCGCGGGCATGGACCGCTGCAGCCTCCGGACGCCACCGTGTCCACATGGTCCGCATCGCCCACACGGTGGCCCTCGCGCCCGTCCCGCGCCCCTGGCTCGTCGACGCCCTCGGCACCCTGACCGACCTCGCCGAGAGCACGACGGCGGAGGACGGGCGCGTCCTGCTGCCCGACGGACGGCAGGTCCCGGACGTGCGGCCGGCCGGGGGACGCCATCTGCGGCCGGGCGCGGCGTACGAGAGCACCGAGAAGGCCGCCGACACGGTCCGGATCACCGTCGAGGAGTGGCGCCGTACCCGCGCGGTGCGTCTCGCCTTCACCGGGTCCGGCCCCGACGGCGACCTCACCGGACGGGCCGCGCTGTTCGCCCCCGACCGGCCGGACCGCGTCGAGCTGTCCGGCCGCGCGGTGCTCAGGAGCGTCCCGTCCCCGCTGTCCCGGTTCGACGCCGACGCCGAACTGAGCTGCGCTGACTGGTGGAAGGCGGCGGACCGGGGCGGCAGCGTCCGTAGGCCGCCGCTGAGGGCGCGGCTGACGTGCGGCGTGGCTCGCGCCGAGGTGGCGGCGGTCCCGCGCCCCGGACGCGACCACGGCGACTGGGACGTCACGGTCACCGTGCGCCTGCGCGGCCGAGGCCCCCTGCGCCCCCTTGTGTCACTCGCCCTCCACCTGACCCGCCGCCCCCTCGCCCGCGAGGTGGCCAAGGCCTTGGACGCCACCGCCCGCGACTGGAACGCCCAGGTGCCGCAGCTGACGGCCCTGGGCCCCGAGGAGCTGCACCGCAAGCTCCTGACGGAGCCGTAGCCCTTACGCCACCCCCGCCGACTCCGGCCAGTCCAGCAACCGCGCCCCGATGACCGCCGTCTGCAGCATGTACCGGTGCGCCGGGTCGCCGGGGTCCGCGCCGGTCAGCCGGTGGATCCGCTCCAGGCGGTACGTCAGCGCCCGCACGCTCAGCGACAGCCGGCGTGCCGCCTCCGCGGCGACGCAGCCGGAGTCGAAGTAGGCGGTGAGCGTGTCCAGCAGCGGCCCCGCGCCGCCGCGCGCCTCCGTCAGCGGGCCCAGCGTGTTGTGCACCAGGTCGGCCATGGCCTGCCGGTCGCGGGCCAGCACCGGGTAGACCAGCAGGTCGGAGGCGCGCAGCACCGGGTCGTCCATGTCCAGCCGCTCGGCGATCTCCAGCGCGTTCAGCGCCTCCTCGTACGACTGGACCACCCCGCCGGGGCCCGACTGGGGGCGTCCTACGGCGACCTGGCCGCCGTCGGTGGCGGCGTGCGCCTGCTTGGCGAAGTGGGTGAGCACGTCCTGCTGGTGGCCCGGCGCGATGCACAGCAGCCGCCCGTCCTTGGTGGTGAGCAGGATGCTCCGGTCGCCGAACCGGGAGATCAGCGCGCGCTCCACCTGACGGGGCACCGCGTCGCCCTCCTCGTAGGCGACGGGGCCCCGGGCGACGGCGACCGCGTGCTCGTGGGACAGGCGCAGCCCGAACCGTTCGGCCCGCTCGGCGAGGCGGCCCAGGTCGCTGCGGCCGTAGAGCAGGTCGTCGATGAACTCCCGGCGGGCCGCCTCCTCCTGACGGACTGCCAACCGCTGGGCCCGCTCGTACCCTTCGGCGAAGGCGTCCACCGCCTGCTGCACGGCGGCCAGCGCGCCGTCGGCGTCCGCGCCGCGGGCCGGCCAGGCGCCGCGCGCGGCGGCGAGATGGGCGATGACGAGGGACCGCAGACCGTAACCGGCCTCCGCCGCCTGTTCCCCGAGGGCACGACGGGACGCGAGTTCGTCGCGGGTGAGGCGTCGGCCCGTGGCCGCGACCTCGCTCAGTATCTCGGCGTACCCCTCCAGATACTGTTCCGGAATCTCTCGGTCCGACACGTCGTCCCCTCGGCTTCCTCACACGGTCCTGATGCGTTCATGTCGGCGCACCGGCATGCAGACCCTAGTGAACTTTGCCGGAATCCGGCAATGCGCGGTGCGGGCCGGGCCGGGCAGCATGGCCCGCGGGGAGCACTGCGGAGGTTCCGGTGCCGGACACCGGCAGGTGGTGTCCGTGCCGGAACCGGAGGGGAGCAGTGCTGCCCGACGACATCGGCCGTCGCACGCACGGACGGCGAAGACGAGGACGGAGAGGGGGCGGGCAGATGCGGACCTTCGTGAACCGCGTCCACGGCCCGGCCGCCCCCCGCCGCACGGGGCCGCTGCACCGCACCGCCCCCGACGAACCCTGGCCGTCCCGGTCCCCGCGCACGCGCGGTGCGGACCGGGACGGTGCGGCGCGCCCGGCCGCGGAAGGCAACCCTCCGCGCCCGGCGCGAAACCGCCTCGACGGCTGAGCCGTCTCCACCACCGTCCGACGCACCGCCTCGCCCACGCGCGAGGCCCCACACCCTTCAGGCCCTCGCCTTCGAGGCGCCGCACACATCCGACTTCTGCCCGTAAGTCAGCCCAGAAGGACGTGTCCCATGGATGCCGCCACCGTGGGCATCGCCGTACTCGTCGGCGCCGCCCTGTTGCTCGTGCTCATCGGTCTGCTGCTCGTCACCAAGCTGTTCCGCAAGGTGGAACAGGGCAAGGCGCTGATCGTCTCCAAGCTCCGCAAGGTCGACGTGACCTTCACCGGCTCGGTCGTGCTGCCCGTGCTGCACAAGGCCGAGGTGATGGACATCTCGGTGAAGACCATCGAGATCACCCGCGCCGGCAAGGAAGGACTGATCTGCCGGGACAACATCCGCGCGGACATCCGCATCACGTTCTTCGTCAAGGTCAACAAGACCGTCGAGGACGTCGTCAAGGTCGCCCAGGCCGTCGGCACCGCCCGCGCCAGCGACCGCAACACGCTCCAGGAGCTGTTCCACGCGAAGTTCTCCGAGGCGCTGAAGACCGTCGGCAAGCAGATGGACTTCACCGACCTCTACACCAAGCGCGAGGAACTGCGGTACCGGATCATCGAGGTCATCGGCGTCGACCTGAACGGTTACCACCTCGAGGACGCCGCGATCGACTACCTGGAGCAGACCCCGCTCACCCAGCTCGACCCGGGCAACGTCCTCGACGCGCAGGGCATCCGCAAGATCACCGAGCTGACGGCGGTGGAGCACGTCCGCACCAACGAGGCGCAGCGCAACGAGGAGAAGGAGATCACGCGGCAGGACGTCGACGCGCGCGAGGCGATCCTGGAGCTGCAGCGCCGTCAGGCGGACGCGGAGATCAAGCAGAAGCGGGAGATCGAGACCGTGCGCGCCCGCGAGGAGGCGGAGACCGCGCGGGTCGTCGAGGAGGAGCGGCTGCGCGCGCAGAGCGCCTTCCTGCGCACGGAGGAACAGCTGGGCGTGCAGCGGGAGAACCAGGCCCGCGAGGTCGCCGTCGCCGCGAAGAACCGCGAGCGGGTCATCGCCGTGGAGAGCGAGCGCATCGAGAAGGACCGCCTGCTGGAGGTCATCGCCCGGGAGCGGGAGACCGAGCTGACCCGGATCGCCGCCGAGAAGGAGGTCGAGGCGGAGAAGCGGGAGATCGCCGAGGTCATCCGGGAGCGCGTCGCGGTGGACCGTACGGTCGCCGAGCAGGAGGAGTCCATCAAGAAGCTGCGGGCCGTCGAGGAGGCGGAGCGGCAGCGCCAGGCAGTGATCATCGCGGCGGAGGCGGAAGCGCAGGAGAAGCTGGTCAAGGACATCAAGGCCGCCGAGGCCGCCGAGCAGGCCGCCGCGCACCGCGCCGCCGAGGAACTCACCCTCGCCGAGGCCCGGTTGAAGACGGCCGATCTGGACGCCAAGGCCAAGCTGCGGCTCGCGGAGGGCGTCCAGGCGGAGTCCGCCGCCGAGGGTCTCGCCGCCGTGCGGGTGCGCGACAAGGAGGCCGAGGTCATCGAGAAGGCGGGCCGTGCCGAGGCCGAGGCCACCGAGGCCCGGCTGCGCGCGGAGGCGGAGGGCGCCCGCGCCAAGGCGGTCGCCGAGGCGGAGGCCATCTCCGGCAGGCTGCGCGCCGAGGCGGCGGGACTCACCGAGAAGGCGGCGGCGATGGCCGCGCTCGACGAGGCGTCCCGCGGCCACGAGGAGTACCGGCTGCGTCTCGAGGCCGAGAAGGACGTCCGGCTGGCCGGGCTCGACGTGCAGCGGCAGGTCGCGGAGGCGCAGGCCACCGTGCTCGCCACCGGTCTGGAGAACGCGGACATCAACATCGTCGGCGGCGACTCGGTGTTCTTCGACCGCCTGGTGTCGTCCATCTCGCTCGGCAGGAGCGTCGACGGCTTCGTGAAGAACTCCGAGACCGCGCAGGCCCTCGCCGGGCCCTGGCTGGACGGCTCCGCGAGCTTCACCGACGACCTGAGCCGGATGCTCGGCTCCGTCTCCAGCTCCGACGTGCAGAACCTCACGGTGTCCGCCCTGCTGATGAAGCTGATGAAGCAGGGCGGAGAGAACACCGGGCAGTTCGAGCAACTGCTCGACAAGGCAGGTGAGTTGGGTCTGGCGGACACTCCGCTGGCCGTGCTGAACGGCCGCACCGGGGCCTGACCACCATCACCCGGCAGGGAGCCGCCGCACAGGGGACGGCGGCTCCCGGCCGGCACCTTCCCGCGAGGCAGCCGTGACGGCACGTTCCTGAGAGGCAGCCGTGACGGCACGTTCCCGCGAGGCAGCCATGCCGGCACGTTCCCGCGAGGCAGCCGTGACGGCACGTTCCCGCGAGGCAGCCATGCCGGCACCTTCCCGAGAGGCAGCCATGCCGGCACCTTCCCGAGAGGCAGCCATGACCACCGGCACCCACGAGCCCATCCACGACACCGCCCGCCCGGGCGCCGCCCCGGACACCACCGCCGGCCCGGCCCCTCAGCGGCCCTCCGCGGCGGTCGACGGCGGCGCCTACCAGGTCCTGCGCGACCGCCTCACCGACCGCGCCTCCGAACTCGCCCGCCGCGCCGAGACGTTGAACCGGCGCCGGGCCGACGAGTTCGGCGCGCCCGAGTTGCGCCTCACCGGCACCGAGCGGCTGCGCACCGAGCGCACCGCCGTGCCCCGCGACGTCGTCGCCGTCGGCGACGTGCTGCTCCTCGGCTACGAGACCCGGCCCCGCCCGGAGCGGGACACCACCGTCGGCGACGTCCTCGCCGCCCACGACCGCGACCTGAACCGGCTGCCCGAGGACGCCGTGCCCGGCCTCCTCGACGACGCCGCCTTCCGGCGGGAGTTCGCCGCCCTGCACCGCTACTACCGGCAGGCGCGTCTGCTGCGGCTGCGCCGCGCCGAGGGCAAGCTCCTCGCCGTCTTCCAGACCGGCGAGAAGCCCGGCGACATCCGCGTCCTGCGCTGGGCGGTCTCCGAGGACGGCCGCGCGGAGTTCCTCGACGCCCGCGGCGACCGCGACCACGCGCGCGTCCCGCCCGCCGACATCACCTGGACCCCCGCCACCCGCGAGGACCACGTCCTCGGCCGCCACCCGCACGTCTCCGTGCAGGGCGAGGTGTTCGTCGACACCCTCGGCGGCACCCTCACCGTCAAGACGGAGAACGACACCGGCACACCCGACGGCATCCACAGCGAACCCGTCGACGAGCCCCTCCAGTCCCTCGCCGACGCCGACATCGCCCACGCCCGCGTCGGCCCCCTCATCCTGCTGCGGATCCTCCCCTACAAGGAGACCGCCCACCGCCACCTGGTGTTCAACACCCTCACCCGCACCGTCGTCCGCCTCGACGGCATCGGCCAGGGCTGCCGCCGGCTCCCCGAGGACCAGGGGATCGTCTTCCCCGGCGGCTACTGCCTCGCCGCCGGCTCCCACAAGACGTACGAACTCGACACCGAAGGTATGGAGTTCGAGCGGGAGGTGCGCTCCCCGTACGGCGAGGACGTCCTCTACGCCTTCCACGCGCCCGCCCGCGGACGCGCCCTGCTGCTCTCCTACAACCAGATCCGCGAGGCCGTCGCCACCCCGATGGCCTGCCACGGCTGGGCCCTCTTCGACGACGGGCACCTCACCCTGCTGCGCCCCGACGGCGAGGAACCCGCCCGTGTGCATCCGGTGCAGCTGTGGGAGACCCCCTACCTGTCCGACGCCCGCGCCGCCGCGCAGCCGGTGGGGGAGGGGCCGCTGGCCCGGGTGGGCAACGCCGACCTGGTGCGCGGCATCTCCGACTGCCTGTCGCTGGCCCGCGCCGCCGCCGAGACCACCCCCACCGCCGAGATCTACGCGACCCTCGCCGCCGCCTGCGTGCGCGCCCTGGACACCCACCATTGGCTGGGCGACCCGGAGGTCGGCGACCTGCGCACCCCGCTGGAGGAGGTGCGCGCCACCGCCGAGCAGGTGCTCGCCGAGTTCGAGACGGTCACCGACCTCACCCGCCGGGCCGCCGAGGCGCTCGACGAGGCCGCCGCACGGATCACCGCCGTCGTTCGCCGGCTGCGCGGCGAACAGCCCCGCGAGGCCGCCGCCTGGGTCCGCGGCCTCACCGAACTCCGCCAGGCGCAGGGCCATCTGCTGACCCTGAAGGAGATGCGGTACGCGGACCACGAGCGCATCGACGCGCTCGCCGCCGAGGCCGACGACGACCTCGCCTCCTTCGGTCAGCGCGCCGTCGCCTTCCTGGCCCGCGTGGACGCCTTCGCCGCCCACCACGCCGACCTGGAGCGGCTGCACGCCGACATCGAGGCGGTCGCCACCACCGCGCAGGCCGCCCCGCTCGCCGCCCGCCTGGACGGACTCGCCGACGGGCTGCGCACGGTCACCGAGGTGGTCGCCGGACTCGACATCGCCGACGCCACCGTCCGCACCGGCGTCCTGGAGCGGGTCGCCGACGCCCTCGGCGGCGTCAACCGCGCCCGCGCCGGCCTCGACACGCGCCGCCGCGGCCTCCTCGACCGGGAGGCGCGCGCCGGGTCCACCGCCGAGCTGACCCTGCTCGGCCAGACCGTCACCGGCGCCCTCGCCGCCGCCGGTGACCCGGACGCCTGCGACGACCAGATGGCCCGGGTGCTCGCCCAGCTCGAGGAACTGGAGTCGCGGTTCGCCGAGTTCGACGACGTCCTCGGCGAACTCGCCGACCGGCGCACCGAGATCTACGAAGCCTTCTCCGCCCGCAAGCAGACCCTCACCGACGCCCGCGCCCGCCGCGCGGGGCAGCTCGCCTCCGCCGCCGAGCGGGTGCTCGAGACGATCGCCCGCCGCAGTGCCGCGCTCACCGACGCCGACGCGGTGAGCACCTACTTCGCCTCCGACCCGCTGGTAGCCAAGGTCCGCCGCAGCGCCGACGACCTGCGCGCCCTCGGCGACCGGGTGCGCGCCGAGGAACTCGACGGCAAGCTGCGCTCCGCCCGCGAGGAGGCCGCCCGCGCCCTGCGCGACCGCACCGACCTCTACGCCGACGGCGGCCGCACCCTCCGCCTGGGCGCCCACCGCTTCGCCGTCTCCACCCAGCCCTTCGACCTCACCGTCGTCCCGCACGACGACGGCCTCGCCCTCGCCCTCACCGGCACCGACTACCGCGCCCCCGTCACCGACCCCGCCCTCCTCGCCGACCGCCCCCTGTGGGACCGCCCCCTGCCGTCCGAGTCGCCGCGGGTCAGCCGCGCCGAGCACCTCGCCGCACGCCTGCTGCACGAGCACGGCCCGGACGCGCTCGCCGCCGCCGACGACCTCCCCGCGCTGGTCCGCACGGCCGCCGAGGAGGCGTACGACGAGGGCTACGAGCGGGGAGTGCACGACCACGACGCCACCGCGCTCCTCACCGCCCTGCTGCCCCTGTTCGACGGCGCCGGCACCCTGCGCCACGCCTCCCCCGCCCGCGCTCACGCCCTGCTGTTCTGGGCACACGGCACCACGGAGCGGGAGCGCGCCGACTGGACCCGCCGCGCCCGCTCGCTGGCCCGGGTGCGGGACGCCTTCGGCGCGCCGCCCGCGCTGGACGCACTGCGGGACGAACTGGCCCGCGCGGTGGGGGAGTGGACCCCGGACGCGGCGGTCCGCGCGGAGGCGTGCGCCGCGTACCTCTTCGACGAACTCACCACCGGGCCCGACGGGTTCGTGATCAGCGCCCGCGCCCGTGCCCTGCTCGACAAGTTCCGCCGCACGGTCGCCGACGAGGCGTACGACGAGGACCTCACCGCCCTCCGCGACCTCAGCGCCCGCCGCCAGCTCGTCGAGGCGTGGCTCACCGCGTACACCGGTGCGTCCGGCGAGCAGGCGGACGCCGGGGACGTCGCGGAGGCCGTGGCCGCCGAGCTGTGCCCGGACGTGCCCCGCCACGAGTCGGACGCGCCCCTCACCGTCACCGTCGAGGGCCTGGTCTCCACCCACCCGCGCATCACCGGCCGCCGTCTCACGCTCCGCCTGGACGAGTTCCTCGCCCGCACCGACGCGTTCCGGGCGCGCGAGGCGCCCGCGTTCCGCGCCTTCCAGCGCCGCCGCGCCGCCCTCGTCACAGCCGAACGCGACCGGCTCCGCCTGGACGACCACCGTCCGCGCGTGATGGCGTCGTTCGTCCGCAACCGGCTGGTCGACGAGGTGTACCTGCCGCTGATCGGCGACAGCCTCGCCAAGCAGCTCGGCACGACGGGCGAGTCCGCCCGCACCGGCACCGGAGGACTCCTGCTGCTCCTCTCCCCTCCCGGCTACGGCAAGACGACCCTCATGGAGTACGTCGCCCACCGCCTCGGCCTGGTCCTGGTGCGGGTCAGCGGTCCCGCGCTCGGGCACGGCGTCACCTCGCTCGACCCGGCCGAGGCGCCGAACGCCACCGCCCGCCAGGAGGTCGAGAAGATCAACTTCGCGCTGGCGGCGGGCAGCAACACCCTGCTGTACCTGGACGACATCCAGCACACCTCGCCCGAACTGCTGCAGAAGTTCATCCCGTTGTGCGACGCGACCCGCCGGGTGGAGGGCGTGTGGCAGGGCGAGCCGCGCACCTACGACCTGCGGGGCAAGCGGTTCGCGGTGTGCATGGCCGGCAACCCGTACACCGAGTCCGGGGAGGTCTTCCGGGTGCCCGACATGCTGGCCAACCGGGCCGACGTGTGGAACCTGGGCGACGTCCTCACCGGCAAGGAGGACGTCTTCGCGCTCAGCTTCGTGGAGAACGCGCTCACCGCGAACCCGGTGCTCGCGCCGCTCGCCGGGCGCGACCGCGCCGACCTGGACCTGCTGATCCGGCTCGCCTCCGACGACCCGACGGCCCGCCCGGACCGGCTGCTCCACCCGCACGCGCCGGCCGAACTCGACCGTGTGCTGGCGGTGTTGCGCCAGCTGCTCACCGCCCGCCGGACGGTCCTCGCGGTCAACGCGGCCTACATCGCGTCCGCGGCCCGCTCCGACGACGCCCGCACCGAGCCGCCGTTCCTGCTCCAGGGTTCGTACCGCAACATGAACAAGATCGCCCAGCGGATCCAGCCGGTGATGAACGACGCCGAGCTGTCCGCCGTGATCGAGGACCACTACACGGCCGAGGCCCAGACCCTCACCAGCGGCGCCGAGGCGAACCTGCTGAAGCTCGCCGAGCTGCGCGGCACGCTCACGCCCGAACAGGCCGCCCGCTGGGCGGAGGTGAAGGCGGCCCACGTCCGCACGCTCACCTTGGGCGGCCCCGACGACGACGTGCTCGCCCGCGCGGTGTCCGCCCTCGCCCTGATCGGCGACCGCATCGCGGCGGTGGAGTCGGCGATCACGCGTGCGGCCGACCCCCGGCGCCTCGCGACCCCGCCGGGGCGGGACGGGGAGGGCTGAACGAGGGCCGTCGAAAAGGCCGTTCGACGAGACCGGTGCCGGGCCGCGCGGGGGGCGGCCCGGCATCTTTTTCCGCCACCAAGTTGGCGTGAACATGGCGCAATCCAGGTTTATCTACGCGCGGAGCAGGATCGATCAAATCAGTATTCGGGTCATAGCGGATGACTTTTCGACCGGTAGTTACCGAGCGGTATCCCGCCCTGCTACAACACCAGTTGCTCCCTCAACTACCGTCGCGAGTTTCGTCGTGAGAGGCGGATACACGTGTCAACGCGTTCACTGGGAACAACTCTCGCCACCCTGATCCTCGGTGTGGCGACCGTCCTCGGCCTGGCACACCCTGCCGCGGCCGCCGGCCACCACTACGTGGCGCTCGGCGACTCCTACTCCTCCGGAGTGGGCGCCGGGAGCTACACCTCCGAGAGCGGCGACTGCAAACGCAGCACCGTCGCCTACCCCCAGCTGTGGAGCAACGCCAACGTCCCCGCGTCGTTCAAGTTTGTCGCCTGCTCGGGCGCGACCACGACCAGCGTGGCCTCCTCGCAGCTGAGCGCGCTGTCCTCTACCACCACCCTCGTCAGCGTCACCGCCGGCGGCAACGACATCGGCTTCGCGGACGTCATGCAGACCTGCGTCCTGCAGTCCGAGGCCACCTGCGTGGCCGCCGTGAACAACGCCGTCTCCCAGATGCAGAACTCCCTGCCGGGCAAGCTCGACTCGCTGTACTCGTCGATCCGCTCCCGCGCCCCGCAGGCCCGCGTCGTCGTCCTCGGCTACCCGCGCTTCTACAAGCTGTCCGGCAGCTGCATCGCTGGCCTCACCGAGACCGAGCGCAGTGCCATCAACAACGCGGGCGACGTCCTCAACGGTGTGATCGCCAAGCGCGCGGCCAACGCCGGGTTCTCCTGGTCCAGCGTGGTCGACGAGTTCACCGGCCACGAGCTCTGCTCGGGCGACGCCTGGCTGCACAGCGTCACCATCCCGATCGGCAACTCCTACCACCCGAAGGCCGTCGGCCAGTCCTCCGGCTACCTGCCCGCCTTCCGCTCGGCGGTCTGACGGGACGACACAGACCCACGCAGGCGGCAGCATTCCGTTTTGTCCTCTGGCGGACGCGCGTAGACCCCGGGCATCATCTGTCTGCTCCGCCTGCACAGCCGTCCCTCACACACCCTGGCCCTCAGCAGGAAGGTCCCCCACATGAAGACACTCAAGGCCCCGAAGCTCCGCTCGGCCCTGACCGCCCTCGCCCTCGTCGTCGCCCCGGGCGCCGTCGTGATGGGCACCGCGGGTGAGGCCGCCGCCGTCACCAAGATCAGCCACGCCACCGCGACCTCCATGTTCAGCCAGGTCGGCATCACCTGGTCGTCGTCCGGCGGCTGCTCCAACCGCAACGTGTCCACCTGCACGTCCTTCGACCAGCTCAACCTGGCCACCGCCCAGGGCGCCCAGACCCTGAAGCGGGCCACCGGCTGCGCACTGAACATCACCGGCGGCACGGAGACCGGGCACGCCTCCGGCACGTACTCGCACTGGAACGGCTACAAGCTCGACTACGGCAAGAACACCTGCGTCACCAACTACATCAAGAACACGTTCACCTACATCGGCGTGCGCGGCGACGGCGCCCAGCAGTGGCAGTCCGGCTCGGGCAACGTCTACGCGGACGAGGGCAACCACTGGGACGTGACGTACTACAACTGCGGAGGCTGCTGAACGGGCGCCCTCTGACAGGTGCTGTCACCCAAACTGACGTTTGCGCAGTTCCCCGCGCCCCGGGGTGTGCAGTGCGCCGCACCCCAAGAGTGAAAGGCGCGGGGGCAGTACCACACCCCTGGGGGCGCGGGGAACTGCGCGAGCGGCAGGACAGGGCGCCGAGCCTTGCGACGCACGGTCGGCCGAACACCCCGCCGCGGGCGCCGGTCACGCGCTCACCCCCCGGCGCGCTGCCCGGGCCGCTCCACGGCAACTTCGCCGGAGGCACCGGCACCGGCCCCGCCGTGACGGGGCCCGCGGGCACCGGCGGCAGGCGCCACCAGGACAGCCGCGGCGACGAACACCAGGACGACTACCATCGCCGGGCGCAGTCCGTAGTGATCGCCCAGGAAGCCGAGCGTGGGCGGCCCCACCAGGAACGCGACGTAGCCGATCGTCGCCACGAGGCCGACCCGGGCGGTCTCGTCGGGCCCCGAGTCGCCGGCCGCCGACAGAGCCACCGGGAAGCCCAGGGACGCGCCCAGTCCCCAGAACAGGACGGCGGCCGCCGCCACGACCGCGTTGTCGGAGAAGATGACCAGGCACAGACCCACGGCTCCGGAGACCGCGCTGGCCCGCACCACGGCCGCCCGGCTGTAACGGCTGAGGAAGAACGCGCCGCCGAAGCGTCCCAGGGTCATCGCGGCGGCGAATCCCACGAAGACGAGCGAGCCGAGGGCGGCGTCGAGACCGTGGCCGTCGACCATCAGCAGCGGCAGCCAGTCGTTGGCGGCGCCCTCGGCGAGAGCCATGGCCAGGACGATGGCCCCGATCATCAGCAGCCGTCGGTCCTTCCACACCTGCGGGCCCGCCGGTCGTGCGGAGTCCGAAGCGGGCACCGCGGCACGGACCCCGATCCCGGCGGGCACACCGCCGATGGCGTACCCGAACATCGCGGCCGTCACCGCGGCCACCGCCAGGAGGTGCCAGTGGGCGGGGAACGCCGCGGCGGTGGCCGCCATGCCGGCCAGGCCGCCGACGACGGTGCCCAGGCTGAAGCATCCGTGCAGCGTGGGCAGAACCGGCCTGCCGGTGATCCGCTCGACGTCGGCACCGTCCACGTTGATCGCCACCTCGCCCGCCCCGATCCCCAGGCCGAACAGGCACAGCCCCGCGGTGACCAGGGGCGCGGAGGCGAGGGCGGTGCCCCCGCCCACGACGACCACACTCGCGATGACGAACAGCGTGCCGAGCGCCGTCACGGGCCTGGTCCCGAACCGGGACACGAAACGGCCCGAACACAGGATGCCGGCCATGGAGCCGACGGACAGCCCGAACAGCACCAGCCCCATCTCCCCCGTGGACACACCCAGACGGTCACGGACGTCCGGCGTGCGCGTGATCCACGAGGACATGGCGACGCCGTTGAGGAAGAAGAAGAGGTACAGCGCCCGGCGGCGTCGGCGTACGGCACGGTCGGTCAAGGTGGGGCTCCGCCGGGGATGGTGGGAACGAGGGGCAGGCAGGCGACGCTCCCGCTCACCCACCGGGTTTGAACAAATGTACACATCGAGCCGCGGACGCCCTTCCCGAGGCCGCGTGCACCGCCAGGAGGCCGGCACCGCTGAACAGGCCCCACCCCCGTCGGCCGGAGACGGAACCTAGTCAGGACGCCGTTCCCCGCACTCCGGCAGTGCGGCCAGCGCCGCCAGTTCCTCCGGGGTGCGGGGACCCGCGTCCGCGGTGCCGGCCGGCCCCCGTGCCCGCAGGAACAGGCCGGCCGCCACGCCCCACGGCAGCCTGAGTCCCGCCGCCGTGAGGAGGTCCCGGCGGGACAGCATCTCCGCCGCAGGGCCGGTGTGGGCGCCCGACGGGGTGAGCAGCGCCGCGTCGTCGGCCCAGCGCAGGGCGAGGTCCACGTCGTGCGTGGCCATCACCACCGTCGTACCGCCCGCCCGCAGACCGTCCAGCGTCGCCAACAGCCGCTCCTGACCGTCGGGATCGAGCCCCGCCGTCGGCTCGTCCAGGATCAGCACCCGCGGCCGCATCGCCACCGCGCCCGCGATCGCCGTCCGCTTGCGCTGCCCGTACGACAGCAGATGCGTGGGCCGGTCGGCGAGCGCGGCGATGTCCAGCGCCTCCAGCGCCTCCGTGACCCGCGCGCGCACCTCCGCGTCGGGCAGCCCCAGGTTCAGCGGCCCGAACGACACGTCCTGCCCCACGGACGCGGCGAACAGCTGGTCGTCCGGGTCCTGCACCACCAGCTGCACGGTGCTGCGCAGCGCCGTCAGCCCCTTCCGGTCGTGCCGCACCGCACATCCCGACAGCATCAACTCCCCGCCGTGCGGCCGCAGTCCGCCGCTGAGCAGCCGCATCAGCGTGGTCTTCCCGCTGCCGTTGCGCCCCAGCAGCGCCAGCGCCCGTCCCTCGCGCACGGCGAAGTCGAGGCCGGTGAACACGGGCGGTCCGTCCTCGTAGGCGAACGACGCGCCCCGCAGCGCCACCAGTTCGAACTCGCTCACGACAGGGGCCTTTCCAGGACGAAGGTGAGGGCGGCCAGCGCCGCCAGGAGCGTCACGCTCGCGGCCGTGAACCGGGCGGACACCCGCGCCTCGGGCACCAGCACGCGCAGGGCGCCGTCGTAGCCGCGGCCCGCGAGCCCGGTCTGCAGCCGTGCCGCCCGGTCGAAGGACCGCACGAACGCGGTCGCCCCGAGCCCGCCCAGCGAACGCCACGTCGCCGCCCGTGTGGTGTGCCCGAGCCGCGCCGCCTGCGCCCGGTGCACGCGCCGCACCGAGTCGAGCAGCAGGAAGCTCATCCGGTACGTCACGAGCGCCACGTCCACCAGCGGCGCGGGCACCCCGGCGCGCACCAGGCGCGGCAGCAGGTCCGACATGGGTGTGGTGAACGCGAACAGCAGCACGCCCAGCGAGGCCGCAGAGGTGCGCAGCAGCAACTCCCCGGCGCGCAGCGGCCCGTCGGGGGCGGGTGACACGAAACCGCCGGGCCCGCCCACCCGCACCAGCAGGGTGAGCGCCCCGGTGACGCAGAACCCCAGCGGCACCCGGTAGGCCCGCCACAGCCGCCCGGCCGGCACCCCCGCCGGACCGAGCAGCAGCGCCAGCGCGGTGACCAGCACCAGCGCGGCGCCGGGCCACGGGGGCAGGGAGATCGCGAGGACGGTGAGACCGAGGCCGAGGACGGCCTTGTCCACGGGATGGCGGCGGCGCCAGCGGCTGCTGTGCGCCGCCGCGTCGATCGGCAGCACAGGCGTGTCAGTCCCGTCCGCCGTCGGCGCCGGAGCGCACCTCCGCGTCGCCCGTGTCCTCAGCGCCGCCCCGCTCGTGTGCCGTGTCCGGGGCCGGTACGTCGCCCCGCTCGTGTGCCGTGTCCGGGGCCGGCAGGCCGTCCCGCTCATGCACCCCGTCCGGGGCCCGCAGGCCGGCGGCCTGCTCACGCGCCCCTTCCGGGGCCCGCACGCCGACCCGCTCACGGGCCCGCGCCTCGCCCTGCCGCCGCCCGCGCCGCAGCCCGAAGTAGTACGCGAGCACGCCCGCGCCGAGCGCGGCCTGGACGGCGAACAGCGCCGACTCGACCTCCCCGGACGGAGGTTCGTACAGCGGGGAGAACCACGGTTCGTAGTCCGGGTCGATCTCGGTGATCGCGGTCTCCGCCTCGCCGTCCGCCCCGGCGAACGGCTCCTCCTTGTGGTCGCCGAGCCCGAACGCCAGCGGGATCACGGCGAGGGCGGCGACGAGCAGCAGGAGCAGGGTGTTGATCTTCGCGTTGCGGCTCATCGGGCCACCGCCCCGGCCGACTCGGCCTCAGCGGCCCGCTTGCCGCCGGCCGCCGAGGTGACCAGCACCCCGAGCCGGGTCAGCTCGCCCTTGCTGGACTGCACCAGCAGCCGCATCACCAGCACGGTCAACAGCCCCTCGCTGACCGCGAGCGGGATCTGCGTGACGGCGAAGATGGAGCCGAACTTGCCCAGCGCGCCCAGGAATCCGCTGCCCGGGTCGGGGAACGCCAGCGCCAGCTGGACGCTGGTCACGCAGTACGTCGACAGGTCGGCGAGGAACGCGCCGCAGAACACCGCGCCCATCAGCGGCACGTCGTACCGGCGCAGCAGCCGGTAGGCGCCGTACCCGGCCCAGGGGCCGACGACCGCCAGGGAGAAGACGTTGGCGCCGAGCGTGGTGAGCCCGCCGTGGGCGAGCAGCAGCGCCTGGAACAGCAGGGTGATGGTCCCGAGCACCGCCATGACCGGCGGCCGGAACAGGATCGCGCCGAGACCCGTGCCGGTGGGGTGGGAGCAACTCCCGGTCACCGAGGGCAGTTTCAGCGCGGACAGGACGAACGTGAACGCTCCCGACGCGCCCAGCAGCAACGTGCTCTCGGGATGTTCTCTGACGTCACGGACGAGCGACCGGGCTCCGTGGACGACGAACGGCGCCGACGCGACGCCCCAGGCGACCGCGTGCGCCGGAGGCAGGAAACCCTCGGCAATGTGCATGGCTCAGCAGACCCTCTCCAGCACCTCGTGGATGGTTGACGCGCCTTGGCCGGTCTCCTGGCTGACGGGTACCACCGCCCGTGCTCCGCCTTCCCGGGTCCCGAAGAACCCAGTGGCTGCCCGTGAGGGCCGGAGCCGGACTTCCCGATCACAGTGGCGAGGGCCGCACCGGTATCGCACCGATTTCCCGTCACCAAGGCGTGGTGACAGTAGTCCCCGTCGCGGCCCGGTGACAAGCGGCGACGGGGGCGCGGGGAGGGCGTCCGGCGGCTCGCACCCCGGCGCACACCTGCGCGTTCGGGCCCCGCGGCGGCCGGCCGTGAACCGGGTGACTGGGGGGCCGCCGTCCTGGGCAAGGTCTTCTTGCAACTAATATGCAAGAGCGACTTTCCATCAACAGTGCCTTCCGATGACAGGGGTGTGTGAGGTTCGATGACGACCCGACGACGCATACGGGGCGCCGCCGCCGTGCTGGCGACGGCCGCGGCGGTCTCCGCCTGCTCGGCGCCCGGCTCCGGCGGCACGGACGACGCGGTGGCCGGCGAGTCCGTGGTGATCGGCGTCTCCACCGAGCCCGACACCCTCAGCCCGCTCCTCGGCTACGGCAAGGACGGCAACTCCAAGCTGTTCGACGGCCTCCTCGCCCGCACCGCCGACATGACCCTGGAACCCGCGTTGGCCAGGGCACTTCCGCGCATCACGGACGGCGGACGCACCTACACGTACACCCTGCGCGACGGCGTGAAGTTCAGTGACGGCGAGCCGCTGACCGCGCGGGACGTCGTCTTCACGTACCGCACGGTCCTCGACGACGACACCAACAACACCGCCAAGAGCGAACTCGCGGCCGTCGAAAGCGTCCGGGCGGTGGGCGACCACACGGTCGTCTTCACCCTCCGCCACCCCTACGCGCCGTTCGCCGCCCGCACGGTCCTGCCGATCGTCCCCGAGCACGTCGTCGGGAAGCAGGACCCCAACACCGGCCCCTTCAACACCAAGCCGGTCGGCACCGGACCGTACGTCCTCGTCGACTGGCGCAAGGGCGAGAAGCTCACCTTCAAGGCCAATCCTCACTACTGGGGCGGCACCCCGAAGGTGAAGAAACTCACCATGGCGATCGTCGCCGACGACGACGTCCGCGCCACCCGGCTCCGCTCCGGCGACCTCGACGGAGCGGTCCTCCCGCCCAACCTCGCCGCCACCTTCAAGGGTGACGACGACAGGAAGACGTACCGGGCCACCTCCTACGACGTCCGCGTCGTCACCCTCCCCAGCGGCAACCCCGTCACCGGCGACACCGCGATCCGCCGCGCCCTCGACCTCGCCGTCGACCGGCAGGCCATGGTCGACAAGATCCTCGACGGCGCGGGCCGCCCCGCCTACGGGCCACTGCCTGTGGACGACCCGTGGTTCGCCAAGGAGACCGAGCGCTCGCGCGACCTCGCCGAGGCCGGCCACATCCTCGACGCCGCCGGCTGGACGAAGGGCGACGACGGCATCCGTGTCAAGGACGGCCGCCCGGCCCGCTTCACGCTCTACTACCCCTCCGGCGACAAGGTCCGCCAGGACCACGCCCTCGCCTACGCCTCCGACGCCAAGAAGGCCGGTATCGACGTCCGCGTGGAGAGCGCCACCTGGGAGGTCATCGAGCCGCGCATGCACCGGGACGCCGTCCTCGCCGGCTTCGGCAGCACCGGCGACCCCGACTTCGGGCTCTACACCATGCTGCACTCCTCCCTCGCCGGCGACGGCTTCAACAACATGGCGCACTACGACAACCCGGCCGTCGACCGCGCCCTGGAGACCGGCCGCCGCAGCCAGGACCCCGCGACCCGCAAGGCCGCCTACGACGCCCTCCAGCGTGCCCTCGTGAAGGACCCCGGCTACACCTTCCTCACCCACATCGACCACCTGTACGTGCTCGCCGACCGCTGGAAGGGCCTCACCACCCAGACCGAACCCCACGAGCACGGCTTCGCCGCCGGACCCTGGTGGAACGTCGAGGACTGGCAGCCCGCGGCATGAGTCACGCCCTCTGGCCGGCGGTGACCCGGCTCGTGGCGCGCCGCGCGCTGTACGCCGTGCCGGTGCTCCTCGTCGTCACGTTCGGCGTGTTCGCCGTCGCCGCCGCGTCCCCGTTCGACCCGGTGAGGGCGTACGCGGGCACGGCCGCGCTGGGCGCCGACCAGGAGACCCTGGACCGGCTGCGGGAGAACCTCGGCGTGGACCGGCCGTTCACCGCCCGATGGTGGGACTGGCTTACCTCCGCCCTCGGCGGCGACCTCGGCCGGTCGGCGGTGATGCGCCAGCCGGTGGCCGAGGTCATCGGCGAACGCCTGCTGTGGTCCACGCTGTTGTGCGCCGTCGCGTTCGCCGCGGCCGTGCTGCTCGGCACGGTCCTCGGCGTGCTCGCCGCCCGCCGCCCCGGCTCCCTCGTCGACCGCGCCGTCACCTCCGCCGCGTACGTCCTGGAGGCCGCCCCGGTCTTCTGGATCGCGCTGCTCGCGGTGTGGCTGTTCGCCCTCCAGCTGGACGTCCTCCCGGCGGGCGGACTCACCGACACCGGCAGCGACCGGGTCACCTTCGGCGGCCTGGTCGAGCACCTGGTCCTCCCGGCCGGCGTCCTCGCCGTCTCCCAACTGCCCTGGTTCACGCTCTACGTCCGTCAGGGCGTCGGCGACGCGCTCGCGGAGGACCCCGTACGCGGGGCGAGGGCGCGCGGCCTGAGCGAACGCACCGTACTGCTCGGCCACGCCCTGCGCTCCGGACTGCTGCCGGTGCTCACGCTGATCGGCTCCCGGGTGCCGGAGCTCATCACCGGGGCGCTGCTGGTGGAGACCGTCTTCAGCTGGCCCGGCATCGCGTCCGCCACGGTGGAGGCGGCCACGGCGGTCGACTTCCCGCTGCTCGCCGCGCTCACCACGCTCGCCACCGCCGCCGTCCTCGCCGGCAACCTGCTCGCCGACCTGCTCTACGGGCTGATCGACCCGAGGGTGAAGCTGGAGGAGATGTGACGACCGACGTCGACACGGACAGGAAGCCGGCCTGGCGCGCGCACGGCACCGCCCGCCGCTCCACACACGTCCTGCGGCTGCGCGTCTCGTGCGCCCTGGTCGCCGTGACCGTCCTGGCCGTGCTTCTCGTCCCGCCGTTGGTCCAGCTCGACCAGCAGGCCGTCGACCTGGCCGCCAAGCTCCAGCCACCTGGCTGGGCGCACCCGTTCGGCACCGACGACGTGGGCCGCGATCTGCTGCTGCGGTGCGTCTACGGGCTGCGGGTGTCGCTGCTGGTGGGCGTGGTCGCCGCGCTGACCGCCACGGTGATCGGCACGGCGGTGGGGGCCGCCGCGGGCGCCCTCGGCGGCCGGGCCGACCGTCTGGTCATGCGCCTGGTCGACACCCTGTCGTCCGTGCCGCACCTGCTGCTCGGCATCTTCATCGTCGCCATGTTCCGTCCGGGCGTCTGGCCGGTGGTGATCTCCGTCGCCCTCACCCACTGGCTGTCCACGGCGCGCATCGTCCGCGCGGAGGTGCTGTCCCTGCGGTCCCGCCCGTTCGTGGACGCGGCCGTGTCCGGCGGGGCGAGCCGGTGGCGGGTGACCGTACGGCACCTGCTGCCTGGCGTGCTGCCGCAGGCGGGTCTCGCCGCCGTGCTGATGGTCCCGCACGCCATGTGGCACGAGTCGGCCCTGTCCTTCCTGGGCCTGGGCCTGCCCACCCACACCGCGAGCCTCGGCACGCTCATCCAGGGCGCCCGAGGCTCCCTCCTCGCGGGCCAGTGGTGGCCCACCCTCTTCCCGGGCCTGTTCCTGATCCTCCCCACCCTCGCGATCGCCGGCCTGGCGGGCGCGTGGCGCGAACGGATCAATCCACGACGCCGATCGGAGCTGATGCTGTGACCCTCGTGCCGCTTCTCTCGGTACGCGACCTGTCCGTCCGCTTCCTGCTCCCCGGAGGGCGCCGCGTCGACGTCGTGTCGGACGCGTCGTTCGACGTGGCGCCGGGGGAGTGTCTCGCGCTGATCGGGGAGAGCGGGTGCGGCAAGTCCGTGCTGGCGTCCGCCCTGCTCGGCCTGCTCCCGGCCAACGCCCGCACCGCCGGCCACGCCCACCTGGGCGACCTCGACCTGCTCACGGCGGACGAACGCACCCTCGCCCGCGCCGTGCGGGGCCGCCGTATCGGGCTGGTCCCGCAGTCCCCGGCGGCCCACCTCACCCCGGTGCGGACGATCCGCTCGCACATCGAGGAGACGGTCGCCCGCCTCACCGGCGTCCGCGGCCGTGCCGCCCGCCGGAAAGCCGCCGAACAGGCCTCGCTGCGCGCCGAGTTCCCCCTGGGCCACCTCGACCGGCACCCGCACGAACTGTCCGGCGGGCTGGCCCAGCGCGCCGCGACCGCCCTCGCGCTGGTCGGCGACGCCCCGCTGCTGCTCGCGGACGAGCCGACCACCGGCCTGGACCGCGACCTGGTGGACCGCACGGTCGACGAACTGCGCCGCCATGTGGACGACGGCCACGCCCTGCTGATGATCACGCACGACCTGGCGGCCGCCGAGCGCATCGCCGACCGGGTGGCGGTCATGTACGCGGGCCGGATCGTCGAACTGGCCGACGCAGACGCCTTCTTCGGCTCCCCGGGCCCCCGCCACCCCTACAGCCGCGGCCTGCTGGAGGCGCTCCCCGAGCGGTCCTTCACACCGGTCCCGGGCCTGCCCCCGGAACTGGGGAACCTCCCCGCGGGCTGCGCATTCGCCCCTCGCTGCGACCGGGCGACGGACGCGTGCGCGGCCCTCCCGCCGTTCGAGAACACCGTCGCCTGCCACCACCCGGTGCCGGCCGACACCTCCCACGCGATCCGTACCCCGGAGGACACCCGTGCTTGAGCTGCGCGCCGTCACCGCCGGCTACGACCGCCGCGCCCCCGTGTTCCGCGACGCGCACCTCACCGTCGCCCCGGGCGAGGCGGTGGGCCTGCTCGGCCCGAGCGGCTGCGGAAAGTCGACCCTCGCCCGGGTCGCCGCGCTGCTGCACCGCCCGGACGCAGGCGAGGTCGTCCTCGACGGCATGCCCGTCCGCGGCTTCCGCCACCGGGCGCCCCGCGAGCAGCGGACCACCATCGGCGTGGTGTTCCAGCAGCCGCGCCTGGCAGCCGACCCCCGGCTGCGCCTCACTGACCTGATCGCGGAACCCCTGCGGGCGACGGGCCGGCGCGCCTCGGCCGCCGACCGCGTGGCCGAACTGGCCGACACCGTGGGCCTCACCCCGGACCTGCTCGGCCGCCGCCCGCACGAGGTGAGCGACGGCCAGTTGCAACGAGCGTGCCTGGCCCGGGCCTTGGCGTTGAAACCCCGGTGGCTGGTGTGCGACGAGATGACGGCGATGCTCGACGCGTCGACCACGGCCGCTCTGGTGCGGGTCGTGGAGGACTACCGCGCGTCGACGGGCGCGGGCCTGCTGTCGGTCGGCCACGACCGCACCCTGCTGACCCGCTGGTGCGACCGTACGGTCCCCTGGGAGGCGGTGGCCGCGGGCTGAGGCCCGGGCGGCCCGAGCCCGCCTCCCGGGGAACGGGTCACCACATCTGGGTGTCGTCCGCGAGGTCGCCCTCCTCGAGCGGGACGTCCCCGAACTCCTCGTCACTGACGGGCCCGCCGAAGGCGCCGGAGAGCATGCTGCTCATCAGCTCCTCGATGTTCAGCTCCGTGGCCCCGGCCGGCGCCTCGGGCTTCTCACCCTCGCTGACGCGCAGCACCAGCGCGAACTTCTTGACCTTCGCCGTCTCCGCCAGCTTGGCGAGATCGACGGACACCTCGGTCAGCTCGCCGTTCTTCAGCGTGAAGTCGGCGCTGACCTTCGTGTTCGGGGCGTCCGCGAAGTCCTCGGCGGTGGGCAGCTCGTCACCGATCGGCAGGTCGTTCTGCAGCGGCTTCAGCGCACCGAACAGCTCGGTCAGCAGCGTGCGGAAGGGCGCGGTCGCCTTGATGTGCTCGGTGCCGTCCGAACCGCCGGAGGTGGTGAAGTCGACGTTCTCGGCGACGGCCTTCTTCAGCGCGTCCGTCAGCTTCTTCTGCGTCTTGGCGTCGAGGCTGGGCTCCGCGGACGGTTCCTCGGTTCCGAGGCCCTCCGCGCCGGACATGTTCTTGCCGGTCTCCTCCATCTCCTTCTTGGAGAGCTTGATCCACTCACCCGCGAGGAGCTTCTTGAAGGCTCCTGCCTCCGGCGGCAGTTCATCGGCCGAGGGCATCGGGCTGCCCGACATCTCGCCGAGCGTCGCCGCGTCGACGCGGGCGTAGATCCAGTCGCCGACCAGCCGGTACTCGAGGAGGGCGCCGTCAGGACCGCTGAGCTTCATCGCCATCGCCGTGAAGTCCTTCTCCTCGGACTCCTTGACCGGCTTCTTCGAGTGCATGGAGACGCTGATCGTCCCCTCGCTGAGCAGCTCGGCGATCTCGGCCGGCATCTTCTCGCCCGGCTCCGACTGCTCGGCGTCCAGCGCCATCAGCGACTTCGCATCGGTGTCGAAATCCAGCACGAAGGCGATGGAACGCTCCTCGCCGAGCTTCTCGAACGCGTTGTCCAGCTTCTGCCCGGCGGTCAGGTTCTCCACGGTGCCGCAGGCGGCGGTACCGGCGAGAACCATGCCGGCGACGGCGGTGGTGGTCAGGGTCTTGCGCAACGCGAAAATGACGATCTCCTTGTCAAGCGACCGGTCCGGTCGTCACATCAGACAGCCGACCAAGTCGAACGGTTGTATGGCAAAAGCAAGTTCACCGGAGGAAACACGCACGGAAGCGGCCCGCGCCCGACTCACCGACCGGCACGCGGGGAAGAACCGGACCATGTCCACTCACACCACGGCCCCCGCTGGAGTCCAGGTCTGCTCCCTCAAACGGGACACCCCGCAG
Organism: Streptomyces cellulosae; assembly: GCA_014655195.1. Lineage (GTDB taxonomy): Bacteria > Actinomycetota > Actinomycetes > Streptomycetales > Streptomycetaceae > Streptomyces > Streptomyces cellulosae. The sequence continues at coordinate 9,724 of BNBH01000017.1, read as the reverse complement.
ACCGTCCCGGCGAACAGCCCCTACACGGTCGTCCGGTTCCCCTTCGGATCCGCCGAGTCCAGCGACCACTTCGCCATGCACCAGGTCAACCAGCCCGACGGCTACGTGATCACCAACTGGGACACCGATCCCCGCTCCGGCCTGATATGGCCGAGCGCGGCAGGCTGGGGCACCCTCTACGCGATGATCCAGTGGGAGGCCGGCAACTACGGAGAACTCCGCGACCAGTTCGTCCGCGACCCCCTCGGGCTCACCCCCAACCCCAACGACACCACGGCCACGGAACACCGCCCGCCGAGCCCCGGCATGCAGTGCTGGACCAAGAGCTGGGGCATCTTCGTCGACCCGTCGGTCCCCCTCGCGGTGCGGGCCACCCACGACGACAGCGTGGCCCGCAAGATCGTGCTGGCGGAGTTCAAGCTGGTGATCCACGAGGCGGCATGAGGGCGGTGCGCGGCCTCGGGCGGGTGCCCGGGGTCACGGCCGCGGCCTCCCGACGCTGATCGTGGCGTAGGAGAAGCACTCGCCCTCCCGGGGCGCACGGTTCCAGGACCGGGTGGTCAGCTCCGGCAGGATGCCCTCGGCCAGGGCGTGCCGGGGGAGGGCGAGGCCGAACTCCTCTTCCAGAGCCGCCAGCAGGCGCCGCTCGCGGTCGGTGTCGTCGGCACCGCTGAGCACCCGCGCCGGGCCGAGGGCCTCGGGCACAGCCCCCGAACATTCGACGTCCGTGCCGCGCAGCGTGTACGCGTACAGCTCCTCACCCCGCTCGGCGACGGAGAGGTGGAACAGCGCAGGGAGGTCGTCGCGACCGCGGCGTATCCACAGCACCACGGCGCGACCGCCGCCGCGGGAGGCCTCGGCGGCTGGGGAGACGAAGAGGCGCCCAGGTCCCCGAACCCCTGCGGCCGGGTCGAACCCGAACGCCCACCCGGAGCCCGTCCGCCCCACCTCCACCACGGCCCGGTCCTCCCACGGCGCGGAGTCGTCCCGCTGCCGTCTGACATCGTGGGGGAACCACCCGGCGGGACGGACGGGCGGGGCGGTCAGGCCGGCCCCCGCGTCCTGCCCGACCAGACCGGGCAGCGCCTCCGGCTCCACGCCCTCCACCCACAGACACCGGTAGGAGCCGTACAGGGCGGAGTTCCACCGCGGGGACTCCGCCAGCCAGGACAGCCCCCGCGGATCCAGGTCGGGCACCGGCTCGGGCACTACGCCCGCCCGTCCGCCCCGAGGCGTCGCCAGCAGCTCCCGCCCCCGCTCCCGCGTGACCACCGGCCCCAGCACCGGATCGGCCAGCAGCCCGAGCGGCCCCAGCAAGCCGGGTGCGGGCGGCGACCAGGAGGGCAACGCGGCCCGGACGACTCGCCACGCACCGTCGGTGTCACCCCACCGCGCCGCTTCCCGCGCCTTGGCGACGGCCTGCCCGAAGTCACCGTCGGGTGCGTAACGGTAGGAGCCGTCGCGCACCCGGTCGAGTATCGCGTCGGCGGCCGCTCGGACGGCATCGTCGGTCTCGGCGCCCAGCGGGAACTGGAGGCCACCGAGGTGGGGGCGGCTGTCCCGCACCCGGGCCAGGGCCATCACGGGCACCAACTCGTCCGCACAGCGAGGATCGGCGACGAGGTCACCGAAGAACGCGCCCCCGCCGCTGATGCCCTGCGACAGCACGTCGAGCTGCCGCAGCATGCCCCAGGCCCCCGGCCGTCCGTATCGCCGCGCGACCTCGAGCAGTTCCCGTGCCGCCTCCCACCTCCCGCTCAGCGCCTCCTCCCGCGCCCGGGCGACGTCGGCGTCCCGGGCGCGGGAGGTGTCGTTGACGAACTCCGGAAGCCGCGCCCGTTCGGCGTGGAAGGACTCGTACCGGCGCTGCATGTAGGCACGGAACGACGGATACCGGGCCGGGTACTCCCCGCTCCACCCCTTGTACACGTACAGCGCCCACTCGCCGTGCTCGTCGGTGTCGCCCGGGTCGAGCAGCGCGTAGGACATGTCGGAGTCGGTCTCCAGCTGAAGCGCGCGCTCCCACATCCCGGCGAGCAGCACCTTCCGCTCGGTCGACCGCTCGTCCAGGCTCTCCCGGTACATCGGCGTCATGCCGAACGGATCACCGAACCAGCCGATCTCGTGCGCGGCCCCGAGCTGGTAGATCGAATCGTCGCGCAGACGCCAGCCGTTGCTCGCCAGAAGGAACCCCCGGTACGACGGCGGCAGCCGGGTCCCCAGGCGCCGCTCGGCGTCGGCCACCTCGGCCTCGGATGCCGGCGGAGCACCGAGCGCCGCCAGATCGGAGAGGGACATCTCCCCCTCCTCCAGCTCCATGGCCTCGTCCTCGCTCGGCACCCACTCGTCCTGCCAACGCCGCAGGAACGTCCCCCAGTCGAACCCGTTGTCGTCCATGCCTAGATGGTGGCAGCCCCCACTGACAACGCTGCCTCCTTGGTCCTGTCCCGCCGGCCGGGATGTGGACGAAGTCGCACGGCCGTCGACTTCCGCCGGATCCCGCACCCGGGGGGCGCCGCTGAAGTGAACCCATGCCGACCCGAACGACAGAGCCGACCGCCGTCACCGCTCGCGCCCTCGCCCCCGACCTGGCCCGAGGGCTCATGCTCCTGTTCATCGCGCTGGCCAACTCGCACTACGTCCTGTCCGGCCGCCCGGTCCTCGGCGGCTGCCCCCGGGACGGCTCGCCCCGTGCGCGGCCTGGCCTCCGGTCTGTGCCGGGCTCTGGGCGACATCCATGGAGCCGGGCTCGTACACCGTGATCTGAAGCCGTCGAACGTGATGGTCACCATCGACGGACCCAAGGTGATCGACTTCGGCATCGTCCGGGCACTGGACGGTTCGACCACCAGCGGTCCGACATCCACCGGGGTGGTGATCGGCTCACCCGGATTCATGGCTCCCGAGCAGATTCTCGGCGAGCGGCTCACCCCGGCCAGTGACATCTTCTCCCTCGGCGCCGTGCTGGCCTTCGCGGCGTCCGGGCGCCTCCCCTTCGACGCCGGCCGCGTTTCTCACCTGGCCCTTGTTCTGGTGGACGCTTGGGTGGACCGAGCTGAGCAGCCCCAAGGCACCGGCCGGCGACGTCGACTACCTGTACTGACCCAGAGGGATGGTCGGCTGAGGGCCGGCCGTCGAGGTGGTCAAGCAACCGCGTCGACCAGATCCGCCCGGACCGTCTTGCCGGTGGGCGGATAAGGGACGCAGTCCCAGTGGTCGGCGAGGGCCGCGACGAGGGTCAGGCCGCGTCCGCCGGTGGACAGGGGGTCAGGCGTGGTGTCCGTGGGGCGGAGGTCTCCGCGGGCGTCGCTGACCTCGACTCGGAGGCGGCCGGCCGCAGGGTCGAGGGCGAGCGTGAGCCGGAAGCAGCGCCCCGGCACGCGGCCGTGCAGCACGGCGTTGGCGGCCAGCTCCGCGACGACCAGCTCGGCGCGCTCCACGAGGTCCCGCGAGACGCCCCAGGAACGCAGTGCGGCCACCGCGAGCAGCCGCGCCAGACGGGCGCCGCGCCGTGTGGACGACAGCAACTGCGTGAAGGCGCGAAGGGGGCTTGCGATGCGAGGTGTTGCGTGGTTCATGGCGTCAGACTGGCGGCTCGGTGCCGGCGGGCGCGAGTGCCGCGCCCCGTACGCGGAGCAGGCGTACGAAGGGGGAGAGTGCGCGGTACGCCGGAGTCGCGCGGCGCTGTGTGAGGAACTCCGACAGGTGTCAAAGAGTGGTTGCCCTAACGAAGTTGACTGTGATTCAAGTCACCGGAAGGGCTTTCCAGCCACCGCGCGACACTAAACTGACCAGTAAGGAAATGATGCGGGCGACGCCTCGGTGCAGCGATTGACCACCGCTGCCGGCGTGCCCGCTTTGCCCTGCTGCGCCGCATTCGGCTCAGCGGGGGTACGTACGCAGGGGGAGATTTCACTTGACCACGGTCGTAGAGACCCGGCCGTTCGACGTTTCCGTTGACGGGGAGACGCTGGCACGCCTGACGTCCCGGGAGCGTGAAGTTCTGCGCTGCCTGGCGAGAGGCGAGACGAACCGCCTGCTCGCCCGGCGGCTGGGAATCGCGGAAAGAACCGTCCGGGCGCATGTCACGAGCGTCGTGCGCAAGCTGGACGTGGGATCCAGATTCGAGGCCAGTCTGGTGGCGTTCCATCATTACGAGGCCCTCTCCGAGGAGACAACCGCCTCCTGAGGCATTGCCCCCTACGGCATTGCCGCAAGAGGCATTGCCCCATACGGCCATGCCCCATACGGCCAGCGGCACGTTCTGTTGCCGCTGGGCCTGGACGCGGGTGCGGTGACCGCGCTGCCGCCGCGGGACCGGTGTCTCGTGCCACGGGGCCTGTTCGGGCGGCCCCGTCCCCGGTGGACGCTGACCGGGCCGATCCTGCCGGCCGGCGGCCTGTGGTCCACCTGCCGGACCCTGTCCCAGGTCGTGACCGGACTGCTCGTCGAACGCCGACTGGGCCCGCCCGCCCCCAGCTGGCAGCGGAGTGCGTCGATCACGTGGCACAACGGCGCCACGCGCGGCGCGTCCGTCGTGGCCGCCGCGCACGACGACGGCCGCTGGATCGTCCTGCACCGCCTGGGCGCCGCGGACCGCACCGACCGTCTCGCCAGAGAAACCCTCCTCGCGGCTACCGCGCCGCACGGCCGGACCTGAACAACAACACCACCACCACGAAAGGTCCACGGGAAGCGTCTTGAGAATCACCTGGTTCGCCTGGCTGGCACAGCACGCCGACGAATACGGCTACAGCGACGGGCCGTTGCGCGCCTCGACAGGGACGGGCGCCGTGCTGGTGACCGCCGCGCTGTTCTGGTTCGCGCTGCACCGCAACCGGCCCGCCGCCATGGCCGCCGCCGGCGTCACGTGCGCCCTGGGCATCGGCTGGCTGGCCTTCCACTGAGAGGACCCTCATGACGGACGCCGTCGTCGTTCGGTTCCGGACCGAACGGTCTCGCCGCCGCGCTCACCCTCGCCCGTGCCGGGCTCCGGGTCGAGGTGTTCGAGGCACACCAGCGCATCGGCGGAGGGCTGCGCACGGAAGCGCTGTTCGACTCCGAAATCCTCCACGACATCTGCGCGGCCGTCCACCCCATGGCGCCGGCGTCCCCGTTCATGCGGTCACTCGACCTGGAGGCGCACGGCGTCCCCCTGCTGCACTCTCCCGCCGCCTGCGGGCACCCCCTCCAGGGCCGACCGGCCGCACTGGCATGGCGTGACCTCGACGCCACCTGCGCCGGACTCGGCCGTGACGGGCAGCGATGGCGGCGGCCGATGCTCCCGTTGATGGAGCGTTCCGCGGACGTGGTGGACCTGATGCTCTCCACACAACGCACGCCGCCGAACCCGAAGGCCCTGGCCCTGCTGGCCACCCGCCTGCCGGCCCAGGCCCTGCGCGTCGGCGGAGGCCTGCGCACGGAGGCGGCCCGGGCGCTCCTCACCGGTGTGGCCGCCCACGGCATCGGCCGACTGCCCTCACCGGCGTCCGCCGCTGTCGCCCTGCTGCTCGGGCACCTCGCCCACACCACCGGCTGGCCCGTCCCCCAGGGCGGCTCCCAGGCCGTCGCCGCCGTCATGGCCCGACAGATCGAACGGCTCGGCGGCCGGATCCACACCGGTGTCCGGGTGGACGATCTGCGGGACCGCCCACCCGCGGGCTCACCCTCCTGGACGTCTCGCCCCGCGAACTGGCCCGGATCGCCCCGCTGCCCCAGGGGTACCTCCGCGCGCTGTCCCGCTACCGGTACGGACCGGGCGCTGCCAAGGCCGACTTCCTCGTCGACGGCGCGATCCCCTGGGCCGACCCCCGCCTCGCCCAGGCCGCCACGATCCACCTGGGCGGGGCCCACGGCAAGGCACCGGAACTGGCCCGAGCCGAGACGGCGACGGCCCGGGGGGTGAGGGTCCCGCACCCGTACATCATCGTGGTCGACCCGGCCGCCGCGGACCCGGCACGGGCCGTCCGGGGCAGACGACCGGTCTGGGCCTACGCCCACGTGCCCCACGGCGATCCCCGCGATCCCCTGCCGACGATCCGCGCCGCCCTCGAACGCCACGCGCCGGGCTTCACCGACACGGTGATCGCCGAACGCGGCGTGTCGGCGGCGGAGTTGGGCGCGTACAACCCCAACTACGTCGGCGGCGACATCGCCTCCGGCGCGATGACCCTGTGGCAGACGCTGGCCCGCCCCGTCCCGCGCTGGAACCCCTACCGGACGCCCCTGCCCGGCACGTGGCTGTGCTCCTCGGCGACCCCGCCGGGTCCCTCGGTGCACGGAATGTGCGGGTACTACGCGGCCCGGGCGGCACTGGAGACATGGCGGAAGGCGGACCGGCCCGCGAGCGCGCACCTGCTCGAAGGCTGACGCCGACCGCGACGACCGGACCCGGCCTCGCCGGCACTTGCAGCTCCCGGCTGGACTCGGACCCGGAGGCGCCCGGCGGCCGGGCCATGAGGAAGGCGGGAAGCCGGAACGGAGTTCCCGATGTCCCGGAGCCTCCGCGCAGGCGGGGGACTGTCGGTGGCGGGTGACAGGATCACCGGCATGGTTCTCGTACGTACCACTCCACCGCGGCCGGTCGAGGTGACCGAGCTGTTTCCCGAACTGGCCCCGCTGGCGCGTCCCGCGGTCCGGCTGCACCCCCGCCCGGGATCGCCGTCGGTCAAGGACAGTTCCGTCGGGGGACCGTTGCTGTGGCCGGCCGACGAACCCTGGCCGCACTGCGAGGACGCGCACCTGCACGGTGACAGCGGCTTCCGTGAGTCACCCGCAGCGATACGGCTCGGCAGATACCGGCGGGCTCAGCAGCATGACGACTCCTACGGCCCCTTGTTCACGCCCGAGGAGGTGGCGGCCCTGGAGCAGAAGGCCGCGAGGCTCGCGGAGCGGCTCGACGCGGGCCCTCCGTTGCCCGAGGAGTGCCCGGTCCCGCTGCTGCCCGTGGCCCAGCTGTATCTGCGCGACGTGCCCCTGCTGCGTCCGCCCGTAGAGGCCGATCTGCTCCAGATCCTGTGGTGCCCATACGACCACAAGCCGGACTGGAAGCCCGCGACCAGGGTGTTCTGGCGCTCAGCCGCCTCGGTCACCGACGTCCTCGCCACGCCACCGGAACCGTACGAGGCCAACTACGACGGCTATGTGCCGGAGCCGTGTCTGCTGGCCCCGGAAGCGATCACCGAGTACCCCTGCAGCCTCGATCTGAGCCCGGAGTTGAGGCAGGTGGTGGGGGACTGGAGCCGATGGCAGGCGGCACGTGCGGTGGTGGACGGATCGTACGAGGAGTACCCGGCGGAGTACTACGACGCCCACCTGGCCGACACTCCCGGCTGGAAGGCCGGCGGCTGGCCGCCGTGGGGCCGTACCGACCCGATCCCCCGGTACTGCGCCGTCTGCGAGGCCCGGATGGTCCCGCTGCTGACCATCGCCTCTTTCGAATGGGACGGCGAAACGTACGGTTGGGCGCCGCAGGAGGAGCGGGACGCCGCCTACGCCCGCGGCCACCTCGCCGGCCTGAACCCCGCACAGCCGACGCGGGTGGAAGTGGGCAGCACCGACAACATGCAGCTCTACGTCTGCCCGGAGTCCCCCGAGCACCCGCACACCGACTTGATCCAGTGAAAGCGGTCTATGCGCACGGGCAAGGCAAGTCGGGGGCCGCGCGGTTCGGGGAGCAGGTGACCACGGCGAGGGCGAGGTAGGCGGGGCGTTCGAGGTAGTGGCCGTACGACACGTCGCCGCCCGCGTGCAGCCGTTCGGCGGCGGCGTCCACCAGCCGGGCCAGGCGCGCCGTGTCCCGGTCGTGCTCCGCGGCGAACCGCGGGGCGTACTCGGCCAGGCGCTCGCCCAGCCAGGCCGCCGCCTCCTTCGCCTCCTCCCAGGTTCCCCGCACCAGCGAGGGGGGCTTGACGAGCCAGTACGCCGTCTCCAGCGGCGGGAGGTCCGCCGTGCGGAACTCCGCGGCGATCAGGCGGTAGCGCTCGATCAGTTCCGGCCTGCTGCCGGCCGGGGGCGGTTCGGGGTGCGGGAGCCGCCGCAGGGCCTCGTCGTCGAAGCGGGCCTTCGGGCCGGTCCAGAGGTAGGCGTGGTGGTGCACGTGCTGTTCCCGTTTCCGTGACGAGGAGTACCGGCCGGACGCGCGGGAGGAACGCGGTCCGGCCGGCGGGCGGGGGAAGGGGAGGGAGGTGTCAGGCGCCCAGGCCGAAGCGGGCCGGGTCGATACCGGCGGCGTCCAGTTCCTCCGTGGTGAACCGCAGGGGCGTTACGTCCGGCCGCTTGCTGTCGCCCAGCGCCCAGGCGTCCTCACCGATCCGGGCGAGGGTCACGCACCCCTCGGTGCAGGGGCCGCCGCACGCCTTCGCGAACGAGGCCGCGCTGATGTCGAGGGCGTAGAGGTTGGTTCCGTTCTGCATGACTGCACCTTCCAGCTCGTCTGACGCGGCCGGGTCCGGCCGCCGCCGCCCGTGAGGGGCGGGAGTGCACGGAGGGAGCGTGCCGCCTGGTGTTTCCGCAGGTGAGCGGTGGACACGGACGGCTCGTCCCGGATCTCCGTGACCTCAGAGTGGCGGTCGGACGGGGGCGGGGACGAGTGTGGCACCCCGTACGCTGAGTCAGCGTACGGACACGAAGAGTGGACGGTACGTCTGATGACCGTCAGGCTTGGGGTGGAGCCGAGCGGTGTGAGAGACGTCGGCGTGGTGCGGCGCGGAGGCGAGGAAAGGGGCGGCGGATGGACGTGGTCGGGGTCGAGGGGGAGGCGACCGGGAGCGCCGGCGGTGTGCGGGCGGTTCCGGCGGGGCCGGTGGGGGAGTGGGAGCGGGAGCCGCAACCGTCGGACAGCCTGCGGACGTTCGGGGCGGTCGTGCAGGCGCTGCGCGAGCACGCGGGGCTGAGTCGGGCGGACCTCGGTGCGAGGGTCCAGTACTCGAAACACACGGTCGAGTCGGTGGAGTTGGGGCGCCGGATGCCGGACGAGGCATTCGTGGAGCGGGCGGAGGAGGCGCTCGGTAACACGGGTGCGCTGCGGAAGGCCGCGCGGCACCTGGCGCGGGGGGAGGCGGGGCTGGCGGCGTGGTTCCGGCGGTGGGCGAGGCTGGAGCGGGAGGCGGTGAGTCTGTGTACGTATGAGTGCCGGTTGGTGCCGGGGTTGTTGCAGTCGGAGGCGTATGCGCGGGCGGTGTTCGAGGGCACGATCCCATTGCGGACGGACGAGGAGCTGGAGGTGCAGCTCGCCGCGCGGATGGAGCGCCAGGCGACGATGAGGGACCGTCCGACAGTGCCGTTCAGCTTCATCGTCGAGGAGCATGTGTTCCGGCGGCGGTTCGGGGACGTGGAGGAGATGCGCGGGCTGGTGAACCACGTCCTTGAGCTCACAGCTCCGCGCAACGTGACGCTCCAGGTAGTACCGCTGGAGGCGCGGTTGCATGCCTGTCTGGATGGGCCCTTGCAGATCCTGGAGACCTTCGAGGGGAGGAGGCTCGCCTACTCGGAGGGGCAGAAGAACGGGCGGCTGATCTCCGACTCGAAAGAGGCAACTGTGCTGTGTCAGCGCTATGACACACTGCGCTCGCAGGCCCTGAACCCGACAGAATCCCGGGACCTGCTGGAGCGACTGCGAGGAGTCTCAATGACGGTGTCAAGCCGTTTGTGGGACGGGTTGGGTGGGGGTGAACACCCGGTTGTCGCGCAGCAGTGCCCACAAAACGCTGGCTCTCCGACGAGC
>BNBH01000016.1 GCA_014655195.1 Streptomyces cellulosae | reverse complement strand
GAGACCGCCGCGGATGGAGATCTGGCCTGTGCTCGCCGCGTAGAACCAGGCGATCGACTGGTAGGGGCCGACGAACTTCGAGCCCTGGCCCCACAGCTTCTGCAGCTCGCGCTGGCCGAACTCGCCGCCGCCGGAGCCGGCCGCGGTGACCACACCGACCGAGTACGGGTCGGCGGGCTCGCCGCCCAGCCCGGCGTCGTCGAGGGCGAGCGCCGCCGCGGCCATCGCGAAATGGCTGAAGCGGTCGGTCTGCACCAGGAAGCGGTCCTCGACGAGGGCCGCCGGGTCGAACGACCGCACCTCGCCCGCCACCCGCAGCGGCAGATCCTCGCAGCCCTCGCGGGTGATCAGGTCCAGGACGCCGAGGCCCTCGCTCACCGACTTCCAGTAGGCGTCGGCCGTCAGTCCGTTGGGCGCGACCACACCGATGCCGGTGACGGCCGCACGCCCGGAACGCCGCTTGCTCATCGTGTCCTCCCGCCCGTACCGGACAGCAGCACCGCGGACTGGAAACCGCCGAACCCGCTGCCGACGGAGAGCACGTGCTCCAGCTTCCGCGGGCGGGCGGTGCGCGGCACGTAGTCCAGGTCGCACTCCGGGTCGGGGGTCTCGTAGTTCGCCGTCGGCGGCACGGCCTGGTGCCGCAGCGCGAGCACGCAGGCGGCCACCTCGATCGCGCCGATGGCGCCGAGCGAGTGCCCCACCATCGACTTGATGGAGCTCATGGGCGTCTCGTACGCGTGCGCCCCCAGCGACCGCTTCACCGCGGCCGTCTCGTGCCGGTCGTTCTGCCGGGTCCCGGAACCGTGCGCGTTGACGTAGTCGATCCGGGTCGGATCGAGCCGGGCCTGGTCGAGGGTGCTGTCGATCGCACGGGCCATCTCCAGGCCCTCACTGGTCAGGCCGGTCATGTGGTAGGCGTTGCCGTAGGTGGCGTAGCCGCTGATCTCGCAGAGGATGTCCGCGCCGCGCGCCCGCGCGTGCTCGTAGTCCTCCAGCACCAGGACCGCCGCGCCCTCGCCCATGACGAACCCGTCGCGGCGGGCGTCGAAGGGACGCGACGCGTGCTCGGGGTCCTCGTTGTTGGGCGACGTCGCCTTGATGGCGTCGAAGCAGGCCATCGTGATGGGGGAGATCGGCGAGTCCGACGCCCCCGCGATGCACACGTCCGCCCGGCCCTCCGCGACGGTGTGGAAGGCGTAGCCGACCGCGTCGAGTCCGGAGGTGCAGCCGGTGGACACCGTCTGCACCGGGCCCCGGGCGCCGAACTGCTCGGCCACCGTGGAGGCGAGGGTGCTCGGCGAGAACGCCAGGTGCAGCTTCGGGTCCGCCTTGGTGTGGTCCACGTCCCAGCGCCGGCCGCGCTCGCTGACCAGCACGTAGTCGTGCTCCAGCCGGGTGGTCCCGCCGACCGCGCTGCCCAGCGACACCGCGGTGCGCCACGGGTCGAGGGCCCCGGTGTCGAGCCCGGACTGCCGGACCGCCTCCCGGGCCGCGACCACGGCGAACTGGATGTAGCGGTCGGCGTGCTGGCTCAGGTCCGCGTCCAGGCCGTGCTCGAACGGGTCGAAGTCGCACTCGGCGGCGATGCGTGAGCGCAGGCCCGCCGGGTCGAACAGGGTGATGCCGCGGGTCGCGGTGCGGCCTGCGGACAGCAGGTCCCAGAACGCCGTCGCCCCGATGCCGCCGGGAGCGACCACACCTATACCGGTGACGGCCACCCGCCGGGTCATTTTATGGCCTCGCTCGGCTCGGCCGGACGGCCCGCCTCCGGCCCGCCCACCGTCAACTGCGGCCCGGACAGCGCGCTTTCGGTCTCCTCGGTGTCGACGTGCCCGAGGCTCGGGTGGGGGGCGAGGGGACCGAGGTGGAACACCATGCGGGCCTCCTCGTCGCCGACGTTGCGGAAGCGGTGCCGCATGTCGATGGGGATCATCAGCCCCTGTTCGGCGCGGAGCGCGAACGGCTCGCCGTCCAGGTCCACCTCGAGCGAGCCGTCGATGACGTACACGAACTCCTCGGAGTACGGGTGGTAGTGCTCGGCGATCCGCTCGCCGGGCTTGATGACGGCCAGCCCCATGAAGCCGCTCGTGGAGCCCACGGTGGCGGGGGTGAGCAGGGTCCTGAGGTCACCCCCGCGCCGGCGGTTGGGTTCCGTCTCGCTCAGGTCCACGATGCGTGGATGCTGCTTGGACATGGTTGATACCTCCGGATGTTCCGGTGACGTCCCCGGCGCGACGGCCGGCGGACGTCACCGTGGTCGACCGTCAGGAAGCCGCCGCGCTGCGGTCGGTGACGGGCAGCATGTCGGCGTGCGACAGCAGCCGGTTGAGGTTGCGCTCCGAGTCCAGGTCGCCCTCGACGCCGATCGCGGCGCCGTCCAGCAGCCGCCGGAGTTCCGCCGCCTTGCCCGGGCCCTTGATGCCCAGCGCGGCCGGCGGGTCCAGGTCGAGGTCGCCGGTGACGTCGACGAGACGGACCACGATGTCGTCCCGCTGGAACACGGTGCTCGCGTGCACCGGGCTGTCCGGGTCGCCCGCCGCGGCCTCGTCCTGGTGGGCGAGGAACCGGGCCAGGTCCATGCCGCGCCCCCGCACGGCCGGGTAGTACAGCGCGTGCCGCCGCAGCCCCTCGGGCTCCGGCCGGCCGGCCGTGACGTGGTGCACGGCGGGGAGCGCGGCCCGGGTGAAGAACAGCCGCGCGGACTCGGGGTCGGTCAGGTCCCGGTCCTGCTCCAGATAGGGGTTGATGGCCTCCTCGACCGCCCGCACCTCCGGCTGGCGCGCCACGTGGCGCAGCGCGGCGAGCAGGTCGCCCTCCACCTCGACGGCCCGCACGACCCGGTTGCCGTGCATGAACAGCGAGGTGCGGCGCAGCCGCGTGGTGTCGTCGACCTGGGCCCTGGGCGACTCGTACCCGGCCAGCAGCTCCGCCACCTTGGACTCGGAGCCCGGCTTGACGGTGAAGGTGAGGGCGTGGCGCGCCACGCCGTCGCCGACCCGCACGGCCGACTGGAGGCCCGCCGTCGCCGTGTCGCTCAGCGGCCGGTCGGGGGTGGTCTCGCGCACGACGCTGTAGCGCATCGACCGGGTGTCCCGCACGCAGCTGTGCATCGGCCGGACGGTCTCCACGTGCTCCTCGCTGTTCACCCACGCGAGGAACGGCGGGGCGCTCTCCCACTCGCTGGTGATCAGCCACTGCGACGGGTTCTCGATCGACTGGCACAGCTGGTCGCTGATGTGACCGGGTACGGACGCGACCTTGTTCCGCATGTGCTCGTACGCCTCGAGGAACTGCTCCTGTGCTCCCTCGTACAGGTCGAGCAGCAGGATCACCCGCAGCCTGGAGCCGTCGAAGGCCGACTGCGATATGCGTCCCGACATGGTCATCCGGCGCACCTCTCCTCTTGTTGGGGAAACCCCTGCGTCGGGGCTCTTCCGGAAGCTCTTCACGGAAGGTCAGGAACGACCTCCGTGTCCGACGGGCAGGGGGTCGCCATGTGTCGATGGTCGGGTCGGCCCGGGGAGCGCGCGAGCGACACGGCGCAGCCGGGTGAACCGCGCGCCATCCGGGTGCCGCGCGGACGCGAAGGGCCCCGCACCGGGGATGACATCAGCGTCCCGTTCCTCAACCACGACCCGGGCGAACGCTGGAGGCGTTTCAATGAACCGATCGGGCACGACCGGCGAGGCGGTCCACCGCACGCCCGTCCTCATCGTCGGGGGCTCCCTGGTGGGCCTGTCGACGTCCCTGTTCCTGGGGCGGCTCGGCGTGCCGCACACGCTCGTCGAGCGGCACGCGGGCACCTCGATCCATCCGCGCGGGCGGGGCAACAACGTCCGCACGATGGAGCTGTTCCGCACCGCCGGGGTGCAGGGGCGCATCGTCGAGGCGGCGTCGGTCCTGCAGGACAACCACGGCATCCTGCAGACGCCGAGCCTGGTGGGGGACGCGGGCGAGTGGCTGTTCCGCGAGATCGACCCCGGCGGCGGCCTGGCCCGCTTCAGCCCCGCCGCCTGGTGCCTGTGCAGCCAGAACGACCTGGAGCCGGTGCTGCTGCGCAGCGCCCGCGAGTTGGGCGGCGACCTGCGCTACAGCACCGAGATGATGTCGTTCGACCAGGACGGCGACGGGGTGACAGCGCTGGTCAAGAGCCGGGAGACCGGCGAGCACACCACGATCAGGGCGGACTACCTGGTCGCCGCGGACGGCCCCCGCAGCCCCGTCCGGGAGCGGCTCGGCATCGGCCACAACGGCCCCGGCGACCTGTTCCACAACGTCAGCGTCACCTTCACCTCGCGCCGCCTCGCCGGCGTGGTCGGCGACCGCCGCTTCATCGTCTGCTACCTGACCAGCCCGGAAGCCGACGGGGCGCTGCTGCCGGTGGACAACCGCGAGCACTGGGTGTTCCACGCCCCCTGGCACCCCGAACACGGCGAGACGCTCGAGGAGTTCACCGACGAGCGGTGCGCCGAGCACATCCGGCGGGCGGTGGGCGTGCCGGACCTGGACGTCACCGTCACCGGCCGGGCGGCCTGGCACGCGGCCGAGCGGGTCGCCGAGCGGTACGGACAGGGGCGGGTGTTCCTGGCCGGCGACTCGGCGCACGAGATGTCGCCCACCGGCGCGTTCGGCTCCAACACCGGCATCCAGGACGCCCACAACCTCGCCTGGAAACTGGCCGCCGTGCTGGGCGGCTGGGCCGGACCCGGCCTGCTGGAGAGCTACGACGCCGAGCGCCGGCCCGTCGCCGAGGCGACCAGCGCCCGCGCCTCCTCCCGCTCGGTGGAGCACAGCCACCCCGGCTACACCCCCGACGCCGAGGCGGCGGCGCTCGTCGGCCGCAAGCGCGGCATCCTCAACGTGGCCCTCGGCTACCGCTACCCCCGGGGCGCCGTCCTCGGCGCGGACCCGGCGACGCCGGTGGTGCCGGACGCCCTCACGCTGACCGGCGAGCCCGGCAGCCGCGCGCCGCACCTGTGGCTGGACCGGGCCGGCGCCCGCGTCTCCACGCTCGACCTCTACGAGCGCTCCCTCGTCCTGCTCGCCTCCCCGCACAGCCCGTGGCTCGCCGCCGCGGCCGAGGTGGCGGCCACGCTGCCCGTGCCGCTGGACGCGTACGGGGTGGGCGAGGACGCCGACCTGGTGCCCGAGTCGGGCGCCGACTGGGCCGAGGCCCACGGGGTCACGCCGGACGGCGCGGTGCTGGTGCGGCCTGACGGCTTCGCGGCCTGGCGCCACGAGGGACCGGCCGGGAACCCGGCCGCCACGCTGCGGGACGCTGTCGCCACCTTGCTGTCCCGCGTCTGAGAGGGCGCGGCCGCCGGGGCGCGCGGGTCACCCGCCGCCGATGCCGCCCTGGCGGCCGCGCTCGGCCTTGGCCAGATGCTGTTCGTACCGCTGGACCGCGTCTCCGTCGACGTCCCAGGGCCACGGGGTGACCATGCCCTGGAGCGCCTGGAACACCGGGTGGGCCTCCGCCGCGCGCCCGGCCGCGCACAGCGCGTACGCCAGGACGTTGAGGTCGGCCGGCGCCGCCGCGTGCTGGAAGAACCCCGGCTTCGGCCACAGCGCCGCGGCCTGATGCAGTGCCGCCGCCAGGTGTCCGCTCTCGAAGAGCTGACTCGCGGTCATCGCGCGCATCCCGCCCTGTGCGAGCAGCCCCTGGTACTGCCGTACGGCGGCGGTGAGTTCGACGGCGGCGCAGGGGGCGTTGGCGGGGATGCGGGTGCGGACCGCGTCGACGAAGTCGAGGACCGAGGCGCTGGAGCCGCCCTCCTCGGGCGACAGCAGGGCGAGCATCTGCAGGAACGCCTCGCGGTTCCAGGGGTCGCGGCCGGTGGCCTGTCGCCAGAGGGCGTCGACGTCCTTGTGGTCGAAGCGCACGACGCGCGCGGTGCCGAGCAGCACCACCCACGGCAGCGGGTCGTCCGGGGACAGCTCGGCGGCCTGGTGGCACCGGGTGATCAGCGCGTCGGTGTCGTCGAGGCGCCGTTCCTCCAGGGCGCGCACCAGGGTGGTCCAGCAGTGGAACACCAGCGCGTCCACGTCGTCCGGGGCGCGCTCCAGCCAGGTCTCGGCGACACCGGTGCCGGCGGCGGCCGCGGCCAGCACGGACACCCGGTGGCCCCGCAGGTCCCAGTCGTCCCCGGTCTCCTCCAGCAGTTCGCCGATCAGTTCGACGTCGGCGGCCTTCCCGCTCCCCCGCCTGCTCACCTTCCCGAGAACTCGGTCCAGTTGGGTGTCTCCCAGGGAGCGGGAGAGACGGGGACGTCGGCCGGGGCGCGTACTGAAGAGGGGCATGTGCGAAGACTAGGAAGCGGATCGGCCCGTTCAACCGGTACGGGGTGATCGTTATGGATCTGGCCCTTACCGCCGGTCAGCCGGGCAGACCGGGGCGGGGCCGGACAACTCGCCGGCCCCGCCCCGCCCGTCGTGCGGGTGACTCAGACCGCGGGGGCCGGGTACGTCGGGTACTCCACGCCGGACACGTACTGGACGACGCGGACGACCTGGCAGGAGTAGCCGAACTCGTTGTCGTACCAGAGGTAGAGGATCGCGTTGTCGCCGTCGACCTTCAGGGCGCCGGCGTCGACGATCGACGCGTGCCGCGAGCCGATGAAGTCGCTGGAGACCGCGTCGGGCGCGCTGATGAAGTCGATCTGGCGCTTCAGCGGGGAGGTCAGCGACACGTTGCGCAGGTGGTCGAGGACCTCCTCGCGGTTGGTGGCGCGGCCCAGCTGGAGGTTGAGGATGGCGATCGACACGTCCGGCACCGGCACGCGGATGGAGCTGCCGGTGATGGGGGCCTTGAGGTCGGGCAGCGCCTTGGCGACGGCCGACGCGGCGCCGGTCTCGGTGATCACCATGTTGAGCGGCGCGGACCGGCCGCGGCGCTCGGACTTGTGGTAATTGTCCAGCAGGTTCTGGTCGTTGGTGAACGAGTGGACGGTCTCCACATGGCCGCGCAGCACGCCGTACTCGTCCGCCATCGCCTTCAGCGGCGGCACGATCGCGTTGGTGGTGCAGGAGGCGCAGGACAGGATGCGCTCGTCGGGCTTGAGGGTGTCGTGGTTGACCCCGTGCACGATGTTCGGCACGTCGCCCTTGCCGGGCGCGGTCAGCACCACCTTGTCGATGCCGGGCCGCAGGTGCTGCGAAAGGCCCTCGCGGTCGCGCCACTTGCCGGTGTTGTCGATCAGGATCGCGTTGTCGATGCCGTACGCGGTGTAGTCGATCTCGGCCGGGTCGTTGGCGTAGATGACCTTGATGACGTTGCCGTTGGCGACGATGGTGCTGTTCGCCTCGTCGACGGTGATCGTGCCCTGGAACTGGCCGTGCACGGAGTCGCGGCGCAGTAGCGAGGCGCGCTTGACGATGTCCTGCTCGCCGCCCCGGCGGACGACGACGGCGCGCAGGCGCAGGCCGTTGCCGGAGCCGGACTTCTCGATCAGCAGCCGGGCGAGGAGCCGGCCGATGCGGCCGAAGCCGTAGAGGACGACGTCGCGCGGCTCGCGGCGCTCGATCTTGTTGGCGCCGGTGGCGCCGGCGACGGCCTCGGCGGTGAACTCGGCGACGGACTTGCCCTGGTCGTCCGCGCGGTAGGCCTCCGCCAGCAGGCCGATGTCGATCTGCGAGGGGCCGAGGTCCAGCGTGGTGAGCGCCTGGAGGAACGGCAGGGTCTCGGTGACCGAGAGCTCCTCGCCCGCGATCTGCCGGGCGAAGCGGTGCGTCTTGAGGATGCTGACCACCGACTTGTTCACCAGGGAGCGGCTGTGCAGCAGGACGGTGACGTCCCGCTCCCGGTGCAGCTTCCCGATGATCGGGATCATCGACTCCGCGATCTCCTCGCGGTGCTTCCAGTTGGTGAACGAGTCTTCGTTGACAGTCACAGCATCATCTTTCGAGCTAGAGGGTGCTCATATGATAGCGATGCCGCTCGGAGGGGTTGGAGGGGGTCCGCCCTCTGACGTGCGAAGGGGCCCGGCGGGGCGCGCGTGAGGCGCGTGAATCGCAGGGTTGCGCGACATGCGAACGGGTACGCGTCCCCTACTGTGCCCGGGGCCGAAGTGCGTCCCGGGCGGGCCGACAACCGCCGCTACCAGGGAATTCGTCATGGAAACACCCGCGCACGAGAACAACGCCCCCACGCCCGCGCAGCGGGCCCTGGACGCACTGTCGGAGAACACCGAGGACACGGCCGCGTTGGACGCGCTGGCCAACAGCGACGTGCTGATCCCGGTCCCCGACGACGCGGGCGACGAGGAGGCCGCCGACCCCGGCGCCGTCGCGCTGCCCGTGCTGGAGCAGCCGGGAGGCACCCAGGTGGTGCCCGTGTTCACGTCCGAGCTGGAGATGGCCGGGCTGCTCCCGTTCGTCTCCCGCTACCGCCTGGTCCCGCTCGGCGCCCTCGCCGCGCAGTGGCCGGCCGACGACCTGTCCCTCACCATCGACGGCAGCTCCGAGCACCGTCTGACGCTGACCTCGGAGGGGGTCCGCACCCTGCTGGCCCGCCCCTGACGCGGGCGGCGACCCGTCGGCCCGTGCCCGTACGCCAGGCGCGGGCCGATTTCCGTGTCAGTCGCCGAGCGCCCGGGCCAGGGCGGCGCGCTGGAGCGGGAGGGTCTCGGCGTGCAGTTCGCGGCCGCGCGCGGTGAGCTGCACGTAGACGCCGCGCCGGTCCGTCGGGCAGGTGCTGCGCTCGACCAGGCCGTGCCTCTCCAGGCGGGCGATCAGCCGGGACAGCGCGCTCTGGCTCAGATGGACCCGGCCGACCAGGTTCTGCACCCGGCACAGTTCGCCGGGCGGGGGAGTGGCGGACGCGAGCAGGTCGAGCACCTCGAAGTCGGAGGCGCCCAGGCCGTAGGGGTGGAGGGCGCGGTCGATCTCGCCCTGGGCGCGGGCGTGCACGGCGAGGATGTCACGCCACCGTTCCTCGAGCCGTGCCTGGTCGGTCGTCCCTGCCATACGGGAACCGTAACATTTGTTCGAAATTCAATGAACGCCTTGGCGGGGCCGGGACGAACGCCCCGGCGGGGTCAGGCCGACGCCCGTTTCACCAGCTCGGTGGGCAGGATGACCGCCGCCGTGTCCTCGCCGCCGATCTGCGCCAGCAGCACCCGGACCATCTCGGCGCTGATCCGGTCCCAGGGCTGGCGGATCGTGGTCAGCGCGGGGCTCACCGCGACCGCCGCGGGGCTGTCGTCGAAGCCGCCCACCGCCACGTCCTCGGGCACCCGGCGGTCCGCCCGCTGCAGCGCGGTCAGCACGCCCTGCGCCATCAGGTCGGATGCCACGAACACCGCGTCCACGTCCGGCGCCTGCGCGAGCAGCCGCTCCGCGGCCGCCTCGCCGCTCGCCCGGCTGTAGTCGCCGGAGACGATGAGCCGCTCGTCCTCCTCGACTCCCGCCTCCGCGAGCACCTCCCGGTAGCCGGCCAGCCGCTCCACCCCGCCAGGGGTGTCCAGCGGGCCGGTCACCACGCCGATCCGCCGCCGCCCCAGGCCCAGCAGGTGCCGCACCATGTCGCGGGCGCCGTCCCGGTCGTCGGCCGCGACATAACTGACCTTGGAGCCCAGCCCGATCGGCTTGCCGCACGCGACCAGCGGGACGCCCGCCGCGCGCAGCTCCTCCGCGACCGGGTCGCCGGAGTGGCTGGACACCAGCAGCACCCCGTCCACGTGCCCCGCGGTGATGTACCGCGTGATCCGCCGCCGCTCGTCGTCCGTGCCGGCCAGCATCAGCAGCAGCGGGATGTCGTGCGCGGCCAGCGCCTGGGTGCAGCCGCGCAGCAGCACGTTGAAGTTGGGGTCCTCGAAGAACCGCTCCTGCGGCTCGGTCAGCAGGAAACCCACCGAGTCGGAACGGCCGGTGATCAGGGAGCGGGCGTGCCGGTTCACCACGTACCCGGTGCGGCGGATCGCGGCGTTGACCGCCTCCGCCGCGGCGGGACTGACGTAGTGGCCGCCGTTGAGCACGCGTGACACGGTGCCGCGCGAGACCCCCGCCTCGCGCGCCACGTCGTGGATCGTCGGCGGCTTGCGCCTGCCCCCCGTGTTGCCCATGGTCACGACTTTACGGCCCCGGACAGCAGATCCAGACTCCAGAACCGCTGCACGACCAGGAACAGAGCCACCAGCGGCACCACGGCGAGGAAGGCGCCCGTGATCACCAAGGTGTAGAGGGCGGGCTGGCTCGAACCCTGCTCCAGGAGCGTGTACAGACCCAGCGTGATCGGGAACTTCTCGTCGTCGCTGAGCATCACGAACGGCAGCAGGAAGTTGTTCCACACGGCCACGAACTGGAACAGGAACACCGTCACCAGACCCGGCAGCATCATCGGCAGCGCGACCCGGGTGAAGATCCGCCACTCGCCCGCCCCGTCCATCCGGCCTGCCTCCACCACGTCCGACGGCACCGCCGCGGCGGCGTAGATCCGCGCGAGGTAGACGCCGTACGGGGAGAGGATCTGCGGCAGCAGCACGGACAGGTACGAGTCCGTGAGGTCCGCCTCCGCCATCAGCAGGTACTGCGGGATCGCCAGGATCACCGGCGGCATCAGCACCCCCGCGAGCAGGACGTTGAACACCGTCTCGCGGCCCCGGAAGCGGTACGTGGCGAGCGCGTAGCCGCTGACGGCGGACACGCACGTCGACAGCAGCGCGCCCAGCCCCGCGTACAGGGCGGAGTTGGCCATCCACTGCCAGTAGACGCCGTCGCGGTAGGAGTTGAGGTCCGTGAGGTTCTCGGCGAAGCCGGTGCCGGGCCAGAAGGTGAACGTGGAGAACAGCTCGCGGCCGGACTTGGTGGACGCGATCACCACCCACATCACCGGCAGCAGGCAGTACACCGCCCCGAGCAGCAGGGTCACCGTCGGGACCAGCGCGATCCGGCGGCCCCGCTTCGGGCTGGGCGCCGTGCCGTCCGCGGCGTCGGTGCGGGGGAGGACGAGGGAGCTCATCGGCCCGCCTCCTGCTTCGTGCGTCGGTTGGCGGTGCGCAGGAACCCGAAGGACAGCACCAGGGTGGCGACCGCGATCAGTGTGGCCTGCGCGGCGGCGGCATGGATGTCGCCGTTGCCGAAGGCGTCCTGGTAGACCTTCATCAGCGGACTCCAGGTGGTGGACACGGAGTTGGTGAGCGGCTTGAGGGTGGTGGGCTCGCTGAACACCTGCAGCGTCGCGATGATCGAGAAGAAGAAGGTCAGCACCAGCGACGGCGCCACCATCGGGATCTTGATCCGCAGCGCGATCTGCAGCGGCGTCGCGCCGTCCAGCTTCGCCGCCTCGTACACCTCGGCCGGAACGGCCCGCAGCGCGGTGTAGATGACGATCATGTTGAAGCCGGTGCCGCCCCACACCGCGATGTTGGACAGCGCCCCGTACAGCGGGCCGCCGTCCAGCAGGTCCGGCTGCGGCAGCCCCAGCGCGTCCAGCACGAAGGAGAACGGGCTGACGCTCGGCAGGTACAGGAACCCCCACAGCAGCGCCGCCACCACGCCCGGCACGGCGTAGGGCAGGAAGATCGCGAGACGGGTGAAGTGCGCGAGCCGGACCCGCTCGGCGTCCAGCATCAGCGCGAACAGCAGGGCGAGTCCCAGCATCACCGGCACCACGACGCAGCCGTAGACGAGCACGCGCAGCGCGCCGTGCAGGAGCTCGCTGTCGGACAGCGCGCCGGCGTAGTTCTCCAGCCCTGCCCAGACCTCCTCGCGGGCCCCGGCCCCGAGGCCCAGCCCGGAGACCTGGACCTTGCGGAAGCTGAGCCACACCGCGTAGCCGATGGGCAGCGCGAAGAACAGCACGAACAGCACGATCGCCGGCACCAGGAACAGATAGGGAGCCTGGCGCGCACGGCTCCGGGAGGGGCGGCCGTACGGGGCTCCCTGGGCCCCGTGCGGCCGGCGGGCGGGGGACTTCACTCCGCGACTCCGAAGCCCTGCTTCTTCAGGTCGGCCACGGTGTCCTCCTGCATGGCGTCCAGGGCGGCGGTGAAGTCCGACTTGTTCTTCGCGGCGGCGCCGAAGGCGTTCTTGAACGTCGTGTAGGCGACGTTGACGTTCGGCCCCCAGGCGGACGGCGCCGTGGTCTCCGCGATCTCGGCGGCCTTCGTGTAGAAGTCGGGCTGGTTGGCGAAGAACTCCGGCGGCGTGGCGAAGGCGCCGCTGGTCTGCGCGGCCGTGGACGCGGGATAGATGCCGCTCTCCTTCGCCAGCGCGTTGAGCGCCCGCGCGTCCGTGTTCAGCCAGGCCGCGAACGTGGCGGCGGCGTCCTTGTGCTTCGAGTCGGTGGTGACGGCGGTGGAGGAGCCGCCCCAACTGCCCGTGCGGTTCTCGCCCTTCGTCCACTGGGGGAGCGGGGCCATGGCCCACTTGCCCTTGGTGGCGGGCGCGGCGGTGGTGAGCGTGCCGGGCGCCCACACGGCGCTCACCCACGCGATCTGCTGCCCGGTGTCCAGCGCCTTGTTCCAGGCGGGCGTGTACATCGGCTGGTTGTCGATCGCGCCCTCCTTGACCAGGCCGCCCCAGAACGAAGCGACCTTCTTCGTCGCCGCGTCGTTGATGCCGACCTTCCACTTGTCGCCGGAGGTGGTCCACCACTGCGCGCCGGCCTGCTGGGCGAGGCCCGCGAACAGCCCGGAGTCGTTGGCGGAGAAGGTGGTCAGGTCCTTGTCGGGGGCCGCCTTCTTCAGCTTGCGGGCGGTGTCGGCGAACTCGTCCCAGGTCGTGGGGACCGTCAGCCCGTACTTCTGGAACAGGTCTTCGCGGTAGAAGAACATCATCGGCCCGATGTCCTGCGGGACCGCGTACACCGCGTCCGTGCCCAGCGTGGTCTGCTGCCAGACGCCGTCGGCGAACTCCTTCTTGGCGTCGCCGACCTCACCGGATATGTCGGCAAGGGCGTCGTTGCTGACCAGGGTGGGCAGTGCCTGGTACTCCGCCTGCACCAGGTCGGGCGCCTTGCCGGCCTTGTGCGCGGTGAGGATCTTGGTGACGAGGGTGTCGCCGGACGCCTGCTTCTTCACCGTGACGGTGATCTGCCGCTCCTTGCCCGGCCCCTTGTTCCACAGGTCCACGACCTTGTCCATGCCGGGGGCCCAACTCCAGTACGTCAGCGTGACCGGACCCGACGCGGCGCCGTCGTCGTCGGACGACGACCCGCAGGCGGCGAGCGCGGTGGCCCCGAGGGCCACGGCGACGGCGGAACTCACGAGGCGACGGCGCTTCGTGTACGGCATGGAAGTCTCCCCTGACCTGGGCCCCCGCCGAGTGCGGGGACCGGATGCGTGCGGTGCGCGGCTCGCGCGGGCATCTGTGAGCGTTCACAGTAGAGAAACACATCGGACACTTGTCAATGGTTGATGCTGTGCGGTTATGTGGGCTCCACACCGTCGAGAATGTGTGTGCACGTTCCCAAGCGATCGATCACAACGGGAGACCATCGATGCCGGAGATCACCCCCAGGGGCCTGACCGGGCTCGCCTTCGGCGGGGACTACAACCCCGAGCAGTGGCCGGAGGCCGTCTGGGAGGAGGACGTCCGGCTGATGCGCGAGGCCGGCGTCACCCTGGTGAGCGTCGGCATCTTCTCCTGGGCCCTGCTCGAACCCGCCCCCGGCGCCCACGACTTCGGCTGGCTCGACCGCAGCCTCGACCTGCTGCACGGCGCCGGGATCCGCGTCGACCTGGGCACGCCCACCGTGGTGCCGCCCGCCTGGTTCTACCGCGCCCACCCCGACGCACTGCCCGTCACCGCCGACGGGGTGCGCCTGGAGTTCGGCTCCCGCGGCGCCATCTGCCACAGCAACCCCGCCTACCGGGCGGCCGCCGCGGACATCACCACCCGCCTCGCCGAGCGCTACGGCGACCACCCGGCGCTGGCGATGTGGCACGTCCACAACGAGTACGGCGTCCCCGTCTCCGCCTGCTACTGCGACACCTGCGCCGCCCGCTTCCGCCGCTGGCTGGAGCGCACGTACGGCAGCGTGGAGGCCGTCAACGAGGCCTGGGGCACCGCCTTCTGGGGCCAGCGCTACGCCTCGCTCGACGAGATCAACCCGCCCCGCGCCACCCCCACGGTCGGCAACCCGGCCCAGGCGCTGGACTACCGGCGGTTCGCCGACGCGACCATGAGGGAGAACTTCACCGCCGAGCGGGACATCCTGCACCGCCTGTCACCCGGCGTCCCCGTCACCACCAACTTCATGACCGCCCTCAGCCAGTGCGACTCCGTCGACTACTGGGCCTGGGGCCGCGAGGTGGACCTGGTCACCAACGACCACTACCTGATCACCGACGGCCGCCGCACCCACGTCAACCTCGCCATGGCCGCCGACCTCACCCGCTCCGTCGCCGGCGGCGCACCCTGGCTGCTCCTCGAACACTCCACCTCGGGCGTCAACTGGCAGCCCCGCAACCCCGCCAAGGCCCCCGGCCAGATGGCCCGCAACTCCCTCGCCCATGTCGCGCGCGGTTCCGAGGGCGCCATGTTCTTCCAGTGGCGCCAGTCCCGGCGCGGGGCGGAGAAGTTCCACTCGGCGATGCTGCCGCACGGCGGCACCGAGACCCGCGTCTTCCGCGAGGTCACCGAACTGGGCGCGTCGGTACGGTCGTTGGCACCCGTGCGGGGCACCCGCACCGAGGCGGACGTCGCTGTGCTGTGGGACTGGCAGTCCTGGTGGGCGCAGAACCTCGACTGGCGCCCCAGTCAGGACCACGACGCCCGCGAACGCGCCGACGCCTTCTACGAGGTCCTCTACGACCGCCACCTCACCGTCGACTTCGCCCGCCCGGAAGACGACTTGTCGAGGTATCCCCTTGTCGTCGTCCCCGCCCTGTACCTGATGACCGAGGCGGCCGGCGACAACCTGCGCCGGTACGTGGAGGGCGGCGGCACGCTCGTCGTGTCGTACTTCTCGGGAATCGTCGACGAACACGACGCCGTGCACGAGGGCCCCTGCCCGGGCGTCCTACGGGACGTCCTGGGCCTCACCGTCGAGGAGTTCTCGCCGCTGCTGGAGGGCGAGCGGGTGCGCCTGACCGGCCCCGGCGGCGCGGACGTGCACGCCGACGTGTGGACCGAGTTCGTGGTGCCGCGCGGCGCCGAGACCGTGTGGACGTACGCCGACGGACTGGCCGCCGGCCGGCCCGCGGTCACCCGGCACCGCCTCGGCGAGGGCACCGCCTGGTACGTCTCCACCCGGCTCGGCACCGACGGCCTCGCCACCGTCCTCGCCCGAGCCGCCGAGGACGCGGGCGTCCCCCCGCGCGACGACCTGCCGCACGACGTCGAAGTGGTCCGCCGCAGCGGCGACTCCGGCCGCTTCCTCTTCGCGATCAACCACTCCGCCGCCGACGCCAAGGTCCCGCTGGAGACCCCCGGCACCGAGCTGCTGACCGGCGAGCGCGCCGCCGGACGGCTCGCGGTGCCCGCCGGGGCCGTCCGGGTGGTCCGGCTCGACGGCTGAACCCGACTCCCCTCCGCCCGCGCGGGCGTACGGCCGCGGGCGGAGGGGGCCCTCACCCACCGGGTGCGGGCGCTCCTCCCCCCCACGTCGAAGGGACGACGAACGCCGATGTTCCATCCCAGACGCACACTCCGGGCCCTGCTGCCGCCGCTCGTGGCGGGCCTCACCCTCACCGCCCTGCCCGCCCCCGCGACCGCCGCGAGCACCCTCACCAACGCGGGTTTCGAGCCCGGCGGCACCGGCGCCGCGACCCCGGCAGGCTGGTCCGAGTCCGGCGACACCGCGGCCTCGTACACCGAGGCGGGCGGACGCGACGGCGGTCACCGCCTCGCCCACTGGTCCTCCTCCGCCTACCGGGTCGAGACGTACCAGCAGCTCACCGGGCTGGCCGCCGGCGCCTACCGGCTCACCGCCTGGGTCCGCTCGGGCGGCGGCCAGAACGCCGCGTACCTCGCCCTGCGCGACTGCGGCGGCGCCGACCGGCGCACCGGCCTGCCGGTGTCCGCATCGGGCTGGCTTCGGATCGTCGTGCCCGTCACGGTGAGCGGCGGCCGCTGCACCGTCGCCGTCGTCAGCGACGCCAACCCCGGCAACTGGATCAACGTCGACGACCTCACCTTCGAACGCGGCACCGCGGGCCTCGGCGTCAAGGGCGCCGACATCTCCTCCCTCCCCAAGAGCGAGGACCGCGGCGGGGTGTACCGCACGGCCTCGGGAACCGCCGGCGACCCCCTCGCCATCCTCCGCTCCTCCGGCATGAACTACGCCCGCGTCAAGGTGTGGGTGAACCCGGCCGACGGCTACAACGACAAGGCGCACGTCCTGGCCCTGGCCAAGCGGGTCAAGGCGCGGGGCATGAAGCTGCTGGTCGACTTCCACTACTCGGACGCCTGGGCCGACCCCGGCAAGCAGACCAAACCCGCCGCCTGGGCCGGACACGGCTACGAGCAGCTCAAGAAGGACGTCCACGACCACACCCACGACGTACTGAACGCCCTGAAGGCGCAGGGCACGACGGCCGACATGGTGCAGGTCGGCAACGAGATCAACGGCGGCATGCTGTGGAACGAGGGCTCCACCTCGAACTGGTCCCAGCTCGCCGGGCTGCTCAACTCCGGCTACAGCGCGGTGAAGGCGGTCAGCCCGTCCACGTCCGTCGCACTGCACCTCGCCGAGGGCGGCGACCTCGACGGCACCCGCTGGTGGTTCGACCAGGCGGTCGCCCACGGGGTGCGCTTCGACGTCATCGGGCTGTCGTACTACGGCTACTGGCACGGCACCCTGCACGACGTGCAGACCACCCTCGACGACGCGGCCGCCCGCTACGGCAAGCCCGTGTACGTCGCCGAGACGGCCTATCCGTTCCGCCTGGACAGCGAGGACGCGCTGGAGAACATCATCGACCTGGAGAGCGAACTCGTCCCCGGCTACCCGGCCACCCCCGCCGGGCAGACCCGCTGGATGAACGACATGGCGAGCATCGTGGAGGCCGTCCCCGGCGGACGGGGCCTCGGCATCTTCTACTGGGAGGCCACCTGGACCGCCCGCGACGGCAACGGCTGGGACCCGGCCGACCCGTCCTCCGGCAACGGCTGGGAGAACCAGGCGCTGTTCGACTACGGCGACCGCGCGCTCCCCGCCATGGAGTGGTTCCGCCACCGCTGACACCGGTGACCTTTCCGGAGTCAACGTCCTCGTGTGGCAGGGGCGTTGACTCCGGACAAGCTGCCCGCAGTACCGGACACGGGGACCCCGGGCGCGGCACAGTGAGAGGGAGCCGGAGACGAGGAAGCCCGGCGGGGAGGTGGACGACATGCCGAGGACTCCCGCCGACGGGACACGACTGCGCATCCTCGCCTGGCTGGGCGACCCGGACACCGCCGAACGGGGCCTCACCGCGGACGACGTCGCGACCCGCCTCGGCGTGCCCCGCCCCGCGGCCCTCACCCACCTCCACCTGCTCACCGCCCTCGGCCTGCTCCACCCCACCGGCCTGGACGACGGCCCCCGCTACCGCCGCGACGAGATCCGCCTGGCCGAGGTGACCCAGCTGTTCGAGAAGGGCTGGTAGCCCCGAGCAGGTCCGGACGCCCCGTCTCCGACGCCTGGACTAGGCTGATCCCGTGCGAGTGGGAGGACGTACGACCGTGACCGCGGCGGACACCGGACGACCCCGGGGCCGCTCCGCCGTACGGGCCCAGGCGCCTGTCGTCGCGGCGGTCGCGGTGGGCGGCGGAGTGGGAGCCGCGGCCCGGTACGCGGCCGTCGTGTGGTGGCCGACCCCGGCGGGTTCCTTCCCCTGGACGATCCTGTGGGTCAACGTCCTCGGCTGTGCCGTGATCGGCGCGTTCATGGTGACCGTCACCGAGGCCCGCGCCGCGCACCGCCTCCTCCGGCCGTTCTTCGGCACCGGAGTCCTGGGCGGCTTCACGACCTTCTCGACCTACGCGGTGGACGTCCGCGGCCTGTTCGAAGCCGGCCGCCCCGGCAGCGCGGTCCTCTGCCTGGCCGCCACCCCCGTCGTGGCCCTGACCGCCGTCTGGGCGGCGACCACGGCCACCCGCCGGGCACTGATCAGGAGGCAGTCATGACCACTCCGACGACCGACGGGCTGCGCCTCACGGTGCTCGTCGGCGAGTGCGACACCTGCCGTCACCGGCCGCTGTACTCGGAGATCGTCCACCGCGCGCACGCGGCGGGGCTCGCCGGAGCCAGCGTGTTCCGCGGTATCGAGGGCTACGGCTCCTCGTCGCTCGTGCACACCTCCCGGCTGCTGTCACTGAGCGAGGACATGCCGGTGGCGGTCGTCATGGTCGACACCGAGGAACGGGTGCGGGCCTTCCTGCCGGAGGTCCACGCGCTCGTCCCGGAAGGGCTCGTGTTCCTCGAACGGTGCGAGATCGTCCCCCGCCCCGGGAGCGACGACGACGCCGTGCGGGAGGGCCGGGCGTGACCTGGCTGTACGTGGTGCTCGGCGCGATGGCCGGGGCGCCGTTGCGGTATCTCACCGACCGGGCCGTGCAGTCCCGGACCGGCTCCGACCTTCCCTGGGGCACGTTCACCGTCAACGTCGTCGGGAGTCTGATCCTCGGGCTGCTGGCCGGCGCCGCGGCCGCGGGCGTCGCCGGCGACGACGTGCAGCTGCTGCTCGGCACCGGACTGTGCGGCGCCCTCACCACCTACTCGACCTTCTCCTACGAGACCCTCCGCCTCGCCGAGAGCGGCGCCCTCGGGTACGCGGCCGCCAACGTCCTGGTGAGCACGGCCGCCGGCCTGGGCGCCGCCTTCGCGGGGGCGGCCCTGGCCGGGGCGGTGTGGCCGTAGGGTCAGCGCCCGGCCTCGCGCAGGGGCGCGCCGGCCTCCCGCAGATGGCGCAGCGCCGTGCGGTGCGAGGCGAGGAGACCCGACCGGCAGTACGGGATGCCCAGCTCGGCGCAGTACCGCTCGGTGATCGCCTGGGCCTTCGCCAGGGCCGGCGTCGGCATGCTGGGGAAGAGGTGGTGCTCGATCTGGTAGTTGAGGCCGCCCATGAACACGTCGGTCAGCGCACCGCCGTCGACGTTGCGGGAGGTCAGCACCTGACGGCGGAGGAAGTCCAGCTCGGTGCCCTCCTCGACCATCGGCATGCCCTTGTGGTTCGGCGCGAACACGGAACCGAGGTACAGGCCGAACAGCCCCTGGTGCACGGCGATGAACGCGAGCGCCTTACCGGGGGACAGTAGTGTGAAAATTCCGCCGAAATAGACGGCGAAATGCGCGACGAGGAGGGTGCCCTCCAGGACGGGCCGTTTCATCGACGGGCTGCGCAGCGCCCGGAAACTGCTGAAACTCAGATTCAGGCCCTCGAGGGTCAGCAGCGGGAAGAAAAGGGCCGCCTGGTGTTTTCCGATGAACCGGGCGGGACCCTTGGCCTGCCGCGCCTGACGACGTGACCAGACGATGATGTCGGGCGCGACGTCCGGGTCCTTGTTCTCGTGATTCGGGTTCGCGTGGTGGCGGGTGTGCTTGTTCATCCACCAGCCGTAGCTCATGCCGAGCAGCACGTTCGCCACCAGGAGACCGCCGGTCTCGCTGGGGCGCCTGCGGGAGAACACCTGGCGGTGCGCCAGGTCGTGCGCGGCCAGCCCGAGCTGCCCGAACACGACGGCCAGCGCGGCGGCGACGAACAGCTGGCTCCAGCTGTCGCCCAGGAGCAGGAACGCGACGACGCCTCCGGCGAACGCCAGACCCACCGCGGTGAAACGCACCGTGTAGTAGAGGGGGCGGCGACGCAGAAGGTCCGCGTCGGCTATTCGCCGGGACAACTCGGAGAAATCACTCCCGCGTCCGGAGCTTTTCTCCCGCTCCCTTTTTCGTCCGCCCCCCTGAGGGTTTGTCTGCTTTTCGCCCTCGTCGGAGGAATGGATGCCGGCCGGCGCCGTCGAATGTGCCATGCGCTCAGTATGGGGGTTCATTTCCCCGGCGAAGAAGGGCGGTGGCCCCCGCATACGACGGGACGGGCACCCCCAGGGAAGAGGGGTGGTGGCCCCAGGGCGGGGGTGTGGCCGGCACCACCTCCGGCCCGCCCCCGCTTGACAGTGCGCGCGGGCGGCCCGCACGATCGGCCCGTGAACCTGTCAGACAGCCAGACAGGTGGTGCGGGGCCGCGGCGCGTCAGCGCGACGGAGGCGGTGCTCGCCCACCTCCGCGACGCCATCGAGCGCGGCGAGTACGCGATCGGCGCCAAGCTGCCCTCCGAGGCGGAGCTCTGCCGCGAACTCGAGGTGTCCCGCCCCGTGCTGCGCGAGGCGCTGCGGGCACTCCAGACCATGGGCCTGACGGTGTCCCGCACCGGCAAGGGCACCTTCGTGGTCGCCGACGCCGTGCAGGACCCCACCTTCGGCGACTACACGGCCGCTCACCTCATGGAGGTCCGCCGGCACGTCGAGATCCCCGTCGCCGGGTACGCCGCCCTCCGCCGTACGACGGAGGATCTGGACCGGCTGCGGGGGCTGCTGGCGCGGATGGAGGGGGAGACCGACACGACCGCCTGGGCGGCGATGGACACCCTGTTCCACCTCGCCGTGGCCGAGGCGGCCCAGAACCCCGTGTTCCGGCGGGTCATCGAGGAGATCCGGGACGCGCTGGCCCGCCAGTCCGCCTTCCTCAACGAGCTCGGCGGCCGCCGCGCCCACTCCGACCGCGAGCACCGGGCCATCGTGGAGGCCCTGGCCGCCGGCTCCGAACCCGACGCCGTGCGCGCCATGACCCACCACCTCGACCGTGTCGAGACCACCCTCACCGACATCGTGCGCTCCGCGCGCACACCGGGCCCGCGCACCACCCCCGCGCCGGCCCGCCCCGACAACCCGCAGGCAGTGTGATGCACAGCAGTCTCCCCGCGGCCGCACCCCCGGTCCGCGCACCCCGCCACGCCCCCGTCGCCCACCTCGTACGCGGCGGGGTCGTCGAAGGCGTCCACTACGGCTCCGTCGTCGTCCTCGACAGTGACGGCACCGTCGGTTTCCGGCTCGGCGACCCCGAGGCGGCGTTCTACCCGCGCTCCGCGCTCAAGCCCGTCCAGGCGGTGGCCATGGTCCGCGCCGGCCTCCCGCTCGACGGCGACCTGCTGTCCCTCGCGGCGGCCAGCCACTCCGGCGAGGAGCGCCACCTCGACGGCGCGCGCCGCATCCTGGCGCGGGCGGGCCTCACCGAGGGCGATCTGCGCAACGTCCCGGACCTGCCCTTCGACCCCGCCGTCCGGGACACCTGGGTGCGTGCGGGCCGCGCCCCCTCCCGGCTCGCCCAGAACTGCTCGGGCAAGCACGCGGCCATGCTGTACACGGCGAAGCTGAACGGCTGGTCGCTCGACGACTACCTCGACCCGGCCCACCCGCTCCAGCAGGCGGTCGCCGAGACCGTCGAGGACCTCACGGGGCGGCGTGTCGCCACGGTCACCGTGGACGGCTGCGGTGCTCCGCTGTTCGCGGTGTCCCTGGAGGGCCTGGCCCGCGCGGTCGCCCGGATCGCGGGCGGCGCCCCCGGCACCCCCGAGGGGCGGGTCGCCCACGCGATGCGCACCCACGCGGAGATGGCGTCCGGTGCGGGCCGTGACGTGGCCGCGCTGATGCGCACGGTGCCGGGGCTGCTCGCCAAGGACGGCTTCGAGGGCGTCCAGGTCGCGGCACTGCCGGACGGCCGAGCGGTGGCCGTGAAGATAGCCGACGGCGCGGGCCGCGCCCGCATCCCCGTCACGGCGGCGGCCCTCACCCACGCGGGCGTGGACCCCGCCCTGCTGACCGCGTTCGCGGGAGAGGCGGTACTGGGCGGGGGGCGCCCGGTGGGAGGGGTACGGCCGGTGGCGGGGCTGGGGGCGGTGTGCGTCTGAGACGGGGGTGAGCTGGTAGGCGGGCCTGGGTTCCGGCGCCCGGGGGTCGGGACAGCCGCTGCCCGCTGACGGGGTGCCGCTGCGCCCACCCGTGCCGCCCCTGGCGGCACCACTGCCCGCAGCGGCGGGGGTTTGCAAGCGGGCTTGGCGGCCGCACCCTTCAGGGGCGCGGGGAACTGCGCGCTCAGCCACGGACTGCCCGCAGCGGCGGGATGAGGGCGGGCCTGGGTTCCGGCGCCCGGGGGTCGGGACAGCCGCTGCCCGCTGACGGGGTGCCGCTGCGCCCACCCGTGCCGCCCCTGGCGGCACGACTGCCCGCAGCGGCGGGGGTCTGCAAGCGGGCGTGGCGGCAGCCCCTTCAGGGGCGCGGGGAACTGCGCGACCAGCCACGGACCGCCGGCAGCCCGACCGGGCCTCAATCCCTCGGCACCGGCCCCCACCTCACCCGCAGATACACCGCCACCCCCGCCCCGCCCAACAGCGCCGCCCCCGCGATCGTCCACCACACCGGACGGCCGTCCGCGTCGTCCCCGCGGGACGCCGACACCGCCACCGCGTCCGCCTCCGGCCCGCCCGGCGGGGCGCTGCGGAGGGCGTCCAGGGAGCCCACCGGATCGACACGGCCGCCCGCGTCGAAGCCCCAGTCGAGGAGTTCGCGCGCCTCCTCGTACACCGCGTACCCGTCGTCCGACCGCGGGTTCATCACCGTAGCCACCAGGGTCCGCCCGTCGCGGCGGGCAGCGGCGACCAACGTGTTGCCGGCATGGCTCGTGTAGCCGTTCTTCACCCCGACCAGCCCCCGGTACGGAGCGACCCCGTCCGCCCCCGTGAGCAGCCGGTTGGTGTTGACGATCGGATAGCTCCCGCCGTCCCGGGCAGGGAAACTCGCCTCCGCCCGCGCGCAGTACTCCGCGAACTCGGGACTCCGCAGTCCCGCCCGGCCGAACACCGCCAGGTCGAACGCCGACGACACCTGACCGGGCGCGTCGTAGCCGTCGGGCGACTTCACGTGGGTGTCGCGGGCGCCCAGGGCCCGCGCCTTCTCCTCCATCCGCTCGGCGGTCGTCCGCCAGCCGCCGCTGAGGGCCGCCAGCACCCGCACGGCGTCGTTGCCGGAGTTCAGGAACACCCCGTTCCAGAGGTCGGACACGCGGTACGTCCGGTACTCGGCGACCCCGACGAGACTGCTCCCCGGACCGACGCCCTCCAGCTCCTCCGGGTCGACGCGGTGCCGGATGCCGGACGGCAGGGCCGGCATCACGGTCAGCGCGAACAGCGTCTTGAGAGTGCTGGCGGGCGGCAACTTGCGGTGCGCGTCGTGCGCCGCCAGCACCGCGCCGGTGTCCGCGTCGGCGACCAGCCAGGCGCGGGCGGACAGGTCCGGGACCTCGGGCGCCCCCGCGCGCGGACGGACGTGCGTGCCGGGCCGGTACAGCAGGGACGCGGGCGCGTCCGTCGTCCGTGGCCCGGGATCGACACCGGGTCCGGTGGTCGCCGCGGCGGGCGCGAGCGCCAGCAGGCCCGCCGCACAGAGCACGCACCCCGACACGGCCGCCCGCGAAGCAAATCCGATAGTCATATCGCCAACGTAGGAAGGGGCGTCCCGATCACCGCGCTGCCCCGGCCGGGGGCCGCGCGCGAGCACTCGGATGCCCTTCCCGGCTTGCGACGGCACACCGTCAGGGGGCTCGGTCCCGGCAGCCGCAGTTCCGAGGCGGCCCCGGTCGCCGCGCTCTACGCTGGGCGGATGTTCAGCCCCGAAGGCCCCCGACTGAGCGAACTGGCCGTGCAGGCGCTGTCGTCCGTCGAGCGCGGCTACGATCTCCTCGCCCCGAAGTTCGACCACACCCCCTTCCGCACCCCCGACTCCGTGCTGGACGCCACCGTCGCCGCGCTGCTGGAGTCCGGCCCCTACGGCACCGGGCTCGACCTGTGCTGCGGCACCGGCGCGGGCGTCGACGTGCTGCGCCAGGTGTGCCGGGACTCGGTCACCGGCGTGGACTTCAGCACCGGGATGCTGGAGGTCGCCCGCTCGCGCAGGCGGCCCGAGGGGCCCGACGTGTCCTGGGTGCGGGCGGACGCGCGGGCGCTGCCGTTCGGGCCGGAGTTCGACCTCGTGGTCAGCTTCGGGGCGCTCGGGCACTTCCTGCCGTCCGAGATGCCGGGCCTGTTCGCACAGGTGCACACGGTGCTGCGGCCGGGCGGCTGCCTCGTCCTCCCGGTCGTCGCCCCGCCCCGGCCCGGCTCCCTCGCCCACGCGATGCTGCTCGGCTTCGACACCGTCATGCGCGTGCGCAACGCCGTCCGGCGCCCGCCGTTCGTCATGTACTACCGCGCCGTGCGCTTCGGCGACCTGTGGCACGGGCTGGAGGACACGGGGTTCCGCGTGGAGTTCCGGGCCCTTCCCGAGTTCGGGCGCCGACGGGACGGCAGCCCCCGGGTGCGGCTCATCGTGGCGGAGAAGGAGGACCACCAGACGCCGCTCACCTCCTGAGTCTGCTTTTCAAACTCGACTCGGGATTCCGTTGGAATTTCCAACCCACCCGCCTAGAGTGGCTCGCGTGACGACGACTGCCTATGACGCGACGCAGATCGACCCCCGCTGGTGGTCCTGGGAGGGCATGCACGGCGGCTGGGTCGCCGGCGCGGCGCTCACCGCCGTACGCGACTCGTTCGCCGGCGGGGACCGGCCGGTGCGCTCGCTGACGACGCACTACCTGGCCCCGGTCGGGACCGGCCCGCTGCGCTTCTCCGGGACCGCCCCCGCGACCGGCCGGCGCACCGCCACCTGTCTCTTCACCGGCCACCAGGACGGCGAGCCGGTCGTCCTGGGCTCCGCGCTGTTCGGACGCGCCCGTGGCGGCCCCGCGCACGCCGGCCTCACCGCCCCGGAGGTGCGCGGCCCGGACGACTGCGTCCCCGTCGAACTCCCCGCCGACCTCGCGCTGTTCGCCCGCCAGCTGGAGATACGTCCCGCCACCGCCGACCTCCCGCTGGGCGGCGGACCCCGGGCCGTGCTCGTCGCCTGGGTGCGCTTCCGGGACGACCGCCCGGTGGACGCGGCCGCCGTCGCCACGCTCGCGGACGTCCTGCCGCCCGCCCTCTACGCCCGCTGGCGCACCCCGCGCCCGGTCCCGACCGCCGAGATGACCGTGCACTTCACCGACGCCCTCGACGACGGCCCCGCGCACGGCTGGAGCCTGGTCCGCATCCGCACCGACCACGCGGGCGGCGGCTGGGCGGTCGACGACAGCGCCGTGTGGTCGGCGGGCCGGCGTCTGCTCGCGGCGGCCCGGCAGGCCCGCGTCGTGCGCGAGCCGATGGTGCCTCAGACCGCCGCCGGCACCGTGAACTCGTAGACCAGAACGTCCTGCTGGGCGTCCATCACCAGTTCCGTCAGCTCCAGCGGCCG
This sequence comes from Streptomyces cellulosae, assembly GCA_014655195.1. GTDB lineage: Bacteria > Actinomycetota > Actinomycetes > Streptomycetales > Streptomycetaceae > Streptomyces > Streptomyces cellulosae. The sequence goes on along the minus strand of BNBH01000016.1, from coordinate 166,100 downwards.
GTGGTGCTGGTCGTGCACCTGCCGGGTGACGCGCACCGACGGCGTGCACTCGATACGGGTGATCGTGTCGCGGTGGTGCAGCGACAGACCGGCCCGCCGCATCCAGTCGTACGTCCGGCGCAGCTCGGCGGCGCCGGTGCCGTCTGCCCGGTCGCGGTAGCGGGCCAGCTCCTCCACCTCCGCGAGCGCCACCGCGGAGAACGATGTCACCGCCGTACGCTGCTCCCGCCCGTCCGGCGAGACGGACCAGTACCGGTGCACCAGCGTGGGCCGGCCGGGTGCGAGGCCCAGGGGCCCGGCGTGGCCCGGCGGCGGGGCCTCCCAGGCGACGGTGGCCCGCGCCACCGTGTCCCGCCCCGCCTGCCGCGCGCCGAGCGGGAAGCCNGGTGGCGACCATCCCCTCCCGCCGCAGCACCTCCAGCGCCTGCCGTACGGTCTCCCGGCTGACCCCGAAGTGCTCGGCCAACTGGCGCTCGCCGGGCAGCCGTTCACCGGGCGGGACGGTGCCGGTGCGCAGTTCGCCGAGCAGTTCGGAGGCGACCCTCCGGTAGAGCGGCTCCCCGTCGGTGAGGGTCCGGCGGGATGGGACATGCTGGTGCGGGGTGGTGCGGGCCATGCCGCGCCCTCCTGTTGGTGACGTTCCGTGGCCGTGCGGGCTCGTTGAGCCACCACATCTAGCATTGGTCTACACCAACAGGGAAGGCCGGCCCGGCAGTTCGGCCGGAACCGTGCGGTCCGTCGAACGGTGCGGTTCTTCGGGCGTGGTCGTCAGACGCGGTCGCGCATCCAACGCAGCTGCGCCGCCTCCTGGTAGGGGCCTCCGCCCTCGTGGTCGTTGAAGTCGTACACCTCGATCGTCTTGTCCTCGTGCGCCCAGGCGTTGAAGGCGGCGAACACCGTGGAGGGCGGGCACGTCTGGTCCTCCAGCGCCGCCGAGAACAGCGCGGGCGCGGTGCCGCGGGCGGCGAAGTGCACGCCGTCGAAGTACGACAAGGTGCGCCGCACGTCCGCCGCGCGGCCGCGGTGCGTCTTGAGGAAGTTGCCGATCTCCCGGTACGGATTGCGGTCGGTGAGGGTCGTGGCGCGCGGGAAGTCGCACAGGAACGGCACGTCCGGCGCGACGCCCGCCAGGTCCGGGACCAGGCCGCCCACCGCGATCGTGATGCCGCCGCCCTGGCTCCCGCCCGTGATCACGGTACGGCTCGCGTCGGTCAGCGGATGCGACCGCGCCGCCTCCACCGCGCGCACCGCGTCCGTGAACACCCGCCGGTAGTAGTAGTTCTCCGGCGCGTCGATGCCGCGCGTCATGTAGCCGGGGAACGCCGGACCGGACCCCACCGGGTCCTCGGTGCCGCCGCCCCCGCCCCACGCGCTGCCCTGGCCGCGGGTATCCATCACGAAGTGCGCCCGGCCCGTGGACGCCCACAGCAGATGCTCGTGCGGCAGACCCCGGCCGCCGCCGTACCCGACGAACTCCATCACCAGCGGCAGCGGTTCGGAGGCGCCGGCGGGCAGGATCAGCCAGCCCTTGACGGGGTGGCCGCCGAACCCGGCGAACGTCACGTCGAAGACCTCCACGGTCGTCAGCCCCGTGTCGACCGGCTCGAACCGCGCGTCCAGGTCGTGCCGGCGCGCCTCCTCCAGCGTGCCGGACCAGAACGCGCCGAAGTCCTCGGGCTCCGTGGACTTGCTGCGGTACGCGCGCAGCTTGTCGAGGGACAGGTCGAACAGGGCCATCTGGGACCGCCTTCGTGAAGGGACCGTGCGAAGCGAGGACACGGTACGTGGATCATGCGGCGGCACGCCAGGGTACGGGGGAGAAGGCGCTGGTGGTGGGGATGGAAAGCGGTTGCTCCGGGCTGGGGGCCGGGGGGTCAGACGCCGCGGTGCGTCCACAGCGGGCCGGTGCGGGCCCAGTCCCGCTCCCACTCCTCCAGCCGCCGGCGCAGCGCCGCCCGCCGCACCGCACGGTGCGCGAGCAGCAGCACGGTCGCCGTGGAGCCGGCGGCCAGGGTGCCCATGCCGACCCCGTACTGCCACACCGACGCGTCGTCGACCGGCGGGAGGACCTCGCGGCCCCGGGAGTCAAGCCAGACGTGCACCGGGTCGCCGGGGCGGACGTGCGCCGGGACCCGCGCCAGGGCCGTGCGCGTGCCCCCGTCCGGGTCCGTCCAGCGGACGGTCGCCCGGGAGGCGTGCCGCCGCTCGGACTCGGCGGGGGAGTGCGTCTTCGAGGGGCGCTCCAGAACCTCGGCGTGTACGCGGTGACGGTCGGCGCGCTGCTCGTCGGCGGCCGTCCGCGCGTCCTCGTACGCCCACCGGGTGGTGAGCAGGCCCGCCAGCGGCACCGTCAGGCACAGCAGCACGGACACGGCCACTGCCGTCCACGCCTCGACGACGTCCGAACGGCGGCACAGCGGGCCGCGCCGGCGCCGGGACAGCACCCGCGTTCGCATCCTTCGCCTCCCCTCGCCGTCCACCGCAGCCGCGCGGGTGACAGGCCGAGCGGGCGGCGGACCCAGCGGCTCCGGGGCGCGTCTCACGGCACGCGCGGAACAGGTCCGGTGCGGGTGCCCCGGCGGCGGGCGTGCGAAACGACGCCGTCCGTGGGGCGGGGGAGTGACCCCCGGCGTTCGGCGGGTGAGGTCGGGTCAGCCGAAGCGTTCGATGCGGATGCGCTCCACCGGCTGGCCGGCGGCCACCAGCAGCCCGGAGGCGTGCTCCGCGAAGGAGTTGGAGCCGCACACATAGGCCTCCCACCCACCGGGAGGCTGCTCGGCCAGGAGCGGTGCCACATGTTCGGCGGCCATACGTCCTACGGCCACACCCTTTGGGGCCGTCCGGGTGAACACCGGTGTGGTCTCCGGGCCGTACTCGTCCGCGTAGATCAGGTCCTCCGGGGTGCGCGCCGACACCAGCAGGCGCAGGGGGAGGGTCAGGTTCCGGGCGCGGTGGTGGCGCACCATCGACATCAGCGGGACCACGCCCGATCCTGCGCCCAGCAGCAGCGCGGGCCGGTCACCCGGCCAGGCGAAGAAGCCGCTGAGCGGTCCGCGCATCTCGATCCGGTCGCCGGGGCGGGCCTCCGTGTGGAACCAGCCGGAGACCTCGCCGTCCCGCACATGGTCGAGGGTCAGCTCGATGTGCCCGGAGTCGTCCGGCGGCGAGGCGATCGAGTAGTGGCGCTGGGCCGTGTACCCGTCCTCCGCCACCAGCCGCACCATCAGGTGCTGCCCGGGCAGATGCCCCGGCCAGCCGGGCACCGCGAACCGGAAGGTCGACACGCGGGGCGTCTCCCGGCGGATCTCCGTCAGGGTGGCCGTCCGCCACACCGACGCGGTCTGCCGGCTCACGCCGATGCGGCCGGGCACGGCGAAGCGTGTGGCCGGCGCGGTGGGCGGCGTGGGCCGTGTCATCTGCTCAGTCACCTGGTCAGTCACCGGAGTACCGCTGCTCCTCCCACGGGTTGCCCCGCGCGTGGTAGCCGTTGCTTTCCCAGAAGCCCGGCTCGTCGTGGTCCAGCAGGCGCAGGCCGGCGATCCACTTGGCGGACTTCCAGAAGTACAGGTGCGGCACGACGAGCCGGGCGGGGCCGCCGTGCTCGGCGGGCAGCGGTTCGCCGTCGTACTCCCAGACGATCCAGGCTCGACCGCCGGTCACGTCGGCGAGGGGCAGGTTCGCGGTGTAGCCGGTGTGCGCGTACGCCACCACGTGCGTGGCCGACGGCAGGGGCTGGACCTGGTCCAGGAAGGCGTCCAGCGAGACGCCGCCGAAGCGCACGCCGAACTTCGACCAGCCGGTCACACAGTGGATGTCGCCCTCGTACGCGTCGGCGGGCAGGGCGTGGGCCTGCTCCCAGTCCCAGGTGCGGGGCTCGGCCACCAGGCCGTCGATCCGGAAGGTCCAGTCCTCGGGCGCGAGGTCGGGGGTCACCTCGGCGGACAGTACGGGCCACTCGTCCCGCGCGTCGTACTGCCCGGGCGGCAGCCCGGGGTTGTGCACGCGGGGACGGCCGGTGAAGCCTCTTGTGATGTTCACGTGATCGGGGATTCCGTTGCGGGTGGGGCGGGGGTCTCGTGTTCCACGGTACGTGGTGGGGGGCGTGTGCAGGGCACGGGGCGGGGTGGTGCCGTGCACGGAGTGCCTGCGGCGGGGGCGCGTTCTCGACGCCGTCGAGTGCCGGCTGCGGGTCGGCGGGGGCCGATCGCGCAGTTCCCCGCGCCCCTAGGGGGCGCTTCGCGCCGCTGCGGGCAGTCGTGCCGCTGGGGCGGCACAGGTGGGCGCAGCGGCACGCCCGGGGCGTCGCACTGTTGTCAGGGCGCTCAGCCCCGCCGTCCGCGGACGCGCCGCTCGGTTGGCGTTGGACGGCGGCTGCGGGCCGGTGGGGGCTGGTCGCGCAGTTCCCCGCGCCCCTGGAGGGGCGTTTCACTGGGCGCGTCCGAGTGAGGGCGGGGGAGGCCGCGTGCCCCTCAAGGCGCCCCACCGGCCCGGTGACCGTCGGGTAAGGTTGCCGTCCGTCGAGGAGGTGAGTCCCATTACCGCTTGTCAGGTCGGGTGCTCTCGCCTCGGAGCGACACGGTCCACCCGGAGCGGGTGACCACGAGAGCGCCCTTCGGCTCCCGAAAGGCCAGGCTCTTGCCCCACCGTTCCGACACTCGCGACGCCGTCGCCGCCACCCTGCGCGCGGCCGGCTGCGTCTTCGCCGAGGACGAGGCCGACATGATCCTCGCAGCGGCGGACGGCGACCCCGATGCCGTCGACCACATGGTCACCCGCCGCGCCGCCGGACTGCCCCTCGAACTCGTCGTCGGCTGGGCCGAGTTCGGCGGCCGGCGCATCCACGTCGAACCCGGCGTGTTCGTACCCCGCCGCCGCACCGAGTTCCTCGTCGAGGAGGCCCTCGCCCTCGCGCCGGACGCCTCCGTCGTCGTGGACCTGTGCTGCGGCTCGGGCGCGGTCGGCGCGGCGCTGGCTGCCGCGCTCGGCGCGGTGGACCTGCACGCCGCCGACATCGACCCGGCCGCCGTGCGCTGCGCCCGCCGCAACGTCGCGTCCCTCGGCGGCCGCGTCCACCAGGGCGACCTCTTCGACGCGCTGCCCGCACGCCTGAGGGGCCGCGTCGACCTCCTCGCCGCCAACGTCCCGTACGTCCCCAGCGACGAGATCGCCCTCCTCCCGGCGGAGGCCCGCGACCACGAACCCCGCGCGGCCCTCGACGGGGGCGTGGACGGCCTCGACATCCTTCGCCGCGTCGCCGCGGAGGCGCCTGAGTGGCTGGCCCCGGGCGGCCACGTCCTCACGGAAACGAGCCCGCACCAGGCCCGGGCAGCTCTCTCCGCCTTCACCGAGGCAGGCCTCGACGCCCACCTCGCGGTCTGCCAGGAGCGCCCGGCACGGGTGGTGATCGGCACGCGGCGGTGAGGTACCCGAGTGGCGGCTTCGGCGCCGGTCCCTGAGCTCCCCGGCGCCGCACACCACGGTCCCCCCGTCTCCTCGCGGACTCGTCCGCCCGAAGGCCAGAGCCGCATCAGGTCGTGTCGGCGGGACGCGGGCCTTTGTCTCCGCTCACCTGGCCCGTTCGCGCGACCACGGGTCCCCCCGCCTCCGCCGGCCCGCGCGCCGGGATCCCGCCGTAGGCGCCGGTCAGGGCGCAGAACCCCGCGTCCTCAGTCTCCCGCCCCCCTCACCCGCGCGATCAGCAGTGCCACGTCGTCGAAGTTGTCCGGTTCGTGGAGCGTGCGGAGGAGGAGTTCGCAGACCTCGTCCAGGGAGCGGGCCGGGGTGTCGAGGAGGGTGAGGAGGCGGTCGAGACGGGCGTCGAGGGGGTCGCGGCGGGTTTCGACCAGGCCGTCGGTGTAGAAGACGAGGCGGTCGCCCGGCTCCAGGTCGACCTCGGTCGTGGAGAAGGCGATCCCGCCCACGCCCAGCGGCACCCCCGTGGGCAGGTCCAGCAGCTCGGGCGCCTGGCCGGCGCGGATGCGGGCCGGCGGGAGATGACCGGCGTTGGAGATGACGCAGCGCCGCTCGCGCGGGTCGTGGACGGCGTAGACGCAGGTGGCGATCGCCTCGTCCAGCTCCACGGTGATCCGGTTCAGGTGCTCGAGCAGGACCGCCGGGTCGAGGCCGAGGGACGCCAGCGTGTGGGTGGCGGTCCGCAGGCGGCCCATGGTGGCGGCGGCCGGGATGCCGCTGCCCATCACGTCGCCCACGACGAGCGCCGTGCGGTCGTCGTCCAGCGGGATCACGTCGAACCAGTCGCCGCCGACCTCGCTGGTGGCGCCCGCCGGCTGGTAGCGGGAGGCGACCTCGAGACCGCCCGTCACGGACGGATGGCTGGGCAGCAGGCTGCGCTGGAGCGTGAGCGCGGTGTCGCGGGCGTTCTGGTACCAGCGCGCGTTGTCGATCTGCACGGCCGCCCGCGAGGCCAGCTCCCGGGCGAGCAGCAGGTCGTCCTCGTCGAACGGCCGGGGGTCGCGCGTACGGATGAGGTCGATCGCGCCCAGTACCTCCCCGCGCGCGATCAGCGGCACCGCCAGGTACGAGTGGACGCCCGCCCGGGCGAGTATCTCCGCGGCCTCGGGGGAGCGGGCGATGCGCAGCAGGTCCTCGTCCTTCACCTGCGGCACCATCACCGGCAGCCCCGTCCGCACGCACTCGGTGATCAGCCGGTCCGGCGCGTACCGGATCACCTCGCCCGGCGGATCGGCGGCCGGCACCACGTCGGACGCGTCGACCCAGCGCACCGCCAGCGCCCGCATCAGCGCAGGCTCCGCCGGGCCGAGGACGGTGCGTCGGCCCCGTACGACCGCGTCGAGCAGGTCCACCGCGGCCGCGTCAGCCAGCTCGGGGACGGCCACGTCGGCGAGCTCGCCGGACGTGCGGTCCAGGTCCAGGGTGGTGCCGATCCGCGCGGAGGCGTCGGCGATCAGCGCGATCCGCCGGCGCGCCGTCTCCGCCTCGACGTTCGCCCGGTGCTGGTCGGTGATGTCCACCACCGACACGGCCACGCCCAGCACCGTGCCGAGGGTGTTCTCCAGCCGGTACAGGGACACCGTCCAGGCGTGGTCGGCGTCCGGGTCGGCCGGGGTGCGGCCGGTCATCGACCGGTCCACCACCGGACGCCCGGTCCGCAGCACCTCGCGGGCCGCCTCCTCGATGGCCGCCGCGTCCACCAGCGGCAGCACCTCCCGCATGGTGCGGCCCAGGTGCTCGTCGGCCGTCAGGCCGTTCATCTGCTCCAGTGCCGGGTTCACCGACACGTACCGCAGGTCCGCGTCCAGGACGGCGAGACCGATGGGGGACTGGGCGACGATCCGCGTGGACAGCGCGACGTCCTGCTCCAGCCGCCGCACCGTCGACTGGTCGACCGCGAGCCCGAGCGCGTACACCTGCCCCCGGTCGTCCAGGAGCCGCATGTTGCGGAACTCCACGAGCTGGGTCCCGCCGTCCTTGCGCCGGATCGGGAACGCCCCCGCCCAGCTCCGCCCGGTGCGCATGACCTCGGCGAACAGCTTCTTGACCAGGTCCAGGTGCTCCTCGTGCACCATGATCCGGGCCGCGTACCGGCCCAGCGCCTCCTGGGCGGTGTAGCCGAACAGCTCCTCCGCCTGGGGGCTCCACAGCACGATCCGCCCCTGGGCGTCCAGGACGACCGAGGCCACGCGCAGCACGTCGAGCAGCCCGCTGGGACGCGCCGGACCGTCCCCGCCGGCCGGGAGTGACCTCGCTGCGCTCATCCCACGCCCCGCCTTCGCCGAGTCCGCGGCACGCCCTCGCCGCGCCGCCGTCCCTTTGTTGTACCGCGCGCGAGGGCGATTTTCCGCCGCTCCTGTCGTCCCGTTCCTGCTCTCCCCCATCCTGGCCGGTGACCGAGGCCGCGTCATCGTGGGAGGAGCGCGCGGGTAGTGCGTTCCGGCGTGCGATGCTTTGCTGAGGGAGGGCGGGGGACGGCGGTGTGACACGAGAGGAGCGATCACGATGGTGAACGAGCCCACGCACCCGGAATCCGTCTCGGTCGAGATCAGCGGATGCAGCAAGGACGACGCCCGGATCGTCTTCGACACCCTGTGCGCCTGCTTCTCGTCGGACCGGTGCGCCGACGACGTGCCCGAGGAACTGCACGAGACCCGGCCCACGGTGTGGCTCGGCACGTTCGACGTCGCCGACCCACGCGAGGGGGAGGCCCGCCCCGCGCGGCTGTCCTCCTCGGTCGACGCCGACGTACAGGGCGGCTACTGGGCGATCGACCGCTTCCGCATCACGCTGGAGGACCTGTTCCGCGTCAGCGACGTGACCAGGACCTCGGGCGACCAGGAGCGCGAACTGCACGTCCGCCTCGAGAGCAGGTGAGTACGCAGTCACAGGTGAGTACGTAGTCAGATGAGTCCGGCCGGAACGCTGTGCCCTCCGTCACCTCCATTATGCAACTAGTTGCATAAGCCGGTGCGCGTGCCCTACAACTACAGGCACCACACCGCGCACGGAGGGCCAGATGAGCCGTTACCCCCACCTGCTGACCCCCTTGGACCTGGGCTTCACCACGCTGCCCAACCGGGTCCTCATGGGTTCCATGCACGTCGGTCTCGAGGAGGCCGAGGGCGGCTTCTCCCGTATGGCCGAGTTCTACGCCGCCCGCGCCCGCGGCGGCGTCGGCCTCATCGTCACCGGCGGCATCGCCCCCGACGACGAGGGGCGTCCCTACGAGGGCGGCGCCAAGCTCACCTCCGAGGAGGAGGCCGAGCAGCACCGGGTCGTCACCGCGGCCGTCCACCGCGAGGGCGGCCGCATCGCCCTGCAGATCCTGCACTTCGGCCGCTACGCCTACCACCAGGACCTGGTCGCCCCCAGCCCCGTCCAGGCGCCCATCAGCCCCTTCGTGCCGCGCGAGCTGTCCGACGCCGACGTCGAGCGGACCATCGACGACTACGTCCGCGCCGCCCGCCTCGCCCGGCAGGCCGGCTACGACGGCGTCGAGATCATGGGCTCCGAGGGCTACCTCATCAACGAGTTCATCGCCCGCCACACCAACCGGCGCACCGACCGCTGGGGCGGCTCCTACGAGAACCGGATGCGCTTCCCGGTCGAGATCGTCCGCCGCGTCCGCGAGGCGGTCGGCGACGACTTCATCCTGATCTACCGGCTCTCCATGCTCGACCTGGTGCCCGGCGGCTCCACCCTCGACGAGGTGATCACCCTCGCCAAGGCCGTCGAGGCGGCCGGCGCCACCATCATCAACACCGGCATCGGCTGGCACGAGGCCCGCATCCCCACCATCGCCACCTCCGTCCCGCGCGGCGCCTACACCTGGGTCACCAAGCGGCTCATGGGCGAGGTGTCCGTCCCCCTGGTCACCACCAACCGCATCAACACCCCGGAGCTGGCCGAGCAGCTGCTCGCAGACGGCACCGCCGACATGGTGTCCATGGCCCGCCCGATGCTCGCCGACCCCGACTTCGTCGCCAAGGCCGCCGAGGGCCGCCCCGAGGCGATCAACACCTGCATCGGCTGCAACCAGGCCTGCCTCGACCACACCTTCAGCGGCCAGATCACCTCCTGCCTGGTCAACCCGCGCGCCTGCCACGAGACCGAGCTGGTGCTCTCGCCGACCCGCCGCCGCAAGCGCGTCGCCGTCGTCGGCGCCGGTCCCGCAGGCCTCGCCTGCGCGGTCTCCGCCGCCGAACGCGGCCACGACGTCACCCTGTTCGACGCCGCGAGCGAGATCGGCGGGCAGCTCAACGTCGCCCGCAAGGTCCCCGGCAAGCAGGAATTCGACGAGACCCTGCGCTACTTCCGCACCCGCCTCGCCGACCTCGCCGTCGACGTCCGCCTCGACACGCGGGTCACCGCCGCCGACGTCACCGGCTACGACGAGGTCGTCGTCGCCACCGGCGTCACCCCGCGCGTCCCCGACATCCCGGGCGTCGACCACCCGAGCGTCGTCGGCTACCTCGACGTGCTGCGCGACGGCGCGCCCGTCGGCGACCGCGTCGCGATCCTCGGCGCCGGCGGCATCGGCTTCGACGTCGCCGAGTACCTCACCGACGGCGGCGACAAGGCGCACGAGGACCCCGCGACGTACTTCCGCCAGTGGGGCGTCGACCTCGACTACCGCGCGCCCGGCGGCCTCACCGCCCCGGAGCGGCCCGCCCCGCCGCGCACGGTCCACCTGCTCCAGCGCAAGACGTCCAAGGTCGGCGCGGGGCTCGGCAAGACGACGGGCTGGATCCACCGCACGGAGCTGCGGCACCGCGGGGTCACCATGGTGCCCGGTGTGCGCTACGACCGGATCGACGACGCCGGTCTGCACGTCACCGTCGGCGAGGAGAGCACCGTGCTCGAGGTCGACACCATCGTGCTGTGCACCGGCCAGGAACCGCGCCGGGACCTCTACGAGGAGCTCGTCGCGGCGGGCAGCCCCGTCCACCTGATCGGCGGCGCCGACGTGGCCGCCGAACTGGACGCCAAGCGGGCCATCAAGCAGGGCACCGAGCTCGCGGCGGCGCTCTAGGGCGGGCGCGGCCCGTCCCTAGGATGAGCGCATGTCACTCCCGCACGCGATCCTCACCGCCCTGCTCGAGAAGCCGTCGTCGGGGCTGGAGCTGACCCGCCGCTTCGACCGGTCGATCGGCTACTTCTGGTCCGCGACGCATCAGCAGATCTACCGGGAGCTGGGGAAGCTGGAGGCGGAGGGCCTGATCCGGGCCCTCCCCGCGGAGCAGCCGGCGCGCGGGCAGAAGAAGGCGTACGAGGTGCTGCCGGCGGGGCGGGAGGAGCTGGCGCGCTGGACGGCGGCTTCCCAGGATCCGAAGCCGCACCGGGACGCGCTGCTGCTGCGGCTGCGGGCGGCGGCGGTGGTGGGGACGGAGGGGCTTGAGGACGATCTCCGGCGTCATCGGGAGCTGCACGCGCGGCAGTTGGAGACGTATCGGGAGATCGAGCGGAGGGATTTCCCTCCCGGGATGGGCGGGGTGGAGGACCGGCTGCGGCACCTTGTGCTGCGGGCGGGGATCGATCTGGAGACGTTCTGGACGCAGTGGCTTGATCATGCCTTGGCGGAGTTCGCCGAGATGTCTGAGGGGCAAGGGCGGGGGCGGGAGGGGTAGGCGTTGTCGCCTGGGTGCGGGCCGGTGGGGGCTGGTCGCGCAGTTCCCCGCGCCCCTGAGGGGTGGTGCGGGGCCGGCCGGCCTGCGCCTGCGGGCCCGTGGTGGGCCGAGCGCGCAGTTCCCCGCGCCCCTCAGGGTGTCGGACCCTGAGGCGTTTTCCCGGCGTCCCTTGAGGGTGTCGGATCCTGAGGCGGGTTCCCCGCGCCCCTTGCGGGGCGCGGGGGCGGTGCCGGGCGCCTGACCGGAGCGCTTCGGTTGAGGGCGGCCCGGCGCCGGGTCTAGAGGTGGGTCGGGCGGGCGGTGTTGCGGCGGCGGAGGTACCAGACGGTGCCGAGGACGCCGGCGCCGACCAGCGCGCCGCCCGCCACGGCGGTGACCGTGCCGTAGTCCTTCGACGCGCCGCCGACGCCGCCCATCACACCGCGGGACGGCGACGCCGTGGGGGAGGCCGAAGGGCTGGACGCCGGGGACACGACCACGGACTGGGTGCCCGCGGTGCTGCCGTTGGAGCACACCACGATCACCGTGTACGTGCCCGCGCTGACGTTGGACCAGGCCGCGGACTGCCCCGCGGACGTCCCGGACAGCGCCACCTGGCGGCCCTGCGAGAAGTTCGCCTGACCGCTGCTGAGCAGCGAGGCGGTGCCCCAGTGGCCGTTGATCTGGGTGCACGCGGTGGTGCTCACCGAGACCGTGTTCCCGGTGGTGCTGACGGAGATTCCGTCCGCGGCCGCCGGCCCGGCCGGCATCACGGCGAGCGCGGCGGCGGCTGCCACGGTCGGTCCGAGGCGGAGCAGGGGCTTCGAGATGCTCATGTGGACTGCCTTCCGGCGGCACGGCCGGCGGTACATCCCTTGCGCCGCCGAGGTCGGGGAGCGCCCGTGCCGCCACGAAGATCAGCCAACGGGCAGCCCGCCCGCCGCGCACTCCGGCTGCATCCACGCAGGTGACGGCGTCCTCCGGGCGGCTCAGCGGGGACTGTGCCGGTATCGGCCGGCGGCGCCCGTCGTCACCGTCCGCTCGGCCGAGAAGGCGCCCCACGTGCCGTCCGGAAGCAGCGCCCTGATCCGCACCCGGTGCGGGACCCCCGCCTTGTCACCCACGTAGAAGCGGTACGTGGCCCGGTCGCGGGGCGCCTCGCCGCCGTACACCAGCGAGGTGACGGGCCGTCCGTCCAGCCGCACCTCGTACTCGGTGACCGTCCCGTCGACACGCGGCGGCGTCCAGGAGAGCACGATGTCGAACGATCCGTCCGAAGTCCGGCTCACAGCGCGGAAATCGGTGGGCGCCGTGGCCGTGGCGTCGCTGTCCGCGCCCTCGGCCGTGGTGAGGCGGACGGTGGGGGAGGGCTGCGAGAGGTTGTCCGCCGCGTCACGGGCGCGGACGGTGAAGGTGTAGCGCGTGCCGGGGCGCAGGCCCGTCACCACGGCGGCCGTCTGGTTCCCGCCCACACTGTGGATCTTCGACCGGCCCTGGTAGATGTCGTACGACACCACACCGCGGTCGTCCCGCGCCGCCCTCCAGGAGAGCTGGGCCGCCCGGCTGCCGGCCGCGCGTCCTTCCAGGTCCCCGGGGGCGGTGGGCGGCGCGGTGTCCGCCCGGGCCGCCGCGGGGGTCGTGGCCCGCACCTGCCTGCTGGGCGGGCCGAGCCGTCCTTCCGCGTCACGGGCGCGCACCGTGAAGACGTAGGTGGTGGCGGGGCGCAGTCTGGTGACATCCACCATGTGTGTCGAGGCGGGTACCTGCTTGACCTTGGTGTTGTCCCGATACACCTCGTAGCCGGTCACGTCGGAACCCCCCGGGGTGGTCCGGTTCCACATGACGTGGACGCTGGTGGCGCTGCCCGCCTCTGCGGTGACGCCCGTCGGCGCCCCGGGCGGCCGTTCGCCGCCGGTGTCGTCCTGGCCGCCGCCCCAGCGGCAGGAGACGGTCAGCAGCACGGCCGCGCAGAGCGCGAGCAGGCGGCGCGATGACGCGGTTGGGGTAACGCCACGCACGGCTTCGCCTCCTGGGGGTCCACGGAGGACCGGTCCGTTCAAAGGTCCGTACCAATATGGGCTGCTGACGCGCTCACATCAAGAGGGTGGTGCGGGGCGAACGGCGCCGCGCGTTACGTATGCTGAACGCAGAACGGGCCGAACCACCCCCGCGGTAGCGGGTGTTCGGGCTCGAGGCGCGGACCGCTGTCGTCGCTGATCCCGCGCCGTCACGGGTGGCTGGACGGCCCGGGCCGACGCGCGCCCGGGCCTCCGGCACCCTCAGGCTCCGTCGGCCCCCGGGTGCCCCGTCCGGCCCCTTTCGGGGCGGTCACCCTCATCGCATCGGGACGAAATGGGGCAAAGTGCGCTGGGTGTGCGTCCCTGTTCCCGACGAGAGGCTCATCTGACCGTGTCCCGTGTCCAGACGCTCACCGTCGCCGTGGCCGGCGTGGCACTGCTGGCCCCCTCGGCGTCCTCCGCCGCGGAGTCGGTCCACCTCCGTCCGTCCAGGACCGAGGCCCGGCGCGTCGCCGCCGGTTCCGCCCTCCCCACCGCACTGCCGCACGTCGCCGTACCGCACCGGGGCCGCGTCGAGCCCGTCGCCCGGGACGGCAGGCGGGAGATCCTGACGCCGGGCGCGGTCGGCCCGGGGAGTTCCGCGACTCCCGGGCCGGGCGGTTCCGCTCCCGCGGCCTCGGACGCCGCAGCCTCGGACGGCCCGGCAGCCGACGCGGCGACGACGACAGGCTCCGCCACCCCCGAGGACTCCGGCCCCTCCCCCTCGGGAGGCTCCGAGCCTTCCGCCCCCGCCCGCGTCACCGCGGCCGACCTCCTGGCCAGGGTGAGCGGCTGTACCCCCGTCTCGCGCGGCAAGTACCGCAAGGACCGCGGCCGCGCGGCCACCGTCCCGGTGTGCGGCACGCGCGAGGCCGTGTACTGGAAGGCGGACATGGACATCGACTGCGACGGCCGCCCGGGCCGCCACTGCAACGCCGCCACCGACCCGAGCTTCTCCTCCTCCACCGCGTTCGCGCAGTCCGACGGCCGCCCGCTCAGCTCCGAGAAGCTGCCCTACGTCGTCGTCCCCGCGCCCAGCTCGATCTGGGACTACCGCGACCACGGTGTGCGCGGCGGGTCGGTCGCGGCCGTCGTCTACCGCGACCGCGTCCGCTACGCGGTCGTCGGCGACACCGGCCCGACCGACATCATCGGCGAGGCGTCCTACGCGGCGGCCGAGTCCCTCGGCATCGACCCGGACCCGCGCTCCGGCGGAACCCCCTCCGGGGTGACGTACGTCGTGTTCAAGGACAGCCGCGTCACCCCGCTGGAGGACAAGGAGGCCGCGGAGACCCAAGGGGAGCGGCTGGCACGGGAGTTCGTCGACTCCGCGGACTGACTCCCGTGCACGCCCGGTCCACCCGACCGATCCGCCGCCCTCACACCTTCCGGTAGCCGTACGCCTCCGAGGCAGCCGCCGCCACCGCGGCGAGGTCCGCGCCGGTGGAGGCGGTGACCACCGCGGCCACCGCGCCTTCCAGGAACGGCGCGTCCACCAGCTGCGTGTTCTCCGGGAGTTCGTCGCCCTCCGCCAGCAGCGCCTTCACGGTGAGCACCGCGCTGCCCAGGTCGGTCAGCACCGCGACGCCCGCGCCCCGGTCCACGGAAGCCGCCGCCGCGGCGATCAGCTCCGCGCTGGTGCCGAGCTCGCCGCTCTCCGTGCCGCCCGCGGGAGCGACCGGCACCGACGCGCCCCCGCCGGAGAGCCCCTGCGCCAGCTCCGCCACGGAGGCCGCGACCGCCGCGCTGTGCGACACCAGGACGATCCCGACCAGCTTCTCGTCGCTCACCTCACTCACCGCCGCCCGCGTCCGCCTCGCCGGGCCCGGCGTCCAGCAGCGCGGCGATCAGCAACGCCGACGAGGTGGCCCCGGGGTCCTGGTGCCCGATGCTGCGCTCGCCCAGATAGCTCGCCCTCCCCTTGCGGGCCGGCATCGGCGTCGTCGCGACCGCGCCGTCCCGCGCGGCGTCCCGCGCCGCCGTGAACGACTCGCCGAGCGCGTCCACCGCGGGGAGCAGCGCGTCGATCATCGTCTTGTCGCCCGGTGCCGCACCGCCCAGCTTCATCACGGCGTCCACACCGGCCCGCAGCGCCTCGGCCAGCTGCTGCCGGTCCACCTCGGCGGCCTCGCCCAGCGTCTTGCCGGTGCGGCGCAGCAGCGTCCCGTACAGCGGCCCTGACGCGCCGCCCACCGTGGACACCAGCAGGCGTCCGGCCTGGGTGAGCACCGCGCCGGGCGTGGCGGGCGGCTCCTTGTCCAGCGCGTCCTTCACCGCCCGGAATCCGCGCTGCAGATTGCTGCCGTGATCGGCGTCCCCGATCTCCGAGTCGAGGGCGGTGAGCCGCTCCGCCTCGCGGTCCACGGATGCGGCGGTGACCGTCATCCAACGGCGGAAGAAGTCGGCGTCCAGCACGGGAACTCCTCGCGTGGTAGGTGACCGGGACGCCCGCCCCGGTGTGGATCTGTCCCGGTGTGGATCACATACCCCAGCGCAGCCCGGGCGTACTCACCGGCGCGTCGTACAGGCGCAGCAGCTCCTCGTCGACCTGGCAGAGGGTGACCGACGCGCCCGCCATGTCCAGGGACGTGACGTAGTTGCCGACGAGGACCCGGGCGACCGGGACGCCGCGCTCGGAGAGCACCCGCTGCACCTCGGCGTTGAAGCCGTACAGCTCGAGGAGCGGCGTGGCGCCCATGCCGTTGACCAGCACCAGCACCGGGTTGCGCGGGGTGAGGTCGTCGAGGATCGCGCCGACGGCGAAGTCGGCGATCTCGCCGGACGTCATCATCGGGCGCCGCTCGCGGCCCGGCTCGCCGTGGATGCCGATGCCCAGCTCCAGCTCACCGGCCGGCAGGTCGAACGTCGGCGTGCCCTTGGCGGGCGTGGTGACCGCGCTGAGCGCCACACCGAAACTGCGGGAGTTCTCGTTCACCTGCTTCGCGAGCGCCGTCACCCGCTCCAGCGGCTGCCCCTCCTCGGCCGCCGCGCCCGCGATCTTCTCCACGAACAGCGTCGCCCCGGTGCCGCGGCGGCCCGCCGTGTACAGGCTGTCGGTCACCGCCACGTCATCGTTGACCAGCACCTTCGCGACCTGCACGCCCTCGTCCTCGGCGAGCTCGGCCGCCATGTCGAAGTTGAGCACGTCGCCGGTGTAGTTCTTCACGATGAACAGCACCCCGGCGCCGCTGTCCACGGCCGCCGCGGCCCGCACCATCTGGTCGGGCACCGGGGAGGTGAACACCTCGCCGGGACAGGCCGCCGACAGCATGCCGGGGCCCACGAACCCGCCGTGCAGCGGCTCGTGCCCCGAACCGCCGCCCGAGACCAGGCCCACCTTGCCCGCCACCGGGGCGTCCTTGCGGACCACCACCCGGTTCTCCACGTCCACCGTCAGCTCGGGATGGGCCGCCGCCATACCGCGCAGCGCGTCCGCCACCACGGTCTCCGGAACGTTGATCAGCATCTTCATGGGTACCTCCTGGGAAAGGCGTCAGTCGATTCCTGGACCAGCGTTTTCGCTGGTCACAGCTAGTTTCGGGAGAGCAGTGACCTTGGCGGCCCGCGGCGGTCCGGAGCGGTTTCTCGCGGTGCTGATGCTGACTTCATACTGACTTCCGTGACGGGCATCCGGTAGAGCGGACGGCCGGACGGATCTCGGCCGAAGTGCCCTTGTGGGCAGTATCGGCCTTGGGGCAGCGAAGGGCACGTGCGAGGGCGTCATGGGCGCGCCCCGGTCCGCCAGAAACCGTGTCGGGGGGCACACCGGCGCCTTGGCGCGCCGGGCCCTCGTCCGTGCCGTGCGGGCGCGGCGGCCGGACGACGCACCGATCCACAGATTCTGTTGGTCTGACGTCGAGCTGCGGTACCGGGGGCACCACGCGGGCGGTAGCGCGTGGAAGAATGCGTCCATGCCATCCAGCCAGGCTCAGCGCGCTGAGACGGAAGCAGAGAACGGCGGCAGGCCGGCCGCCCCCGGCGGGGGGCTGTTCAAGACGGTCACCTCGAGCCGTGTCTCTCAGCTGATCGTCGACCAGATCCGGACGCTCCTGAGGGAGGAGCGGCTCCAGCCCGGTGACCGGCTGCCCAGTGAGCGCGATCTGTGCACCCAGTTCGGTGTGAGCAGGGTGACCGTACGGGAGGCGCTGCGCAGCCTGGAGGCCGCCGGGCTGGTCGAGATCCGGCTCGGTGCCCGCGGCGGCGCGTTCGTGACGTCGCCGTCCTCCCGCCAGGTCGGAGAGGGGCTCGCCGACCTGCTGTCGCTGTCGCCGGTGACCGCCGCGGAGGTCACCGAGGCCCGCCTCGTGTTCGAGCTCGGCATCGTGCCGCTCATCGTCGAACGAGCCACCGAGGAGGACCTCGACGAGCTCCGCGCGCTGTGTGACCAGCACGCCGAGGCGATCAAGCAGGGCACCTACACCATGGAGATGTCCGCGGACTTCCACACCCGGGTCGCCGCCTGCACGCACAACGGCGGGATCGAGATGCTCGTGCAGTCCTTCCACGGACCGCTGCTCATGAGCCTGCGCGAGGCGCAGAGCGTCGAACCGAAGATGGGGCGGCAAGGCGTGAAGGAGCACCGCGGCTTCGTCGAGGCCATCGCGGCACGCGACGCGGAGGCCGCGACGGAGATCATGCGCACCCACCTGAAGCGGACCCAGTCCCGGGTGAAGCGCGGCCGGAAGTAGCGAGGACCGGGCTCCGCGGCGCCGGCGACGAGGCCCAGGAACACCGGCTCGCGCGAGGGGTCGAGCCGCGCGAACGCCTCGCGTGAGCCGTTCGCGCCGCACCACGGCGGGTCGGCGCCCGCCGGTCGGACCGGTCGGACGGCGCGGCCCACGCCGGCGGCCGCGCCGTGACCGCGACCGGACACACCGCGGCAGCGCCGGTCCAGCCGGTCGACGTCGTTCCCATCCCAGGGGCGCGGTACCTCGGGCCCCGCCGTCGGTCAGTCGAGCGGGACGAGGATCACCTTGTCCGGGTCGACCGAGAAGTACACCTCGGTGCCCGGTGCGATCGACAGATTGGGGTTGGAGCGGTTGTGGATCTCCAGGTCGCCGACTCCCACGATGTGGTCGACGACGTCGCCCATGAAGGCGCGGGTGAGGACCGTGCCCGCCCACTCGTTGGGGACGTCGCCCCGTCGCTCGCGGGACAGGTCGACGCACTCGGGACGGATGGAGATGAGCACCGTGTCGCCGACCGCGGGAGCCGCCTCCACGCCGCGGGCGACGAGCCGTCCCTGGGCCGTGTCGACCCGCACCTCACTGCCCGACACGGAGACGACCTTGGCCTCCATGAAGTTGGACGTGCCGATGAATTCGGCAACGAAACGCGTGGCCGGCTTGGTGTAGATCTCGCGGGGCTTGCCGATCTGCTCGACACGGCCCTTGTTCATCACCGCGATCCGGCTGGACATCACCAGGGCCTCGGCCTGGTCGTGCGTCACGTAGATCGCGGTGAGGTTCAGCTCACGCTGGAGCCGCTTGAGCTCGAACCGCATGGTCTCGCGCAGCTTGGCGTCCAGGTTGGACAGCGGTTCGTCCAGCAGCATCAGCTCGGGCCGGGTCACCAGGGCGCGGGCCAGGGCCAGCCGCTGCTGCTGGCCGCCGGAGAGCTTGGTGGCCGGCCGGGAGGAGTAGGCGCCCAGCTCGGTGACGTCCAGGGCGTGCTCGACCCGCTCCTGGATCTCCTTGCGGCCGGGGCGTTTGGCGCGGGGCATCACTTCCAGCGGGAACGAGACGTTCTTGAAGACCGACAGATGCGGCCAGATCGCGTACGACTGGAAGACCATGCCGAGCCCGCGCTGGTTGGCGTGGACGTTGATGCCGTGTTCGGAGTCGAAAAGTACGGTCCCGCCGAGCGTCACCCGGCCCTCCGTCGGGCGCTCCAGGCCTGCCACGGCCCGCAGAGTGGTGGTCTTTCCGCAGCCGGAGGGACCGAGCAGGGTGAACAGCTCGCCCGCCTGCACCTCGAAGTCGACCCCGCCGACCGCGTACACGCGTGTGCCCGTGTCGGACGGGCGCTTGGAGGAGCGCTTGGTCGTGTCGTCGTAACTCTTCTTGAGAGATTCGACCGTCAACATCGCTGAAGGTCCCTTCGATCAGTTCGCGGAGTCGCTCTGCAGCCCGAAGCGGGCGCCCAGGCGGTAGGCAATGGCGACGAGGAGGACGAGCAGGGTGACCATGCAGACGCCCAGGGCGGCAAGGGTGGTGAACTGGCCGTTCTCGAACTGCTCCCAGATCAGCACCGACAGCACCTCCTTGCCGGGGCTGTAGAGCAGGATGGTGCTGGACAGTTCACGGAACGAGACGATCAGGATGTAGACCCAGCCCGCCAGGATGCCGCCGCTCATCAGCGGAAGCAGCACCCGGCGGAAGGTCTGGAACCAGGACGCGCCGGACACCGCCGCCGACTCCTCCAGCTCGGGCGACATCTGCGCCATGGCGGACGACGCGTACCGCATGCCGTACGGCAGGTACCGCGTGCAGTAGGAGATCAGCAGGATCAGCAGCGTGCCGTAGACGGGCAGCGGCATGCGCAGGTAGACGAAGGCCAGCGCGAGACCGAGGACGAGACCTGGGATCACGATGGGTGTGAAGGCGAGGAGGTCGAGGATCCGCCGGCCCGGGGCCTTGGTGCGCAGCACGACCCAGGCGACGATCGAGGCGAGGAGCATCACGACCGTCGCCGCGCCGACGCCCAGGACGAGCGAGTTCTTCAACGCGGTGAGCGCGAAGGGCTGGGTGAAGACGGCACGGTAGTTGTCCAGCGTGAGCCGGCCGAGCGTCTCGCGGGTCGGTGCGGCGTAGTACTTCAGCAGCGACGCGTAGACGAGGACGCCGACCGGCAGGATCACGGTGACCAGGAAGTAGAGGATCACCCCGGCGCCCACGAACGCCCGTGCCCGGCCCAGTTCGACCGGACGGGGGCGGAACGCCTTGCCGCCGACGGTCTGGTAGTTGCGCGAGGAGCGCTGGAGCCAGCTGGAGAGCAGGACCCCGATCACCGCGATCACGAGCAGGCCGATGGCGTAGGCCCCGGCGGCCCCGTAGTCGATCGGGTAGGAACGCAGGACGAAGTAGATCCGGCTGGTGAAGACGTAGATGCCGTTCTGCAGCCCGAGCAGTCCCGGCACCTCGAAACTCTCCAGGGACTGGATGAACATCAGCAGGGCCGAGGAGATCATCGCCGGCCGCAGCAGGGGCATGGTGATGCGCCGTAGGACCGTGAGCCGGCCGGCCCCCGACATGGCGGCGGATTCCTCGAGTGAGGGGTCCATCGCCCGGAAGGCGGCCACCATCAGCAGGAACGCCACCGGGGCGAGGTGCAGCCCCTGCACCCAGATCATGCCCCAGATGCTGTAGATGTTGAGAGGGGAGGAGCCGAACAGGGGCGTGAAAAGCAGGGAGTTGAGCAGTCCGGTCGACGGATCCGCGAGAAAGATCCACGCCGTGGTGTAGAGGATGCCGGGCACGATGAGCGGTACGAGCGACGCCGCGAAGAAGAGCCCCTTGAAGGGGGTGTCCGTCCGCACCTGCACATACGCCAGGACGGTGCCCAGGAGGAGCGCCAGAGCAGCCGAACCTATGGCGAACCAGAGGGAGTTGAGCATCATCTCGCCGGCGTGGGAGTCGCCCCCGTAGGCCCGCGCGAAGGCGTCGAGGGAGACGCCGCTGCCGTCGGCGCTCAGGAAGGTGTCGTGGATCAGGTAGCCCAGAGGCACAAGGGCGAGGTAGCCGACCACGATCACCGTGGCGCCGACCAGCAGGCCCTGGAGGGACAGCGGACGCCGTATCAGGCGCAGGAGCCGGTGGACGGGTCCTTTCCTACGGAACCGGTGCTCCGGTCCGGGGCGGGATGCGGGACCGTCGTCCCGCGTGGCCGTGGTCGTGGAGGTGAGGCTCATCGGCGGTCACTTCCCCGACTTGCCCGCGCTGCGCAGCAGCGCGTCGTACTTCTTGTCCCAGTGGGCGGCGTCTCTGCTGACACCTTCGACGTCGAAGGGCACGAGGGTGATGCCCTGCAGGCTCTTGTCGCCGGGCACCTTCGTCGACGGGGTGAGCTTGAGCTTCACCAGTTCCTTCTGGCCGTCGGTGAGCATGAAGTGATAGAAGAGCCAGGCGGAGGCCGGGCGCTGTGCGTTCTTCACCATGGCGACGCCGTTGGGCCGGGGGAACGCGGGGATCTTCGACACGCCGCTCCTGGGCAGGTGCGTGACGGGGGCACCTGCCGCGATGGCGTGGTCGGTGATGTAGGTGTAGTTCATCGCCTGGATCGCCGACTGGCCGGCGGAGAGGAACTGCATCATCGTGACGTGACCCTTGGCCACCTTGGAGTTGGCGGCGATGTCCTGCCACAGCGAGTCCACCTCGGCCTGCGACTTGCCGTGATCCAGCCAGTACTTGGTGACGTTCGCGTACCAGTCGCTGTCGCTGACCTCGAGGGTCAGCTTGCCCTTGTACTTGGGCAGCGCCAGGTCCTCCCAGCTGTGCGGCTCGTCGGCGGGCTTGACCAGGTCGGTGTTCCAGGCGGGCTGGAAGACGTTGAGACGGGTCGCTGTCCACTGCGGGAACTTGGCCGTGGAGTCCACCTTGTCGAGGGCCGCGCCGTTGAAGTCCGCGAGGAAGTCGTTGTCGGCCAGGGCCATCAGCTCCGCGAAGTTGGTTTCCAGAGCGTCGGCGCCGGCCTTGCCTGCCTGGACCTCCTGGAGGGTCCGCTGCAGGACGGTCTCGGAGGTGCCCCGGAAGACGTTGACCTTGATGCCGTACTTCTTCTCGAAGGCCTGCGTCACCGGCGTGGCGACGTCCGAGGTCATCGAGGTGTACAGAGAGAGGGTGTCGCCTTCCGTCCGGGCGACTTCCGTGGCCTTGGCGACCTGCTGGTCCTTGGGGAGGCCGGCGATCTGCGCGTAGAAGTCGTTGGCCTTCGTCCCGGCCGACGAGGTGGTGACAGCGCTGCCGCACCCGGTGGCGGTGGCGGCGATCAGCAGGCCTGCCAGGGCGAGCGTGGTGGTACGGGTGGTCCTCATGCAGTGCTCCTGAAGAGGGGCGGGAAGGGGACTGCGGTCAACCCGCCGTAGGGACGCCGCGCGGCAGCGCGTCGTAGGCGGTGTTCCGTTCACGGTGTCGCTCACGGTCCTGGGGAGGTCGCGGGTGGCGCCCGCTGGGACTCGCACCCCGCTGGACGCCTCGTCCACGGCCGCACCGTCGGCGGGACCGTGACGAAGACGCCGCCGACGAGGGCGAACTGACGCATCGCACGCTCCTTGGACGAGGTGGTTGACCGAGGGGGAACTGCGAGTCGGACGGTGGGGACGGGCTGCCGTCGCGCTGACGGTGAGGCGGGGGATGCCCGGCGCGGGACGGTGGCCTGTCGGTGTCCGTACGGGGCCGGTCCCTGTATGAAACAGCGGTTAGGTATTATGGTCTAACCATCTGTCAAAAACGTTACCGTGTCGTTGCGGTGCGTAGGGGAACGGTCGTTCCGCGGCCCCGTGCCGACCCCGCGCCGATCAGGGGAAGGTGCCTCGCTGTGGCGGGCTTCGCCGCCGCGGAGTCACGTGCGAGCGCACCCTCGGCCATGTGCCGGCCCTTCCTGATCGGCTAGCGCGACGTGACGTGCGCTGGTTGTATTGGTAGAACCATAAGTCCACCATGTAGGGGCGTCAACGAGTCGTACGGGGAGATCGAAATCCCTCAGCGGCCGTGTCCGCGACGGCCCTTGAGGCCGTCCTCGGGCCAGGTGGCAGCCGCCGCGAACGAACGGGTCCGGCCCTTGTGAGGTCGTTCCGCAGCGGCATGGCAGTGGGGCTGTTCACGGCCGGCATGCCCTCGTGAGCGGGTCGGGGTGGGCGACGACCAGGCGCACGGGGGGAGCTGGTAAAGGGGCATCGTCCGGGGGAGGGGGGTCGCGTCCGGGCCCGGCGTTCAGTGCCGCACGGACTCTCGTTCGAGCGCGGCGATCTGCTCGAGCCGCCGGGCGTGCACACCGTCGTTGAAGGGTGTCGTCAGCCAGGTCTCCACGATGGCCTCCGCCTCCCGGAGCGAGAGGATCTTCGCGGCGAGGACGAGCACGTTGGAGTCGTTGTTCCCGCGGGAGACGCGGGTGCTCTACAGGTCGTGGCAGAGCCCCGCCCGTATCCCGTGGACCTTGTTGCAGGCGATGGTCTCTCCGAGGCCGCTCCCGCCGAGAATCATCCCGCGGTCGGCGTGTCCCCCCGTGACCCGCCGGCACACCTCCGCGCACAGCGGGGGGTAGTCGACCGGTTCCTCGGCATGACTGCCGCGGTCGTCGACGGTGTGTCCCTGTGCCGACAGCCGGTCGACGAGCCGGGCCTTGAGGGCGCGTCCGTTGTGGTCGGCGGCGATGGCGATACGCATACGGTTCCCTTCGGCGGAGGACGGGAGCGGGGTCAGGCGACCATGCCGAGCGTGCTCTCCGCGAACAGCGTCTCCAGCGGCACCGGCCGGTCGATGATGCGCTGGTCCACCGCATGCCGCATCAGCTGCTCCAGCATGGCCCGGTTCGGCTCGGCGCCGTACGGCAGCGGGTCCGCGCCGGTCGTCTCCAGGACCCGCTGGTACATGCGGTCGGTGGCGGTCGGTGAATCGACGGCTCCGACGCGCAACCGGTCCACGTAGAGCTGCTTGGCGCGGGCGAAGGCGTCGAAGACCAGCGCCCCCAGTTCGGGCTGTTCCCTCAGCAGCGCGTCGCGGATGACGATCAGGTGGTTGATGGGGTACAGCGAACGCTCCCGAAGGGCGGTGAAGCCTGCCTCCTCGGCATCCGGGATCAGTGGCGCCAGGGCGGGGGAGGCCGGCTTGGGGCCGATGACGGCGGCCAGTTCGCCGGCGAGCACCATGTCCTCCAGGGAACCGCCGGGCTCCATGGGGACCACGTTGGCCGGGGAACGGTACGACGCCACGTGTTCGTCACCCGAGAGCACCCATGTGACCTTGTCGAGGTCGACGCCGTACTCCTCCTGGAGCACGGCACGCGCCCAGACCCCCGTGGTCACCGTGTAGCCCCGGCTGACTCCGACCCTGCGGCCCTCCAGGGCCTTGGGGGTGCGGATGGCCGATGCGGGATCGTGGTGGACCGCGCCGTGGTGGAACCCGCGCACCAGGAAGACGGGGACGGCGGTGAACCGCGCTCCGTGCGCCTTGGCGACCAGGTAGGTGGTCAGCGCCATCTCGCTGACATCGAACTCCAGCCCCCGCACCATGCGCCGGAACGCCTGGACGAGTACGGGAACTTCCTCGAACTCGAAGCGGAAGCCGCGGGGGGCGACCGCCCCCGTCTTGAGTGCCTCGTTGTTGCCCTGAGTGCGGGTCACTGTCGTGAGCTGAGGTAGGACCATGCGCGGAAAGGTAACATGGTCAGTCCATAAGTCCATAGGGGTCGCAGGGGCAGGTGTTGGGTGCGAACCGGCCGGCGGCACAGGTGCTTCTGCTTCACCTTCCATCATGGTTCAATGGTATGACCAAAACCGTGACTAGGAGTTGGCCCATGCCGGACCCCGGGATTCTCATCGTCGGCGCCAGCCAGGCGGGCGCTCAGGTCGCCACCTCGTTGCGCGAGAGGGGGAGCACCGCCCCGGTGACGCTCGTCGGCGCGGAGCCGCACCTTCCCTACCAGCGGCCGCCCCTGTCGAAGGCTTTCCTCGCGGACAAGGCGACCGAGGAGAGCCTGTTGCTCCGCTCCGCGGAGTACTACCGCAGCTACGACATCGACGTGGTCACCGGCGAGTGGGTCGCGGACGTCGACCTCGACCGGGACGGCTCGGGCACCGCGGTCACGCGCTCCGGCCGTACCTTCGACTTCGGCCGGCTCGCGCTCACCACGGGCGGCACGCCGCGCCGGCTGTCGATCCCCGGTGCGGACCTCGACGGTGTCCTCTACCTCCGTGACCTCGACGACGCCGTGCGTCTCCGGGGCGCCCTCAAGGCCGCACGCAACGTCGTGGTCGTCGGCGGAGGCTTCATCGGCCTCGAGGCCGCAGCGGTCGCGCGGGCGCTGGGCAAGGAGGTCGTCGTCGTCGAGGCGCTCGACAGGCTCCTCGCACGTGCCGTCGCGCCCGTGATGTCGGAGTTCTATCTGGCCGCTCACCAACGCCGTGGAAGCAAGGTTCTTCTCGAACGCGGCGTCATCGGCTTCGAGGGCGACGGCAGTTCGGTCACCTCCGTGGCCCTTTCCGACGGCACGAGCGTTCCCGCCGACCTCGTTCTCGTCGGCATCGGGCTGGTCGCCCGCACCGAGATCGCCGAGCGGATCGGCCTCCGCTGCGAAGCCGGCATCGTCGTCGACGCGTACGGCCGCACCAGCAACCCCGACGTCGTGGCCGCGGGTGACTGCACAGCCCTCGACGCGGGCGACCGCCGGCCGGTCCGGATCGAGTCGGTGGCCAACGCGATCGCCCAGGCGCGTGCCGCGGCGGCCACTCTCGCCGGTTCGCCCACGCCGCTCGCGGCCGTGCCGTGGTTCTGGTCGGACCAGGACGACATCAAGCTCCAGATCGCTGGCCTGAGCGCAGGCCATGACGCCGTGGTGGTCCGCGGGGAGCCGGCCTCGGAGAGGTTCTCGGTCCTCTACTTCCGCGAAGGCGAGGTCGTCGCGGTGAACGCCGTCAACGCCCCCCGCGATTACATGCTCGTGAAGAGAGTCCTCGACACCGGCGGCTCACTCCCGATGGAACGGGCCGCCGACGTGGACGTCCCGTTGAGGGATCTTGTGGTCCGCGTGGCTTGACGCGGGCAAGCAGCCGGCTCGGCCGCAGCCGGTCCGGGCAGCGGTGGACCGGTGGGCCGCGGAACGGGCTGCGGACCCACGAGAGGCGCCCGGCCGGAGAACCCCGGCCGGGCGCCTTTCCTTCGAATCCGCTGAAGGCCGGCGGGCCGGCGTTCCGGCGGCCGACCTGCCGGACCCGTCTCAGGACCGTGCCCGTGGGCGGAGGTAGTCACGGATGGTGTCGGCGTCGAGCACCACGTCCGGGTCGTACTCGGGCGCGTCCTCGAGCTGCTCCAGGTCGTTCAGTCCCGAGTGCTTGAAGATCCTGTTGATCGCCGAGATGAGTCGCGCAGGACGCTCCGGGTCCGCGTTGAAGTGCTGGTGGATCGTGTTCGGCGGCACGTAGATGACGTCGCCCGCTTCCCATTCGAAGCGCTGCACCTCGTCCTGTGGCTTCCAGTGGTACGTGTCGGTGATCTCGACGTCGCAGTCCTGGTGGAGGTCGTACCCCCGCCCTTCCACGACGTACAGACACTCCTCGGCCAGGTGGCGGTGCTTACCCGACCGGCTCCCGGGCGGGATGATCTGCATGTAGGCGTCGACGGTCTCCATCCGGGTGTTCATGTCCTCGTTCAGGAGATGCTTGAGCAGGCCCTGACGGGACATCTCCCACGGCATGTCCTCCGGGTGCAGGATCTTGCGCCGCCCCGCGTTCCGTTCGGGTGCCGCCGCCGCGTCGTCGAGCAGCTTCCGGTAGAGCGGCGCCCTCTCGGCGCCGGCGATCCAGGCCCCGGCCTCGTCCCACGCCATGTCAGTAGCCCCCTTCCGGGTGGTTGAAGTCGTCCTCTTCCTCGCGGGCCTCGAAGCCGACGCCCTCCGGGGTGGGCTCGAGTTGCCGCGGCTCGACCTGCTTCTGGAAGAGCATGTTCATGAACAGGTACATGGGCTTGGTCTTGAGGACGAGTGCGCGCGCGGGCTTCTCGGCCGAGGCGTTGAAATGCTGGTGCACACAGTTGTTGTGCACGATCGCGACGTCTCCGGCCTTCCAGTCGTAGCGGATCCCGTCGTGGACCTCGTAGCCGACGCCGTCGAGAATGTAGAACGCGGCTTCGTTCACGTGTCCGTGCTTCTGCGACTTGCCTCCCGGTCCGTACTCCTCCAGGTGCAGGTGGAAGAGCTGGCTGATGCCGTCCTTCGGCTCGACGTAGTGCCGGCTGTAGGCCTGCGGCCCGTCCACGAACTTGATTTCGGAGGCCTTGCGGACCCGGGGCATCGACCGCAGCCGGGCAAGCTCCGCGCCGAGGTTGTACTCGCCCTGGATCCCGCGCACGAAAACGCGGTCCTTCTTGCTGTGGTAGAGGCCGGCGAGGCGTGCGTCCTCCGCGGCCCCGCCCTCCTCCGCATGCTCAGGGGTCAACGCGTCGTCAGTCACTCGTCGCTCCTTGGCTTAATGGTCTAATCATTAAGAGAGTACTGTCGAGGCTTCGGGCCGGTCAACGGTTCCGGGGGGCTGCGACCGGAAGCGAAGGAGTCGCGTTCCGTGGCCCGGCGGCGCCCACGCCGGCGGGCAGCCTGGGAGGGGTCTTGTCGCGGTCGCGCGCGCTACCTCGGAGGCCTGCAGGTCAGACCATTAGAGTGGTAGATTCACATGACCACTTGACAACGCCTCGATGCATGACTTCGACAAAGGGACTTCGCATGACGACTGCCGACGACGGGAACCGCAGCCCGAAGACCGGTCTGTTCAGCCCCGTCAGCATGTCGCGCGTTTCGCAGGTGATCGTCGATCGGGTCAAACTGCTCATTCGTGACGGCGAACTCACCCCGGGGGACCGCCTGCCGAGCGAGCGGGATCTCTGTGAGCAGTTCGGTGTGAGCCGGGTGACGATCCGTGAGGCCCTTCGAGTCCTTGAGGCGAGCGGGCTCGTCGCCGTCCGGGTCGGCGCGCGCGGCGGCGCCTTCGTCACCGCGCCGTCCACCGAACGCCTCGGGGAGGGGCTCGCCGACCTGCTGAGCCTCTCCGCCCTGACCGCCGCCAATGTCACCGAGGCGCGGATGGTCGTGGAGACGAGCGCCCTGCCCCTGATCATCGAACGGGCCACCGCCGAGGACATCGCCGACCTCCTGCGGCTCACCGACGAAGGCCAGGCCGCCCTCGAGGCCGGCACGTATGACGTGGGGATGTCCGCGGCCTTCCACGTCCGGCTCGCCGAATGCGCGCACAACCCGGCCCTGACGATGCTGATCCACAGCTTTCACGGGCCGATGCTGATGTCGCTCCGCGAAGCGAAGGTGAGCGCGCCGCTGATGGGGCGGCAAGGGAGCGACGAGCACCGCGAACTCGTGCTCGCCATCCAGAGCCGCGACCTGGCCACGGCCGAGGCGATCATGAAGGCCCACCTGCGGCGCACCGCCTCGCGGGTCGACGGCTGACTGAACGGGCGCCCTCCGGCCGCGCGCGGGCGTCGCGAAGGGTGCTGCCCCTGGAAGAGTGCGCCGGTTTTCTCGCCCTCTTCCCAGGGGCGGGCCGTTTCCTCTCGGACGGCGGTGAGGGGGCGCCCGTCATCCGTCGCGGGGGCTCACCCGGCCGGCGAAGCCCAGGCGGCCAGGCGGGGGTAGACACGCAGAGCGTTGTTGGTGAGGACGTCCGCCAGCGCTTCGTCCGAGAGGCCGGCGTCCTTCACGTAGACGAGCGTGTCGTCCCACGCCACGCCCGAGGAGGGGTCGGCCCCGCGGACAGCGCCGAGCATCTCCGAGGCGAAGAGCACCTTCTCGGTGGGCAGGACGCCGAGCAGGAGGTCGATGCCCGGCTGGTGGTAGACGCAGGTGTCGAAGAAGACGTTCGACAGCAGTGCCGACGGATCCTGCCAGCCGTTGCGCATGGCCAGACCGCGGTAGCGCCCCCAGTGGTACGGCACCGCACCGCCCCCGTGCGGGATCACCAGCCGCAGCCCCGGGAACCGCCGGAAGACGTCACCCTGGAGCAGCTGCGTGAACACGCTGGTGTCGGCATTCAGGTAATGCGCGCCGAGGGTGTGGAAGTTGGGGTTGCACGCCGTCGAGACGTGCACCATGGCCGGGACGTCCAACTCCTCGAGCAGCTCGTACACCGGGAACCACGAGGCGTCGGTCATCGGCCTGCCGGCCCATGTGCCCGACGGGTCCGGATTGAGGTTCACGCCGACGAAACCAAGCTCCCCGACGGTACGCCGCACCTCCGCGAGTACGCCGGGAAGGTTGCCGTCCGGTGTCTGGGGAAGCTGCGCGACCGGCGCGAAGCGCCCCGGGAAGAGCTTCGCGACCCGGTGGACCACGTCGTTGGAGACCCGCGCCCACGCGTTGGCCACGGAGGGGTCGGGAACGTGGTGTTCCATGCCCGAGGCCTTCGGGGAGAAGAGCATCAGGTCGCCGCCGCGCTCGCGCATGACGCGGAGTTGGTTGTCCTCGACCGACTGGCGAAGCCGGTCGTCGCTGATCGGGGCCATGGATGCCGGCTCACCCGCCAACTGGGCGTCACGGAAGTCCCGCAGCTCTCGCGGAGCCGTCGTGTAGTGGCCGTGGACGTCGATGATCATCGCGTCCGCTCCTTCAGATACGTCGCGTGGTCGACGTAGCGGATGCCTGCCTTCCGCAGCAGCGGGCGCATGTCGTTGACGTCGAGGGCGATCTCGCCGGCCGCGTACCGGGCACGCGAACCGGCCTCCTTCCGCTCACGCGCCTTCGACGCTGCCAGCACCTCGGCCGCCTTCAGCCGCCCGACCCGGACCACGCCGTCGTCGTCGGCGACGATCACATCACCCGGTTCGACGATCTGTCCGGCGATGGCGATCGGGACATTGACGTCCCCGAGGGTGCCCTTGACGGTGCCCTCCGCCGAGACGGCTTTGGACCAGACGGGGAAGCCCAGTTCCCTCAGGTCGGCGACATCACGCACCCCGGCCTCGATGACGAGGCCCCGCACACCGCGCGCCATCGCCGAGGTGGCCAGCAGGTCGCCGAAGTAGCCCATGTCGCACGGCGCGGTCGGCACGACGACGAGGACGTCGCCCGGCCGGCACTGCTCCATCGCCACAGCGATCGTCGTGTTGTCCCCGGGGGCGACGGTCACGGTGACCGCGGTACCGGCGGTGCGGGCACCGGGCCAGACCGGGCCCAGGTGCGAGCCGAGCAGGCCTGTGCGGCCCTGGGCCTCATGGACGGTGGCCACTCCGTACGCCGAGAGGGCGTCGGCCACGGCCAGGTCGGCGCGGGGCGTACCGGTGACGACAAGGCCGGCCATCAGCGGACCCTCCCGCCGGGCCGGCCGACCAGCTCGGGCATCATCGAGACGTGGATCGCGTCCTCGTCGGTCTCGCCGGCCAGCACGCGGAGCGCGTGGTCGACCTGGTCGATGCCGTAACGGTGCGTCGCCAGCTTCTCCAGCGGGTACCGGTGCGAGGCCAGTTGGGCGACGGCGAGTTCGCATGCGTGGAACGAATGGCCGCGCGCCGACCTGATGGTGATCGCCTTCTCGGTGATCAGCTTGACGGGGAAGTCGGGGAACGCGGCCAGCTCCCCCTGGATGAGCAGCGTGCCCTCGCGGCGCTTCAGGACGTCGACGCCGAGCAGGACCGGCGCCGTGCCGGCGCGCGAGGTGCAGTCGAGCACGTGGTCGACGCCGCGTCCGCCGGTCAGGTCCATGATCTTCTCCCGGGGGTTCTCGGTGAGGACGTCGACGACGTCGTCCGCCCCGAGCTCCCTGGCGAGCTCGAAGCGCGCCCGGTCGCGGGTCGTGCCGGAGACGATGATCTGCGACGCGCCGGCCTGCCTGGCCGCGACCAGCTGCGCGAGGCCCTGCTGGCCCGGGCCCTGGATCAGGACCGTGTCGTTGTACCCGACACCCGCGGTGAGGAGCGCCCACTCGATGCCGTTGGAGAGCGGCATCACAAGGCCGGCCTCTTCGGGGGTGACGGTGTCGGGAATCTTGTGGAGCACGGCGTTCCACGGCAGGAACATGTACTCCGAGAAGCCGCCCCACAGAGTGCCGGGGTTGCCGGCCGAGGTGTAGCCGAAGCGGCGGGCGTCGTCGTTCGTGCGCCAGTCGGTGGCCTCGCAGTGGCGGTACTCGCCGATTCTGCACCACTCGCAGGTGAAGCACGCGACGTAGTGCTCGACGAAGACCCGGTCGCCCTCCTGCAGCCCATGGCGCGCCTTGAACTTCTTCCCCGCCTCGGCGATCACGCCCACGTTCTCGTGACCCATGATCACGGGCCCCTGTGTCGCCCTGGTCGCGGGCGGGTTCTTGTAGAGCTTCACGTCGGTGCCGCAGATGCCCGCCACCTCGACCTTGAGGAGGGCCGAATCGGCGTCGAGCTGCGGTTTCGCGAATCGGCGCAGCTCGGTGGTCGCCGGCGTCGTCCGCACGGCCGCCAGCACGGTCTCTGTCATGGGGTCTCCCGATGGCACTATTGGCGCAATGGACTGACCAAACGTATACCATCGCCGCGAGGCGCGTCAGGGGTGCGCTCTCGGTGGGGCAGCCGTTCGCGCCGACGCGTCCGACACCCAGGCCTCTGGCGGGAGTTCACCCGTCACCCTCCGGACCGCGGCGGGTCCGCGGCGTCGGCCGCGGTCATCGAAGTGACCGGTTGACGGGCGCGGATGGTCTAGAGGCATAATTGTTAGGCCATTCGCCCTCAGGAGGTTCCCGTGCCGAAGGTCGTGTATGTGGGCAGTGACGGCGTCGAGCGCGCCGTGGACGCCGCTGTCGGGGAGAACGTCATGAGCACCGCGCTCCAGAACGGGGTCCCCGGCATCGTCGGCGAGTGCGGCGGAAACAATTCGTGCGCCACCTGCCATGTCTGGGTCCGCGACGAGTACCGGGACGCTGTCGGAAAGCCGGGCGATCTCGAGGCCGACCTCATCGACATGGGCGTCTCCGAGCCACGGGACTGCTCGCGCCTCGCCTGCCAGATCACGCTCAGCGACAAGCTCGACGGCCTCGTCGTCGACGTGCCGCCCACCCAGCCCTGATCCGTCCGCACGTTCACCGCGCTCGCCCCGGAAGGAACACCATGCTGCGTCCCGAGATCAACGACCTCCTCTGCCGGACCGGCCCCGGCACTCCCATGGGGGACCTCTTCCGCCGCTACTGGCAACCGGTCCTGCTGGCGGAGGAGTTGCCCGAGAACGACTGCCCGCCGGTGCGCGTGAAGGTCCTCTCCGAGCGGCTCATCGCCTTCCGTGACACCGACGGCCGTTACGGCCTCATCGACGAGTTCTGCGCGCACCGCGGTGTCTCGATGTGGTTCGGCCGCAACGAGCAGGGCGGCCTCCGCTGCCCGTACCACGGCTGGAAGTACGACGTCACGGGCCAGGCCGTCGAAGTCCCGAGCGAGCCCGAGAACAGCAACTTCTGTGCCAACGTGAAGCTGAAGTCGTACCCGATGGTCAAACGTGGCGACGTCCTCTTCGCCTACCTCGGCGATCCGGCGGCCCAGCCCCCGGAACCGGAGTGGGAGGCCTACACGGTCCCCGAGGGGCACGTCTTCACCTCCAAGCGGCTTCAGGAGTGCAACTGGCTCCAGGCCCTGGAGGGCGGCATCGACTCCAGTCACGTCACCTTCCTGCACGGCGGCAACATCGACACCGATCCGCTCTTCAAGGGCTCGAAGGGCAACCTCTACAACAAGCGTGATCTCAAGCCGTACTTCGAGGTCGTCGACTACGAAGGCGGTCTGCTGATCGGCGCCCGCCGCAACGCGGAGGAGGGGCACTACTACTGGCGTGTCACCCCGTGGGTGCTTCCCAACTTCACCATGGTCCCGCCGCGTGGCGACCATCCGGTGCACGGCCATTTCTGGGTGCCGATCGACGACGGGAACTGCTGGGCCTGGACGTTCGACTACCACCCGACCCGGAAGCTCACCGAGGACGAGATCGCCGCGATGCGTGCCGGCTTCGGCGTCCACAGCGCGAACGACGAGGCGTACCGCCCGCTCGCCAACAAGGACAACGACTACCTCATGGACCGCGAGGCACAACGGCGCGGCGAGACCTACTCCGGCATCGCCGGCATCGCCCTTCAGGACTCCTCGCTGCAGGAGTCGATGGGACCGGTCGTCGACCGCACCAAGGAGCGCCTCGTCGCCACCGACGCGGGCATCATCAAGGCCCGCCAGAAGCTCAGGAAGGCCGCCGAGGCGCTCCAGCAGGGCGTCGAGCCGGTCGGCAACCGCCCGCAGGACCAGAGGGTGCGCTCAGTGGCGATCGTGCTCCCGGCAGACCGGTCCTTCGTCGACGGCATCGGCGACGCGATGATCGCCGAGCCGTCCAAGCCGCACACGACGGTCTGAACCATGGCGGGTTTCGTGAAACTCTCCGTCCCGGTCGGCCCGAGCTCCTGCGCCCGGGCCGCCACCTCCGAGGAAGCGGCGTTCCGGATCGACCATCCGCTGGCTTCCGCCCGGAACACGCGGGTCGTCGCCCTCGACGAGGTGGCGGCCGGGATCGTCCGGGAGGCGGCTGCCCTCGAGTGGGGGCAGGCCCGCTTCTTCACCGTGAGGGACCCCGGACCGACCCTGGTCGAGGTGGAGGGCGGCGAAGTCGCCCTCACCGGGGTCCTCGAGGACACCAACACGGTGGTCATGGTCTCGGTGACCGGTGAGAACGCCGACGCCGTCGCCGTGATCGGCGTCGAGTGCGGGGCGCGCGGCATCATGACGGCCGGCCTGGTCGTGACCCCGGGCGCCCTCGCCGGCGAGGCGCTCCTCCAACTCCGTCCGTACGCCCGGATCCTGCTGGTTCCGGCCGAACCCGACGACCTCGTCGAACTCCTGAAGGCGACCCGCGCATGAGCCGCATGACTCTTCCGAAGCTCCGGGCGATGAAGGCCGCCGGCGAGAAGAGCGTCTGCATCGTGGCCTGGGACTACCACATGGCGCAGATCGCCGATCGTGCCGGCGCCGACATCGTCTCCGTCGGCGACTCCGTCGGTGTGAACCTGTGGGGCCAGTCCCACCCGCTCGAGGTCCGGTTCGACGAACTGCTCGTGGTCGCCAAGGCGGTGCGCCGAGGGGTCGCTGACGCGCTCGTGTCCTGCGATTTCCCGTTCGGTCCACTGCAGACCGGTCACGCGGTGCCCGCCGCCGTACGCCTGGCGAAAGAGGCCGGGGTGGACCTGGTCAAGCTGGACGGCGCCGCCGACTTCCCCGAAGCGGTGGAGGCCGTCGCACGGGCCGGCGTGCCGGTCTTCGCGCAGTTCGGCATCACCCCGCAAACGGCTCTCAAGTACGGGATCGCCTATTCCGCTGCCGAGGGCGCCTTCGTCCCCGACGAGTTGCTCGAGGAGATGGTCGACGAGGCCAAACGGCTCGAGTCCGCGGGAGCGACGGCACTCAACTTCACCAACTCCGGTCCCGTCGTGGGTCCGGCCGTGGTCGAGGCGGTGAGCATTCCGGTGCTCGGCGGCTTCGGCGGCGGCCCGTGGCTCGACGGCCGGATCCGGATGTCCACCGCGGCCATCGGCTACAACGCGAAGTTCGTCGACCGGGAGCCCCACACCTACGCCAACGTGGCGCGCGTGGCGTACGACGCGATCGCCGAGTGCGTCGCCGACATCCGCGGCGGGCGGAACATCCGCGGCCAGTGAGCCACCACGAGA
The DNA here is from genome assembly GCA_014655195.1 of Streptomyces cellulosae. Lineage (GTDB taxonomy): Bacteria > Actinomycetota > Actinomycetes > Streptomycetales > Streptomycetaceae > Streptomyces > Streptomyces cellulosae. The sequence goes on along the minus strand of BNBH01000016.1, from coordinate 131,592 downwards.
GAGGGAGGGGATGGGCCATGCCCACCATCGAGATCAACGGGTGCCGCACACGCTACGAGACCGTCGGACGTGGCCCGGCCCTGCTCATGTTCAGCCCGGGTGGCTTCGACTCCAGCCTGGAGAACTGGACCAGCTTCGGCCGCTACAGGAACCTGGGGCTCATCGACGCCCTGTCACCGCACTACACATGCGTCGTCTTCGACCGGCGCGAGTCCGGTCGGTCGAGCGGTCGCCTCGAGCGCCTCTCCTGGGAGAAGTACGTCACTCAGGCGGTGGGGCTGCTCGACCACCTCGGTGTCGGAAGGGCCCACGCCATGGGCGGCTGCGTCGGCTGCTCGAGTGCCGCGGCGCTCGCGGTCGCGCACCCCGACCGGGTGGCCTCCATGGTGCTCTTCTCCCCGGCCGGCGGCTACACCTACCGCGCGGCCCAGCAGCGCCGGTTCCACCACCACGTCGGCTACGTCCTCGAACACGGGCTCCAGGCAGTCGTCGATCTGGCCCGCGGAAGCACCGCCGGCTTCAGCAAGGACCCGCGCGTCGGCCCCTGGGCGGCGACGCTGCGGAGCGACGACGCGTTCGCCGCGTCGTACGCGGCGACGGACCTCGACCGCTACCTCACGATCGTCTCGGGAACCTGCCGTGTGCTCTTCGACCGCGACACCGTGCCCGGCGTGGAGCCGGAGGACCTCGCCGTGTTGGAGGTGCCGGCCCTGATCGTTCCTGGTGAGGACGCCTCGCACACGCGGTCCGCGGCCAGGTACCTCCAGGAGTGCCTGGCCGTCAACGAGTACTGGGACGTCCCTGTCGCCGAGCAGACTCCGAAGGCGTGCGCCGAGCGAGTGCTGGACTTCCTGGGGAGACACCCCGTCTGACCGTGCTCGACCGGGGCCGGCCGGAACGACGTGCTCACAAGGGACGGCCGGGTCCGGCATGCCGGACCCGGCCGTCGGCCGCCTTCGGGCGACGGAGGGACGGGGATACGTCGTCGCTCGCACGGCGGTCCGCCGCCAAGCGACCCCGGGCGGTCAGTCCGAGATCTCGATGCGGCGGGGCATCGACGAGGCCACCTTCGGGACGCGGACCGTGAGGACGCCGTGGGCGAGGTCCGCGGTGATCTTGTCCGTGTCGGCGTTCCGGGGGAGGGTGGTGCGGTAGCTGAAGCGGCCGATCCGGCGGGTCCTCCGGCGCAGCACGCCCGTACGCTCCTTGTCCTTCACCTCGCCGTGGATGTCCAGCTCGCCGTCGGTGACCTCCACCGTGACGTCGTCCTTCTTGACGCCGGGGAGCTCCAGCTCCATCACGTACGCGTCCTCGGTGTCCTCCACGTCCGCGAGCGGCGCCCACGGGTCCTCCTCCGTCTCGGAGAGCGGGCGCGCGGGGAAGGGGAACGTGGTCTGCATCAGCCGGTCCATGCGGGCCCGCAGTTCCTCGAGTTCACGCAGGGGAGCCCAGCCGGAGATCTGACCCCTGTCGCGGCGTACCGGTTGCGTCATCGGTCCTCTCCTTGTCGTGCGTCGTGTCCGACTGATGTCGGTTTCCGGTTCGGGTGCGGTCGGTCACAGGGACCAGCCCAGGACCGGGCGGCTCTCCGTGCCGCTTCGCGCGCCCAGGTTCCCGACGTCGCGTTCCGCGATGTCGAGGAGCTGTCCGCCCAGGTCGCGCAGGGCGCGGCCCGCGGCGAGCTCGTCGCCGATCTCCGGGACGTCCGGGTCCGCCGGGTTCCGGTGGGCGGCGCCGTGACCGGTGAGGGTCGTCGACCCGGTGTCGAGGGTGGCGCGCGCCTTCGTCGTGCCGTCCTCCTCGAAGAGGTAGAGGCGGGTCTTCCATTCCACGGTGTGCGACATGACTGCCTCCTCGACCCGGGGCGGCCCGGACGTGCCGGTCGCTTCTTCCTCTCCACCGTCCGACTCCGGCGGACGCGGGGCACGGGGCCGAAGGTCCCGGGAACGTGCCGTGCGGCCCGGGTACCCAGGAACCTCCTGGCCCCGGCACCGGTCATGTCCCGGCGACCCGCTCCTCGGCCTTGGCGGCCGTCCGGTCCGGACGCGTGTCGTCGACCCGGTACGACAGCTGGTCGACGACCGCGACCACACCGTCGATGCGGCTCGCCGCCCGCACCGCCACGTCGGCGTCGCTGCGCTTCTCCAGCCGGCCCGTGAGGGTCACCACGCCGTCCTCCACGGCCAGGGCCAGCGCCCGCGGCGTCAGCCAGAGCGTCGCCCCGAGGACGTCCCGGCGCACCGCGCGCTCGATCTCGACGTCCGTGCGCAGCACCGGCCGGAGCAGGTCGCCGCGCGTGACGATGCCGACGAGCCGCTCCTCGTCGTCCACCACCGGCAGGCGTTCGACGCCGTGCCCGGTCATGAGCCAGGACACCTCCGTGACGGTGGCACGCGCCCCCACGGTGACCGCGGGGGCGGTCATCACGTCACCCGCGGTGCGGGCCCGGCGGAGGCCGGGCATCCTGCTGATGAGACGGGCCCACCAGGGGCCGGAGGCGCCCTCGGGCGTCCGGTGCGGGCGAGAACGCGCCAGGTCCGACGTGGAGACCACGCCGATCACCCGGTCCTCCTCGTCCGTCACCGGAAGGCCGCCGACGCGGTGCTCCCCGAGCGCGCGGACCACGTCCCTGAGCGGAGTGCCGTACGCGGCGGTGACCACGTTCCTGGTCATGACGGCGCCGACCTCGGTGGCCTTCATCGCTGATCCTCCTGGCTGAGTCGGGTGCCGCCGGCCGGGACGGGGCCCTCGCCGGGAGCGGTTGGTTCCAGCCTCCGGCGGCCACCGTGGCTGGTCCCAGGGCCTCAGGGGCAGGGCGAGCAGGGCCGAACGGCCCGGATGTCCGGGATGTCGCCATCGGGGCGGGATTCCCGAGGTGCCCCGTCGGGCCTGTCGGACCCCTGGCCGGGACCCGGTGGCCCTTCCCGCCCGCCGCCGCCCCCGGCGACGCTGGGCGTCGGCGGGGGAACGCTCCGAGCGAAAGGTGCATGTCATGGAGTCGCCGGTCGTCGTCGGTGTCGACGGTTCCGCCGAGAGCCTCGCGGCCGCCGAGTGGGGCGCCCGTGAGGCCGCGCGCCGGGGTGCCGGCCTGCGGCTGCTGCACGTAGCGGGACGGCGTCCGCGGCAGGCCGGCACGGACACCACCCGCACCGCCGACCACCGCCTGGCTCTGAGGGTGCTGCGGAGAGCGGCGGAACGCGTCCACGCCGTCCAGCCGGACGTACGGGTGCGCGAGACCCAGGCCGAAGGACCCGCCGCGGCCGCCCTCGCGCAGGCCGCGGAGGAGGCCGACCCGCTGGTGCTCGGCTCGCGCGGGCTGGGCCGGGTCGCCGGACTGCTCGCAGGCTCCGTCTCGCTCGGCGTCGTCGCGCGGGCCACACGTCCCGTCGTGCTCGTACGGGCGGACGCGGCGGGGGAGGGGACGGGCGGTGACGGGCGGCGGGACGTCGTGGTCGGGGTGGACGTCATCGAACCCTGCGACGAAGTGCTCGCGTACGCCTTCGAGGCGGCCCGCCGGCGCCGTGCGCGGCTGCGCGCCGTGCACGCCTGGCGCGCGCCCGACCGGCTCACGCTGGGCGCGACCGACGCGGGTCCGGCCGGTGACCAGGAGCGGGCCGGGGAATGGCTGCGCTTCCTGACGGCCGTGCTCCAGGTGTGGCGGGACAAGTACCCCGACGTCGAGGTGCTGGAGACGGTGGCCGAGGGCAAGCCCGCGGACGCCCTGCTCAAGGCGGCCTCGGACGCGCGGCTGCTGGTCGTCGGGCACCGGATTCCCGGGCGTCCCTCGCTGCCCCGGACCGGTCCCGTCACCCACGCCATGATCCAGCAGGCCCGCTGCCCGCTGGTCGTCGTCCCTCATCGCTGAACTCCGGAGGCGCGCCGCCCTTCCAAAATACCCCCGGGGGTACCTCGTGCTACCGTGAGGACATACCCCAGGGGGTAATTCACCATGGGAAGGAGAAAGACGTGTTCTTCGTGGACACCATCGAGGTTCCGGGACTCGGCAACCGCGGCTACCTGGCCGGCGGCGCCCGCACGGCCGTGGCCGTCGACCCGCCGCGCGACATCGACCGGATGATCGCCGCGGCCGCCCGGCGCGGGGTGCGCATCGCGTACGTCGCCGAGACCCACGTGCACAACGACTACGTCACCGGCGGACTCGAACTCGCCCGGCTCACCGGCGCGTCCTACCTGGTCCCCGCCGGCGCGCGGGTCTCCTTCCCGCGCGTCCCCGTGTGCGACGGCGACCGCACCGCCGTCGACGAGGACGCCGGCCTGGTGCTGCGCGCCCTCGCCACCCCCGGACACACCCCGCACCACACCGCGTACGCGCTGGAGGAGAACGGCGCCGCCGTCGCGGTGTTCACCGGCGGCTCCCTGCTGATCGGCACCGTCGGACGCCCCGACCTGGTCGAGCCCCGGCTGACCGAGCGGCTCGCCCGCGCCCAGCACGCCTCCGCCCACCGCCTCGCCGGTGAACTCCCCGACGAGACGGCCGTGCTGCCCACCCACGGCTTCGGCAGCTTCTGCTCGTCCTCGCAGCAGGAGGGCGGCGGTACGACGATCGGCAAGGAGAAGGCGTCCAACGAGGCGCTCACCGCCCCGGACGCCGACACCTTCGTCGCCCGTCTGCTGGCCGGGCTTGACGACGTCCCCGCGTACTACGCGCACATGGGGCCCCTCAACGCCGCAGGCCCCGCGCCCCTCGACCTCACCCCGCCCGCCGTCGCCGACCCCGGCGACATCGCCGCGCGGCTCGCGGCGGGGGAGTGGGTCGTCGACCTGCGCAACCGCGTCGCCTTCGCCGCCGGCCATGTGACGGGGTCGTACAACGTCGAGGCGGAGGGGCAGCTCGCCACCTATCTCGCCTGGCTGATCCCGTGGGGCAAGCCGGTCACCCTGCTCGCCGAGACGCCCGCCCAGCTGGCGGACGCGCAGCGGGAGCTGGCCCGGGTCGGCATCGACCGGCCCGCCGCCGCGGCCGTCGGCGGCCCCGCCGACTGGCTGCGCCCCGGTGAGACCCCCGCCTCCTTCCCCCGCGGGACCTTCGCCGACCTGGCGCGGAATCACCCGGCCGAGGGTGTCGTCGTGCTCGACGTGCGGCGCGCCTCCGAGCGGGCGCGCGGTCATGTGGACGGGTCCGTCCACATACCGGTTCATGAACTGCGCGGCCGGCTGCACGAGGTGCCCGACGGGCAGGTGTGGGTGCACTGCGCCGGCGGACTGCGCGCCGCCGTCGCCGCCTCCCTGCTGGACGCGTCCGGCCGTGACGTCGTCGCGGTGGACGACCGCTTCGACCGGGCCGGCGAGGCCGGGCTCACCGTCCGCACGTATGAGTGACGACATGGTCGACGCACCACATCAGCGGTACGCCCCGGGACGCGTCGGCGTCCCCGAGGCCGCCGCACGCACCGGACACACGGCCGAAGGCGGCGGTCACGCCGAGGCCGTCGTGCTCGACGTCCGCGAACTCCACGAAGGGCGGGCGGGCCACGCGTCCCGCGCCGTCCACCTCCCGCTGTCCGCCCTCGCCGCCGGGGCCCCGGTTCCCGACGCCGCCCAAGGGGCGCCTCTGATCGTCATCTGCCGGTCGGGCAACCGGGCACGGCAGGCCGCCGCCCTGCTCGCGGAGCGCGGCGCCGACGCCGTGGACGTGACCGGCGGCATGCGGGACCGGGCGGACGCCGGACTGCCGGTCGTCGGCGCGTACGGCGGGGACGGCAGCGTCTCGTGAGCCTGCTCCTCCTCGCCCTGGCCGCCGGGGCCCTGACCGGCCTCGCGCTCGGCGCCCTCGGGGGCGGCGGCAGCATCCTCGCCGTCCCCGCCCTGATCTACCTGCTCGGCCTCTCCCCGCTCGCCGCCACCACCGCGAGCCTGCTGATCGTGGCCGTCACCTCGTTCACCGCGCTGCTCGCGCACAGCCGCGACGGCCATGTACGGCTGCGCACGGGGCTGCTCTTCGCGGCCGCCGGTATCGGACCCGCCCTGCTGGGCGCGGGCCTCTCCGGCCGGTTGCCCGCGGCAGCGCTGACGGCCGGCTTCGCCGTCGTGGCGGCCGTCGCCGCGCTCCGCATGCTCCGTGGCACCCCGCCCGAGGAACCGGCCGCGGGGCCTTTGCGGACGGGCAGGGCGGCGGGCGCGGGAGCGGGGCTCGGCGCGGTCACCGGCGTCCTCGGCGTCGGCGGCGGCTTCCTCGCCGTACCGGCACTGGTGCACGGCGTCGGTCTGCGCATGCGGGAAGCGGTCGGCACGAGCCTGCTCGTCATCACCGTCAACGCCCTCGCCGCGCTGCTCCTTCGCGCCGACGCCCTGGAGGGGCTGGACTGGGCGGTCGTCGGGCCGTTCGCGGGAGCGGCGGTTCTCGGTGCGCTGGACGGCCGACGCCTGTCGGCCAAGCTTTCGGGCAGCGCGCTGCGCCGGATCTTCGCGGCGGTGCTGCTGGCGGTGGCCGCGGTCATGCTGGCGGACGCGGTGATGTCATGAGGTCGCGGGCGAAGTACGGCGGGCGGCTCGTGTACAGGGGTGGGTGTGACACCCCCGCGCCACACGGCACGGGACCGTCGCGGTGGCGGCGTCAGGCGGCTGTGTCCGAGTGGCTGGGCCCTCGGGATTCGTGTGGCGTCATCGCGCGCTGCGCGCAGCCGTCTTGCCTGGTGCGCGGGGCGGCAGGCGGTCACCGGCTGGGCTTACCGGTGCGCCGTACCGGACCGTCGCGGTGGCGGCGTCAGGTCGCCTTCCCCGCGCGGCTGGGCCGGCCAGTCCTCTGGCTGCGTCATCGCGCGACCGCCCGGTGCGCCGGGCGGTCGGCGGTCGCCCTCGGAGCGGCGCGCTGCGCCTCACCTCCGCGATGGCGGAGTCGAGCCGCCCGCGTGCGTAGGGGTCACGCCAGTGACAGGAACAGCTTCTCCAGCCGTGCCCGCATCTCCTCCGCGCTCTCGCCGTTCTCCCCGTTCGCGCGGCCGGACTCGATGTCCGCCACGCACTTCTGCAGGCCCGTGGCGATGATCGCGAAACCGGCGCGGTCCAGGGCGCGGGAGGCCGCCGCGAGCTGGGTGATCACGTCCTCGCAGTCGCGACCCTCCTCGATCATCCGGATCACGCCGGAGATCTGACCCTGCGCCCGGCGCAGCCTGTTCAGCACGGATTTCAGCTCCGCGCCCGCGAGATCCAAGTCCACGTCCACTCCCTGACGAAATACCCCGTGGGGTACTCTACGTCCGCTTCCGCCATTCCGTCGACCGACCGCCACCCCCCACCGATCGCCGACAGAGAAGGATCACACACCCGCCATGACCTCCCCCGTCACCCCGGACACCCTCACCGTCGCCCAGGCCGCCGCCCGGCTGGACGACTTCACCGTCATCGACGTCCGCACCCCCGCCGAGTACGCCACCGGCCACCTGCCCGGCGCTGTGAACGTCCCCCTGGACCAGATCAAGCGCGCCCTGCCCGAGATCCGGCAGGCCGCCGAGCGCGGCGCCCTTCTCGTCGTGTGCGCCTCCGGGGCGCGCTCGGAGAAGGCGTCCGGGATCGTCGCCGCCGAGGGCGTGCCCGCCGTCTCCCTCGCCGGCGGCACCAACGCCTGGGCGGCCGAAGGGCAGAACCTGGAGCGTCCCGTGGCCTGCGACACCCGCGCGGTGTGGGGCATGGAGCGCCAGGTGCGCTTCACCGCCGGCACGCTGGTGCTGCTCGGGCTGGTGCTCGGCCTGCTCGTGCACCCGGCGTTCCAGCTTCTCTCCGCGGGCATCGCGGGCGGCCTGGTCTTCTCCGCCCTCACCGACACCTGCGGCATGGCCGTCGTCCTCGGCAAGCTGCCCCACAACCGCCCGCGCGGGACGAACCTCGAGGGCGCGCTCGCCGCGCTTCGGGGCAAGTGACATTGCCGAACTCCCCCTCCGCCTAGGGACGTTCGGGCCCGGCGCGGGACCCGCGGTCCCTGGGACCCGCGCCCCGGCGGCGAGACATTGAAGGCGCAACGAGAAGCGTTGAGATGTCGGGCAGTTCCTCGGAGGGGACGGACACCATGGCAGTCCACGATCACCCGCACCGTTCGCCCGTGTTCCCCAAGCCGTCGTCCGCCCGCGGGGCCCACGCCGCGGGCATGGACGAGGGCGACGTGGCGGTCGCACCCGCGCCGGGCGCGTACGCGCTCGCCGGGCTGCGGCTGCTGACGGGCTTCGTCTTCCTGTGGGCCTTCCTCGACACGACGTTCGGGCTGGGCTACGCGACGCAGTCGGGCCGTGGCTGGGCCGACGGCGGTTCGCCCACCAAGGGCTTCCTGTCGTCGGTGGCGGCCGGGCCGCTCGAGTCGACGTTCCACGACTGGGCCGGGGCGCCCTGGGCGGACCGGCTGTTCATGCTGGGGCTGCTCGGCGTCGGTCTCGCGCTGCTCACGGGTGTGGCGCTGTGGCCGGCGGCCGCGGCGGGCACGCTCATGATGGCGCTGATGTGGATCGCGGAGTGGCCGCCGGCCCGCCATCTGTCCGACGGCTCACCGAGCATGTCGACGAACCCCTTCGCCGACTACCACCTGGTGTACGCGGCGGTCCTCGTCGCCCTCGCCGCGACCGGAGCGGGCACGGTGTGGGGGCTGGGCCGCCGGTGGGCCCGCGTCCCCGTCGTCGCCCGCCACCGCCGGCTCCGCTGACGCAGGCACGACAGGCCCGGGGCGCCCGCACCGGCGCCCCGGGTCTCTCGTACGCACACCACCGGAAGACCGACTAGGCCCCCCGCACCACCGCCACCGGCGACGGCGCGTGATGCAGCAGCGCCTGGCTGACCGATCCCAGCAGCAACCCCGTGAACCCGCCCCGCCCCCGCGCGCCGACCACCGTCAGCCGGGCACCCTGGGCGGCCTCGATCAGGGCCTCGCGGGTGGGGCCGTGGACCACCTTCGGCTCCACCACGACACCGGGACGCAGCTCGCGGTGGCCCGCCAGCGCCTCCGCCAGCAGCCGTTCCTCCGCCTCCGCGAGGGCGCCCGGCGGGTTCGCGTACGGCTCCGTGGGCTCCTGCGGCTCCGGCACGGGCGCGTTCCACGCGGTCCAGGCGTGCACGGCCACCAGCGTCGTCCCGCGCAGCTCGGCCTCCCGGAAGGCGAAGTCCACCGCCCGCTCACCGGCGGCGGAACCGTCGACGCCCACCACCACGGGACCCTCCGTACGCACGTCACCGCGCACCACCAGCACCGGACACGTCCCGTGCGCCGCCAGATGCACGGCCGTCGAGCCGACCATCAGGCCGACGAAACCGCCCATGCCGCGCGACCCGACCACCACCAGCTCCGCGGCGCGGGACTGTGCCTCCAGGACGGTGAGCGCCTCGCCCGTCACCACCGAGCTGCTCACCTCCACCTCGGGCTCGGTCGCCTCGGCGCGCTCCACGGCCTCCGCCAGCAGCCGCTCCACCATGGTCCGCAGCCCGCCCTCCGACGGACCGAGAGGCGAGGGGCCCAGCGGCACGTGCATCGCGGGCCACATGAACGCGTGCACCACCTTCAGCGACGCGCCCCGCAGCCGCGCCTCCCGTGCCGCCGTCTCCACCGCGGCCAGGGCCGACGCCGACCCGTCCACTCCGACGACCACCACTCCGGTCACCGTGCCTCCACGCGTTCTCTCGTGCCGTCCCCCCTGCTCCTTCTGCCACCTTCCCCCGGTCCGCCGCCTGGCGCATGGGCCCTCCGCCGTACGGCCGAGGGGGCCGGAGGTCCCTTCCGGCGCACAGCCGGGCGTCCCGGGCGCCGCCGTTCCCCTGGTTGCCGCGCCCCGACCTGAGTAGATTTGGCGCCGAAGTCATATTTTGCCCGCCGGACCGAGGGTGTGCCGCGCATCGCGGGACTTCCGGGCGAGGACCACATGTTCCAGCTGAGCGCGCCGATCGTCGCCACGTTCGTCCTGTACATGCTCGCCCTGATCGGGACAGGGGTCCGGGCCTACACGCGCACGCGCACCTTCGAGGACTTCGCCCTCGGCGGCCGCCGCTTCGGCCCCTGGGTCGCCGCGTTGTCCGCGGGCGCCAGCGACATGTCCGGCTGGCTGTTCCTGGCGCTGCCCGGCGCCGTCTACGCGGCCGGGCTCGGCTCCGTGTGGCTGCCCGTCGGGCTGGCTGTGGGGACGTACCTGAACTGGCTGTTCGTCGCGCCACGTCTGCGCACCTACACCGAGCGCGCCGGGAACGCGGTGACCCTGTCCGGCTATCTGGAGGAGCGGTTCGAGGACCGCACGCGCATGCTGCGGCTGGTCTCCGCCGCGGTCACCCTCGTCTTCTTCACCGTGTACGTCGCCAGCGGTCTGGTGGCGGGCGGACTGCTGTTCGAGACCGTCTTCGACCTGCGCTTCACCGTCGGCGTCACCCTCACCGGGCTGCTGATCGTCATCTACTCGTGCCTGGGCGGCTTCCTCGCCGTCAGCCTTACGCACGTCCTGCAGGCCACGCTGATGCTGCTCGGCCTGGTGGTGCTGCCCGCCGTCGCGATCGCGCGCCTCGGCGGCTTCGGCGCCCTCGGGGACGCCCTCGACGGCAGACAGCCCGCCCTGCGCGAGTTCAGCTCCCGTGTCGCGTACGCGGACGGATCCTGGACGGCCGGGGGGCCGCTCGGGATGGTGGCGATCGTCTCGCTGCTCGCCTGGGGGCTGGGCTACTTCGGCCAGCCGCACATCCTGGCCCGCTTCATGAGCATCCGCAGCACCCGGGACGTCCCCGCGGCCCGCCGCATCGGCACCGGCTGGGTGATCCTCGTCCTCACCGGCGCCACCCTCGTCGGCCTCGCCGGCATCGGCGAGCTGACCCCGGCACTGTCCTCCCCGGACACCGTGTACATCGCGCTCAGCCGGCTGCTGCTCGACCCGTGGATCGCCGGGATCATGCTGGTCGCGGTGCTGGCCGCCGTCGTGTCGACCGCGGACAGCCAGCTGCTGGTGTCCTCCGTGGCCCTCACCGAGGACTTCTACCGGGCGTTCCTCCACCGCAGGGCCTCCGACCGGACGCTGGTGTGGGTGGGCCGCGCCACCGTCGTGCTGGTCATCGTCGTGGCGTACGTGATCGCCCTCAGAGGCGGCGGGCTGCTGAACATCGTCGCCGAGGCGTGGGCCGGGTTCGGCGCCGCGTTCGGCCCGGTCGTGCTGCTCTCGCTGTACTGGCCCCGCATGACCGCGGCCGGCGCCATGGCCGGCATCGTCGCCGGCGCCGGCACGGTCCTGGCGTGGGACTCGGTCAACCCGCTGCTCGGGCCGCTCGAGACGAGCGTCTACGAGATGGTCCCGGGCGTCCTCGCCGCCACGGTCGCCGCGCTCGTCCTCGGCCGGTACGTCGGCCGGCCGCCGAAACGCGCCTTCTGGCGGATGCCCGGCGGCGGCACCAGCTCCGTGGTGCTCACCCCCTTCCTCACCCGCGCCCCCGTCGGCCTGGCCATGCTCGACACGGACCTTCGGTACGTCTGGGTCAACGAGCCGCTCGCCCAGCTGATCCCCTTGGAACAGCGCATCGGGCGGCGCCTCACCGAACTGAAGCCGACCCCGCAGTACCGGCGCTTCGAGGAGCAGATGCGGCGCGTGCTGGAGACCGGCGAGCCCGTCATGGACTGGGAGTTCCGCAGCGAGGAGGAGGAACCCAGGGACGCCCGCGCGGTCTCCGTGTCGTTCTTCGGCGTGACCGACCGGCACGACACCACCGTCGGCGTCCTGTACATGGTCGTCGACGTCACCGAGCGGTGGCGGGCGCAGAGCAGGCTCGCCCTGCTGAACGACGTCGGCGCCCGCATCGGCAGCACCCTCGACGTCCCCCGCACCGCGCAGGAGCTCGCCGACGAGGCCGTGCCGACCCTGGCCGACTTCGTCGCCGTGGACCTGCTGGACACCGTGATGCGCGGAGAGGAGCCCGCGCCCGGACCCGTCGGCCTGTCCCCGGTCATCCGCCGCGCCGGGCAGGCGTCCGCGCGGGAGGGCGGCTGCGGCGGCAGTCTCGCCCTCGGGGAGGCCGTACGGCGCGCCCCGTCCTCGCCCGTGACCCGCTGCCTCCTGGAGGGCCGCACCCTCGTCGAACGCACCCTCGACCGCGAGAGCAGCCCCTGGGTCACCGAGGACCCCTCGATCGGCGCGTCCATCCTCAAGTACGGCTACAGCTCCCTGATGGTCGTGCCGGTCCGCGCCCGGGGCGTCACCCTCGGCGTGGCCACCTTCGCGCGCACCGAACGGTCCGGCCCGTTCCGCGACGACGACGCACGGCTCGCCGAGGAGATCGTCTCCCGCGCCGCGGTGGCCGTCGACAACGCCCGCCGCTACACCCGCGAGCGGACCGCCGCCCGCTCCATGCAGCAGGCACTGCTGCCCCAGGCGCTCACCGGCGGCTCCGCCGTGGACGTGGCGTCCTGGTACCAGCCGGCCGACGCCCCGAACGGCGTCGGCGGCGACTGGTTCGACGTCATCCCGCTGTCCGGCGCCCGCGTCGCCCTCGTCGTCGGCGACGTCGTCGGACACGGCATGGACGCCGCCGCGACCATGGGACGGCTGCGCACCGCCGTGCGCACCCTCGCCAACCTCGACATGCCGCCCGACGAACTCCTCGCCCACCTCGACGACCTGGTCATCGGGCTGATGGGCGCCCACGACGACCACGAACCCGCCGCCGCGGGCTCCGCCTTCCTCGGCGCGACCTGCCTGTACGCCGTGTACGACCCGGTCAGCGGGCGGTGCGCGATGGCCCGCGCAGGCCATCTCCCGCCCGTCCTCGTCACCCCGGACGGCACGGCCGAGGTCATGGACCTGCCGGCCGGGCCCCCGCTGGGGCTCGGGTACCTGCCCTTCGAGTCGTGCGAACGGGAACTGGCCGAGGGCAGCCTGCTGGCGTTCTACACCGACGGCCTCGTCGAGACCCCGGACCGGGACATCGACGAGGGGATCGACCGGCTGGGCGCGGCCCTCGCGGTCGCGCGCCCCACGCTGCGGGAACTCGGGCGGGACGTGGTCGACACCCTGCTCACCGGGCCGCCCCCGGACGACGCGGCGCTGCTGCTCGCCCGCACCCGCTCCCTGCCGGCGGACCGGGTCGCGTCCTGGGACCTGCCCAGCGACCCGGCCGCCGTCGGCACCGCCCGCACGGCCGCCGTACGGCAGCTGTCGGAGTGGGGCCTGGACGACCTGTCCTTCACCACGGAACTCATCGTCAGCGAACTCGTCACCAACGCGATCCGCCACGCCTCCGGCCCGGTCTCCCTACGCCTGATCCGCGACCGCGCCCTGATCTGCGAGGTCACCGACGGCAGCGGAACGTCACCCCGCCCACGCCACGCCCGCACCACGGACGAGGGCGGCCGGGGCCTGATGATCGTGGCCCAGCTGGCTCATAGGTGGGGGACACGGCATACGGCGACCGGCAAGATCATCTGGACGGAGCAGCCGTTCGTGGCGGAGGGGTGAGGAAAGGGCTGCCCCCCCGAGCGCCGACGGGGCGGTGCTCGACGCCGGAGGCGTAAGAAGCCGGAACCTCCGGCGAATCAGGGCCGGCCCGTACACAGCAGAAGGACGACGTCGTGCGGTCCGCGGGCATCCCGCCGGACCCCGCCGGCGAGAAGCGCCGGCACCTCCTCGACGCGCTCGCGGAGGCAGCTGCCGACGTCGTCCGCCACGAGGACAAGGCCGTCGACGCCGCGCGCAACCGATGCGGCTCGACCAACGGCGGCGGCATCAACCTCGACCGGACACCCTCCCAGCGCTTCACCTACAAGGACGTCACCACCAGCGAGGCGCAGGGCAAGGCCACCAACGAGGCGCTGAAGGCGTCCGGTCTCAACTGATCCTCGCGCGTACCGAGCGCCTTGGCCCGGGCCCGTCGCGGAGTTCGACGGGTCCGGTCGCGCGCGACGGCCGGGACCGGTCGGGCCCCCGGGCCATGGGGCCCAACGGCCCGCTCGCGCGGGACCCGCGGCCTCTGCCCCCGCGCCGGACGCGACGGGATCGTGGGCCGTGGAGGGACCCCGATGTGGAGGGTCCCGGAACGGGAGGTGGGTTTCATGCTCCGCACCGTCACCGTGGGCTACGACGGCTCGTCCGAGAGCCGGGCCGCCGCGGAGTGGGCCGCCAGGGAGGCCCTGCTGCGCGGGCTGCCGCTGCGGCTGGTCAACGTCCGGGAGCCGATCCCGGGACACATCGCCGAGTCCGGCCTCATGGACGACGGCACCTGCCGGGAGCGCGCCGAACGCCTCCCGCGCGAGGCGGGCGCGACGCTGCGGGGGCGCCACCCGGAACTGGAGGTCGTCGCCGAGCAGATCCCCGGCGGCCCCATGGAGGTGCTGCCCGAGGTGGCGAAGGACGCCGACCTGCTCGTCCTCGGCTCCCGCGGGCTCAGCGGCATCGGCGGCTTCCTCGTCGGCTCCGTCGGCATGGTGGTGATCGCGCACACCACCACCCCGGTCGTCCTCGTCCGCGCCGCCACGTCCGAGAAGGCCGCCGGGCCCGTGGTGGTGGGCGTCGACACGGACAAGCCGAACGGCACGGTCCTCGCCTTCGCCTTCGAGGAGGCCGCCCGGCGCCGCGCCGTACTGAAGGCCGTGCACGGCTGGACCGTCCCGCCGTACTACGCCTACGCCCTCCCCGCCTACCCGGCGCTCGCCGCCGAGCTGGGCGTGGAGCAGTCCGACGCCCTGGCCGAGGTGCTGCGGCCCTGGCGGGAGAAGTACCCCGATGTCGAGGTCGCCGAGGAGTCCCGCGCCGGCAGCGCGGGCGTCCGGATCGTCGACGCCGCCCGCGACGCCTCGCTGGTCGTCGTCGGCCGCCGGATCCGCCGCAGCCCCATCGGAGCGCACATCGGGCCGGTCACCCACGCCGTGATGCACCACGCCACCGCCCCGGTGGCCGTCGTCGCGCACGACTGACTGCCATGACCGGTCCCGACCCCTCCTGGCCGCTGGTGGCCGGCGTCGACGGTTCCGCGCCCAGCCTGCGGGCCGTCGACCGGGCGGCCGACGAGGCCGAGCCGCGCGGGGTGCCGCTGCGACTGGTCCATGCCGCGCCAGCCGGCCGGTACCCGGGCCCCGCCGGAGACGTCCTCGCCGTCGCCGCCCGGCGGGTGCACATCCGCCGCCCCGGCCTGCGGGTCGACGAGGAGGTCGTGCCGGACGAACCGCGGAACGCGTTGACACGCGCGGCACGCACGGCGTCGTCGCTGGTCGTGGGCACGCGCGGACGGGCCGGAGTCACCGAGGCGCTGCTCGGCTCGGTCGCCCTGGCCGTCACCGCGCAGGCGGACTGCCCGGTGGTCGTGCTGCGCGGCGGCCACGACAACCAGGCGGTGCCGCCGGTGCGCGGCCGGATCGTCGTGGGCGTCGGCGCACACCCGGCGGCCGTGCGCTTCGCCGCCGCCGAGGCCCGCCGGCGCGGGCTGCCCCTGGAGGTCGTACGGGCCTGGAGGCGTCCGGCGTCCGAAACCGCCGACGTGCCCGCCCGCCCGCACGAGAAGCGGGCCTCGGAGGAACTGCGCGCGGCCCTCGCGCACGTCCCGGCGGGAGATCCACACCCGCACGGTCGAGGGACCCGCCCGCGAGGTCCTCGTCGACGCCTCGCACACGGCCGACCTGCTGGTCCTCGGCACCCGCCGCCACCGAGCCCGCCTCGGCCGCGTCACCCACACGGCCCTCCACCGCTCCGCCTGCCCGGTGGCCGTGGTCCCGCACGGGGAGGTCGGGCACTGAAGGGGGCCCGCAATGGCCCACGTGGCCCTGTCGGGACACGCCTCTCCGGGGGAAGGTGAGCAAGGGACGCACCCTCACGCACCCACCCCCCCCCGACGCGGAAGGACACCACGATGTCCGTCGACACGCACCAGGCCTCCGCCCCGCTCGGCGACGACGAGCTGAGGACGCTGGACGCGCACTGGCGCGCCGCGAACTACCTGGCCGTCGGCCAGATCTACCTCATGGCGAACCCCCTGCTCACCGAACCGCTGCGCCCGGAGCACGTGAAGCCGCGGCTGCTCGGGCACTGGGGCACCTCGCCCGGTCTGAACCTCGTCTACACCCACCTCAACCGGGTGATCCGGGCCCGTGACCTGGACGCCCTGTGCGTGTGGGGGCCGGGGCACGGAGGGCCGGCCGTGGTCGCCGGGTCGTGGCTGGAGGGGTCGTACACGGAGACGTATCCGGACATCACGCGGGACGCGGCGGGGATGGCGCGGCTGTTCAAGCAGTTCTCGTTCCCCGGCGGCGTCCCCAGCCACGTCGCCCCCGAGACGCCCGGCTCCATCCATGAGGGCGGCGAGCTCGGCTACTCCCTGTCGCACGCGTACGGCGCCGCCCTGGACCACCCCGACCTGGTCGTCGCGTGCGTGGTCGGCGACGGCGAGGCGGAGACCGGACCGTTGGCGACCTCCTGGCACTCCAACAAGTTCCTCGACCCCGTCCACGACGGCGCCGTCCTGCCGATCCTCCACCTCAACGGCTACAAGATCGCCAACCCGACCGTGCTCGCCCGTATCCCCGACGACGAGCTGGACGCGCTGCTCAGGGGCTACGGCCACGACCCCCTGCACGTGATCGGCGACGATCCCGCCGCCGTCCACCAGGCGCTGGCCCGCGCCATGGACACCGCCCTCGACCGGATCGCCGCCATCCAGCGCGCCGCCCGCGAGGACGGGGCGACCGAGCGCCCCCGCTGGCCGATGATCGTGCTGCGCACCCCCAAGGGCTGGACGGGACCCGCAGAGGTCGACGGGCTGCCCGTGGAGAACACCTGGCGTTCCCACCAGGTGCCGCTGCCCGGTGTCCGCGACCATTCCGACCACCTCCGGCAGCTGGAGACGTGGCTGCGGTCGTACCGGCCCGAGGAGCTGTTCGACGAGGACGGCCGCCCCCGCGCCGACGTCCTCGCCTGCGTCCCGGCCGGCGCCCGCCGCCTCGGCGCCACCCCCTACGCCAACGGCGGGCTGATGCTGCGCGAACTGCCGATGCCGCCGCTGGAGCGGCACGCCGTCCCCGTCGACAAGCCGGGCGCGACGATGCACGAACCGACCCGCGTCCTCGGCGGCCTCCTCCAGGACGTCATGCGGGCCACCACGGACCGCCGCGACTTCCGGCTGGTCGGCCCCGACGAGACCGCGTCCAACCGACTCCAGGCCGTGTACGAGGCGAGCGGCAAGGCGTGGCAGGCGGGCACCTTCGACGTGGACGAGGACCTCGACCGTCACGGCCGGGTGATGGAGATCCTCTCCGAGCACACCTGCCAGGGCTGGCTGGAGGGCTACCTCCTCACCGGCCGGCACGGCCTGTTCTCCTGCTACGAGGCGTTCGTGCACATCGTCGACTCGATGGTGAACCAGCACATCAAGTGGCTGCGCGTCACCCGCCGCCTGCCCTGGCGGGCCCCCATCGCCTCCCTCAACTACCTGCTGACGTCGCACGTCTGGCGCCAGGACCACAACGGCTTCTCCCACCAGGACCCCGGCTTCGTCGACCACATCCTCAACAAGAGCCCGGAGGCCGTACGGGTCTACCTGCCGCCGGACGCCAACACCCTGCTGTCGGTCGCCGACCACTGCCTGCGCAGCCGCGACTACGTCAACGTGATCGTCGCCGGCAAGCAGCCCTGCTTCGACTGGCTGTCCATGGAGGAGGCCAAGGCGCACTGCGCGCGCGGCGCCGGCATCTGGGACTGGGCGGGCACCGAGACCGGCGACAGCGAACCCGACGTGGTGCTGGCCTGCGCGGGCGACGTCCCCACCCAGGAGGTCATGGCGGCCGCGCAGCTGCTGCGCCGGCACCTGCCCGAGCTGTCCGTGCGGGTCGTCAACGTCGTCGACATCGCCCGCCTGCTGCCCCGCGGGGAACACCCGCACGGCATGTCCGACTTCGAGTACGACGGCCTGTTCACCGCCGACAAGCCGGTGATCTTCGCCTACCACGGCTATCCGTGGCTGATCCACCGGCTCGCCTACCGCCGCACCGGCCACCACCACCTGCACGTGCGCGGCTACAAGGAGATCGGCACCACGACCACGCCGTTCGACATGGTGGTCCGCAACGACCTGGACCGCTACCGGCTGGTGATGGACGTCATCGACCGCGTGCCCGGCCTCGCGGTACGCGCCGCCGCCGTGCGGCAGCGGATGGAGGACGTCCGGCTGCGCCACCACGACTGGATCCGCGCACACGGCACCGACCTGCCGGAGGTCGCCGACTGGACGTGGGACGGCTGACTCCAGAAGGCACGCGCGAGCGGGAAGTTTTGCGGGTCCTTTACAGTTGGCGTGGAAGCAGTCATCCTGCTTCCACACATCTTCGTACTGTTCGAAAAGGAGCGACGGTCCCCCGATGGGTGATCCTCCCAGTAGTAGCCGTGCCACCACCCGCAGTCCGCGTCACGCGGCCGGTCAGGGAGCGGGGGTGGCACGGTGACCGAGATCCTGCTGCTCCTGCTCGCCCTGCTGCTGACGCTGGCCTGCGCGGTGTTCGTCGCGGCCGAGTTCTCTCTCACCACCGTCGAGCGCGCCGATCTCGAGCGTGCCGCCGACGCGGGTGAGCGCGGCGCCGCCGGTGCGCTGGCCGCCGTACGCCGCCTGACGGTCCAGCTGTCCGGCGCCCAGCTCGGCATCACCGTCACCTCCCTGGTGATCGGCATGCTCGCCGAGCCGTCCCTCGCCGCCCTGCTGCGCGGCCCGCTGCGCGCGGCCGGCCTCGGCTCCGCCGCCCCGACCGTGGCGACCCTCCTCGGCGTCGCCCTGTCCACGGTGGTGCTGATGGTGATCGGCGAGCTGGTCCCGAAGAACTGGGCCATCTCACGCCCCGCCGCGGTCGCCAAGGTCGTCGCGGGACCGCAGCGCGCCTTCACGGCCGCCTTCGGCCCGTTCATCAACCACCTCAACGGCACCGCGAACCGTTTCGTGCGCCGCTTCGGCCTGGAGCCCGCGGAGGAACTGGCGTCCGCCCGCACCGCCGAGGAGCTCAGCGCGCTCGCCCGGCACTCCGCCGCCGAGGGCGCCCTGGAGGCGGACTCCGCGGAGCTGTTCGTCCGCACCCTGCACCTGGGCGAGCTGACCGCCGAGAACGTGATGACCCCGCGCGTCGACGTCCGCGCCCTGGAGGTGCACGCCACCGCCGCCGACGCCGCCGCGCTCAGCCACGCCACCGGCCTGTCCCGCTTCCCGGTGTACCGGGACAGCCTCGACGAGGTCGTCGGCACGGTCCACATCCGGGACGTGCTGGCCCTGGAGCCGGAGCGGCGCGCCATGACGCCCGTCACCGAGCTGACCACGCCGCCGCTGCTGGTCCCCGACAGCCTCCCCGCCGACCGGCTGCTGGAGCGCATGCGCGCCCACCGCGCCATGGCCGTCGTCATCGACGAGTACGGCGGCACGGCGGGCGTCGCCACCGTGGAGGACATCGTGGAGGAGGTCGTCGGCGAGGTGCGCGACGAGCACGACCCGGTCGAGGTGCCGGAACTGGCGCCCGCACCGGCGACGGACGACGGCCGCGAGGTGTGGGAGGCCGACGGCGGCCTCCGGCTCGACCGGCTCACCGGTCTGGGCCTCACCGCCCCGGACGGCCCGTACGAGACGGTCGCCGGACTGATCGCCAACCGCCTCGCCCGGATCCCCGTCAAGGGCGACTCCGTGGACGTCGACGGCTGGCGGCTCGAGGTGCTGGAGGTCGAGCACCACCGTGCCGACCGCATACGCGTCACCGCCCCGGCCCCCGTACGCGACGAGGTCATGGAGGAGGCCCGATGACCGTCCTGCAGCTCGCCATCGGCGTCCTCACCCTGCTGACCAACGCGTTCTTCGTGGGCGCCGAGTTCGCCCTGATCTCGGTGCGCCGCAGCCAGATCGAGCCGCGCGCCGTCGCGGGCGAGAAGCGCGCCAAGCTGACGCTCTGGGCGCTGGAGCACCTGTCCGCGATGATGGCCACCGCCCAGCTCGGCATCACGGTGTCGTCGCTGGTGCTCGGCGCGGTCGCCGAACCGGCCATCGCGCATCTGCTGGAGCCGCCGTTCGAGGCGGTCAACGTCCCGGACGCGCTGGTCCACCCGATCGCGTTCGTGATCGCCCTGACCCTCGCCACGTATCTGCACATGCTGATCGGCGAGATGGTGCCGAAGAACATCGCGCTCGCCGCGCCCGTGCCCAGCGCGCTGCTGCTCGGCCCGCCGCTGGTGTGGCTGACCCGGGCGCTGCGGCCGTTCGTGTTCGGCATCAACGCCTTCGCCAACGTCCTGCTGCGGCTGCTGCGGGTCGAGCCCAAGGACGAGGTGGAGTCGGTGTTCACCGACGACCAGCTCGCCCGGATGGTCGTCGACTCCAGCGAGGCCGGACTGCTCACCCCGGCGGACGGGGAGCGGCTGCGGGACGCGCTGGAGCTGGGCACCCGCCCGGTCGGCGAGATCCTCGTCCCGGCCCGGAAGATGGTCACCGTCGACCACACGGTCACCCCGGCACGGCTGGAGCGCGTGGCCGCCGACGCGGGCCTGTCCCGCTTCCCGGTCACCGGCCCCGACGGCGCGCTCCTGGGCTACCTGCACATCAAGGACACCCTCGGCGTGACCGAACGGGACCGCCCGTTCCCGCGCACCGCGCTGCACAAGGTCACCCGGGTCCGCATCGACACCCCGCTCGACGACACGCTCACCGCGCTCCGCGCGGAGGGCAGCCATCTCGCGGCGGCCGTCGGTGAGAACGGCAAGGTCATCGGCTTCGTGACGATGGAGGACGTCCTGACCGAACTGGTCGGCCCGGCGGCCCCGGCCCCGGCCTGACCCCCGGTCCCGTGACACCCCGCGGCCCCGGCCGGACACCTGTCCGGCCGGGGCCGCGGTCATGTGCGCGGGGCTGTCACCCGTCCAGGTGCCGACGCCGCTCGTTGTGCCAGGCGATGGCCCTGCGGATGTCGGGCTCGTCCAGGCCCGTACGACACGCCAGCTCCGTCATCGTGAGCACCGGGCGGCCGGACGTCAGCACCCGGCCGATCTTGCCCGCCCAGAGCTCCTCCTGCACGAAGGGCCGCTCCCGGTAGGCCGCGCGGACCGCCTCCAGATGGGCCTCGCAGCACGCGGTGACGCGGCGCAGACCGTCGTGCAGCGGGTCGTCGGGGTTCATGGCCGAGGAGTCGGCCACATGACCGCACACCGCCTCCTCCGGGGGGAACGTCCTCCCGCAGAGGTCGCACAACTCCGGTACGGCGGCGACGGATCGACGTGCGTGCTTCCTGCGTCCCCACATGGAAAGCTCCCGGTGGCCGGCTGCCCTCAGAGTACTGCGCGGGCCCGCCGCCCACCCGGTGGGCTAGGGGACGCCCAGTTCGAACAGCACGTACCCCGCGTAGGACCCCGAGCGGTGGGCTAGGGGACGCCCAGTTCGAACAGCACGTACCCCGCGTAGGACCCCGACGCCAGCGCCGCCGTGCCCAGCACCGCGGCCAGCACGGGTCCGCTCAGCCGCCGCATGGCCAGGGCGAGCGGCACGAACAGTGGGAACAGCGGCAGCAGATAGCGCGAGACGTTGCCGAAGTACTGCTGCGTGCCCATCACCGTCAGATACGACAGCACCGTGTAGACCACCAGCACGGACGGCGGACGCAGCCGCACCAGCAGCACGGTCAGCACCGGCACCAGCAGCACCACCCCGACTCCGATGACGTCCTCCATCGGCATGGCGAACAGGTAGTCGAAGTGCCCCACCGGCACGGACGTCAGCACGTCGAGGCTGTGCCGCCCGTAGTCGAAGGTGTGGCCCCAGGCGCCCTCCTGGAGCTTCGTGTAACCGCCCCAGTCGTCCATCCGGTACCCCACCCACGCCAGATAGCCGGCCGTGCCCAGCGGGGCGATCGCCACGGCGGCCAGCGGCTGCCGCCAGTCCTCCCGCCGCCGCACCACCGCGACCGCCCCCGCGACGGCCAGCGCCGCGACCAGGGCGAACGCCGTCGGCCGGGTCAGCCCGGCGGCGAAGACCAGCACCCCGGCGAGCGCCCAGCGGCGGGTGATCACGGCCCAGCACGCCCAGGCGGCCAGCGCCGTGTACAGCGACTCGGAGTACACCGCCCACTCCGTGCCCGATCCCGGCCACACCGCCCACAGCCCGACGGCGACCAGCCCGGCCCGGCGCCCGCCCAGATGCGCGGTCACCGCGTGGATGCCGAGCGCGGCGACGAACGAGCACACCACGGACACGGCCATCCCCGCGCCGTACGGGCCGAGCCCGGTGACCTCCGAGACCAGCCGCATCAGCGCCGGGTACAGCGGGAAGAACGCCGCCGAGTTGCCCTGCAGCGTGATCATCCCGGTCGCACCGGGGACCGGCTCCAGGGCGGGGTCGTAGCCGTGCAGCGCGATCTGCTGGTACCACCAGCCGTCCCAGCTCCCCAGCACGTTCCACGGATGCGCCCCGCCGCCGAACCGGGGGTGCTTCTCCCGGAAGTCGCCGGCCGAGTCCAGGAGCACCAGGAAGACGGTGAAGCCCGCCAGCTTGAGCACGCCGTAGACGGCGAGGACGGGTCCGATGCGGGCGGCGAGGCGGCGCAGCCGCTCACGCGGGCCGGGCGCGGGCGGCGCGGAGGCCGTCGGTCCGGGGCGGGAGATCGTCGGGCTGCTCATGAGGCGGTGGTCTCTGTCGTGCGGGCGGGGAGGACCCAGGCGCGCAGGAGGCGGAAGCGGAGCAGGGCCGCGGCGAGGTTCGCGCCGACCAGCACCGGCAGTTCGGCACCAGGACCCGCGCCGGGGGCGGTGTGATGGAGGACGGCCAGCGCGCCGGAGGTGAGGGCGAGACCGGCCAGCAGAGCCACCAGGCCGCCGAGGTGATGGAAGGGCAGCCCCGTGCGTCCGCGCACGCCGAAGGTGAAGCGCCGGTTGGCCGCGGTGTTGAGGACGGTGCACAGCAGGAGGGCGAGCGCGTTGCCCGCCTGGGACCCGGCGGCCGGCCGCAGCAGGACGTACAGCGCGAGGTGCAGCAGCGTGCCGGCGGCGCCGACGGCGGCGAAACGTAGCAACTGGGCGAGCCGGCCGGGCGGCCGGACCGCGACGGACGCGACCGTCGTCCCGGCGCTGCCCAGCGCGGCCAGCGGCAGCCGCCCGCGTGCCAGCGCCCGCCCCAGCCGGGCCATGCCGCGCAGGTCGGCGAGCGCCGTGGGGAGCAGGTCCACCCGGCTGTCGGGGTCGTCCACCCAGTCCACCGGCACCTCGTGGATGCGCAGCCCGGCCCGCTCGGCGATCACCAGCAGCTCCGTGTCGAAGAACCACTCCCGGTCCTCCACCAGCGGCAGCAGCCGCTCCGCCACCTCCCGCCGGACCGCCTTGAAACCGCACTGCGCGTCGGTGAACCCCACGGAGAGCGTGCCGCGCAGCAGCCCGTTGTAACACCGGGAGATGATCTCCCGCCTCGGCCCGCGCACCACCCGGGAGCCCCGCGCGAGCCGCGTGCCGATCGCCAGGTCCGAGTGGCCGGACATCAGCGGCGCGACCAGCGGCAGCAGCGCCGCGAGGTCGGTGGACAGGTCCACGTCGAGATACGCCAGCACGGCGGCGGGGGAGCGGGACCAGGCGGTGTGCAGCGCGCGCCCGCGTCCCTTCTCCTCCAGCCGCACCCACTGGGTGCCGGGGAGTTCCCCGGCCAGTCGGGCGGCGATCCACGGGGTCCGGTCGGTGCTGGCGTTGTCGGCGACCGTGATCCGGAACGGGTACGGGAAGGTCTCCGCGAGGTGCGCGTGCAGCCGCCGGACGCAGGGTTCGAGGTCGCGCTCCTCGTTGTGCACGGGCACGACCACCTCCAGGACGGGCTCGGGGCGGGGATGCCCGGGATCAAGGGGCGGTGCGGGCCGCCGGGCGGTTCTCATGGCGGGTCCCTTTCCGGCGTACGCCTGGGGTCGAGGGGTGGGCCGAAGGATTGGTATGGGCATGCCAAACACGCCGGTCGGGTGGCCCGAGGCGCGGGAGGCAGGGGGACGGGAGGGGCGGGGCTACGGCCGCCCGTGCGGCGTCATCCGCCGGGCGGCGGGTAGGTCGGGGTGCCGTCGTGGCCGGGTTCGGAGGTGCCCGACTCCGTCGTGTCCGACGCGGAGCCGGAGGCCGTCGAGCCGGCGTCCGTCGTGGCCGGTTCGGTCGTCCCCACGGGGGAGTCGCCGCCCGGCGTACTGGAGTCCGAACTGCTCGTCGGCGGCGCCGACGTGCTCGGCTCCGCGGTGCCGGTGGGTCCGCCGGAGCGCGGGGGAGCCGTCGACCCGGTCGCGGGCAGCGGCAGGTCGGCGGGCGCGGGCCCGGAGCCGAGCTGGGGCAGGAACGCCAGACCGACGCTCAGCCCGGCCACCGCGAGGGCGGAACCGCCCGCCCGCACCAGGACCCGCGTCCGGCGGCGGACCCGGATGCCGTCGTACAGGCGCGCGCGGTGCCCCGGGGCGAAGGGGGTGTGCGCCCGGCCCTCGCGCATCATGCGTGTCAGCTCGCGCTCGAAGTCGTCCATCGCTGCTCCCCTCACTTCACGGGCCGGGCGGAGTCGGACAGGATCTCCCGCAGCCGCGCCACACCGCGCGACGCGTGGGAGCGGGCCGTGCCCACGGGACACCCGAGGGCCTGCGCCACCTGGCCCTCGGGCAGGTCCTCGTAGTACCGCAGCACCACGGCGGCCCGTTGACGGGGCGTCAGCAGGGCCAGCGCCGCCTCGAGGCGGGAACGTTCGGCGACGGCCGCGGAGACGTCACCCGGCCCGGGCCGGTCGGGCAGCTCGCCCACCGGGCGTTCACCCCACCAGCGCCGGCGGGCCGAGCGGGCGGCCAGCCGCACCAGCACCTGACGGACGTACGCCTCCGGCGCCTGCTCGGCGACCTTCGGCCAGGCGAACCACAGCTTCACCAGGGACTCCTGCACCAAATCCTCGGCGCGCTGGCGGTCGCCGCCGGTGAGCAGACGCGCGACATGCAGCAGCGCCGACCAGCGGGCGGCCACGAACTCGTCGAAGCCGTCGGCCCGAAACCGCTGCATCCCTTACCGCCCCGTGTCCGTACAAGCCCTTGCACCTTGAAGAAGGCACTGGGCAGGGGGAAACGCTGCAGCAAAGTGCTGTGACCCGCCTCACGTCCGGAAACGCGAATGACAGTGCCCGGGGGCACTGTCAGGCTGATCCGATGCGCACACCCAGACGAGCAGCACGCGTGGCGGTGCTGGACCCCGCCGGATCCGTCTTCATGTTCCGCTACGACAACCCCGAGGTCGGCGTGCACTGGGCGATGCCCGGCGGCGGCATGGAACAGGGCGAGTCACCGCTGGAGGCCGCCGAACGGGAGGTGCGGGAGGAGACCGGGTGGACCGACCTCGTGATCGAGGACGTCGTGCTGTGTCTGTGGGAGCACGACTTCACCCGCGCCGGGGTGCCCGTCCGCCAGCACGAGCACATCTACCTCGCGTACGCCCCGCGCCGTGAACCGGCCGGTGACCTCACGGCCGCGCACGCGGAGGACAAGATCGAGCGGTGGCGGTGGTGGTCGCCGGCCGAACTCGCCGCCGAACACGAGCCGTTGTGGCCGCCGCAGCTGCCGGAACTGCTGGCCGGGGTGCGGAGGCAGGGCGCTCCGGCCGCCCCGGTCGACCTCGGCTTCGTGCCGAACGGGCCGGTCGCGCGGGGAGGGGCCGTCTGACGCGACAGCGTCGACACGGCGGCGGCCCGTGCGGCGACAGCCCCGGTGACACGAAAACGGCCCCGGCGATCGCAGGGGCCGTCCGTGGGTCAGTGGGCGCCGGGCCCGCCGCTGCCGAAGCCCCCGCTGCCGCCCTCGTCCCAGCGCGGGCGACCCTCCGCGGCGCCGGTGCGGGTGCCGGCGTTGCCGTGGCCCTTCAGCTCGTGCGGGGTCAGCCGCTCGTCGGTCCGGGGCATCGCCTCCGGCTCACGGTGCTCCTGCACCTCGCGGACCGGACCGCCCTCGGGCATCCGGGGCTGCTCGTCGGGCCGGGGCCGCCGTGATTCGTTGCCGCGCACCTTGCGGCTGCCGAGCAGGAACATGCCGATCAGCAGGGCCAGGACCACGATCCCGGCCACCACCAGACCGGCGCCCAGGGCACCGCGTCCCGCCGCCAGGTCGGCTGTCTCCATCGCGTTCATCATGTCCCCGCGGGTACCCCCGGACCACGCCCCGAACCAGAATGCCCCCGCCGGACCCGCCCCCGGGGCGCCGCGCTGCCCTTGCGGTGACGGGACGGACCGTGTTTGACGCCCCGCACGGCGGCAACCCGCGCGGTGTGACGACGACATCGCAGGAGGAGCTGTTCCGGTTCCTGGAGGACCGGTTCGCCTGCGCCCAGGCCTGCACCGAGTGCGCCCGGGCCTGCGCGACCCGGGCCGGCCTCGTGGACCCCGACGGCGCCGAGAACCAGGAACTCGTACGACGCAAGGGCATCATGTGCGCGGAGGTCTGCGACGCGACCTGCCGGGTGCTGTCCGAGCAGAACCAGGCCGACGAGGCCACCATCCGGATGCAGGTCGAGTGGTGCCGCCAGGTGTGCCTGGAGAGCGCCCAGGTCTTCGACGGACATCCCGGCGCCGAGCGCACGGCGGAGGCCTGCCGGGCCTGCGCGCGGGCCTGCACCGAATTCCTCGACACCCTCAACTGACCCACCGCCCCACCCCATCCCGGCCGCCCCCGGCCCCGTACAAACTCGGGCGAGTTGTCGCCATACTGGACGAGACAGGGGGAGGCCGGACGGACTACGACGGGGGCGGCGTAGGACATGGGGGACGGCACAAGGCTGATCGGCGGCCGGTACCGGCTGCTGGACCGTATCGGACGCGGCGGCATGGGGGAGGTCTGGAGAGCGCGGGACGAGTCGCTCGGCCGGCAGGTCGCGGTGAAGTGCCTCGACCCGCTCGGCTCGCAGCGCGACCCGTCGTCCGGGCGGGCGCTGCGCGAGCGGTTCCGCCGCGAGGCGCGGGTGGCTGCCTCGCTGCAGCACCGCGGGATCACCGTCGTGCACGATTTCGGCGAGTCGGACGGCGTGCTCTACCTGGTCATGGAGCTGCTCCAGGGCCGTGACCTCAGCCGGCTCCTGGAGGACGACAAGCACCATCCGCTGCCCGTCGTCGAGGTCGTGGAGGTGGCCGCGCAGGTCGCCGCCGCCCTCGCCTACACCCACGACCAGGGCGTCGTGCACCGTGACCTGAAGCCGGCCAACATCGTGCGCCTCGACGACGGCACGGTGAAGATCTGCGACTTCGGTATCGCCCGCCTCGGCCACGACATCGGCTTCACCTCCCGCCTCACCGGCACCGGCGTCGCCATGGGCACCCCGCACTACATGTCGCCGGAGCAGATCGCCGGGGAGGAGGTGGACCGGCGCAGCGACCTGTACTCCTTCGGATGTGTGCTCTACGAGATCGCCACCGGGGTGCCGCCGTTCGACCTGGACGACGCCTGGGCGATCCTCGTCGGCCACCGCGACACCCCGCCCCGGCCGCCGCGCCGCCACCGCGCGGAACTGCCCGAGCGGCTGGAGCGCGTCATCCTCGACCTGCTGGCCAAGGACCCGGACGACCGACCCGACAGCGCCGTCGAACTCGCCGCGCTCGTCGAGGAGTTGCGGTCCACGCCGGGCCCGCCCGCGCGCCCGGCGCTCTCCGGCCCCGCGCGCCCGGCGCTCTCCGGTGCCGCGGGCGGGACGACGACGGGACGTACGGCCGGCGCGGCGGGACGCCCCGAACGGCTGCCGTCCTGGAGCCGCGGCGTGAACGCCGTCCGCGTCGCCGGAGCCGCGCCGCACGCCTCCGCCGCCGCACCCCGGCCCACGCTCTCGCCGACCGTGCTCACCGCCCTCGCCGAGCGCCACCACGCCGCCCTCCGCCTGGGCCGCCTCGGCCGCTGGGAGGAGGCCGGCGAGCTGTACGGCGAGGTCGCCGCCGAACGCGAGCGCCTCCTCGGCCCGGACCACCCGGACACCCTCGCCAGCCGCTACGAGGTGGCGTTCACCCTCAGCCGCACCGGCCGGCCCGCCGACGCCCTGCGCGCCTACAAGGCCGTCGCCGGGGCCCGTATCCGCGTCATCGGACCGGACCACCCCGACACCCTCGCCGCCCGCCAGGAGATGGGGTACGTCCTCGCCCAGCTGGGCCGCCCGGCCGACGCCCACCGCGTGTACCTGTCGGTGCTGGAGGCCCGCGAGCGGACCACGGGCCCCGACCACCCCGACGCCCTGCGCTGCCGCCACAACCTCGCCGTCAACCTCAGCAGACTCGGCCGGCTGGAGGACGCCCACGCCATGGCGGGCGAGGTGGCCGGGGCGCGCGCCCGGGTGCTCGGGCCCCACCATCCCGACACCCTCGTCACCCGCTGCGAGGTCGCCTACGTCCTCGGCCGCCTGGGCCGCTGGAAGGAGGCCCTGGAGACCTACCGGGACGTCGCCGTGATCCGCACCCGCGTCCTCGGTCCCGATCACGCCGACACCCTCGCCGCCCGGCACGAGGTGGGCGTCGGCCTCGGCCGGCTCGGCCGCGTCGGGCAGGCCCTCGACGTGTACCGCCGCCTCGTCGTCGACCGCACCCGGGTGCACGGACCCCACCATCCCGAGACGCTGCGCGCCCGGCACGGCGTCGGCGTCAGCCTCGGCCGGCTCGGCCGCTGGACCGAGGCCCTCGGCGAGTCCCGCGAGGTGGCCGCCCTGCGCGAGCGGATGCTCGGCTCCGAGCACCCGGACACCCTGGTCAGCCGCCGCGAGGTCGCCGTCGCGCTGGGCTGGCTGGGCGACTGGGCGCACGCGCTCACCGAGTACCGCAGGGTGGCCGACGCCCGCGAACCCATCCTCGGCGCGGACCACCCCGACACCCTCGCCGCCCGCGAGGACGAGGCCCACTGCCTGGAGCGCCTCGGCCACCTCAAGGAGGCGGCGGACCTGTACGGGAGGGTGGCGTCCCTGCGCGGACACGGCCTCGCCGGAGGCGCATAGTCCGGTTCGCCGCCGGTGCTCGCACTCCTCACCCCCGTCCCCTCTGGCCGGGCACGATCATCACGTGTTACGAAGAAGCATGACCGCAGCTCAGGAGTCCCGGACGTACGACGTCGTCATCGTCGGCGGAGGACACAACGGCCTTGTCGCCGCCGCCTATCTCGCCCGTGCCGGGCGCTCCGTACTGGTCCTGGAGCGGCTCGACCACACCGGCGGCGCGGCGATCTCCACCCGGCCCTTCGCCGGCGTCGACGCACGCCTGTCCCGGTACTCGTACCTGGTCAGCCTGCTGCCCCGGAAGATCCTCACCGACCTGGGGCTCGACGTGCGGCTCGGCACCCGCACCATCTCCTCCTACACGCCCACCGAGCGCGACGGGCGGCCCACCGGACTCCTCGTCGGCGGCGGAGAGGAGCGCACCCGCGAGGCGTTCGTCCGGCTCACCGGCTCCGACCGCGAGTACCGGGCCTGGCAGGACTTCTACGACCTGACCGGCCGGGTCGCCCGCCGGGTGTTCCCCACCCTCACCGAGCCGCTGCCCACCCGCGAGGAACTGCGCCGCACGGTGGACGACGAGGAGGCATGGCGGATCCTCTTCGAGGAGCCGCTCGGCGTCGCCGTCGAGGACCGCTTCTCCGACGACCTGGTGCGCGGCGTCGTGCTCACCGACGCCCTCATCGGCACCTTCGCCGACGCCCACGACCCGTCCCTCAAGCAGAACCGCTGCTTCCTCTACCACGTCATCGGCGGCGGCACCGGCGCCTGGGACGTGCCGGTCGGCGGCATGGGCGCGGTCACCGACGCGCTCGCCGACGCCGCCCGCAAGGCCGGCGCCGTCATCGCCACCGGCCACGAGGCCGTCCGCATCGAGACCGACGGCCGCACCGCCGAGGTCACCCACCGCACGGCCGACGGCGAGGGCGTCGTCACCGCGGGCCACGTCCTCGTCAACGCCTCCCCGGAGGAGCTGGCGCGGCTCACCGGCGACACGCCCCCGCCGCACGCCGAGGGCGCCCAGCTCAAGGTGAACATGCTGCTCGAGCGGCTGCCCCGGCTGCGGGACACCTCCGTCGACCCCCGCGAGGCGTTCTCCGGCACCTTCCACATCGCCGAGGGCTACCAGCAGCTCGCCACCGCCCACGCCCAGGCCGACGCGGGCCGCCTGCCCGACGCGCCGCCCTCGGAGATCTACTGCCACTCGCTCACCGACCCGTCCATCCTCGGCCCCGAGCTCGCGGCGCAGGGCTACCAGACTCTCACCCTGTTCGGACTCCACACGCCCGCGCGGCTGTTCGAGCGGAACAACGACGCGGTGCGCGAGGAACTGCTGAAGTCCACGCTCGCCCAGCTGGACGCCCACCTGGCAGAGCCGATCGCCGACTGCCTCGCCACGGACGCCGACGGCCGCCCCTGCATCGAGGCCAAGTCCCCGCTCGACCTGGAACGCGACCTGGGCCTGCCCGGCGGCAACATCTTCCACCGCGACCTGTCCTGGCCCCACGCCCAGGAGGGCACGGGCCGCTGGGGCGTGGAGACCCCCCACGCCAACGTGCTGCTCTGCGGCGCGGGCGCGGTGCGCGGCGGCGGGGTCAGCGGGGTGCCGGGGCACAACGCGGCGATGGCGGTGCTGGAGGCGGACAAGGCCTGACGGCCCGGTCGGCCGAGGTCCCGGCGTGGCCGCACGCCGGGTGCGGCGGGGCGGCGGGCCGTGGTGCACCGCCGGCGGGGCGCGGACGGAAAGCGGGGGCCGCCGGATCACGGGGCGGCCGGCCGAGGTTCCGCCTCAGGGGTCCCGCCGATTCCGTCGACGGGGCGGCCTCTTCGCGGAGGAGCGCGCCCGCCGAGCGGCCCGTCGTGCACCACCGGTGGACGGCCGGGCCGGAGCACCGGACGGGTCCGCGACGGGCGGTCCCGGCCCTGTGCTCCGAGCCGCCCCGGGTACGGCGGGCGCCGCGCCCGCCGTACCCGGGCGACCCGGCCGGGCGCGGCCGGACAGTCCCGTGGCGGCTCCCCCCGGCCAGGGATTCCTCAGCCGTCCTCCCTGCTCCACCCCTCCGCCAGGAGCCCCGCCGCGTCGGACGGGCGGGACTCGTCGAAGAGGCGGCGGCGGCCCTTCTCCACGCGCAGGCCGGCGACGTAGGCGCCGCGTCCGACGTAGAGGCGGTCCGTGGTGTAGCGCCAGCGCGCCACCAGGGCGGGGGCGGCCGGGAGGCCGGCGGTGAGGTCGTGCCAGACGCGGCCCGACCAGCCGGTGGCCATGCCCGTCGGGTGCTGCTCAGCGGTGCCGCCGCCGCGCCGCCGCGTGGTGAACGGCACCGGCTCCCACGTCGTCCCGCCGTCCGCCGAGGACTCCAGCACCAGGACGTCGGCCTTCGGCTCGGTGTCCCACCACAGCGCGCAGCTCAGCCGGGCCGCCCCGGACGAGGTGTCCAGCGCCGGCAGCGTGAGGGTCGCCGTGGCCGCGCTCGCCATCCCCGAGAACCACGCCGTGCGCCCCCGGACCGGGCGGACCGGAACCGCGCGCGCGAGCTGGTTGGCGGCGGCCACCCGGGGCGCCGAACCGGAACGCCAATTGCGCACCGGGTGCACCGAGTTGCCGAGGACGACGAGGAACGAGTCGGTGGTCGGGTCGAGCACCAGCGCGGTGCCGGTGAACCCGGTGTGCCCGGCCGTGCGCGGCGTCGCCATCGCGCCCATGTACCAGTGCTGGTAGAGCTCGAAGCCCAGCCCGTGCTCGTCGCCCGGAAACGCCGTGTTGAAGTCGGTGAACATCAGCTCCACCGACTCCGGCCGCAGTATCCGGTTCCGCCCGCAGACACCGCCGTCGAGCAGGGTCCGGGCGAGCACCGCCAGGTCCCACGCGTCGGAGAACACACCCGCGTGGCCCGCGACGCCGCCCAGGCTGTACGCGTTCTCGTCGTGCACCTCGCCCCACACCAGCCCCCGGTCCATCCCGGACCACGGCTTGCGCGCGTCCTCGGTTGCCGCGGTCTTCGGCTTCCAGGACGCCGGAGGGTTGTACCGGGTGCGGCGCATGCCGAGCGGCTCCGTGATCTCCTCACGGAGCAGCACGTCCAGCCGCCGCCCGGTGACATGCTCCAGCACCAGCTGAAGCGAGATCAGGTTCAGGTCGGAGTACAGGTACGCGGTGCCCGGCGGGCTGGCGAGCGCCTCGTCGTAGACCCGCTGCACCTTCTCCTCGTAGGTCGGCGACGTGTACAGCGGGATCCAGGCGCGGAACCCGGACGTGTGCGTGAGGAGCTGGCGGATCGTCACGTCCTGCTTCCCGGCCCGCCCGAAGTCCGGCAGGTACGAGGCGACCGGCGCCTCCAGCCCGATACGGCCCCGCTCGATCTGCTGCACGGCGAGGATCGAGGTGAACAGCTTCGACACCGACGCCAGGTCGAAGACGGTGTCCTCGGCCATCGGGATCTGCTGCTCCGGCGGGAACTCGACGCCGGTGTCGGTCTTCTCGTCGTACGCCTGGTAGCGCACGGCCATGCCGATCGGCTTGTGCAGCGCCACCGTCCGGCCACGCCCGGCGAGCAGAACGGCACCCGCGTACCAGGGGTGTTGCGGTGACGGCTGGAGGAACGCCTCGGCGTCGGTGACGAGTTGCTTCAGCGGCCCGGGCAGCAGCCCTGCCTCCCGCGCCGACCCGTGCCGCAGCGCGGGACTGCTCTCCCCGCGGGACGGCGCCGCCGCGGCGGCCGGATCCGCGGGCAGCGACGCGAACGCCAGCCCACCCCCCAACGCCAGTGCCCCCAGTCCCAC
Organism: Streptomyces cellulosae; assembly: GCA_014655195.1. Classification (GTDB taxonomy): domain Bacteria; phylum Actinomycetota; class Actinomycetes; order Streptomycetales; family Streptomycetaceae; genus Streptomyces; species Streptomyces cellulosae. The sequence goes on along the minus strand of BNBH01000016.1, from coordinate 98,932 downwards.
TTGACGTCTGCTCATCCCTCTCGCGTCCGCCATCCGGTCCACCCTCCCGAGTCCTGTCCCCGAGCCCTCTGAAAGTAACTTCCGGGGATCACCGCGCCCGATGAAACTTTCCTGTCAGGGGTGCCGGATGTCAATGGCTGTGGACAACGGGGGCGCGGCCGTGGGGGAGCGAGCACTCCAACCGCAGTACTCTGGCCGGAGTGGTCCGAGCAGGGGAGTGGTCGCGGTGGTGCGACGGAACGAGGCGCGGCGGGCCGCGTTGGTGGACGCGGCGATCGAGGTGCTCGCGCGGGACGGCGCGCGGGGGATGACCTTCCGGGCCGTGGACACCGAGGCCGCCGTGCCCCTCGGAACGGCGTCGAACTACTTCTCCTCGCGCGACGACCTGCTCACCCAGGCCGGCGCCCGGGTCTACGAGCGGCTCCAGCCCGACGAGGAGACCGTCGCCCGGCAGCGCGCCGCGGGCAAGGACCGCGAGACGTACGCCGTGCTCATGCGTGAACTCGTGGGCCGTATCGCCGCGTTCCGCACCGGCTACCTGGCCCTGCTCGAACTGCGGCTGGAGGCCACCCGCCGGCCCGGACTGCGCACGGTCCTCACCGAGCGCGTCCGGGCCGACGTCGAGGCCAACGTCCGCTACCACGAGGCCTGCGGCCTCCCCGGCGACGCCACGGCCGTCAAGCTGCTCCACCTCGCCCTGAACTGGCTGATCGTCGAACAGCTCACCCTGCCGGACGTGTTCACCCCCGAGGAACGGGACCGGCTGGTGACGGCCGCGGTCGAACGGATCGTCACCGACGAGCGGTGACCCCGCCCGGCGACGGGCCTCAGCCCTTCCGCTCCCGCAGATCCACGATGCGCCGGATCTTGCCCACCGACCGCTCCAGCGACTCCGGGTCGACGATCTCCGCATCCACCGAGACGCCGATGGCGTCCTTCACCGCCTGCACGATCGACCGCGCCGCCGCCTCACGGGTCGCCGCGTCCGCGTCCGGGCGGGCCTCCGCGCGCACCGTCAGCGCGTCCATCCGGCCGCTCGTCGTCAGCCGCAGCTGGAAGTGCGGCGCCACGCCCGGGGTGCGCAGCACGATCTCCTCGATCTGCGTGGGGAAGAGGTTCACCCCACGCAGGATCACCATGTCGTCGCTGCGCCCGGTCACCTTCTCCATCCGCCGGAACACCCGCGCCGTGCCCGGCAGCAGCCGGGTCAGGTCCCGCGTCCGGTAGCGGACGATCGGCATGGCCTCCTTGGTCAGCGAGGTGAACACCAGCTCGCCCCGCTCTCCCTCGGGCAGCACCTCGCCGGTGATCGGATCGACGACCTCAGGGAAGAAGTGGTCCTCCCAGACGTGCAGCCCGTCCTTGGTCTCCACGCACTCCTGTGCGACGCCCGGGCCGATCACCTCGGACAGCCCGTATATGTCCACCGCGTCGATCGCGAACCGCTCCTCGATCTCACGCCGCATGTCCTCCGTCCACGGCTCGGCGCCGAAGACGCCCACCCGCAGCGACGTGGAGCGCGGGTCGACGTCCTGCCGCTCGAACTCGTCGAGCAGGGTCAGCATGTAGGACGGAGTCACCATGATGATCGACGGCTTCAGGTCCTGGATCAGCGTGACCTGCCGTGACGTCATCCCGCCGGACGCGGGGACCACCGTGCAGCCGAGTCGCTCGGCGCCGTAGTGCGCGCCGAGGCCGCCCGTGAACAGGCCGTACCCGTACGCGATGTGCGCGATGTCGCCGGGCCTGCCGCCGGCCGCGCGCAGCGACCGCGCGACCATGTCGGCCCACATGGACAGGTCGTTCTCCGTGTAGCCCACGACCGTGGGGCGCCCGGTGGTGCCGCTGGAGGCGTGCAGGCGGCGGATGCGCTCCCGCGGGACTGCGAACATCCCGTACGGGTAGTTCTCCCGCAGGTCCGCCTTGGTGGTGAAGGGGAAGCGGGACAGGTCGGACAGCGAACGGCAGTCGTCCGGGTGGACGCCCGCCTTGTCGAAGGACTCCTTGTAGAACGGCACGTTCTCGTACGCGTGCCGCAGGGAGTTCCGCAGCCGCTCCAGCTGGAGGGCCCGCAACCCGTCGAGGTCGAGCCGCTCCGCCGGGTCCAGCAGGTCCGCCGCCTGAGTCATCAGGACCTTCCCTTCACCATCCCATTCCGGACGACCGATCATTCGGTCGTCAGCGTTCGGGCCCCAGTAACGCAGCTGGCCACCGTCCGGTGCAAGAGCTGGGCCTGCACTTTTCGGTGAAGGTGCCGTCGAGACGCGTCAGGGGCGCGGGGAACTGCGCGACCGGCCCCCACCGGCCCCCATCGGCCCGCACCCGGCGACGCGACCGGCGACCGCCGCCCCACATCCCCCTCCCGCGACCTGTCCGCAGGACAAACCCCTCGCTAGGCTGGCCGCCGACGGCAAAAGGGAGGAGCACGGACGTGGCCGAGAGCACCACCCAGCAGCGCCCGCTCACGGGCTGGGACAAGCCCGAGCTGGACCTCAGCAACGCACAGTGGCAGTCCGGCAGCAAGGGTCTGGGCGACGTCCAGATCGCCTTCGTGGAGGGCTTCATCGCCATGCGCAACAGTGGCCGCCCGGAGAGCCCCTCCCTGATCTTCACCCCCGCCGAGTGGGGCGCCTTCGTGTCCGGCGCGCGGGAGGGCGACTTCGACCTGACGTGACCTGACCGACCCGCCCCCGCGACGTGTGCCGCCCGCTTTTCCGGACACGTGGTCAGCAGAGAGCCGCGCCGGTCCGAAGGGAACGGCGTGGACCCGATGCCGTATCCGGAGGCGAGGCAGATGGACGACCAGCCGGTGGTCGCCGCGGTGGACGGTTCCCCGGACGGACTGCGCGCCCTGGAGTGGGCCCTGGACGCCGCCCGGCGCTACGGGGCCACCCTGCGCGTGCTGCACGTCCGCCCGGAGCCGCCCCGCACCCGGCAGGAACCTCAGGGCGCGGGGCCGCCGGGCGCGGACGAGGACCCGGTGATCGCGCAGGCCCGCGCCCGCGTGGACGAACTGGGGGGCACACCGTCCGTCGAGTACGTCGTCACCGAGGGCGTGCCGGGCGCGCTGCTGCCCGAGACCGGCACGGCGGCCCGGCTGCTGGTGCTCGGCTCGCGGGGCCGCGGCGGCTTCGCCAGCCTGCTGCTCGGCTCGAACTCCCTGGCCGCCGCCCGGGACGCCGCGTGCCCGGTCGTCGTGGTGCCCCGCCCGGACCGCGGCGGCGGGGAGGAGGCGCCCGTGCACCGGGACGGTCCCGTGGCCGTCGGGACGAGCGCCGAAAGCCCCGACACGGCGACGCTGGAGTTCGCCTTCACGGAGGCCTCCCTGCGCCGCGCCGGACTGCGGGTCGTCACCGCGTATCCGTGGCCGCTGCAGACGATGCTGCTGCCCGGCGAGGTGGCGCCCGCGCAGGTCGACCAGGAGGCCATGGAGCACGAGACGCGTGCCCTCGCCGAGGGCCTGCTCGCCCCGTGGCGGGAGCGGCACCCGGAGGTTCCCGTCGAGGTCGTCGTGCTGCCCGGGGACGCCGCCGGTCACCTGGTCGGCGAGTCCCGGGACGCCTCGCTGGTCGTGGTGGGCCGCCACCGCCGCCGGCTGTTCGCGCCCGCGCGCATGATGGGCTCGGTCACCCAGGCGGTCCTGCTCCACGCGCACAGCCCCGTCGCGGTCGTCCCGCCCGCACGCGCCGAGGAGTGAGCCGGAAGCCGCAGGACCCGGGGCGCCCGGAGGGTGTCAGGAGGCGTCCGCCCGACCGTCCGAACCGCGGTTCGGCCACGTACCATGGCGGCATGTCGTTCCTCCGCCGCCGCAGTGCCACACCCGCCGGGCCCGATTTCGACGTACTGGCCATGGACCCGGGCGACTGGCCCGGCAACCTGGGCGCGGGTCTGCTGCCCGCCCCCGACGGAACCTGCCAGGGCGTCTTCCTGCGCTACGACCTGTTCGGCGGCCGCGGCCCCGCGATGATCATCGGCAACCTCCCCGAGGGCTCCCCGGCGCGTGACGTCCCCGAGGGCGAGGTGCCCTTCGAGGTCGGCCAGCTGCTGCTGGCACTGGAGAACGACGAGGAGGTCACCGTCGTCTCCACGGAGGACGTGCCCGTGATGCAGGGCGACAACCTGCTGATCGTGCGCCGCGTCAAGCTCTCCGAGAGCCGGATCTCCTGCGTGCAGTTCGACCGCAGCGACAACGTCCTGGTGACCATCGCCGCCTGGGACCGCCCGATCACCGACGACCTGTACGCCCTCCTCAAGCCGCTGCCGGCGGAGCTGTTCCAGCAGGGCTGACCCCCGCCACGGACGACGACGGGCGCCCCCGGACCGCACAGGTCCGGGGGCGCCCGTCGTACGGTGCGCGCTCCCGCGTTACGACGACACCACCGTCACGTCCGACGCTTTCACGAAGCCGACGCGGTGGCCGAACTGGATCTCGTAGTACTGGTTCTCGCCGCGCACCACCTGGTGCGAGGCCGGGTCGAAGGTCACCGCGTAGTAGTACTCGCTCGGCACCTTGCCGCCGGTCACGTACCGCTGCCCGGCGAGCACCCTGTACGGCAGCGGCGACACGGCCTGCGCCGGCACCCCCTCCGGATAGGCGGCCGCCTCGGGGTAGGCGCGCCCGTACACGGGGACGGAGTCCAGACCCTCGCGCGGGGTGATCACGTTGGCCTTGGCCGGCACGGCGGTGGGGTTCTTCGCCGGGTTCTGGAACCAGGCCTTCTGGCCGAGGTACCAGATCGCCGTCCAGTCGCCCCAGCGGTCCGCCACCGCGTACTGCTGGCCCGTGGACACCCGCGAGGACAGGTCGTTCACCCCGGTGGTGGGCGTGGAGCCGAGACCGATGTCCTTGATCAGCGGGGAGTTCACATCGTGGTCCGAGTACAGCCGCACCGCGCTCGACCCGTGCGGGGCGCAGGGCTCACCGGCGGTCTCGCAGCCGGTGAACACCGGCCGGTGGGTGTCGTAGTCGGGCCGGATCGTGACGGCCCCGGCGTTCCTCGCGCCCGTCGCCTTGAGCGGGGCGCCGAGCAGCTCGAAGTAGTGCCGCCAGTCCCAGTACGGGCCGGGGTCGGTGTGCATGCCCGGGATGGTGGCCGTGGTGGTGCCCGGCACCGTGTCGTGGCCGAGGATGTGCTGCCGGTCCAGCGGGATGCCGTGCTTGTCCGACAGGTACTTCACCAGCCGGGCCGAGGACCGGTACATGGCCTCCGTGTACCAGGCGTCCGGGTCGGTCAGGAAACCCTCGTGCTCCAGGCCGATCGAGGCCGCGTTGACGTACCAGTTGCCCGCGTGCCAGGCGACGTCCTTCGCCTTCACGTGCTGCGCGATGTGCCCGTCGGTGGAGCGCAGGCTGTACTGCCAGGACACGTACGTCGGGTCCTGCACCATGTTGAGCACGCCCTCCCAGGCGCCCTCCGTGTCGTGCACGACGATGTACCGGATCCGCTGCGAGACCGGCCGGTTCCCCAGGTCGTGGTTGCCGTAGTCGCCGTCGCCGAACTCCTCGTACGGCGCCGGGATCCACTCGCAGGACACCGTCCGCGGGCACTCCGTGCCGTCCGCGGAGCCCTTGCGCAGCCCGGCGCGCTCCAGCGCCGAGGGGTCGGGCGCCAGGCCTGGGCTCGCGTCCAGGGCGACCCGCTGCCCGGCGTCCGTGACCCGCTCCTCGCCGTTCCGGATCACCGCGAACACCTCGTTCGCGTACGCCGTCGCCGAGGCGCGGTCGTCGGCGCCGGAGAACAGCGCCACCGCCCCGAACCAGTCGGCAGGGGCGTCGCCGGCGGGCCGGCCCAGCCGGCGCTGCGCCTCGGCCAGCAGGGCGGCCCCGCCCGCCACGTTCGCCGCCGGGTCCTCGCGCAGCGTCTCGGCGTCCAGACCGGTCAGCCGGGCCGCCCTCGGCAGGGTGGTCAGCCGGTCCGGCAGTTCCTCCGTGTCCAGTCCGAGCTCCGAGGGCCGCAGCGCCGGACGGGCGTCGTCGCCGCGCGGGTCCTCGCTGCCGGACGCGTGGTGCCCGGCGGAGGCGGGCGCCGTACGGGCGTCGGTCAGGTGCATGGGCCCGTAGCCGCCGGTGACGCTCGGGGCGCCGTCGTGCGCGTCCCAGCGGGACTGCAGATAGGAGACGCCCAGCAGCACGCTCTGCGGGACGTCGTACCGGGCCGCCGCGTCGGCGAACGCCTGTTGCAGCCGGGCGGTGGCCGGCGGGGCCGGGTCGGGCGCCACGCCCAGCAGGGGCAGCGTCAACGCGGCGGCGGCCAGGGCGCCGAGGGCGCCCCGGACGGCGCGTCGGGACGGTCCGGCCGCACGGCCGGGCTCGGTGGCGAGATCTCGCAATGCAGCCTCCTGGGAACGGTCGTGCGACCCGTCAGTGGTACCGGCAGGCCGATGATCCGTCAATCATGCCCAGGAGAGCGCGAATTCCCTCGTCAATCGGGGTGTGGCGAGATTTCGTGGCGGGCCCCGGCGGACCTGCGGCGCGTCAGCGGTCTACACCGGTGGCGGCCCTTCCGGGCCTCGCGCGATGGCCGTATACCGTCCCTGCCCGCGGACGGCCTGACGGCCCCAGGACGCCCGACTGCCCGCGGCGGTCGTCGCCTGCGGGCAGTCGTACGGGGTGGCGGCGGGGCGGCCGCGCCGCGCGGTTCAGCGGGTGCCGACCGCGGCGCGCACGGCCTTCCTGGCCAACTGGCAGTCGTCGTGCAGCCGGCGCAGCAGCAGCCGCTGCTCCTCACCGGACGGCATGCCACCCGGCTGGCCTCCCGCGGGCGCCGGGGCCGACTCCTGCATCGAACGCTGCACGGCCGTCTCGTAGGAGCGGATCTCCCGGGTGAGCACGAGCATCAGGTTCACCAGGAACGCGTCGCGCGAGGCGGGGCCCGCCGACTGGGCGATCTGGCTGATCTGGCGCCGGGCCGCCGGGGCGTCCCCGAGCACCGACCACAGCGTCGCCAGGTCGTAGCCCGGCAGGTACCAGCCCGCGTGCTCCCAGTCCACCAGCACCGGACCGGCCGGTGAGATGAGGATGTTGGAGAGCAGCGCGTCGCCGTGGCAGAACTGTCCCATGCCCTGCCGGCCCGTCGCCAGGGCGATGCCGTGCAGCAGTTTCTGCAGGTCCCCGAGGTCCCGGTCGGTGAGCAGACCCAGTTCGTGGTACCGGTTGATGCGGGCCGCGTAGTCCAGCGGAGCGTCGAACGTCCCGGCGGGCGGCCGCCAGGAGTTGAGCCGGCAGATCGCGCCGAGTGCCGCCCTGATGTCCGCCCGGGGCGGTGCCTCCACCGGGTGCCGCTGGAGCGCCGCCACCCGTCCGGGCAGGCGCTCGATGACCAGCGTGCAGTTGTCCGGGTCCGCCGCGATCAGCCGGGGCGCCCGTACGGGCGGGCGCTGCCGGACGAACGAGCGGTAAGCCGCTATTTCGTGCCGGATGCGCTCGCTCCACGCGGGGGAGTGGTCCAGTAAGCACTTGGCGACCGCCGTGCTGCGGCCCGTCGTGCCGACCAGGAGGACCGACCGGCCGGTGCGGCGCAGCACCTGGACCGGCGCGAACTCCGGACAGATGCGGTGCACCGAGGCGAGCGCCGTGCGCAGTTGCGCGCCCTGTGCGCCGGACAGGTCGAGCCTTCCGCTGAGCGGCTGGGTGCCCGGTCCCGCGAGACGCCGTGCGTTGCCCGCGCCGAGCACGGGGGTCGCCGGGCGCGCGGGGGCGAGGTAGGGGCCGCTGTCCGACGGACGCGGACGCAGCGGCCGGGGCGGGGCGGACACGGAGGACGATGCTGCGTACATGGGTGATACAGATCCCTTCGTGTGCCTGCGACGTCAGCGCACCACCCAACCCCTCCGCCCGGCCGCACCCTGGGGGAATGCCCCTGCGGCGACGGGGTCGTGGTGGCGCGTTCCTACTCGACACCCGTGGCCCCCTGGCACACCATCTGGCGGACCCTGGCGAACCCTGGCGAATAGTCGCCCGGCACCTCCCACCGGGCTACTGTCAACTCAGCCGAGAACCTGGGGGCTTGACGTGAGCGGACAACCCAACACCCGGCTCGCGGACCTGTTCGGCCTGGCCGGCTGGTCCAAGGGCGAACTCGCGAGGCTGGTGAACCGGCAGGCGGCGGCCATGGGCCATCCGCAGCTGGCGACCGACACCTCCCGGGTGCGGCGGTGGATCGACATGGGAGAGATCCCGCGCGATCCGGTGCCGCGGGTGCTGGCGGCTCTGTTCACCGAGCGTCTCGGCCGTGTCGTGACCATCGAGGATCTCGGTCTGGTCCGGCACGGGCGTACGGGGAAACGGCCACGCGCCGGGAGTGAGGAACATCCCGACGGAATGCCGTGGGCGCCCGAGCGGACGGCCGAGGTCCTCACCGAATTCACGGGAATGGACCTCATGCTCAACCGACGCGGCCTGGTGGGTGCGGGCGCCGCCCTCACCGCGGGCTCCGCACTCAGCAGCGCCATGCACGACTGGCTGCACACCGATCCGGCCCTGACCGCAGACGCCCCCCGCCTGCACGATCCCCTGAAGGCCGAGCCCGCCGGGTTCGACCGCTACGAGGCCGCCCCCATCGGGTCGCAGGAGATCGAGGAACTGGAGCGCTCCGTGGAGGTGTTCCGCGCCTGGGACGCCGCCCGCGGCGGCGGGCTCCAGCGCAAGGCGGTCGTGGGACAGCTCAACGAGGTGGGCGGCATGCTCGCCTACCACCACCCGCCCCATCTCCAGCGGCGCCTGTGGGGCGTCGCCGCGAACCTGGCCGTCCTCGCCGGCTGGATGTCGCACGACGTCGGCATGGAGCCGACGGCGCAGAAGTACTTCGTCATCGCCGCCCACGCGGCACGCGAGGGCGGCGACCGCCCGCGCGCCGGGGAGGCGCTGTCCCGCGCGGCCCGCCAGATGGTGCACCTGGGCCGGCCCGACGAGGCGCTGGACCTGATGAAGCTCGCCCAGTCCGGCTCGGGCGAGCAGGTGCTGCCGCGCACCCGCGCCATGTTCCACACCATCGAGGCGTGGGCGCAGGCGTCCATGGGCAAGGGCCAGGCGATGCGCCGCACCCTGGGCCAGGCGGAGGACCTGTTCGTCTCCGACACGGGGGACGTGCCGCCGCCGAACTGGATGCAGCTGTTCAACGAGGCGGACCTGTACGGCATGCAGGCCCTCGCCTACCGCACGCTCGCGGAGTTCGAGCCGGGCGCGGCCGTCCACGCCCAGCACTACGCGGACAAGGCGCTGGCCCTGCGCGTGGACGCCCAGCAGCGGTCGAAGATCTTCGACTTCCTGTCGATGGCCTCCGCGTGCTTCATCGCCGACGACCCGGAGCAGGCCGACCGCTTCGCGCGGCTCGCCCTGGTGTCGATGGGCCAGAACTCCTCGCGCCGCACCTGGGACCGGCTGCGCCAGATGTACCGGCTGACCGCCGAGTACGCCTCGTACCCGAGGATCCAGGAGCTGCGGGAGGAGATCGAGCTGGCGCTGCCCAAGCCCCGGGGCAAGGGCGGGACCGCGAAGGCCTGAGAGCCACGCGGCCCTCCACCCGGGCCTTCGTAAGGGTTACTTGTCACGCGTGCGCCCCGGTCAGGAGGCGACGCGCGCCACCAGTACACAGGCGTGCTCCGTACGCTCCCCTTCATCGAACTCCCGTACGACCTCCCGGACGCAGTCCTGGGCGGAACGGCCCCCGGCGAACCGGGGCGCCAGGGCGAGGAGCCGGTGGACGACGGCCGACCCGGTGTGCCCGGGCACCAGACCGTCGGTGTGCAGCAGGAGCAGGTCGCCGACCTCGAGGGTCTCCTCGGCCTGCCCGTGCGCGGAGCCCGGGGCGGCGCCCAGCAGCGCGCCCTGCGGTCCGTCGAGCGCCCGCCCCGCGTCTCCGCGGTAGAGCAGCGGGGCGGGGTGGCCGGCCCGCGCCCATACCGCGGTGCGGGTGTCGTGCCGGTAGCGCAGGCAGACGGCTCCGGCCAGGGCCGGCTGGGCGGTGGTGTCGAGCAGCCGGTCCAGGCAGTCGAGCAGCGGGCCGGGCGCGGTGCCGGCCAGCGCCATGCCCCGGACCGCGCCGAGCAGCATGGCCACACCGGACGCGGCACCCACGCCGTGTCCGGTGAGCTCGCCGACGCCCAGCAGGGTGGCGTCGCCGGACAGTTCGAGCGCGTCGTACCAGTCGCCGCCGACCGACGCCTGCGCGGAGGGCGGCAGATGGGCGGCGGCCACGTCCAGGGCGCGCGGGCCGCGCCGCGGGAACCGCAGGGAGCCGTGCCACGCCGGAAGCACGGCCTCCTGCAGCTCGACCGCGAGCCGGTGCTCGGTCCGCGCGGCGGCGTGCCGGTGCCGGTGCAGCGAGTCACGGGTCTCGCTCACCGTCCTTCGGCAGCGGCGCAGTTCGCTGACGTCGCGCAGGACCGCCCACATGGAGACGGTGCTGCCGTCGGCGCCGAGCACCGGTTCGCCCATCATGTGCACGGTCCGTATGTCGTCGGCCGCGTGCCTCACGCGGAACTCACCGTCGATGGGCCGGCCGTCGACCAGGCAGCCGGTGACCATCCGGGTCAGCCGCGGCCGGTCCTCGTCGTACACGAGGGAGGGCAGTTCGTCGAGGGTGAGCGGGGGAGCGGCCGGGTCGCGGCCGAGGATCCGGTACAGCTCGCCCGACCAGCTCACCTCGTCCGTGAGGAGGTCCCACTCGGCGCTGCCGACCCTGCTGAGCAGGGAGGCGCGGGGCGGGGCCGGCGGCGCGGGTAACTCCTCGGAGGGCGCGTCGGGCGCGGCCGACGGGTCGTCCCGCAGCTGCGCCAGGTGCTCGTCCAGGTCGTCGAGCTGGTGCATCGCCAGGTCGTACAGCGCGCGACGCCAGCGCTCCCGGGGGTCCCCCGCGTCGGCCGGGGTGTCGCGGCGGACGGCGTCCACCTCGCCCTTGAGCCGCCGGGTCTGCGAGATCAGCGCGTCGACCGGTCCGCCTCCCGGCGGCCGGGCGGCGGGGCGGTCCGCGGAGAGAGGGGACGGCATGACGCACTCCGATGCGGGACGGTACGGCCCTCGGGCGGGCGGAGGGACCGTTACGACTGTCGCACAGCCCGCCACGGCCTGTAAGGGATTTGGCAACACACGATAAGGTGGTGCCGCTGGCATATGCCAGCGTCTTCACGGAGTTACCGCGAGGTAGTCACGCGGCGCCCGCCGGATGCCCCAACTTCCATGGTACGCAAGTGAACTGACGGGCCGTCAGGCGCCGTGTCACGACCCGCTCTTACGTTCGAGTTTCGCGTGTCAGTTCGACGGCGGGACGCGGTGACCGTCCCGCGCCCCGCGTCCCGCCGTCGCCGTCAGTAGCGCAGCACCGCCGCCATGCCCTGCGCGTCGCCCAGCGCGCCGTCCGGCACGAACCGCACGTCGGCACCGGTCTCCAGGCACTGCTCGACGATCTCGTCCACGATGTCCTCGCGGGCGTCGAGGTCGCCGTCCTCGGCGACGATCAGATGCTCGCCGTCGTCGCGGACCGTGATCCGGTAGTTCTCCTCGACGGCCAGCAGCCGGATCCGCCCCTCGCGGGCGCTCTGCCACAGCTCGTCGACGCCGGCCGCGAACTCCTTGCGGCTGCGCGCGGATTCCAGCTCCCGCGCCACCTCCTCGGCCCGCCTGCGGTCCTCCTCCTCGAGCACCGGACGCACCGCCTGCCACACCATCTCCGGCGTCCCGTGCGCCAGTCCGCCGCGCGGCACCTGCACGGCGTCCTTGCAGGCGCCGCCGAACTCGCACAGCAGCGACAGCGCCGCCGGCTCGCCGGTGATGTAGAGCGGCCGCGGATGGGCGCGCATCAGGGAGTTGAGCCGGGTGGCCGCCTCCTTCAGGAAGCGGCGGGTGTCCTCGTCCCGGTAGTTGCTGGGCTGGTCGCCGGCCCGCATCTGCCGCTCGGGGTCGAAGTTCGGCTCCTCGCGGATCAGAGGGAAGTCGTCCGTGCGTGCCTCGACGATCCGGTCCGGGCCGCCGCTCCAGAGCGTGGCCCGGTCGGCGGCGACGGACAGCACCCAGAACGGGCGCTCCGACGTCTGCGCGGAGACCAGGTGGCGGGTCAGGAAGCTGTCCGAGATCACCACGCGCTCCGGGACGCTGCGCGCCAGCGACCACACCTGGTGCTCGCCCGGAGCGGCGAAGATGGCCAGCCCGTCCTCGGCGTGCGCGAGGTCGACCTCGGCCAGGGCCCGGTCCAGCTGGGCCGCCACGTCGGCGCGCCGGTCCCGGGGGACCGCGGGATCGGACTCCAGCTTCTTCTTCGCCTCGGCCACCATGGTGCGCAGCCGCACCGCGTCCTCGGTGCTCAGCGGGTCACGGCGGTGGGTCGGCGTCAGCACCGACACCGCCGGGTAGGGGCGCGGCCGGCGGAGTTCGGCGAGGGCGGAGGGACTCAGATCGTGCTCCATGACAGCACCATAGGGCGGAATCCCCGGTAGGGCATTCGGGGCAAGGCGGCCGCCGGGCGGGCGGCGGTCCTGCGGGCCGCGGGTGCACGCTGGTGGGGGAGGTGACCGCCGATGGCGCGCTTGGTCGTGGAGCGGGACGCGGACGGGTGGACCGTCGTGGTCCGGCTGGCGTGGTGGGAGGCGCTGCTCGCCCGCCGCCGCGCGGTCCGGGTGCCGCGGGCGTGGGTCGCGTCGGCCGGGGTGGAGCCCGACTGGTGGCGCGCGATGCGCGGCACGCCGGTGGTCGGACGCTGCAGGCCGGGGCGGTTCTGCGTGGGGGAGCGGGAGCATGTGCTGGGCCGCGACTTCGTCGCCGTACGGGCGGGCGTCCCGGTGGTGGTCCTGGAGCTCCGGCCGCCGTCGCCGTTCGTGCGGCTCGCGGTGTCCGTGCCGGAAGCGGAGGAGGCCGCCCGGTCGCTGCGGCCGGACGGGGACGCGGAGGAGGACGCTCCCGAGGAGGCCTCCGGCTAGAAGGGCAGGCCCGCGTCAGATGCGGTCCTCGTCCTCCGTGCCGCAGGAGCTGCCGCTCGGCGGGAGGGAGCCGTAGAGCAGGAAGTCGTCGACCTTGCGGTGGACGCACTCGGACGATCCGTAGCCCGTGTGTCCCTCGTTGCGGTTGTCCAGCACCACGGCCGACGGGCCCAGCCGCTTCGCCGTCTGCTCCGTCCAGTGGTACGGGGTGGCGGGGTCGCCGCGGGTGCCGACCAGCAGCATCTTCGGGGTGTCGAGGTTCTTGACCTCCTCCCGGATGTAGTCGGTTCCCTTCGGCCGGCCGTGGCACAGCACCACCTGCGCGAGCCGGTACGGTCCGAACACCGGGGAGGCCTCCTCGTACGCGGCGCGCAACCGGGCCAGCTCCTCGGTGAGTTGCTGCTCGCCGGGGCGGTCGGGGTCGTCGGCGCAGTTCACCGCCATCAGCGCGGCCGGGAGGTTGTCCAGGGGGACGTCCTCCTCGTCGGCGAGCGGCTGATCCTCGCGTGCGGGGGCGGGGGCCGTCCCGCCGAACGCGAGTGCCTCCACGCCGCTGGTGTCGCCGTCCTCCATCAGCTGGGCGAGTGCCCGCTGCAGCACCGGCCACATCTCCTTGGTGTAGAGGCCCTGAGCGATCGCGCCCGCCAGGTCCTGGCCCGTGAACTCGTAGCCGAAGTCGGTCGGCACCGGGGTGTCGTCGAGGGAACGCACCAGGTCCACGGCCTGCTCACGGGCGGCGCGCGCGTCCTGACCGAACGGGCAGGCGAGCTCCTCGGTGCACCAGGTGAGGAAGTTCTCCAGCGCCGTCTGCTGCCCCCGGGCGCTCGCCAGCCCCTGTTCGGCCAGCGGCTCGGTCAGCGTGTCCACGCCGTCCAGCGCCATGCGGCCCACCTTCTCGGGGAACCGGGCCGCGTACACCGCGCCGAGCCGGGTCCCGTAGGAGAACCCCAGGTAGTCGAGCTTCTTGTCACCGAGCGCCTGGCGCATCACGTCCAGGTCGCGTGCCACGTCCACGGTGCCCATGTGCGCGAGGACCGGGCCGGAGTGCTTCTCGCACTCGGCCGCCACCTCGCGCAACTGCCGCAGGGCGTCGCGCGGATCGGCCATCTCCTCGCCGTCGGTCGCCTCCAGCGCCCGGACGGTGGCGTCGGTCCCGCAGCTCACGGGGGAGGAACGGCCCACGCCCCGCGGGTCGAACGACACCACGTCGTAGTCGTCGGTCAGACCGAGGAAGTCCTTGCGGCCGTACGCCAGCCCTTGCACTCCCGATCCGCCGGGACCGCCGAAGTTCAGCACCACCGAGCCGCGCGGGTCGTCGGAGGACGCGCGGTAGCGGGCGAGCGCGAGTTCCAGGGTGCCCTTGTCTGGGTCGGCGTAGTCGAGCGGCACGGTGAGCGTCCCGCACTGGAGGTCCTTCGGCAGCTCCGTGCCCTCGCAGGCCGCCCACTCGATCCTCTGGTCGTAGAACCGTCCGAGATCGGGCTCGTCGCGCGCGGTGGCCGTCAGGCCCGTCGCCAGCAGGACGAGACCGACCGCTCCGGCCGCCGCGCCGCGCCGGAAGGAGGGCGGCAGCCCGTCGTTCGCGCGGTGACCGCCCCGGAGTCGCTCGGACAGCTGGCCCAGCATCGAAGCCTCCCAAGGCGCCCTTGACCGGCGCCCTCGCCCACCATAAGCGGGCCCCGCCGCGCCCGCCCGTCGGCCGCAGGGCGCCTCTTCCGGCCCCGCGTCCGTGCGTTCGGGCACCGCGAGTTCGACGCGCTTTGCCGGGGGTTCGAACCCCGGGACCCCCTATGGGGTGAACCGGCTGCGGCATACGGAGGAGCCATAACCCGGATGCCACGTCCGCGTTCTATCCGGTGGCGGGCGAACGCTCGCGACCAAGTCTGGAAGGCAGGGAACCTATGCGAAGGGTTACCCGAAACGGTGTGATCGCCGTCGCCGCCGCGTCCGGCGCGATGGCCGTGGCGATGCCGGCGTACGCCGATTCCGGGGCGGAGGGCGTCGCGGCCGGATCGCCCGGGGTGGCGTCCGGGAACAGCGTTCAGCTCCCGGTGCACGTCCCGGTGAACGTGTGCGGGAACACGGTGAACGTGGTGGGCCTCCTCAACCCCGCCGCGGGCAACACCTGCGTCAACGAGGACGTGCGGCACGAGGACGCGTCGCACTCCGCGAAGAACACGTCCGGCACGTCCGCGGAGAGCGACGCGCACGGCTCGCCGGGCGTGCTGTCCGGCAACGGCGTACAGCTCCCGGTGCACGTGCCGGTCAACGTGACGGGGAACAGCGTGAACGTGGTCGGCATCGGCAACCCGTCGACGGACAACAGCTCCGTCAACGAATCCGGTGAGCACACGGAGCCCGCGCCCGAGCGGACCGTGCCGGCCCACACCCTGCCCGCCCCGGCGCCCCAGGAGGCGGCCCCCGCCGAGCAGGTCGCGCTCGCCGAGACCGGCGCCGACCACACCGTCCCCGTGCTCGCCACCGGCGCCGCGATGTTCCTGGGCGGAGTCGCCCTGTACCGCCGCGCCCGGCTCCGTACCGGCGTCTGATCGGTCCGACCGCCTTCGCGAACCATGCCACCGCCCCCGGATCCGCCACGCCGGCCGGACCCGGGGGCGGGCCGCGTCAGCCGCCCTGCCGGTGGAACCGCCGGTGCAAGGCGGCGATCTCCTCGGTCAGTTCGGGCACCGGCCCGTCCACGGTGACGCCGGGCGCGACGGCCGACACCGGCAGCGGCCGTACGGGAGGCTCGGGCACGCCCAGCTCCGCCAGCCAGGACGTCAGCTGCTCGGACGAGGCGACGTACGCGATGCGGCCCAGGCCCACCCAGGCGTGGGCGGCGGCGCACATGGGGCAGTGTTCGCCGGAGGTGTGGACGGTGGCCGCGGCGCGCTCCTCGGGCGTCATGTGCGCGGCCGCCCAGCGCGCCAGCCCGAACTCGGGATGCCGGGTGCGATCGCCGGAGGCCACCCGGTTGCGGTCCTCGGCGAGCACGGTGCCGTCCCCGGACACCAGCACCGACCCGAACGGCTCGTCGCCCGCCTCCAGCGCCTCGGCGGCGAGCTCCACGCAGCGCCTCAGGTACGGCAGTTCGTCGTCGCGTACGGCCATGGTCGTCGTCCCGTCCCTCCGTCGGCGTGATCGCCGGCCACCCTAATCCCGTTGCTCACGGCGGCGGCGGATGATGCACTCCCGCCATGCCCTCCACCACCGCACCGGCCGCCCTGCTCACCCTCTACGACCGCGAGATACGCCGGGACGCCCGCCCCGAGGGCCCCGACGACGTGGTCGAACGCGTCGGCAGGGTCGTACGCCGCACGGCCCCCGCCCACGGCTGGAACGGAGTCGTGTGGTCGGACTTCGCCTCGGGGGAGGAGGCGGACGAGGCGATCGCCGACCAGATCGCGCACTACACGTCCTTGGGCCTCGCCTTCGAGTGGAAGCTGTATGCCCACGACGAGCCCGCGGACCTGGGCAGCCGCCTGCTGGCGCACGGCTTCACCCCCGAGCCGGACGAGACGCTGATGGCGGCGGAGGCCGACGCGCTCGCCCTGACCACGACCGTCCCCGACGGCATCCGCGTCGTCCCGGTGACGGACGAGGCCGGCGTCGACCAGGTCGCCGCGGTGCACGAACGCGCCTTCGGCGACGACGCGTCCCGCCTCCGCCGCCGGCTCCTCGACACGCTGACGACCACCCCGGACACGGTGGCCGCCGTCCTCGCCCTCGCCGGGGACGTCCCGGTCAGCGCGGCCCGCATGGAACTGTCCCCCGGCACGAGCTTCGCGGGCCTGTGGGGCGGCGGCACGGTCCCGGAGTGGCGGGGCCGAGGCATCTACCGCGCCCTGGTCACCCACCGCGCCCGCATCGCCGCGGCCAGCGGCTGCCGCGTCCTCCACGTGGACGCGGGTCCCCAGAGCCGCCCGATCCTCCAACGCCTGGGCTTCACACCGCTGACGGTGACGACACCGTACGTGTACGAACCGGCCCGGTCAGCACATCTAGAGGCACATGAGAGCCGTCCTCCAACGGCACACGAGAACGGTGGCCGTCCCACACGCCCGGACAACCACCGCTCCCGTACGGGGCCGAGCCCCGCGCCTCAGCGGTTCAGCTTGGCCCGGTCCAGGGCCGCCACGCCCACCGCCGCGAGGGCGATCTGGATCAGCCACTCCACCCAGTCGACGCCCTTGGTGTCCGCCACGCCGAGGGCAGACGCGAGGGCCGAGCCGATGAGGGCGGCGGCGATGCCGACGAGGATCGTCCACAGGATGCCGATGTGCTGGCGGCCCGGGACGACCAGGCGGCCCAGGACGCCGATCACGATGCCGATGACCAGGGCGCTGATGATGCCGTCGATCTCCATGTCTCCCCTTCCCTTCCTCCGCTGAGGAGCGTCTGCCCGCTGCCCGCGGCGGCAGTCGCACAAGAAGGGCCGGTCCGCGAGACTCCGCGGACCGGCCGGGGGAGGGTTTCGTCGTGGGCCCCTACGACGACCTGGATGCCGCCCTGGCCGCCGTGGCGGCGCAAGCGGTGCCCAGGATCACGGTGAGGGCTCCGATGACGACGTTGTTCCAGATCACCCCGGCGTCGGGGTCGGTGCCCACGACCCATGGAGAGATGATCATCCAGATGCCCAGCGCGCACATGGCTCCGCTGAGGCCGTACATGCGCGAGGGGGCCGCCGTGAAACCGAGGGCGAGCAGACCGATCGCGATGCCGACGATCAGGTTGTGCGTCACGAGCGGCGGCTGGCTCGTCGTGTAGTGGAGGATCCACGGTGACACGGCGCAGTAGAGGCCGAGCAGGAACACCGGGCCGTCCACGAACGCCACGTCGCGGCTGCCGAGGACGCGCTCGTAGCGTGCCCGCATCTCCGGTGCATCCGGATGGCTGGCGAGATCTCCACGCTGGTGTGAGACGTTGGCCATGGTCGTCTCCTTTGACTAGCAGGCCTGACCGCGTCTGGGTGCGGTATGCGGTAAGCGCCGCGTTAGTCCCATTGTGCTCTTATTTCTTCTTTATGTGTAGTGGTGGGCGGAGTCGCCGAGCTTGGCGGCCGAGAAGGGGGCCTTGGGGCCAACGGCATGTACGCGCCACCCTGACTGGTCCAGACCCTTGACTGGTACAGACCAAAGCGCTTGAGTGTGCTCCACACCCCCCACCACGGCCGCCCCCACGCCGTGACCGGCCCCGCCGGCGCGTGCGGGCGAGGCCTCGCCCCGGCATGTCCTCGTCGCGGGAGCGGCCGTGTTCCGCGAAGGAGTTGATCCCTTGTCGAGACGCCGTATCGCCGCCGTCACCGCCGCCCTCGTCCTCGCCGGAAGCGCACCGATGCTGCTTCCCGCCGCCGCCACAGCCACCACTGCCTCGGCCGCCGCCGCGTGTTCGAGCTACCCCGCCTGGGCCGCCGGACAGTGGTACGAGGCCGGCGCGGTCGTCCGTTACACCGACGGCAAGGCGTACATCGCCGAGCACGCCAACCCGGGCTACGACCCGACCATCAGCACCTGGTACTGGGAGCCCTACGCCTGTGACAACGGGCCGGGGACGCCCGTCGGGAACTTCGTCGTGACCGAGGCGCAGTTCAACCAGATGTTCCCGAACCGGAACCCCTTCTACACGTACAGCGGCCTCACCGCCGCGCTCGGCGCCTACCCCGGCTTCGCCAACACCGGCAGCGACACGGTGAAGAAGCAGGAGGCCGCCGCCTTCCTCGCCAACGTCAGCCACGAGACCGGCGGTCTGGTGCACGTGGTGGAGCAGAACCAGGCCAACTACCCGCACTACTGCGACTGGGGCCGGCCGTACGGCTGCCCGGCCGGCCAGGCAGCCTACTACGGCCGCGGCCCGATCCAGCTGAGCTGGAACTTCAACTACAAGGCCGCGGGCGACGCGTTGGGCATCGACCTGCTGAACAACCCCTGGCTGGTGCAGAACGACGCGGCCGTCGCCTGGAAGACCGCCCTCTGGTACTGGAACACCCAGTCAGGACCGGGCACCATGACCGGCCACGCCGCCATGGTGAACGGGGCGGGCTTCGGCCAGACGATCCGCAGCATCAACGGCTCCCTGGAGTGCGACGGCAGGAACCCGGCGCAGGTCCAGAGCCGGGTGACGAAGTACCAGCAGTTCACGCAGATCCTCGGGACGACCCCCGGCGGCAACCTGTACTGCTGACGCGAACGGCACGGCGTGGTGTCATGCACCTGACCTAACTCCGGGGCGGGCCCCGCCCTCGCGTACGGCCCGCCCCTGACGGACGAAGGGAAACGCATGCGCACCCCCCACGCCCTGCTCGCCACCGCCGTCACGGCCGCCGCCCTCGCCGCGGCGGCCGTGACACCCGCGCCCGCCGCGGGCGCCGACGCCGTGCCGCCGCCCGGCGCGTACTACGTCCAGAGCGCCGTCACCGGCCTCAATGCCGCCGACGCCTCCGGAACCGTCGAACAGCACCGCCCTCGCGGCGACGAGGACCGCCAGCAGTGGACCCTGCGCCCCGACGGCGCCGACCACCTGCTGGAGAACACCGACAGCCCCGGCGTCTGCCTCGGCCGCGCCGGCGACCAGGCCCGCACCGTCTCCTGCACGGCGGCCGACGCGCGCTGGCGGATCACCCCGCTCGGCGCGGACCGGTACGCGCTCGCCGCCCCCGGCACCGACCGGCGCCTCACCGTCGTGCCCAAGCCCGCCGGCGCCACCCACCCCGCCCCGCTGGCCGTCGGCACCGGCGCCGGCGACCTCACCGCCTGGTACCTCACCCCCACCGACGCGCCCGGCGGCCCGATGCCGCCGCGCCGGCAACGCACCCTGGACCAGGCCACGTTCCTCACCGCCCACAACGCCTACGCGAACGGCGTCGACGGCGGCCATGCCCCGCCCTTCGTCGACCTCTTCCCCAACCAGAGCCGTGGCATCGAACAGCAACTCCGAGACGGAGTACGCGGGTTCATGCTGGACATCCACCAGACGCCCGACGGCGCCATCCTCTGCCACAACAGCTGCACCCTGGTGCGCAGACCCGTCGCCCTGTGGGTCGACCTCCAGCGGATCACCGACTTCCTGCGCGCCCACCCGGACGAATTCGTCACCGTCTTCCTGGAGGACTACGTCGACCCCGGCGTCCTGCGCGCCGAACTCGACCGCGTCCAGGGGCTGTCGGACGTGCTCTACCGTCCCGACCGCACCGGCGTGCGCGAGAACGGCTGGCCCACGATGGGCGAACTGGCCGCCGACGGACACCGGTTGCTGATCTTCACCGACCACAGCAGGGACGCCGACCGCTCGGCCGGGCTGACCCGCGACACCTTCGGCGTGATGTACCAGCGGGAGTGGACCGTCGAGAACTACTGGTCCATGGGGCCGGGCGTCGGCTCCTCCGACTGGTCCTGCTACAGCCGCTGGTACGACGCGAACACCACGATCCCGCTCACCCGCACCGAGCCCGGCTTCCGTCCCCTCTTCGTCATGAACCACTTCCGGGACGCCGCCGTCGCCTCCACCGCGACCACCGACAACGCCAAGCTCGCCGACCGCGCCCGCCGCTTCTGCCAGCCGGCCGCCCGCAAGAAGCCCACCTACCTCGCCGTCGACCGCTACGACCTGGGCAATCCCGCGGCCGCCGTCGACGCGCTGAACACCTACACCTACCCGTAGGCCGCCACGCGGTCCCGCCCCGGCACGGTCGCCGGTGCGGGACTGGCGTTCCTCGTAGTTTTACGTATAACCTCTCCGGTCAACCCCTGCGAGAGGTGACGATGAGACGCATTGCCCTGGTCACCCTCGTCGTCCACGACCACGACGAGGCGATCCGCTTCTACACCGAGGCCCTCGGCTTCCGGCTCGCCGAGGACGCGCCCCGGCCGGGCGGCGGCCGCTGGGTCGTCGTCGAGCCCGGACCCGGGCACACCGGCGCGGCCCTGCTGCTGGCGCGCGCCGCGAACGAGGAGCAGCGGGCCCGGGTGGGCGACCAGACCGGCGGACGCGTGGGCTTCTTCCTGCACACCGACGACTTCGCCCGCGACCACGCCCGTATGACCGCCGCCGGGGTGACCTTCCTGGAGGAGCCGCGCCACGAGCCGTACGGCTCGGTCGCCGTCTTCCGGGACCTCTACGGCAACCGCTGGGACCTGCTCCAGCCCGCCGTCTGATCCACGCCATGACCCACCACGCCGAGGAACCGCACGCCATGTCATCTACGCGCATAGACGCCGACACGATCCGCCGCCTCCCCAAGGCGGTCCTGCACGACCACCTCGACGGCGGCCTGCGCCCGGCCACGGTGGTGGAGCTTGCCGAGAGCGTCGGCCACGCGTTGCCCACCACCGACCCGGACGAGCTCGCCGCCTGGTACGTGGAGGCCGCCAACTCCGGCGACCTGGTGCGCTACATCGCCACCTTCGAGCACACCCTCGCCGTGATGCAGACCCGCGAGGGCCTGCTGCGCACCGCCGAGGAGTACGTCCTCGACCTCGCCGCCGACGGCGTCGTCCACGGCGAGGTCCGCTACGCCCCCGAGCTGAACACCCGCGGCGGGCTCACCATGGCCGAGGTCGTGGAGACCGTCCAGGAGGGTCTGGCCGCCGGCATGGCCAAGGCGGCCGCCGCCGGGACGCCCGTGCGGGTCGGCACGCTGCTGTGCGGCATGCGGATGTTCGACCGGGTCCGCGAGGCCGCCGACCTGGCCGTCGCCTTCCGGGACGCCGGCGTGGTCGGGTTCGACATCGCCGGCGCCGAGGACGGCTTCCCGGCCGCCGACCACCTCGCCGCCTTCGAGCACCTGCGCCGCGAGAACGTGCCGTTCACCATCCACGCCGGCGAGGCCCACGGGCTGCCCAGCATCCACCAGGCCGTCCAGGTGTGCGGCGCCCAGCGCATCGGTCACGGCGTGCGCCTCACCGAGGACATCCCGGACCTCGCGGGCGGCAAGCTCGGCCGGCTCGCCTCCTGGGTCCGCGACCGCCGCATCGCGCTGGAGATGTGCCCCACCTCCAACCTTCAGACCGGCGCCGCCACCTCGATCGCCGAGCACCCGATCACCCCGCTGAAGGACCTCGGCTTCCGCGTCACCGTCAACACCGACAACCGCCTGGTCTCCGGCACCACCATGACCCGCGAGATGACCCTGCTGGTCGAGCAGGCCGGCTGGACGGCGGAGGACCTGCGCACGGTCACCCTGAACGCGGTGAAGAGCGCGTTCCTGCCGTACGACGAGCGCGTCGCGCTGATCGAGGAGGTCGTCCTGCCGGGTTACGACGCCGTGCTGTCAGGTCACGACGCCGTGCTGTCAGGTCACGACGCCGTGCTGTCAGGTCACGACGCCGCGCTCTGAAGGAGCCCGCGGGCGTAGGCGGCCTGTCCGACGTGCTGGAGGTCGTCGGACAGGACGCTGACCAGCCGCACGCCCAGGGTGACCGGCGGGTCCCAGTTCTCGTCGACGACGCGTTCCAGGTCCTTCGCGGTGAGCGTCCGCAGGACGCCGAGGGTCTGTGCGTGGACGGCGTCGTGGTAGCCGGTCAGCAGGTCGGGGGAGTCGACGCGCACCTTGGCGACCTGCGCCGGGGTGTGCCCGAACCCCGTGGCGCCGCGCGGCAGGCCGAGACCGAACCGCTTCTCCCAGCCGTCGGCCAGCCACACCTGCTCCAGGCCGAAGGCGTCCGCGACGTGGTCGTCCTGGATCCGGGTGAGGTGCCACACCAGCCACGCGATGCTGTTGGCCTCCGGCGTGGGCCGGGCGGCGAGCTCGTCGGGCCCGAGACCCCCGACGGCGGCGTGGACCTCTTCCCGGATGCGGCCGTAGCCGTCGATGAGGATGTCCTTGGCATGCATGCCTCCAGACTCGCTCAGCTTCCGGCGTCACGCGCCCCGGTGTCCAGCAGCTCCATCAGCGCCCGCGCCGCCGGACTCGTGGCGCGCGGCGACGGCACCAGCGCCACCGTCTCGTACGCGGCCTCGCCGGTGTCCTTCAGCGGGAGCGCGGTGAGCGAGGGCCGCTTGTGCCGGAAGTGGCTCGGCACCACGGCCACGCCGAGGTTCTCGTCGACCAGGTCGAGCAGGCTGTGCACGTCGTTCACCTCCAGCGCCACCATGCGCCGTACGCCCGCGACCGCGAACGCCGCGTCGGTGGCGCGGCGCGGCCCCCAGTCGGGGTGGAAGTCGACGAACACCTCGCCGGCCAGGTCGCGCGGGGTGACCGGCGCCCCGGCGCGGGCCAGCCGGTGGTCCGGGTGGCACAGCACCGTCACCGGCTCGCCGGTCAGCGGCACCACGCGCAGCTGGTCCGGGTCGGCGTCGACGCGGTAGGCGAAGGCGAGGTCCAGCCGTCCGGCCGCGACCTCCTCGGCGAGCGCGGCCGAGCCCCACTGCCGCAGCCGAATCTCCACGTCCGGGTGGCGCCGGCGGAACGCGGCGAGCAGCTTCGCCACGTCCACCCCGGCGATGCACTGCTCCGTCCCCACCGCGAGGGTGCCGCGCAGCACCCCCTGCACCGCGGCCACCGCCTCGTGAGCGGCCCGCACCTGTGCCAGGATGCGTTCGGCCTCCGCGAGCAGCGCCCGCCCCGCCTCGGTGAGCGTGACCCTGCGGGTGGTCCGTACGAACAGCGGCGTCTGCAGCTCGCGCTCCAGCGCCCGGATGGACGCCGACAGGCCCGACTGGGAGACCATCAGCCGTTCCGCCGCACGGGTGAAGTGCTGGTCCTCGGCGACGGCCACGAAGTGCTGGAGATGGCGCAGTTCCATGATTGAGAAGCGTAGCCGCTGAATTTCATCGGATTCTTCTGTTGGACCACTCCCCGCAGGTCACGGCAGAGTGGACGCGCGGTCCGACGAACCGCCACGACGAATGTTCACGACGTGTGCCAACCCCTCTGGAGTCGCGTTGTACACCGCACACCCCGACCGTTACGCGGACATGCCCTACCGGCGCACCGGACGCAGCGGCCTGAAGCTCCCCGCGCTCTCGCTCGGCCTGTGGCACAACTTCGGTCCCGACCGACCGGCCGAGACCCAGCGGGCCATCCTGCGCCGCGCCTTCGACCTGGGCGTCACCCACTTCGACCTCGCCAACAACTACGGACCGCCGCCCGGCGCCGCCGAGTCCGCCCTGGGCGAGGCCCTGAAGACCGACTTCGCGGGGTACCGGGACGAGCTGGTGATCTCCACCAAGGCCGGCTACCTGATGTGGCCGGGCCCGTACGGCGAATGGGGTTCGCGCAAGTACCTGCTGTCCTCGCTGGACCAGAGCCTCAGCCGCATGGGCCTGGACCACGTCGACATCTTCTACTCGCACCGCTTCGACCCGGACACCCCGCTCGAGGAGACGATGGGCGCCCTGCACACGGCGGTGCAGCAGGGCAAGGCGCTCTACGTCGGCGTCTCCAACTACAACGCCGAGCAGACCCGCGAGGCCGCCCGCATCCTGGGCGAGCTGGGCACCCCGCTGCTGATCAACCAGCCGCGCTACTCGATGCTCGACCGGCGCCCGGAGGACGAGGGGCTGATGGACGCCCTCGACGAGCTCCAGGTCGGGTCCATCGCCTACTCCCCGCTGGAGCAGGGTCTGCTGACCTCCCGCTACCTGGACGGCATCCCGGAGGACTCCCGCGCCGCGAGCGACAGCCCGTTCCTCAACACGGACGCCCTCACCGAGGAGCTGGTGGGCCGGCTGCGCGCGCTCGCCGGCATCGCCTCCGAGCGCGGCCAGAGCCTCGCGCAGATGGCCCTGTCCTGGGTGCTGCGCGGCGGCCGCCTCACCTCCGCCCTGGTCGGCGCGAGCAGCCCGCGGCAGCTGGAGGACAGCGTGGCCGCCACGCGCAACCTCGACTTCTCGGAGGAGGAGCTGGCGCGGATCGACGCGATCGTCAAGCAGTAGCAACCGCGTTCGGTCACCGGCCGTCGTCCCCGTCGCGGGGGCGGCGGCCGGTGCGTTCGTGCCCCGGAGAGCCGGTCACCTCGGGTGATGCGCCCACCCGTGCCGTTTCGGCCAGGAGGCGGCGCGCATATGCCAGGAGACTGGCCGGAAACACATGGTGACAGTGTTTCAGCGGTGAACATACTCGACAACGAGAGCGCTTCACACCGAGCGACGGCGCCCTCACGCACAGCACGCGAGCCACGGAGCGGGCAGCCGGCCCGGAACCGGCGGGCGAGCACGCAGCGGGGGAGGGAACGTGCACGACGAATTCCTGTGCCACGTGACGGCGTACGGGGTCTGCGACGGCCGGCGCATCGGGGTGCCGCTGGGCACCTACCGGGCCCCGACCCTCGCGCTCGCCCTGTGGTGGCTGCGCGACCGCGCCCTGTGGATCGCCGAGCGCCTCGACCCGCAGCCCGAGTCCGAGCACTTACCCCCGGGCGCGCTCGTCCCCGTCGCCGACGACGTGACCGACGTGCCCACCGTGCTGCGCACCTGGTGCGGCGACGCCGACCGGCAGGAGGAGGTGGCCGAGGCGCTCGCCGCCGGACGGATGGTGCGGGTCGCCACCGGCGACGACACCACGGAGTACGAACTCCTCGCCGAGTCCGTCGACGCCCTGCGGATGCAGCGGGCCGCGCGTGTTCTCGGCGTTCCGGTCGCCTGAGACCGGACCACACCTCAGCCCGTCTCAGCCCCTCAGCGCCTTCGTCGCCGCAGGCCCTTGACGGCCCACGCGCCCGTGAAGCCCGCCACCAGGCCCCACAGCAGGGCCAGGCCCAGCGCGCCCCAGAGTCGCGGCTCCAGCAGCACCTGCCCGGTCAGGCCCTCGCCCAGGTCGCCGATGCCGAGCACCGACAGGCCGATCCGCGCGGAGATCCGGGCCGTCGGCCCGATCATCAGCACCGCCAGGGCCAGCGCCGCCGCCAGCCGCAGGGCGTGCTGCCAGGGCGGCACCCGCGCGGGGGAGGTGGCCGACATGTAGCAGGCCGCGCCCGCCACCAGCACCGCCGCGCCCACCAGCAGCCACCACCAGCGGCCGCCGTCGTGGTCGACGAGCGTCCCGAGGTCGAGCTCCGAGACGTCCGGAGTGCGCAGCACCTCGTCCAGCACCCGCGGCATGGGCAGCCCGAACGGCCCCTCCACCCTGCCCTCCCAGGTCGCGCCCAGCCCCACGGTCAGCCCCAGCCAGGCCACGTTGGGCAGGCCCAGCAGGATCACGGCGAACGTCTCGGCCGCGTGTCCCCTTGTGGCGGCCACGACGAGTGCGACGACGAGCGCGACGGCCACGGCGGCGAGCAGCACGCCCAGCGCGGCGCGGGCCGCGGGGCGCGCTCCCGCCTGGAACCGCATGAGCTCGGGCGGCAGAGGGGCGCCGCGCGACACCAGGATCGCCACGACCAGTACGCCCGCGAGCCAGACCAGGCCGATCAGCACGGTCGGCAGCACGTCGGCGGCGAAGCCGACCGTCGGCTTCACCCCGAACAGCTCTCCCAGGTCGCCGAGCAGGTCGTCACCGAGGGACACCTCGAACGTGCGGCGGGCGGCCAGGGCCAGACCGAGGACGGCGAGCAGCCACAGCACGGCGATGCGTGCCGCCCAGCCCGCGAGTGCGGGGGCGCCCACCACCGTGCGGCGGTTCAGCGGGCGCAGGAAGAACCACCCGAGGAGGAGGGCGCCGGTGAGGGTGACGGTCAGCGGGATCACCGTCAGGCCGCCCTCGGTGCCGGCCAGGCCGCCGGCGTCCCCTTCGAGCCGTACCGTGCCGCCGACGGCGAGGACCATGACGGCGGCGAGTACGGGGCCGAAGGCGCCCTCCGGGAGGTCGGCGGCGCCGGCCGCCCAGATCCCCAGCGCGGCCACCACCGCCATGGCGGCGAGCGAAGCGACCACTGCGGCCAGGGCGGGGACCCAGCCGTGGAGGGGGGAGCGGGGAGGGGAAGGGGAGTGTGCACTCACGAGTGCACGCTAAGCAGCGGGGGCGTGGGCCGCCCGCCGACGGGGTCCGTCCGCGCGGTCGCCTCCGGCGGGTGCGGGCGGTCCGTGGCTGGTCGCGCAGTTCCCCGCGCCCCTTCAGGGCGCACGGGCTGCGGGCAGTCGTGCCGCTTGGACGGCACGGGTGGGCGCAGGCGGTGCCTCGTCAGCGGCGAGTAGCGCGACACGCCCGACGGTCACCGGGGTGGCGGGGGCTGTTCGTCGCCGGGTGCGGGCCGGCGGGGGCTGGCGCGCAGTTCCCCGCGCCCCTTCAGGGCGCAGACGGTACCTGCGGGGCTGGTCGCGCCGTTCCTCGCGCCCCTGAGGGGCGTTTCCGGCGCGGGCGCTGAAAGGGGCCCGCGCGCCCCGGCAGGCATACCCCCACCCCTCACGGGGAAGCCGAATCCCGATCAGTGGGACTGCCCCGCCGGACTCGGGGTACCAGGACCGGTGCGGATCGTCCGGCCGACCCGGCGTCGCAGAGGGAAACGCATGACCTATCGCTTGGACGGGGTAGTGATACCGACTGGTTTCGACGTGCCCGTGGAACCGCTCCGGCGGGCGGCACACTTCACCGGCGAGCCGGGCTGCATCGCCGAGTCGCGGCATTTCGCGGCGCAGTTCCTCGACCAGCTGAAGACGGAGTGGTGCGCCACGATCGACGCGAAGGCGGAAGGAGCCGTACTGCTGGTGGTGAGCGAGCTGGTCACCAACGCCGACCGGCACAGCGACGGGCCGTACATCCTGGAGCTGGAGGGCACGGACACCACGCTCACGGTGGCCGTCTACGACAGCAACGGCACCCTGCCCCGCGTCTTCCCGCGCGACCCGCAGCGGATCGGACGCCACGGGCTGGAGATCGTGCGCGCGCTGGCGCGGGACGTCGGCGTGGAGCGCGTACCGGTGGGCAAACGCGTCCGCGCGGTGATCGACCTCGCCGGCGGCTGAACAACGGCATCGGTTCTTACTGCAGCGCCCCTGAACCGTCAGGGGCGCCTTCGGCGTGCCCGGGCACGGCCGTCAGGCGCAGCCCAGCTCCCCGAGCATCCCCGCCCGCAGCCGCGCGATGATCCGCTTGATCAGCCGCGACACGTGCATCTGCGAGCACCCCAGCCGCTCGCCGATCTCCGCCTGCGTGATCTCCTCGACGAACCGCATGTGCAGGATCTCGCGGTCCCGGTCGCTCAGCTCGGCCATCAGCGGGGCCAGCGCGTGGAAGTCCTCCACCAGGGCCAGCCGCTCCTCCTCGACGCCGATGAAGTCGGCGAGGACCGCCTCGCCGTGCTCCGGGCCGTCACCCGTGAGCGCGGCGTCCAGGGAGGAGGAGTTGTAGCCGTTCGCGGCGATCTGCCCCTCGACGACCTGCTGCTCGCTGATGTTCATCAGGGTCGCCAGCTCGGCGACGGTCGGCTCGCGGTCCAGCCGGCTCGACAGCTCCTCGCGGGCCTTGGCCAGCTCCACCCGCAGCTCCTGGAGCCGCCGCGGGACGTGCACGGCCCAGGTGGTGTCACGGAAGAAGCGCTTGATCTCGCCCACGATGTACGGCAGCGCGAAGGAGGTGAACTCGACCTCGCGGGACAGCTCGAACCGGTCGATGGCCTTGATGAGACCGATCATGCCGGTCTGCACGACGTCGTCCATGTCGCCGCCCCGGCCGCGGAACCGCCCGGCCGCGAAGCGCACGAGGGACATGTTCATCTCGATGAGGGTGTTGCGCGCGTACTGGTACTCGCGCGTGCCCTCCTCCAGCTCCGCGAGGCGGCGGAAGAACTGCCGGGAGAGCTCGCGTGCGTCGCGGGGGGCGACGGCGCGCGGATCGGCGGGGTCGCGAAGGTCCTCGCCCTCGGTACCGGTCCCGGTGTGCCCGTCGACGGTCCGCTCCTGCGACCGGATCACGGCGGTCCTCATTGCCCTCTCCCCACGAACGTCATGGCTGCCACGAGACTGGAGCACTCGATTACCCCAGTTTCGCGGACCTATGCCGGCCGATTTTCTCCGTGGCCAAAGCGCGGACCGCTCGGGGAGACGCGGTGCGCACCGGCCGTCACGCCTGTCGTCCGATGGTACGGCCGGCGGTGCGGTGCGGCACCATCAGGGCGGAGGAAATTCGTCCGTTTTTTCGCCTGACCGGAGGCTTCTCTGAGGGCGGAATCCCGCTCCCTTGCCCGCGGGAGCGGGATTCCTAGGCTGGGGACGTGACCGATCTCGCGCCGCGCAAAGCTCCGGACGAAGCCCCGAAGCACGCCCCGAACCAAGCCCGCGTCATTCCCCTGCGGCCCGGCCCGGCCTCCTCGGGCCCGCCGGCCCCGCCCGCCGCCGCGCCCAGAGAGCCGTTGTGGCGGCACCTCGTCGGCGACGTGCTGCGCAAGGAGCGGCAGGCCCAGGAGCGGACCCTGAAGGACGTCGCCGACGCGGCGCGGATCTCCATGCCCTATCTGTCGGAGGTGGAGCGCGGCCGCAAGGAGGCCTCCTCGGAGGTCCTCGCGGCCGCCGCCGGGGCGCTCGGCCTGGGCCTCGCCGACCTGCTCGCCCGCACGCACGCCGAGCTGGTCCGGGTCACCTCGCGCCGGCCCGCCGCCCCCACCGGCTCCCTGCGGAGCAGCTCCGTACGGAACGGCGGGCTCTGCCTGGCCGCCTGAGCGGCACGCGTCCCACGTGCCCGGCGGCCGCTCAGACCATGGCGGGCCGCCGGGTCAGCACCTCGTCGGCCAGGCCGTACGCCACGGCCTCCTGCGCGGTGAACACCTTGTCGCGGTCCATGTCCGCCCGCAGGGTCGCCACGTCGTGGTGCGTGTGCCGGGCCAGCACCTCCTCGACCTGCGCCCGGATCCGCGTCATCTCCTTCGCGCGCAGCGACAGGTCGGATGCCGTGCCCTGCATCCCGCCGGAGGCCGGCTGGCCGAGCAGCACCCGCGCGTGCTCCAGCACGAACCGCCGCCCCGGATCCCCGCCGGCCAGCAGCACCGCCGCCGTCGACGCCGCCTGCCCCACGCAGAACGTGGAGATCGGGGCCCGTACGAACGTCATGGTGTCGTAGATCGCCATGAGCGAGGTGTACGAGCCGCCGGGGGAGTTGAGGTACACCGCGATCTCGCTCTCCGGCGCCTCCGACTCCAGGTGCAGCAGCTGCGCGACGACCACGTTGGCCACGCCGTCGTCGATCTCCGTGCCCAGGAAGACGATCCGCTCGGCCAGCAGCCGGCTGAACACGTCGTAGGACCGCTCGCCGCGCGCGGTGCGCTCGACGACGTTCGGAATCGTGTACGTCCCCATCAGCGCAGCCCCATCCTCGGTTTCGTGGCCGCCGGACGGACATCGTCCAGCGAATCCAGCACCCGGTCGACCATTCCGTACGCGAGGGCCTGCTCGGCCGTGAACCAGCGGTCCCGGTCGCCGTCCCGCGAGACGGTCTCCGGGGTCTGGCCGGTGTGCTCGGCGGTGATCCGCTCGATGGTCCGCTTGGTGAACTCCAGGTTCTCCGCCTGGATCTCGATGTCGGCGGCGGTCCCGCCGATGCCGCCCGACGGCTGGTGCATCATGATCCGCGCGTTCGGCAGGGCGTAGCGCTTGCCGGGCGTGCCGACGCAGAGCAGGAACTGCCCCATGCTGGCCGCGAAGCCCATGGCCAGGGTGGCGACGTCGTTGGGGATCAGCCGCATCGTGTCGTAGATGGCGAGCCCGGCGTGCACCGAGCCGCCGGGGCTGTTGATGTACAGGCTGATGTCGGTGCGGGGGTCCTCCGCGGACAGGAGCAGCAGCTGCGCGCACACCCGGTTCGCCGACACCTCGTCGACCTGGGTGCCGAGCACCACGATCCGCTGCGCGAGCAGCTGGGCGGCGAGGTGGTCGTCGAAGCGGGTGGGCGGGGTGTCGCCGTCCTCCGCCCGCGGCTGGGCCGGTCCGGGGCCGGCGGTGAGTGGTGACATGGACGCTCCCGTGGGTCACTGGTCGGAGCACGGCCGGACGGCCGTGTGCGTCCACTGTCGGCGCGCCGGACCCGCCGCCGGGGGAATCTCTGCCCGCGGCAGATTCGCCCACGGCAGAGCGGTGCAGGGGACCACCGATGAGTTCCGCCGCCGCGGACGGTCTGCACCGGTGACCGCGTTCCCACAAGGGACGCCCCACTCGGGAGGTACGCATGGACACCGACGCATTCACCACCTGCCTCTGGTTCGACGGCCAGGCCGAGGAGGCGGCGCAGTTCTACGTCTCCGTCTTCGACAACTCCAAGCTCGGCGAGGTGGTCCGCAACACCGGCGCGACCCCCGGCGAGGAGGGCTCCGTCCTCACCGTGGAGTTCACGGCCAACGGCCAGAAGTTCGTCGCCCTGAACGGCGGACCGGAGTTCACCTTCAACGAGGCGATCTCCTTCCAGCTCGACTGCGACGACCAGGCGGAGATCGACCACTACTGGGAGAAGCTGGTCGAGGGCGGCGGCGAGCACGGCCCCTGCGGCTGGCTCAAGGACCGCTTCGGCGTCTCCTGGCAGGTCAACGCCAAGCGGCTCACGCAGATGATCAGCGACCCGGACCGCGAGAAGGCCGACCGCGCGCTGAAGTCCATGATGACGATGGGCAAGCTGGACCTCGCGGAGCTGGAGAGGGCGTACGCGGGCGAGGCGTGAGGCCGGCGAGGGGCGTGACCGCGGACTCCCGCCTCCACGCCCTCGGCCGGGCACGTCGCCGGGCCTGAAGCGGACGGGACGCCAGGTGCAGCGCAGCGCAGGGCCCCCGGCCTCCGGGGGAAGAACTGGCCGGCCTCGTGGGCATCGGCGTCACCTACGACACCCGCCTGGAGCGGGGGGAGAGCCACCAGGTGTCCGGCTCGGTTCCTGGCGTCCCTCGGCCGTCATCAGCGGCGCGGAGGAGAACACCGGGTCCGCCGGCCGGCTGCGCCTCCTGGCCACGCCGGGCAAGCCCCGGGGCCCGTCCGGCGCGCGGAGCCGCCCGGCCGTGGCTAGCGTGAGGGGACGACCGACGACCCGTGACGCGGAGGGCCGCAGCCATGGCCGCACCATCCGAAGGAACGCCCTGCTGGGCCGACGCCGTGTTCGACGACCTCGACGCGGCCAAGGACTTCTACGGTCACGTCCTCGGCTGGACGTTCGGCGAGACGGCGCCGGAGTTCGGCGGCTACACGCAGGCATACGTCGACGGCAAGGCGGTGGCCGCCGTCGTGCCGCCCATGCCGGGCCAGTCGGGCACCTCCCAGTGGTGCCTCTACCTCGCCGCCCAGGACGCCTCGGCCACCGCGGCCCGCATCCGCGAGAACGGCGGCGAACTGCTCATGGAGCCGATGCAGGTCGCCGACTTCGGCACGATGTGTCTCGCCCGCGACCCCGGAGGGGCCGTCTTCGGGGTGTGGCAGGCCGGCACCCACGAGGGCTTCCAGACGACGGAGACGCCGGGCGCGTACTGCTGGGCGGAGGTGTACACGCGCGAGCCGGAGAAGTCCGACGCGTTCTTCCCCGCCGTCTTCGGCTACCGCTCCGAGCAGCTCGAGGGCGAAATGGACTTCCGCGTCCACAAGCTGGGGGAGCGCCCCGTCCTCGGCCGGATGCGGATGACCGACGACTTCCCGCCCGAGGTGCCGCCGTACATCAACGTCTACTTCGCCGTCGACGACTGCGACGCGGCCGTGGCCCGGGCGACCGAACGCGGCGGGGTGCTGCGGTTCGGGCCGACGGACTCGCCGTTCGGCCGGTTCGCGGCGGTCGGCGACCCGCAGGGCGCCAACTTCTCGGTCATCGACCTCACCACCACCGAGGGCGAGATGCCGGGCACCGCCCCCGTGGGCTGAGCGGAACGGGGACACCCGCCCGGCCATGGCATGATCGGTCGCATGCGTGAACGTGTGGTGGCCGCCTGCGACGGGGCCTCGAAGGGAAACCCCGGACCCGCCGGCTGGGCCTGGGTGATCGCGGACGGCTCCGGGACCCCGGAGCGCTGGGAGGCCGGCGCCCTCGGCACCGCCACCAACAACGTCGCCGAACTCACCGCCCTGGAGCGGCTCCTCGCGGCCACCGACCCCGGCGTGCCGCTCGAGGTGCGGATGGACTCGCAGTACGCCATGAAGGCCGTCACCACCTGGCTGCCCGGCTGGAAGCGCAACGGCTGGCGCACCGCCGCCGGGAAACCCGTCGCCAACCAGGAGCTCGTCGTCCGCATCGACGGCCTGCTCCAGGACCGCTCCGTCGAGTTCCGCTACGTGCCCGCCCACCAGGTCGACGGCGACCGGCTCAACGACTTCGCCGACCGCGCCGCCAGCCAGGCGGCCTCCGCCCAGCAGGACGCGGGCAGCGCGCAGGGCTCGCCCGAGCCGCCGCCGTCCGTCCCGCGCCCGTCCTCCGGCGGTTCCTCCCGCCGCGCCTCCGGCGGCGCCAACTCCGTCCGGAAGTCAGGGAGTTCCTCCCGCACCATCAAGGCGAAGTTCCCCGGCCGCTGCCCCTGCGGGCGGTCGTACGCGGCCGGCGAGCCCATCGCCAAGAACGACAAGGGCTGGGGCCACCCCGAGTGCAGGACCGCCGTCGGCGCCTGAGCCGGCCGGCCCCGCGGGGAGCCACCGGACGCCCGGCCGGGACGGGTGACAGACTGACCGGCATGGAAGAGCGCACTTTCGACAGGTCGGGACAGCACGCCTCCGTGATCGGCCTCGGCACCTGGCAGCTCGGCGCCGACTGGGGCGACGTCGACGACAAGGAAGCCCTCACGGTGCTGGAGGCCGCCGCCGAGTCCGGCGTCACCTTCTTCGACACCGCCGACGTCTACGGCGACGGACGCAGCGAGCAGACCATCGCCTCGTTCCTGAGCGGATGGCCCGACCTGCATGTGCTGGTCGCCACCAAGATGGGCCGCCGCGTCGACCAGATCCCCGAGAACTACGTCCTCGACAACTTCCGCGCCTGGAACGACCGCTCCCGGCGCAACCTGGGCGTCGACCGCGTCGACCTGGTGCAGCTGCACTGCCCGCCCACCCCCGTCTACTCCACCGACGAGGTCTTCGACGCCCTCGACACCCTCGTCGAGGAGGAGCGGATCGCCGCCTACGGCGTGAGCGTGGAGACCTGCGCCGAGGCGCTCACCGCGATCGCCCGGCCGGGCGTGGCCAGTGTGCAGATCATCCTCAACCCGTTCCGCATGAAGCCGCTGCGCGAGGTGCTCCCCGCAGCGCGCGAGGCCGGCGTCGGCGTCATCGCCCGCGTCCCGCTCGCCTCCGGCCTGCTGTCCGGCAAGTACACCAAGGACACCGTCTTCCCGGAGAACGACCACCGCACCTTCAACCGGCACGGCGAGGCGTTC
Source organism: Streptomyces cellulosae (assembly GCA_014655195.1). Lineage (GTDB taxonomy): Bacteria > Actinomycetota > Actinomycetes > Streptomycetales > Streptomycetaceae > Streptomyces > Streptomyces cellulosae. The sequence goes on along the minus strand of BNBH01000016.1, from coordinate 64,838 downwards.
GACCAGGGCGAGACCTTCTCCGGTGTGGACTGGGCGACCGGCGTCGAGGCCGCCGCCGAGTTCTCCGCGCTGGCCCCCGAGGGGCACACCCCCGCCCAGCTGGCGCTGCGCTGGATCGTCCAGCAGCCCGGCGTCACCACCGTCATCCCCGGCGCCCGCTCGCCCGAGCAGGCCCGCGCCAACGCGGCCGCCGCCCGGCTGCCGGAGCTGTCCGACGCCACCCTCACCGCGATCGCCGACCTGTACGACCGGCGGATCCGCGAGCAGGTGGAGAGCCGCTGGTAGTCGAGGTGCGTCAGGACTCCAGGACGAGCTGACGATCCTGCTCCTGGTCGCCGGCGGCGGCGCCCTCGTCGCGGGTTGTGAACGCCCGCGACAGCGCGTCGCTCGCCCGGCGCACCGCCTCCGGGGTGCCCTGCACGGTGACGGTCACCGGCTCCGACAGGGGCCGGACGCCGTCCTGCCCCGCACCCGTGCCCTCACCCTCGCCGCCGAACGTCGCCATGCGGACGGTCGCGTCCGTGTCCGAGGGCCGCTCGTCGGGCGGCCCGAACGTGCCTTCCAGCGCCCCGACGACCGTCCGGGCGTCGTCGGCGTTCCCGCCGCTGAGTGTCACGGTGAGCTGGGTGTCCGACATATGTCCCACTTTCGTCCGGCCTGGTCGTGTCGCCGACCGTGTAACCGTGCCCCGGCCCGCCAAACAGGCGGCGCGAGGAGGCTGTCTTTTCCGGGGAAGCGGGGAAACCGAGGGGGGAGACCCGATCGAAGGAGGCACCGTGCCGGACACGGAGCAGGGCGGGAGCAGGCGCCGGGGGCGGAACGAGTCCGAGGAGGAGCGGGCGGACCGGATGTGGACCGAGCTCATCCAGGAGGTCCGCGTGGCGCAGATGGGCGTGCAGATCCTGTTCGGTTTCCTGCTGACGGTCGTGTTCACCCCGACCTACGAGGACCTGTCCGGCACCGACAAGACCATCTACATCGTCACAGTGGTGCTGGGCGCCTGCGCGACCGGGGCGCTGATCGGCCCGGTGTCGCTGCACCGGCTCGTCAGCGGACGGCGCATCAAACCGCAGGCGGTGCAGTGGGCTTCCCGGCTCACCCTGCTGGGCCTCGCGCTGCTGCTGGTCACCACCAGCTCGTCGCTGCTGCTCATCCTGCGCGTGGCCACCCACGACGACTACGTGCCGTACCTGGTGGCCGGGGTGGTGTTCTGGTACCTGCTGTGCTGGTTCGGGCTGCCGGTCTGGGCCCGCTACCGCCACACCACGCGCTGACGCGCGCGCAGGGCTAGCTGTTGGCGAGGACGTCCGCGAGGAAGTCGTCCACCCGGACCTCCTCGCACCCCGGCGGCACCATCCGGTGCGTCTCGGTGAGGAACTCCCCGACGGCCTCCGCCCAGACGAACACCACCGCGTGATGCCGGCCGCCGTCGGCGCGCGCCTCGCCCAGGAACTCCATCCGCAGCTCCCGTCCCACCCCGCGGGCCTGCGGGCTCAGCCGTACGTCCCCGATGCCGACCGGGCGGCTCAGCCCCTCGGTGACCATCTCCCGGTCCAGCTGCCAGCGCGCCAGCACCCGGCCGTCGAGGGTGAAGACGACCGTGACGGCGAACGGGTCCGACGGGTCGTAGCTCAGGTGGGCGAGCACGGGAAAACGCTCCGTGTCGCCCGCCTGGAGCTCCACCACCAGGGTCTTGTGCACGAACGAGTTCACGAGGGGCCTCCGGGACGTACCGACGTAGAGCCCTCTAGTACCCCGGATCCCGGCAAGATGCTCAGCCTCCCGGGTGAATCCGTCACACCTCACGCACGGAGGGTCAGCCGAAGGCCTTCCGCAGCGCCGGCAGCAGCGTCCTCTCCGACCAGTCCAGGTACGCCGGCTGCGACTCCCCGCCGATCTGCACCAGGGCGATCTCCGTGAACCCGGCCTCCGCGTACGGGCGGATCGCCTCGACGAAGTCGTCCGGGTCGCTGCCGCAGGGGATGGACGCGGCCACGTCGTCGGGCCGTACGAACTGGGTCGCCGACGCGAAGGAGTCCGGGTGGGGCAGTTCGGCGTTCACCTTCCAGCCGTTGCCGAACCAGCGGAACTGGGCGTGCGCCCGCTCCACCGCCGCGTCACGGTCCGGGTCGTAGCACACCGGCAGCTGGCCCACCCGCGGCTTCCCCTGGCCGCCGTGCCGGTCGAACATCTCCAGCAGCTCCGGCTTCGGCTCGGTGGCGATCACCAGGTCCGCCAGGTGCCCCGCCAGCGCGCACGACCGCTTCCCGGACACCGCGACGCCGATCGGCGGCGGCTGGTCCGGCAGGTCCCACAGCCGGGCCGACTCCACGTCGAAGTGCTCGCCCCGGTGGTTGACGTGCCCGCCCCCGAACAGGGCGCGGATGATCTCCACCGCCTCCTCGAGCATCTGATGGCGCACGTCCACCGGCGGCCAGCCGCCGCCCACCACGTGCTCGTTGAGATTCTCGCCCGACCCCAGCCCCAGCCGGAACCGGCCCCCCGACAGCAACTGCATCGTCGCCGCCTTCTGCGCCACCACCGCCGGGTGGTAGCGCATCGTCGGACACGTCACGTACGTCATCAGCGGGATCCGCGAGGTGGCCTGCGCGGCCGCGCCCAGCACGCTCCACGCGTACGGCGAGTGGCCCTGCTCCTCCAGCCACGGGAAGTAGTGGTCCGAGGTCACCGAGAAGTCGAAACCCGCCTCCTCGGCGCGCACCACGTGCTCCACCAGCTCACGCGGCCCGGCCTGCTCGGTCATCATCGTGTACCCGATTCGCACCATGGTGTCCGGGTCCCCCGCGGCGACCGGCGAAAACGGTGGATCACCCGCCGGTGCCCCGGGCAGGATGCCCCCATGACCCAGCGAGCCCTTCCGACCGCAGCCCCCGCGACCCAGGGCGTCGACGCGTCCGGCGTCCACGCCTTCCTCGACGCGCTCGAGGCCGACCCGGACATCGAACCGCACGGACTGACCGTCGTGCGCCACGGCAAGGTCGTGGCCTCCGGCTCGTGGGCGCCGTACACCGCCGGGCGCCCCCATCTGCTGTACTCGCTCAGCAAGAGCTTCGCCTCGACCGCCGCCGGACTCGCCGAGGCGGAGGGCCTGATCGACTTCGACGCCACCGTGCTGTCGTACTTCCCGGAGCTCGACGCGGACATCACCGACCCGCGCAGCCGGGCGATGCTGGTGCGCCACGTGGCGTCCATGGCCAGCGGGCACGACCACGAGACCGTCGACGAGGCGTTCGGCGCCGACCCGGCCGAACCCGTGCGCGGCTTCCTGCTCCAGCCGCCGCAGCGCGACCCGGGCACCCTGTTCACCTACAACCAGCCCTGCACGTACACGCTTGCCGCGATCGTGCAGCGGGTCACCGGGCAGACCCTCACGGAGTATCTGCGGCCGCGGCTGTTCGACCCGCTGGGCATCGGCGAGACCCTGTGGTCCCGCGACCGCGCCGGACGCGAGATCGGCTTCGCCGGACTGCACACCACCCTCGACGCGATAGCGAAGTTCGGCCTGCTGTACCTCAACGACGGCGTCTGGCAGGGCGAGCGGCTGCTGCCCGAGGGCTGGGTCGGGCGCGCCACCCGCGCCCACATCGACACCGCAGGCGCCATGGGCCGCGACGACCGATCCGACTGGGACCAGGGCTACGGCTACCAGTTCTGGCGGGGCCGGCACGGCTTCCGCGGCGACGGCGCCTACGGCCAGTTCTGCCTGGTGCTGCCCGAGCACGACGCGGTGATCGCCGCGACGTCCGCGACCGTGGAGATGCAGCGCTACCTCGAACTGGTCTGGCGGCACCTGCTGCCCGCCTTCGGCGACGCTCCGCTGACCGGGCGCGACGCCGAGGACGCGGCCCTGCGTGAGCGCCTGGAGCGCCTCGCCCTGCCGTCGACGGACGGCGCCCCCGCGCCGGCGTCCGGCGAGTGGGCCGGGGCGTCCTTCACCCCGGAGGGCGGGCTCTGCGCCGAGCAGCCGAAGCTGAGCGCCGCCGAGCTCACGGCGGACGACGCCGGCGGCTGGACGCTGACCCTCGACGAGGCCGGCCACCGGCTGGCGGCCCGCTGGAACGGCACGGACTGGACCGTCACCGAGGGCGCGGTGCCGGTCGCGGTCACCGGCGGCTGGGACGGACCCGACACGCTCACCGTCGACATCGCCTTCCTGGAGACTCCGCACCGCCTGCGCGTCACCTGCTCCCTCACCGACCGCGTCTTCCGCGCCCACTGGCTCACCACACCGCTGATCCCCTGGCCGCTGCGCGCGCTGCGGGCGCCGCGCGGCTAGTCAGCTCGCCGTACCGGGCCGGAAGGTCCGCAGAACGGTGCGCAGGGCCTCCTGGCTGTCGGCGCTCGCCCAGTCGGCGGCCGGGGTGGTCCAGCGCAGGGAGAAACCCCGGCCGTCGCCGAGCAGGAAGCCGCGGCCGAAGGTGCGCACCCGGGCGCCGTCGTCGGTGGTGATCCACTCCATGTCGGCGGCCTCACGGCCCTGGTACGTCGTGGCCTCGATGACACCGATCCGCTGATAGGCGTCGGCGCGTGAGAGGCCCGGCTCCACCGTGTCCCGCCACACCGCGACCGGGTCGGGACCGACGCGCTCGCTGTAGGTGACCGCGAGGGTGCGCGGGTCGTCGTCGGCGCCGAACGTGACCCGGTACGACAGCTCGGTCGCGCGGGAGGTCCGCTGCCGCTCCCAGCCCTCGGGCAGCGCGACGGAGAACCCCTCCGGCGCCCGGTAGGCGCGGAAGCCCGCGGGCAGGGCGCCGGGGCCGGACGGGGACGGCGAGGCGGACCCGGACGGGGAGGAGGACGGGGGAGACGAGGGTGCCTTCGACGGCGGCGGGGCGGCGCCGGCCGACGGCGGGACGCGCGGAGCCGTGTCCGCCGCCCCGGTCCCTCCGGCGGACGCGGACGCCGACGCCGTGGGGCCGGCGTCCGCCCGGTCCTCGCCGCCGGGCAGCCCCGTCGTCGCCGCGACCACGGCCGCCGTCACCGCCAGCACCGCGAGGGGCGTGCCGACCAGCACGCTCTTCCGCTTCCACCCCGGCCCGGCCGGCGCGTACGCCTCTCCGGGCTCAGGACCGGCGCCGGGAGCCTCGCTCAGGACCCGGGTGAGCATGTCCCGCACCACCTGGCGGCCCGGGCGCTCCCGGGGCTCCTTCCGCAGCAGCCCCGTGACGAGCTGGGTGAGCGGCCCGCAGCGCAGCGGCGGACGCAGCGGAAGCCGCTCCACCCCGCGCAGCGTGGCCACGACCCTGCCCCGGTCCCGGAACGGCGGGCGTCCCTCCAGCATCGTGTAGAGGATCGCCCCCAGTGCCCACAGATCGGCGGCGGGCCCGACCTGCTCGTTGCGCGCCTGCTCCGGCGCCGCGTACGACGGCGCGGTGAGCCGGGGCGCCGACGTCGTGCCGGCCACCCCGTAGCCGGAGACGATCACCGGGCCGGACTCGCGCAGATGGAGCTGACCGGGGCTCAGCTCGCCGTGGGTGACGGCCTCCGCGTGCGCCGCGTCCAGCACGTCGAGCAGGTCCAGGGCGACGCGCGCCGCCCGCACGGGCGCGAACGTGCCCCGCTGGAGCAGGATTTCGTCCAGCGGGGTGCCGTCGATCCAGGCGGTGACCGTCCACAGGCAGCCGCCCTCGACGACCGCGTCGACGACGTCCGCGATCCGGTCCGGGCAGAGCCGCGCCACGTTCTCGGTGGTCCGCAGGATGCCGGAGGGGGCGCGGCGGACGCCCTCCACGGCGTCCGCCGGCAACTCGGTCCGGGTGGCCAGGCACGGGCGTCCCGTCCGCAGGTCGTCGGCGTACCAGCTGACCCGGTTGGTCTCGCGGTGCGTGATCTCGACCAGCCGGTAGCGTCCTGCGACCGGCCGGTCGGTGGAGGCGTGCGCCCAGCCCATTGGTGATCCCTCGTCCGGTGATCCCTCGTCGAACCGCTGACTTCCGTCCCCCCTGATACGGAGGAGAGGGGCCGGAGCGTTCAACGCCGGGCGCGACGCCGTTCACACGGCATGAGGTTCAGCGCAGGGAGAAGTGGTCCGTCCACGCCATCATGTCGGTGGTGGTGGCGTTCCCGCCGCACACCACCAGCCCCAGACGGGCGTCGTCGCCGACCCGCTCCAGCACCCGGCGGGCGGCCGGGAGCAGACAGCCCGCGGCCGGCTCCGCCCACACCTTCGCGTGGTCGGCGAGATCCAGCGACCCCTGCACCGCCTCCCGGTCCGGCACCACCAGCACCTCCGTGACCAGCTCCGCGACATGGTCGTACGTCAGCTGGGACACGGCGGGCGCGCTGAGCGTGGAGACGATCGAGGAGAGCGCGACCGGCACCGGGCCTCCCGCCGCCAGCGCCTCGGACATCGCCTGCGCCCCCTCGGTCTCCACGCCCCACACCCGCACCCCCGGCCGCCGGGCGCGCAGCGCCGCGGCGACCCCCGCGATCAGGCCCCCGCCGCCGATGCTCACCAGCACGTCGGTCAGCTCACCGGCGTCCTCGGCGAACTCGAGACCCACCGTGCCCTGACCGGCGATCACCACCGGGTCGTCGAAGGGGTGCACCAGGGTCAGGCCCTCCTCCCGCAGCTCGGAGGTGAGGGCGAACGCCCCGGCCATGTCGTCCGTCACCCGCACGGTGGCGCCCGACGCCCGCGCGATCTCCACGGCCCGCACCGGCGCCGAACGCGGCATCACCACGGTCGCCTTCACATCGAGCGCGGCGGCCGTCACCGCCAGCGCGATGCCGTGGTTGCCGCCGCTCACCGCGACCACCCCGGCGGCCCGCTCCGCCTCGCTCAGCGCCAGCAGCTTCGCCGCCGCGCCGCGTACCTTGAACGACCCGGTGTGCTGCAGCAGCTCCAGCTTGGCCGTCACCGGCACCCCGAGCAGTGCCGAAAGGCCGGGGCTCGGCACGGTGGGGGTGCGCACCACGTGCCCGGCGATCCGCTCGGCGGCGGTCTCGATGTCGGCGATCTCGATCACGACTGTCACCTTTCCGGCGCGGGGCGTGATCCGCGCCGTGCCCCAGCCTCACCCGGCGGGCGGCCGGGGTCAACGAGGTTCAGCGCTGCTGCGCCTTGTGCGGCGGCGCCTCGCTGGGCCGCACCACGACGTGCCCCTGCCCCTGCAGCACCAGCTGCACGGCCTCGCCGGAGCCGCCGCGCAGCATCGAGCCCAGAGACTGCGAGCGGTGCAGCGAGGTGGACAGGCCGGCCGTCCAGCCGACGACCGCGTCCGTGTCCACGTACACCGGGCTCTCCGGCGTCACCGGGATCACCAGGGGGCTGCCCTCGCAGACCAGGCCGAGCTTGCCGTGCCCGGTGAACACGCTGTTGAAGAGGCCGCCGCCGGTGACGCCGGCGCCCTTCACGGTGGAGATGCGGTAGGACAGCGTGGCGTCGAAGCACAGCACGTTGCGGCCGTTGACGGTGAACTCGTCGCCGGGGCCGATCTCGACGACGAAGCAGTTCTGCGCCTCCTGCGCGAACCACGCCTCGCCCTGCCCGCGCACGGCCATCAGCGGCAGCCCCTCCCCGGTCACCGCGCGCTTGAGCATGCCGCCCACGCCCTGGCCCTTGCGCTCGAACCGGAGGTCGCCGCGGTAGGCGACCATCGCGCCCTGGCGGGCGAGCATCTCGCCGTCGACGGTGTAGCGCAGGCACTTGGCGTTCTCCACCGTCATGCCCGGGGCCGTGGCCGGCCGCACCATGTGCTCACTGGAAAACAGGTCACCCATCATGGTGGCCATCCTTTCCCGCGCGGCAGGGGGAGCGGGTGTCAACCGCCGAACAACTGCGTCCAGTACGTGCCCGCCCGGCCGCCGCCCGCGAAGCCGACGCCGATGCGTGTGAACTCCGGCTTGAGGATGTTCGCCCGGTGGCCGGGGCTGTTCATCCAGCCGCGCACCACCTCGGCCGCCGACCGCTGCCCGCACGCGATGTTCTCGCCGACCGTGCGGCACCGGGAGCCCGCGGCGGCGGCCCGGTCCCAGGGTCTGCCGCCGTCCGGCGCGGTGTGCGCGTAGAAGTCGCGGGCCACCATGTCGGCGCTGTGCGCCTGCGCGGCCGTCGTCAGCAGCGGGTCACGGGACAGCGGCGGAAGGCCGGCCCGCGCGCGCTCCCGGTTGGTCAGCTCCACGACCTCCGCCGCCGTGCGGTCCAGGCCCTCCGGGGTGAGCGGACGCGCCCACAGCGCCGTCCAGTACGTGTCCCCGGCGCCCTCGCAGGAGGCCACGGCGGCGTGCGTGAACGCCGGGTCGCACACCGTGCGCCGGGCCGCCTCGTGCCGCAGGCAGTGGCCCACGAACCGGTCCACGGAGAGCGGCCCCGACACCAGGTGCTCCCCGACGGTGAGATACGGATAGCCGGCGGAGACCACCCGCTGGTGCACGGAGACGCCGTCCGGGCCCTCCACGCCGAGCCGCCCGCCGCGCGCCATCGCCCGCGCGTGCTGCCGGGCCGCCTCCGCCAGCCGCCCGTCGTGCGACACCGGCGGCGAACCGGCCGTCCGGCGCGCGGAGTTGACCAGGGCCAGGAAGTCGTCCCCGGCGGACGGCGGGGCCGCAGGACGCGGCGGCACCAACGGGTGGGCGCGGGGGGCGGGCCGGATCACCGTGGCGGGACTCACCGGCGCCCTGCCGGTGACGACCGGGGCGGTACGGGTGGACACCGCGCCCTCGTCGTCCTCCACGTCGACGCCGAAGTCCCGGGCGAGACCGGCCAGTCCGTCCGCGTACCCCTGCCCGAGGGCGCGCAGCTTCCAGCCGTCCCCGCGCCGGTAGATCTCCGCGAGCAGCAGCACCGTCTCCCGGTCGGGGCGCGGCGGGCGGAAGCGGGCCAGGGCGCGCCCGCCGGGGCCGGCGACCTCCAGGACGGGGGCGGGCAGGGCGCTGAGCGGGGTGCCGGGCTCCTCGGGGCTGACGGCGACCGTGACCCGGGTGGCGCCCGCGCGCAGCGCCGCCGGATCGACGACGAGCGTGTCGCCGCCGAGGCGCGCGCCGGGCGCGGAGGGCTGGTTGTAGAAGACGAAGTCGGCGTCCCCGGCCACCTTCCGGCCGTCGTCCGTGATCAGCGCGGACACGTCGAACGGCCCCGGCACCCGGACCGTCACCGTGCCGCCCGGGAGCGGGATGTTGCCGCCGGGGACCAACTCGCTCATGGCACCGCCCTGTTCGCCGTCGTCCGACATGTGTGGGGGTGTCCGGACAACGACGGGCGATGCCCCCGGGTTCCCGGGCCGGCGGGGCGCCGCGGCTCAGCGGTGCAGGGCGCGCGCCCAGTCGGCGGGGACCCGGCCCGCGGGGCCGGGGACGGGCTGGTCAACCGGGTGGCTGACCGGCGGCGCGAGGGGCGGACCCGACTCGTACAGCTCGTTGGTGGCGTAGTTCCAGAACCAGTCCTCGCCCGGTTCGTAACTGCGCACCACCGGGTGTCCGGTGGCCCGGAAGTGGGCGGTGGCGTGCTGTCCGGGCGAGCTGTCGCAGCAGCCGATGTTGCCGCACTGCGCGCACCGCCGCAGATGGAACCACCAGCCGCCCACGGCGTCGCAGTCGGCGCAGCCCGCGCCCGAGGGGGGCACGCTGGGGTCGATGGCGTGTTCGGTGGTCATACGGGCTCCTCCTGTGGATGGTCGGAGGCGGGAGCGGTGAGCGGCAGGAGCACCTGGAAGCGGGTGTCGCCCGGCTCGGAGTCGAACCGGAGGCTGCCGTGGTGCTTGTTGACCACGATCCGCCAGGAGATGTCCAGGCCCAGCCCGGTGCCCTCGCCCACGGGCTTGGTGGTGAAGAACGGGTCGAACACCCGGTCGCGGATCTCCGCCGGGATGCCGGGTCCGGTGTCGCCGAACTCCACCAGCAGCCGGTCGTTCTCCCGCGCCGTGCGCACGGTCAGCGTGCCCTCCCCGTCCGTCTCGCGCATCGCCGCGACCGCGTTGTCGACGAGGTTGGTCCACACCTGGTTCAGCTCCGCCGGGTACGCCGGGACGCGAGGCAGGGTGCGGTCGTAGTCCTTGACCACCCGGATGCCCCGGCCCAGCTTCCCGGACAGCATCAGCAGGGTGGAGTCGAGGAGTTCGTGCACGTCGGCGACCTGGAAGGGGGCGCGGTCGAGCTGCGAGTACTGCTTGGCGGCGTCGACCAGATGGGAGACGCGGGCCGCGCTGTCCTGGATCTCGTCCATGAGCAGCTCGGTCTCCACGGTGTAGTTGAGCCAGCCGACCGCGCTCGGCAGCGTCTCCTCGTCCACGGCCGCGGCCACCTGCTCCAGCCAGTCCGTGTCCAGCCCGGCCTGCACGAAGGTGGGGGCGATCCGCCAGCCCTCCTCCACGCCGTGGTCGTCCAGCCAGTCGGCCAGGAGGTCCTCCCGGTCGGACGCCTCCAGCGGGCTGAGCACCGGGGCCTTCGCGACCCGCTCGGCCGTGCGCTCCTGGATCTCGATCAGCCCCGCCAGCGTCTCCCGGTCGTAGGCGCCCTCGGAGATGATCCGCAGCTTGCGGCGCATCTTCCCCACCCGCTCGCGCAGCGTCGCCGTCGCCCGCACGGCCGCCGCGGCCGGGTTGTTGAGCTCGTGGGTGAGCCCCGCGGACAGCGAGCCCAGGGCGAGGAGCCGCTCCCGCTGACCGACCGCCTGCTGGGTGCTCTTCACCCCGAAGAACAGCCCCTCCAGCAGATGCACCGCCATCGGGAACCAGTCCCGCATGATGTCCGCGAACGTGTCCGCCGGCAGCACGAAGAACCGCGTCGGTTCCGTCACCCGCAGCGAGTTGTTGTAGACCTGCGGCACCCGGTCGCCGAGGTACGCCTGCATCGCCCCCGCGTACACCCCGCGCTGCGAGGTGCGGGTGACCTCCACGTCGTCCCCGCCGACCCGCCGGGACAGCACGACCGTGCCCTCCACCATCACGTAGAAGCAGGTGGCCGGGTCGCCCTCGGCGTACACGGTGCCGGGCTCGTACCGCTCCACCCGGCCGGCCTCGCACAGCCGCCCGAGCTGCTCGGGGGTGAGCTTCTCGAACAGGAACAGGGAGCCGATCTCGTCCGGCAGGCACTCCATCGGCTGCGCGCTCACGACTGCTCCAGGTATCGGTGGACGAGCATCACGGCCATGGCTCCCTCTCCGACGGCGGAGGCGACCCGCTTGGCGGACTCCGCGCGCGCGTCGCCCGCGACGAACACGCCGGGCACGTTGGTCTCCAGGTGGTACGGCGGCCGGTCCAGCTCCCAGCCGTCCGGCGGGCGCCCGTCGGCGGTCAGGTCGGGCCCGGCCAGGATGAAGCCGCGCCCGTCGCGCAGCACGGTGCCGTCCAGCCAGTCGGTCAGCGGGGCGGCCCCGATGAACACGAACAGCCACTGCGCGTCCACCACGTCGGTCTGACCGCTGTCCGTCTCGCGCAGCGTCAGCCGCTCCAGATGGCCGTCGCCGTGCGCCTCCTCGACGACCGTGCCGCACCGCACCGCGATGTTCGGCACCCGGCCGATCTGCTCGATCAGGTAGTACGACATCGACGCGGACAGGTCCGGGCCGCGCACCAGCAGCGTCACCTGTTTGGCGAACCGGGACAGGTACATCGCCGCCTGCCCGGCCGAGTTGGCGCCGCCCACGATGTACACGTCCTGGCCCTGGCAGGCGGGCGCCTCGGTGAGTGAGGAGCCGTAGTAGACGCCGCAGCCGCCCAGTTCGTCGCAGCCCGGCGCCGCGAGCCGCCGGTAGGACACCCCGGTCGCCAGGATCACGCTGTGCGCGGCGACCTGCGACCCGTCGGAGAACCGCACCACCCGGGCCGCGCCGCCCACGTCCAGGCCTGTCACCTCCCGCGCGGTGAGGATCTCCGCGCCGAACCGGGTGGCCTGCCGCCGGGCCCGCTCGGTGAGCTGCGCCCCCGACACCCCGTCGGGGAAGCCCAGGTAGTTCTCGATCCGCGAGCTCTGCCCCGCCTGCCCGCCGGTCGCCGACCGCTCCACCAGCACCGTGCGCAGCCCCTCCGACGCCCCGTACACGGCCGCGCCGAGCCCTGCGGGACCGCCGCCGATCACCACCAGGTCGTAGAAGTCGGACGCCGGCGTGGTGGCGAGACCCACGTGCGCGGCCAGGTCGGCGGGCTCCGGCTGCACCAGCGGCGTCCCGTCCGGGGTGATCACCAGCGGCAGCCGCATCCCGTCCTCGTCCGCCGCCGCCAGCAGCCGCCGTCCCTCGGGCTCGTCGCAGGAGTACCAGCGGTAGGGCACCTGGTTGCGGGCGAGGAACTCCCGCACGTCGGAGGAGCGCGCCGACCAGCGGTGCCCGACCACCTTGGTGCTGGGCACGGGCCGGTGGTCGCTGCGCTTCCACGCCTCCAGCAGGTCGTCCACCACCGGGTACAGCTTCTCCTCGGGCGGGTCCCACGGCTTGAGCAGATAGTGGTCGAGGTCGACCACGTTGATCGCGTCGATGGCGGCGCCGGTGTCCGCGTACGCGGTGAGCAGCACCCGGCGGGCCCCCGGGTGCACGTCCATGGCGCGCTCCAGGAACTCGATGCCGTTCATCCGCGGCATCCGGTAGTCGGCGAGGATCGCCGCCACCAGGTCGCCGCGCAGCTTCAGTTCGCGCAGCGCCTCCAGCGCGGACTCGCCGGACTCGGCGCGCACGATCCGGTACGACGCCCCGTAGCGCCGCCTGAGGTCCCGGGCCACGGCGCGGGAGACACCCGGGTCGTCGTCCACGGTCATGATGACGGTCCGGGCGGCGTCGGCGGGCTGTGCCATGCGTCCCCCACAGCGTGGTCGGATCCCCGGCGCGGCGGGCCGAGATTCCCGTCACGGCCTGCGCACCGGCCCGCTGCCCATCGTAGGTGCGGTCGCCGCCGGGCGCGCGGGCGTGCGCGGGGTCCGCGCGGGAAGGCGGGCGTGCGGGACGCCGCACCCGGTGACCGTGGTGACCGCGGTGCGGGGGCGGCGGCCCGGTAGGGAAGACTGGACGCGCAGGAACACGACTCCGGGAGGAACGGCATGACGCGGCCGATCACGGCAGGGATCGACGGCAGCGAGGAGAGCCTCGCCGCGCTGGCCTGGGCGGCCCGGGAGGCGGTCCGCCGGGACCTGCCCCTCCGGGTGGTGCACGCCTGGCGGTTCCAGGCGCACGACGCGCTGGACACCGGTGACAGGGCCGCCCAGGAGCGGTGGGTGCGGGAGGCCGCCGAGGAGGCGGTCCGCACCGTCCGGGAACGCCACAGCGGCCTGGACGTCACCACGGACGTGCCGGAGGGCGACGCCGTGGAGACCCTGACCGCCGCCGCGGCCGACGCCGAGATGCTGGTGCTCGGCTCGCGCGGGCACGGGCGGCTCATGGGCTTCCTGGTGGGCTCGGTCGGCCAGCAGGTGATCGTGGACGCCGCGCGCCCCGTGGTGTTCGTCCGGGCCGGTGACAAGGCCTCCGACGAGGTGGCCGGGCACGAGATCGTCGTCGGTCAGGAGGGCGACCCGGAGGACAGCGCCGCCGCGCTCGGCTTCGCCTTCGAGACCGCCGCCCGGCGCGGCGCGACCGTGCGTGCCGTGCGCGCCTGGACCCTGCCGCCGGTGTTCGCCTACAGCCCCTCCTCCCTCCAGCTCCTCGACGAGGCCGGCGGGCTCGAGCCGTTCGAGCGGAAGAACCTGGCGGCCGCGCTCGCGCCGTGGCGGGAGCGCTACCCGGACGTGCACGTCGTGGAGCACGTGGAGATGGGCAGCGCGGGCCAGGTCCTGCTGTCGGTGTCGGGCACGGCCCAGCTGATGGTCGTCGGCCGCCGCGCCCGCCGCTCCGCCGTGGGCGCACGCATCGGCTCGGTGGCGGGAGGCGTGCTGCACCACGCGGACTGCCCGGTGGCGGTCGTCCCGCCCGCCTGACCCGGGGCGGGCCCGGCTACTCCTCCGTGGGCCGCAGCGGCTCCCGCCGCTTCGGCAGCACCCGCTGGATGTAGTCCTCGACGGCGGTCTCCAGACCGATGTCGTGCTGGGCCCGCTCGGACAGGTACCAGCGGTGCTCCAGCAGCTCGTGGTAGATCTGCGCGGGGTCCATCTGCCCGCGCAGCTCCGGCGGCACGGACCGCACGGTGGGCCGGAACACCTCGCGCACCCAGCGGTGGGCGAGCACCTCGGGACGGGCGCCGAGGGGGTCGCCCGGGGCGTAGTCGTCCTGGGTGGCCATCCAGCTCTCCAGGTCGTTCAGCAGCCGCCTGGCCTGGTTCTCCTCGGTGTCCAGACCGGTCAGCCGCAGCAGCTGGCGCTGATGGTGCCCGGCGTCCACGACCTTCGGCACGAAGGTGACCGTGTCGCCGTTGGAGGCGTGCTCGATCTGCATCTCCGCCACGTCGAAGCCGAGTTCGTTCAGGCGGCGGATACGGCGCTCGATGTGGTGGTGCTTGCCCGCCGGGTACACCGAGGTGCGGGTCAGCTCCTTCCACAGCTCCTCGTAGCGGGCGCAGATCTCGGTGCCGAAGTCGATCGGGTCGACGGAGGGGTGCAGCGCGCCGGACGCCTCCAGGTCGAGCAGCTCGCCGCTGATGTTGACCCGCGCCAGGTCCAGGTCGTACTCCCGCTGTCCGCGCGTCAGTTCGGGGTGCAGCTCGCCGGTCTCGGCGTCCACGAGGTAGGCGGCGAAGGCGCCCGCGTCGCGCCGGAACAGCGTGTTGGACAGCGAGCAGTCGCCCCACGCGAAGCCCGCCAGGTGCAGCCGCACCAGCAGCACGGCGAGCGCGTCCATCAGCCGGTGCATGGTGGCCGGCCGCATCGTCGTCTCGAACATCGACCGGTACGGCATGGACCCGCGGAGGTGCCGGGTGATGAGCACGCTCTCCAGCGGCTCCCCCTCCGGGTCGGTACGGCCGGTCACCACGGCGAGCGGGTCCACCGCGGGGATGCCGAGCCGGTCCAGGTCGCGCAACAGCTCGTACTCGCGCAGCGCGGGACGCTGGGCCAGCTCTTTCACCGCGACCACCTCGTCGCCCGCGCGGGCGTAGCGCACGACGTGCCGGGAGATGCCGCGCGGCAGCGGCAC
This sequence comes from Streptomyces cellulosae, assembly GCA_014655195.1. GTDB lineage: Bacteria > Actinomycetota > Actinomycetes > Streptomycetales > Streptomycetaceae > Streptomyces > Streptomyces cellulosae. Next base: position 49,828 of record BNBH01000016.1, on the reverse strand, counting down.
CAGGTACTCGTCGGGCCATTCCTCCAGCGGAAGGTGCCACGGCAGTTCCAACAGGAGCGCGGGGTGCTCCGGGTTGGTGGCGTTGATCTGCAGTGCCATGGCGGCGGTGTCCTCGTCTCGAGTGTGATCGTCCCGAAGGCTCGAAGGTGATCGTCACCTCAGCCTATTGCGCGCGCTCCCGGGCCAGCAGGGCGGCGTCCCGCACGGAACCCCGGTGGACCGGGCCGTGCCCGGGGAGCAGCAGGTCGCCGTCCAGCTCCGCCAGCACGTCCAGCGAGCGTACGGCGCGGACCCGCTCGCGATGGAACATGTCGGTCAGCATCTGCGGGCCCTGCACACGGGACACGGCGTGCCCGCTGACCAGGGCGTCCCCGGACACCACCGCCCCGACCTGCGGCAGGTGGAAGGCGGAGTGCCCGGCGGTGTGGCCGGGCGTGTGCACGGGTACGGGCCGGCCCGGCAGGTCCAGCGGCTCGCCCTCGCCGGACACCGGGAACGGCTGGGGAGAAGTGACCGCCACGTTCGCGGTGCCGCCGGCGCGCAGGGCATGCGCGGCCCACGGCAGCACACCGGGACGCCAGCCGTTGCGCAGCACCCGCCCCACGGTCACCTGGTGCAGGAAATCCCGCCGCGCGTGCGGCACTTCCTCCTTGTGGGTGTGGACCGGGGTGCCGTAGGCGACGCTGAGGAACTCGGCCGAGCCCAGGTGGTCGTTGTGCGCGTGCGTGATCAGCACGGCCGCCACCGCCTCCGGCGCCGCGCCCACCTCCGCGAGCGAGCCGAGCAGCCCCGCGCGGTCGCCGGGGTAACCGGTGTCGATCAGGGTGACGGCGTCCCCCTCGGCCAGGATCACCCAGTTCGTGCTCGTGCCGTGCACCAGATAGGTGCCGTCCGCCACCTGCCGCACCGTTGCCTTCATGGCCGCCTCGCGTGTCGTGCCCCGTCCCGGTCGAACGAGCACAGGAAAGCAGATCAGGGGGCGGATGGGGTCGGTGGTCCGTCCTTCGGGCGTGCCGTCGCGCGGGGCGCGGGGCGCATCCCGAACAGCCACCGCGTCACCGCCCACCGCCGCACCCCGAGTTCGTACAGCAGCACCACCGTCACCAGCGAGGCCGCCACGATCACCGCGTACTTCACCCCCGCCGGCGCGGACCACCCGACGACACCGTAGGCGTAGGCGACCACCACCGGCTGGTGCAGGACGTACAACGGGAGGGCGGCCACGGCCGGATACGCCAGGAACGGCGGCATCCCCCGCCGGAAGCGGGGGCGACGGTCCAGCAGGCCGAGGATCGCCAGCACCCAGCACCACCCGGCCGCCCCGAACAGCGCGCGGGTGGCCAGCGCGGCCGGGGTCCACGCGGTGAACGGGTCGTCGCCCGCGACGAAGCCGGGCGCGGTCCCGGCGAACAGCACCACCCCGGCCACGCCCGCCCGCACCGCCGCGCGCCGCGTCGGCACCCGCACCCGCTCGTCGTCCGCGAGGAGGAAGCCGTACGCGAAGAACAGCAGGTAGGCCCAGCGGTTCCAGCCCGCGTAGTCCTCCTCCATGCCGAGCAGGGCGTTCACGGCGGCGAGCGGCAGCGCGGGCAGCAGAAGCAGCGCGGGCCTGCGCCGGACGGCCTCGGCCGCGCGGTCCGCCCGCCCGGTCAGGGCCGTGGCGAACGGCGCGAGCAGCAGGCAGAAGGCGAGCAGCAGCACGACGAACCACAGGTGCCCGGTCTCGAAGTGCTCGCCCTCCAGGACGAACGGGAAGTCCGCCGGATCCGGCTGCACGCTCAGGAACCGCCCCCAGAAGGTCGGGTACGGCTCGTCGTACGCGGGGTCGGCGGCGCGCAGCCGCAGCCACTGGGGGAGCGGGCACAGCACGACCGTGCCGACCACCAGCGGGACGCCCAGGCGCAGCAGCCGCTCCCGGGCGAACCGGGCGGGGCCACGGCGGCGGACCGAGTGCCGGGCGCCGAGCCCTGCGACGAGGAACAGCATGGGCATCGCCCACACCACCCCGAACCCGGCGAGCACGGTGACGGCGTCCGTCGTCGTCGCGTCCTTCACGTAGAAGTCGTCGTCGGGGGAGAACACCAGGGCGCTGTGGAAGAAGACCAGGCCGACCACGACGAGGCCGCGCAGCACGTCCAGTTCGCCGCGCCGGCCGGGCCCCGCGCCCGGCGGCCCCGTGTCCGCGCCCATCGCTCCTCCCCGCCCGGGTGGACCCAGTGTGGGGGAGGCCCGCCGGAGGAGGACAGGCTTCCGCCACGGTTCCGGACGGGGCGGGTGGCGGTCAGTTCACCCCGCGCGGGCGGAACTGGATGCTGATGCGCGGCCCGGCGGCCTTGGCGCTCTTCGGCACGCAGTGCTCCCAGGTGCGCTGGCAGGAGCCGCCCATCACCACCAGGTCGCCGTGGCCCAGCGGCCGGCGCACGGTCTCGCCGCCGCCCATGGGCCGCAGCAGCAGGTCACGGGGCGATCCCACCGACAGGATGGCGACCATGGTGTCCTCGCGGGCGCCCCGGCCGATGCGGTCGCCGTGCCAGGCGACGCTGTCCCGGCCGTCGCGGTAGTAGCAGAGCCCGGCCGTGGCGAACGGCTCGCCCAGCTCCTCCGCGTAGTGGACGCTGAGCGCGTCGCGGGCCTCGGTGAGGACGGGGTGGGGGAGCGGGGCGCCGGCGCCGTAGTACGCGAGCAGCCGGGGCACGGAGACGACCTGGTCGTACATCTGGCGCCGCTCGGCCCGCCAGGGGACCTCGGAGGCCAGATGGTCGAAGAGCGCGTCGGAGCCGTGCAGCCAGCCGGGGAGCAGGTCGATCCAGGCGCCCCGGCCGAGTTCGGTACGGCGCACGCCGTCGAGCGGGCCGAGGCGCAGCTCGTCGTCCTGGTCGAAGAGCGAGCCCTGGAGCGCCGGGAGGTGGTGCGTGCTCATGGGGACCAGCGTACCCCTAATCGAAAATACGTTCTAGAACGATCTCCTGGCGGTCGATCGCCCTGTTCCGGGGGCTGTTCGATACAGCGGTGTATCGGATACGTTCCCGTATCGAACGCGGGGCGGAGGGGGAGGGCATGGCGGACGCCGGGACCGGGCACGTCACCGCGCGCCGGCTGCGCACCCGCGCCCAGCTGCTCGACGCGGCCTTCACCGTCTTCGCCGCCAAGGGCTTCGGGCACGTCTCCATCGAGGAGATCTGCGAGGCCGCCGGCTACACGCGCGGCGCCTTCTACTCCAACTTCGCCGGCCTGGACGAGCTGTTCTTCGCGCTCTACGCCCAGCGCGCCGACCTGATCGCCGAGCAGGTGGCCGGCGCCCTCGCCTCCGACGGGCCCGACCTCGACGTGGCCGCCGCCGTCGACCGGGTCACCGAGGTGCTGCTGCTGGACCGCGACTGGCTGCTGGTGAAGACCGACTTCCTGGTGCACGCCGCCCGCGACCCCGGCGTGGCGGACATGCTCCTCGACCACCGGGCGCGGCTGCGGCGGGCCGTCGCCGACCGGCTGGAGCGGGCCCGCGGCCACACCGCGCTGCCCGCCGTGCTCGGCGACGCCGAGGGCGCCGCGCACGCCGTGATCGCCGCCTACGACGGCGTCACCGCCCAACTGCTGCTGGACCGGGACACCGAACGCGCCCGGACTTGGCTCAAACAACTGCTCACCGCGCTGCTCACCGGTTGAAGACCCCGGACGAAGTCTCCGGGAGGACAAGGAAGGGACGGTCGCCATGGATGCCGACGTCATCGTCGTCGGAGCGGGCCTCGCGGGCCTCGTCGCGGCCCACGAACTGACCAGCAAGGGCCGCAGGGTCGCCCTCGTCGACCAGGAGAACGCCGCCAGCCTCGGCGGCCAGGCCTACTGGTCGTTCGGCGGGCTGTTCCTGGTGGGGTCGCCCGAGCAGCGCCGCCTCGGCATCAAGGACTCCTTCGAGCTCGCCTGGAACGACTGGCAGGGCAGCGCCGCCTTCGACCGCACCGACGACGAGGACTCCTGGGCGCGGCGCTGGGCGCGCGCCTACGTCGAGTGGGCGGCGGGGGAGAAGCGGTCCTGGCTCGACGGCCACGGCATCACCTTCCTGCCCACCGTCGGCTGGGCCGAGCGCGGCGACCTGCGGGCCGGCGGCCACGGCAACTCCGTGCCCCGCTTCCACATCGCCTGGGGCACCGGCACCGGCGTCGTCGCCCCCTTCACCCGGTACGCCCGCGAGGCCGCGCGGGACGGGCTGCTGACCTTCTACCACCGCCACCGCGTCGACGAGCTGGTCCTGGAGGACGGCGCCGCCCGCGGGGTGCGCGGCACCGTCCTCGCCGAGGACGACGCACCGCGCGGGGTGGCCTCCAGCCGTGAGGCGATCGGCGAGTTCGAGCTGACCGCGCAGGCCGTGGTCGTCACCAGCGGCGGCATCGGCGCGGACCACGACATCGTCCGGAAGTACTGGCCCGAGCGGCTGGGCACCCCGCCGCGCGAGATGGTCACCGGCGTCCCCGCCTACGTCGACGGGCGGATGCTCGACATCAGCGCCCGCGCGGGCGTGCGGCTGGTCAACCGCGACCGCATGTGGCACTACACCGAAGGCATCCGGAACTGGGACCCGATCTGGCCCGGCCACGGCATCCGCATCCTGCCCGGCCCGTCCTCCATGTGGTTCGACGCCCTCGGCCGCCGCCTGCCCGAGCCCTGCCTGCCCGGCTACGACACCCTCGGCACGCTCAAGCACCTGCGCACCACCGAGGACATCGCCCCGTACGACCACTCCTGGTTCGTCCTCACGCAGAAGATCATCGAGAAGGAGTTCGCGCTCTCCGGCTCCGAGCAGAACCCGGACATCACCGCCAAGGACCGCGCCGGGTTCCTGCGCGAACGCGTCCTCGGCAAGGGCGCGCCCGGCCCGGTGGACGCCTTCCTGCGCAACGGCGCGGACTTCGTCACCGCCGCCACCGTCGAGGAGCTCGTCGAGAAGATGAACGCCCTCACCGACGAGCCGCTGCTCGACGCGGCCCTCGTCCGGCGCCAGATCGAGGCGCGCGACCTGCAGCTCGCCAACGGCTACAGCAAGGACGCCCAGGTGCAGGGCATCCGCAACGCCCGCCGCTACATCGGTGACCGCCTCGGCCGGGTCGCCGCACCGCACCGCATCCTCGACCCGGCCGCGGGCCCGCTGATCGGCGTCAAGCTGCACATCCTCACCCGCAAGACGCTCGGCGGCATCCAGACCGACCTGGACTCCCGCGCGCTGCGCGCCGACGGCAGCCCGGTCGAGGGGCTGTACGCGGCCGGCGAGGTCGCGGGCTTCGGGGGCGGAGGCGTCCACGGCTGCAACGCGCTGGAGGGCACCTTCCTCGGCGGCTGCCTCTTCTCGGGCCGCGCGGCGGGCAGGGCGGCGGCCGCGCAGACGGCGTAGGGCGGTCCGCTCACTCCGAGAGCAGCCGGGCCAGCACCTCCGCGTGACTGCGTTCCGGCTGCCTGGAGGCGGTCAGCAGGGTCACCGCGCCCTTCCCGGCCAGCTCCCGCACCCGCTCCAGCAGCTCCGCCGCCTCGGGGGCGGCCAGTTCGGCCTCGTAGCGCTCGCGGAACTCGTCGAAGCTGCCCTCGTCGGCGTGGTACCAGCGGCGCAGCTCCGTGGACGGGGTCAGCCCCTTCGGCCACTCGTCGACCCGGGCCGCGTCCTTCGCCAGGCCGCGCGGCCACAGCCGGTCGACCAGCACCCGCACCCCGTCGTCGGGCTCGGGCGGTTCGTACACACGCCGCACGCGCACGCTCATGGTGAGGCCCCTTCCGCCGGAATCGCTGCGAGCCTACTGCGACGCCCGGGACCGGGCACGACGGGCGGGGCGCCCGCATCGTCCCCGCGGGGACCGGGTACTCCGTCCGCCTGGAACCCTGACGCCGGAGGTGACGGATGGAGGCCACGGACGACCTGCCGGTCGTCGGCACGCTCGCCGAGCTCACCGCGCTCGTGGAGGACGAGCGGGGACTGTACGTCCGCTGGTCCAGGGGACCCGCGGTCGACCTGCACGCGGTGTCCAGCATCGACGACCTCACCGGCGTGGCCATGCCCGGCCTGTCCGCGAACCCGCTCGACGTCGAGGAGTGGTGGCAGGACCGCTCCCCGGAGCTGTGGGTGGCGCGGCGGCTGTACGACTACGAGCATCTGCCGCGCGAGAAGGGCGCGGACATCCGGCCCTGGGTGCTCAAGGGCCGCGAGACGGGGCGCGGCCCGGACAACGAGCCGCTGGTCACCGATGTGCGCCCGCTGTGCCGGCTCGCCGACGAGGTGATCGAGGAGGCGCACAGGGAAGTGGCCCGCCAGGAGAATCCCTGGGGGCCACTCCGCCGTGCCACGCGCTGACCGCCGGGCCGCCCGCCCGGGGGCCGCGCGCGGGTCGCGCCCTCGCCGTCACGCCCGCACACCGTCCGCCGTGTCCGTCAGGCCCTGCCCGACGAACGGCGGGCCGCGATGCGCCGCTTGAGCGCGCGGCGTTCCGTCTCGCTCGTGCCGCCCCACACGCCGATGGACTGCCCGGTCTCCAGCGCCCACTCCAGACACTGCTCCCGCACGGGGCAGCGACGGCAGACCGCCTTGGCCTGCTCGGTCTGCAACAGGGCAGGACCGGAAGTGCCGATCGGGAAGAACAGCTCGGGGTCCTCGGTCCGGCAGGCCGCGCTGTGCCGCCAGTTGTCCATCGAAAGTCACCTGCGTCCGAAGTAGGTCCGCACCCTTTCGGATGCCTTGCTGACTTTCGGGTGACCTGTCAAGTCACGCTGAAACAGCGCGATCCGCGTGGAAACGGTCACTGCTCACGCAGCCCCCACGGCGAGCCGTACGCGGTGAGGAGGTCCAGGAACGGACCGGCCGGAAACGCCTCCGGGCCGAGCACGCCCGCCCCCGACCAGGCGCCGGTCGCCAGCAGCTCCAGCGCGACGACCGGGTTGACGGCGGTCTGCCACACCACCGCCTGGCAGCCGTACTCGCTCATCGACCACTGGTTGTCGACCACGTGGTACAGGTACACCTCGCGCGGCGCCCCGTCCTTCGTGCCGCGCACCCAGGTGCCCGCACAGGTCTTGCCGTGCATGCGGTCGCCGAGGGTCGCCGGGTCGGGCAGACAGGCGGCGACGACGTCCCGCGGGGACACCTTCACGGGGCCGTCGGGTCCAGGCACGGTCACCGGCTCGGTGCGGTCCAGGCCCAGCAGGTGCAGCGTGCGGAGCGTGTCGGTGAACTCGCGGCCCAGGCCGTACTTGAAGGTGACCCTGCGGGCGTCCACCCGGCGGGGCACCAGCAGCACCTCCTCGTGCTCCACGTTCACGCACTCCACCGGGCCGATGCCCTCGGGGAAGTCGAACACCTCGGGCTCGCTGAAGGGTTCGGTGGTGTACCAGCCGCGGTCCTTCTCGTACACCACGGGCGGGTTGAGGCATTCCTCGATGGTCGTCCAGATGCTGAACGACGGCGCGAAGTCGTAGCCGTCCACCGTGAGGTTCGCGCCGTCGCGGACGCCGATCTCCTCGATCTCGTCGAAGAGTTCGTCGGCCGCGTACCGGGCGAACACGTCCGACAGACCCGGCTCCACGCCCATGCCGACCAGCGCGAGCAGCCCGGCCGCCTCCCACTCGGCGCCCTGCGCGAACTGCTCGTCGCCCAGCTTCACACCGCACTCCTCGTACGGCCGCTCGCCGTGCGGGCGGGACAGGGACATCGCCATGTCGAGGTACGTGGTGCCGCCGGCCCGCGCCGCGCGGAACAGCGGCATCACGAACCGCGGGTCGGTGGCGTTGAGCAGCACGTCGCAGCCGTGCCGCTCCAGCAGCGCCGTCACCTGCGCCTCGTCGCCGGCGTCGACCCGCTCGGCACGGAACCGGTCGCCGTCCGCGCCGAGCGCCGTCACCGCCGCCTCGGCCCGGGCCGGGTCGTAGTCGGCCACCACCATCAGCTCGAAGAACGGCCGCCGGGCCGCGATCCGGGTGACGGCGGTCCCCACACCGCCCGCTCCCACCAGCAGTACGCGCATGACGGAGCACTCCCTTTCGTCCTCATGGATCCGCGTGGATCCGGAATGTTCTGCGGGGCCCCTGACGTGATGCAACGCCGGGCCGGGACGTAAGGTCAATGGCGTTGGCATAAGGATCCGGGAGGGCCGGGAGCGAGGAGGGGCGATGGCCAAACGTGTGGTGCCCGAGGAGCGGCGCAGGCGCCGCAGGCCGACCAGGAGCGGGGTCGTTCTCTCGGAGCGGCTGATCGTGGAGACCGCGCTGCGGATGCTGCGGGAGCACGGCAGCGCGGGCCTGACCGCCCGCCGCCTCGGACTCGCCCTCGACTGCGACCCGAGCACGCTCTACCGGTACTTCCGCGGCATGGACGACCTGACCCTCGCCATCGGAGACGCGCTGATCGGCCAGGCGCTGGACGGCTGGCGCCGTACCGGGCGTTGGCGCCACGACCTGCGCGCCCTGGGCCTGCGCATCCACGCCGCCTACGTCTCCCACCCGCAGGCGGCCGTCCTCACCGCGAGCCGGGTGTCCGGCCGGGCCAACGAACTCGCCGCCGACGAAGCGGTCCTGGACGTGCTGCGCACCGCCGGCTTTCCGCCCGCCGACACCGTCCGCGTCTACCAGGCCTTCATCGACACCACGCTGGCGTTCGCCGCTCTCGACGCCGCCTCCCTGGCGCTGCCCGACGCGGCCCGGCGGGCCGACGAGGACATGTGGCGCTCGACCTACGCCCGGCTGCCCGCCGCCACCCATCCGCGCATCGCCGAGACCGCCCCGCTGCTCGCCGCCCGGATGGTCGAGAGCGCCTACCCGACGGCGCTGGACATGCTGCTGTCGAGCGCGGAACGGGAGCTCTCAGAACTCGGCGTCAAGGATGCAGCGCCCGGGCCGCCGTCTCCGTGACCGCGTCGGCGACCGCCGCGAGGGCGGGGGAGTCCAGCTTCCACTGCTGCCAGTACAGGGCCGCGTCGGCCTCGCGTCCCGGCGCGAACACCACGACCCGGCCCGCCTCCAGCAGCGGCACCGCCTGCGCCTCCGGCACCATGCCCCAGCCGAGCCCCGCCGCCACCGCCTCGGCGAACCCCTCCGACGTCGGCACGTAGTGGCGCGAGGTGCCCGCCCCCGTGCGGCCTCCGGTCAGCCGGCGCACGAACCCGTCCTGGAAGTCGTCCCGCCGGTCGAACACCACCACCGGCGCCGCCGCCACCGACTCCTCCAGCGGATCCGCCAGCAGTTCCGCCGCGAACTCCGGGTGCGCCACCGGCAGATAGCGCATCGTCCCCAGGCGCCGCACCGAGCAGCCCGGCACCGGGTCGGGGGAGGAGGTCACCGCGGCCATCACCGTCCCCTCGCGCAGCAGCGCCGCCGTGTGCGACTCGTCCTCCCGGCGCAGCTCGAAGCAGAGCCGGGACCGGGCCGGCAGCCGGACCAGCGCGTCCAGGAACCAGGTGGCGAGCGAGTCCGCGTTCACCGCGATCGACACCCGCGTCGGCTCCCCGGCGCCGCTCAGCCCCAGCTCCGCGTACGCGTCCCGCTCCAGCCGGGCCACCTGCCGCGCCAGCCGCACCAGCACCTCACCGGACTCGGTGGGCCGCACCGGACGGGTGCGCGACAGCAGCACCCTCCCGGTGCGCTGCTCCAGCGCCTTGACCCGCTGACTGACCGCCGAGGGCGTCACGTGCAACGCGGCGGCCGCCGCGTCGAACGTCCCCTCGTCGACCACCGCGAGCAGCGTCCGTACCTGGTCCAGCGGAAGATCCTCCATCACATCGGCTAAGGGTACGTAAGAATCATTAGCTGTACTGAACAGGGCCGTCCGGCCTAACGTCGACGCCATGACCAGCGCTTTCGCCCCGGCCTTCGCCGGTTTCGGCACCGGACTGTCCCTTATCGTCGCCATCGGCGCGCAGAACGCCTTCGTGCTGCGCCAGGGGATCCGCAGGGACGCGGTGCTCGCCGTCGTCGGCATCTGCGCCCTGTCGGACGCCGTCCTCATCGCGCTCGGCGTGGGCGGAGTCGGGGCGGTGGTGGTGGCGTGGCCGGCGGCGCTGACGGTGGTGGGCTGGATCGGCGGCCTCTTCCTGCTCGGCTACGGCGCCCTGGCCGCGCGCAGGGTGGTCCGCCCGGCCGGCACGGGCCTCGAGGTGGAGGGCGGGGCGGTGGCGGCCGGGTCGCGGCGCCGGGCCGTGCTCACCTGTCTCGCCCTGACCTGGCTCAACCCGCACGTCTACCTGGACACGGTGTTCCTCGTCGGCTCGGTCGCCGCCGACCACGGTCCGGCGCGCTGGACCTTCGGCGTCGGGGCCGCGCTGGCCAGCCTCTGCTGGTTCGCCGCGCTCGGCTTCGGCGCGCGGCTGCTCGGCCGTTTCCTGGCCCGCCCCGCCGCCTGGCGGGTGCTGGACGCCCTGGTGGCCGCCACCATGATCGTCCTCGGTGTGACGCTGATCGCGGGAGCCTGAGGACGCGCCGCCCCGGCGGCCTGCCATAGTGAGTCCCGGCCAAGTGGATGTAAGCACCAACCAGGACGGTCGTGGACACCAGCGAGAGCAGTACCGAGCCCCGCACACCGGACGCCGAGCAGGAGAAGGGCGGACCGCGCGGCTGGCGCCGGTTCGCCATGGACACCCGCCCGCTGCGCCGCCCCGCCTACCGCCGCCTGTGGGCCTCCACCGTGGTCACCGCGGTCGGCAGCCAGCTCACCGCCGTCGCGGTGCCCAAGCAGATCTACGACATCACCGGCTCCTCCGCCTGGGTCGGCACCGCGAGCCTCGCCGGACTGCTGCCGCTGATCGTGTTCGCCCTGTGGGGCGGCGCGATCGCCGACAGCATGGACCGCCGCAAACTGCTGCTGCTCACCAACACCGGCATCGCGGTCACGTCGCTGCTGTTCTGGGTCCAGGCCTTCATCGGCCTGGAGTCCGTCTGGACGCTGATGCTGCTGCTCGCCCTCCAGCAGGCCTTCTGGGGGCTGAACGCGCCCGCCCGCAGCGCCTCCATCGCCCGCCTGGTCCCGGCGGACGAACTGCCCGCCGCCAACGCCCTCGGCTCCACCGTGATGCAGACCGGCCAGATCGCCGGACCGCTGCTCGCCGGCGCCCTGATCCCCGTGATCGGGCTGGCCGAGCTGTATCTGATCGACGCCCTCGCGCTGTGCGTCACCGTCTGGGCGGTGTACCGGCTGCCCGCCCTGCCGCCGCTCACCGCCGCCAAGGCCGGGAGCGCCGGACTGCGCGGCGTCCTGGAGGGCTTCCGCTACATCTCCGGGCACGCGGTGCTGCTGCTGTCGTTCCTCGCCGACATCGTCGCCATGGTCCTCGGCATGCCCCGCGCCCTGTTCCCGCAGCTCGCCTCCGAGACGTACGCCCCCTACGGGGAGGGCTTCGCGCTGGGCCTGCTGTTCGCCGCGATCCCGGTCGGCGCGGTGCTGGGCGGACTGTTCTCCGGCACGTTCTCCCGGGCGCGCCGGCACGGCTGGATGGTGATCGGCTCGGTCGTGGTGTGGGGGCTGGCGATCGCCGGGTTCGGGCTCAGCGGCAGCCTGTGGTTCGCGGTCGCCTTCCTCGCCCTCGCCGGGGTCGCGGACATGGTGTCCATGGTGTTCCGCGGGGCGATCCTGCTGTCCGCCGCGACCGACGAGATGCGCGGCCGCATGCAGGGCGTCTTCACCGTCGTCGTGGCCGGAGGCCCCCGCCTGGCGGACGTGCTGCACGGCACCGCCGGGTCCGCCTTCGGCCCCCGCGCGGCCGTCACGGGCGGCGGCATCCTGGTCGTCGTGGTGATGCTGGCGCTGGCCGCCGCGATGCCGGCGCTGCGCCGCTACCGGGTCTGACCGGCCGCCGCAGCACGACGTCCGGCCGCCGCAGCACGACGTCCGACCGCCGCTACACCACGAAGCCGCGCCGCATCGCGTACTGCTCCATCAGCTGGCCACGCGTCATCTCCAGGCGGTGCGCCAGCACCTCGGCGACACAGCGGACCAGCGACAGCCCGAGCGCGGTGTCCGCCTCGCACAGCCGGAGCACGGTCGCCGCGTCGAACTCGTAGGCGCGGACCGGGCTGAACGCCAGCGCGCCGAAGTCCCATTCGTACGGGGGGAACAGCCAGGACCAGCCCAGCAGGTCGCCGGCGCCGAGCCCGGCGACGGTGACCCGCTGCACCTCGTTCAGCCGCTGGTCCAGGGAGACGGCGCCGGAGCGTATGACCCAGAAGCGGTCGGCGTGCCCTCCGGACTCGAAGATGCGGGTGTCCTCCGGGAAGTACACCTCACGGGCCAGCGTCATCAGGCGCTCGCGCTGGTGGTGGGGGAGGGCGGTCAGCAGTTTGATCGCTTTGGTCATGGGACGGGGCTCCTCGCCGGGATGCGGTCCGGGTGCTTTCCCTCCCTACTCATTTCAGCCTGTGCCGCCGTTCGGGGCACCTCGGCGGAGGGAACGGGTCCGGAAACCTGCGGCCGGGCCGGGTCGAGGCATGAAAAAGCCCTGGCTGGACGGGGGAAGCCAGCCAGGGCGGTAAACGGTGGTGTCCGGAGGAGTCTGGTCGACTCCGTCACCACGTATGAGTGAACGATAAACCATTCACCGGATGTTCGCGTAATCGGGGGCGTACGCGGCGACCCGCACGGTCGCTACACCACGACCCGCACGGTCCCTACGCCACGACCCGCACCGTCTCCAGGTCCGGGTCCGTCGGATCCGGCAGGTACATCCCCGCCTCCAGCCCCGTCCGCAGGTAGCGCAGCACCGGCTCGCTCAGCCGCTCGCCCGGCAGCACCGCCGGGATCCCCGGCGGGTACGGAGTGATCATCTCCGCGGCGACCCGTCCCTCGGCCTTCTCCACCGGCACGTCCTCGGCCGCCCCGAAGAACGCGTCCCGCGGCAGCATCGCCTGCTCCATCCGCAGCTCGCCCGGCTCCGGCACCGCGACCTGAGGACCCCCGCGCAGCCCGGGCGCCGCCCGCCCCAGCTCGCGCAGCGCCGACAGCAGCTCCCCGGCGGTCTCCCGGTCGTCCCCGTGCGTGATCTGCGCGCCGATCCGGCGGTGGTCGACCAGGTGGGCGTCGACCGCGCGGTGCTCGCGCAGCCAGTCCGCCGCCCGGTAGCCGGTGATGCCCAGGTCCTGGATGTCGATCACGCACGGCAGCGGGTCGAAGTCGTCGGCGAGACCCGGCCCGCAGTAGTTGTCGCGGCCGTCCACGTGCATCCCGTCGATCTCCTCGATCGCCGCCCGCACCTCGCCCGCCAGCTCCAGGGCCGACCCCATCAGCTCCTCGCCGCGCAGCGCCATCTGCCGACGCCAGCCGTCCAGACCCGCGAAGATCAGCACCGAGGGGCTGGTCGTGCCGAGCAGATCGGCGCGCGTGCCCAGCAGCGCCGGCGGCACCAGGTCCCCCTGCAGATGGAACACCGAGCCCTGCTCCAGCCCGCTGCCCATCTTGTGGATGCTGGTCACGCAGATGTCCGCGCCCGCGTCCATCGCCCACGACGGCAGCTCCGGATGGAACGGCAGATGCGCGCCCCACGCCTCGTCCACGATCAGCGGGCGCGAGCGCCGGTGGCACACCTCGGCGATGTCCCGCAGCGCCGCCGCCGCGCCGTACGGCGTCGGACTGGTCACCAGGGCGCCCCGCGCGTCCGGATGCGCGTCGAAGGCAGCCTCGAACTCCGCGGCCGACGGCGGGTGCGCCACATGCCGTTCCGCGTCCCACCGCGGCTCCACCCACACCGGTTCGACACCGGACAGGATCAGCCCCGACACCACCGACTTGTGGGCGTCCCGGCCGATCAGCAGCTTCTCGTGCGGGCCCGCGACCGACAGCATCGCCGCCTTCACCGACAGGGAGCTGCCGCACGTGCTGAAGAAGGTGTGGTCGGCGTGCACCGCGTCGGCCATCAGCTTCTGCGCCGACTGCAGCACCCGGCCCCGGGTCAGCCGGTCGTCCAGGCCGCCCGTCGCCAGCACGTCGCCGAGGAAGACGGCGTCCCCGAGGATCTCGCGCACCGCCGGATCCGCTCCCCGCGCCTGCTTGTGGCCCGGGGGCGTGAACCCCAGCCGTCCGCTGCGGTGGTACTCCTCCAGCGCTTCCAGGACCGGTGCCCGGTGGTGATCGGCAGTCATGCGTGACCGGGTGCCCGAAGCCTCCGTCGCCAATCCACGCGCCCTTCGAGGCGGCCCGGTCAGCCCGGTGCCGCGTGCTTGCCCGGCGTGAGGATCTCGTCCAGCACCCTCAGCACCACCCCGTAGGCCACCGTGCGGATCTCGGCGTCCCGCGCCTCCGCTGCGTCCCCCGGACCCTCCCGGCCCAGCCGCTCGCCCCGGGCCCGCCAGGCCCGCTCCTCCTGTGCCGCGCAGGCCCGCGCCCGCTGGATGCGCCGCAGCAGTTCGTCCGAGTCCACCACATCGGTCATGCGCCCCGGGTACCCGCGGTGGGCGTGCGATCACGGGGCAGGCGGGAAACGGCCCGGGAGGTTTGCCGGAACCGTGACAGGTGAGCCGAAAAGGGAGGTCCGAGGCAAAACCACCTACCGCCGTCCCCGACCCAGGGAGTCACCCCATGAGCGAGGAGCACCTCACCGAACCCGATGTCCGGCCGCCCGGCGACCGGCCCGCCGGGCAGCCGTGTCCGTCCCGGCCCGCCGAGGTGCGCGAGGCCGTGCTGCGGGCGGTGACCGAACGCTGCCTCACCACCCGCACGCCCTGCGACACCGAGGCGCTGGCCGACGCGCTGCTCGTCGCCTCCGAACTCACCACCAACGCGATCCTGCACGGCGGGGGAGTCACCGGGTTCGAGGTCGACGTGGACGGCCCCGGCGTGCTGCTGTCCGTCAGCGACCGCAGCGACGCCCTGCCCGTCGCCGTGCCCGCCGTCGACGACCAGGGCCGGCGCCGCCCCGGCGGTCACGGCTGGCCCATCGTGTGCCGGCTGGCCCGCGACGTCCGGGTGTCCGACCTGCCCGCCGGCGGCAAGCGGATCACCGCCCTCGTCTCCCTGGTCTGACCCGCCCCGGGCGCCTGCCCGGGCCCCCGGCGCACTCCGCGGCAATTTCCGCGAAGAAGTGGAGTTTGTTCTACCGGACCGGGGGCAATCGGAGGTTCGTGCTTCGGACCGGAGGCGCGCCGACGGGAGTGGTACGACCGCTCCGGGACTCGGATTCCTCCGTGCGTCCCGCGACGACCACCCCGCGGTAGATCCCTGAAACCACCGTTCGGGAGCTGAACCGCATGCTCATTGAATCGTCCGCACCACGTCCCGGCTCCTCCGGAACGACCGCCGCCACGACCCGTCGGCGGCACGACGACGCCCCCGACACCACGACGCTCTTCGCCCGGCTGGCGACCCTCGAGGACGGACCCGAGCGGGACGCCGTCCGCGACGAACTCGTCACCGCCTGGCTGCCCATGGCCCACCGGATCGCCGGCCGCTTCCGCGACCGCGGCGAGTCCATCGAGGACCTGCGCCAGGTCGCGGCCCTCGGCCTGGTCAAGGCCATCGACCGGTTCGACCCGAGCCGCGGGGCCTTCGAGAGCTACGCCGTCCCCACCATCACCGGCGAGGTCAAGCGGCACTTCCGCGACCGCATGTGGGCGCTGCGCGTGCCCCGCCGGATCCAGGAGCTGCGCAACAAGGTGCGCGTCGCCCGCCGCGAGCTCACCCAGAACCCCGGCAGCCCCGAGCCGTCCGTCGCGGACATCGCCGCGCACACCGGGCTGACCGAGGAGGAGGTGTCCGCCGGCATGGAGGCGCTGGAGAGCTTCAGCACCCTGTCCCTGGACGCCGAACTCTCCTCCGACGACGACGGCTACAGCCTCGCCGACACCCTCGGCGCCTCCGACTCCTCCTACGACGTGGTGGTCGACCGCGAGTCGGCCAAGGAGGGGCTGCGGCGCCTGCCGGAGCGGGAGCGGGCCATCCTCTACATGCGCTTCTTCGAGGACATGACCCAGAGCCGGATCGCCGACCGGCTGGGCATCTCCCAGATGCACGTCTCCCGCCTGATCAGCCGCAGCTGCGCGCGTGTGCGGGCCGACGTGCTGGGCCAGCGCTCGGCCCGCGGCGGCGGCCGCCCCACCGCCTGAGCTTCACCCGTGACCCCCCGCACCGTCCGCCAAGGAAAGCGAGTCCCATGCTGAAGCCCCACCCCGCCGAGCTGCGCCGCCTCGTCGAGGAGTACGAGACCCTGACGGCGACCCCCGCGACCGCTGCCCCCGAGTCGCGGATCGCCGACCTGGCCTACACCCTGTGCGTGACGACCGGTACCCGGGACGTGGGCAGGGCGCTCGCCACGGCGCGCGCCTGGCTGACGCAGGACGGACGCGACACCGCGGCGGCCGCACCGGCCGCCGTGTGACCCGACGCAGGAAGGGAACCCGAGGCCCATGAGCGAATCCGAGTTCACCCCGGAGAACCGCCCCGTGGACGTGTATCTCGACCTGCTGCGGGTGCGGATGGACACGGAGGACTACCGGCTTCTGCTCCGTCTGGTGGAGCCGGTCCTCGAGGCCATCGACGAGCACCGCCTCTCGGGCCTCGACCTCGCGCTGGACGGCGGGGACGAGGAACTGCCCCAGGAGGTCCGCGACGAGGCCGCCCTGGTCATCGCCACGGCGGTCACCGGCCGCCTGGACAACGAGGTGGTCGAGCTCGACGTCGACGACGACAGCGGGCCGGTGCGGGTGGTCACCGACGCGGAGACCGCGGCGGATCCCTCCCGGCTGGGCGAGATCGCCGGCATCATCCGCGACCGCCACCGCCAGAACGAGGAACTACGAGGCATCGCCGAGGCCAGCGGCCTCCCCACGGACTTCTGAACCCCCTCCCTCCCCCTCACCGCCGGGGCCCCGGATCCATCCACGGACCGGGGCCCCGGCGCACGTCCAGGGGCGCGGGGAACTGCACGACCGGCCCCCACGCCGCCGCACCCCTGTAGCCGCGGCTGTGCTCAGGATCTCACCGGAGGCCCAGTTCCCCAGGGGCGCGGGGAACTGCGCGAACACCCCCCACGGGGCCGCACCCGCCCTGGGGGGCTCAGCCACGACGGGGGCGCGGGAACTGCGCGACCGGCCCCCACGTCGCCGCGCCCCTGTAGCCGCGGCTGTGCTCAGGATCTCACCGGAGGCCCAGTTCCCCAGGGGCGCGGGGAACTGCGCGACCAGCCCCCACATCGCCGCAGCCGCCCTGGGGGCCCAGCCACGACAGGGGCGCGGGAACTGCGCGACCGGCACCCACTCCGCCGCACCCGCCCCGCCCGGCGCGACCCGAGCTCATGGGCGGAATCTCAGTGTTCCGGTGCCTTCACCGGAACGTCCAGCGGCCGCGCCAACCCCACCACCGCCTCGTCCAGGCGTTCCAGATGGCGCAGGACGCGCCCGGTGATGCGGCCGTAGCGGGACGCGTCGTCGTCGGCCAGGAGCGACGCGATGCTCGGGCCCGTCTCGACGGGAGCCGTGACCTCGTCGTCGGCGACACGGGCCGCGATCGTGCGGATGTTGCGGACCGTGCGGCCCGCCGCACCCCGCAGGCGGGGGTCCGCAGCGATGGACGGGTGCGTCGGCAGCAGTTCCGCCGTCGCGGCCAGCGAGCGCGCGTGGTACGCGCAGGTCTCCAGCAGCGCCACCACGTACCGCGCGGTGGTGCGCCGTGCCCGCAGCGGCGTCACCGGGTGCGTCAGCGGCTTGGTGGCCGACCGCAGGTCGCCCAGCGCCTGGTCCAGCTCCCGCGCCTTGTCCAGCAGCTCGTCCGCCGGCCCGCCGCTCAGCTGCGTCACGGCGGCCTCGGTGACGTCCGACAGCCGCTCCAGCACCGTCACGAGCAGCTCGTTGGTGCGCCGATCGGTCCGCACCGGCAGCACCAGCGCCGCCGCGACCACCCCGCACACCGCGCCCAGCGCCGTCTCCTCCACCCGCAGCACCAGCACCTCCCAGCTGTAGGTGTGCAGCAGGGTGTACAGCAGCCCCAGCATCGCCGTGACGAAGAACGACATCAGGGTGTACGACAGAGGCGCCGTGTAGAACATGGCGAAGATCAGCACCAGCACCAGCACGAACGCCAGCACCGTGTTCCCGCCGACCAGACCGGCCAGCAGGATCCCGGCGACCACCCCGAACACCGTGCCGAGCAGCCGCCGGTAGCCCTTGACCAGGATCTCCCCGGTGGACGCGGTGTTGATGAAGACGATCCAGCAGGTCAGCACCGCCCAGTACCAGCGGTCCGTGGACAGCAGCTCCCCGCCGACGATGGCCAGCGTCGAGCCGACGGCCACCTGCACGGCCGCCCGCGTGGTGGGCCGCTGCAGCCCCTTCGGCTCCTCGGCCTCCTCCGCCTCCTCGGCGTCGATCGCGGCGTCCTCGGCGTCCAGCTCCTCCCGCGACCTGGCCGTCGCGGGACTGTCGTCCGACTCGTCCTGCGGCCCGTCCAGGGCGATCCGCAGCCCCATCACCGCGCGGGCCGCCTCGCCGATGCCCCGGAACACGTCCCGCACCGGCGCGGAGGCGGCCGGGAGGTTCTCCTCGTCCCGGTAGCCGAGCAGCCGGTTGCGCACCTGGGCCACGCCCGCTCCGGACGTGTCCCTCCGCAGCACCAGCGCGCGCAGCGCCCGCAGATCGCGGCGGAGCAGCGCGGTCGCCTCCTCGGGGCCGGGCAGCCGCCCCACCTCCGGCGCGGGCGCGCCGGGCAGATGCAGCGTCAGGGTGTCCGCCCGCTCGGCACTACGGGCCGACAGCAGCAGCAGTCCCAGCCGCTCGGCGGCGATCTCCGCGTCGGCGACGCGCCGCTGCACCAGGCGCGCGGTCGGCTCGTCGGGGGTGCCCTCCTCCAGCCGGCTCTGGATCATCAGCGCCGTCTCGTGCAGCCGGGCGGTGCGCTCCCGCACCTCCTCCAGCGCCTTGTCGACCTCGTCCGGCCCCGCGTCCAGCAGCGCGATGTGCGCCGACACCAGCCGCGCCAGCCGCACGCGGAACGCCTGCCGCAGCCGCGCCAGCAGCCCGGTCGGCGTCACCGGCACGACGGCGAACCGCACCAGGGCGCTGCAGGCGAACCCGACCGTCGTCACCGCCCACAGCGCGGGAAGCTGATCGGGCTTCGCGCCCACGAACAGGGACACGAAGTACATCTGGAAGCCGATCAGCCCCAGCGTCATCCCACGGTCGCCGAACCGCCGGCCGTACACCGCGCAGAAGATCAGCAGGACGGCGAAGACGTCCCCGACGACCACCCGTTCGCTCAGCAGCGCGCCCGCCGACACCGACGCCAGCGCCACCGGCAGCCCCAGCGCCAGCGTGACCGCCTGCGCCCCGCGCTTCCGCTCCCGGACGGCGAAGGTGGCGGCCATCGACGTCATCGCGCCCGCCACCAGATGGGTGATGTCCGCGCCGGTCGGGGCCAGCACGGCCAGGGTCAGCGCGATCGCCCCCACCGTGCGCAGCCCGGCGGTCAGCCGCAGCAGCCCGGGGTCGGACGCCGCCAGGTGGTCGCGCAGCCGTGTGCCCGACCGCCGTACCGCCGCCCTCACGCCCGCGCACGCTCCCCCGTCGTCACCGCTTCGTCCGTCGTCCCGGCCTCCGTGTGCCGGGTCACCGAGCCGCCCGGCCCGCTTCCTCGACGTGCGCCCGCACCTGCTCCGGTGTCAGGTAGGCGTCCAGGTACTCGAAGTCGCGCAGGTTGCCCGGCCGGTGCGCCTGGAAGCCGGTGCGGACGAAGTCGTCGCCGGCGACCGCGTTGAGCAGCCAGTTGGTCATCACACGGGTCTTGGCCACCCCGGTGCGCAGCGCCGACCAGTGGTAGCCGCGGGCCACCACCTGGGCGGGCAGGCCGTGCAGCTCGTACCCGAGCGGCTTGGACACCGCGTCCTTGCCGCCGAGGTCCACCACGAGCCCCAGGTCCTGGTGCATGTACGGCCGGGTCTGCCTGCCCCGCAAGGAGGCGATGACGTTCTCCGCGACGTGCCGGCCCTGCCGCAGCGCGTGCTGCGCGGTCGGCGGGCACACGGCGTCGTCGCCCTTGGCCAGGTCCGGCACCGCGGCCGAGTCGCCGAGCGCGAACACCCCGTCGTACCCCGGCAGCCGCATGTCCGCGTTCACCGCGAGCCGGCCCCGTACGGTCTCCGCGTCGAGCGTGCCGATCAGCGGGCTGGCCACCACGCCCGCCGTCCAGATCAGCGTGCGCGTGGGCACCACCCGGCCGTCGGTGAAGGTGACCTCCTCGGCGCCCGCCTTGGCGATGGACACGCCCAGCGAGATCTCGATGCCGCGCCGGGTGAGGATCTCCTGCGCGCTGCGCCCCAGCTTCTCGCCCAGCTCGGGCATCAGCTTGGGCGCGATGTCGATCAGGTGCCACTTGATCAGGCCGGGGTCGAGGCGCGGGTAGCGCTCGACGGCGGCGTGCGTCAGCCGCTGGAGGCAGGCCGCGGTCTCGGTGCCGGCGTAGCCGCCGCCGACCACCACGAACTGCAGCCGCGAGGCGCGCTCCGCCGGGTCGCTGCAGGCGTCCGCCAGGTCCAGCTGGGAGATCACGTGGTCGCGCAGATAGGCGGCCTCGGCCAGCGACTTCAGCCCGAAGGCGTGGTCCGTCAGGCCCGGGATGTCGAAGGTGCGGGTGACGCTGCCGGGCGCCAGCACGATGTAGTCGTACGGCTCGTCGACGGTCTCCCCGGCGATGGTGCGGATGACGCACACCTTCGCCCGCAGGTCCACGCCGATCGCGCCACCCGGGATGATCCGGGTCCGGTACTTCTCGCTGCGCCGCAGGGAGATCGCGATCGACTGGGGGGTCAGCACTCCGGAGGCGACCTGGGGGAGCAGCGGCAGATACAGCTGGTAGGACATCGGCGTCACCAGCGTCAGCTCCGCCTCGCCCGGAGTGAGCCTGCGCTCCAGCCGCCGCACGCACTCCACACCGGCGAAACCGGCGCCCACCACGAGGATCCTGGGTCGTGTCACGATGTCCATCCCTTCGTGCGGCTTCAGGCGGTCCGCCTCGAACGTCGATGCCTGACGCGTGCCCCTGTTCAGCTCCACGATGCCCGCCCCGGCCCCGGACCGCACCGGGAACCGTCGCGCCGGGGGACCCGCCCCGTCCTCAGCCCCGCAGGTGACAGAGCAGCAGGCACACGTCGTCGTCGCGCTCCGAGTCGCTGAGAAGGGGCTGCAGCACGCGGTCCGCCGCGTCCTCCAGGTCTGTGTCCAGCTCCGCGCGGTCGAACGAGGCGAGGGCCGAGCCGAGGCGCTCGATGCCCGGGTCGATGCCCTGGGAGCGCCGCTCCACCAGGCCGTCGGTGTAAAGGGCCAGCGTCGAGCCGGGCGCCAGCCGCTCGGTGTGGTCGGGGATGTCCTGGCTCAGCGGTATGCCGAGCATCGCGCCCGGCTTGGCGTCCAGCGTGCGCACCTCGCCGTCCGGCAGCCGCAGTACCGGTGGCGGATGGCCCGCCGCGGCCCAGGTGAGGGTGCGGTCGTCCGGGTGGAAGCGGGCGATGACGGCCGTCGCGAACAGGTCCGGCTGGAGATGGCGCAGATAGCCGTGCAGCCGGGTCAGCAGCCGTCCGGGGCTGTCGCCGTCCACGGCGTAGGCGCGCAGCGCGGTGCGCAGCTGGCTCATCATCACCGCCGCGTGCAGCCCGTGGCCGGTCACGTCGCCGATGACGGTGACCAGGCTGCCGTCCCGCTGCAGGAACGCGTCGTACCAGTCGCCGCCGATGTTCAGCCCGTGCGTGGCGGGCAGATAGCGCGCGGCCAGCCCCACGCCCGGGGCCGACGGCAGCTCCGTCAGCAGGGCCCGCTGCAGCGTCTCCGCGATGTCCCGGTTGTGTTCGAACCGGCGCGCGTTGTCCAGGGCGATCCCGGCCCGCCGGGCCAGCTCGATCAGCATCACCGCGTCGTCTGGGTCCCACCGCTCGCCCTGCGGCGACAGCGTCAGCACGCCCAGCGGAGCCCGGCGCGGCGTCAGCAGCGGCACGCACAGCAGCGGCCGGTCCGGGGCCAGCGCGGACGGCGGCCGGTCCTCCACGCCCGGCAGGTTGCCGGGATGGTCGGCGGCGTACTGCGGGCGCCCGGTGCGGGCCGCCTGCACCGCCGCGCCCGGATGGTCGGCGGGCAGCGGGCGGCCGTCCTCGTGGTCGAACAGCCAGACGTCGACGCCGTCGGCGTACCGCGGCACCAGCAGCTCCGGCAGCCGCCGCAGGATCTCGTCGTGGTTCAGCGACGCGGTCAGCGCCGCGCTGGCGTCCGCGAGGAACGTCAGCCGCCGCCGCGCGTTCTCCGCCTCGGTACGCGCCCGGCGTTCCGCGGCGAACGCCTCCCGCTGCGCCCTGCCCGCCGCGTCGAGCTCGGCGTGCAGCGCCAGGACGCCCTGGTTGGTCTGGTGCAGCTCCTCCCGGTGGAAGGCGACCAGATCCTCCTGCGCGGCCAGCTCCTCCAGCACCAGCGAGGTGTCCTCGTCGGCCCCGAGCAGCCCCTCGGACAGCGCGGCCGTCTCCTCCGGCACCGGGCACGGGTCGGACAGCCGGCCGGGGTCGGGGCAGGGCACGGACGTCGTCCACGGGGTGCGCTCCCCGGCGGCGCCGTCCGGGGCCGGGACGAGCACCACGTGCAGCTCGCCGGGACCGCCCCCGGTCCCCTCGCTGCTTTCCACGGTCAGCAGCCATGTGCCGCCCTTGGTGAGGCACTGCCGCAGCTGCCCGCTCAGCGCGGCGGCCAGCCGGGTCCGGGTCACGGTGGGCACCCCGCACGCGGCGGCCAGACGCGCCACGGAGATCCGGGCGCGGGCCGCGTCGGTGACGGTCGCGATGCGCCAGGCACGCGTCATGAAGAAGCCTCCGGGACGTTGGCGAGCACGGCCACGGCGGTGTCGTCCCGTACCGGACGGGCCGCGCTGCCCGCGTCGCGGACCGCCACGGCGGCCGTCACGGCCGGGTCGGCCGGGGGCACGCCGGTGTCCGCGGGCGGCGTCCAGCGCGACGACAGCCCGTCCGTGTGCAGAATCAGCAGGCTCTCCGGGGTCCAGGCCACCTCGTCCTCGCGCACCGTGCGCGGCCGGTGCGCGCCGACGATCCCCGGCCGGGACAGCAGCGTCCGCCAGCGTCCGCCGTCCCGCAGCCGCGCGGTCACGTTGCCGATGCCCGCGAAGCGCAGCCGTCCGGTCCAGGTGTCCAGCTGGACCGCGGCGACCGCCGCACCGCGGGTCCCGGACAGCGCTGTGTGCAGCCGCTGGAGCAGCTCGGAGGGCGGCAGCCGGGCGCAGTGCCGCAGCTCCTCCATGGCGGCGTCGGAGGCGCGGGCGGCCTCCGCGCCGTGCCCGAGGCCGTCCGCCAGCATCAGCGTCACCCGGTCGCCGGACCGCACCCACGACCAGGCGTCCCCGGACAGCTCCGCGCCCGCGAACGGCACGTTGATCCCGCCCGCGCGCACCCCGAGGGAGCGCGACGGGTCCTCCTCGGGCACGAGCCCCGCCGTGGCGGGCCCGACCCGGGCCACCGCGACCGTGCCCCGGCCCACCACGCTGTGCAGGCCGAACGCGTCGGCGATCCGCCGGCACGTCCCGAGGCCCGCGCCGAGCGAGCCGCCGGTGGTGAACCCGTCCTCGAACGCCCCGGCCACGTCGGCGATGCCCGGTCCGTGGTCGAGGGCGGTGATCTGCACGGCCCGTCCCGGCCGTCCCTCCGGCAGCACGGCGGGGTCGACCACGTCGACGACCACCTCGCCCGCCTTCGCGTGCTTCAGCAGGTTGGTCGCCAGTTCGGTGGCCACCAGCGCGCACGCGGCCCGGCGCTGCTCGTCCAGCCCGGCGCGGCCCGCGGCCTCCTCGGCCGCCACCCTGACGTCGCGCACCCGGGTCGCGTCGTGCACCGGCACATGCCACACGCGCGGCATCACATGCCCCCGCGCGGCCGGACCGGCCGGGACACCCAGGAGGTGACCCGCACGGTGGTGCCCGCACCCGGGGTGCTGTCCACCTCGAAGTCGTGCACCAGGCGCCGCGACCCGCCCAGACCCATGCCCAGTCCGTCGCCCGAGGTGTAGCCGTCGCTGAGGGCCCGGTCGAGGTCCGGGATGCCGGGGCCCTCGTCCGAGAAGGTCAGCCGCAGCCCGGGCGTGCCGTCGGCGGCGGTGACGCGTGTCGTCTCCAGCACGCCGCCCCCGCCGTGCACCAGCGTGTTGCGGGCCAGCTCGCTGGCGGCCGTCACCAGCTTCGTCTGGTCCACCAGACCGAAGCCGACGCGGGTGGCGGCCTGCCGCACGTGCTGACGCACCCACGCGAGGTCCATGTCCGACCGGATGGGCAGCCGCGCCTCCACATCCGCGGCGGTGTCCATCACGGTCTCCCCTCGCCGCCGCGCCGGTTCGCCACGACGGGCTGCGACAGCAGCGCCAGAGCCGCCTCCGTGTTCAGGGCCGTACGCAGCTCCGGGAACGTCAGGCCCAGCTCCACCAGCGTGATGGCGACCGCGGGACGCATGCCCGCCACCACGGTCCGCGCGGCCAGCAGCTCGGTCTGCGCCGCCGTCTCGGCCAGCACCCGGCCGAGGAAGGAGTCGACGATCTCCACGCCGGAGATGTCGATCACCACCCCGGTGACCCGGCTGGCGACGATCGTCTCGGCCAGGTCCTGCTGAAGCTGGGACGCCATGCCGTCGTGCAGGTCGCCCTGGAGGGTGACCAGCAGGACGTCCCCGAGCCGCAGCACCGGCACATGGCCCGCGGCCGGACGGGCGAAGTGTTCGCTCACCGCAGGACCGCACCCTCGGCCGGGGCGTTCACGATGTTCGCGCCCAGCTCGTTCAGGCAGTACCCGAGCGCGTCGGCGAGGCTCGCGCGGGTCTTGACCGTGCCGAGGTCGAGGCCGAGGTGGACGATGGTCTGCGCGATCGCCGGGCGGATGCCGGAGACGACGCACTCGGCGCCCATCAGCCGGGCGGCGGCGACCGTCTTCATCAGGTGCTGCGCGACCAGCGAGTCGACCGTCGGCACCCCTGTGATGTCGAGGATCGCGAACCGGGCGTGCTGGTCGACGACCGCGTTCAGCAGCGTCTCCATCACCACCTGGCTGCGGGCGCTGTCCAGCGTCCCGATCAGCGGGACCGCCACGATCCCGTCCCACAGCTTGATCACCGGTGTCGCCACCTCCAGCAGCTGGAGCCGCTGCCGGTCGATCAGGGCCTGGTTCTCGCTGAGCGCGGTCTGCATGGTGACCAGCCGCAGCGTGCCCATCAGCACGCTCAGCGCGGTCGCGCACTCCCGCCGCCGCTCGGGGTCCTCCTGGGCCAGATCGGCCACCAGGAGGTTCTCCACCGGCGGCAGCAGCGCGGCCAGCTCGCTGGAGACCTGGGTGGTGGACAACCCCGCGCGGGAGCGGGCCGCCCCCATCCGGGCGAGCTGCTCGCGCACCCCGGTGAACCCCGCGGCGTCCGGGTCCTCGATCCGCTGCGCGTCGGCCACCTGGGCCAGCGCGTCCACGATCACCCGGCCCGCGTCCACCGCCTCGTCGCGCGAGACGGTGAACACCGTACGGAACAGGGGCTCGTCGGCCCATCGCTGGGCGATCTGCTCCCGTCGCCGCCGCAGGAACTCCCCGACCTCCCGGGCGGGGCTCACCTGGGTCGCGTCCGCTTCGTGCTCCGGCACCTGTCTGCTCTCCTCCTCGTCGTCACAAAGCGCCCGGACCCGTGACGGGGCCGGGCGGGCGGGGCGGTCCCGCTCAGGCCTCGGGCTCGGCCGGGGCCGCCTGCGGGTGGTCGACGCGCTCCAGCGCCTCGTCGACGCTCTCCGACACGGGCACGGTGATGCTGACGCCCGTCAGATCGAGGATCCGGCGCACCGCGGGGGTGGGCGAGATGATGTGCACGCTCCCCGGCAGCTCCCGCGCCTCCTGGTAGACGCGCAGGATGATGTTCATGCCGGAGGAGTCCATGAACGGCACCGCCGACAGGTCCAGCAGGAAGTGCCGGCGGCCGTGGTGCAGCTGGTTCGCCAGATGGTGCTGGAACTCGGTCGCGGTGTCGACGTCCAAGTAGCCCTCGACGGTCACGAGGGCCACGTCCTCACGAGGAAGTGTCACCTCGACGGACAACGGGTCCTGGGCAATGGGCACGAGTACCTCCAACAAGGTGATCAAGCTCTTCGTCGCGCAGCCGCGCGTACCCCCGAATCGCCCCCTCATGCCTGCCCCCGCCGGATCGGCCGTCCGCGTGACCTACCCCACCCTGATCCCCACGATGCACGTGTCGTCGTCGGTGTCCGACCTGCTGTACGTGAGCAGCCGGTCGAGCCGCTGGTCGAGCGTGCCCGGGGCCTTCGCCGCGGTGGTGAGGAGGTGCGTCAGCGACTCCTCCACCGAGCGGTCGCGGCGCTCGATCAGACCGTCCGTGTACATCAGCAGGTTGTCGTCCGCGGCGAGCTGCACCTCGCCCTCCTCGTAGCGCGCCTCGGGGACGGCGCCCAGCAGCAGACCGCGCACCGGCGGCAGCGGGGCCGCCTCCGAGCCGCGCACCAGCACCGGCGGCAGATGACCCGCCCGCGCCCACCGCAGGGTGCGGGTGGCCGGGTCGTACAGACCGCACACGGCGGTGGCCGTGACCCCGCCGGTGAGATGGTGCACGACCATGTTCAGCCACGACAGCAGCTGCCCTGGCCCCGCGCCGGTGACGGCGAGGCCGCGCAGCGCGTTGCGCAGCACGACCATGCTGGTCGCCGCCTCGATGCCGTGCCCCGCGACGTCGCCCACGCACAGCAGCACCAGACGCGACGGCAGCACCACCGCGTCGTACCAGTCGCCGCCGACCAGCTGCTCCGCCTCGGCCGGCCGGTAGCGCACGGCCACGTCCAGGTCGGGCATCTGCAGCGGGGCCTGCGCGGGCGGCATGATCGCACGCTGCAGCTGCAGCGCCAGCCGGTCCCGCTCGCTGGCGTGCTGCTCGGTGTGGGCCAGCTGGTCGCGGGTCGCGGCCAGCGCCACCTCCGTCCAGTGCTGCGACGAGATGTCCTGGTAGGCGCCCCGTACGGTGAGCAGCCGCCCGTCGGTGTCCAGCACCGGCTCGGCGACCACCCGGATGTGCCGGGTCACCCCGTCGGGCCGCTGCAGCCGGAACGCGGCCGAGGCCGGGCGCCGGTGGTGCAGCAGCGTGCGCAGGAAACGGCCGATGGCGACCGCGTCGTCCGGGTGGGCGTACGCCGGCAGGTCCTCCAGCGGCACCGGGGGACTGGTCTCCGGACGCCCGTAGAGGTCGAACAGCTGCCCGTTCCAGGTGATCTCCCCGGTGAGCAGGTTCTCCTCGAACCCGCCGATCCGGCCGAGCCGCTGCGCGTGCTGCAGCAGGCTCGCCAGCCGGGCCGTCTCGTCCTCGATCCGCCAGATGAACAGGATCCCCGAGCCGTGCCGGCTGACGCTGATGTCCGCGACCGCCGACAGCGGCACCTGGTCCACCAGCGCGGTCAGATGCATCCGCCGGGCCCGGAACGGCTCACCCGTGGCGTAGACCCGCTCGATCCGCTGGAACAGCTCGCTCTCCCCGGCGGCCATCGGGTACGCCTCCAGCAGCAGCGCCCCGCTGACCATGCCGCGCGGCCGGCCCGCCGGGTCCAGGAAGCGGCTGTTGACGTGCTGGATGCGGAAGTCGAGCAGGTTGCCCGACGCGTCCAGGTGCGGCACGAGCACCAGGGCCGGGTCGTACAGCCCGTCCGCCAGGTCCATCAGCTCCGCCGCGTCCGGCAGCGCCCGCTCCGGCCGGGCGGGGCCGCCCGGCGCCGTGTACGTCTCCAGGGTGTGCGCGCACAGCTCCGCCAGCGCCTCCACCTGACGCACTATCTGCGGCCGCTGCGGGGGCAGCGGCGCCGGCCAGACGATCTCCAGCACGCCGTACACCCGCCCGCCGGTCCCGGCGGGCACGGCCGCGCGGCCGCCGTCGGGGTGGTGGTGCCGGCCCACGCTGGGCAGTCCCCGCTCCGACAGCGACTCGATCCACAGCCCCTCACGCTCTGCCAGACCGCATCGCGCGACCGTCGCCACGTCCGGCGGCACGTAGTACCAGCGCGCCGCCTCGGCGGGGGAGAAGCCGGCGCTGCCGGCCAGGGTCAGCGACCCGTCGGCGCCCGCCGCCCAGATCGCCACGGCGACCGCGCCCAGCGGACGCAGCGCCTGCTCCAGCAGCGACTCCGCCACCGCCTGGGTGTCGTCGGCGGCGAGCGCCCCGCTCTCCGCCGCCCGCAGCCGTACGGCCGCAGGGTCCCCCTCCGCCTCCGCCTCGGCGGCCGCCCGGGTGGCGGCCAGGAAGGCGTGCGTCACCTCGGACATCCGGTCGCGGGCGGCCTGGTTGATCACCTCGACGGCGAACTCCAGCTGGGTCGTCCCTGCCTGCCCGGTCAGCTCCGCGAGCTGCCGCGCCGCCTGCGCGGGACCGCACCCGAGGCGCTCCACGAGGATGCCCTTGGCGAGCTCGATCAGCGCCCGCCCCTCGGCCTCCGCCTGCGCGGCCCGCACCTCACGGCTCAGCCGGTCCACCGTCGCCGCGAGCCGGCCCACGGGGGAGTCGGCGGCCACCCCGGCCGGACCCGCCGGGGTGCTCAGCAGTTCCATCTCCTCGGGCGGCGGCCCGCCCGGGTGCCCGTGGACGCTCATGCCGGCAGCCAGCGGCGCACGCAGGCGATCAGCTCACGGCTGTCAACCGGCTTGGTGACGTAGTCGCTGGCGCCCGACGCGAGGCTCTTCTCCCGGTCCCCGGGCATCGCCTTCGCGGTGACCGCGATGATCGGCAGGTCGGCGTACTGCGGCATCGACCGGATCTCGGCCGTGGCGGCGTACCCGTCCAGCTCGGGCATCATCACGTCCATCAGGACCAGTGCCACCTCGGGGTGGTCCACCAGTCTCTCGATGCCCTTGCGGCCGTCCTCGGCGTGCAGCACCCGGAAGCCGTGCAGCTCCAGGATGCCGCTGAGCGCGAAGAGGTTGCGCGCGTCGTCGTCGACGACCAGCACGGTCCGGCCCGCGAACGAGCCGTCCACCACCGCCTCCGGCGCGGTCCGCTGCGCCTCGTCCGGCCGCACCAGCGACAGCACGTCGCCGGGCTCCTCCGCCGACAGATGCAGCGCGATCCGCTCCCGCAGCTCGTCCAGGCTGGACAGGAACTCCAGCGCCGTGCCCGAGGCACGGTCGCGCAGAGCCGCCTCCACCCCGGCGTCGGCGCGGTGTCCGCTGTGCACCAGGACGGGCACGCTCGCCAGCGCGGAGTCGCCGCGCAGCGCCTCCAGGAAGCGGGTCACCTCCGCCTCCGCCATGCCCAGCTCCAGCACCACGCAGTGGCAGGGATCGGCGGCCAGCGCGCCGGCCGCCTCCTGGGCGCCGACGGCGGTGATGATGTCGACCGCCGGACGGGAGCCGCCGCCGGTGTGCGCGACGTCCTGCACCACGCTCTCCGCGACCAGGGTGAGCAGACCCCGGGGCCGCTCCTCCACCACCAGCAGACGGCGCGGACGCCGGCCGTGCTGGGCGGGGGCCGCCTCGATCGCGGGCGTCCGGCCGGACGCGGCCTCCGGCAACTCGTCCCCGGCCGGCTCCCCCTCCACGGCGGGCGCGGGCCGCAGCTGCTGCTCGAAGTCGGGCCGGGCGACGGGCAGGAACAGCGTGAACGTGGAGCCCTGGCCCGCGACGCTGTCCACGGTGACCGCGCCGCCCAGCAGGTGCGCGATCTCCCGCGTGATGGACAGACCCAGGCCCGTGCCGCCGTACTTGCGGCTGGTGGTGCCGTCGGCCTGCTGGAAGGCGCCGAAGATCGACTCCAGGTGCTGCTCCGGGATGCCCACGCCCGTGTCCCGCACCCGGAAGGCGACCACGGGGCCGCCCCGCAGCACCTCCTGCGGCACCTCGTCGTCCGGGGCCGGCTCGATCCGCAGCTCCACCTGGCCGCGCTCGGTGAACTTCACCGCGTTGGACAGCAGGTTGCGCAGCACCTGACGCAGCCGCGAGTCGTCGGTGAGCAGGTCCGCGGGCGCGCCCGGCGCGGTGGTGATCGTGAAGTCCAGGCTCTTCTGCATGGTCATCGGCCGGAACGTCGCCTCGACGTACTCGACGAGACGGCGCAGCTCCACCCGCTCGGGGCTGACGTCCATCTTGCCCGCCTCGACCTTCGACAGGTCGAGGATGTCGTTGATCAGCTGCAGCAGGTCCGAGCCCGCCGAGTGGATGATCTGCGCGTACTCCACCTGCTTGGGGGAGAGGTTGCGCGAGGGGTTCTGGGCGAGCAACTGGGCCAGGATCAGCAGGCTGTTGAGCGGGGTGCGCAGCTCGTGGCTCATGTTGGCCAGGAACTCCGACTTGTACTTCGAGGCGAGCGACAGCTGCTGCGCCCGCGCCTCGAGTTCCTGCCGGGCCTGCTCGATCTGCAGGTTCTTCGCCTCGATGTCCCGGTTCTGCGAGGCCAGCAGCGCCGCCTTGTCCTCCAGTTCGGCGTTGGAGCGCTGGAGTTCCTCCTGCTGGGTCTGCAACTCCGCGGACCGCTCCTGCAGTTCGGCGGTGAGCCGCTGCGACTCCACCAGCAGCTCGTCGGTGCGGGCGTTCGCCACGATGGTGTTGACGTTGACGCCGATGGTCTCCATCAGCTGCGCCAGGAAGTCCTGATGGATCTGGGTGAACGGGGTCACCGACGCCAGCTCGATCACGCCGAGCACCTGGCCCTCGACCACGATCGGCAGCAGCACCAGCGCGGTCGGCACCACCTGTCCGAGCCCGGAGGAGATGGTGACGTAGTCCGGCGGAAGCTGGTCCACCAGGATGGTGCGCCGGCTGCGCGCGGCCTGCCCGACCAGCGTCCTGCCGAAGGCGATGCGCGTCGGCCGCCCGCTGTCGTCCGGGTAGCCGTAGGAGCCGACGAGACGCAGCTCGGGGCCGTCCTCGCCGTCCTCCGCGAGGTAGAACGCCCCGTACTGGGCGGACACCAGCGGCACCAGCTCGTCCATGATGAGCTCCGCGACCACGGGCAGGTCGCGGTGACCCTGCATCAGCCCGGACACCCGGGCCAGGTTGGTCTTGAGCCAGTCCTGCTCCTGGTTGGCCCGGGTGGTCTCGCGCAGGGACTCCACCATCGCGTTGATGTTGTCCTTGAGCTCGGCGACCTCGCCGGACGCCTCCACGTTCACCGAGCGGGTCAGGTCGCCCTCGGCGACCGCGCTGGTCACCTCGGCGATCGCGCGGACCTGCCGGGTGAGGTTCCCGGCCAGCTCGTTGACGTTCTCCGTGAGCCGCTTCCAGGTGCCGGAGACGCCCTCGACCTCCGCCTGCCCGCCGAGACGCCCCTCGGTGCCGACCTCGCGGGCGACGCGGGTGACCTCCTGGGCGAAGGCGGAGAGCTGGTCGACCATCGTGTTGATGGTCGTCTTCAGCTCCAGGATCTCGCCGCGCGCGTCGACGTCGATCTTCTTCGACAGGTCGCCCCGGGCCACCGCGGTCGTCACCAGCGCGATGTTGCGCACCTGGCCGGTGAGGTTGTTGGCCATCGAGTTGACGTTGTCGGTGAGGTCCTTCCAGGTGCCGGCGACACCCGGCACATGCGCCTGCCCGCCCAGGCGTCCCTCGGTGCCCACTTCACGGGCGACGCGGGTGACCTCGTCGGCGAACGCGGACAGCGTGTCCACCATCGTGTTGATGACGTCCGCGAGCGCCGCGACCTCGCCCGCCGCCTCGACCCGGATCCGCTGCGACAGGTCGCCCCGGCCGACCGCGGAGGCGACCTGGGCGATGGAGCGCACCTGACCGGTCAGGTTGGACGCCATCACGTTGACGTTGTCCGTGAGGTCCTTCCAGGTGCCCGACACCCCCCGCACCTGCGCCTGTCCGCCGAGACGCCCTTCGGTGCCGACCTCGCGGGCGACGCGGGTGACCTCGTCGGCGAAGGCGGAGAGCTGGTCGACCATCGTGTTGATGGTGTTCTTGAGTTCGAGGATCTCGCCGCGGGCGTCGACGGTGATCTTCTGCGACAGGTCGCCCTCCGCGACCGCCGTGGCCACCAGCGCGATGTTGCGCACCTGGCCGGTGAGGTTGCCGGCCATGAAGTTCACCGAGTCGGTCAGGTCCCGCCAGGTGCCCCGCACACCCTGAACGTCCGCCTGCCCGCCGAGGCGTCCCTCGGTGCCGACCTCGCGGGCGACGCGGGTGACCTCGTCGGCGAAGGCGGAGAGCTGGTCGACCATCGTGTTGATGGTGTTCTTGAGTTCGAGGATCTCGCCGCGGGCGTCGACGGTGATCTTCTGCGACAGGTCGCCCTTCGCCACCGCCGTCGTCACCTGCGCCACGTTGCGCACCTGCGCCGTGAGGTTGCCCGCCATCGCGTTCACCGAGTCGGTGAGGTCCGCCCAGGTGCCCGAGACCCCCGGCACCTGCGCCTGTCCGCCGAGCGTCCCCTCCGTGCCCACCTCGCGTGCGACACGGGTGACTTCGGAGGTGAACAGCGACAGCTGGTCCACCATCCCGTTGAAGACCTTGGCGATGTCCCCTATGAGCCCGTCGGCGTCCCCGGGCAGGCGGGTACCGAAGTCCCCGTCCCGTACGGCCGTCAGTCCCGCGAGGAGCTGTCGCAGCTCCTTGTCCCCCGGCACCGTGTCGGTCCCCTCGGTGCTTCCCCTGGTCATGCGCACCCTCGTTCCGGCCCCATTCAGTGCGCATTTCCGCAGATCAGCGGAGTCGCGCGGCGAGAAATACGCCGCAGATTAACCCAGCACGCGGGCGCGCGACAAAGCAGGAGGGGGGCTTTCCGGGCCGGTTGAGAATCACGTTTTCCGGCGTGCATGTTCCCGGGAAACCGGGGTACCTGATGCGGTTTCACGTCCGCTCGGACGTCCGCCCGGCCGGGCCGGCCGCATTCGGCGGGCGCCGTTCGAATGTGTGCCCGCCGGACGGGTATCTGCTCGGGTGGAGGGGGGCGGAGTTCCGGCCCCGCTCGTGCGAAGGGGGAGCAGTTCATGGCGAGCAGTCGTACCCCGGGGAGGCCGGAAGCAGTGCCCACCGACAGCATCTGGTCGTACGCGCCGGGCGTCGGCCACGCCCGGGAAGCGGACCTCACGGGCTACACCGTCGTCGCGCGCGACGGCACCGCCGGCCACGTCGACCGCCAGGCCGCCCACCACGGCATGCCGCACCTCGTCGTGGACACGGGTGTGTGGGTGTTCGGCCGCAGTCTCCTGGTCCCCGTCGGGGTGATCACCTCGGTCGACACCGAGGGGCGGAAGCTGACGGTGTCCTGCACCCGGGCCGAGCTGAAGGCCGCGCCGCGCTTCCGCACCGACAGCGAGACCATGGACCGGGTCTACCTCACCGCCGTCGGCTACTACTACAGCGAGCTGCCCCGCGAGGAGCGGCCCGCCGGATGAACGCGGGGCCTGCCGCCCCGCCGCCGGGTTCACCAGGGCAGGAAGACGTGGATGTCCTTCCCCTGCCCATGCGTCACGACGCTCACCTGGTCGCAGAGCGTGTGGATCAGATGCCATCCGATGCCGCCCCCGCCGCTGTGCGGATGGAACGGGCGCGGGGCCGGCTCGGTGGTGCTGGTGTCGTGCATCACCACATGCACCCCGTCGAACGTGCGGCGCAGCCGCAGCTCGAACGGTCCGGGGGCGTACTGCACCGCGTTGGCGGCCAGTTCCGTGACCACCAGGAGTATGTCGTCCCAGTGCTCCGGCGCCGACGGCGCCGACGCGCGGGCCAGGTCGAAGAGGAATTCCTCCGCGACCAGACGTGCGTCCGTCACATCGTGCAGCTCCCCCGGGAAGCTGGCGATGCGGCTCGTGATCTCCTCGCCGGCCAGTGTCCTGTCCCTACGCGACTCGGGTGCCATGTCGCCTTCCAGGCCCCGGTCGTCGCCGGGGCGGTCGTCGCTGCTGTTGCGTTCCCCGATCGTTGGGTTCCCGTGCGGGCGGAGCCTACGCGCCCGCCTGCCCGACGGTGCGGGGTGACAAACCCCGCACCCCGTGGCGCGCATGATCAGCGGAACACATTGTCCTCGTCCCACACCGACGCGTCGGTGCGCACCGGGGGGCGCGCCGGGCGCGTGCGGGACTGGTACATCGCGTCGATCTCCAGGGCGTAGCGGCGCACGATCTCGTCCCGGCGCAGCTTCATCGACGGCGTCAGCAGTCCGTTGGACACGTCGAACGGCTCCGGCAGCACACGGAACACCCGGATCGACTCCGACCTGGACACGCTGCTGTTGGCGGCGGCGACCGCCCGCCCGATCTCCTCCCGCAGCGCGTTCTCCTCCCGCGCCTCCCGCGCCGGGGCGTCGCCCTGCAGCGACAGGGCCGCCCGCCAGTCCGCCAGGAACTCCGGGTCCAGCGTGATCAGGGCGCCCACGCACGGCCGGTTGTCGCCCACCACCACGGCCTGGTGGACGAGGGGGTGCATCCGCAGCCGCTGCTCCAGGGCGGCCGGGGCCACGCTCTTGCCGCTGCTGGTGACGATGATGTCCTTCTTGCGGCCCGTGATCGTCAGGTAGCCCTCGCCGTCCAGCCGGCCCAGGTCGCCCGTGGCCAGCCACCCGTCCCGCAGGGCCGCCCGGGTCGCGGCCGGTTCGCCGATGTACCCCTGGAACACCGACGGCCCGCGCACCAGGATCTCCCCGTCCTCGGCCACCTTGATCGCGGTGCCCGGCAGCGGCTGCCCGACCGTCCCCGACTTCTCCCTGCCGTACGGCTGCATGGTGATGCCGCCGCTGGTCTCGGTGAGGCCGTAGCCGTCGTGCACGTAGATGCCGATGCCCTCGTAGAAGAGGGACAGGTCGCGGGAGAGCGGGGAGCCGCCGGACGTGGCCCGCAGCACCCGGCCGCCGAGCGTCGCCCGCAGCTTGCGGTACACGGTCCGCTCGTACAGGGCGTGCTGCATCCGCAGGTCGAAGCCGGGCCCGGACCCGCGTCCGAGGCGCTGCCGCTCCGTCGCCGCCGCGAAGTCACGCGCGGTGCCGGCGGCCCGCTCGAACAGCGCCCCGCGCCCCGACAACTGCGAGGCCCGCAGGAAGTTCTTGTAGATCTTCTCCAGCAAGGACGGCACCGCGTACAGATACGTGGGACGGAACGACCGCAGCGACGTCGACAGCGCGTCGGCGCCCAGGTCCGGCTCGTGGCCCATCAGCAGGCCGCCGCGGATGC
This sequence comes from Streptomyces cellulosae, assembly GCA_014655195.1. GTDB lineage: Bacteria > Actinomycetota > Actinomycetes > Streptomycetales > Streptomycetaceae > Streptomyces > Streptomyces cellulosae. The sequence goes on along the minus strand of BNBH01000016.1, from coordinate 14,749 downwards.
ACAGACTCTGGATCATCAGCCCGTACACGTGCGAGAACGGCAGGAACGCCAGCACGGACCCCTGCTCGCCGGGCGGCGCCGCGACATGCCCCCAGCCCGCCAGCAGCGTGTCGCAGATGAACGCCAGCCCGCGGTGGCTGAGGGCGCAGCCCATGGCGTGCCCCGAGGTGCCGGAGGTGTACGCCACCACGGCCGTCGTGTCCGGCAGCACGATCCGCCGCAGCGAGTCGACCGTCGCCGCCGGGATGGCCTCGCCGCGCGCCACCAGCTGGTCCAGCGCGCCCGCGTCGAGCTGCCACACGTGCCGCAGCCGGGGCAGCTGGGCGCACACCGAGCCCACGGTCATCACGCTCTGCTCGTCCTCGACCAGCACGGCCACACAGCCGGCGTCGCGCAGGATCCACTCGACCTGCTCCCGCGAGGAGGTGGGGTAGACCGGCACGACCTCGGCGCCCACCGTCCACAGGGCGTGGCACAGGACGGTCCACTCGTAGCGGGTGCGCGCCATGATCGCGACGCGGGTGCCCGGCTGGATGCCGGACGCGATCAGGCCCTTGGCGAGATCGACCACCTCGTCGCGGAACTCGACGGCGCTGACCTCCTCCCAGGTGGCGGAGGCCCCGGTGCGGCGGGCCAGCACCGGCATGGTCGGGCTCTCGGCCGCCCTCGCGAACAGGCTGTCGGCGAGGCCGCCGGTCAGGGGCGAGGCGTACGGCGGAGCGAGAGCGAGGTCGCGCATGCACTGCTCCTCATGGTGACGGGGGGTGACGGTGCATGAATGTAGTCCAGCCGGGCGGGCCCTGGGCCGGGATCACGTCAAGTGTGTCCGCACTGATGACTGGGCCGCTTTCGGGGGACCCGGTCCCCATGACCTACGTCAATCCCGATCCCGATCCGGACCGCACCACCGGCCTCGAGGCAGGTGGCGGCGTCCCCCCGGGCGAGACCCCGCCCGCGGAGAGCAGCATGCCCGAGGCGGGCCCGTACGAACTGGACCACAACCCCGCCAAGGGCTGGTCCAAGGGCCCCCTGACCGCGATCCTCGCCGTGGTCGCCTTCATCGCGGCGTTCTTCCTGGTTTACGCGATCATCCTGCTCCTGTAAGGGACCCGGCCACCCTGGTCACCGGCCCCACGAGGCCGGCGGCGGGTCACGTGTGCCCTGGAGGGGCGCGGGGAACTGCGCGAGAAGCCCCCACGCACCCGCACGAACGCCGTACGGCGCTACGCGGGAGGCAGCGCCTCCAGAGCGTTGCGGAGCTCGGCCCGCGACGTGATTCCGAGCTTCGGGAACACACGGTAGAGATGCGACGACACGGTCCGCGGCGAAAGGAACAGACGCGACGCGATCTGCGGGTTGGACAGCCCCGTCGCCGCCAGCCTCGCGACCTCCAGCTCCTGCGGGGTGAGGGCCTCACCGGCCTTGCCCCGGCCGGTCCGCGTCATGCCGGTGGCGCGGAGCTCCGCCGCGGCCCGGGCTTCCCACGAACGGGCCCCGAGTTCCTCGAAGAGGCCGCGGGCGGCAGCCAGTTGCACCCGGGCGTCACGGTTGCGTCCTTGCCGGCGAAGCGCTTCGCCGTACGCCAGACGAGCCCGGCCGGCCTCGAAGGGCCACTGCTCGACGCCCGGCAGTCCGAGCGCCTCCTCGAAGCACCGGCCCCTGTCCTCGGCAGCCGATGTCATCGCCGTGACCGTGGCCGCGCTCAGCGCGAACCGCGACGAGAGGTGACCGACACCGGCGTCGCGCAGCGCGTCCGCGTGCCGTCGCGCCTCGGCGTGCCGCCCGGTGCGTACGGCGGCCTCGACGAGGTCCGGCGCGGACCACACGGCCTCGGGGTTGAACGGCGGCAGCACACCCGGGGCGCAGATCGCCGTGGCGTGCCGGAACGCCGTCTCGAAGTCGGCGGCGCCGAGTGCCGCCCGGGCCGCCGCCTGGTGGGCGCAGTTCTCCAGCCGCCTCAGGCCCCTGGGACCCGACCACCCCCAGACGGCCTCGCAGTGTTCCCGGCACGCGTCGAGGGCGCCGAGCTGGGCCGCGGCCATCGCGGCGACGTAGTGCCCCACCTGGGAGAAGAGGTGATACCCCGTCTCCTCGGACAGGGCGATGAGCTCGTCCGCGGCGCCGGCCGACGCCTGCCACCGGCCGCTGTACAGGTCGTCCAGGGCGACGAACATCAGGGCCGGCATGCTCGATCCCACCGCGCCGCCGTCGCGTATGACCCTGGACAGGGCCTCGCGGCACCCCGGAAGCCGGTCGAGGTACGAGGCGGTCAGGGCGGTGCGGACGACCACGTCGGCGTCGCTCTGGTCCCTCAGCCGCGCGATCTCCTCGTCCAGGCGGCGCAGCATGCCGTCGGTGACGGAACCGAGGTCGTGGTGGACGCGCCCCAGCGATGCCGCGGCGGCGGGCGTCGCCTCGGGGAACCGGGCGAGCACGTCGACCAGAGGCTCCCAGTGCTCCGGCCGGCCCGAGTACTGGCTGGCGAGGGTGAGAGTGAACAGCGCGGTCTCCAGCTCGCCCGACGGCGGACCGGGCGCCACCGGCGCCTGCCCGACCGCCTCCGTCAGCAGCGCGTGGGCGGTGTCGGCGTCGCCTTCCGTGACGAGCAGGAGGAAGCCGGCCGTCGCCGCCGCCGAGAGCGACCGTGCGGCCGGACCGCCCGTGACCTCACGCATGATCTCGTGGCTGACCTCCAGATGCCCCGCCACCCAGGCGGCGGCATAGGCGGCCTGCGACAGGCGGCGTCTGCGGTCCGCGCGGTCGGGGCTCAGCTCGGCCGCGCGCCGCAGTCTCGCTATCGCGCCGTCGGCGTCACCGCGCCGCAGGCTGCTCCGGGCCGCCGACTCCACGACGGCGGCGACCGCCTCGTCGGGGGCCGTCGTGGCTCTGGCGAGGTGATCACCGTGCCGCTCGGGCTGGCCGGCCAGCGCGTCGGCCAGCCGGCGGTGGGCGCCGCGCCGCTGCTCGCCGGTGGAACCGTCGACCACCGCGGACCTGACCAGCGGATGCCTGAAGCGCACCGCGCGGCCGTTCTCCGTGACCATGATCAGGTGGTCACGCTCCGCGGGAGCGAGTTCATCGAGGCTGCCCGGCCCGCCGGCCGCCTCGAGAACGCCGATGTCGCCGGAGCCCTCGAGAGCCGCGAGCAGCAGGATCTCGCGCGTTTCCCGCGGCAGTCGTCCGACGCGGGCGCCGTACAGGGCGCGCACATCCCGCCCCGGGCCGCTCGCCCGTCCCGCCCCTCGGCCGGGTCGGCCGCCGGACGCCCCGGTGGACCCGGCGAACTCGAGGAGCGCCAGGGGGTTTCCCTGCGCCTCGTGCGCCACGGTCGAAAGAACCCGGCGGGGGAGGTGGGCGAAGCGTCGGGACAGCAGCCGCAGGGCGTCCGCGTCGTCCAGCGGCGCGATCGCGCGCTCCGGCAGACCGGTGGACGGGAAGGACGCGCCGGACTCCGCCCGCTGCGCTCCGAGCAGCCCGATGCGGCGGCCCCCCAGTCGTCTGGCGACGAAACCCACCGCGGCCTGGCTCGCCTGGTCGACGACATGGAGGTCGTCGACCACGAGGAGCAACGGCCGCTCCTTCGCGGCCTCGTCGAACAGGGACAGTGCCGCGTTCAGGACGGCGATCCGGCTCGGCGCGGGACCGGCGCCGAGACCGAGGGCCACCTCGAGGGCCTCCCGCACGGCACGCGGCAGACGGCCGAACACGTCCGGCAGCGAGCCGACGAGCTGATGGAGCCCCGCGAAGCTGATGTCCGTCTCGTACTCGACACCGCTCCCGCGGACGACCCGCATCCCCTTCGCCGCCGCCAGCTCGGCGGTCGCGTCCAGGAGTGCCGTCTTCCCCACGCCCGGATCACCGGTGAGCAGCAGGACGGCTCCGTCCGTCCCGGCCGTCTCCAGGAACGCCGCGAGCTCGGCGAGTTCGCCCTCCCGGCCGACCAGCCCGGTCGGGCCGACGCCCGTGCCTGTCCCTGACTTCGCCCACATCCGCCGCGTCCCTCGCCGTACCTCGCGAGGCAGTCGAACCACCAGCCACGCACTCGACCAGGAAGTATCGCACCCGCCGGCAAACGGAGCCGGAAGCCGTCCGCTGCGCCGACACCCGCAGCTCCTGCTCGACGCACGCGTGGCCGGACGGTCCGGGAGCCGGGCGGATCAGGGCGCTTGCCCGGCCAGGCTGCGCAGGGCCCGTGCGGCGCGCGATCCGGGGTCGGCCGTGATCAGGACGACCTCCTGGTCGTCCTCGGGCACGAGCAGGACGTCGCAGTTCAACCGCAGAGCGCCGGCCTCCGGATGCTCCAGGGTCTTGCTGCGGTGCCCGGGGGCGTGGACCGGACGGGTCTGCCAGATCTGCCGGAACTCCTCGCTGCCGTCGTGCAGTTCGGCCAGCAGAGCGGCCAGCCGCGGGTCGTGCGGGTAACGGTCGGCGGCCCGGCGCAGCCGCGCCACCGCGATGTGTCCGAATTCCTCGGAGCCGGAGCTTTCGTACGTCCGCCCCCGGCCGAGGAAGCGGCGGCGGGCCAGGTTCGGCGTCCCGTCTGCGAGGTCACCGCCGTGCCATACCGCCTCCTGCCCTCCCACTGCCTGGTACGGACTGTCCCTGGCCGGACGCCTGCGACCGGGGAAGTGTGGCTGCCATGAACGAACGCACAGCACTGGTCACCGGTGCCAACAAGGGCATCGGCAAGCATATTGCGCGGCTCCTCGCCGCCGAGGGCCTCACCGTGTACGTGGGTTCCCGCGACCCCGGGCGCGGGCAGCGGGCCGTCGAGGAGATCGGCGCCGGGGCCCGCCCGCTCGTCCTCGACGTGAGTGATCCGGACGGCATCGCACAGGCCGCGGCTCAGGTGGACCGCTTGGACGTGCTGGTCAACAACGCCGGCGTCTCGGTGTCACTCGCCCCGCCGGCCGGCACCGGCGTCGAGGAGTTCCGGCGCACGTACGAGACCAATGTGTTCGGCGTGGTGGCGGTGACCAATGCCTTCCTGCCCGCCCTGCGCCGGTCGCCGCGCCCGCGTGTCGTCAACATCTCCAGTGGCACCGCGTCGCTGACCTGGAGCACGCATCCCAATCCCCAGTTCACCCCGGGAAGCGGCGGCGCCGCCGCCTACCGTTCGTCCAAGGCCGCCCTCAACGCCCTGACCGTCCTGTACGCCCAGACGCTGGCCGACGACGGCTTCAAGGTCAACGCGCTCGCTCCCGGTCTGCGGGCCACTGATCTCACTCCCGGGGCCGCCGCTGCCGGCGGCGACCCGGCGGAGGCCGCACAAGGCGCCCTCCGTCTGGCCCTGCTGCCGGACGACGGCCCCACCGGAGGCTTCTTCTCCTGGGACGGGACCCCCGTGCCCTGGTGACGAGCCGCCAGGTCCCGGCGGGGGCGAGGGGGCGTCACGGAACTGCCACCGCGGTGCCTTCCTCGCCCTTCCCTCTGTGGTGTGCGGGCGCCGCGGAGCGCACCGGGGGCGGAGCCGGGCTGCTGGTCATCTGGTGAGCCAGGCTCCGAAACGCCGCTGCAGCCGGGGATTGATCTGCCAGACCATCGCCGCTGCCGCCGCCGGGACGAGTACGGCGAGTCGCACCGGCAGGTACAGATCCCCCAGAACAGGGTCCGTGGCCAGGCCCAGCAGGACGATGGTGGGATAGATGCCGCACACGGTGAGGAGCCACAGCTTCCCACGCCGGACGGCGGCCGGAACGGTGGGACCGCTCCGGGCTTCGGCGTCCGCGACCGCGTCGCGGCTCTGCTCCCGGAGGGGGGAAACAGGTCTCTCGTTCATGGACCACTCCACATCACAATGCTGCGTACCGTGCACGACGGGCTGCCCGGCGCCCAGGTGGGCGCCGGGCCGGGCGACGATCCGATCAGTGGGCGGACCGGGTGTGGTCCTGCTCCACGTACACCTTGAGGGCCTGGAACTCCTCGATCGCTCGCGGGCCGCACAGGTAGCCGTAACCGCTTCCCTTGACGCCGCCCTCCTCGAAATCCTCGCTGACGGCTCCCCAGGTGTTGATCCACACCGTGCCGGTGCGGATGCGCCGGGCGATCCGGCGGGCCTTCATCGAGTCCGAGCTGAACACCGAGGCGGCCAGGCCGTAGATGGTGGCGTTCGCCTTGGTCACGGCGTCGTCCTCGTCGTCGAAGATCTCGAACGTCTGGACCGGGCCGAAGACCTCCTCCTGCACGATCCGGACGTCGGTGCGGTCCACCTCGACCAGGCTCGGCCGGTAGAACGCCCCGGCGGCCAGCGGGCCGTCGGTGACCGCACCGCCGCGCAGCAGCACCGTGCCGTACGAGGCGGCCTCCTCGACGATCGCGTCCACCCGCTGGGCGGACGCCCGGTCGATCACCGGGCCGAGCTGGGCCTTCTCGTCGTCGCCCGAGCCGAGCCGCACCTGCGCGAGGGCGTCGGTGAGGCGGGTGCGCACCTGGTCGGCGATGTCCCGGTGAACCAGTACACGGGAACCGGTGCAGCAGAACTGCCCGTTCATCAGCACCAGCGACTGCACGACGGTCGGGATCACCAGGTCCAGATCGGCGTCGGGAAGGACCACCATCGGCGCCTTGCCGCCCAGTTCCAGACCGACCCGCTTGAGCGTGGTGGAGGCCGCGGCCGCGATACGGCGCCCGACCGGCGTACTGCCGGTGTAGTTGATCACGGCGACCTTGTCCGAGGAGACCAGGAACGGGGCTCCGGTGTTGCCGGACTCGGTGAACACGCTGACCACGCCCGCAGGGATCTCCGGGACCGAGGCCAGGACCTGCGCGAAAAGCTCATTGGTCAGCGCCGTCTGAGCCGGAAGCTTGACCACGACGGTGCAGCCGGCGGCCAGCGCCGGGCCCAGCGCCCGCACGGTCAGCATGACGGGGGAGTTCCAGGGAGAAATGATCCCGGCGACACCGAGCGGCTCGGGCACCGAGTGGGTGTACTGGCCGGGTGCCGTCTCGGCGGCGCGCCCGGCGTTCTGGGTACGTGCGGACGCCGCCGCGTACCGCAGCCACCCGACCGCGCCGCTGACCTCCCACGTGGTCTCGCCCAGCAGCTTGCCGTTCTCCCGGGACAGCATGGCCGCGACCTCGGGTGTCCGGGCCTCGAGGGCGTCGGCCAGCCGGCTGAGCGCGGTCGACCGAAGGGAGGGAGTGCGGGCCCATTCGGTGGTCTCGAACGCGGTGGCGGCGGCGTCCACGGCGGCCGAGGCCTCCGCCTCGCCACCGTCGTAGAACGAGCCGACGACGGTGCCGTCGGCCGGGTTGATCGACTGCAGAACCGAGCCGGAGCCGGTCCACCGTCCGTTGATCCAGTGCCGCGCGATGGTGGTCATGGTCCGCTCCTCGTGGTCTCGCCCGGGTACCGGGCGGTTTCGATGTCTCCACGAGAATGGCTCGGCCCCCGTACCGACAGCCTCCGTCACCTGACTGACATCCGGCCGCCGGCCTCCCAGCGTCAGTACTGACCCTGGGAGGGTGCCGGACGCGCTCAGCCCGAGCGCCCCGAAGAGGCGTGGGGAACTGCGCGCGCAACCCCCACGCACCCGCACGGACCGCGCCCCGGAGGCGCCCCATAGGGGCCCGGGGAACTGCGCGCGCACTCCCCACGCACCCGCACGGACCGCGCCCCGGAGGCGCCCCATAGGGGCGCGGGGAACTGCGCGCGCACTCCCCACGCACCCGCACGGACGGACCGCGCCCACCTACGCCTGCGTATGCCGCACGCACTCCGTCACGACGTCCCGCAAACTCTCCGTCCGCTCCAGCAGCGCCCGCTGCACCATCGCCCCGTTCCCGTCCCGCAGCAGCCGCTCGCACCCCTCGCGGGCGCGATCCACGTCGCCATGGTCGGCAAGGGCATCGGCGACGTGGTCCAGCAGCGAACGGACGACCGCCTCGGCGGGCATCCTCCGCATCGTCTCCGGATGCAGCAGCTCCCCGGTCAGACCGGACCGCGCCGCCTGCCAGGCGGACAGCCGCAGCAGGGAGACGCCCGGGTCGACCGGCTCCCGGCCCTCCCGCCACTCCCGCGCCGCCGTCTCCACCAGCGCCCGCGTCAGCGTGGCGATCAGCCCCGCCGTCTCCGCGTGCAGCGCGACGTCCGAAACCCGTACCTCCACCGTCGGGTACCGCTCGGAAAGACGGGCGTCGAAGTAGATCATCCCCTCGTCGAGGATCGCCCCGGTCGACACCATGTCCGCGACCCGACGGTGGTACCGCTCCGGCGACTCGAACAGCTCGGTCGGCCCCGCCGAAGGCCACCGCTGCCACACCCGGCTGCGGTAGCTGGCGTACCCCGAGTCCTTGCCCTGCCAGAACGGCGAGTTCGCGCTCAGGGCGGTCAGCACCGCCAGCCACGGCCGCAGCCGGTCGAGGACGGCCACGCCCTCCTCGTCGGACTCCACCGACACGTGCACGTGACAGCCCATGACGAGCTGCTCACGCGTCGCGATCCCGTACTGCTTCTCCATCCACCGGTACCGCTCGTTGACGCCGACCGCCGGGCTGACCGGCAGCGGAGACGTGGCCAGCGCGGCGACCGTGCAGCCGATCTCCTCGGCGTGTCCCGCCGCCTCCTTGCGGCAGCGGGCTATCTCCGCGAGCAGGCGCTCCATCGACGACTCCGGATGAGTCGCGAACTCCACCATCTGCTCGTGCAGTTCCTTCTCGAAGACGTCCTGACCCGCGTCCTCCCGCTCGGCACGGGCGAGCACCGCCGCGGACATCGCCCGCGGTTCGCCTGTCTCCGGATCGACCAGGAGGAGTTCCTCCTCCACTCCCACGGTGCGCACCTGATGCTCGCCCTTCTGCCTGCCGCGTAGACGCCGAGCAGCCCTCGGCCGTACGACCCGCATGCCCCGCGCGGGACGCGGAACACCTGGTGTCGCCGGCTGAGGGCTGCCGAGCGCCGGAGCGCGGACGCTACAGCGGCGTGGGCGCCAGCCAGACCGTCGCGAGCGGGGGCAGGGTGAGCCGGACGTGCCCGTCCTCGGGCTTGACCGGGTCCGGGTTCACCACGTCGCCGCCGCCGTAGCGGGCGGCGTCGGTGTTGAGGATCTCCTCCCAGGCGACCACGTCGTCACCGACCGCGAGCCGGTAGTCGTGCCGGACCACGGGGGAGAAGTTCGACACCGCGAGCAGCGGCCGCCCCTCCGCGTCGTACCGCACGAACGCGAAGACGTTGTCGTCGGCCGCGTCCACCGCGACCCAGCGGAAGCCGGACGGGTCGGTGTCGCGCTGCCACAGCGACGGAAGCCGCCGGTAGTGCGCGTTGAGGTCGCGCACCAGGTCCTGCACCCCGCGGTGGTCGCCCGCCGAGTGGTAGCCCTCGTCCAGCAGCCACCACTCGGGGCCCGCCTCCTCGGACCACTCCGCGCCCTGCGCGAACTCCTGCCCCATGAAGAGCAGTTGCTTGCCGGGGTGGGCCCACATGAAGCCCAGGTACGCGCGGACGTCGGCCCGCCGCTGCCACCAGTCGCCCGGCATCTTCGACACCAGCGCCTGCTTGCCGTGGACCACCTCGTCGTGGGAGATCGGCAGCACGTAGTTCTCGCTGTAGGCGTACACCATCGCGAAGGTCATCTCGTGGTGGTGGTACTTGCGGTGCACCGGCTCGTGGGAGACGTACTCCAGCGAGTCGTGCATCCAGCCCATGTTCCACTTCAGCCCGAACCCGAGCCCGCCGGTGTCGGTGGGCCGGGTCACCCCGCCCCACGCCGTGGACTCCTCGGCGATGGTCACCACGCCGGGGCAGCGCCGGTACACGGTGGCGTTCATCTCCTGGAGGAACGCCATCGCGGCCAGGTCCTCCCGGCCGCCGTACATGTTCGGCTCCCAGCCGCCGTCCTCACGCGAGTAGTCGAGGTAGAGCATGGAGGCGACCGCGTCGACCCGCAGCCCGTCGATGTGGAACTCCTGGCACCAGTACACGGCGTTCGCGACCAGGAAGTTGCGCACCTCGGTGCGGGCGTAGTCGAAGGTGAACGTCCCCCAGTCCGGGTGGTCGGCGCGCCGCGAGTCGCCGGGCTCGTACAGCGGCTCCCCGTCGAACCGGGCCAGCGCCCAGTCGTCGCGCGGGAAGTGGGCCGGCACCCAGTCCATGATCACGCCGATGCCGGCCCGGTGCAGGGCGTCGACCAGGTACTTGAAGTCGTCCGGCGTGCCGAGCCGTGCGGTCGGCGCGTAGAAGCCGGTGACCTGGTAGCCCCAGGACGGCCCGTACGGGTGCTCGGCGACCGGCATCAGCTCGACATGGGTGAACCCCATGTCCGTGACGTACGCGGGCAGCACCTCCGCCAGCTCGCGGTAGCCGAGCCCCGGACGCCAGGACGGCAGGTGCACCTCGTACACCGAGAACGGCGCCTCGTGCACCGGCGTGTCCCCGCGCCGCGCCATCCACTCCGCGTCGCCCCACTCGTGGTGCGAGGCGGTGACCACCGACGCCGTGTTCGGCGGCGCCTCGGTGCGGCGGGCCATCGGGTCCGCCTTCAGGAACCGGTGGCCGTGGCGCGAGTGGATCTCGAACTTGTAGCGGGTGCCCTCGCCGACGCCCGGCAGGAACAGCTCCCACACCCCGGACGAACCGAGCGACCGCATCGGGAACGCCGTCCCGTCCCAGTACGTGAAGTCCGCGGCCAGCCGCACCCCGAGCGCGTTGGGCGCCCACACGGTGAAGCGGGTGCCGGCCACGCCCTGATGGGTCATGGGGTGCGCGCCGAGCGCCGTCCACAGCTCCTCGTGCCGGCCCTCGCGGATCAGGTGCAGGTCGAAGTCGCCGAGCGCGGGCAGGAACCGGTACGGGTCGTGCGTCTCCACCGGCGCGTCGTCCCCGTACGCCACCGCGAGGGTGTACTCGGGGATCCCGTCCAGCGGCAGGACGGAGGAGAACAGACCGTCGCCCTCGGACACCAGCGGGGTGCGGGCGCCGTCGACGACCACGCTCACCTCGCGGGCGAAGGGGCGCAGCGCCCGGAAGGCGACGCCCCCGGGCACCGGGTGGGCGCCGAGGAGGGCGTGCGGGTCGTGGTGGGCGCCCGCGAGCAGGCGTCCCCGGTCGTGCGGGTCGAGGGCGGGTGCGGCCGCCCCTTCGGCGGCGGCGGACGGGGCGGACCCGGCCGATCCGGGCAGCGGCGTTTCGTGCAGGGCCACGGCTTCAGTCTCCTCTCACGGCGAGGCGCTCGATCGCCGCCATCGGTACGGGCAGCCAGTCGGGTCGGTGCCGGGCCTCGTACAGCACCTCGTACACGGCCCGGTCCGTCTCATAGGCGCGGAGCAGGCCGTGCTTCTTGCGCGGGTCCCAGCCGGCACGGGCCGCGTAGCCCGCGCAGTAGGCCTCGCGGCAGCGCCGCGCCCACTCCGGGCGCCAGGGACGGCGCTGCCGGGCGGCATAGTCGAAGGAGCGCAGCATCCCGGCGATGTCCCGCACGGGGGAGTGGGCGCTGCGCCGTTCGGAGAGCGGCCGGGACGGCTCGCCTTCGAAGTCGATCACGAACCACTCGCGTCCCGCCCGCAGCACCTGGCCGAGGTGCAGGTCGCCGTGGATGCGCTGGGCGGGCGGTCCGGCGTCGCAGGTGGCGAGCGCGGCGAAGCCGCTCCGCAGCCCCGGCACGTACGGCTGGAGCGCGGGCACGGCGTGCGCGGCGGCGGTCAGCCGCTCGGTCATCGCCGCCGCCGTCCGCCCGTTCTCGCCGGGCTCGCCGACGGGGAACGCGGAGGACAGCGCCAGGTGCACGTCGGCCGTGGCGCGGCCCAGGGCGTGCGCCTGCGCGGTGAAGTCGTCCCCCGAGGCGAGCGCGTCGAGGGCCAGCGTCCAGCCGTCGGCGGCGTTGCGCAGATACGGCTGGAGCACGCCGAGCGTCGCCTTGAACGGGTGCGTGGTGCGCAGCCAGGCGACCGGCGCGGGCACCCGGTGGCAGCCCTGCCGGGCCAGCGCTCCGGGGACCTCCAGGTCGGGGTTGACGCCGGGCTGGATGCGCCGGAAGACCTTCAGGATGTACTCGTCGCCGTACACCAGCGAGGAGTTGGACTGCTCGGCGTTCAGCAGCCGCGGCACCAGACCCGAGGGGACCTCCTGGGCGGGGTCGCCCTCGAAGTGCAGCGGGCCCGCGGTGCCCGGACTGCGCAGCCGCTCGAGGAGCAGCTGGGCGGCGCGCGGGTCCTGGAGGGCGTCGTAGACCGTCAGCCCGGCGAGCAGGCCGTCCCGCACGGTGCCGATGAGCGCCTTGCCCAGGCGGGGCGAGGGCCGCTCGCGCACCCCGAGCAGCAGCTGGTAGCAGTCGCCGGCGGGGGTGGCGCCCCCGGGCGCGGGCACACCGCCGTGCGCGGCGTGCACCAGCACGTGCAGACAGCCCGGGAACAGCTCGGTCGTCGACAGCACGCCGAGATCGGTGACGGGACGGTCCTTGCCCGCGAACCAGCGCTGCAACGGCAGCCACTCGCGCAGCAGCCCGGCGAGCGACTCCAGGGACTCGGCGGGCGCGCTCCGCGGGCGCAGGAATGCGGTCTTCGTCATCGTGACGCCTCCTCTCGCCGGCACACGCTCACAGTCGTCGGCCGATGCGGGATGCGACTCTGGTGAGCCGGAACCAGTAGAAGCCGTGGCCCCCGAGGGTCAGCAGGTACGGCAGTTCGCCGATGGCCGGGAAGCGCACCCCGCCGAACAGCTCCACCGGATGCCGGCCGTCGAACTCGCGCAGGTCGAGCTCGGTGGGCTGGGAGAAGCGGGAGAAGTTGTTGACGCACAGGACCAGGTCGTCCTCGTACTCGCGGAGGAAGGCGAGGACGGCGGGGTTGGAGGAGGGCAGCTCGGTGTAGGAGCCGAGGCCGAACGCCGGGTTCTGCTTGCGGATCTCGATCATGCGCCGGGTCCAGTGGAGCAGCGACGACGGCGAGGCCATGGACGCTTCGACGTTGGTGACCTGGTAGCCGTAGACGGGGTCCATGATCGTGGGCAGGTAGAGGCGGCCGGGGTCGGCGGAGGAGAAGCCGGCGTTGCGGTCCGGGGTCCACTGCATGGGGGTGCGGACGGCGTCGCGGTCGCCGAGCCAGATGTTGTCGCCCATGCCGATCTCGTCGCCGTAGTAGATGATCGGCGACCCGGGGAGCGAGAGCAGCAGGGCGGTGAAGAGTTCGATCTGGTCGCGGTCGTTGTCGAGGAGGGGGGCGAGACGCCGCCGGATGCCGATGTTGGCGCGCATGCGGGGGTCCTTCGCGTACTCGGCCCACATGTAGTCGCGTTCCTCGTCGGTGACCATCTCCAGGGTCAGCTCGTCGTGGTTGCGCAGGAAGATGCCCCACTGACAGCCCGACGGGATGGCGGGGGTCTTGGCGAGGATCTCGGAGACCGGGTAGCGCGACTCGCGGCGCACCGCCATGAAGATGCGGGGCATGACCGGGAAGTGGAACGCCATGTGGCATTCGTCGCCGCCGGCGGCGTAGTCGCCGAAGTAGTCGACGACGTCCTCGGGCCACTGGTTGGCCTCGGCGAGGAGCACGGTGTCCGGGTACTGGGTGTCGATCTCCTTGCGGACCCGCTTCAGGAACGCGTGGGTCGCCGGGAGGTTCTCGCAGTTCGTCCCCTCGGCCGCGTACAGATAGGGGACGGCGTCCAGGCGGAAGCCGTCGATGCCCAGGTCGAGCCAGAAGCGCAGGGCCGCGAGGATCTCCTCCTGCACGCGCGGGTTCTCGTAGTTGAGGTCCGGCTGGTGCGAGAAGAACCGGTGGAAGTAGTACTGCTTCCGCACCGGGTCGTACGTCCAGTTGGACGCCTCGGTGTCGACGAAGATGATGCGCGCGTCCGGGTAGCCGGTGTCGTCGTCGGCCCACACGTAGAAGTCGCCGTAGGGGCCCTCCGGGTCCTTGCGGGACTCCTCGAACCACGGGTGCTGGTCGCTGGTGTGGTTCATGACGAAGTCGATGATCACGCGCATGCCGCGCTGATGGGCGGCGTCCACGAACTCCACGAAGTCGGCGAGGTCGCCGAACTCGGGAAGCACGGCGGTGTAGTCGGCGACGTCGTAACCGCCGTCCCTGAGCGGCGACTTGAAGAACGGGGGCAGCCACAGGCAGTCCACGCCGAGCCACTGCAGATAGTCCAGCTTGGAGGTCAGGCCCTTGAGATCGCCGATGCCGTCCCCGTTGCTGTCCTGGAAGGAGCGGACGAGCACCTCGTAGAACACGGCGCGTTTGAACCAGTCGGGGTCCCGGTCCCTGACCGGTGTGTCCTCGAACGTGTCCGGCACTGGCTCGTTCACGGTCATGGCGTTCCTGGCCCTCCGTTTCGCTGTGCGGCGGGCGGTCGCTGGACGTGCAGGACATGCGCTGGAGCCCGCCCCGGCTCCAGCCGCACGTAGTTGGTGCTGCCCCAGTGGTAGGTCTCGCCGGTGAGCTCGTCGCGCACCGGCACCGTCTCGTGCCGGTCCAGGCCGAGGTGCGGCATGTCCAGCGAGACCGTCGCCTCCTGGGTGTGCCGGGGATCGAGGTTGACGACCACGAGCACGACGTCGGAGCCCTGGCGCTTGCTGTACGCCAGGACGGAGTCGTTGTCGGTGCGGTGGAAGCGGAGATTGCGCAGCCGGTGCAGCGCGGGGTGGTCCCGCCGGATGGTGTTGAGGCGGGTGACGAGGGGGGCGATGGTGCGGCCCTCGCGTTCGGCGGTTTCCCAGTCGCGGGGTTTGAGCTGGTACTTCTCGCTGTCGAGGTATTCCTCGCCGCCCTCGCGCAGCGGGGTGTTCTCGCACAGTTCGTAGCCGCTGTAGATGCC